>JBCCHT010000019.1:0-216266 GCA_039028615.1 Myxococcota bacterium | reverse complement strand
TGGTTCATGGCTTCGATGTCGACCTTCGAGAAATTGCCGCCGCCCTTGGGGTAAGGCGTGACCGAGCCCGTTTCTCGAAAGCGAGCGACCCACCGAATCAGGGACCTCACCGAGATCTGGAATCGCTCCGCGATGACCGCGTACGAGCCCTCGTCGTTCTCGTAGGCTCGGACCGCACGCTCTCGTAGCTCGATGGGTAGAGGATCTGACACGCCTGTCTTAGATCACACCCTCAATGACTTCTCAATTGGGCACTGGGAGTAACCGAAGCACCCGCGCCCTTTTTGGAAGCCCAAAATGATGAGCCCATGCCCTTCGTGTGGACCAAGTCCGCGGAGCAGGTTCTCACCAGTATGGCGCGCGCCTGCGAAGTTCTAGCGGTGCCTTCTTCAAAGGGGTAAATTTGCTGATGATGGATCGTCGTGCGGGCTGCTCTCCCTATTCTTAGTTCTGCGTCGATAATTCCAGGCACTGCTTCATAGCTGGCTCGGCTTCCATCCTGTTGTTGTCCGGCGCCTGTACTATTTGGCCGGGTTTCGGCTGGTGTTAGTGCTATCAGGCTGCTCCGCCGCCTGGGCCCAGGCCCTAGCCCGGAACCTTCACGCGCCGCCACTTCACCCGCGTCTGGTTGAAGTGCCCGTGCACGTTGGGGTCCTCTTCCATCGGCTGCGCCTCGCCGGTCTCGCTGAAGGCCCGGCTGGTCACCAGGTAGCGTCCGGGGGCGGGGCCTCGCCAGTGGAACTCGAAGACCGACCAGGCGTGCTGGAGGTGCTCGGGCGGCACCTGTCCGTCGAAGTACTCGCCGGGCGGGTGCACGGTAGCCTGCTCCCAGGTGTCGCCGCCGTCGGTGGTGATCTCGACGCGATCGATGCTCTCACCGCCGCCCCAGGCCCAGCCGGTCATGCGCCAGCCGTCGTCGGTGCGCTGGCAGCGGGTGATCATCGACTTGAGGCCGATCCATCGCGCCTGCACCCGGACCCACTTGCCGTCGCGCTTCTCCTTGTTGGTGAAGACCAAGCGGTTGTGGATGCCCATGTGGGGCTCGGTCTTGCCCTCGATGTGCCCCAGCCACTTGATGTGGGACATCGAGTAGATGCCGGGCACCACCATGCGCAGGGGGAAGCCGCGCGGGCGGGGCAGGGGCTCGCCGTTCATCTCGAGCGCGAGCAGGGCGTTGGCGCGGGTCAGCTCTTCGACGGAGAGGCCATAGTGATAGCCCTTGCGAATGAGCGGGATGGGATCGAGGCCGTGGAAGGCGAAGTGCGTGGACTCGCCCACGCCGCCGCAGGCCTCGAGCACGGTGGCGAGCGAGGGCCCGGACCAGCGAGCCTGGCCCACGAGACCGGCCGAGCCCATCAGGTGGTTGCCATTGCCCGCACACTCCATCACCAGGACCCGCTCCTCTTGGGGGAGGGCGCGGAGCTCGGCGAGGGTGAAGCTGCGCGGGTTCTTCACCCCGGTGACGCGCAGCGCGTAGGTCTCTGGGTCGACGCGAGGGTGTCGGTGGCGGTCGCGGCGGAAGTAGCCGTCGACCGGCGACAGCGGCCCCGACATGTTCTCCGTGGGCTGCTCGATCATGCTCACGAAGCGGAAGACGAAGCCGTGCAGCGTGCGGCCAAGCCACCGGGCCAGTCCTTCGACGGGCTGTAGCGTGAGCTCTTCGGGCGTCTTGGCCAGCGCCACGGTTTGTGGAGCAAGCGATGAGGGGTTGGTGGCCGACTCGGACATCGACGGGCTCGGGTTTCGCGCCACCGCGGGAGGCGATGGCTGGCGCGCACGCTACCGAGGGCTGGCGCCTCGGGCAATGGCATCAGCGCACACCCACGGCCCGCAGCGAGGAAAAGGCGCCGTTTTCGACCTTCTCGCGCTCCTCGTGACTGTCGCGCGCGGCGGCGACCGGGCATCGCGTTGCCGCTTCGCGATAGACCACAACCGGGGGTCCGGGCGTGTTTGGTGATACGGAGGCGAGTCGTGTAGCGTTTGCCTCGCCGCAAGGAGACTCACGTTGCTGCTGCGATCGATTTATTCTGGAATCCTCCCCGTGCTGCTGGGCAGCGTACTGGCCACCGGCTGCGATGCCCCCAAGGACGACACCAAGGCGAAGGCCGGCGACAAGGTCAAGGCCGACGACAAGGGCAAGGCCGACGACAAGGGCAAGGCCGACGCGAAGGTCGACGCCAAGGCGGCCGACGAGGCGAAGGCGGCCGATGACGCGAAGGCAGCCGACGAGGCGAAGGCAGCCGATGACGCCAAGGCGGCCGACGAGGCGAAGGCGGCCGATGACGCGAAGGCAGCCGATGCCGCGGCCGCCGACGCGAATGCGGACGACGCCAAAGCCGATACTCCCGAGCAGAAGGCCCCTCCCAAGGCCGAGCCGAAGGCTTCTCCCAAGACTCCCCCGAAGGCGGAGCCGAAAGCGGAGCCCAAGGCCGAGCCCAAGGCGCCGGCTGGCCCCGCGATCGATGCCAAGGCGGTGTACCTCAAGAAGTGCAAGGCCTGTCACGGTGTCTCGGGCAAGGCCGACACCAAGCTCGGCGAGAAGCACGAGATCGAGGATTGGACCAAGCCGGGCTGGAAGGCCAAGTGGTCGCAGGCCAAGGTGGTGGAGATCATCACCAACGGCAAGTCGGGCACGAAGATGAAGGCCTTCAAGACCAAGCTGACCCCGGAAGAGATCGAGGCGGTGGCCAAGTACAGCCGCAAGCTGGGCAAGTAGCCCGCCGCGCCGACCCTTCAACGAACGAACGCCAGAGCCCGCGGGCCCTGGCGTTCGTTTTTGGTTGGTGCGTGGCGCTCAGTTCTTGTGGGTGATGGACGCCAGCTTGTAGTTGATCTCGGTGGTGTCGCCCTCTTCGGCGCTCTTGAAGTTGGGGTGCTCGACCACCTGCGCGTAGATGCCGGGCTTGTCGGCGATCATCCACACCGTGAGGTGCTTGCCGAAGTAGCCCTTGATGTCGGCCACCACGCAGTCGAACGAGCCGGCGGGGACTTCGACCTTCTCGCGGCGCGAGTACTCGATCTCGCTCTGCTCGACCCAGAAGAACGGGCTGACCGCGGCCCAGGGATGACCCTGCGGCTGGGTGACGGCGGGGTTGCCGGAGACGCTCATCTTGTACTCGAGGATCTTGATGTCGAGATCGCTCTGGCTCACGACCTGCGCGTGCAGGCGATCCTCGACCGGCTTGCCCTTGATGTCGGTGCCGGTCATCTCGTAGTCGAGCACGGTCCCGGGGATCAGGGATTTTTTGACCTCCTCGAACTTCCAGGGGTTTTCGACTTTGCCCGCCTTGGCGGCCTTGGCCTGCTCGGTGAGCTTCTTGTCGGCTTCCTCCTTGGCTTTCTTTTCTTCGGCGTCCTTCTTCTCGGCCTGCTCGGCCGCCTTGGACATCGAGGGTTCCTTGCTGTCACAAGCGAGGGTCAGGGCCACGAGAGCCCCTGCGAACTGCCAAACGCGTATCGGCGCGAACATTCAGGTCCTCCTGGGGGTGCGAGAGGGTGGGACCATACCACGCCGATCGGGTCTGGAACCCGTGTGGAGGGGCGTTCGAGGTTTTTTTGAGATTGGGTGCAATTGATTTTCGGGGGCCGGGTACTGCCCCCAACGATGACCGAGGCGACGCGCAGCAACCCCAGTGACCTTCGCGAAGCGACGGACGCCGAGCTCACGAGCTGGGCCGCCGCGGGCAACAATCCCGCCGCCTTCGGCGAGCTGGTGCGGCGGCACCAGGGCAAGATTCGCGCGCTGCTGCTGCGCCTGACCCGAGGCAATCGCACCCTCACCGACGACCTCACCCAGGAGGCCTTCTTGCGGGCGTATCGCGGCCTGTCCGGGTTCGAGGGGCGCTCGCGCTTCACCACTTGGGTGCATCGCATCGCGTACTTCGTCTACCTCAACCATCGCAATCGCGTGCGGCAGCCGGCCGCGCTCCCCGACGAGTTCGAGCTCACCGAGGCCGCGCCCGAGGACGAGCACAGCGCTCGCCGTGCCGACTTGCGCCGCGACCTGGCCATGCTCGTCGCCGAGCTGCCCGAGCGCTACCGCGAGGTCATCGTCATGCACTTCATGGGTCACGTGCCCTACCGCGACATCGCGCAGTCCTTGGGCATGCCGCTCGGCACGGTCAAGACCCAGCTGCATCGGGCCAAGCTGATGATGCGCGAGCAGATGCTGACCTTCTGCGATGCGCCCACCTGGGTCGCCGCCGCTGCGTAGCTCTCGACGGGTCGTAGGTCCCGCCGCCGTTGGGGCCGCCATGGCGCAGTTGCTACTGTGACGCGGCCATGCACCCCCGGGTCATCGTCGCCGTGCTCGTCGCCATCGTCGGTGGCTCGTGCTCGACGCCCGACCCCCGGGATCGCGATCGCAAACGGACGCCGGTCGCCCAAGCGACGCCGCCGACGTCGACGGCACCGTCCACGGCCGAGCCCGACGATGCGTCTTCGGTGGTGGGCTGGGACTCGATCCCTGCTCGGCCTCGGGCGGAAGCGTCTCGTGCGAACCGTCAGGCGCTGGCGCATCATCGGGCCGGTCGCTATGCCGAGGCGCTGGCCGGCTTCGACCGGGCGCTGCAGCTGCAGCCCGACCATGCGTGGGCTCGATACAACCGAGCATGTGCGCGGGCGCGGCTGGGCAACGGAGAGCCGGTCGTCTCCGAGCTCGAGATCTTGCTCCGCTCCGACCTGCCCACCTTCTTGCCGCGCTGGCACGACGATGAAGATCTCGCGGCGATCCGCGAGTCGGAGGCCGGACGTCGGCTCGCCGCTCGCCTACCGCAGATCCAGGCCGCGTACGCCGACGCGATCGCGCGCGGAATCCTGGCGATGACCTACCGGCCCCGTCCCTTGCGCGACGAAGACCACCAGCTACGCGCGCCCCATCGAGACCTTCGCCTGGGCGTGTTCGATCCCCAGACCCGGCGCTTCGTGCCGATCACGCCCCGGGTGCGTGGGGCCTTGGGCGGGCTGGTCGATCGCGAGGCCGGTCGAGTGCTGGTCTTGGCGGGCGACCTGAAGATGCAGGACATGTGGGTGGTGCAGGCGCGACGCCTCGACGTCGACGTGTTCCCGCTCGACGCGTCGGGGCGACCCTTGGTGCACGCGCGCAACGTCGACGTTCGACCTCAGACCGACGAGCTGCGCAGCGCGGTTCGGGCCGCGCTCGAGGGGGACGGGGCCCGCGTCACCCTCGACGAGCTCATGTACAACCCCGCCGACACGCGCAGCCTGGCGGTGGACGCCGATGGCGTCCGGGTGGAGGCGAAGCCGATCGACCCCGACCGGGCCCACATCGTCGTCGATCGGGGCGGTATGTGGGTGGATCGACCCCCGCCCGCCGGGGTGTCCATCACGGGCCGAACGCTTCGCGTGGCCGGGCAGCGCGAGTCGTGGAAGCTCGGCGAAGGGCACGAGTTCGGGCACACCACAGTCGAGCGCAGCCCCGACGGACGCTGGCTGATGATCCTGACCGACGACGTGGGCTGTGGAGACGGGGAGGGCTTTGCCGAGCACGTGCTCGATCGACTCGACCTCGACCGCGGAGAGCTGACCCGCCTGTCGCAGGCCCCGGCCCACGCGGGGGCCGGGCTGGGACCCGATGGATCGGTGTACTTCGACACCGAAGGCGTGGTGCTTCGCTATCCGCCGGGCACGAGCAAGCCCGTGGCCGACGTTCCCGAGGCCATCCGCTGGGCCACCCCCGACTACGAGCCGGACTGCAGCATCTGAGCGGTCCAAAGCGGGTCGTCGAAAATCTCTCCAATCGATGACCGATTCTTCTTGGCCTCGGACGGAACAATCTGTTCCGCTCATTCGTCGGTCGATCGCCGCATTCTCGTGCTTGAGCCCGGTGGCACGTTCCCGTTACGGTAGTTTCGATGCAAGGGGTGGGATCGAGGTTATTGGGGGCGTTGTTGCTGCTCGCTGGGTGTGGCGGCGGCGCAGAGGATTTCAACCCTTTTGTCGACTCGGGTAACGAGATGCCGCCGTCGCCTCAGACCTCGACGAGCTCGGGGTCCGACGGGAACGACTCGCTCGACAGCTCGCCGGGCACGAGCAACGGAACGACGAACACCACCAACACGACTCAGACCACGAACACCACGCAGACGACCGGCCCGGCGACGACGAACGCCATGGACTCGGGCGATACCGGGGACTCGGGTCCGGGCGGCACGACCATGGGTGCGGGGGGAGAGACGTCGACCGGTCCCGGCATGATGGAAGGCGGGGAGTCGAGCGAGGACGGTGGACTCGGCTCGACCGACACCGGGTTCGCCGACTGCATGCCGAATCTGCCGGTTCCGCCCGATGGCGCGGGGGCCTGCGGCATGCTGGCCGACATCGGCGGCGCTTGTGCGGCGCAGTGCAACATGAGTCAGGAGTGCCAGGGGCAGACGATCGACTGTGCCGTCGATCGCAACTGCGAAGCGCAGTGCTCCGGCTTCCAGAGCTGCATGGGCGCGACCATCAACTGCCCGCCCGGTAACTCCTGCGACATCACCTGTACGTCGACCGATTCGTGTCGCAACTCGGTGATCAACTGCCCCGCCGACGCGCCCTGCTCGGTGACCTGCACGCAGTTCGAGGCGTGCTTCAACATGACGGTGAACTGCCCGGGAGGGCAGCACGCGTGCAACGTCGACTGCCAGACTTCGACCGGGGCGTGTCGCGACTTGAACCTCGAGTGCGGCGGAGGCACCTGCGGGCTGACCTGCGGCAACGCCTTCGAGATGTGCAACAACGCGACCCAGAACTGCGGCGTCGGCTCCTGCGTGGCGCAGTGCTCAGGGGCCGCCGCGACCGCGCCTCCCGTGCAAAACCCCGGAGGCAGCTGCGAAGCGGTCGGCTGCTGACCCCGGGGTCGATGCGTACGACTGACGCCGCGGGCCTCTCGGTCCGCGGCGTCGTTTACGACTACTGCGGCACGATGTTGTGGGCGGTGACGGTCATGCCGCCCGCGACCACCCCGTCGACCGTCTCGAAGAAGTCGACGTCGTAGATCCCGATGTCGATGCCCGCGGGCAAGATGAGCGTGGCGTTGGCGTCGAGGTACGTCGCGGCCGGCACCGAGGCCGGTGGCATCGTGACCCGGGCCTGGTGGAAGTCCAGGGTCAGCGTGGTGCCGTCGTCGACGAGCGTGGTGCCGTCGACCCCCGCCCAGGCGGCCGCCAGCGCGGGGTGGTAGTCGACCTGCAGGCGGACCAGTGAGCCCGACTCGGCGAGGGGGAAGCCGCTGGCGTCCACCTCGAGCGCGATGGGTTGCGTGAGGGTCGTGGGGTTGGCGAAGCCGAAGCCCATGTCCGGTTGCTCGTTGAAGATCTTCACGTTGAGCTGCCCGATGTTGTTGTCGGACTGCACATGTCCGGCGGCGATCTCACCCAGTGAAGCCTGCGCCGGGTCACCGTCGGCATCGAGCACGGCCTTGATGCACTTGTGCCCCGCGTCGGCGGCTCCCGGCGTCCACGGGAAGGGACCGAGCACCGCGGCTTGGCCGGAGCCGAGCGCCATGCCCAAGTCCACGCCGCCCGGAGGACCGATCTCCTCCCACTCGTCGTTCCACATGCTGGGCGTGGCGAAGGCGACCTGGCCCGACACGTTGGTGGCGTTCTCGCAGCCGAGGTTGCGCACCCGCAGGTAGACCTCGTAGTCGGAGCCCGCGTTCAGGTCCACGGGGCCCCAGTCGTCCCACCAGGCGTCGTTGGCAGGGGGCACGTCGGAGCCCGCGCTGACCACCTTGATGTCCGTGCTCCGCCAGTGCTTCTCCCCGTTGGGGTTGGAGGGCGAGGCCCCCGTGTCCTCGACGTGGTCGCGGAGCATGACGTCGGCCGTGGCCGGCAGCGGCCCGGGGTCGTTCTTGACGACGACGTAGTGGTCTTCCCAGTCGTAGTTCCCCGCCTCGTCCCACACGTAGACGCTGACCTGGTACAGGCCATCGGGGCTCTGGGTGGTGTCCCACGAGCCCGACAGGCCCCACTGGCGATTGGGGATGTTGTAGTGGGCCTCGACGTCGCCCGGCTCGAAGTCGCTGACGGAATTGAAGGCGCCCGCGACCGAGAAGAAGTAGCCGAAGAAGGTGATGCCCAGCTCGGGGCCGGTGAAGGGATAGTCGACCAGGTCGAGGAAGTCGTCCTGGTCGATGTCGGCGGCGTGATCGGGGTCGTCCGTGCACCCCGAGACGTCCTCGCCCCGGCACTCGAAGGGCAGGCGATCGAACTCGTACCAAGTCCCGCCGAAGAGCGTGCCGTCGTTTTCGTTGCCGTCGGGCATGCGACGCACCCGGTAGGCCGCTCGATGAACGCCGACCGACTCCGTGCCGCCGGCCAGGATGCCGTCGGGCTCCTCGTTGAGGGTGTCGCGCGTGCGCACGACGAGATCCACCGTGCCGGTCAGGGGGTCGTTGCCGAAGTTGCAGCCTTCGGTGACGTCGAGGGCCTGACAGCTGGTGTTGGCGGCCTCGGTGCAGGTGGCGAACGCGAACTCCTCGATGAGGGGCGCCTGGTCGTCGACGAAGGGCTCGTCGATGACGGTGATCGGGTTGACGCCGTTGTAGTTGTCGGCGACGTCGAAGATCGAAAAGTGCAGGTGCGAGCGGTCATGGACGAAGGGGCCGATCTGGGCGAGGGTTCGGCCTTCGCACAGCGGTCGACTCCCCGGCACCACGTCGGCGCTCACGTTGTTGCTCAGGGCCTCGATGATGGCGTCCCGCGTCGAGACGTCGACCGGCGAGGTCTCATCGAGCCGCAGGTGGGCGTAGTAGTAGATGTGGTCCTGCGACGGAAAGCTCTTGGCGTAGATGCGGCAGGCGTAGCCGTGCGTGCACACGTCCTGGTTGAAGGTGGCGACCGCCCAGATGTCGGCATCCGCCGCGGCCACGACGAGGTCACCACCCCCCGCGGGATTGGAGCGAATGTCGATCCCGGTATGCCCGTAGTCGGGGACGTGGTCCTGATACTCACCGAAGCTGTTCCAGATGGCGGTGATCGGCGGGCCCTGGCAGTCGTCGACGTTCTCGTCTCGGGCATGAACCGGCCAGGTCGACAGCGCATCGTCGGCCAGCGGCGAGGCATCGGGCGCCGGCCCCGGCGGGACTTGCAGCTCGCAGGGCAGGTCGGGAGGAGGAGGGCAGGCGGCCTCGGCCGGGCGGGCCGTGGCGGTCGCGAGCAGGGACAGCCCGAGGATGCTCGAGCCGCTCAGTAGACGGTTGGAGGTACGCATGGGCTCAGTTCCTGACGATCGCGTAGCCGTTGAGCCCCGCGGAAGTGTTGACGGTGAAGTTGTCCCCCGTGGAGTCGAAGGCGGCCGCCGGTCGCCACGCGCTGCGGTCCACCGCCAGCGATTGCTGCCACAGGATGTTGCCGGCCGGTCCGATGAGCAGCACCTGACCAAAGCCGTCGTCGTCGTTGCCCGAGACGAGCACCTCGCCCAGGTCGTTGATGCTCAGGGCCTTGCCGTAGGCGAGCGGCAAGCCGCGGGTCGCGTGGGTCTGCCCGTCGTGGAAGACGTACAGGGCATCCGCCGTGTTTGCGGCGGAGTAGTGCCCGCCCGGGGCCATGGCCAGGTTCCAGACGCCGCCCGGGACCTGGCTCGTGCCGACCAAGGTCGACTCCTCGTAGTGATGCAGGGTCGTGCCGGTCTCCCGCTCGATGCCCACCACGCGGGTCGGCCCCGAGGTCGTGGCGGCAAAGGTCCGCAGCGATGCGGGCGTGGCCCACTGCTCGACGCCATCGAGGTCGAATTTCCGCAGGTGGGTGTCGTCGGTGAACAGGACGTAGTCCTCTCCGAGCTGGGTGACCTCCAGCCCCGGAGTGGTGACCGAGGAGCGCAGCTCACCCGTGTCGTCGAAGATCTCGAAGCCCTCCACGAACGCGACCTCGTGCGTGCGCTCGATGAGCCCCACGTACATGTGATCGCCGCCGGGGAAGACCTGGGCATAGTTGTCGTCGCGGCTAGCCCGGAACTCGAAGCGCAAGGTGCCGTTGGCATCGAAGGCGGTCAGGCTCGAGCCGTCACCTACGACGAAGCCGGTGCCCAGGGGATCGAGGCTACGCGTGGGCGCGGTCTCGACCGCCAGCGTGGACCCGGTCGCGGAAATCGCCTCGATCGACCCCGACGTGGTCGCGAGCAGGCCCGCGGTGTCGCTGAACACGACCTGCCCGAAGAGCGTGTCGCTCGTGGGCACCAGCGTCGCACCGAACAGGTCGTTGGTGTCCACGCACTGCTCGGTGGAGAGCGCAATCAGCTCGAAGTTCTCGACGTTGCTCACCCGCACCCCGAGGGCGTCGAGCTCGGTCGAGGTCAGCGGGCTTCGAATGGTGTCGGTGCCTGAACCGCCATCGATGAACTCGCCGCGGCCCGCCTCGCAGGGCGCCCCGATCACGATCACGTCGTTGCCGTTGCCGCCGAGGATCGTGTCGACCCCGGCGCCGCCGGTCAGGTGGTCGGCCCCCCCGCCGCCCACCAACCGGTCGTCGCCGGGGCCACCCGAGAGCGTGTCCGCGCCCCCCTTCCCCGAGAGCACGTCGCTTCCCTCTCCCCCGTGGAGCGAGTCTGCGCCGCCGTTGCCGGTCAGCGAGTCGTCGCCCTCGTCTCCAAAGAGCGTGTCGGCCTGGCTGCCGCCAAAGAGCGTGTCGCTCCCGGGGCCGCCGTGCACGACGTCTTGACCGGTGCCCCCCGACACCGTGTCGTCGCCGTCCCCCGCGACGACGAAGTCACCCGCGGTGCCCATCGACACCGTGTCGTTGCCGCCCAGCCCGACCAGGCACTGCGAAGAACCACCACCCGCCAGCGCGTCGTCGGCACTGGTGCCCTGGAGCACGGGCATGCCGGCGGGGCAGCACGACGCGGTCGTGCAACCCGGTTGCAACGAAATCGACGGCGGGGCCGATTCGGCTGCGAGGGCATGGGCAGGCAGATCTCGGCCCTCTTCGCGCGTCTGTTCGCGCTCGGGCTCGGATTCGATGGCGGCCTCGGGCGCGCAGCCGAGGGCCGCTCCGTAGCACAGAGCGACCAGCGCACGGCGGCCGAGCGGAGTGTGGGTCTTCATCATGAATTCCTCGTTCGCTGAATCAGGTTCCCGAGGACTCCGCACCGGATCACGACGGGGACCCACAAAACCTCCGGTCGCGATCACGCGCGCGATGCCGGGTGCCCGACGAGCAGGTACACTCGCGGCGCCCGTGCCCGATCGCGACTCCCCGCCCTCGTCCGAGCCGACGTCAGACCCGTCCACGAAGGCCGCCGAACCGGTCGCCGAACCGAGCGAGACCAGCGGTGCCGAAGAGTCCCCCGCGCCCCGCGGGGCCGTCGACGGTCGCGCGGCTCGGGCGGAGCGACGCCGCATCGAGCGTCGGCAAGCGATCCTCGAAGCGGCGATGCGAGTCTTTCGCGAGAAGGGCTATCACCAGGCGTCGGTGCACGACATCATCGATGAAGCCCGGATCGCTCGCGGCACCTTCTACCTGTACTTCAACAGCAAGCAGGAGCTGTTCGGTGAGCTGGTCGCCGACTTCCTGCAGGCCCTCCGCGGGCAGGTGCGGCGCATCTCGCTGGCCCCCGGCTCACCCGAGCCGCTCGATCAGTTGCACGCCAACTTCCGGCGCGTCGTGACCACGGTCTTGGCCCGCGACGACGTGGCCACGATCATCTTGCGGCACCCCATCGGCTTCGACGAAGAGTCGGGCTCCAAGGTCGAAGAGTTCTTCGAACAAGTCCTGCAGATGGTCCAGGACGCGCTGCGCGTGGGCCAATCGCTCGGCCTGCTGCGCGCATGCGACATTCACATCGTCGCGGCCGCGTCGCTCGGCGGCCTGCGAGAGACCCTCAGTCGCATGCTCATGGCCGATGCGGGCGAGCTGCCGCCCGGCCCCCGCGAGTCGTTCCAAGACCCCACGATGCTGGCCGACGAGCTGATGGCCTTCTTCTTGCGCGGTCTGTTCAAGTAGCGAAGGCCGCCGCACTCAGTGCTGGGCTTCGCCCGGGCCAGGCACGAGGAACGCTGCGAGGCGTCGCTCGATCTCCAGCTTGGGCATGCCGGCTTCTTCTTCGTCCATGTCGTTGAGCTCGTCGACGATGCGCTCGATCTCCTCGCGCGCGCTCTCCTTGCTCTCGTCGGCGACGAAGCCCGAGAACACGGTCTCTCCGGCAGCGGCCTTGGCGATCTCGTTCTCGCGTACGTGCTCGTCGAGGTCCGTATAAAAAATGGCGTGGAACGAACGGTTGTAGTCCGTCTCCTGGAAGATCTCGAACATCGTCTTTTCGTCGGCCGCCATGGTGGCGCGAACGATGCCAAAGCCGGACGGGTCGCGGAAGGTTGGTCGCCACGCGTCAGCTCGCATCGTCGACCTTCGAACGGAAGCGCTACTGACGCTTGCCCAAAATCGGCGGAATTCAGGAGCCAATCGTCAATGCGTCGAGTGTTGGGTCGCTGACTCTATCGGCACATCGATCTGCCACTCGATTGTCGGTTCTCGGGGTCGGTTGGGACGATTCGTCCCAGCACGGGCCGCTTTGGGGCCCTCGGGGCATCCCTGACGGCAATTCGAGGTCAATCCAGCCTGTCTCGGAACGACAAAAATGGAGCCTGCTTTTGCAGTTTTTTTCACCAATCCGCGTGCGCACCCGCCACTACACTGTGCAGCGGTAGGATGGGGAGAGGTGACGGACGTGCTCGACGATCACAGCGCTCAACGGGATCAAACGGAAGCCAAGCGGGAAACACTCAATGCACGGCTCGACGCTCTCGATGAGAGGCTCTCGGGCCTCGAGCGCGAAGTCCTGAGCAACGACGAGGTGCTCGAAGCTCTCGAATCCAACCTTGCTCGGGTCGAAGAGAAGGAATGTCGGCAAGAGGTCCGCAAGGCGGAGCTCGAGTCGAAGAAAGCTGCTCTGTGGGTGAAGCTGCTCGAGCTCCAAGCCGAGCGCGAGGGCCTCAAAGAGCAGGAGGAGATGCTGCAGCGCGACATCGATGGCGCGAAGCAGGCCCGCGAGGACGTCATCGACAGCCATCGCAAGGCGGAGCGCGCGGGCAAGACGCTCGAGCGCGAGCTGGCCGACATCGCGGCCATGCGTCGGGAGATCGCCGAAGAGCTGGATGCTCTGCCCCCGGCACCTGCGGCCGCCAGCCCCCAGCCCGAGACCCCCGCGGTCGAGCAACCTCCGGCGCAGGCGCGTCAGGTTCAAGCTCCCGTTCAGGCTCAGGCTCCGATCGAAGACGACGACGAAGAGCCCGAGCGCGACACGCAGGTGAAGGCGCTCGCCGACATCAAACCGCCCGAGGAAGAAGAAGCGATCGACGAGGTCGACGAGCTCGAGCTGGCAGAGCTCGACGACGACGACCTCGAGCCCTTGCCCCTGCGAGTGGTGGGCGACGGCGATGCCGAGGGCTCGGGCGCGCGTCGAGCCGCACCGCCTCCGCCCCCGCAGCGGTCGACCGGCGAGTCGCTCGCCGGACTCTAAAAAACTCTCGGGTGCCCGCGCGGTCGATCGTCCGCCCGGCACCGCTGATTTCAGCCCGCGGCGTTCAGAACCACAGCTGGGCCGCGATGTCGCCGCCCTGGCTGAGGCAGCCCTGTCCGGCCGTATCGAGGTCGCAGCGGTACCGCAGGCTCAGCTTGGCGTGGTTGCCCACGAAGAACACCGCCATGCCCGGCTCGATGGGGATGTGGGCGGCGGCCTCTCCTTCGGCTCGCATCACGCCCGCGCGCAGGCCCGGTAGCAGCCGACGTCGTACGGCGACGATGGACAGGTGCCCGTAGGCACCCCAGGCCTCGCTCTGGACCCCGGCGGCCGTCTCTCCGCGCCGCCAGAACCCTTCGCCCTCGGCCACCAGGCGCCAGCCTTGGAGCTTCACGTCGCCCCCGGCGTGGACCGTTCGCACGTCGATGCTGGGGGCGGGGATCACCTCGCCCGTGGTGGGGTCGGTGGTGGTCTGGGCCTGCGTCACCTCGTTGGTGGCGGCATTGGCCGAGATCGCGAAGCGGAAGGGCAGGTCCTCGTCGCTCTCGGCCGCGATGGTCTGCGAGTACGAGACCGCACCCAGCGGCGCTGCCACCACGCGGGCGGTGACCAGCGGCTGCGGGTTGCGTTCGTCGAACTGGCCGAACACGCCTTCGCCGTTCATCACGCCGAGGTAGTACTCGAGCCGGCCTTCGAAGGGGCGACCGAAGACGGTGACCCCGATGTCGCGGTCGACCCGGAACGTGTCGTGCACCGGGCCGCGGTCGGGCAGGACCAGCAGCGGCAGGTTGATGCGAAAGCCCCGGTTGAGCCACGGCCGGTACTGGCCAGCGAGGATCTGGAAGGCGGGGTGGATGCGGACGATGGCCCGGGCATCGAGCAGCCGCGTGTTGCCGGAAAACTCGGGCTGCACCTGCCAATGGACGCGGTTGCCCCACAGGTTGCCTTGGAACATCAGGCGCGCCCAGGGCAGCGCGAAGCGGGGCTCGGCCGGGCCGTCGGGTTGCTGTTGCTCGACGGAAAACACGAGCTGACCCAGCATGCCCAGCGAGAAGCCAAAGCGACCGTCGGCGGACTCGAGGCGGAAGCCCTCGGTGGCGGAGGCGCGGACGCGGGCCGGTGGCTTGGAGGAGTCGGGTTGGCGGGCAGCGGGCGCAGGGATGGGCTCCGCCGCGGCGGGCGGCTCATTGTCCGTGAAGAGCTGGGCGGCGGTGTCGGGCTCGGCCTCGGTTCCGATGCCGGAGCTCAGTGCCAGGCTCAGTGCGATTGCGACGCTCATCAGGCGGCGCTTGATGTAGCACGCCTCGGGCGTCGCGTCTGGAGAAAATCTCCGCGCCGAGTTCTATTGCAGCTCGACTTCGAACTCGATCGGACCACTCGGAATGTTGCCGCCGCTGAGGCTGAACGTCGCCCGAATGGAATCGACAATCGCCGTTCCCGTCCACGCCGAAGTGACCATTCCGAAGTCACCATTGTCGCTCATGAAGGGGACTTCGCCAGATACGTCGAATGTGCAATCGGCTCGGTTCAGCGTGCCGCTGACCTCGCTGACGCCGCCGTGCCCGGATCCGCTGCCCATGTCGCGTGCCGCCACGGAGAAGCCGATCTGGTCGCCTTCCACCGTCATCGTCACCTCTTCCATTCCGCTGCCGTCCATCGCCATCCCGTTGACGAAGAGGTTGAGGAACAGAAGATGTCCGAATTGATCGAGGATCGAAGAAGCGCCAACTGTGACGGTTCCCGACCCGGCACATCCCCCGGCACCGCCACTCGTGTCGTTCTCTCCGCTGCTGTCGCCGGGCGGGATGTCGGTGTCCTCGGGGTCGCCCGTCGAGTCGCCGGACGTGGTCCCGACGACATCTCCGGTCGTGGGCAGCGAGACGGTCGTGCCGCCGAAGGCGTCGTCATCGTCGGTCGGGGTTCCGGCATCGTCACCGCACGCGAGCGGAACGAGCAGGAGGGTCGAGCACAGGACAAGGGGCAGGCGCACACGGGTCATGCCATCATGGTGCCCGACTCGACCCGGGCAGTTCGCCTCCTGCGTTCGCATCGGGCCGTCCCGATCTCGGAGCCATGGCCTCAGGGGACGCCGGACATGCAGGCCTGCACACGACGGCGGGCGCCATGCCTCCGCGGGGAAGCATGGCGCCCGATCGATGTTCTCGCGAGACGAGCGGCGACTAGCCGCCCACGGCCGCGGTGATCTCGGCGGCGGCCGAGACCGACGCGCTCAGTCGTCCGACCGAATTGGTGACGACCTCGGCCGCGACCGGCAGCTCGCCGATGGCACACGCGGCGCCGATCGATGCGCGCAGGTTGGCGTCGGCCTGCAGCTCGGCCGCGGCATCGGTGACGGCGGTGCCCGAAGCATCGATGAGACCCTGGCCTGCCTCGACGAGCAGGTCACCCTGAGCCCGGGCGGCGAGGATGGCCGAGTAGTGGCCGCGGAAGCCGTTGATCCACGCCCGGAACTCGGCCTGGGCCTGGAGGTCACCCTCGAGCTCCGCGCTCCAGTTCCACGTGATGGCCACCGAGGGCGGCGTGCACTCGACGCTGGCCGAGGCCTTGGCTTCCACGCTCGCTTCACACTCGGCCGTCACCGAGGGAGGCTCGGCGCTGCCCGAACAGCCCGCTTCGCACTGCACCGAGCCGCCGGCCTCGGCCTCGCACCGCGCCTGAGCGCTGGCGTCACAGCTGGCCTCCGGGGGCACGAAGTCGCAGGTGCCCTGGCAGTTACCGTCACACGAGGCGGCGACGTCGAGCTCGCAGGAGCCGGTGCAGGTGCCTTCGCACAGGCCGTTGCAGGTCCCGTCCGCATTCTCGACCGCACACTCGCCCACGCAGCCACCGCGGCAGCTGCCCTCGCACACGACCCCTTCGCCGGCCGTCTCCGCCTCGCAGGTGCCCTCGCACATGCCTTCGCAGCGAACGTTGGGGGCCTGGGCGGTGCAGTGCAGCTCGGCCTCGGCTCCGCAGTCGACGGCCACGCCCGCCTCGACCTCGCACGAACCTTCGCACGCGAAGCTGACCTCGCCCGGATCGACGGACGCATCACACTCGGCCGCGGCCGCGGCGACGACTTCGACCGAGGCCTCGCAGCGGGCGGGCTCGGCCGCGATCGTCAGCCCCCCGCTCACCGCGGCGGAGATGCGGCCCTCGATGGCGGCTCGGATGTCGGCTCCGGCCGCCCCTGGCTCGAGGCCCACCGACACGGCAATGGCATCGAGCTCGGTGCGAATGGTGCCCTCGACCTGGCCGATCCTCGCGTTGACGTCGATCACGGCGCCGAAGAACGAGTCGATGGACGCGATGCCCGATACGCTGGCGTTGCCCTCGAGTACGCCGCCCGCCTCGCAGTTGATGTCCAGTCCGCACTGCTCGGCGATGTTGCCCACGGGGCTCTCGTCGCAGCCTTGGAGCGTGCCCGCGAGGGCTCCGGTCAGCAGCCCGAGGCCTAGGGTCAATCCAGACAGTCGAGGAAGCTTGGAATGGCGCGGGGGGGTCGAGTCGTAGTTCAACATGGTCGCCGCTAAACGTGGCACGCCAACCACAGAGCAAACCACGTAGGGCATGTCGATCGAGACTCACCCCATGAGGCGTGGATCACAGTGCACGGATTCGGTCATCGCATTGCTCGCGACCCGGCCTCACATTTCACGCGCGGGCTAGAGCATGCCCGAGGTGCCGAGCTTCCATCGCACGCGCGCGACCAACAGCGGCACGATGTCGGGCTCCCACTGGAGTGACTTTCGAAGCACGGTGGCGGCCTCTTTGAGCGTGGCGCGGGAGCCGAGGTAGTCGTCGACGAGCAACATCGCGCCCGCGGGCAGGTCGGCGTCGTAGTCGGGGGACAAGCAGCCCCGCACGTTGTCTCGACGCTGATCGTTGTTGTGCAGCTCGCCCTGTCGAGCCTTCGGGGCCGGGTCGTAGTGGAGCGCTTCGACCAGCGGCACGCCCAGGTGGCGAGCGATGTGCTCGCCCACGTCGAGGCGGCGCTCCCAGGTGCGCGAGGGGATGGTGACCACACACCCGAAGTCGTGCTCCTCTCGCAGCGTGTCCACGGCGTGCTCGAGCAGCTCGAGCAGGCGCGGCGGAGGCATCTGGCCCTTGGCGCGGCCCCGCATGAACTCGGCAAAGAGACGGCCGCGCATGGGGCCGTCGAGCAGCGCGAGGCCGGAGGCGACCTTGGGCGAGCGAAACCCGGCCACGGGAATGGTGCGAGAGTCGAGCCATGCCTCGGCCGAGACGGGGGGCTTCGGCGCCTCGACCTCGGGGCGAGGCATGCAGCGATCGCAACGACCGCAGGGGCCCGCATCGTCGTCGCCCAGCGCCCGGCGCAGCGCCTGCATCAAGCACGGAGGTTGGCCACGGCCGTAGGCGAGCATGGCATCGAGCTCGGCATTGCGGACCTCCAGCTGCCGACGGTAGCGATCGAGATCGGGCTGCCCCTCCTCGTCGGTGGGCACGTAGCACTGCTTGCGCCCCATCAAGATCTTCTCGACGAAGCCCTGCTCGATGAGTTCCGCGAGGACCACCGTCACCCGGGTGGGGTGCAGGCCGGAGCGCGACTTGATGGCCATGAGCCCGGGGGGCTCGCTGGCCCCCGCGATGACCTCTCGGACCGTGGCGAAGTCCTCGAGCGAGGGCTGGGCCGAGCGGATGAAGTAGCGCTGCACGTCTTGGTCGGCGGGGTCGAAGAGCAGCACCCCCGTCGCGGGTTCACCGTCTCGACCCGCGCGACCGACCTCCTGGTAGTAGGCGGTGATCGAGCCGGGCACGTCGACGTGGGCGATGAAGCGAATGTCCGGCTTGTCGATGCCCATGCCCAGCGCGTTGGTGGCCGCGATCATCGAGACCTCGCCCGAGCTGAACGCCTCTTGGAGCGCGCGCTTGCGTGTGGGCTCGAGGCCCGCGTGATAGGCCACCACGGGCAGGTCGTTGGCCGCGAGATAGCCGGCCACGATCTCGGTCTGATCTCGGGTTGCGCAGTACAGCACCGCACAGCCTTCGACCTCGCGGAGCACGGCCCACAGCGCCTCGAGCTTGGCGGCGAGGCCCCGCACGGGTCGGAGGCCCAGCGAGAGGTTGGGCCGGTCCATGCCCTGCCGATGCACGGCCAAGGGGCGCTCGTCCGCGCTCAGCAGCTGGGCGATGTCCTGCTCGGTGCGCGCATCGGCGGTCGCGGTGAGGGCCAGGACTCGCAGGTCCGAGTTCTGCTCTGCGAAGCGGCCGACTGCGTCGAGGATGCGGCGATACGAGGGGCGAAAGTCGTGACCCCAGGTGGAGATGCAGTGGGCCTCGTCGATGACCAGCAGGGAGACCGGCAGCGAGAGCAGGAAGCGAAACTCGGCCAGGTTGTCGAGCTTCTCCGGGGCGACGAAGAGGATCTTCAGTCGCCCTTCGTGCGCGGCTTCCACGGTCTGTGCGTTCTCGTCCTCGGTCTGGTCGGAGTTGATGGACGCGGCCTCGATGCCAAAGCGGGCGCGAAGCTGGCCCACCTGGTCCCGCATCAGGGCGAGCAGCGGGGAGATGACGACGGTGACCCCCGGCAGCAAGGAGGCGGGAAGCTGGTAGAGCAGCGACTTGCCGTGTCCGGTGGGCTGGATGCACAGCAGCCTGCGCTCCCGCATGAGGAGCTCGATCGCCTCCCGCTGGCCCGGCCGAAAGGCATCGAAGCCGAAGCGCTCCCGGAGCGCCTCGTCGAGCGGGGGCAGGGACGCGGAGGTCTCGGGCTCGGTGCTCACCGCGACGGACTATAGCCCCCGCCCGAGCTCGCGGGGGCGCGGTCGGGCTGGAGCACGTCGGCCAGGAACACGTGGGTGTCTCGCCAGCACTGCCGGGCCTGCGAGCGCCACACGAGCGCGTGGAAGGCATGGCGAGCGTCGGGATAGATGGGCGCCTCGCAGCGGGAGCCCTGGGCGCGCAGTGCCTGATGCAGCCGGACGGTGTCCGCGAGGATCGGGTCTGCACCGCCGACCGGAGCGAAGACCGGGGGCATGGGGCGAGAGCTGGCGTCGCCGCGTTCGATCCACACCAGCGGATCGGCCAGGTCGAGCGGCCCCGGCTCGGGGTCCCGCGGGCGCATGGCGGCAGCGCCGAGATACGACCGCCCCACGCCGACGATCCGCTGCATGATGAACGCATTGGGCGTGTCGTCGCCGTGGGCGAAGCGCTCGATGTTGGTGACCTGGAGGATGCCGCACGCGGGCAGCACCGCATCGGGCACGCGACCGCGGTCGAAGAGCACGCGCGCCCACGGCTCGGGGCGTTCGTGCATGGTGGCGAGGGTGCTCGTGAGCACGAGGTTGGCCCCGGCGGACTCGCCCGCGAGCACGATCTGCCCGTCGTCACCCCCGTACTCCGCCACGTGGTCGAGCATCCACGCGTAGGCGAGCATCACGTCTTGGATCGGGAGGGGAAAGCGATGCTTGGGGGCGAGGCGATAGTCGACGTTGACGACCAGATAGCCGCGCCTGGCGAACGACAGCGCCATCGCCCAGTGGGTGTCCTTGGAGAGGATCGAAAAGCCGCCCCCGTGCACGTAGAACACGACCGGCCACGGCCCGGGCTTGCGAACTGGGCGATAGACATCGAGGCGCTGGGCTCGATGGTCCTGGCCATAGGGGAGGTCGGCGATGACCTCCACCCCATGCGAGGAACGACGTGCTTTGGGGTGCAGCCGGCCCAGCGTGGACAAGCCGCGGGCCGCGGTCTCGACTGCGGTCGCGATCGCTCTGCCTCGAAATCGCCGACGGGACACGAGCGCAGTGTGCCACAGGCCCCGCCGGGCGCTCGGGGATCTAGCCCTCGGCGGCGCGCAGGTCGGCGTAGCGGCGGCGAATGGCGGTGTTCTCGTTGATCGGGTCGTGGGCTTCGTCGATGGCGACGTTGCTTCGGGTGGCACACGAGCCGAGGAAGCCCAGCATCTCGATGAGCTGGCAGATGCGGTGGTCGTCGGCGCTGTGCGGAGTGGCGCCGTCGCGGAGCTCGGCGGTGCGATGGAGCAAGGCGACTTCGGACTCGAGGTCGAGCCCGATCAGCACGAGCTCCAGCGCGGTGATGATGGTGAAGTCGTCGTTGGCGCGCAGGCCCGAGATGGTCGCTTCGTCGAGCGGGAACAGGTGGTCGAAGCGGAGGAGGTAGTGCAACTGCAGCGCCATGGCGTGGCCGTGGGTGCAGTAGGCACATCTGTCGAGGATGGAGATGGTGGTGGCGATGAGGTGGAGGCGAACGGGGCCCCAGTGCTCTCGAATGCGCTCGTAGCGGGGCATCGTGCGAAGCGTCCACAAAAGAACGCTCAGCGAGCCCTTTTCCTCCACGATGTGCGGCAGGAGGTTGGGTCGAAACCCCCACCATTGCTCGGTGACGGTCTCGAGCAGGCGAGTCGTCGTGGCTCGCCCGGGAAACCACGGCACGGTGGCCGTCTCGATCGATGAAGTCATGAGCGTCCTACTCAGCTATGACTTCAGCGTAGCGCCGCCAGGGGTTGCAGCCACCCGAGGAGCCCACCGTCGGGGTTCCGATGTGGCGCGTGGGGGAGGCCCCGCAACCACGTTGAAACGAGCCGACCACGCTGGGCCGGGTCCTTCGATCATCGGGCTCCGCATTGGTCCGGGCGGTCGACGGTTTCCCTGACTCGCGGGTGGCGGGGCGGGAAAAACGCCCCGGCGACGCATCGTGAGCTTCGTCGCGATGACCCCCGTAAAACCCCCTACAAGACCAGCTGTCGCCGATTGATGGGGCCCATGAACCCGCTGTTATGCTCCCGCAGCTCGACCGGACGGGCGTGCGAGCAGGAGAGCCAAGGGACATGTTCAAGGATTTACTCGATCGTGCGAAGCGGGCGGCCGAAGACCACCTTCCCGACGACGTGCTGGATGCGGGCCGGAAGTTCGGACGCAGCGTCGCCGCCCATGCCCCGGCGCCGTTGGCTGAGGTGATCCACTACGTGACGGGGGAAGAGGAGCCGCAGGCGTCTTCGGATGCAGCGCCCGAGGCCGAGGCCCCCGCGGACGCCCCCAAAGAGAGCGACGAGGTGCCCGCCGCCGTCGAGACCGAAGCGGCTTCCGCCGAGCCCGAAGCGGCTTCCGCCGAGCCCGAAAAGGCCGCTCCCGAGCCCGCGGTGGAGCAAGCGCCGACCCAGGCGACGGGCTCGCCTCCGCGCCGCGAAGATCCGCGCTCGGTCCTGCAGCGGGTCAAGCAGAAGGCCGAGACCGGGCTCAAGCCCGAGGACCGTTTGGTGGTGGTCTATGCGACCCCTGACGAGGCCGAGGACGTGGCAGCGATCGAGACCATCCTCGAGACCATCGAGGCCGAGGTGCGGCACAACGATCTGCGCCGCGAGCCGCAGACGGCACGGCAGCTCGCCAAGCTCACCGGAGTGATGGTGCCGCCCTACGTGTTCATCAACGGACGACACTGGGGCAACCGCTACGACCTCGAGTCGCTGTCGGTCTCGGGTGATTTGCCCCTGGTGGTCGCCAATCGCCTCGACGAGATCAGCGAAGAGGCGCGCCGCATCGGCCACCTGCAAGAGAGCTTCAGCGACGACATCAGCGTGGCCAACCTGCTCGCGCGCTGGAAGATGGGCCACATCCTGTGCGTCGACGACCTCGACAGCTGGTACGAGACCGACAAGCAGGGGCAGGAGCACTTCTTTTATCAGGGCGGGCCGCGCTCGGTGGACGACATGCCGGCGGTGGCCGAAGAGATCGTCGCCGCGGTCGAGGCCGAAGAGTACGAAGCGGTCTGGCAGCTCGAGCCCAGCGTGCACCTGCCGTGAGCGACGACCGCGAGGAGCGTCGGGCGCACCTGCGTCGGCACCTGCGGCTCATCGACGACGGGGTTCGCCCCGTCATGCAGCGCTACCCCGAGCAAGTGCAGTGTGGTCCGGGCTGTAGCGGCTGCTGCCATCAAACCTTCCGCGTCTCGGGGCCCGAGGGCGAGCTGCTGCGCGAGGGCCTGGCCACGCTACCCGAGCCGCGTCGGGCCCAGATCTTGGCCAAGGCGCAGGCGTATCGCCCCGACGAGCGCGTGCCGTGCCCCGTGCTCGACGAGGACGGTCGCTGCGGGCTCTACGAGTTTCGCCCCCGGATCTGTCGCAAGTATGGGATCCCCCTGTGGCACCCGGACCGGCCGCAGGAGGTTCGTTGTTGTGAGCTCAACTTCCGGTCGATGGCGGACATCGACGCCGACCTCATCCTCGAGCCACAGGCGAAGTGGGCCGAGCGGTGGATCGAGTTTCGCCGCAAGCATGACGCGCAGCGGAGCCCCGATCGCACAATCGCCGAGCACCTGATCCAGGCACTCGGCGATTGAAGGGACGCGAGCGTTCGGGTCAGTCGCGACGACGACGGAGCGCTACGAGGCCGAGCAGGCCCAGCAACAGCGGCGTAGGCCCGGTGTCGTTGGTGTTGCAGCCGCAGCCTTCGGCCCCGCCGTCGACCCCACCTGCGGTGCCGTCGTCAGAGTCGAAGCCGTCTCCCGTACCGCCGGGGAGATCGTCGCCCCCGGTGCCGTCGGCCGAGTCCACGCCGCCCGAGCCGTCGCCTTCACCGCTGGGCGGGGGCTCCTCGGCGTCCATGTCGACGCCGATGTACAGCGTCTCGGCCATGCCCACGTTGCCCGAGTAGTCGGTGCCGATCGCGTCGAAGCTGAACTGCCCCGGAGGCAACGCCAGGTTGTAGGTATAGGGGCCGTTGTCGAGCAGCCCGCCCGGCACGGCCTCGCCGTTGATCAACAGCTCGACGCTGTCCACCCCGTAGCCCATGCCGTCGTCGGCGCTGATGTCGATGGTGACCGCGGCCGAGCCCGTCGCGGGATCGCTGTCGAAGCGCGATTGCTGGGCCGGGTTGAGGAAGGTGATGATGGGCGGATCGGGGTCGCCGTCGGGATTGAAGGGACCGCCGCAGGTGGTCTCGGGTCCGCTCAGCTCGCCCGGCTCACAGCCGTTGTTCCACGCACCACCCGAGTAGCCCGGGTTCATCGGGAACTGTTGGCACTCCGGGTTGGGCTGCCAATTGCCCTGGGAGTCGGTGCACGGGGTGAGGTCGAAGCCACTCTCGGACTCGAACCACTCCATGCCGAAGTGCATCATCGAGTAGAAGCCACCTTGGGTGCAGCTCGAGGATCCGTAGGAGGTGATGCCGAAGACGCGCCAGCTTCCGTCGTCGGGCATTTGCACGTAGACGGGACCACCCGAGTCACCGCCACAGGCGTCTTCGCCGTTGCCCCCCAAGAACGCCTCTTGGCCCTGGATGTAGCCGAAGCCGGTGGTGACCTCTTTCTTGTCGCCGTAGCCCGTCTCCGCTTGGCCGAAGCCGACGACGGTGACCGGGTATCCCGATTGCAGAACGTCGACCTCGCACCCCATCAATGGAGGGACGATCGCGATGTCGTTCTGCGGTTCGGCGAGGACACAAAAGGCCCAGTCCGTGCCTGCGCCGGGCTGATACCCGCCGGGATAGGTCGAGCAGTATTGCGTCGGCACCGTGCGCGAGTGTCCGGGGCTGATCTGCTCGCCGAACTGCACACTGCCGTAGCTGCCGCCACAGTGCGCCGCGTAGATGACCACCTGCGGGTGAATCAACGTGCCCGTGCACGAGCCTTCCATCGACACGGTGGTCGGCCAGCCGCAGTCCTGCACGAAGTCTCCTCCGTACACTTCGGTGGAGTCGTCGTCGGGCGGTACCGCTTCGTCGGTCGACGCCGATGCGATCTCCGGGAGCAGCAAAAGAGTGCCGGCCGCGACCAGGGTGGTCAGGGCAGCGAGGGGACGAACGCGGGCGTGGGACATTACGCTTGCTGAATGCGGTGACACTGCCAATCCTTCATTCCCTACAAGGCTGCTCATGTTCGTTGCCGACCCTAACAAAATCCGGTTTGTGAGGAGGTAACTGAACTCACGAACCCCAAGTCTTCCAATTCGATTTGCGCGTTCTCCTCGTGTCCGGGATTGCCCGGTGGGCGTATCCCCTGCGCTTCGTTGCATCGAGCGGATCGAACGATGCCGGAATCGAAACGAGCGCGTGTCTGCAGGTGGTGACCTGCGAACACGCGCTCGCACTTTGGTTGTCAGCGTCTACCGACGACGTCGACGCAACGCCATCAGACCGAAGAGGCCGAACATCGCCGACCACGGACTGGGGCTGGCGGAACGACATCCACAGCCATCATCGCCGCCATCGACTCCACCCGCGGTCTCGCCCGAGCTCGCCCCGTCGTCGCCGGCGGTCCCTCCGGGAAGATCGTCGCCGGCGGTGCCGTCGGCCGTCTCCACGCCATCGCCAGACCCTTCGTCACCGGAGGGCTCGGCGTCCATGTCGACCCCGATATAGAGGGTCTCGGCCTCGCCTTCGTTGCCCGCCTGATCCACCGCGATCGCGTCCAGAGCGTAGGCTCCGGGGGGAAGGCTGAGGGTGTAGGTATGCGGCGCGGACTGGGAGACGCCGCCGTCGATGCTCATCCCGTCCACGAGCAGCTCCACCGTGTCGACGCCGAAGCCGTCGCCGTCGTCGGCGCTGATCTCCACCATCACGGAGGCGGTGCCGCTGCCCGGATCGCTGTCGAAGCGCGCCTCGTCGGCGGGGCTGACGAACGTGACGATCGGCGGGTCCATGTCGCTCGAGGTGTCGAAGGGCGCGCCGCAGGTGCTCTCGGGACCGCTGAGGTCGCCGGGGGCACAGCCGTCGTTCCAGCTGCCGCCGGAGGTGCCGGGGGCCATGGGAAAGCCGGTGCAGTCGGGCGTTGGATCCCAATTGCCTTGGGCGTCGTGGCACGGGGTCAGGTCGATGCCGGACTGGGTCTCGAACCAATCCATGCCCGTGTGCATCAGCGAGTAGTAGCCGCCCGAGCCACACTCGGAGCCGTAGGAGGTGATGCCGAAGGCGCGCCAGCTACCGCCGTCGGGCATGCGGACGTAGACCGGACCGCCCGAGTCGCCGCCGCAGGAGTCTTCGCCGCCGCCGCCGATGAACGCCTCGTTGCCCTCGAACTGGTTGAACTGCGTGGTGACCTCTTTCTTGTCGCCGTACCCGTTCTCGGACTGGCCGTAGCCCACGATGGTGACCTCGGTGCCGGGCTGGAGCACGTCGACCTCGCAGCCCATCAGCGGCGGGGTGATGGCGATGTCGTTTTGGGGTTCTTGCAGGACGCAGAACGCCCAGTCGGTGCCTGCGCCCAGCTCGAACGAGGGATAGGCCTCGCAGCGCTCGGTGGGCACCGAGCGGGCGTGGCCCGGGGTAATCTGCTCGCCGAACTCGACGCTGCTGTAGTTGGTGCCGCAGTGCGCGGCGTAGATGACCAGCTGGGGGTGCACCAGGGTGCCCGTACACTCGCCCTGCATCGACACGGTGGTCGGCCAGCCGCAGGACTGCACGTCGTCGCCACCGAAGATGGGCGTCGGATCGTCGGTATCCGGCACGGCCTCGGGCACGGCTGCCTGCGAGACCAGGGGTACGAGAGCGAAGCCGGCCGCGGCGAGGGTGGTGAAGATTCGAAGGCGAGTACGATCCATGACGGTCCTTTGGAGCTACTGGTTTTCGAGGAAGGAAAGAGTGTCCGGCCACCGTCGGGCGCATCGAGCCCGACGGTGACTGGACCAGCGCATTGCCCCCAATGCACTTGGTGAAGGAAAAGAGATCCGCGGGGTGCCCCCTCGGGGGGAGTTGGATGCGGATTGGTTGGATGAGAGGGCACCCCGTGGAAAAATCAACCGACCGGTGTGGTCGAGGGAGGACCGCCGCAGGTCCACCGCACGTTGTCGAGCAGGACCAGCGAGTCCAAGATCCCGTCGCTGAGGTCGAAGACGGCGAAGATCAGGGTCATGTCTTCGCCCGGCTCGACCTCGGTGCTGCTGGTGAGCCACTTCGTGCCGCCATGGCCCTGCATCGCAAAGTCGTGCAGCTCGGGCGCAGTGCAATCGGCACAGTCGTAGGTGTTGGGCGCGTCTTTGTAGTCGAGGAACCCGGCATTGACGGTGATCGGGCTGCCCTCTTCATCGAACGAGATGTTGCCCGTCCAGTGCTCCGACTCGGCCCAGGCCACGAACATGTCGTTGAACGATGACTGGTAGTAGTTGGGGTATTCGACCGACATGAACGCGAAGTCGAAGCCGAGCCCGTGCTTGTCGGCGGGGACGCTGATGTCCAGGCGAACCTCGGCGTAGTCGTTGGCGGTGGACACTCCCAGGCCGGGTTCGCCGGGGATCCCGGGCATGCCGCCTCCGGCTGCCTGCCACTGGTCCCACAGGGTGTTGGAGCAGTCTCCGCTGGCGATGAGACCGGGGTCGTCGTTGCAGTCGCTGGCCATGGTCGGGTCGACCGGGTTCACGTCCAGCGGCGCGGGCAAGTCCTGGTAGTCGAAGCCGGGAAGCTCGGTCGACGGGCAGTCGGCTGCCACGCCATCGAAGGCCTCGCACTCGGGAGCCAGCGCGGCCAGCTCGGCCGGGGTCGCGGTGATCTGACTGGCGACACCGGTCGACAACACGATGACCTTGTTGCCCTCTTGGGGCGGGTACGTGTCGTTGCCCAGCGTGCCCGCCAGCACCATCAGGGCCTGGTCGTTGCCCGTGAATCCGCCGTCGGCGAGCACTCCGTCGTCTTCGTCGCAATTGACTCCAATGGCGTGCAGCGGGTCGTCGTCCTGCGAGTCGCAGGAGACCGGCGTGGGGATGACGTCGTCGCAATAGTGGTTGCCGCCTCCATCGTCGGCGCCACCTCCTTGGCCGTCTCCGACGTCGAGCTTCAGCCCGTCGTCGCCGTCGTCGTCACTGGAGTCGAGCGCATCGTCGGTCTCGCCCGCGGACGTGGGCTCGGTGCCGTCGTCGACGGCATCCGTGCCCCAGCCGGGTCCATTGTCGGCGAGCTGATACTGGCAAGCCCCGGTGAGGCAAAGCAGGCCCGCAGTGACGATCGTCCGTGCATCCACGGTCGGGTCTTTCCGCGGATCGAACAGTCCTTACAGTTCGGAAAAATCTCCACATCGATGGAAAAGTCACGGATCGAGTCGAACGATCCGTTGCTCCACGCTTGATGTCGGGCAGGTCCTCGATGGGCCATTGCGTCATGGATACGCGTTTTCTCGGGGCAATGACGCAGTTCACCGGATCGACAACCATGCGGTCCGAGGATGGGCTCTACCCATGTCGACGCTGGCCGTCGGGACCACGCGCAAAGACGCCGACAATGATGCGCAGCAATTACTGCACGGTAGACGTGTGCGCGCGCGATCACGGGGACCACCGTCGCTCGTGTTGGCTCCGGCGGTCCCCGTCGCGTCGGCGTTCATCATGACGCCGCGCTCACGTGCGCGTCAGCGCGGGCCTACTCGCACTCCGACGAGTAGTACCAATGGTTGGCATTGATGAACGGGTTGGCTCCGGCGGGCACCGGTCGCACTCGGCAGTTGACGGTGTCGAAGGTCGAGCCGGAGATCGGGCAGAAGGGCCACGACGGGCGTGGCGTATGGTAGTAGCTGCCCGCGTAGACGAAGGCGGTGGTGCCCGCGGGGGCCTCACCGAAGCTACAGTTCGCGCCGTCGAACCAACCGCCATAGGGGCAGTGCTCCTCGGGCTCGCAGGTGCACTCCGGCGTGCTGAACGTGATCGTGTCGTAGTTCAGCAAGCTGCGCTTGACCCGGAGCATGTACTCGGTGTCGCATTCGAGATCGTAAAACCCCCACAGCCGCGTTTCGGTATCGGGAAGGTAGTTCGGGTCACTCGAGTGGATCGGCACCTGGTTGTGGGTACAGGGCCGGCCGGGCTCGTCGGCTTCTTTCCAGCAAATGGTGTGGTTGTAGTGCTGGGGCGTCTCCCACGAGATGAGGGCCCAGTCTCCGCCGCCCTGCAGGTGCGCCTGGAGGTTGAAGTCGCCCGCGACGGCTCGTGTTTCGTCGGAGAGCTCGTCCGCCGCCTCCATCGGGGCTTCGGGCGTGTCTTCATCGAGCTCGTCGAGGTCGTCGATGAGGTCGACCGTGCCCGTGGCGTCGACTTCGAGATCCCGCAGGTCCTCGGGACCCGCCGGTTCGGCCGTACATCCGCCGCTCACGGCAAGTGCAATGAAAAGAGCGTGGTAGTGCTTCATCCTGATGCTTCCTCGTTCGTGCGAAGTGCCGTGACTGGCTCGTACCCCCGCAAACACGCAGCGCATGAACCACGGTGGTGGTCATGCCTCTACGTGCGACGGACTGGCACATTGCCTTCACCCGCGGCATGCGGGCGATCGAGTTTTCACGACGAACGCCAAACTATCAGCGGCCGTCACCCCGTCAAGACGGCCACCTAGCGCATCAAAGCCGGGTGAAGGCTGTCGACAGCCTGTGACGGCGCGATGCCGACGTATGGCTCCGGCCGAGCGCGACGGTGACGCTCTCGTCTGTCTCGCGAAAAAACAGGTGAAGATTAAGGCGAGCGGGCGCCGTCGCGACGAGGGAGCCGCCCCTGCGAGCCCGACGGAGTATGCTCACGATTTTCGGGGCCGGCGAGTGAATGAAGGGCGGGCGCTACGACATACCCTCTTCCCAGACCCGAGTTTCGCCATGCTCAAGAAGTATCTCGTCCCCATCGCTCTTCTCGTGGCCTGCGATTCGGCTTCGAGCGATCCCAAGAAGGAAACGAAGGCCAAAGCGGACGCTACGGCGGAAGCGAAGGCGCAGACGAAGGGCAAGGCCGACGCCGATGCGAAGAAGGAAGGCGACGCCGCCAAGGCGACGGATGCGAAGAACAAGGCGGACGCGGATGCCAAGGGCAAAGCCGATGACGCCAAGGGCAAGGCGGACGCGGATGCCAAGGCGGACGCCGACGCGAGTCCGAGCGCCGATGCTGGGCCCGGCGTGCCTCCCGAGTCCTTCGTGGAGGAGATCCGCAAGCTCGACTTCGCCAATCCGGACAAATCGGCCAAGGCGATGGCGATGTTCAACGCCACCTTCGGCAAGCCGGGGGCGAAGATCGACGAGGCCACCCGTCGCAAGGCCATCGAGGCGCTGCTCGAGTTCTGGAAAGGCAACCTCCCGCAGCTGACCCACGGGGAGTACGACTCGCCGGACATCCAGCCCGCCATCTGCTTCATGAGCAAGAACTGCCTCGACGACGAGATGACCGATGGCGCTCGCGACAAGGTGAAGCTCTTCGAGTCGCTGGGGCTGCGGGTGGCCTACCTGGGCGAGGGCGAGTACGACCTCGAGCTCGACCACGCCTGGTTCGTGACCGCGATGGCCCCGGGGCTGTCGCCGCAGGCCAAGGCCTTCTACACCGCGAAGGCCTGGGAGGCGGACAAGGTCGACGACGCCTGGGACGAGCCGGGGTTCGTGGGCAACGCCGACGAGGTCGCCGAGGCGGTGATCAAGTGGGAGGCGGTAAGCAGCAAGTCCGATCCGGTGTGGTCCAGCGACGCCAAGTCCAGCGCCGACGTGATGGCGCGGACCTATCTCGAGATCTGCCTGCGTGACTTCGAGCGACCCCCCTGCCTGGTCACGCCGGAGTACCGAGCGTCCTACGAGCGCTTCCTGAAGGACCACGCCAGCAGCCGTTACGCGCCCGCGGTGAGGCACTTCATGACCAAGATGAAGGCCACCCGCTTCCGCACCAACGAGGACAAGCTCGAGAAGCTCGTCGCCGCGAGCATGGACCACGTCGGCGGCAAGTGAGCCCCGGCCCGGGCCGACGCCGGGCGTCGATCTTGTGATAGATCGACGCCATGTCGAACTCGAGCCGGCTGTTGCTCCCCCTGTTGCTCGTCGGTCTGGCCGGCTGCTCGGGGTCCAAGGGAACTTCGGACGCCAACGCGAAGAAGCAAGGGCCGGCCAAGCCGGCCGCGGCGGCGAAACCGGGAGTCGAGCCCAAGGCGAAGCCGACGACCCCCGAGGGGACGCTGGTCGAGGCGCTCGCCGATCTGCGCTTCTCCGAGCTGGGGAACCCGGTCACCAACTGGGACTCCGCCCCTTCGCCGCGTGCGACGAAGGAGCGCCCTCACCAGCTGTTGGTGGTGTTGGTCGACTTCCCCGACAAGCACTTCGACCGCTTCGCGGACACGCCCGAGCAAGGCGAGCAGCTGGCCGACTTCTACCAGCAGATGCTCTTCGACCCGACCTTCGAGCGTCGCGATACGCTGTCCCACTACTACGCGGATCAGAGCGGCGGGAAGTACCACGTGCTGGGTAAGGTGCTCCCGCCCGTGACCCTGTCCAAGCCGCGTGCGGCCTACGGCGCGCCGCACAAGCCCGAGGGCGGCGAGTGGCGGAGCGACCACGACACCGAGGGCATGGTCGAGGAGGCGCTCGGCCAGCTCGGCGCAGCGCATCCCGATCTTTCGTGGGGCGACTACGATCGCTGGGATCCCAACGATCACGACGGGGACGGTGAACTCGACGAAGCGGACGGCTACATCGACCACTTCGTGCTGATCTACGCCGGGGCCGGGCAATCGAGCTGCCAGCGGCTCAACGAGCTGGACAAGGTGCTCGTGCAAGACGCGACGCCGAAGGTGCTCGCCACGCTCACGCCGCGGCAGCGAGAGTGCGCCGAGCGACTATGGCCGCATCGCTTCATGATCCAGCGGCGCGAGGGGCTGGGCCCAGACCTGCCCAAGGGCGACAACCGCCGCGGCGGGGCGCCCATTACCGAGACGCTGTGGGCTCGCGACTACAACATGCAGTCGGAGTACACGAGCATCGATACCTTCGTGCACGAGTTCGGCCACTCCATCGGCCTGCCCGACGTCTACGCCAAGAAGACCACCAACTCCACCGGGGCGTGGGAGCTGATGTCGAGCACGGCGTCGACTTCCCCGCAGAGCCTGTCGGCCTGGTCGCGGATGCAGCTGGGGTGGCTCGAGCCCACCGTGCTGCGGCACCCGTCGGCCGGAGGCGAACGCGAGGCGGCGGTGGACTTGGTCGCGCTCGATGGGGTGACGGGCGCGGACGCCAATCGGGCCGCGATGGTGGTGCTGCCACCCAAGCGCCGCACGATCGCGCTCGAGCCCTATCCGTCGGGGACGCTGGCGCTGTACAGCGGGCAGGGCAACGAGATGCGGCGCACCGCCACGCTGCCCGTGGATTTCACCGAGGCCCCCGAGGGGCCGCTGACCCTCGAATTCGATGCGTGGTGGGAGATCGAAGCGGGCTGGGACTTCGCCTACGTCGAGGCCACCACCGACGATGGCGTCACCTGGACCCGCTTGTTGCCCACCGACCGGGCGCACATGCCCGCCAAGCACGGGCACGACGGCAAGACCACGCTCCCCGGGTTCACCGGGCTGTCGGGTGACCTCGACGGTGATGGCAAGAACGAGAGCCGTTCCTCTTGCGATCCCAGCCAGGCCTTGCCTCCCGCCGACGAGCGGGTGGGCAAGACGCTGCCCTGCCTCCAGCCGAGCTGGGTGAAGGTGAAGTTCGATCTGTCCTCGCTGCGGGGCACGCAGGCCAAGATCCGGCTGCGCTACTTCACCGACATGGCGGCGGTCATGCGCGGGCTGGTGGTCGACAACGTGACCGTCACCGGGCGTGAGGGGGCCTTCGACTTCGAGTCGGACGCCGAGTCGTGGGTGCTCGATGGCTTCTCGCGGAGCCCGGCCAAGCAGGAGCTACTGGTGCCGCATTACTACGTGCTCGAGTATCGCGACCCGACCGCGGCCTCGGGCGAAGACCGCTACGATCGAACCCTGGCGCGCACCAGTCATCGCTTCTTTGCCTCGCCCACCGACGGCACGATGCGAGCGATGGTGCGCCGACCCCGACCGGGAGTCGTGCTGTGGTACTTCGACGGCGAGTACGCGTGGAGCCAAAACGACCCGGCAGACAACGGCCCGGGGAAGGGCTCGCTGCTGGTCGTCGACGCCAACCCCAACGAGATCGAGGTGCCCGAGTTCTCCGCCTGGTTCCAGGGGAGCGCGGCCGCCAACGACACCCGCTACGCGGTCGCCGACGAGGACCAGGCCAAGCTCCGGGCGGCCTTTGCCAAGACCGTCTGCTTCGTGCGCAGCCCCGAGTACTACCCGGCCGACTTCCCGCCCAAGGGGGAGCCGGGCTGTTCCGGCGAGACGCCGCCGGCCCGTGCCTTGCTCGTGGACGGCAAGCCCCTGCGCTACGGCTACGAGATCGACGACTTCCTGCCGGGTCCCGAGCGCGCCCGCTGGGCGCGGGCGGGCGAGATGTTCGACCAGCGTGCGGGCAAGTTCCGCCTCCGCCCCTCGACCTTTCGCTACATGCAGACCCAGGACGCTCCATTTTCACATGAGCCGTTCCCGGCCGCGATGGAGTGGTTCGAGGTCGTCGATGGTGCGCTCGTGAAGAAGGGCGAGGTCGAGTCTGCGGCCAAGACCCGCTTCGACGACGGTCAGCCCACCATGAACGAGCACCTACCCTTCACCAGCGCGGCCGTGCCCGACCTGGGTTTTTCGTTCGAGGTGCAGGCGCCCGGCGAAGGCGCGCCCGAGGGGGCGAAGGCCACCGTGCAGGTCACGTGGCGCAAGTAGGCTCATAGCGCCCAGCCGGCGGGGAGCTCGAACACCATGAGGTTGTCGAGGCTCACCTCGTAGCGCTTGCCGTAGCCATGGAAGGCGATGCGGCGCAGCGCGACGGCATCGGGCCACGTGTCGCGGATGCGGTGACGGAGCCCGCGCTGCCACACCATGCGGGGTTGGTGACGCTGGACCTGCTTCCAGCCGGGGCGCTCGGTGAAGCCGCGCTCCAGGTAGAAGCCGTAGGCATAGCTGGTCTGCACCGTGCGGCCGTCTTGGAGCACGAGGTCGAGGGTGATGGTCGAGCCTACGCGCTGCTCGTCGCTCGTACGCTGCGTGGGATCGATCGACGAGGTCAGCGTGAACATGTCGAAGCCGATCACCGTGTCGTTGGAGACGGGCAGATCGACGTCGGTGAACACGCCGCCGCTGACATAACCTCCGGCGTTGGGGTGGAGATCGAGGGTGAGGTGCCTCGACTCGACGAAGATCTTGCAGGGGTGTTGGCTGCCGTTGTCCGCCTCCCAGCCGCGGGGGAGCCGACGGCGGCGAAAACCCTCGAAGTAGTCGAGCGGCGGGGTCTTGCGGACGGCCAGCAGGGGGCGTCGCCCTTGCCATGACCCCACCGCGATCAGCTTGCGGTAGTCGGCCTCGACGTCTCCGTGCCGGGTCTTCTTTCCGCTCAGCCCCATGACGAAGAAATCTCGCGTCGTCTTGCGCTTGCGATCCCAGCGGGTCTCTTTGCCGCGCAGCGTCACCAGGGGTGTCTGCTTTCCGGGGCCGATGTGTAGCCGCTCCATGAACTCGACGACGTCCAGCAGCCCTCCACCGTCACCCGGCACGGTGAGGACGTCGCGCCAGTCGGCGTGTCGGTAGCCGGGCCCCACGATGCGCTCGATGATCTCGTTGCGATTGCCACGCGAACGAAAGCGCTCGTGGGTGATGGCGAAGTTGCCGTAGCGGGTGAACGCGGGGCCGTCGTCTTCACGCTCGGGGGCGGCGGCCACGGGAGGCATGGACGGTGGTGCGGCGGGCGGAGCGGGGATGACGGCCGTGCGGGCGAGGCCGCGACAGGCCTCGCCCTGCGCGGCGAACGGGTGCCCCGCGAGCGAGCCCGAGTGACCGGTGAACTCTCGAATCCCCAGCACGGCGAACGCCGAGAGGGCCAAGGCCCAGGCGGCGAGGCTCGATCTGCGTCGGCGCAGAGGGCTCGTTACGGCGTCGTCAGTGGGGACCACGACAGGGGGTATCCACCGATGTTCGTCCCGCGGCCAAGGGTCGAAGGTGTCGATGACGCGCCTGAGGGTGAATAGATCCGTTTCCGTTGTGGCACTCATGGTTCGTGCCTGCTCGAGTTCACTGTCTCGTCGTCGCAACGGCGATGGCCGGGTGCGTGGGGGCACCAGCCAGCGAGGCGGAACTCGAGGAGATCGTCGAGAACCTGCTAGGGGCGGGGTACTCGATGCACGACATGGCAGTAGTGGGAGAGCGGGTGGTCGTCCAAGGGGATATCGTCATGGGGCTAGAGGCGTCCCGGGCGTTGGACGGCCCCCGCTTTCGCCACTATCGGGCGGAGAACCTGGTTCGACTGAGCGATGACGCGACCATCTGCATCGTGACGTGGCAGATCGCGACGGGTTTTCCGAAGCTGCGGGCGACGCTCGATACGGCGCTGCTGCGATGGAACGCGCTTTCGCTTCGCTACCGATTCGTCGCCACGGATACGCCCACGCCGCAGCGGTGCGACGCGGAAATTTTGGTGGAGCTCGAGGAGTTCACCGACGAGGCGTATGCGACCTGGCCCGATGCCAACGGGCTACCCGGGCCGGTCATCGTCATCGGCACGCGCAACGAGGATTTCGATGCCGACAATGAAGCGCTTCGCGAGTTCACGGTGGCGACGTACATGCACGAGATCGGCCACGCGATGGGGCTGCGCCACACCGACTGGAAGGAGCGAAGCGAGGCCCGCTGCCCGATCGGAGCCCATCACATCCCGGGCACCCCGACCGAAGGCACGGCGCCCTCGGTGATGAACTCGCAGATCTCGGAGACCCACCCGACCTCGCACTGGACCGAGGATGACCGGACCGCGATCGCGGAGCTGTACGGGCGCGGCTGAGCTCACTCGGGCGCGACGATGCCCGCCACGACGCCGGCGACGCGAACCTCGACGTCCTGCTCGGCGGTGACCAGTAGCTGGGCGATGTCGCTGACCACGGAGCGCTGCCGAACGACGCCGTAGACCAGCAGCCCAACGATGACGGTGACCGCCACGAGCACGGCGGCGATGAGCGGGCGACGGGAGGGCGGGCGCGGGGCAGGTGAGCGTCGGTCGAGCATCGGGGCCCACTGCATGGGCGTGAGCTCGACCGAGTCGACGAGGACCTCGGTGCCTCTCGGCCCGCGGCCATGCTCCGGGTCGGGCACGCGCATGGCGGGATGCGAGCCGGAGATCACGGACGCGGAGGCCATCGCTCCCATGCCGCTGCTGGAGGAGGTCAGCGCGGTGAGGGCCGAGGGCTCCGTCTTGCCGCGCGGGGTGGGGCGGCAGATGGGTCGACCCTCGCGGACGGCCGCGAGCGCCTCGCGGACCTCGGCGACGTCGGAAAAGCGCTCGGCGGGCTCCTTGGCCAGCAGGCCCTCGAGCAGGGGCCCGATGCTGGCCTGGAGCTGGGGCGGCAGCGGAGGCGGCGGGGCCAGGAGCTGGAGCCGCAGGACCTCGAAGGACTCGGGAGCATCGAAGGTGATCTGCCCGGTGAGTAGCTCGTGCAGGACCAGGCCGGCCGAGTACAGGTCGGTGCGCTCGGTCACCACGTCGCCGCGACACTGCTCGGGGCTCATGTACTGCGGCGTGCCGAACACGTCGCCCATCGAGGTGAGGTGCTTGCCGTCGGCGGGCGCCTCGACCTTGGCGATGCCGAAGTCGATGAGCTTGACCTGCTCGCGTCCCGCGTGGTCCCGCACCACGAGGATGTTCTCGGGCTTGATGTCCCGATGGATGAGCCCCTGCTCGTGCGCGTGCTCGAGCCCCGCGAGCACCTGGTCGAACAGGGTGAGGGCGCGGGCGGTGGTCATCTCGTCGCCCAGCAGGTCCGACAGCTCGACGCCCTCGACGAAGGGCATGACGAAGTAGACCAGCCCGTCGTCGTCGCCGTAGTCGAGGATCTCGACGCAGTTGGGATGCGACAGCCGCGAGGCGCTGAGGGCCTCGCGTTCGAAGCGAGCGCGGAAGGTGGCACCGATGCGCGCGTCCTGCTGCAGCACCTTGATCGCCACCGCTTTGTTCAGCCGCAGGTGCATGCCCTTGAACACGACCCCCACCGCGCCGCAGCCCAGCACCGAGTCGATGCGGTAACGCCGATCGATCGTTCGGCCGAGCAGCGTCTCCGCCCATGCCTCGATGCTGGCGGCAAAGTCGTCCGTGGGGACCGGCGAGGTGGAGGAGGCGTCGACTGGGTTGGCGTTGGGCATGGGGACCACGCGGGGCTGGGAGTGAGGCCTACGTCGGGAGATGTAGGCAGGTGTGTCAGAGGAGCGGCGAGGCGGACCGTCCGGCACCAGGGCATATCCACGGCAGGCAAAACCGTTACGCCCGCCCACGTTTGTTGAGCGGATGATTCTCAAACGGCGCTGCAATTCGCCCGGGAATGCCGCGGACGCCGTTTTTTCGCTGCGATCGTTTGTCGCAGGCGCTGGATTTGCTACCTCCGGGGCGTGCCTCTGCGCGTTGGAGATCGAGTTCCTGCTTTCAAAGCCACGGCCCACGACGGCGAGATCGTCGAGTTGGGTGCGTGTGAACTCGAGCAGGTCCTGGTGCTGTACTTCTATCCCGCCGACGAGACCCCGGGATGCACCGCCGAGGCGTGTCTGTTTCGCGACGAGTTCTCCAGCTTCAGCGACGCGGGAGCGCGAGTGGTGGGCGTGAGCCCGGATTCCGACGACAGCCACCGCAGCTTCGCCAAGCACCATCGCCTGCCCTTTCCGCTGTTGAGCGACCGTGACGGCAAGCTGACCAAGATCTTCGGCGTGAAGCGAACGCTGGGGCTGTTGCCCGGGCGCGTGACGTTCGTGATCGACCGCAGCGGCGTGGTGCGCCACGTGTTCTCCTCGCAGCTGCGTGCGAAGAAGCACATCCCCGAGGCGCTGGCGGTGGTGCAGCAACTCGCCCGCTAGCGAGCTACTCGGGCAAGACGTAGCGCCACAACGAGCGGTCGCCAGTCTGTGGATCCTGCCGGACGAACAGGACCTCGTTGCGCTCGCGCGCTTCGCCGTGGAACGGCACCCAGGGCGAGCTGGCGTGGTCGTGGATGACGGTGCGCTCTCCGGCGCGCGTGACCATCACCAGGGGTCCGTAGGTGTCGGCGGGTGAAACGCGGTCCACGTAGACGAGCGTGCCGGTCTGAGTACGGACGAAGTCGTCGCCGACGTTTTCGGCCAGGACTCGAGCGGGGCTGCCGTCGAAGGGCAGGAAGTGGAGTCGGCCGCTCTCGGCATCGCCGACGAGCTCGAGCCCGGTGACACCGTCAGGGTAGGTGGGCTCGAGGTAAAGGGGGGGAGCGGGCAGAGGCGAGGGCCCGACGACGCCCGTGGTCAGGTCGACGATGGCGGTGCCGAGTTCGTCGACGGGTGCGACCAACAACTGAGTGTCGGACAGCACGGCCTCGGGCGTCCACCACCCATCCACACGGACGGTCGCACCGGTCGCGGCGTGGGTGAACACGGTGCCTTGGTTTTCGAAGGTGGGGCCCCACTGCAATGAACTCACCCAGTACGCCCCCGAGTTGACGGGGAAAAGGTCACCACCGACGGAGATGTCCTCGCCCGTCTCGCGGTCGCGCGCGCGCACGGTGCAGCAGTCGGAGTCCGGATCGAGCTCGGAGCCTCCGCGCCACAGGATGTAGCGCGGGTCGTCCATGCTCATGAACTGGCTGACGGGTCCATCGATGATGGTCTCTTGCTCTCCGGTGGGCACGGTGACCCGCACGAGCGGGCCCTCGTCGAGCATGACGAGGAGGGCATCGCCATCGGCATCGGCGACAGGGATGTCGGCATCGAGGAGTTCGCAGCGGGTGAAGTCGCCGAGCGGGATCCGGGGCCAGTCGGGCCGCCGAACGCCAGTGATGACGGGTACCGCATCAAGCGAAGGCTCGGCTGGGTCGGGGTGGAACCACACCGTGCCGTCCGAGCCCAAGGCCGCCAAGCCCCCCGCGACCTCCTGAACGCAGCTGATGGTGGAGGGGAAGACGGGATGGCTGGGCGCAGTGCCCGTGGGGTCGAGCCAACGTGCGCTGCCATCCTCGATGTCCACCGCGAGAGGCCACGGTCCAGCGACCCCGAAGTGCTCCGTGGGAGCCGTGGTGGCTGCGGACAGCTCGACCACCGACTCGCCGCATGCCTCGAGTACGAACGCCTGCTGCGTGGCGGTCTGGTCCTCTTGCTCGAGGACCCATCGTTCCATGACGAATTGTTCGGTGGAGGCAGCCAGGGTTCGCCACCCGGTGTCGGGGGGAAGATCGACGAGTTTGACCGGATCGTCGCCGCCACAGGTCTGCGGTGGGGGAGCGCCCGTGGACGGCCCGCACCCGGTCGCCGAGACCCATCCCACGATTGCCCACACGAGTATTCGGTCGAATCCAATCATCTCGAAATCTAAGTAGTCAGGCGAAGCCGAGCTTCTGCCTGGATAATGATCCAGATGTGACGAGATTACGCCCCTCGTGGAGAAAATCGTCGGAGGGGGTCAGTCACACACGTCGGCGACGCCACAGGAGCCGCTCATGCACTCGCTGTTGAAGGTGCATGGATCGCCCGCGTTGCCGTCGCTGCACACGTCATCGAAGGTCAGGCAGATGTCCGACATGCAGTCCGAGTCGAAGGTGCAGGGGTCGCCCACGACTCCGTCGTAGCAGGTGCCGTCCTCGCAGTACTGCGCGCCGCCACAGTCCGCATCGAAGGTGCAGGCCCCTCCGCCGCCGCCCATGCAGTTCGAGGTGTCGAAGCTGCAGCTGGCGTCGCACAGCAGGATGCCACCGCCGGCAAAGCCCTGGCTGATGCAGGTCTGCCCCGCCAGGTCGAGGCCATCGCATTGTTCCCCGACGTCGACGCTCCCGTTGCCGCAGCCCGGCCCATCGTTGGTGCAGCCGGAGGTGTCGAAGGTGCAGTCGCCGTTGCAGCCCAGCGTGCCGCCTTCGAAGCCCATGGCGGTGCACGTGTTGCTGCCCAGGTCGGTGCCGTCGCAGTCCTCGGTGCCGTTGGTGCTGCCGTCCCCGCACACGGGTCCGTCGCCCCCACAGGCGCTGGTGTCGTACTCGCAGGTGTCCGTACACGACAGCGAGCCGCCGTCGAAGCCGAGGCTGTCGCAGGTCATGGTGCCGAGCTCGGTGCCGTCGCATTGCTCGTCGGCTTCGATGACCCCGTCGCCGCAGGCTCCGTCCGACTCGCCGTCGCTCGTGCCGTCGCCGGTCTCGTCACCCCCGGTCTCATCGCTCCCGCTTCCGTCGTCGGCCGTGCCCGCGGTGTCGTCGCTCGGCTCACTCGCGCTGCCCGTGCCCACGCCCTGGGACTCGCCGTCTTGGCCGAAGTCTGGGATCGGATCGTTGGGTCCGACCGCGCACGCGGCCACGCTCATCGTCAGTGCGACCAGGCCAAACAACGAGTACGCGCTCATCTTCACTCCACCCCCGACCACGCAGTGGCCGTAGTTCCGCATCCATGGCTTGGCCACTGGGCATCGCGGTTGTGCGGAATTGTCTCACTGAATGGGTGAGATGTCTCTCTTGTTTCTCCACAGAGCCTGCAGACGGCCTCGAATCGACGATCGGGCCGTGATGCTTTCATGACGAAACGGTGGAGGGCTCATGACGGCAGCGCGGGCACGGGCGGCTCATGGTGAAGACACACCCACTGAGGTCCACCATGAAGCACCGAATCCCCACCATCCTCATGACCCTCTGTCTCGCCACCACCGCGTCCATGACCGGGTGCGCGGATGCTCCCGACAAGGCGACCAAGGGCGCGAAGGCCAAGACGGACGACGGCAAGAAGGCCGCGGCCAAACCGGGTGACGCCAAGGCGGCCGGCGGCGAAGCGAAAGCCGATGGCGGTGACGCCAAGGCTCCCGAGGGCGAAGCCAAGCCGGGCGATGCCAAACCGAGCGAGGCAAAGGCTCCCGAGGGCGGCGACGCCAAGGCAGCCGAAGCGAAGGCTCCCGAGGCCGGCGACGCCAAGGCAGCCGAAGCGAAGGCTCCCGAGGGCGGCGACGCCAAGGCAGCCGAATAACGCACCCCCATCCCCAACCTCCCGCGGGCTCGGGCTTCGGCCTGGGCCCGCGGGCGCCCCTCGTTTCGTCGCGAGAGGTGACAGCCCCCGACGCCAGCACGTAGGGTGCCCGTCATGCAGAGACTAACGTTGAGCTGTGTCCTGGTCCTCGCCGTCGCCTGTGGTGATGATGGCAGCGGAGACACCACGACGACCGCGGGCGGCTCGACGACGGCGGCGGACACGGGCGCGACCTCCAGCTCCGGGGGCGCGGGGGAGGAGTCTTCCGGCGCGGCCACGAGCACCACGTCGGCCACTGGCTCCAGCTCCGACACGCTCGACGGCAGCTCCACCGCGGCCGACTCGAGCGGCGAGACCGGAGCGGCCGCGCCGACCTGGGACAACTTCGCGGAGAGCTTCTTCGAGAGCTACTGCTGGGAGTGCCACGGGGCAGGTGACGCTCTGCGCGACTACACGATGCTGTCGGTCGTCGAGTCCGAGGCCGCGAGCATTCGCTGCGGCACGGCCCCCGTGGGCTCGATGCTCGACAACTGCGCGGGCGAGCCCCCGGCCGGCCAGTTCCCCGTTGGCGCGACCTTGCCGACGGACGAAGAGCGCCAGATGCTGGTCGACTGGATCGACGCCGGCCTGCCCGAGAACTGAGGGCGGCGTCAGTCGAAGAGGTGACGCAGGAGCACCCCCTGTACGGCCGTGGCCTCGAGGCTCTGGCTGTCGCCGAGCAGGGCACCATTGGCGTCGCGGAGCTGTTCCGGGGCGTTGGTGATGAACAGCGGCCCGTCTTCGGCGCTCGCGGTGACCCGGCCATGGGAGCCGCGGACGAGGCTGCCGTCGAGCGGAATGACGTCGAGCAGGGCGCGCTGGCCCAGGACCTTGGTGCGCAGCAGATACGACCCGATGCGCAGCATGGGGGCGCGCAACTGCGGGTCGAGGAACAGCTCGGCGGGGTCGTAGCCCGGCTTGCGATGGATGTCGACGGTGCGGGCGTAGTCGGGGGCGCGCGCGTCGTCGAGCCAGTAGTAGTAGGAGAACCAGCGCTCGGGCTTGCTCAAGGCCACCAGCTCGCCCGAGCGTGGATGGTCGAGGCCGTAGGCCGCCATGGACTCCCGATCGAGGACTTCGTCCACGCCATCGAGCTTCTCGAGCAGCGCTTTGACCTCGGCGATCTGACCCGGGTCTCGCACGTAGACGTGGGCGATCTGATGGTCCGCCACCGCGAAGGCCTGTGACGCGCCCGCGTCGAAGTGCTCCTCGCCCATCTCTTCGCGCCAGCCGAGCAGGCCGGCCTCGCGCAGGGCTCGATTGATGTGGACGGGCCCGGTGACGGGGGTGATGCCGTACTCGGACAGCACGACGATGCGAAGCCCGGCCGCCTCGAAGCGCTCGATGAGCTCTCCGCAGAGCGTATCGATCTCGCGCAGGGCGGCTCGGCTCTCGGGGGCACCCGGCCCGTACTTCTGCAGGGCGTAGTCCAGGTGCGGCAGGTAGACCAAGCTCAGCGTGGGCTCGTGCCAGCGCTCCATGAGCGAGGCACAGTCGGCGATCCACTGCGAGGAGGTGATGTTGGCGTTCGGTCCCCAGAAGTTGAACAGGGGGAAGGTGCCCAGCTCGCCATCGAGCCGCTCACGCAGCCCGACCGGGCTGGTGTGCACGTCGGGGTGCTTGCGCCCGTTGGCCCGGTAGATCGGACGTGGGGTCACGGCCCAGTCCACGTCCGCGTACATGTTGTACCACCAGAACAACTTGGCGCAGCGGAAGCGATCGTCGCGAGCGCGGGCCAGATCCCACAGCTTGTTGCCGCCGACCAGCGCGTTGGCCTGACGCCACAGCCACACCTGGGCCAGATCGCGGAAGTACCAGCCGTTGGCGACGCAGCCGTGCTCGCGCGGCAGCGCCCCGGTCACGAAGGTCGACTGCACCGAGCAGGTGACGGCCGGGGTGATCGTCTGGATCGGTCGCAGGGTGCCCCGCTCGGCAAACTGCTGCAGGCGGGGCGTGTCGGGGCCGAGCAGGCTGGGGGTGAGGCCGACGACGTCGAGGACGACCGTTCGGTTCATGCCGGGTTTCCTGCGCCCGAGTCCCCTTCGTCGATGCGCGGCGACTGCCCGCGGAGCACGGAGTTGCCCTGCCACAGCTCGCGCTGATCGACGCTCAGCGCGGTGTCGACCTCTTCGAGATCGAGCCGGCCGCTCTGGGCGAAGAACCGCACTGGGTTGTTCCAGCAGATCTGCTCGATGGCGGCCTCGGAGATGCCCGCCTCGCGCATGGCGGCGGCGGTCTTGGGCACCTTGAGTGGATCGCTGACGCCCCAGTCGGCCGCGCTGTTGACCAGGATGCGCTCGGGTCCGTACTTCTGGACCAGCGCGACCATGCGGTGCTCGTCCATCTTGGTCTCGGGATAGATGGAGTGCCCCGCCCAGCACCCCGACTCGAGCACGGCGCCGAGGGTCTCTTCGGTGTTGTGATCGACGAGGGTGAGTTCAGGGGGAAAGCCCAGCTCGCGCATGAGCTCGAGGGTGCGAAGCGTGCCCGCGTGCTTGTCTCGGTGCGGGGTGTGGATGAGGACCGGGAGCTCGAACTCCACCGCCAGCCGAACCTGCGCCGCGAACAGCTCGTGCTCCGCGTCGCTCATGTCGTCGTAGCCAATCTCTCCGACCGCGACCACGCCTTCCTTTTCGAGGTACAGAGGCAGGAGATCCATGACCCCCTTGGCCAAGGCCTCGTTGTTGGCCTCTTTGGGGTTGAGCCCCATCGTGCAGAAGTGGCGAATGCCGAACTGGCTGGCGCGGAAGCGTTCCCAGCCGAGCAGGGACAGGAAGTAGTCCTCGAAGGAGCCGACGTGGGTCCGCGGCTGACCGAGCCAGAACGCCGGCTCGACGATGGCCGCGATCCCGGCCGCCGCCATGGCCTCGTAGTCGTCGGTGGTCCGGGAGGTCATGTGGATATGAGGATCGAAAAGCGGCATCGGAGCGTCTCGGGCGCGAAGTTCGGGCGGCACCGTAGCACGCAGGTCGAAGCAGGGGAGGTGCTATGGTCCGCCCGCATGGGGCGCTACGTCGGGATCTTCGCCGGGATGGCGATGTTCTTCTTGGCCCTCTTCGGTGCGGTCGAAGCCTTCGACATTTCGGTATTGCGAGACCCCAACCAGGCGATGTCGGGGGGAGGCGTACTCGCGGCGTTGGTGGGCGTCGGCTTGCTCGTCGCCGACGTGCTGATCCCCGTGCCCGCCTCCGTGATCATGATCGCCCACGGGGTGCTCTTCGGTGCGGTGCTCGGCGCTGCGTTGTCGCTGGTGGGGAGCGTGGCGGCGGCGGCCGTCGGCTTCGGCATCGGTCGCCGCGGGGGACGGTGGCTGGATCGTCTGGTGACCGAGCAGCAGCGCGCCCGCGCCGACGCGTTGTTGCAGCGCTGGGGCATGGTCGCCATCATCGCGACGCGACCCGTGCCCATCGTCGCCGAAAGCGTAGCCATTCTCGCCGGGACTTCATCGTTCGGGTGGACCAAGATGCTCGTCGCGAGCGCAGTGGGGTCGATCCCGGCGGCGGTGGCGTTCGCGTTGGTCGGAGCCTGGGGCGTGTCGTTCGACGACTCGTTGTTGATCTTCGGCGCGGTGCTCGGGCTCGCCGGTTTGGCGTGGGTGTGGGGCCGTCGGTTCGAGTCCGGCGCTGACGAGGCCTGACGCGGGGCTGTGATAGCGTCGCCGCGATGGTCTCCCCTCGGACCCCGCTGGTCGTCGGTGTGCTCGCATTGCTGGAAGGGCAGGGCCTACAGCCGGCCAAGACCTGGCTCGACGAGACCCTCCCGAGCTTCGGCGACGACGGGCCCACCGAGGGCAGCCCCCAGGAGCGTACGCTGCGGATCGTCTTTGCCCGGGCGCGCCGCAAGACGGGCGCGACGTCGATCGAGATCGATGCCGAGGCTGCCGCGGCGCATGGGTTGCCGGACGCCATGGCCGTGCCGAGCTGGCGCGCGTTCGACCTCGCGCGACTGGCCTTGCTCCACGCGCAGCTCGATACGCTCTCGAGTGACGAGCACGTGGGGCTGGTCACGCGTCTGTTCCGCAGCGGCGAGCTGAGCGAGCAGGAGAGCCTCCTGCGCAGCCTGAGCTACTTGCCGGGACCCGAACGCTTCGTCGACCTCGCGGTCGATGCCTGTCGCACCAACGCGGTGTCGGTGTTCTCGGCCTTGGCCACAAAAAACCCGTATCCGGCCGAGCACTTCTCCGAGGCGAGCTTCAACCAGATGGTGCTCAAGGCGTTGTTCATCGGGGCGCCCGCGCGCGAGATCGTGGGCATCGAGCAGCGTCATGGCGCCGAGCTCGAACGGATGGCTCGGGGCTACGCCAGCGAGCGCACCGCGGCCGGTCGGGCGCTCTCCGACGACCTGCAGTACGTGCTCGGTCTGTCGAAGTCCTAGGGCAGGGTGGTGACCGCGGCCTGCAGCGGAGCGAGCAGAGCGTCGTCGATCGGCCGCTCGCTCGCGTAGGCGATGCCCACCACGGCCCGCACCTGACCCGCGTCGTCATCGACGGGCAGCGCGATTGCGGCCGCGGCTTCCACCGCGCGTGCCCCGGGGCGCACGTCGGGGTTGCCTTCGTCGGTCGCGAGGTTGCAGGTGGACACGGGGCGATGGCGCTCGAGTGCGAGACCCGCCATGCCTTTGCCTCGGGGAATCACCCGGGTCGCGTCCTGCACCTTGGGGGGGATGTTGACCGCGGCTTCGAGGTGCAAATCCTGGGTTTGTCGGTCGAGTCGATGGACCGTGCCCGCCACCGCTTGGTGTTCTTCGAGGAAGCGCTGTAGCCATCGTTGCGATTGGTTCTGCTCGCTCGGGTCCATGGCGGGCATTGTGGACCACTGCTTGGGCCTGAGCTACCATCCGCCGCGATGGACGGGCACATGGGCGGGGCCGTGACCCACCGTTGGGCGCAACGCGTAGGGGTGGTGTTCGACTACCCGGTGGTGTTCACCCGCGGCGTGTTGGCCCCCCACGACCTCGTGCTGCGCACGACCCTGGTCGAGCAAGCGGGGTCGTCCGAGGGCCGCAAGTGTCGGGTCTTCGTGGTCGTCGACAGCGGGGTGCTCGAGGCCTGGCCCGAGCTGAATGCCCGAATCCAGGCGTATTTCGACCATCACGCCGATGTGCTCGAGCTCGCCGCGCCCCCGCGATCCTTGGTCGGAGGCGAGGCGGCGAAGAACGATCCCGCGTTGATCCACGAGCTGCAGGCGGCGTTTTTTGCCGCCCATCTCGATCGCCACTGCACGGTGATGATCATCGGTGGAGGCGCGGTGCTCGACGCGGCGGGCTATGCGGCAGCACTGGCGCACCGCGGCATTCGAGTCGTGCGATTGCCGACTACGGTGCTCGCGCAAAACGATGCCGGGGTCGGCGTGAAGAACGGCATCAATGCGTTCGGTCACAAGAACGCGTTGGGGACCTTTGCGCCGCCGTCGGCGGTCATCAACGATCTCGACTTCGTGTTCAGCCTCAGCGAGCGCGACCGCTTGGCGGGAATGGCCGAGGCGGTGAAAGTCGCGCTGATCAAGGACGTCGCGTTCTTCGAGTGGATGGAGGCCCACGCTCACGACCTGCGCGTGGGTGAGCCCGATGCCACCGCCTACATGATCCGCCGCTGTGCCGAGCTCCACCTCGAGCACATTCGCGACGGTGGGGACCCATTCGAAAACGGCAGCGCGCGGCCCCTGGATTTTGGCCACTGGTCGGCGCACAAGCTCGAGGTGCTCAGCGGGCACGGCTTGCGTCACGGCGAGGCGGTGTCCATCGGCATCACCATCGACAGCCGTTACTCGGTCGAGATCGGTCGGCTCGACGCCGAGGCCGCGCAGCGCATCGAGAGCCTGCTGGTCGCGCTGGGCCTGCCCACGTGGCACGAAGCGCAGCTGAGGCGCGCGCCCAAGGGGGAGCTCGAGCTGCTCGTGGGTCTCGAGGAGTTTCGCGAGCACCTGGGGGGCGAGCTGACCCTGACCTTGCTCGAGGGGCTCGGCCAGGGCTTCGAGATCCACGAGATCGACCATGCGCTCATGACCTCGGTCGTCGAGTCCATTCCGACCCACGCGCGCGCGGGCTGACCATGCGCATTCTCGATGGCGCAGTACACCTGACGTACTGCAGCAACATCCACCCGGGGGAGAGCTGGGCGGAGACCCGCGATAACGTGCTGACGCATGCGCCCACCGTGAAGGCGGCGCTCAGTCCCGATGCCCCCTTCGGCATCGGCCTGCGGTTGTCCGCCCGCGCGGCGGATGAACTCATGGCCGCACCCGGGGGACTCGATGCGTTCGCCGATGCTCTCGACGAGCGCGGGCTCTACGTGTTCACGCTCAACGGGTTCCCGCACGGGGATTTCCACGCGCAGCCGGTCAAAGAGTCGGTCTACCAGCCCGACTGGAGCACGGCCGAGCGGCTTCGCTATACCGAGGTGCTCGCCACGATCCTCGCCCGGCTGTTGCCCGCGGGGGTCCGAGGCTCGATCAGCACGGTCCCAGGAGGCTTTCGGCCGCTCGTCGGTCCGCGGAGTGAGGGCTACGACCCGTCGGCGCCCCCGGATGCACTCGTCGAGCACCTGCTGCGGACCGCGGCGATGCTGTGGCGCCACGCCGAAGAGCGCGGGGTCGACATCGCGTTGGCCCTCGAGCCCGAGCCCGAGTGCATGCTCGAGACCACCGCCGAGGCCATTGCGTTCTTCGAGGCACGCCTGTGGTCGGCCGAGGCCACGCGGCGCATGGTGGCGCTCACCGGGCTGAGCCCGTCGAAAGCCGAGGAGGCGCTGCGCTACCACCTGGGCCTGTGCCTCGATACCTGCCATGCCGCGGTCGAGTACGAAGACCCTGCGCGGAGCGTCGCGGCCCTGCGTGCGGCGGGCGTGCGGGTGGCGAAGCTCCAGGCCACGACCGGGCTCCACATCGAGCCGGTCGACGCGTCGGCGCTCGAGCACCTGAAGGCGTTCGCGGAGGACGTCTACCTCCATCAGGTCGTCGCCCGACTCGACGAGACTTCGGAGCAGGGAGCTTCGCTCCGCCGCTTCCTCGACCTACCGCAGGCCATGGCCGCTCACGCGGCGGGCGAGTGCCCCGCGCAAAGCTGGCGCGTGCACTACCACGTGCCCGTCTTCCAGTCCGAGATCCCGCCCTTTCGCAATACCGACGGCGTGCTCGAGGCGCTGCTGCACGAGGTCCTCGGCGCGGGGCTATGCGATCACGTGGAGGTCGAGACCTATACGTGGAGCGTGCTTCCGCCCACGCTGCGCGACGTGCCGCTGACCGATGCCATCACTCGGGAGCTACGCTGGGTCCTCGATCACTGCCGCGTTCCTCTGACCTCGAAAGACCGCACCCCATGAAACTCTCGACGGCGCTCAAACTCGGTCGCGTGTCCAACCTCCCCACCGTGTGGAGCAACGTGTTGGCGGGCCTGGTGCTGGCGGGCGGAGCCCTCACGCCCAGCGTGTACGGTCGGCTGGGGCTCATGGCCTCGCTGCTGTACGTCGGCGGCATGTTCCTCAACGACTACTGCGACGCCGAGATCGACGCCAAGGAACGAGCGGAGCGGCCGATCCCCTCGGGCGAGGTCCGAGCCGGCGAGGTCCTGCGTGCGGTCGGCCTGCTCTTCGTGCTCGCCCTGGTCGTGGCGGGAAGCCTCGGCCTGGGACCGCTGCTGGGTGCTGCGGGCACCATCGGTCTCATCGTCGCCTACAACGTCAACCACAAGGGCAACCCCTTCGGGCCCGTGATCATGGGGGCGTGCCGGGTGGGTCTGTACCTGACCGCGGCCTTGTCCGTGACCTGGACGCTGCCCGTCGCCGTGTGGCTCGGCGCGGCGGTGCTGCTGCTGTACGTACTCGGGCTGACCTTTGCCGCGGCGCACGAGAACACGAACGCCCTGGTGCGCTACGGCCCGCTGGCGGGCTTGTGGAGCCCCGCGGTGGTGACCTGGAGCCTGGTGCTCGGGCCCATGCTGGTCAAAGGCCTGTTCGCAGGCTTCTGCCTGTGGGTGCTTCGTTGCCTTCGCCTCGTGCGAGGACGGGCTTCGGGCTCGATCCGCACGGGCATCATCTCGCTCATTGCCGGCATCGCGCTGGTCGACGCGCTGCTCGTCGCGCACGCGGGGCGGCCCGACCTCATCCCCTTCGCCGTGCTGGCCTTCGGGGCCACCCTCGCTCTGCAGCGCCTGGTGTCGGGGACCTGAGCGATCCGGCGTCAGCCGTGGTGATGGCCGTCGCGCTCGGGCTTGCCGACCTGGACGGTGTAGCTGAAGCCCAGGAGCGCGACGATGGGCCAGCGCAGCTGCCCGCCGCGAGCGAAGGTGGCGTAGGGCACCTTGACCAGCGCATGCAGGCGCCACTGCGGAGTCGGCAAGAAGAAGGCTCCCGCGGTCGCGATGAGGCTGGTACGGCCGCTGTTGCGAGCGAGGGTGTCGTTCCAGCGCGCGGGCGTCTCGAAGTAGACCTCGGGCTGCACGAGAAACGACCAGCGCTGCAGGCCGAAGCCCGACTGCGCTCCCATGCCGCCGACGACGACGGTACTGCCGCGGTAGCCGTGCTTGTTCGAGTACAGCGGCGCCTCGAGCAGGGACCACCCCACCAGGCCCCAGCGATCGAAGGCCACGTTGGTGTCGAAGCCGATCCGCGGATCGACGGTCCCGGAGCCGAAGAACATGTGCTGGTGCTCTTGGCCGGCCGCCCCGAGGGCAAAGGGGTCCGGCTCGGTGTTGCCCGTGGGCAGCGAAACGCCCGTGCGCAGGGCCAGGGTCCAGCGGGGTACGTTCTCCGGGAGCACCAGGCCGATGCGGCCGCCGAAGGTCAGGTCACCCACGCCCGCGATGACTTCGTCGCGGTGGTGAATGCTCTGGAAGTTTGGCAGCGGCCGACCCTGGGCGTCGGCGAAGGACGCATCGATGATCGTGGTGCGGATGGGCAGCATCAGCTCGAAGGCGAAGCGACGGTGCACGCCGAACTGCGCGTCCACGTCCCACTCGAGCATGTTGATGCCGAGCTGATGCTCGGCCGCCTGGTCCTCGAAGGGAATGCCGGGCTCGAACTGCTCCGGGTCCACGTCGTGGGCGGCGTTGATATACGAGTAGAGCATCGAGGCGCCGAAGCGAAGGCGGCCCCGATCCATCGGAGTCTGATATGCGGTCGTACCTCCACCCGGGAGGTTGGGGTTGCTTCAACCCGCTCAGGGGCCGGCCAGGGCGATGTCGGGAGAGCCCGCCGCCGTCAGGCCCATCGCCAAGCCGAGCGACAAGGTGAGCCGCCGGAACCTCATCGACGACGGCCTCGCTCGATGGCGCGGTCGAGGGCGACCAGGTCGAGGCCGGCGATCTGGGCGATGGGCTTGCCGCTGCGGCCGTGCACGATGAGGTAGGGCAGGGTGGCCACCTTCCCGAGGTGCTTGGTCGCGAGCGCGCTGCTCCAGTCGACGACGTCGAGCTTGCGCAGGGCGATGTCGTCGTTGCGCTCGAGCAGGGCCAGCATGTGGCGGTCGACCTCTTTGCAGGGCCCGCACCACACGGCGTGATAGTCGAAGACGGTGACCTTGCCGGGGACGAGGAAGGCCTCGAGGTCGACCAGCTCGCCGTCGGTGGAAATCTGCTGGACGTCGAGCCCGGGGGCGAAGACGACCTCCGAGGTGTAGGCGCCCTGGCCCGGCCCTCGTATTGCCCGGTAGCCGAGCCCGTGCACGACCGCCAGCAGCTGCGGCGGGTCGACCTGGGCGGCATCGTAGGCGACGTGAAGCTCGACCGCGTCGCGCTCGAACGAGGCGACATAGACCCCGGGGGTGGCGGTGAGGGCCTCGACCGCCGTCTGTCCGCAGCTCTGGCAGTCGATGCCCTGCATCGAGAGCACGACCTCGGCCGCGCCGTCGGGGGCCTTCGGCGGGCCCTTGGCGCTCGCGCAGCCGGCCATCGCGACGAGCGACCACAGCAGCCGTCGACGGCCCCAGCGGGGCGCAGCGGCTGGCCTCACCACGACCGAACTCATGGCGAGTCGCCGTCGGTTTCGCATCGCGGACCCAGCGGCAGAGCCCCGCGAGCCGGCTCCACGCCCCAACGGGTGAGCTCGTCGTCGTGATAGTGCCCGGTGGGCACGAACACTTGGGTCCATGCGCTCGCGTCGTTCATGTCGTCGAGCGGCCCCGGCGGCACGACGACCAGGCCGTCGAAGCGATCGTCATAGAGCACGGCGTCGACTTGCTCGCCGTTGACGAACGCGCCGAGCAGGAAGGGGTCGGTGGCGTCGGGGACCCAGGGCACGGGATCGATCCATCGGCCGTTGTACCAGCCTTCGGTGTGGCTCCACGCGGCCTCGATCTCGCACCATGCTCGCTCCGTGCGATCGGGATGCTCGGAGGTCCAGGCGCGGTGCAGCTGCAGCACGCGCGGCGAGACGTCGGGGATCTCGTGCACGCGGACTTGGTCGAAGCCCGGCGTCATCGCGTGCGACCACGCGGGCGGGTCGACGAGGGTAGGGAGCGGGTCGTCCCACTCGCTGCCGTAGGCGAGGATCTGCTCGGAGGACAGCTCGGCGGGGACCCAGCGAAAGTCGACGGGGATGCCATCGGAGATGATGCCGACCTGGGCCCACCGTCGGCCGGAGCATCCCTCGAGGCGGTAGCCCACGGCGACGGTGTCCTCGGGGCCGTCGTAGACGCCGACCAGCGGCTCCCCGACTTCGGCGCGGCAGCTGCCGTCGGGACCGACGAGCCACACGCTCGACGCGGGCGCCTGCAACCCGAGTGCTTCGACCTCTTCGGCGGGAACGGGCTGCGCCTGGCCGCGCGGCGGGATGCCGCGACCGAAGGCCAGCCGGCGAAGCTCCTGCCAGGCCGTGGCGTGCGTGCCCACGGGGCCGAAGTGATGGGCGAGCAGCATGGGCCCCTCGGAGGCCACGCGCTCGGGCAGGGCGTGGTCGCGCTCGTCGGGCGGCGCGCCCAGGCTGATGAACACGAACTGCGCCTCGGAGAGGGTCTTGCGTCCGGCCCCTTCGATGCGCTCGGGCTCGCTGACGGGATAGGGCACGTTGAGCACCGCGTCGGGCCGCACGGGCACGCGACTGGGCGCGGTGGCGCCGGGAGGTTCACATGCGAGGCTCAGGCCGAGCGCGACGAGCAAGCCGGGCGTGGCGAGGCAGCGACGAGACGAGGTCATGGGGCAGGGTGTTCTTCGAGCCAGCGCTGCGCTTCGTCGCGATGGATCCCCTGCTCGAGGCTCTCACCGGGGCGCGCGATGCTGCGGGTGGCCAGCTCGCGGGCGCGCTCGGCTTCGCCGTCGTCCCACACCAGGGTGGCCAGCAGCAGCTCGGCCTGGGCGAGCTCGAAGGAGGTGGGGCCGTCGCGTCCGATGGGAGCACCGGGCGGGTAGGTCGTGAGCAGTTGCGCGAGCAGGGTGCGGGCCTCGGCTTTGCGTCGCAGCTCGAGGCGAGCCCGGGCGACGCGGAGCCCGGCACGGAACGAGGCCCCGGTCGGGGTCTTGCCCTGCACCAGCTCGTAGGCGCGCTCGAAGTGGATCGCAGCCGAAGCGACGTCGCCTTCGGTCTGCAGGATTCGGCCGAGCGAGGTCTCGAGCTCGGCGATGCGCCCCGGATCGCCGTTGCCGGCCATGCGGGTGATCTCGAGCGCTTGCTCGAGGTTCGGCCGGGCGTCGGTGAGCAGCCCCTCGCGTTGCTGGAGCTGCCCGAGGCGCTGCAGGAGCTCGACCGCGGCGGGGTGCTGGGGCCCGAGCGTGTTGCGGGTGACGTCGAGCGCGGTCTTGATGGGCGCGATGGCCTCTTGGGTGTCCTCGTGGGCGTCGAGCACCTCGGCCTGGCCGAGCCACGCCGGCAATAGCCGCAAGGGATCGGCGTCGTTGCGGCCCTCTTCGAGTTCGATGGCGGCGTAGAAGTGACCGAGCGCCTCCGCGGAGCGGCCCTGGGCCAGTTCGGCGCGACCACGCGCGATGGCGAGATCGGGGCGCAGCCACTCGAAGCGCTTGTTGGCCATCACTGCGTCGATGTAGTCGACCAGCGCGCCTGCTTCGGCCGCCCGGTCTCGCTGCAACAAGGCATCCACGCGACCGCGCCACGCGATGGCGGCGAGGCTGGTGTCGCCCGCACGCAGGGCCTCTTGGGCCGCGCCGTGCAGCAGGGCCTCGGCTTCGGGGTTGCCCTTGGCCAGCTCGGCTCGCCCCCGCAGCAAGTGTCCGCGTGCGATGAGGGCGTCGTTTTCGGTGGCGTCGGCCTCGGGTAGAAGGCCGCCGATCTCGTGCGACACCGCGCCGGCCTGGCCGAGGACCAAGCGCGCCTCGAGCCCGGCCATCTGGCGATGCAGGCCGTCGATCTGCTCGCGGCTGTCCTCGGGGGGCTGACCGAGCACGAACAGCGCGCTGGTGTCGGTACATCGCCGCGGATCGGGCAGGCGCTGGGCCAGCGCATGGGCGCGGTCGAGCATGGGTCCGTCGACCTCGGCGAGTGCCTCGAGGGTGGCATCGAACTCGGTGAGGTGACGGTCGAGGCAGGCGACCCGCAGCTCGTAGGTCTTCTCGGCCGCGTCGCCCCACACCCGGGTGGCCTGGCAGGCCAAGCGGCTATAGTCGGCCCATACGCTCGACCACGCGTCGAGCTTGGACTCGGTGTAGCGCCAGGTCGGCTCGGCCCACTGCCGCTCGGTGGCGGTGAACACCTCGCCCAGCGCCTCGCGTCGCTCGATGGTCCACACCTCGGCCAGGGCGCTGCTGGTGTCGTCGCAGGCGTTTTGGTCGGCCTCGAAGGCCCACGCGGTGAGGCCGATGACGCCCATCATGCCGGCCGCTCCCGCGGCGCCCCACAGCCAGCGGCGACGCCGGGCCGAGGGGTCTCGCGCCAGCTCGCGCAGCAGCGCCTCCATGGTGGGGAATCGATCTTTGGGGCGCGGGCTCAGGCCGCGAATCACGATGGCGCGCAGCCAGGCGGGGACGTTGGAGTCGGGCGGAGCGGGCCGCACCTTGTGCTTGGCCGCCTCGAGCGCGATGGCGCGAGGGCGGTTGCCGGAGAACGGACGCTCGCCGTAGAGCGCTTCGTACATCGCGACGCAGAAGCTGAACTGGTCGGAGCGAGCGTCGGCCTGCCCGGTGAGGTGCTGCTCGGGCGCCATATAGGCGGGGGTGCCCGCCATGCCGGCCGGGCCGGGCTGGGTGTCCTCGAGCGCGGCCCCGGACAGCGACTCGCGCAGCGCGGAGACCTCGATGTCGTCGTCTTCTTCTTCGACCTCGGGCGCGAGACCGAAGTCGATGACGACGAGGCGGCCCTCCTTGCCCATGAGGACGTTGGAGGGACGGAAGTCGCGGTGCACGATGCGTTGCTTGTGTGCCGCGGCGAGGCCTCGGCCCGCCTCGCGGAACACTCGCAGCACCTCGGGCCAGGGGAAGGGGTCGTCGCGGACCTCCATCCATTGGCGTACGTTGAGGCCGTCGACGAACTCGGTGGCGAGGAAGACCCAGTGGTCGTAGACGCCGACCTCGTGGATCTGCTCGACGCAGGGGTGCGAGACCTTGGCGACGCCTTGCGCTTGGCGGGCGAGCTCGAGCCGCACCGCCTGGGCCGCGTCCTCGTCGTCGTCGTCACCCCCCGGGTCGAAGAGCTTGAGCAGGACCTTGCGGTCTTCTTCGGGATCGTAGGCCCCGTAGACCACCGCGCCTTCGCGCCCGGCAACGCGACCCAGCAGCACGTAGCGGCCGAGCTGAGTGCCTCGCGGCAGCGCCTCGACCCCGTAGCCGCCCGAGTACTCGTCCTCGTCTTCGTCCTCGGAGCCCCCGTCCACGGCGGCCGCGACCGGGAGCGGCACCAACCCTTCGACCCGCAGCAGATCGGCGGGTTGGTCGGCGCCCGAGGACTCGGACTCGGGCTCGGAGTCGTTGGGGGGATCGGTGCTCATGCGAGACGCACCATGATAGCGACAACGCTCGCGAATGGCTCGTCGGTCTGCGGGCGCCGACCACAATGGGGCGCCGCGGCTGCGCGATGTCCGAAACCGACCATGCGGCGTCAGGCTCGGGCGACTTGCACCCGGGCGTCGTTGAACGTGGCGCCTCCGCCGAGGTCGGCCAGGGTGTCGGGGGCGAGCGCGTTGGCGGTCGCGCCGTTATGCGTGTGGCGAGCCCACAGCCCCTTGGGCAGCATCGCCACGCCGGGTCGCAGATCGGTGCTGGAGCGGGCACGGCAGTGGACCTCGCCCAGCGGGTTGAACACCCGAACATCGTCCCCGTCCGCGATTCCGCGAGCGGACGCGTCTTGCGGGTGCAGCAACAAGGTTGCCGGGTCGCGCAGGAGCTGAGCGAAGGTCGAGCTCACCGTCTGGCGCACGGCGGGGGAGATGAGGGCCAGGGGGTACTGCGAGGTCGCGGGATCGCCTTGGTAGGCATACAGACCGGCGGGGGCTTCGGCATCGAGCGCGGCCGGGCACAGGTCGATCTTGCGATCGGGGGTTCGGGGCCACACATTACCGAGCTGAATCGGCTCGGGTCCGACCGGCGGGGTGACCACACCGTCGCGGTCGAGGGCACCCGCCACCGCGGGGCCATCGGGGCTGCCGTTCATGATCGCAGCGGCCATCGCCTCGGGTCCGCGGGGATCGTCGGGGCGGCTGAGATCGAGCCGGTCGCACAGCGCCTCGAACACCTGCCAGTTCGGCCGCGCCTGACCCTGCGGTTCCAGCACGGGCGCGCTGCGGTGCACGACCATCGCCCCGTAGGAGCGCGCGAGCTCGTGGTGCTCGAGGAAGGTGGTCGCGGGCAACACCACGTCGGCATACAGGGCGGTGTCGGTCATGACCTGATCGAACACGACGGTGAACAGGTCGTCGCGGAGCAGGCCCCGACGCATGCGCTCTTGGTCGGGCAGCGTGGCCAGCGGGTTGCAGTTGTACGAGAACGCGACCTTGATCGGAGGCTGGGCCTCGAGCAAGGCCCGGCCCACCTGGTTGAGGTTGATGGTGCGGGTCTTGGGCGCGGGCGCGGCTGCGGCCAGGTCTCCGTCGAGTTGGATCGTCGACGAGTTGCTCGTGGTGAAGCCTCCGCCCAGCACGCCGAAGTGACCGGCCACCGCGGGCAACGCGATGATGGCCGCCGTCGCCGAGCCGCCGTTGCGATTACGCTCGGGTCCCCAGCCGCAGCGAATGACGGCCGGGCGAGTCTCGGCGTACATCTTCGCGAAGCGCTCGAGCCGCGGGAGCTCGACGCCGGCCTCTACCGCGGCTTTGGCCAGGGGCCACGCCGCCGCTCGCTTGCGCAGCGTCTCCACCCCGCGCGCGTGCATGGCCAGCCCCTGTTCGTCGGCGTGGCCGTGGGTGAACAGCCAGTCGATGACGCCCAGCGCGACCACGAGATCGGTGCCGGGACGGACGGCGAGGTGCAGGTCCGCCTGCTTGGCCAGCGGAGTCTGGCGCGGGTCGACGACCACCAGCTTGGCCCCCGCCGCTTGGGCCTTGCGCACGATGGGCACGAGGTGAATGCCCGTGGCCGACGGGTTGACCCCCCACAGGACGATCAGCTTCGCGTGTCGATAGGCGGTCAGGGCCACGCCCGGCATGCGCGAGTACAGGCCGGCATAGGCCGCGCTCGAGGGCGCCGCGCAGACGGTCTTGGCCAGGTTGCTCGCGCCCAGGCGATGGAAGAGCCGGGCATCGGTCGCGTCTTGGGTGAGCAGGCCGTTGCTGCCGCCGTAGCAGACCGGGAGGATCGACTCGCCGCCGTGCGTGTCTCGGGCCTGCCGCATCGCGTCTGCGATGCGGTCGAGGGCTTCGTCCCAGCTCGCCTCGCGAAACTCACCCGCGCCCTTGGCCCCGGTGCGGACCAGCGGGGAGTGCAAGCGCTCCGGGCACGAGACGTGGGCGGCGTAGTTGCGCACCTTGGCGCAGATGAAGCCCTGGGTCAGCGGGTTGCGCTCGTCGCCATCGAGACGGAGCACGCGGCCCCCGTCGACGGTGACCTTCAGGCTGCATGCATCCGGGCAGTCGAGCGGGCAGGAGCTGCGCAGGGTGACCATGCGCAAATCCTACCCAGTCGGGGTGGGGCGCACCACGGGTCGCGGCACCCGCCGCAGGGGCTACAGGGAGAAGGCGTTGTCACGCATGGTGAGCACTTCGTAGCCGTTGTCGGTGACGGCGATGGTGTGCTCGGTCTGCGCGGACAGGCCCCCGTCGCGGGTGACGGCGGTCCAGCCGTCTTCGAGGACGCGGCACTCGTGCGTGCCTTCGTTGATCATGGGCTCGATGGTGAAGGTCATGCCGGCCTTCATGCGCTTGCCCGTGCCCCGGCGACCGGTGTGGGCGATCTGCGGGGCGGTGTGGAAGACCCGGCCGATGCCGTGCCCACAAAACGCCTCGACCACGCCGTAGCCTCGCTCGTCGCGGGCGAAGGCCTGGATGGCGGCCCCGATGTCGCCGACGCGCTTGCCGGCCGCGACCTCTTTGATGCCCAGCCACATCGAGCGGCGCGCGGTGTCGATGAGCTTCTTGGCCTTGTCGCTCACCTCACCGACCTCGAACATCTCCGACGTATCCCCGTGGAAGCCATCGAGGATGGTGGTGATGTCGATGTTGATGATGTCGCCCTCTTGGAGGGTCCGCGAGCTGGGGATCCCGTGACACACGACCTCGTTGATCGAGGTGCAGATCGACTTGGGGAAGCCCTTGTAGTTCAGCGGGGCGGAGATCGCATCGTGCTCGCGCGTGAAGTCGGCGCAGCGGCGATCGAGCTCGTCGGTGGTGACCCCCGGTTTGACATAGGGCTCGATGAAGTCGAGGACCCGGGCCGCCAGACGCCCGGATGCACGCATCTTCTCGAGCTCGCTCTTGCTATGGATATGGATCGCCACGACGTCGCCGGAGTGATTTGTGTATCGCCCGGGCTCCTGCCGCAAGGGGCCCCGAGCCTTCGCGTGCCGCGCTTTGTGCGCGGTCCGTCGTCTCGGCGGTTGGCGTGAACGCGCGCCTATGCCAGGCTCCCGCCCATGTCCACGCCTGGCCGGGCCGTCGGGGCGGCCTCACCCGCCGCGACCTTCGACCGTCTCGCGACGCGTCGCCTGATCGTGGTCAGCGGCAAGGGGGGCGTGGGTCGGACCACGGTGGCCGCTTTGCTGGGGTTGGCCCTCGCCGCTCGCGGGCGTCGAGTGTTGGTCGCGACCACCGGGCACGACGACCGCTTGGGCTGGATGCTCGGTGCACCGTCGTTGCCCGACACGGTCCACGCCGTCGGCGGCGGGCTGCACATCCAGCGGCTCGTGCCTCGTGTGTGTTTACGCGAGTACGGGGCGATGATCGTGCGCAGTGAGCGCGTGTCGGCCGCCGTCTTCGACAATCGCATCGTGCGTCGTCTGCTTCAGGCGATCCCCGGGCTCGACGACTTCGCCGTGTTCGGCAAGGCGTGGCACGAGGCCGCCCGCGGCGATGCCTTCGACACCGTGATCTTCGACGGGCCCGCGACCGGGCACCTGCTCTACACCGTCGGCGTGCCGCAGGCGATCATCGATGCCATCCCGGCCGGGCCCCTGCCCAGCGAGGCGCGGCTGATGATCGAGACGCTCACCGATCCGCAGGCCACCGAAGCGGTGCTGGTCGGCTTGCCCGAGCGCTGGCCGCTGACCGAGCTGGGCGAGCTGGGGGCGGCGCTGCGCCGCGACCGGAACATCGCGATCGAGACCATCGTGGTCAACGGCATGTGGCCGCCCGATGTACCCGAGCTGTCCGCACCCGCGGCCGACTCCGCGGGCGGTGCAGCGGTAGCCGGCATGCTCTCCACGACCTCTTCCATCGCACGCACCAGCCGTCGTCATCGCGAGGTGGTGCAGCAGTGGGTCGACGAAGACGCGGCGCGCCAAGGCGCGGCGGGATCGTTGCTGACCATGCCCTGGTGCTGGGACGGCGTGTGCGACCGTCCCGCGCTGGAGCAGCTACTGGCTCAGCTCGAAGCCTCGGGCTGACTCAGCTCGCACAGCAGCTGGCCGGCGTCCACGGCCTGGCCTTCTTCGACGGCGATGGTGCGAACGATGCCCGCGATGGGACTGCGGACCTCGTTTTCCATCTTCATGGCCTCGACGATCAGCAGCGGCGCGTTGGCGTCGATCTCCTGACCTTCGGTGACCAGGATTCGGACCACGCGTCCGGGCATGGGCGCCTCGATGGAGCCTCCGCCCGCGCCTCCGCCCGCGGCCGCGAGCGCAGCCTCGAGGGCGGCTTCTTGGGCGCTGCGGACCTCGAGCCCGAGCAGGTCGCCCGAGACGATCGCTTGCGTCGGTCGGCCCCCGGGGCTCAAGTGCACCACGTGCTGTGCGCTGTCGCCCGTGTCGGGGCGGACCACGATCGCGTCGTCGGCTCCGAGCGCGACTGCGCAGCTCGTGTCACCGACCTGCACCCGCACGGGCTGACCCGCACTGTCCAGCTCCACGCTGACCGCATGGGGATGACCCTCGACGACGACTTCGTAACGCTGTGCGCGCCCCACTGCGGCGGAGCGTACCAGAGCCCTCGCCGGGGCGGGACTCGTGGTAAAAGCCGCGGCTGTGAGCAACGCCGGGCATCGGCTCCAGATCTCCCCCCAGCGCAGGGTCCTGCTGTGCATGGGACCGGGCGGCGTGGGGAAGACCACGGTGGCGGCGGCGCTCGGTCTGGCCGCTGCATCGGGGGGCCGACGGGTGCTCGTGTTGACCATCGATCCGTCCCGCCGCCTGGCGCAGGCGCTGGGGCTCGATCCGGCCCAAGGCAGCGCCGCGGGGAGCATCGTGCCCGTGCAGGCGCCCGGGGGCATCTCGCTCGATTGCCTGATGCTCGACACCCAGCGCGTGTTCGACGAGATCGTACGGGCCTACTCCAAGGACACCGCCGCCGCCGCGCGCATGCTCGCCAACCCCATCTACCAGGCGACGGTGCAGCACCTGGGTGGGGCGCTCGAGTTTGCGGCCACCGCCCGCGTCCACATGCTGCACGCCGAGGGGCGCTACGACCTCATCGTGCTCGATACCCCGCCCACCGCCAACGCGCTCGACTTCATCGACGCGCCCTCCCGGATCGAGGAGCTCATCAACAACCCGGCCGGGCGCTTCCTCGCCGGGACCGGACGCCTCGGCCTCAAGCTCATGGGGCTGGGCGGCGGCGTGCTGCTCAAGACCCTCGAGTCGATGGGCGGCGGCTCCTTCATCGGCGAGCTGGGGGCCTTCCTCAAGGAGTTCTCCGCCGTGCTCGGCGAGTTCCGTCGTCGGGCGGGCGATGTGGCCACGCTGATGCGCTCCAAGGAGACCGGGGCCGTGTTCGCGACCGCGGCCACCGACTTCTCCGCGCGCGAGGCCGAGGGCTTCATCGATGTCATCGCCGAGCGAGGGCTCAACGTCGACGGCATCGTGCTCAATCGCGTGCTGCCCACCTTGCCCGAGGCTCCCGTCGACGCGCAGGTGCGACCCACGGTGGTCGCCCACGTGGGAGAGGCCGAAGCCGACGCGGCCATGGGTGCTCTGCGGTCGGCCTACGACGGCGCCCGCCGACAAGCCGACCGTGGCCAACGGATCCTCGAGCACCTGCGGCAGCGCTACCCGCAGGTTCCCGTCGCCGTCGTCGAACGCCGTGACCCTCCGCCGTCGACCCTCGAAGACCTCGTCCACATGGGCGAAGGCCTGCTCCACCCCGGTTGATCGAACGAACTCGCGGGGGCGATGGGCCCTTCGCCGATCGTTTTGGGTGATTGGGCTGAAACGACAGGTCGAGCGCGACCGCTATGTAAAAATTTCTCGGTCGCCGTGCATCCTGTGCAACCAGCCAACGAGGAGGAGTACGGCAAAGAGGAGTTCGTCGGGCGTAAACTGACCTGTGTGGGCCCTGGGCCCCCTGTAGGGTGAACTTTCAATGCATCCGGTTGGCCGGATGTCGGGGTTACCATTGCCTATGCATCAGGGGGACCAAGCAAATTGTTGAAGATCTTCCAATGGTTAAAAAACGGATGTGAGGGAACCGATTAACGATTTCCGACGTCTTAACCCGTTAGAAGAACCCAACCATGAATCTACTGGACTTGCACAGACCTCCGGGCGACGCCCGGAACCTGCGAACTCAGCGGTCCATTTGGACCAGAAAGCACAGTGATCCCCTCATGGGAAACGTGAAGACCAACAACGAACCGATTCATCACGACCTTCGATACGCAACACCCCCGGCATGGTCGGTGGAATCGGTTTGCGACGGCACGGCGGTGAGTCGTGGCTAGGGCAGCCTGGGTAGGGCAGCAGGCCTTCGGCCTGTGGGCTAAAGCTCAGCGGTTCAACTCCGCGACCCGAGCACGACTCACCGCGCGATGCGTTCCGGTCATGCACTCGGCTCAGTGCTCGTCGATGTCCATCGACGGTCAGCGAGCTGCGTCCATGGCCGGAACGCATCGTCGTTTGTGGAGGGTGCTGCGGTCAGCTCGACGGGAGGTTGAGCATCCGCGCTAGCACGAGCCCCACTTGGTCCCACCCGTTCAGCCACACCAGTCTCACCCCGAGGTGAGCGACGCTCGCTTCGATCCACTTGCGAAGCTCGGGGTCGTTCGGGGCACAGTTCAACCACAAGTGTTGGGTCGAGCTCTTCGCGGGGCTGTCGATGCGGCGAAGTTCATCGAGTCGGCTGTCGTGCACCCACGACAGCCATCGGCGCATGTTGGCGTCGGTGAGCGATAGCCCCACGAACACGACCCGCCGCGAGGCGCAGGTCTCGAGGAACGCGTGGGCCTGCCACGAGTAAAGGTTGGCGGCCAGCTGCAGATAGGCCGACTCCGAGAACACGAGCGTGTCCGGCGAGCTGCTCAGCGGTGACGCGTGGGTGTCGGGCACGGGCAGCAAGCCGTGACAGAACACGTAGGGGACGCGCCCCACGTTGCGATTGGAGATGCCGCGGACCACCCGGTCGATGCGCTGGGGAGCGGCCGGATCGGCGCTCGCCTGATGGGCATTGATGGCGGCGAAGAGCAGCGGCTCGGCGTTGAACGACAGGATGCTCGATGGCGACAGCGACGTACCCAGCACTCGGCTGATCACGGGCGCGATGGCCAGGCACGACATGGCGTCGCCCCAGTGCTTGGTCAGCAAGTCCGAGAACTGCGTCCACTTCTTGGAGCTGAGATCGCCGGGGCGCGTGGCCGCCAGCGCGGTGACCACCAGCTGGCGCTCGGCCTCCCCGAAGTGATCGAGAAAGTCTCGATACAGCTCGTCGGTGAGGAGCGCGGCGAAGCGCTCGGGGCCCCCCTCGTTCAAGATCGACGCCGCCTGGATCAGCGAGTCGGGGGCGAAGCCCGCACTCAGGGTCTTGGCGAGTTCGTCGGCTCGATCGGGGTGGATGCGTGCGATGAGGTTGCGTACGAGTCGGTTCCAGTCGGGGAAGATCGGCAGCGAGGTCCCCGCGCCGATGCACAGCGCCCACCCGGGACCCTGCGCCGCGTTGACCAGCAGCTGGTCCGCCCGCTCTTGGGGCAAGCCCTTCTTGTGGTCCACCCGAGAGGTTTATCGCACCGAGATCGTTCTTCCAATCGAGCGGCCCCGCGGTGTACACCTGCCTCCAAGGGAAGGGACCTTCGGATATGAGCCTCGACGACGACTTCAAGTACGCAGCCGAGCGGGTGCAGCTTCTGGACCAACGGCCACCCAACGGCACCCTGTTGGACCTGTACGCCCTGTACAAGCAAGGCTCCGAGGGTGACGTGCAGGGCAAGCGCCCCGGCATGACCAACATTCGCGGCCGGGCCAAGTGGGACGCCTGGGAGAAGCGCAAAGGCACCTCTCAGGACGACGCCAAGCAGGCCTACATCGCGCTGGTCGACTCGCTCGACACCGACGCCTGAGCGCCCACGGCGGGGCGGCGGATCACTCCGCCGCCGCGGGGCCCTTCCAACCGTCGAGGGCCCGGGCGAGTCGCTGCAGCTCGGGCTCGGTCCCGACGCTCACGCGCAGACATCGTTGTAGACGCGGCTGACCGCTGACGTCTTTGACCAGCACGCCGTGCTCGGCCAGGTAGGCGCGCAGGGCAGGGGCGTGGCCGTCTTCGGCCAGGCGCACGAGCACGAGGTTGGCGGCCGAGGGCAGCACCTCGGCGCCGGGGATCCGACCGAGAATCTCGGCGAGCCGGGCCCGATTGTCGCGCGCTCGAGCCACCATGGCCTTCTGCGCGTCGTCGAAGCGATCGAGCACCAGCTCGGCCAGGCTCAGGCTGGTCTGCGACACGTTGTAGGGGTGCCGCACCGTATTCATGGCGTGGGCCAGGGCGGGATGGGCGATGCAGTAGCCCAGGCGTAGCGCGGCCAGGCCCACCTTGGACAAGGTGCCCATGTGGACTTGGTTGCTCGGCCCGTCCGGCGACCACATCGAGCTGCCCTCGGGGGCATAGGCGGTGTAAGCCTCGTCGATCACGAAGATGACGTCGGGGTGATCGGCGATGAGCCGACGGATGCGAGCCTCGTCCCACAGGTTGCCCGTGGGGTTGTTGGGCCGGGCGAAGAAGCAGATGGTCGCGCCGCGGAGGGCCTCGTCGAGCTCGGCTCCGGGCAGCTCGAGGTCTTCGGTGAGCAGGACCTCGCGCAGCTCCATGCCGAGGACCTTCGCGGTGTGGCCGTACATCACGAAGGTCGGGGCCGGCGTCACGATGACCCCTGGGCGCTCGGGCGAGGACAAGGCCATCAGCAGCAAGAAGATGATCTCGTCGCTGCCGTTGCCCAGCACCACGCGCTCGGGGTCGCAGCCGTGGCGCCGGCCGAGCAGGGCCCGCAGTCGTCGGCCCGACGTGTCGGGATAGCGGCCGAGCTCGAGCTCGGCGAGGCGCTGGCCTGCGGCCTCCATGACCTCGGCCGGCCAGGGCTCTGGGCACTCGTTGGCGTGCAACCGCGCCTTGGAGGCGTCGGCGGGCGCGACGTCGTAGATCGACAGCGCACCCAGCGTGGAGCGCAAGTGCGAGGCCCAGGGAAGATCGTTGGTATCGCTCATGATCCCCTCACTTGCGGTCGAGTCGGCGCTCGACGGCGCGGGCGTGGCCTTCGAGGCCTTCGGCGCGGGCCAGGGTGACGATGGCCTCGGCTTGGGCCCGCAGCGCGGCCTCGTCGAGGGCCAGCACGCTGGTGTGCTTGACGAAGTCCCACACGCCCAGCGGAGAGCCGAAGCGGGCCGCGCCCGCGGTGGGCAAAACGTGGCTGGGTCCCGCGGTGTAGTCCCCCGCGGCCTCGGGCGTCCACGGACCGACGAAGATCGCCCCCGCGCCCCGCAGGCCTTCGGCCATCGCATCGGGCTCGCGCACCAACAGCTCGAGGTGCTCGGGCGCATACTCGTCGGCGGCGCGGGCCATGGCCTCGCGGTCGGCCACGATCACCGCCGCGCCGTGCTCGGTGAGCGCTTCGGTGGCGATGTCGGTGCGCGGCAGGTCGGCGAGCTGCTCGGTCAGGGCCCGATCGGTGGCGTCGACCAGCGGCGGGTGGTCGGTCACGAGCACCGCACACGCGAGCCGATCGTGCTCCGCCTGGCTGATGAGGTCGGCTGCGACCAGGGCCGGGTCGGCGCTGTCGTCCGCGACCACCAGGATCTCGCTGGGCCCGGCGATGCCATCGATGTCGCAGAGGCCGAAGACCTGGCGCTTGGCGGCGGTGACGTAGGCGTTGCCCGGTCCCACGATCTTGTCGACGCGCGGGATGGTGTCGGTGCCGAGCGCAGCCGCGGCGATGGCTTGGGCCCCACCGACCTCGAAGATGCGATCGATCCCGGCCATCTCGGCCGCCAAGAGGACGACGTCGGTGGCTCGCGGGGTGAGCAGCAGGACCTCGTCCACGCCGGCCACCTTCGCGGGGATGCCCGCCATCAGCACCGACGACGGGTAGGCGGCGGTGCCCCCGGGGGCATAGACGGCGACCGTGCGCAGCGGGGCGACCCGGCTGTGCAGGCGCGACCCGCCGTGCTCGAGCCCGGTGGTGGCGTGGACCTGGGTCTGATGGAACTCGCGGACCCGGCGGGCGGCCAGCTCGAGCGCGGCGCGGACGTCCGGGCTCACGGACTCGCTCGCCGTGGCGCGCCGCTCGGCGCTGACCTCGATGTCGGCCGGGGTCAGGGTCCGATGCTCGAATCGCTCGGTCAGCTCGATCAGCGCTGCGTCCCCGCGGTCACGGATCTGGGCGATGATCTGGCGAGCGGCGGCATCCGCCTCCCCCGCCAGGCCCGCGGCGCGGGCACAGCGATTGCGCCAGGCGGCTGCGCCGTCGTTTCCGGGGCGCAGGTCGATGCGTGGCAGTCCCCCAAAGGGTCCGGTCATGCGCGGACGCTAACACGGGGCTGGCCCTGCTACGCTGACCTCGATGGCGCCTGCTGATGCGCGGTCCACCCGCATGCGACGACGAGTCTCTCCCCGGCTCGGGCTGGCGCTCGCGGTGGCGGCGGGAGCCCTGCCGTCGCTCGGCTGCGGTGGAGACGATGAAGCCGGCGAGGTGACCACGGTGATGAACCTGGGCACGACCGGTCCCGCCGACGGCACGAGCACGGGAGAGGTCGAGCCGCCGACGCAAGAGGGCTCGGACCTGTGCGCGCTCGCTCCCATCGTGGGGGCAGGCACGCACTACGGCTCGTTGCGGGCGCATGCGGTGAGCTTGGGCGGAGCGTGTGGCGAAGGCGGTCCCGATGCGTTCTTCCGCCTCGAGGTTCCGCGGCGAAGCGACGTACAATTGCGTGGGCTCGGCTCGGGCTTTTCCCCGCGCGTCGGCGTGCTGCCCCACGCCTGCGTCGACGAATGGGATACCCGGCAGCTGCACTGCGACCATGGCGCGGGCACGTGGTTGCTCGATGTCGCGGCGGGGTCGAGCTTGGTGGTCGCGGTGGGCATCGATGGGGATCACCCCATCCTCGGTCTGCCGCCGCCCACCGCCGGGCCCGATCCCTTGAGCTTCTCGCTCGAGGTGAAGCTGCGGAACGTGCTGGAGATCGGCGACGCCTGCGAGCCCGAGGGTCGAGGCCGCTGCACCTCGGGCGCGGCGTGTCTGCCCACGCCGCCGCCGGAAGACGATCCCCAGGGGCAGCCGGGGCCCGCCGTGTGCACGGCGATCGAGGCCGACACCTGCGACTCGGCCGTCTCGCTCGAGCTGGCCGAGGGCTCCAACTGGGTCGAGATCGATCCGGTCACCCTCCACACCGATGCTCACGCCCACTCGTGTGGGGGAGCCCGCCAGCGCGAGCGGGTCCTGCGTCTGGTCATGCCCGGCTCGGGGCCTTACGGCCTCGAAGTGCGCGGTGACCGGCCCGAGCTCGGCTTCGCGATTCGCAGCCCCGGCTGTGGCCCGGCCGAAGAGCGCGCCTGCGTAAAAGCCGATCCGTCGGTGCCGACCGCGATTACCACGGAGATTGCCGAGAGTACGGCGATGCTCTTCGTGGAGCTGCCGGACGACGACGAGGAGACCTACGGCGAGACCGAGGGCGGCTCGACCGGCACCGACACCGGCTCGGGCACGACCGGCGACGATGGTGAGGAAGCTCCAATCTTGGTTGAGGTCCGGGTTTTCGAGCCCAAGCCGGCGCCTCGCTGACGCACGGCGCGGGGTCGGTTTCGCGTCTTGCCCCTGCGCCGGACCGCGGCCTATTGTCCCGCTTCCGGTGGAGCCGGAGCGCGTCTTTCACACTCACGCGCCGCCTTCCCACCGCATGTTTTCGAGCTGAGGAGATTCGTCGTCATGTCGCGCAGCCTGTTCACCAGCGAGTCCGTAACCGAAGGCCATCCCGACAAGATCTGCGACAAGATCAGCGATGCGGTCCTCGATGCGATCATCGCCGAAGACCCCACTTGTCGCGTCGCCTGCGAGACCCTGGTGAAGACCGGCTACGTCAACCTGGCGGGCGAGGTCACGACCAGCACTTACGTCAACCTGCCCGAGATCGTGCGCAAGACCATCCGCGAGATCGGCTACACGAGCTCGGAGATGGGCTTCGACGCCGACAGCTGCGGCGTGCTCGTGGCCCTCGAGGCCCAGAGCCCCGACATCGCCCTCGGCGTCGACGGCAAGGGCGTCTACACCGACGAGCAGGGCGCGGGCGACCAGGGCATGATGTTCGGCTATGCCTGCACCGAGACCGACGAGCTGATGCCGATGCCCATCAGCCTGGCGCACAAGCTCACCCGGCGGCTCACCTACGTGCGCAAGCGGGAAAAAGAGAGCTTCCTTCGCCCGGACGGCAAGAGCCAGGTCACCGTCGAGTACGGCGACGACGGCATGCCGCAGCGCGTCGACGCGGTCGTCGTGTCCACGCAGCACAGCGAGGACGTCAGCTACGACACGCTCAAGGAGTTCATCATGGAGGAGGTCATCAAGCCGACCATCCCCACGAACCTCCTCGACGCGAACACCAACTACTTCGTGAACCCGACCGGTCGCTTCGTCATCGGCGGCCCCATGGGTGACTCCGGCCTCACCGGTCGCAAGATCATCGTCGACACCTACGGCGGCATGGGTCGTCACGGCGGCGGTGCCTTCTCGGGCAAGGACCCCTCCAAGGTCGACCGCTCCGCCGCGTACTACTCGCGCTACATCGCCAAGAACCTCGTCGCCGCCGGGCTCTGCACCCGCTGCGAGGTCCAGCTCGCCTACGCCATCGGCGTGGCCAAGCCCGTGTCGATCCGCGTCGAGAGCTTCGGTACCGGCAAGGTCCCCGACGCGCGCCTCAGCGAGATCGTCGACAAGCACTTCGACGCCCGCCCCGGTCGCCTCATCGCCGAGCTCGACCTGCTCAAGCCGATCTTCTGCAACACCGCGGCCTACGGCCACTTCGGTCGCGAGGACGAGGCCGGCTTCAACTGGGAGCGCCGCGATCGCGTCGACGCCCTCAAGGCCGAGCTCTAGGGAGCACGTCCTCAATCGCGTTTGCGGCCCTTCACGGGCCGTGCAGCGCCGAATGAAAGCCGGCCCGGGCGACCGCGGCCGGCTTTTTCGTGGTTCCGCCGCACCGCGGTGCGTACGATCGGGGACGATGGTGAGTCCCTCGTACCCCGGCGTCTACATCAGCGAAGTGCCATCGCAGACCATGATCCAAGGCGCGAGCACCAGCGTGGCCGCCTTCGTGGGCGCGACACACAGCGGCCCCGTGGACACGCCGACCCTGGTCACGAGCTGGAACGAGTTCACGCGGACCTTCGGCGGTCTTGGGTGGTCGAGCTTCACCGCGTGGGCGGTCTACGGCTTCTTCGCGAGCGGAGGAGCGATTTGCTACGTGGTCCGCTCGAGCGACGGGAACGGGGCCGCGGCCCGGGCGACGGTGGGAGCGTTCGAGGTCACCGCGTCTGGGCCCGGAGTCTGGGGCAATGCACTGAGCGTCTCGCTCAGTGGCGAGGGACCGACGACCTCGCTGGACGTCCTGGTCGAGACATCATTGCTCCAGGCGGACGACGCCGGGCTGTCGGCGCGGCGCATGGCGCAGTTCGCTCGACGCAACGGGTGCCCGACCGTTGCTCACGATGGCAAGGACTACACCGTGCTGGAATCACACGCGCTCGACGGTGGTTCTGGTGCCCTGGCGGCCGCGAAGGTCACCGACACGTCGATGTTCGTTCGCGTCGAGAGCTTGGAAGCGGCCCTTGCCGAGGACTCGCGCGAGGCCACGCTGAGCGGGGGCACCGAGCCCGACGGCGACGTGTCGAAATCCGTGCGAACGCTCGACGAGTTCCACGACATCAGCCTGCTGGCCCTGCCCGACGCTCCGCTCACGGTCGATGGGGACGGCAAGGCCGACTCGGCCGCTCACGGGGCGCTCATCCGAGACGCCCTGGATTATTGCCAGGAGTCGCAGCGTTTGTTCCTGGTGGTCGCGTCGCCCTCGGGCCTCGATGTCGACGAGGTGCTGCATTTTCGGCAAGGGCGCTACGGCCCCGGGGCGAAGCCGCTCGACTCCGGCTTCGGGGCGCTCTACTACCCCTGGGTTTGGCAGCTGCACCCGACGACGTCTCGGGCACTCCTGGTGCCGGCCGATGGCATGGTGCTGGGACGCTATGCGGCGACCGACACCAACGTCGGGGTCTACAAGGCCCCCGCGGGTGTCACCGATGGCCAGCTGCAGCTGGCGAGCGGATTCGAAACCGACGTGACCGACGAGCAGGGGCAGCGGCTCAATCCCGAGGGCGTCAATGCTCTGCGCACTATGCCGGGCTACGGTGAAGTGATCTGGGGCGCTCGGACGCTGTCTCGGGAGCTGGACTGGGTGTACGTCAACGTTCGCCGGTTGGTGCTGTATGTCGAGCAGAGCATTCGGCAGAGCATGCAGTGGGTGGCCTTCGAGTCCAACGACGAGCGAACCCGGGCCCGGCTGCACGCGGATGTGTCCTCCTTCCTGACCGGCCTGTGGCAGGAGGGGGCGCTGTGGGGGACAAAGGCGAGCGATGCCTTCTTCGTCACGGTCGACGAGAACAACAACCCGCCACAGACCCGCGCGCAGGGCGTGCTGATCCTCGACGTCGGCATCGCCCCCGTCAGGCCGGCCGAGTTCGTGGTCCTTCGGTTTTCCCAGCAGACCCAGATATCATGAGAGACGAGCCGATGAACCAGCCCAGCCCCGAACCCGACGCCAAGCCCTATGCCGCCTGGAGCAGCCTCGGCTTCGGCCTCGTCGCCCTGGGGCTGGCCCTGTGGGTCTTGCTCAGCGGTGATGTCGTCGAGCGTTTCTTCGAGACGCCGAAGGACGACCCCTTCCTGCTCGCGTCGCTCGTGTTCGGCATCCTGGGGACGTTGTCGGGCATCGTCGCGCTGGCGCGCCGCGAGCCGGTCCGCATTGCCGCGCTGGGCCTGACGATCTCGGTCATCGCCATCATCGCCAAGTTCTTCTTGGCCGCGCTGCTCATCGCGGTGCTGCTCGTGGTGATCGCGGGCGCGCTGGGGGGCATCGGCTGACGCGCCCTAGGGCGGGCACTGGTCGAACTCGATGACGACCGGGTTGCCCGGCTCCCACCCCTCGAGGATGAGGTCGCGGTCTCCGTCGCCATCGTAGTCGGCGATGGGCCCGGGGCGGCGCCCCTCGAGCTCGTACGAGATCATCCACTCGTCGGCGCCGAACCGCACCGCGCTCATCGGCGGGTCGTCGGTGCCGGAGCCTGGGTGGGTATTCACCACCAGATCGAGCAGCCCATCGGGCTCGAGGTCGCCCACCGCCCAGTCGGAGGTCTCGAGGTTCATGCGCTGCACGAGCCCGCCATCCACCACGTTGTCGACCAGGCCTTCGGGCGTGATGAGCTCGAGCTGTCCATCGCCCTCGAAATCGCCGAGCCAGCGCGCGGCGGGGCCGTCGTAGGTCGCGACGAGGCTGGGCACGCCGTCTTCGATCGCGAAGATCTGCGACTCGTACTCGCAGCGGCGCTCACAGCAGCGGGAGTAGCGACGCACGGCATGCGGTGTGTTGAAGCTGGCCGTGCCGCCGATCAGGCTCCACGGCGGGCACACGGGGTCCATGCCCGCGTCCGGGGGCTCGAACTCGGTGGTGGTCAACGGGGTGGGTGTGCCGTCGGCCTCCCGTTGGTAGGTGCTGATCTGCACTTCATCGACGAACCGCACGACATCGTTGGTACCGTCGGCGTTCAGGTCGACCCACAGCGCGTCGATCCACGGCTCGGCCAGCGGCTCGGGATCGGCGAAGCTCGCCCCGACGTTGCGCAGCAGCGCCGGCTCGGCGGGCGGATCGTAGAACGCGATGTCACTGAAGCCATCGAGGTCTTCGTCGAAGGGGACGAAGCGGGCAAACTCTCCTCCGCCCAAGCTGCCGAGGATGGTCCACGAGTCGCCCCTGTTGAGCTGGATGTCGACGGCGTTGCCGAACCCCACCCCGAAGCTGCCGGTCAGCAGATCGGCATAGCCGTCGTCATCGACGTTCAGCGCGATCATGGTGGTCGCGGAGAGGGTCGACAGCCGCGCAAAGCAGGGCACCAGGCCCATCTCGCCCGAGCTGTCGTCGGCCCCGGAGGTCGAGTCCGCCCCGGTCTCCTCTACGCCCGCGCCGCTGGAGTCGGCGCCCGAGCCCGAGCCCGACCCTGCGCCCGAGGTCTGGGGCGTGATGGTGGGGCCGCAGCCCATCGCCAGCACCAGGGAGCCGCATACGCCGACGAGCCCATGGCGGACGACCTTCGGTGCGGTCGCGTTCATCGTCGACATTCGATCCATCGACGGTCAGTCTCTCACGACCCCGCGACGGTTGTCGTGGGCGCGGGGGGAGGGGAACTCAGCCGAAGCGCTTGGCGAACCAGGCGGCCACAATCTCGATCTCGGGCACGCTGACTTCGTGCCCGATCGGAAACTCGTGCCACTCGATCTCCGAGGTCGGCATTTGCTCTTGCATGAAGTCCCGAGCCGAGCGCCCCAGATCGATCGGGAGCACGTCGTCGCGGGTGCCGTGGCACATGAGCATGGGCGTGGCGAGGTTCGCCTCGCTGCGCTCGGCCGCGTAGGTATTCGCGACGAGGTGGTAGCCAGAGAGCACCAGCAGCCCCGCCAGCGTCTCGGGGTGCCGGAGGCCCACATGCAGGGTCATGGCGGCGCCCTGCGAGAACCCGGCCAGCACGATGCGATCCGCCGGAACACCTCGTTCCCGCTCGCGCTGGATCAGCGCCTCGACATACTTTGCGGAGCGGCGGATATCCGGCTCGCTCTCGCGGTCGGGCGAGCGCTCGAGGGTCTTGATGTCGTACCAGGACGGCATCACGAAGCCCTGGTTGATGGTGACCGGCATCGGTGGCGCGTGCGGGAACACGAAGCGCAGCTCCGGCCGCTGCAACATCGGCACGATGGGCTCGAAGTCGTGCCCGTTGGCCCCCAGCCCGTGCAGCCACACCACGGCCCCCTGGGCGGCCCCGCCCTTCGGCTCGATCTCGACGCAAGGAAGGATCTCGGTCATCGCGGCTGCGGTTGTAGCAGCAAACCGAAGGGAAGGCCGCCCGCGCCCCCTCACAGGGCCGGAATACGGTGCAGCAGCGCGACCTCCGGTCCCGCGTTCACCCCCTCTTGCGTGACGACATAGATCGCGTCGTCGTCGCTGACCGCGGCCGCGGTCGCATACAAATACTGCTGGCCCGGGGTGCCGTCGATGAACACGCGGCGGAGGACGTCACCCGCATCGTTGCCCTCGGTGACCTGGAGCCGCACCAGACCGGCGTCGGTGGTGACCGCGTTGGCGACGACCACATGGTTCCCGCGGGTTGCCGTGTACTCGGGCATGACGAAATCGAGCTGGGGGATCGCGAGCGCGACCGCGTCGTCCTCGCCCCAGGGGCGCAGCACGACCTGATCGAGCCCCGACGCCAGCAGCGTGAGGTCGGCGCCCCGACCCAGCAATGCGGTGGGTTCGGAGAGGCTCATGCCGACGCCCACGCCTTCGTCGGTGACGTCCCACAGGATCAGGTTCCCGGGGCCAACGTCACCGAGCATCACGAGGTCCCCGGTGGGTCCCTCCACCAGCGCGTAGGGGTAGCCGTAGAACGCACTCTCCCAGATGAAGTTGAACTCGGCGTCCACGAGGACCAACGAAATGCCGCCTTCGAAACCGGTCGTCGCCAGCATATAGCCGTCGGCGTAGGGCGAGACCAGAAAGGCGCTGCCCGATTCGCCCCCCGGTTGGGGGTTGAGGAACGCGGGCTCGAACTCACCGCAGCAGGACAGGTGCAAGACGCTGGGGTCTTGGGCGTCGATCGGCCCCTCGGCACCGGAGAGCAGGTAACTGCCATCGTCGAGGGCCACGAAGTCGCCGGCCGTGAACTCGTCGAACTCGAGCTGCCAGTCGAGCTCCATGCTCGGGGTATAGGCGGAGACGGTGGTGTATGTGTCGGGATAGACCCCGGTGTTCACCACGACGACGCGCTCGGCCGAGGCCTCCATGTGCAAGATGAGCCCGCCGGGATCCAACGGGGCCGACCACTGCGCGCTGGGATCGGCGGGGTCGTTGGTATCCGCGCCGCCCGTGTCTTCCACTTCACCCGCGGGCTGCGGCGGAGGATCGCATGCGGCCAGCGCCAGGCAGGTGAGCACCATCGATAGTCTGTTCATGCTGTGTCTTGCACCGCGGCGGGCGACAACCCCGAGACTATTTTCGTGGTGGGCATGATTCAGCCGCAGGGGGATTCGGTGTCGACGGTGGCGCCCATGCGGGCGAGGGCCTGGGCGGCACCGCGGGCTTTGGCGTCCTCGCCGAGGGCACATCGCGCCTCGAGCTCGAGCCGCCGACGGTCGCGTTCGAGGGCCCCGACGTTGGAGGGCAGGGCGTCGAGCCGCGCGAGCGCAGGGCGAGGACGACCGGCGGCGAGCAAGCTACGAGCCTTGCTCAGGGCGGCGACGGTCGTGGCGAGCGGGTCGTTGGCGGTCGCTGGTTTCGGGCTCTGAGCGGGGCGCTTGCGGTCTTTGGTCTCTGGTTGGGCGACCGTGCTTCGAGAGGGATCGGCCACGCGCTCAGAGGGGAGGGCGGCGATGGGGGGCGGCGCGAAGGCTTCGTTGCCCGGAGTTTCCGACGGTGCAGCAGCGTCCTTCGACTCGACGGCCGAGGCGACGGTCTCGTGTTTGTGACGGGGCGGCTCGGGTCCCTCGCTCGCAAACACGGTCACCCCCGCGATCACGATCGCGGTGGCGATCATCGACCCGGTGAGCCAGGGCGAGCCGAACAGCGCGGCCAGCTTCGCGGGGGCGGCTGCGAGCGGACTTGCGACGGGCAGCAGGCCTCCGCCGCGCGTCGACGCCACGATGAGGCCCCAGGTCCGTCGACGCTGCTCGGGCGAGGCATGCCCTCGGCGTCTCGCTCGGCGAACGACCTCGGCCCGGGTCTCGTCGGGCTCCACGAAGCGCTGCGAGAACCGAGTCCGCGCCACCTTGAGCCGCGAGTGCAGCGTGTTCGGAGGCAGCCCCATGGACTCGGCGACCTCGCTGACCCGCATCCCGGTCATCTCCACCATCACGAAGACCTCACGGTGGCGAGGCCCGAGGTCCTCGAGGAATTGCTCGAGGGCACGCCAGGCTTCGCGCTGCTCGAACAGCTCGTCGGGCCGAACCGGCGCGTCGTCGTTGGGGGCCAGGCCCTCGGTCTGTCGCTTGCGCCGGGCGGCCGAGCGTCGGTGCGAGAACCCCACGTTCCGGGCCACGCCCGCGACCCAGGTCCGCAGGGGCACCTCGGGGTTGCGCTCGGGCAGGCGACGGCAGATCGCGACGAACACCTCGTGGACCTGGTCGTCGAGGGCCGCCTCGGGAACCCCGCGGGCGCGCAGCACCCAGCGGACCAGGCCGTGGTGCTTGCGGTAGATCGCTTCGAGCCCTTCGGCGGGGCGGCGAGCGGGTGGATCGGGGGCCATCGTGACTACCTTGCACCGCCCGGACGCGATTTCCCTTTCACCACAGCCGAAAAATTGGCCCGGTGGTCAGGCGCACCCCCACTTCGGGCATGCGAAAGGTGGTGGTGGAGGTCTCCGCGTCGAGAAGCGCCATCGCAGGGCGGCGCAGGGCAAAGGAGGTCTCCACCCGGGCCATCAGCGCAAAGCGCGGGCTGACGGAGACACGCAGGCCCGCGCCTGCGCTCACGGCCGCCCATAGGTCCACGACATCGAGGCGCCGCACGGCCGTGCCCACGCCACCGCCGTGCATGGCGGCCAGGTCGATGCCGCCGCACAACGGAAACCGAAACCGCGCCCGGGACCAGACGAAGCAGCCTCGCAAAAGGCCCCCGGACAGCGCCGCCTCGACCCCGGTCTGTGCCGATTGCGGGGTCGAGCGGGAAAACCAGTGGTAGCCGGCCACGAGCAGCTGCAGCGGCCCGCGCTCGAGGCCGAATTCTCCGCTCACCCCCGCGGCGAGGGCGGGATTGAGACCCCAGGCCAGACCCGCGCTGGCGCCCAGCGTGCCGTGGGTCGGCGGCTTCGCGTCGTTCGTCGGTGCGGGGCCCAGCGGCGCGGCGGCGGCGGATCGGGGCTCGGGGGCCGAGTCTTCCGCGGGTGGTGCGGCGAAGGCCGCGGGCACCTCGGCCTGGTCGGTTGTCGTCGGCTCGGTTGGCGTCGGGCGGACCAGCCCCTTGGGCGCCTGCACGGGCGGAGGCTCGAGCGTCGCGCGGACGGCCAGGGCGTCGACCGTCACCGCGATCACCAGCACGCCCGCCCGGGTGAGCAGCGTGCAGTCGGCGGCCTCGAGCTGGCGTTGCTCCCGTCGTTCGCCGACCTCGATCTCCAGCTGGAGTGCGTAGGCCCCCTCCCGACCGCGGAGGGTCCCGTGGGCTCGAGCCTCGGCGGGCGCAGCCGGGCCGAGCAGCGCGCCCAACTCCTCGCGCACGCGCTGGCGGCTCGGGCACGAGGGGACGGTCTCCCAGCGCAGCTCGACGGAGGTGGGCGGGATCTCCGGCGGGGTCACGAATGCCACGGGTGAGGCCAACGCCCACCCCAGTACCGCTCCCAGCCCCATTCCCGGTCAGCCTACAACAGCTCGTCGTGCCCCCCTACGCTTGGCCAAATCGCCGACGCCGACTACAACGTCGACGCGCCCCCTCGCATGCAGGAACCCGCTCCCACCTCGGCACGTCGTCGTGCCCTGACTTGGCTGGCATCGCTGGTCGGAGGCGGAGTGTTTCTGTGGTTGGCGTCCAAGCAGCTGCCGCTGTGGCCGGATGAGCTCAGCCTGCCCGCGCCCGAGCTGGTGGGGCTGGCCCTCGCCGTGCACGTGCCCTACGCGTTGGTCCGAGCGATGCGCCTGTCGTACTTGCTCGACCCCGTCGTCGAAGCAGCCACCGACGGGGCTCGCCCGCGGATGAGTCGGGCGGCGATCTACGGCAGCGGGCTCGTGTCGTTCTTCGTGCTCATCGTGCTGCCGCTCAAGCTCGGCGAGTTCTCGCGGCCGATCCTCTTGGCGCGGTCACGCGAGCCCGGGGTCGGGTTCGCCGAGGCGCTCTCGGCCGTCGCCACCGAGCGCATCCTCGATGGCCTGGTGATCTGCGCGATGCTCTTCGGCGGCCTCGCCCTCGCGCCCGAGCTGAGTTCGAACGTGACCGGGGAACTCGGCCAGGTGCAGGCGGTCGGTCGCGGCATGCTGGTGCTGTTCGTGGTCGGCCTGTTCGTCTTGCTGCTCGCGGCGGCGGTGCCCGATCGCGTGGCCGCGGTGGTGAGTCGCATCGTCCCCGGCGCGCTGGGGTCTCGCGCGGCCGGCTTGGTCGTGCGCGTGGCCGAGCCCGTGCGCCCCGTGCTCGACCTGCGTCGCGCCGTGCCGCTGGTGGGGTGGTCGTTCTTCTATTGGGCGCTGACCACGTTCCAGCTGTGGCTCGTGCTGCGCGGCTGTGGGATCCACCTGGGGGCGGCGGCGGCCGCAGCGGTGGTGGCCATCGTGGGCCTGAGCATCCAGCTACCCGGCGGCCCCGCCCAGGCGGGCACCTTTCAGATCGGCGCGGGCCTGGCCCTCAGTCTGTTTCTCACCGAGGAGCAGTTGCTGGGGCCCGGACCGAGCTTTTCGGCCGTGATGTACATCCTCACCTTCGTGGGGGCGGCCCTGGTGGCGTTGCCCGGGTTATGGCTCGTGCGGCGTCCCAGCGCTTGATCTCGACACGATCTCCCGTGCTCGCGTGGGGCTGCGGGCCCGAAACCCGGGTTTTTGACCCCAGTCCGTGAGGTAGGGGCCAATCGCGTGGTGCGGGGCCGGACCGGCCCGTTGCTCCCGTTTTCACCCCAGTCGCTCGCGAGGGCCTGCGAGGCCGCGTAAGGGCCCGGGTGCCGGCCCGTTGGGAGGGCTGGGCGCTCGGTGGCCGGCTCGGCCGTCGCCGTTTGCCGCTCGCGTGGCCCGGCGGTTATGCTGCTCCGCGCGTTCCCGCCAGCCGGGTCGCCCAGGAGAGCTCCATGCGACGCAGCACGGTCCTGTCCCGTATCCCTTCCTTCATCAGCCCCCGCGTCGCGACCGTCGGTCTCGCCCTCGTCATGATGGGCACCACGGCGTGCGGCAAGAAAGGCAAAGGCACCGACAACCCCGAAGAGGGTGGCGGTGCTGCTTCGACCGCCGAGGTCGAAGCCGCGGTGGCCAAGGCCAAGCAAGACGCCAAGATCTCCGAGCTCGTTCGCTTGGCGAACGAGGACCTCTTCAAGGGTCGCTACGTCTCCGCCGCCAAGCGGGCCGACGAGGCGCTGGAAGAGAATCCCGAGAACGCCGACGCCTACGCCATCTTGGGCGCCGCTCGCTGGCGCGCGGGTGACTTCGACGGCAGCACGGAGGCCTACGAGCGCGCGCTCGAGATCGACGACAAGAACTTCGGTGCCGTCGTCGGCATGGCCAACAACCTGCAGACGGTCGGCAAGCACCTCGAAGCGGTCGAGCTCCAGAAGGTCCTCCTCGAGGACGACAAGGAGCAGCTCGACCCGCGGCTGGCCATGCTGTGGAGCTACTACGCGATCTGCGACGCCGACAACGCGGTCAAGGTCACCGACGAGATCTTCCCGCGCATGGGCAAGAACGAGGGGCTGCTGCCGCTCATCCAGGCCTACGCCGCGTTCATGCGCCCCTTCGAGGGCAAGGGTCCGCTGTGTACCGTCGAGGGTGACAAGGGCAGCTCCAGCCTCGAGCTCAACGTCGGCTACGGCCTCAAGTACAGCGGTGCGGTGATCGGTGGCGAGTTCGCCCCGGCCATGTTCATCGAGAGCCGCGAAGAGGCGGTCATCGATGCTGGCCTCGCCGCCACCCTGGGCTTGAAGGAGCTGGCCAAGTACAAGCCGCCCGGCTCCCAGGAGGACGTGTCCATCGTCCTCATCCCCGAGGTGAAGTTCGGCGACCTCGCCATCAAGAACATCCCGGCCACCATCCAGCCGCTCGACGCCTACTCCGATGCGCTCGGGGGCGAGACCCCGGGGGTCATCCTCGGTCGTCAGGCCATGCAGGCGGTGGGCTCGATCACCTTCGACTTCCCGGGTCGCTCGCTCGAGGTCGCCAAGGTCGCCCCCGAGGGTCCGGCCGACGGCGAGGTCGAGCTGCCGATGCTCATGCTGAGCATGCACGTGGCCCACGCCCCGGTCATCCCGATCGGCATCGACGGCTCCGAGCACCGCTTCTACGCCTACCTGGGCCACACTTACGGCTCGGGCCTGTCGGTCACCAAGAAGCACTACCTCAAGAGCGGGCACCTGCCCCGCGACGTCGACCCGCCCGACGACGCTCAGGCCGGGCTCAAGATGGTCTACGTCGACAACTTCACCCTCGGCGACAAGACCCTGCCCGGCACCAGCGGCCTGGTGCTCGTCAACGAGCCCCCCGATGGCACGCTCGACATGTTCCTGCGCAACACCGCGTTCGAGGTGGGTGGGCACATCAACCTGAACATGCTGCGGACCTGGCGAGTCAACTACGCGCTCAGCTCGGGTAAGGTCTTCATCAAGCCCTAGTCGGGGTCAGGTGGGAGCCACGCCAGGGTCCGCCTCGGACTCGGCGTGGCTTTCTCCGTTCTGGAAAGGGGTCGACACTCGTGGCGTGGCACTGGCTCCGTCGCCTCTGGCGGCCCTATCAATCGGTGTCCGAGCTCGGTGGGCTGGTCGAGACGACGGCCTCCCGGGTGGAGATCTCCGGCAGCGTGGAGTGCATCGACCAGATTCGCGATCCGCTCGACGGTCAGCCCTGCGTGATGATCGAATACCGGGCGTGGCCGCCCTCGACCACGATCGGCCTCGACGGAGCGACCGCCCACAACTCGCGCGCCTACCAGGTCAACGCGCGCCAGGCCGTGGACTTCGTGCTGGGCGATGGCTCTACCCAGGTACTCGTGCGCAGCGACGCGGGTGAGGACCTCGCCGCTCTGCACGCGCGGTTATTGCAGCGCTACGGCGTGGGGCTGCGGGCGGAGACCGAGGTCGTGCAGGTCGGGCAGCGGCTGCAGGTCGCGGGCAAGGTCGAGTACCGCCGCTCGGGCCCGGGCACACCGCACCGCGAGCTGCCCTACGAGGCCATCGTCAGGGCAGAGCGGATTCGGTTGTTGTAGCGGGCGTCAGCCCCCGGCGTGGAGGGCTCGGTCGCGCTCGAGCGTCATCTTGTGCTCGACGGAGTAGCGCGCCCAGGGGCGCAGCTCTAGCCGTGCACGGGGAATGAGCTCACCCGTGCCTTCGCACAGGCCGTACTCGCCGATGTCGATCTTGCCGAGCGCATGCTCGATGAGGCGCAGCAGCTTGCGATCCTTGTCGGCCAGGCGTAGCTCGAACTGCTGGGCTCGATCGGCCTCGGCGTGGTCGGCCTCGTCGTTGAGGACCTCGTCGTGGTCGAGCACATCGGAGAGACGGGACCGGTTGCGCTCGAGCAGCTCGTCCCGCGCCGCGGTCAGCTTGCCGCGGAAGTACTCGAGGGTCTTCGCGTCCAGTTCGTCGATTGCGCTGTCGTCGTGGTCCTTGCTCATCGTGCCCTCGTCTTCGGTGGGTCCCCGGTTTAATCACTCGCAATCTAATTGCAAGGGGGTCCGCAAATGGCGCTCGTCCAAGGGTAGTCGAAATGGGCCGCAGGGGACCAGAATCGGTGGTGCGCAGAAGACGGACGTCGTCGCGAGGGTCGGTTGGTGGGCGTGGCGAGCACGCGAGCAGGCTTTCGAGGGGTTCGGGCTCCCGTCACGCGGGAGCAGTCAGTCCACTCATTCCTCGCAGAACGGTGAGCCCGATTCGGCGGCCTTCTTCAGAGCGTCGGCCTGGGCCAGCACCACCGGGCTGGGCTTGGGCTCGGGGGGAGGCGGCTCGGGCTCGGCTTCGAGCACCACCGCGTCTTCGGCGAGATCTTGGTCCTCGTTCTCGGGGACATCGAAGGTGAGGCCGAAGTCCCGCGTTTGCTCGAACAGGTACAGGCGCGAGGTGGCCAGCAAGCTCATGATCTCGGCCACGACGAGCGTGTCGGAGCGAGTGCGGGAGTTGTGGCTCTCGGTCAGATCGGTGTGGATCTGGCGCAGCGTCTTCATTTGCTCGGGATCGAACGAGACGGTCCTGAGCATGGCCGCGGCGGAGTGCGGGTCGTTGACCATCACGGCGCCCGCAAACGGGGCCGCCCGGGTGGTGCTGAGCATGAGTTGCTGGGAACCGCGCAAGAGCCACTGCATGGCACTCCTTACTGTTTCAGATTATTCGGCTCGGGCAAGCCCGATGTAGGTGTCGTGGCCCAATAATCATACGCGCCTGGGGGGGTGGTCGCTCACGTCGTATAGTGGGCGAGACGTGTCGAGAACGACCAAACGGACGATCAACGGCATCATCAAGCGGGCTCTGTCCAACATCAAGGTCTCGGCCAAGCCCAGCACGGTGTTCGGTTTGGTGGACGGCGCGCAAGACGAACGCGTCTTCCCCATGCTCACCGCGTCAGGGAATGACTGGCGTTGTCTGTACGGGACGGACTTGCCGCGCGACCTGGCGGCCGTGGCCCCGTACCTGGTGGCTCTGGCCTCGCACTACCCGTTTGCCGGGTACTTCGCGCGCTACGGACGCGGGCACAATTGGGGCGTCATGTTGCGGAGCAGCGCCTCCATGGACGACATCTCCGAGCATTTCGCCGGGATGATCCGCGTGCGCCTGCCCGAAGGGCGCGAGGTGCTGTTTCGTTTCTACGACCCGCGCGTGCTCCGGGCGTTCTTGCCGACCTGCACCTCGAAGGAGCTCGACGACGTGTTCGGACCGGTCGAGGCGTTCCTCATCGAGCAGGGCGACGGCAACTGGAAGGTCTACCGCCGCGAAGACGGCCAGCTGGTGACTCGCGAGCCTCGCTGGGACCGCTGGATCGACTGAGTCCGCGCCCGAGAGCAGGTCGGGCGAGCCACGAGGGCTCGCCCGATGCATGCTTCGTCGAAGCGAGGGACGCTCTAGAGGCGCTCGTAGATCGACGCGATGCCCTGGCCGACGCCGATGCACATCGTGGCCAGACCGTAGCGGCCGCGGGTGCGGGCCAGCGCGTGGGTCAGCGTGGTCACGATGCGGGCGCCCGAGCAGCCCAGCGGGTGGCCGAGGGCGATGGCGCCACCGACCGGGTTGACCTTCTCCGGGTCGAGCTCGAGAGCGCGCATGGAGGCGAGCACCTGCGAGGCGAAGGCCTCGTTGAGCTCGGCGACGTCGATGTCGCTGGCCTTCAGTCCCGCGCGCTCCAGCGCCTTGCCCGTGGCGGGGATGGGCCCGATGCCCATCACGCCCGGGTGCACGCCAGCGTGACCCCAGCTCACCAGGCGAGCCATGGGCTTGAGCCCGAGCTTGTTGGCGCGGGCGAGGCTGGTCACCAGCACCGCACAGGCACCGTCGTTGATCGAGGAGCTGTTGCCCGCGGTGACCGTGCCGCCCTCGCGGAACACGGGGCGCAGCCGGGCGAGCTTGTCCATCGAGCTGTCGCGGCGGACGCCCTCGTCGGCCGTCACCCGAATGGGGTCCTTCTTGCGACCCTGGGGCACGGTGATGGGCACGATCTCGCCGTCGAGCCAGCCCTCGTCCTGAGCCTTGGCCGCCTTGTCGTGCGAGGCCAGGGCCCAGCGGTCCTGGTCCTCGCGGCTCACCCCGTAGCGCTCGGCCACGTTCTCCGCCGTCGAGCCGAGACCCTCGATGGGATACAGCTCGTTCATGCGGGGGTTGTTCATCCGCCAGCCGAGCGAGGTGTCGTAGATCTCGGCCGCGCGCGGGAAGGCCTCGCCGGACTTGGGCATGACGAAGGGCGCCCGCGTCATGCTCTCCACGCCGCCCGCGATGTAGACCTCGCCCTCGCCGGCCATGATCGACTTGGAGGCCTGGATGATCGCCTCCATGCCCGAGCCGCAGAGGCGGTTGACGGTCACGCCGGGGATCTCGACGGGCAGGCCGGCCAGCAGCGACGCCATGCGAGCGACGTTGCGGTTGTCCTCGCCGGACTGGTTGGCCGCGCCGAAGACCACGTCCTCGAGCTGCTCCATGGCGGCGGGGTAGCGCTCGACCAGGTGCCGCACGACGTGAGCCGCGAGATCGTCGGGGCGCACTGGGGCCAGCGAACCGCGGAGGCGGCCGATGGGCGTTCGCAGAGCGTCGATGATGACTGGCGTACGCGCGTCGTCGGTCATACTTCCTCGGTATCACGACCGAGGGAGCGTCTCCGACGACGCGAACACAGGAATCTCACGGGGGCCGCTCACGCCCCAGCGATCGACGACCGGAGTTTCGTCGACTTCGGTGAGAACGCTCGCGAGCGTTACATCCGAGTCGGGGCCTCGATGCCGAGCACCGACAGGCCCCAGCGGAGGCCTTCGTGGGCGGCGGTGACCAACAACAGTCGGCCATCGAGCAGCGCGCCTTCGCTACCGAGCACACGACAGTTCTTCGAGGTGGCGAAGCGGTTGATCGCCTTGGCCAGGCTCAGCAGATAGGTGCAGAGCACCGAGGGGCGTAGGCCTGCGGCGGCGCGATGGACTTGGGGCCCGAGTTCGGCCAGCTCGAGCAGCAGCTGGCGCTCTTGGGGCTGCACCAGGGCGGCGCCGGCCGCCTGCATCCGGGCGGCGTCGCCCAGCATGGCGGCATCGAAGGTCTGACCCGTCGCGGCCGCCTTGCGGATGATCGAGCCCAAGCGCGCGGCGCTGTACTGGAGGTACGGCCCGGTGTCTCCCTCGACGCTCATCCACGCCTCCATGTCGAAGACGATCTTCTGGTTCACGTCGCGCGTGAGCATGCCGAACTTGATCGCTCCCAGCGCCAGCTGACGGGCGGTCTCGGCGATCTCTTCGTCGGACCAGTCGCCGCGGAAGTCCTCGAGGTAGGTCTGCGTGATGTGAGCGGTCATCCGCTCGCGGAGCATGCGGAACAAGATGATGGTGCCCTTGCGCCCCGACATGGGGCCGGAGGGCAGCTCGACCATCTCGTAGGGCACGTGCTCGCACAGCTCGGCCTGAGCGAAGCCCATCTTCTTCAGGGTGAGGAAGACGTGGCGGAAGTGGTCGCTCTGCCGCACGTCGACCACGTAGATCGAACGGTCGATGCGGTGCTCGTCGAACTTGAGGCGGGCGAGGGCCAGGTCTTTGGTGGAGTAGAGGCTGGTGCCGTCGCGCTTGCGCAGCATGAAGAAGGGCATGTGCTTGACCTCTTCATTGAAGATGCCGACTGCGCCCTCGCTCTCCACGAACACGCCCTTTTGGAAGAACTCCTCCACCAGCGCGAGGCCGGGCTCGTCGACCTCGCTCTCGAAGAAGATCCGGTCGAACTTCACCCCGGTCCACGCGTAGATCTCGTCGAAGTCGTCGAGCGACCACTGGCGGGTGCGCTCCCAGATGGCGATGAGCTCGGGGTCGCGGGCCTCGAGTCGCTGCAGGATTTCGGTGGTGCGGGCTCGGGCGGCGGTGAGCTTGGCTTCCGCGTCGGCGTCCCCGGCCTTGGCCTGCTCCGCCCAGCTCTCGAGCTGGTTGTTGGCGGCGGAGTAGAACTCGCCCAGCCACTCGCCGCGGGCCACGGTCGGGGGCTGCCGCTGCTCCTCGGTGAGTACGTCGAGGAACCACCACAGGCACTTGGCGATGTGGGCTCCCACGTCGCCGAGGTAGTTGGCCGCGACCACGTCATAGCCGTCGGCACGGAGCAGCCGGACGATGGCGTCACCCAGGCACACGTTGCGCATGTGGCCGACGTGGAAGGCCTTGTGCGTGTTGGGCTGGGAGTACTCGACCATCGCTCGCTGCGAGCGGTCGGGCGCGGCGGGAGCCTTGCCCTCGGCCAGGTCGCGGAGCACCAGGGCCGACGCTGCACCGAGATCGACGCGCAGGTTCAAATAGGGCCCGGTCGGGCGGATCTCGGTGATGAAGTCGGACTGGATGCCTTCGGCGAGCTCGGCCGCGATCTTCGGGGGGGCCTTGCGCAGCGCCTTGGCCAGGCGGAAGCAGGGGAACGCCAGATCGCCGAGCTCGGGCTTCGGCGTCGGGCCCAGCAGGCCGGCCACTTCATCGACGCCGAGCTCGACGTCCTTGGGCAGGGCCGTCACGATGGCTTGGGCGACCGCGAGGGCGAGGGGCGAGGTCTCCATGGCGCGCGAGCGTAGCAGCCTCTGCGGCGGCCCGCGCCAGGGCCCTCAGATCGTCGGCGGGTGGCGGCGGGCCGCGGTGTACCGGTCGTGCCGTTGGCGCTGGGTGCGAGACGGGCGGAGTGCGTGGTAAATCATGCTCCCGCCCATGGTCGCGCTCTGGTCCGCCCTGTCTTTCCTCTTTTTGTGGCTCCTTCTCGGACTCATGGGCCTGGGCGTTGCGGCGACCGTTCGCCGACTCGAGCGTGACGATGGACCGTGGCGCCGCGGTCTTTGAGGAGCCACTCCTCACGACAGACGTCGCACCGCCAGGATGACGGTGACGACCTTCGACCTGGAGGTTCCCCGTGACCGAGATGACGAAGTATGCGCCTGGCACGTTCTGCTGGGTGGACTACGTGGCCCACGACATGGAGGCGGCGCAGCGCTGGTACGCTGAGCTGTTCGGCTGGGAGGCGCAGACCCAAGAAACCCAAGGCGGCCCGCCCTACGCGATGTTCACCAACGGGGGCAAGGTCGTCGCCGGCATCGGCCAGATGAGCGACGAGATGAAGAAGGCCGGAGTTCCACCGATGTGGAACAACTACGTCTCCGTCGACGATGCCGCCGCGGTGGCCGAGCAGGCCAAGGCCCTGGGCGCCACCGTGACCGTGCCCGCGATGAAGGTGATGGATGCGGGCTCGCTCGCGTTTTTCATGGATCCGGCCGGGGCCGCGTTCGCGGTGTGGCAGCCCGGCAACCACCACGGCTCGCAGATCGTCAACGAGGCGGTGTCGCTGAGCTGGAACGAGCTGGCGGTGCGCGACGTGGCCAAGGCCCAGGAGTTCTACGGCAAGCTCTTCGGGTGGAGCTTCAGCTCGATCCCCATGGGCGAGTTCGACTACACCGTCATCAAGAACGGCGATCGGGACAACGGCGGCATCATGCCGATGCAGGGTCCCAAGTGGGAGGGGGTGCCCCCGCACTGGATGGCCTACTTCGCGGTCGAGGATTGCGACGCCACGGCCAAGCTGGCGGAGGCGAGCGGGGGCGCCATCATGGTGCCGGGCACCGACATCCCGGCCGGGCGCTTCGCCGTGCTGCGCGACGCCCAGGGCGGCGTGTTCACGGCCATCCAGCTCAACAACCCCGGCTGAGCGGGCCCGAAACCAAATAAAAAGGGCGGGCCCCGCCCGGGACCCGCCCTGCTCCCGCCGGGGAGCCGCGGCGCTCAGCTGGCGCCTGTGCGCGACACTACGGCGGGGAGGGTACGTGCGAGGATCTCGAGGTCGAGTCGGAGCGACCAGTTGTCGATGTAGCGAAGATCGAGCTTCATCCACTGCTGGAAGTCGACGTCGTTGCGGCCGCTGACCTGCCACAGGCCGGTGATGCCAGGGCGAACGGAGAGGCGGCGGCGCTGCCAGGGTTCGTACTGCTCGACCTCGCGGGGCAGCGGCGGGCGCGGGCCCACCAGGCTCATGTGGCCGAACATCACGTTGAACAGCTGGGGGAGCTCGTCGATGCTGGTGGCGCGAATGAAGGCGCCGACCCGGGTGATGCGGGGGTCCTGACGGATCTTGAAGACCGGGCCGTCCATCTCGTTGAGGTGGGCCAGCTCGGCGCGTCGGGCCTCGGCGTCGACCACCATCGAGCGGAACTTGAGCATCGTGAAGCGTCGGCCGTTGCGACCGGAGCGCTCCTGACGGAAGAGCACGGGGCCCCGCGACTCGATGGCGATGGCGATGGCGGCCATGGCCATGATGGGAGCGGTGAGCACCACGAGCAGCAGCGCGCCCATGAAGTCGAAGATCCGCTTGGCCATCAGCGAGCCCGTGGCCGAAGGCGAGTTGGAGACGCTGAGCATGGGCATGCCGACCCCGCTGAGCTGAGCCATCTGTACCTGGCCGTGGGTCTGCATGGCGGCGGGCATGCCCATCAGCACGTCCACGCCGCGGATCTGGCAGGCATCGATGGCGGCCAGGACCCCGGCGCCGCGGCGGTCGGACACGGTGAAGATGACCTCGTCCACGGGCTGGCTGTCGAGCAGCTGGGCGAGGCCTTCGACCTCGGCGACCACGGGCGAGGCGGCGGCGAGCCGGGCCTCGTCGGGCACGCCGACGAAGCCCACCAGCTCCTGCTTCCAGGCATCGCGACGCAGCGACTCGGAGTAGCGCAGCGCTTGCTCGCTGCAGCCGACGATCAACACGCGGTGGTCGACGGGGCGGCGGCTGAGCGCGGCCACGGCCAGCGCCCGGCCCCCGACCAGCAGCGCCAGCTGGGTTACCGCCATGATGGCCACGAAGCCGCGCGACAGCGAGTGCAGGGAGAGCAGGAAGCTGACGCCCATCAGCATCACCAGGCCGATGCCGACTGCCTTGGCGTAGCGGAGGGTGGCGACCTTGAGCCCGTCGCGGAAGTAGGCGCTACGGGTGACGTGAAGGGCGATGCCCCACGCCGGCACCATGCCGAGCAGGAGCGGGCCGTAGATCGACGATCCATCCAAGGGGCCCAGGGTCGGGTCGGCCGTTCCCAGCCACTGTCGAATCGCCAGCGCGATGACGAACGCGAGTGCACTCAGGCCGACGTCGCCGGCCAACAATAGATTGCGAGTGAAGACTGCCTGGTGCCGCGTCATGGACGGGCCGCCTTCTCTACAACTTGCGTGCCAGGTCACGCTCGCACGTGGGCTCGCCTATATCCGGCGCTGGGCCCGTTCGACTTCGCGCGAGAGAAGGGGTTCTCCGAGGCTACTTTCGTAGCCGGCGGGATTCTGCAGTGGCCGCGTGAACGCACACAGCTGGCTGATTTCAAAGACTTTCGGGCGCAGCCACGCCGCCGGGTGCAGCAGCTGCAATCGCCCATGTCGCAATCAGCAGGTCGCTGATCGAGTGGGCCCCCACCGCGTGCTCGGGGTCGAGTCCCGCGTCTTCGATGAGCCCTTCGATGAGGCTGAGGCCCGCGGTCGTGATGTCGGGGACCTCGCCGGGCAGGTCGGTGCCGACCCGCTCCGCGTGGTGCTCGACGAGCGAGCGCAGCAGCGAGTGCCCCGTGGTGTCCGAGTGCATCGCCACGCAGACGAGGGCGGGCCCCGGATCCTCGAAGCTGGCGAGGTCGGTCGGATCGGCCCACAGCTTCTGGCCCTCGCGGAAGGTCAGGCCGATGGGCGGATGGCTCTTGTTGCTCGCCCGCGGCTTACGACGTCGCCACGGAAAGCGGGCGAGCACGCGGTGGAGCTTGTAGTCGGTGACCTTAGCCATGCGATGGGCCGACGAATCCTACCTGCGGGGCCAGGGCGCGCAAGGGCCCCGCCTCACGAACCTGTGGGAATGGCGCAGACGGGCCGCTGGCGTGCGTTCGATCCCCGCGCCAGCCCCTCGAAATCGTACTCGCGCTCGCGACGGGGAGGCGGACCGTCGGCCTGAACCCCGGTCAATCACGGGTGCAGGTCGATGGCGACCAGCTCCCGGTCCTCGGCGATTCCCTTGAGGTGAGCGACGGCCGCGCGGCGAGGCGCGTCGCCCAGCAGCGCGGCCACCTCTTTTTGCTCCGCGAGATCGCGCATCAGCACCAGCTCGCCACCCCCCGCTTGGCCCTGCAGTCGCGCGGCCAGGTTCACGGTGGTGCCGAAGAAGTCGAGGCGGTCGTTGGCTCGGACCGCGAGGCAGGGCCCTTCGTGGATGCCGAGCTTGACCCCGATGTCGAGGTCGCCGCGGCTGGCCTCCGTCTCGTGGATCGCTTCGATGGCCGCGGCCACGGCCTTTTGTGGCGTGGAGAAGCTGGCCATGACCGCGTCGCCCATCGTCTTGATCACCGCGCCTTCGTGGCGGGCGACGATGGTGGTCATGAGGCGGAAGTGCTCCTGGACCACGGCGAAGGCCCGCGCGTCCCCGAGCTCTTCGTACAGCGCAGTGGAACCGGTCAGGTCGCTGAACAGCAGGGTGATGGTGCCGATCGACAGGTCGAGTCCCGCGGCGGGGGCCTCGGTGGCGAACAGGTCCACGAAGTCGGGCTGTGACGCGACCACCGAGCCGAGCACCGCCTCGCTCGCCCAGCCCGAGCGCTCGAGCGACAGATAGGCGCTCTCGGATTGCTCATTGTGCACGCGTAGCTGCGTGGTGCCATCGGTCGAGCGGCCCTCGGCGGTGATCCGCACGGCGTCGTCGGTGATGCGCACGTCGAGCCGGGCGGGGGCCTGCGGGTCTTGGAGCTCGGCTCGTTGGTGGCGACCGAGAGTTCGCAGCAGCAAGCGGCCGTCGTCGAGCTCGACCTCGTGCTCGCGGGTCTGACCCGCCTCGACGCGCAGCTGGGTGATGACGTGGGGCCGAAACACCGGGCTCGCTGCACAGAACACCGCCGGCTGCACGTCCCGAATGGCGTGGTTGCAGCGGAACACCGCCTCCACGTTCGCCCCGAAGTCCACGCCGTAGCTGATGTTGCACGCGTCGCAGTGCACGTCGCGCCCCACCTCGCCCAGTGAGTCCACGACCTGGGCCGAGACCCGGCAGACGGGGCAGTTGATCTGCCAGTTGAGGTCGACCAGCCCGGCTTGGGTCCCGTGCAAGAACGCCTGCAGCACGCGTCGCCGGTCGTAGCCCCACTGGCGCGCGAGCTCGAAGGGGCGCATCTGCGAGACCTCTTCATCGGGGCGGTCGGAGAGCATGTTCACCAGCGCCTCGATCACTTTGGGATCGGCGGGGGTCGACTCGAGGCGCTCCGCCCGGCGGCGAAGCTCACCCGCGTCGGGGGCGGTCGTGCCTCCCATCGCCAGCTCGTTGTCGGCGACGCCCAACAACGCCTGGGCTCGGCGCGCGACCGGCTGCTCCGTGTCGCCTGCGGCCAAAGATTTCGCTCCGGTCTCGAGGATCTCCGCGATCGCGTCGAGGTAGCGCTCCATCTGGCGTCGCAGGTGCGCCCGGACCAGAGGGTCCAGCAGGCGGAGGACGAGCGACTTGGCCTCACCGTACGCGGTGACCCGCGCCCGGCAGCCGTCGCCTTCGTCTTCGACCTCGACGCGAACGCCTCCGTCCTTGGCCGGCCCCGACAAGAACAACCGCCGGGACTTCAGCATGCGGCCTTCGATCCACTCGTAGGGCTCCTCGGTCCAGGTCATCGCGACTGGGCCCTGGGTCGCCTCGCCGGTCAGCAGCCAGCGACCGTCGATCGTGCGCCACGTGTAGTGGGACGCGCCCAGCCCCATCGCGCGGTCGTAGCGATTGGTGTCCGACAGCAGGGCCCAGACCAGATCCCGCGGGGCCGAGAAGTGTCGCTCCACCGAGACGCCGTCCTTGGCCATACGGCCATGGTGCCACGACGCTTTGGTGCTTGTCCGCGCTCGAAGATCAGCGGCCCGAGACGGTTCGGTAGGCGGCGACGAGGGCGGCCGCCGCACGGTCGACATCGGCCGCCTGCGTGCGTCGCCCGACCGTCAGCCGCAGCGCTCCGCGGGCATCGGCGGTGGTCAGGCCCATCGCACCCAGGACCCCCGAAGGCGCAGCATCGTCGGTATGGCAGGCCGAGCCGGTCGAGGCGGCGACGTCGGGTGCAGCGGCCAGCACCGAAGCTCCGTCGACCCCCGGCACCCGCACGTGAAGGGTATTGGGCAGCAGCGTCACCCCATGGCTGGTCCACTGCAGCCCGGGGATGCCTTCGCGAAGCTGCGTCCACAGCTGCTCCACCAGCGCTGCCTGCCGTGCGCCCTCCTGCTCGAGGCTCTGCTCGGCCAGGGCGCACGCGGCCCCCAAGCCTACGATGAGCGCGACCGGCTCGGTGCCGGGCCGAAACCCGCGCTCCTGGCCGCCGCCCAGCGTCAGCGAGGCGAGGTGGAGATCGGGCCGCACGAACAGCGCTCCGATGCCGTTGGGTCCGTAGAGCTTGTGGCTGACGATGGTCAGCATGTCGACGCCCAGCGCCTGCACGTCGACCGGAATCTTGCCCACTGCCTGGGCGGCGTCGGTGTGCACCAAGACATCCGAGGACGCGGCGCGGGCCATCGCGGCGAGCTCGGCCACGGGCTGCACCACGCCTACTTCGTTCTGCGCCAGGATCACGCTGAGCAGCCCGGCGGGGTGGCTCAGCACCTCGCGCGCGCGCTCGAGGTCGACGCGACCCTGCGCATCGACGGGCAGCTCCGCTCGCTCCCAGCCTTCTTTTTCCATGCGTCGGGCGGGCAAGTCGATGGCCGGGTGCTCCACGCTCGAGACCACGATGCGGCGCCGGGCCGGGGTCGGTCCTCTCAGGGCGAGGTTGTCCGCTTCCGTGCCGCCGCCCGTGAACACCAGGGTCTGCGGCGGGGCCCCGATGAGCGACGCGACCTGAGCCCGCGCGGTGGCGATGGCCTCGGCCGCCGCTCGCCCGTAGGCATGAGCGCTCGACGGGTTGCCCCACTGCGCGCCCAGCCAGGGCAGCATGGCGTCGCGCACCGCCGGAGCGACGGGCGTGGTGGCGTTGTAGTCGAGGTAGACCGGGGCGGACTCCATGGCGGCGAGGGTACCCGGCCACCCGAGGCAGCGACCAGCGCGGGCCCGGCTCCGGTCGTCAACCAACGAAAGAGCCCCCGGAGGCCGGCGTGGCGCATCCGAGGGCTCGAAGCGGGGGCGGTGAGATCAGGCTTCTTCGCCGCCGCCGAAGTCGAAGTTCCACATGATGTACTTCCAGTCGGCGTCGACGGAGCGGGTCTCGCCGAAGGGGTACTCCATGCGGGCGATGAACACGACGTCCTGGCGCGGGAACATGAACTGAATGATCTCGCGCTCGGGCTCGCCGTTGCGATCGACGATGTGCAGCTTGGCGTAGATGCCAGTCTTCTTGTGGTACTCGTGCTGGTAGCTGACCTCGTCGACGCTGAGGCCGGCCTCCTTGAACTGACCCTCGAACCAGGTGACGGCGCGCTCGTCGAGCGTGCGGGTCTTCTTGGTGACGTAGATGGTCAGGTCGATGGGCTCGGCCCCGGCCGCGGTGGCCTCGTCGTCGGCGAAGTAGTCTTCCTCGGCGTCCTCGTCCTCGAACACGTCGTCGCCGGTGGACGAGCAGCTGATCACGGGGATCCACTTCTGCGGGCCGTCGGGGCTGTGCGAGGCCTCGCCGCAGTTGCGGAACACGTACAGCGTCTCGGGAACCTCGAACTTGACCCCGAGCTGGCCGAAGGTAATGACCTCGCCGTTCTTGGTGGCGGAGGTCGGGCTATCCACCCAGTTGGCCAGCTCGGACTGTTTGCGGGTGTTGCCGTTCTTGCTGCAGGCCGTCAGCGAGGCTGCGCAAACTACGCCAAGGGCGAACACACCGAACCGAGAGCTTGTGTTGTCGAGCCAGGACATCTCACCCCGAACGGTATCGAGATGTAGGTGCGGCAACAAGGGGGGCGCGCTGCTCTCAGGTTGGTGGCGCCAACACGCTGGGCAAGAAACCTTCGGGGACGGCGAAGCCCAATAGCTCGAGGCAGGTGCTGGCCACATGTCCCAGTGTGAACGGAGCTGCCGAATCGTCTGCGCGCACGGCAGGGGCCTGCTCGGGCGCATTGGGGTCGAAGACCACCATCGGCACCGGGTTGAGGCTGTGGCTCGTGCGGGGCTTTTCGCTGCCGTCTTTGCTGCGGTCGAACATTTGGTCGGCGTTGCCGTGGTCGGCCGTGACCACCAACACGCCCCCGACCTTCCGGATCTCGGGCACGAGTCGGGCGAGGCACTGGTCGACCACCTCGACGGCGATGCGGGTGGCCGCGACTTCGCCGGTATGGCCGACCATGTCGCCGTTGGCGTAGTTGACCCGCCCGAAGTCGAAGCTGCCCGAGCGGATCTCTTGGATCAGCCGGTCGGTGACCTCGGCGGCCTTCATCCAGGGGCGCTGCTCGAAGGGCACCACGTCCGACGGGATCTCGACGTAGCTCTCGAGCTTGGGATCGAAGGCATCGGTGCGGTTGCCGTTCCAGAAGTAGGTGACGTGGCCGTACTTTTGGGTCTCGGCGAGCGCGAGCTGGCGACGGCCCGCGCCCGCGAGCAGCTCGCCCATGGTGCCGTCGATGGCGGGCGGCGCGACCAGGAAGCGGTGGGGAATCCCGAGGTCGCCGTCGTACTGCATCATGCCCGCGAACGCGACGTCGGGCCGGGCTCCGCGATCGAAGGCCTCGAAGTTCTCCTCCTCGAAGGCGCGAGAGATCTCGAGCGCTCGGTCGCCGCGGAAGTTGAAGAACAGCACCGCGGCGCCGTCGCGGATGGGACCGACCGGCTCGCCTTCGTCGGCGATGACGAAGGCGGGCAGGAACTGATCGCCGAGGTCGGGGTTTTCTTCGTAGAGGGTCTCGATGGCCACGCGGGCGCTGGGGAACTGGCGGCCTTGGCCGTGGACGTGGGTGTTCCAGCCGCGCTCGACCATGGCCCACTCCGCTTCGTAGCGGTCCATGGTGATGTGCATGCGGCCGCCACCGCTGGCGATGCGGTAGTCGAAGCCGCTGTCGCGCAGCTCGCCGAGGACCTGCTCGAGCTGGTCGATGTAGGTGAGCACGGAGCGACCTGGCACGTCACGCCCATCGGCGAGCATGTGGATGCGGGCCGACTTCACTCGTTGCTCGGCCGCGACTCGCAGCATGACGAGCAAGTGATCGATATGGCTGTGCACGTTGCCATCGGACAGCAGGCCCATGAAGTGCAGCGGCTGGCCCGAGGCCCGCACGCGGGCGACGGCGGCGTTCCACACGTCTCCCCGGAACAGCGAGCCGCTCGCGATGGCGTTGGACACCAGCTTGGCGCCCTGGTCGAAGATCCGCCCCGCGCCCAGGGCATTGTGGCCGACCTCGCTGTTGCCCATGTCCTTGTCGGTGGGCATGCCCACCGCGCGTCCGTGCGCGCACAAGGTGGTGGACGATCGCAGGGTGCGGAGCCAGTCGAGGGTCGGCGTGTGGGCCAGGTGCACGGCGTCGCCGTGATCGGCCGAGCCGATGCCCACGCCGTCCATCACCACACAGACGACGGGTCCACGGGGTGTCGAAAATACCGAATGAGGAGCGAGTGAAGCGGCCATCGTCGCGGCGCAGTCTAACAGTTGGATCTGGGCCGGTGGCTACCCTCGTCGCCACGGCAAGACGTACATCCACTCGAGATGTTTTGATCACCAGCGCGTGACGCGGGGTCTGAAATGCGGCGGTCATCGTCGTACCGCATCGCCGTCATTGTCGTGGGGCTCGACACTGTGCTCGGTTGTCGCATGAGCCCGGTTACGAAACGCGTGGTCGCGCGGTACTCGGTGTTCCGCTGCCACCTACGGGAAAACGCGCTCGTCACTGCGCGCCGGGTGACGAGTCGCCGCGCACGGGTCCGCGCGGCGGCGACGTGCCAACCGGTCTCACGCTGCTAGCGTGCGAGCATGAAATCCACGGACATGACTCGCCGGAGTTTGATCGGTTTGTTGGGGCTGGGATCACTGGTGGCAGCCACCGGTTGTATCGGTCGCGCCCGTCGGACCCGTCGCCGCGGTCGTCGTCGTGGTCGTCGTCGTGAGCGGCGACGTCAGGAGGCCAAGCACGAGGCCTCGCTCGGCCCGGGCGCGAACGAAGGGCCGCCCGAGGTCTAGCGTAAGGCCAGCCCGGACCCCGCCGTATGCTGGGGTTCGGTCGATGGGTTTTCGGGGTCCCGGTGAACGCCCGACTGATCGAGTGGTCGGTCCTGCCGCCCCCCGCCAGCAACAACCGATGAAACGTCATTGAGCCCGGTGGGATGGGCTAGCAGCCCACTGGGCTCATACGCGTCTCGTGGCCGGGCTACCATCGTGTCATGAGCGAGCGATGGCTGTTCACCGCGGTCGTGTGGGGTCTCCACGAGGTGGTGTTCTTCGGTGCGTGGGCGGTGTTCTCATGGCTTCATCGCCACGAGATCGCGCCCACCTACCGGGTCATGGAGGGGCGTGCGCCCAAGCCCGAGGTGTCTCGCCGGGCGGTGTTCGAGACGATTCGCGGCCACGCGGTGTTGCTGCCGGTCACTGCGTTCGTGTTCTATCCCGCCTGGGCGTGGATGGGGGGAACCGCCGACGCGCCGGGTCCCTCGCTATGGGAAGTGACCTGGCAGATCGCGGTGTGCATCATCGCCCAGGACACGCTCTTTTATTGGACGCATCGCTGGCTGCACACGCCGCGGCTGTTCCGCGCCATCCATCGCAAGCACCACGACTTCCGCTTCGTGCGGGGGCATGCGGCTGCCTACTCGCATCCCGTCGAGCTGTCGATCAACGTGGCGTCCTTCATCGTCCCCGCCATCGTGCTGGGGACCCACCTGTGGACCTTCGGCCTGTGGATCATCATTCGCGTGTACGAGACGATCGAGGCCCATAGCGGCTACGCGTTCTCTCGTATCGCCAGCCGGCATGCGTACCACCACTTGTACGCGGCGCGCGGGTGCCTGGGCTCGTTCTTCGGGCTGTGGGACTGGCTGATGGGCACCGACAAGCACTGGCGGGAGTGGCGGAAGAAGCAGCCGCACCCCTAGACCAGCGCCTCGGCCCCGCTCAAAACCACATCTGATAGCCGAGCCCGATCTCCAGCACGAGGTCGAACGGGTTCGCATCGGGTTCGGCGTCCGGCATCGTCTCGTCGGGCTCGGCCACGATCTGCAGGCTCGAGAAGAACTTGGTCGCGTGCACGCCCAAGGTGATGCCCTGGTTGCGCCGAATGGGCACCGCGATCTGTCCGCCGCCGCGCAGCATGGCGGTGACGTCCGAGTGCTGCTCTTCGTCGATGTTGAACGCACCGAAGGGGCGCACGAAGTTCGACACGCCCAGGCCCACCACCGCGCCGCCCTCGAGGATGACCGGGCCGAGCACGGCCTGGACGGAGGGGCCGAGCGAGAAGTCGGTGTGGTCGAGCGAGGCGTAGCGGGTGATCTCCTCGACGCGGGTGCCGTCGTCGTGGGTGACCAGGCGGCGCTCGATGACGCGGGTGTGCCCGAGGTGGGCTTCACCGCCGAAGCGCAGTCGGCCCAGGTGCAGGGCATAGACGCGGAACTGGAGCTCGGCGCCGAACCCCGCCGGCTGGATCACGCGGCGACCGTCGCCGATGAGGATCGAAGCGCGGGGCACCGCCGCGACCCCGAGGATCACCCCGTGATCCCGTGTGAGCACGTCGTTGCCGCGCCGGGCCGACCCCGGAGGGGCGAGCGCGAGCAAGGCGGCCGACAGCGTCCACGCGAGCATCCTGCGAGCCTAGAGCCCACCGCGCCCGGATTCCAGCCCCCGAGCGGGCAGCCGTCCCTCGGTCGAGCCTCGGGCGCCCAAACCGGGGGGTACGGGCCTGATACCGGGGGGAAGCCGCGACCCGTGCGCCGCCGTTTTGCGATCGGGCCGCGGTTCTGCTCAGATCACACTCGATGTCCGACGATTCGTCTCATCCCCTCGCTCGGCGCGCGTTCGTAGGTGGCGGGGTCGGCCTCGTGCTGACCGGGTGTGCCGGCTCCGCGGAGCGCTGGGAAGCCAAGTCGGTGCCCATCGGGGAGGACGGGGTGGTCGAGCTCGACGTCAAGGACTACCCCGAGCTGGTGACCGCGGGCGGACTCGTCGCGCTCACTCCCGGTCGGGCTCGTCGTCCCGTGCTGGTGCAGCGCATCGAGAACGACGAGGTCCGCGTGCTGTCGCTCAAGTGCACCCACCTCGGATGCACGGTGCGCTGGGACAACGAAGAGCAGGTCCTGCGTTGTCCCTGCCACGGCTCGCGCTTCGACGATCGCGGCGCGGTCGTCGAAGGCCCGGCCAAGCAGGCGCTGCCCGTGTACCGCAGCGAGCTCCAGGGCACGGTGATCCGGTTCCACTACTCCGAGGACTGATGGCCTCGGTACCCGCGGGGCCGCGCCCTCGCTGGACAGCCCCGGGGTGATTCGTGTAACCGGATCTCGCATGGCCCGCGGCCCCCGAGACGAGCTCGCCTACGCCTGGGCGCTTCGCGGCGCGCTGGCGAGCCTCGTCGGGAGTGCATCCGGGTGTCAGCGCCAAGAGGCCCCCGCGGTCCCGCTGACGGTCTTCGCCGCCTCGTCGCTCACCGATGTGCTCGGAGCCCTCGAGCCCGAGTTCGAGGCGGCGAATCCCGATGTCGACGTGGCGTTGAGCTTCGCCGGGAGTCAGGTGCTGCGGCTGCAGATCGAGGCGTCGGCTCCCGCCGATGTCTTCCTCTCGGCCGACCCCACGCACGTGCAGGCCCTGGTCGACGCGGGGAGGGTCGAGGCCGGGCAGGTCTTTGCCCGCAACGAGCTGGTGGTGATCGTGCCGCCGGACAACCCGGCGGGCATCGAGTCACTCGCCGACCTTCCGCGAGCGCAGCGTCTGGTCGTCGGCACGGCGCAGGTCCCCGTGGGGCGCTACACCGCGACCCTGCTGCGACGCGCCAACGAGCGCTACGGCGCCGACTTCGAGGCCAAGGTGCGGGCGTCAGTGGTCTCCGAGGAGAGCAACGTCCGCTTGGTGCGAGCCAAGGTCGAGCTCGGTGAGGCCGACGCGGCGATCGTCTACCGCAGCGACGCTCGAGCCTCCGACCGGGTGCGAGTCGTGTCCGTGCCGCCCGAGCTCAACGTGGTGGCCAGCTACGAGGTCGGGGTGGTGAGCGCGGCCGCCCACTCCGAGCAAGGGCGGCGCTTCGTCGGTTTCCTGCGCTCGGCCGCCGCGGCGACGGCCCTGCGCAAACACGGGTTCGTGGTCGACCCGTGAGCGCTCCGAGCCGAGCCCGCTCGTGGTCCTTCGTGCCGACCCGCGTGCTCGCGATCGGGCTGCTCGTGTTGCTCGTGCTACCGCTGGTGGCCCTGGCGTCTTCGTCCTCGCCGGGTGAGCTGGCGGCGGGGCTCGAGCACCCGCTGTTTTGGCCCGCGCTGCGGCTCAGCGCCAAGACCACCGTCGTCAGCTTGCTCGTGGTCGTCGTCATGGGCACGCCCCTGGCGTGGTGGATCGCGGCCTCCACCGGTCGTAGCGCTCGCGCCGTCGAGCTCTTGGTGGACCTGCCCATCGTCATCCCGCCCGCCGTGCTCGGCGTCGCCCTGCTGCAGGCCTATGGCCGCTCGGGCTTGCTCGGGTTGTCGATTCCCTTCACGACCACCGCGGTCATCGTGGCGCAGGTGGTGGTGTCGAGCCCGTTCTACGTGCAGTCGGCCGCGACCGCGTTCCGCAAGGTCGACCCGGACCTGATGACGGTCGCGCGCACGCTCGGGGCTTCGCCCGCTCAGGCGTTCTTTCGGGTGGCGGTCCCCGTCGCCATGCCCGGCTTGCTCGGCGGGGCGGCGTTGAGCTGGGCGCGCTCGATGGGGGAGTTCGGGGCGACCTTGCTCTTTGCCGGCAACCTGCCCGGGACCACGCAGACGATGCCGCTGGCCATCTACACCGCGCTCGAGTCCGATGTGCGGGCGGCGTTGGCCATCTCGCTGGTGCTGGCTGCGATCGCGGTGGTCGTGTTGCTCGGGCTTCGCATCGGGCCTCGCCTGTGGCTACGAAGCCGAGGAGGGCCGCCATGACCGAGCGCCGCGACGCGACATGGACGGCCGAGCTACGGGCCCAGGTCGGTGCACTCAGCCTCGACGTCTCGCTGGATGGCGACGCGGGCACGGCCGTGCTCGTGGGCCCCAACGGCGCCGGCAAGACGACCCTGCTGCGGATCTTGGCCGGAGCGACGACCCCTGGCGCGGGGCGAATCGAGGTCGCGGGGCGGGTGCTCTACGACACCCAGGCGGGCATCGACCTGGCCCCCGAGCGCCGACGCGTGGGCTATGTGCCGCAGGGCTACGGGCTCTTCGCTCACCTGAGCGCCCTGGACAACGTGGCCTTCGGCCTCGCCCATGGACCCCGCCGCCTCGGTACCCGAGCCCATAGACGCGATCGAGCGATGCAGATGCTCGAGGAACTCGACTGCGCTCGCCTGGCCTCGTCCCATCCGGTCGCGCTGTCGGGGGGCGAGCGGCAGCGCGTCGCCCTGGCCCGTGCCCTGGTGGTCGAGCCCGAGCTGTTGCTGCTCGACGAGCCGCTGTCTGCCCTCGACGTGGCCTCCCGTCGGGCGACGCGAGCCTTCCTCGTCGAGCACCTGCGAGCGCGAGGCAAGCCGGCCTTGGTGGTGACCCACGACGTGCGAGACCTCCGGGCCTTGGGGGCTTCGGTCTTCGTGCTCGAGGGCGGGCGCATCGTGCAGCGAGGCACCGCCGAGGAGCTGTCCGCCGACCCGAAAAGCGAGTTCGTATCCGAGCTGCTCGACGTCGAACCCGGCCGCGAAAAAACCTCGAAATAGCCACTGGCAGCACCCTGAAAATGGGCCATGGTGGGGAGGTGCGAGGGCCCCGAACAACGCCGAATTTCGAGTCGGGGCTACTGACACTATGTGTCGGGAGGGCGACCCAACTGCCCTGGAAAAGCAGATTTTTAGTCGTATGCTGACAATATCGACGGTGACGGTGCTTCGGGCCAACGGTTAGAAAACCGGAGCACTCATCCCCGCCGTCGTCGTGGTCGCATGCAAGAACAAATCGTCCGTCAGCACCCCCGAATCTCTGCCAACAAGCTCGGTGAGTACCTCGTGTCTCCGCCGCTCCGTCGCATGACGATCATCGAGCGACAAAAGTACCCGAGCACCTTCATCGGTGCCTACTACGAGCCCGCCCGGGCCACGATCATCGACTTCTTGCTGGGTCGAACCGATCGCGTCGGGATGCTCGAACGCATGGAGACCCTGGTCTCCAGCAAGCACGAGTCGAGTTGGTCGAAGCATCGAGCCAACGGGTGTGCCGAAGCGGTCTTGCGCTTCCTCGATCTCGAACCTCGCCTCGATTTCCGCGGCATGAAGCCGGTGCAGATGGAGGAATACGACCGCCTCGACGTCTGTGGCGTGGACGTCAGCGTCTATCCCGATCTGGTGCTCGAGGGCATCGACGCCCGCGGAAAACCGTTGCTCGGTGCATTGAAACTGCACTTCCCCAAGAGCCACCCGCACACCGAAGCGGCGGGTCAATACGTCGCCACCTTGCTGCGCATGCACGCCATGCTGGCGCTGGGAAAACAGGGCAAGGTTCGCGAAGACGCATGCTTCGTCGTCGACGTGTTCGCGGGCAACGTGATGAGTGCCCCGCGTGGCTACAAGCGCCGCTGGCGTGACATCAGTGCCGCCTGTGCGGAGATCCGCCAGGCCTGGCCGGACGCATGAGCGAAGCACGAGACGCTCGAGCCGACGCCTGAGGAGCCGCGTCTCCCGATTCGCGCGAAAAGCTCCGCGTCGGGCTCGAGGTCTCGTCCGCTTCGCACGGCACGGCCACGAAACGAGAGGGCTCCGGCCGGTTCGAACACTTTAGACCGTTGCGTGTTCGGGCCGGTCGGAGCCAGGAGCCTCCGTGCGCTGCCGTTAGCCGGTAGCTATAGCGCCTGTACGAAGTCCCAGATCGCCTCGCCGGCGAAGAGCGGCCAGCCGTGGGTACTGCCGTCGTATCCACCTTCGCTGTGCTCGCACCACACCACGGGGAGGCCGGGGTCACAGTCGAGATAGGTGGCGCACGCATGCGTCTCCGGGTTGTTGGCCACGGAGTCGTGCACCTCGGAGATGGGCACGTCCGTCTCCGTGCTGCACCCGTTGCGCTCGCGCCAGAAGTCGCGGGCCGTGGCGCCGTTTTCCGGTACGACGTGCGGGTCGGCGTAGCCGTGGATCACCAGCGCCGCCGAGCGACCGACACAGCCATCTCCCTCGGGCAGCACCCCGGCCACGGGGGAGATGGCGATCAAGCGGTCGCCGAAGCGACAGCCCAGGATGTTGGTGAAGTGAGCGCCCGAGCTGGTGCCCGCGCTGAACATCGTCGACTCGTCGATGCAGGTCTCCGATGTGATCTGCTCGAGCACGAGCTCGAAGAACTCCACGTTGAGCTCGCGCTCGCCCTGGCCCTCCCAGCCCGTGCCGCCCATCGAGGTCATGTACACGAGCACGGCGTCGTTGCTCATCGTGCTCTGGAAGCCGGCGCAGTCGCCCCCCATGCAGTTGGGCCCGGTGCGGTTGCGGCCGTGGAAGGCGAAGCCGAGCGGGTAGGGGGCCTGCGGGTCGTAGTCGGGCGGCAGCGAGACGATGTACTCGCCGGTCTGGCCCTGCACCTGCATCTGCAGCGAGCCGTTGGGCGGCCGGGCGTTGCCACAGCCTGCGCTGGGCATCGGCCCATCGTCGCCGCCCGAGGAATCGGCGGCGTCGGTGGTCTCGGGTGGCTCGTCCGTCTCGCCGGGTCCGCTGGTGGCCGGCTCCTCCGTGGGAGTCGAGCTGGTGGCGGCGCTGGTGGCCGGGGGGTCCTCGCTGGTGGCTGCGCTCGGCTGGCCGGTGGAGGCCGGGGCCGCGCCGCCGTCTCCTCCCGTCGAGTCGCCGCAGGCGGCGAGCAGCAGGCACGCCGCGAATCCCGTCAGTTTCACGCTCGGCATCACTCGCCCAGCCTAGCCCAGGCCGCGGCGGGGCGGGCAGATCAAGGTGCGATGCGGGCCACGTAGACGTCGCTGCCGTCGACGCCCAGGTCGATGTCGCCGGAGATCCAGATGCGGTTGACCGGGCCGATCGCGACCGATCGGGCGACATCACTGGCATCGGCGGCACCATCGATGCCGGTCGTCCAGCGCGGCGTGCCGTTGGTGTCGTACTTGCGCACGACCATCTCTCCAAACTCGCCGACCCGCTGCTGACCCACCACGACGATGTCGTCGGCACCGTCGATGGCGACGTCTTGGGCGTTCATGCCCTCGGCCGTCTCGCCGTCCCAGGTCTGGGTCCACAGCTCCATGCCCATGGGGTCGTACTTGCGGAAGAACAGGCGCCAGGGGATGGCGGTGGCGCCTTCCCATCCGACGACCACGACGTTGTCGGCGGCGTCGAAGGCAATGCCCGTGCCCTGGTCGTTGAGCCCCTCGACTCCCTCGTAGGTCGTCGTCCACACGGGGGCGCCGGCCGGGTCGTAGACGCGGACCCAGATGTCCTGCTGCGAGCCGACGGTCTGGTACCCGGTGACGGCGACGTTGCCCATGGAGTCCACCGCGACCGCGTTGACCTGGTCGGTGGAGTTGCTCGGGCCGTTGTAGGTGGCGGTCCAGCCCGCGCTGCCGGCCGGGGTGTACTCGCGGACCCAGCCGTTGCGACCGGTCATGGAGATGTTGTTGGTCTCGTAGCCCGCGACGATGAGGTTGCCGGTCGGGGTGAGGGCCAGGTCGAGCGCGACGTCGTTGCTGTTGGACGGCGCGTTGTAGGAGATGTCGAGGCCGGGGCTGCCGTCGAGGCCGAAGCTCCGCAGCCACACGTTGTTGCCCTGGCCGGTGATGTTGCGGAAGCCGGCGACGTAGAGGGTGTCGCCGTCGACCAGCGCGCCGCGGGCGGCGTCGTTCCCGATGCCCGCCGAGCTCTGGTAGGTCCAGCCCAGCGCGTCTTCGTCGGTGTACTGCCGCACCCAGAAGTCGAGGTTGGTGGCGTTGTGGAAGTCGCCGCCCACGTAGGCCTGGCCATCGTCGTCGACGGCGACGGCGAAGCCCCGATCGTTCTGCCCCACGGCGCTGGACTGGTTGTGCGACCACAGCACGGAGCCCGACACGGTGCAGTCCTGGTTGCAGCCGTCGGCATCGGTGCCGTTGCCGTCGTCGCAGGCCTCGCCGGGGTCGGTCATTCCATTGCCGCACATCGCCCCGCCGCCGGTCGTGGGGTCGTCGGTGTCTTCGCCGGTCTCGGTGCCGCTGTCGCCCGGCGTCCCGTCCCCAGAGCTGTCGGTGGCGGGGGTCGGGCTGGTGGTCGGGTCGTCGCCGCTGTCGCTCGCGGGGGTGACCGTCGTGTCGCTCAGCATGGTGGTCGAGGTGGGTTCGGCCCCGTCGTCACCGCTGCCGTCGTCGCCACAACCGGCGGTGACGGTCGTCAGCGCCAGCGCCCAGATCCCAGTCCAAGTCGAACCCCGCAGTGCATCCATGAGTGAGGGCAGTGTCGCACGGACGCCGCCGCGGTCGCTTGCGCAAGCGCGGGGGGTCTCCTATGTTGCGTGTCTTGCGCGATGGTCGCGATCGGCTCCCACTACATCCTCGACATGTACGACTGCCCTTCCGAGGTCATCGATGACCTGGAGCGAGTGCAGGCGGCATTGCGTCAGGCGGCCGAGGTCGCGCGCTCGACGTTGTTGGGCGAGACCGCCCATCGCTTCGAGCCCCAGGGGGTGACCGCCCTGGGCCTGCTCGCCGAGTCCCATATCTCGGTGCATACGTGGCCGGAGCTGAACTACGCGGCGGCCGACGTGTTCTCGTGCGGCGAGCATGCGCGCCCCGAGCTCGCGTGCGCCTATCTGGCGAAGGCGCTGCGGGCGGGGCGACACGAGATCCGGCGAGTGGCGCGAGGCGAGCACGTGTCGCCGTCCCGCCCCGCCCGCGCGCCTACGCCCGGTGAGCAGGCGGCGGACGTCGAGCCCGACCACCGCGACGCGGGCTGAGCCGCGCTCAGGGATCGAGCTGCGCCAAGAAGGCGTCGATGTCTTCGTCCGGCAGGTTCTGCCGCGTGTCGCTCAGGCTCATGACGACGCGGTCGCCCTGGGCTTCGGCGATGGTGATCTGCGTGATCGACCCGGCGACGGGGTCGAACTGGACGCCGAGGCTGCGAATCTGTCGGCGGGTGGTCGAGCCTCGCGGAGGCAACAGCTCGAGGCGATAGCCGCGACCCTTGGGCACGTTGGGGCGGGTCTCTTCGAGTAGGGCGGTGCCGTCCCCGGGCGCGAAGAGACGGACCAGGCGCTGGGCCAGCCAGCGCGCGGCAGGACGCTGGTCGGCGTCGATGGCCGCGGGGTCGTGCTGGCCCGCGCCGTTGAGGAACAGTCGGATCGAGGCCCCGTCGATGAGGGTGGTGGAGCCCTGGCGACCGTCCTCGCGCAGCACCAACAAGTCGGGCGCCCGAAACACGAGCGTGCCCGTGCTCAGCAGTGGTTCCTCGAGCAGCGAGGTCTCGCGCCGCGTGCCGAGCCGCGCCATCAGGTTGCGGGTGCGTCGGGCGTAGTTGCCCCACAGCTCGAGCCGATTGGCGAGCTTGCGCTCCTGGGCGGAGGGCCCGGCAAGGGCGATGCGGGGCAGCGCGAGGGCGCTCAGACCGAGCAGTAGCGGGCGTCGACCGATCATGCGTCGTCCTCGGGGGTCGGCGGCTCGTCGCCGGGTTCGGCAGGGGGCTCGGGGGGCTGTGCAGAGGACTCGGGAGCGCGATCGGTGGGCGCGGGCGCGGGCGCTTGGCTGCCGAAGATGCGCATCATGCCGGGAGCGATGAACAGGCCCGCCCCCGAGGCGAGCACGGCTCCCACCGCGACGACGGCCCCCACCGCGTTCCACTGCGGGTCGTCGGTGGCGAGCAGGGTCAGCCCGGCGACGGCCTGGCACAGCCCCGACATCAGCACGCCCTTGGCATAGAAGCGCTCGTCGTGCGTGACGGCGCGGCACGCCCGGGCGCCGGCCACCATCGCGGCGGCACCGACGAGCAGCAGGGCGGGCAACAGCGTGGGACCGAGGCTGGCGCCCATCGGCACCATGATCGCGAGCACCCCTGTCTGGGCGGCGAGCGAGGCGACCCCGCAGGCCAGGGCGGCGGCGAGGCGGCGGGTCGACAGCCACACCGCCAGTGCCCCCAGCCACAGCTGACCGGCGACGTAGATGCCGAGCCAATCGGCGAAGCCCTGGCGATCGCGACGAGCCGCCACTGCGGGTCCGGCCAGCACGAGCTGATCGCCATCGTCGCCCTCCAGCCGGGGCACGGCGGTGCCCGAGTCGGGGTGCAGGTGCACCCGAGTGACGAGGGTCTTGCCGTCGTCTTGGAGGTAGCCGTCGATCCACGCGCCCAGCGGCCCGTCCAGGGCGGCGCGCGGCGTGGGGAGCTCGTCGAGGTCGGCCGCGCCCCGGAGGAACTCGCCGAAGGCATCGGCCCGGAATCCCCGCGCGGTGAGCTGCTCGCGCAGGACCTCCATGCGCTCGGCCAGCTTCATCTGCACCAGCGATTGCTTGCGAGAGTTCAGCTCACCCGGCGGGAGCACCAGGCGCCCCGGCGAGTCGACCCGCGCCGCATCGACCGGCACCAGGGTCGCGAGGCGGCGGGCATGCTCGGCCGCCCGCTCGAGCGTGTCGGCATCGCCGTCGCCGTGCGAGCGAGCCCGCACCACCAGCCGGGGGTCGAAGAAATCCTCCCGGACCTGCTTGGCTGCGTCGGTCTCCGCGCCCGGCTCATCGATGGCGGCGAAGGGCAGGCGAGGGACGGCCCAGGCACCCCCGGCCAGCGCGGCGACGGTCATCAACACCGCCAGCGGACGCAGGGGGCGGAGCCGAAACCCGCGACGGGCGGGCGAGGGGATCGAGCGCAGCAGGATCAGCGCGGCGGGCACGACCACCCGCAGCAGCAGCACGATCACCGCCAGGCCCACCAACCATTGAATCGACCACTGTTGCCACGTGGGGTAGGGCGACAGCGAAAGAGGGAGCAGTGCGGTGCCGAGCACGGCGGCGGCGGGCCAGCCTCGGGGAGAGATGCGCGACAGGTGCATCGCGCCCTCGCAGCCGAAGCCGAGCAGCAGCACCAGCATCGGGGCACCCAGCGGGTCGAGGGCAGGGCCGAACACGAGCAGGCCCGCCAGCGCCGACAGCAGCGCGGCCACGATCGCCAGCACGGGGCGGATCGATCGCAAGGCGAGGCTGAGCACCAGCACCAGCCCCGCGAGGCCCACACTGAGCAGCCGACTCGAGCGCTGTCGCAGGGCGACTTGCTCGCGATGGCGCTGGGGTCCGGGACCGACCAGCGTCGCCTCGACGCCGTGCCCCTGGGCGACCGCATCGATCTCTTTGTGCAGCGCGTCCGGCTCGTCGTCGGTCCGCAGCTTCATCAACAAGGCCTGGCCATCGAGCGCGAGCAAGTCACCCGCGGCCGTCAGCTCGGCCGGCATGTCCTCGATGTTGCCCAGGTGGGTGAGCCGCCCCGCGTGGGCCTGGGCCAGCTCTTGGAGTCGCAAGGGATCGCGACGCGGCTCTTCCCCGCTCACGCCGTAGATCGGCGAGGACAGCCGCGCCTGCAGCTCGTCGATGGCGCGGGCCATCGCGGCGTCGTCGAGGCGCTGCTTCAGGGCGTCGTGGGCCTCGACCGGCAGCAGGTACAGCGCGTGGGCGTCGAGCCAGGCCGTCAGCTCGGCGGCGGGCGGTCCCAGCGGAGCGCGGCGCGGGCCCAGGCGCTCGGCTATGGCTGCCGCCGCGGCCCGGAGCCGATCGGAGTTTTCTCGGTTGGGGTCGAGCGTGTCCTCCGCGAGGGTCAGCAGCAGCAGCGGCTCGTCCTCGGGGGCCCTATCGTCGACCGGCAGCAGGCCCTGTCGCTGTCCCGAGACCTCCAGCCCGGGGTCGCCGAGCAGCCGCGCGAGCAGGACCACGATCGCGGCCAGCCACACCGTGGCGATGGCGCGAGGGAACGCGTGGGCGAGACGCCGCAGCGAGACCGGCCCGGCCTCATCCGGCACCGGCGAGTTGGCCATCGGGGGCGGGTCGGCGCTCACGCGTCGCGGAGCCTAACACTCCCCGGCCGCCGACGACGATCGGGCCCCGATGAACGCGGTGCCAGCGGCCTCGGGACACCATCTTTCGCGCCGCCCTGGCCGGACGCTCGCCGTTCTGCTTGGCTTTAGGGGTCACCCCCATGGCGTCCTGTCCCGACGAAGAGACGATCGCGGCCTTCGTTGCCCGCGAGCTGCCGCCCGCCGAGCGCGAGTCGGTTCAGGACCACTGCCAGGCCTGCTCGGCGTGCCAGGAGACGGTCTCGCACCTCGTGCGGGCGTTCTCGCCGGGGCCGAGCCCCACGGCGACGGGGCCACAGTCGCCGGGCACCGAGCTGCCGCGGGGGGCCGAGATCGGACGCTATCTGGTGCTCGAGCCGCTGGGGCAGGGGGCGGTGGGCGTGGTCTATGCCGCCTACGATCCAGAGCTCGATCGTCGGCTCGCGCTCAAGCTGCTGCAGCCGCGTCGGGCCGCGAGCGACCCGGAGGGCTGGCGCGCTCGCCTGGTCCGCGAGGCGCGGGCGCTGGCGTCGATCTCCCATCCCAATGTGGTGGCCATTCACGACGTGGGCACCCATCGCGACGAGGTGTTCATCGCGATGGAGCTGGTGCCGGGGGGCACGCTGACGCAGTGGCTGCGGCAGACCCCGCGCAGCCCGGCCGCCATCGTGCAGGCCTTCGCGGCGGCGGGCCGGGGCCTGGCCGCCGCCCACGAGCACGGCCTGGTGCACCGCGACTTCAAGCCCGCCAACGTGATGATGGGCGACGACGGTCGGGTTCGAGTGATGGACTTCGGCCTGGCGCGCATGACCGAGACCGAGCTGCCGACGCCGGCTACGGGCTTGGTGGGCTCGGTGACGGACGGCACGGCCACCGGGACCCTGGTAGGCACGCCCGCGTACATGGCCCCGGAGCAGCTGCGAGGCAAGGCGGCCGATGCCCGCTCGGATCAGTTCGCGTTTTGTGTCGCGCTGCACGAGGCGCTGTTCGGCGTGCGCCCCTTCCTCGGGCATGACATCGACTCGCTGCGCGACGCCATCGAGCAGGGCCAGGTCGAGCGGGGCAGCAACGCTCGAACCTCGGCGCGGGTGCGGAGGGTGCTGCGGCGGGGATTGAGCGCCGAGCCCGAGGCTCGCTTCCCCGACATGCCGACCTTGCTTCGCGAGCTGGAGCCGCGGCGCACGGGAGCGTGGCTCGGGCCGATGTTGCTGCTGCTCGGGTTGGCGGCCGGCGGGGCGCTGGCCCACCGCTGGGAGGAACCGGCCGCGGTCGCGACCCCTTGCGACGAGATGCCCGAGAACCTGGACGACCTGTGGAGCGACGCCCGGCAGCAGCAGGTCGCTCAGCGCTTGAACGACTCCGGTCGGGCTCACGCCGCGCGCACGGTCACCCTTGTGCACGAGGCGATCGATGGGCACGCCACGCGCTGGTCGGAGCTGCGAGCGCAAGCCTGTGGTGCATCGCTGCCCAGCGCCACCACCGACGATGCCCTCGCCTGTCTGCGCCGCAACCGGCGAGACGTGGAGGCGTTGCTCGAGACCCTGGCGAATGCCGATGGAGCGGTGGCCGATGAAGCGGCGCGCATGACCCTGAGCCTGCCGCGCCCCGAGTCGTGCACGGCCGAGGGCATGCAGGGGCACTGGGCGGCGCTGCTCCCCGACGGCGAGGCACGGGCGGAAGCCGAGGCCATTCTCGACGACCTGGTCCAGCCCCGCGCGCTCAGTCGCGCCGGTCAGGCCGCGGACGCGGCCGAAGCCGTGACGGCCGCGGTGGAGCGTGCCCGGGCCTTGGGTCACCGCCCCGCGATCGTCGAGGCCTTGCTGCTGCTGGCGCAGGTGCATCACGAGCAGGGGCAGAGCCAGACCGCGCTGCGCGAATACGAGGACGCGGCCCTGCTCGCCACCGAAGCGGGCTATCGGCACGGCGCGGTGCGGGCGTGGACGCGGGTGGCCAAGCTCCGCGAGCTGGTGGCGCGACAGCAGCAGCGAGCGGCGATGACGGTACGCCTGGCTCAGGCCGAGCTCGATGCGTTCGGAGGCGACGACGAGCTGGCGGCCAAGCTCGACATGGTGCGCGGTGACGTGGCCTTCAAGAGCGGTGAGCGGACCGAGGCCCTCGCGGCGTATCAGCGGGCCCGGCAGCGCTACGAACAGCTCGACGACGTCCTCGGGCAGGCCGATGCGCTGGCCAAGCTGGCCCGGCTGCATCGTCGCGACGGACAGACGGACGAGGTCTTCGCGCTCATCGACGCGCTCGAGGCCATGTACGTGGCGGAGCTCGGGCCCGAGCACCCCATGGTCGGTCTGGCGATGTCGCTGCGGGGCGAGGCGCTCAACGGATCGCAGCGCTTCGAGGAGGCCCGGCAGGTCCTGACGCGCGCGCTGGAGATCCAGGGGCCCGACACCCAACAGGCGGCGGCGACCCACGATCACCTCGGCACGGTGCTCGTCGAGCTGGGCGAATACGAAGCCGCGGCCGAGCACCACGGTCGCGCGATCGAGGTCATCGGCAAGGCGCGAGGCGAGGACAACCCCCGCGTCGTGTTCAGCCTCGCGTTTCGGGCTCACGCGTGGATGGGGATGGATCGTTTCGATCTCGCCAAGCAGGATATCGAGCGCGGGCTCGCGTTGACCTCGCAGAACGACGAGCTGCTCGCCGAGCGGGAGCAGATCCTCCAGATGCGCGCGGAGGTGGCCCGCCTGGAGGGGCGCTTCGAGGATGCGATCGCCGATCTCGAGGAGTCGGTGCGGCTCCTCACCGCCTGGGTCGGGGCCGAGCACATCTATACGTTGGCATCGCGGGTGATGCTGGCCAAGAGCTACCTCGCAAACGAGGACCCGGCGGGCGCGCGGCGGTCGCTCGAGGCGGCAGTGCCTCGGATCCGCGAGGACATCCCGCGGCCATGGGCGGGCCAGGCTCGCTTCGTCCTGGCAATCGCGCTGGCCGGGCTCGAGCGCGACCGGCCGCAGGCACGGGCCTTGGCGGAGCGCGCCCTCGCCGACTTTCAGGCCAGCGACGAGCAGGACTTGGTCGCCGAGGTCACGGAATGGCTCGCAGAACACCCGATTTGAGCCACGATTCGGCCGTTCTCACTTTTTTCGACTTTTCTTCGCTCCGCGATGCTCGTCGCTCGCAAAGGCGCGTCTTGGAAGACCATGACCCGCCCCGCGCGTTTTCCTTGGCGTCCCGCCCTCTCGGCCTCCTTGCTCTCCCTGGCCATGGTGCCCAGCGCCGGTTGCTTCATCCCGCAGCTGTTCGCGGCGGGCAAGACCTCCGAGCAGCCCCAGCCCGTGCCCGAGTCGGGAGTGCCGACCGGAGCCACCGCCGCCGCCCAGCCAGCCACGCCCGCCGTGCCGCCCGGGCAGCGACTGTTCAGCGGTGACAAGCCGAATCCACCCGAGGCCTACCTCGGTCTGACGCCGGGGATGACCCTCGAGCAAGCGCAGGCCCTGGTCCCCGATGCGCCCAAAAAGGACATGGGGCGCGACCCCGACCTGCGCATGACCTACAACATCAAGTGGGACGAAGATCGCGGCACCATCGAGACGCTGTGGTTCTTGGCCCGTGACCTCGATGCCGCCGCGCTGGCCACCGAGGCCTGGGGCGAGCCCATCCGCAACACGGGCACGGCCGGCGAAAAGGGCTTCTTGTGGTTCGAGCCGGAGTCCGCGGTGCGCGTGGACATCTCCGACGGCGATTCCTACGATCGAGTGGAATTCCGCAGCTACGTGCCGACCGAGGCGTTCTTGGGTGCCGCCGGGGAGGATTTCGCCTTTCAGGCCGAGCACCCGCTGCTCGGCGCCACCCTCGACGAGATACGCGAGGCCTATCCTACCGTGCTGGTCGAGCGTAGCGCCACGTCGCAGCATCTGGCGTTCCCGCCCACCGAATTCGAGCTGTTCACCACGCGGGTGAATTTGTACTTCGACAACAAGGGCAAAGTCCGCAAGTACACCTTCGATCTGGCCTACATCCTCGATCCCACGGCCAAGGACTCGATCCGCGGGATGCTCGACAGCAAGCTCGGGGAGCCTCGCGAGACCAACAAGTACGGGCGGACGCAGTGGGTCTACCACTCCAAGAAGCCGCGCATCGTGGTCGAGGACAACGAGATCGGCAAGGAGTGGGCGGTCACCGTCGAGCGCTGACCGCCCCAATTCGGTCCTCGCTTCCTCGCTCTGCTCGCAGCAATCGTCGCGCGCCCATCGTAGGATTGGGCACGAATGAGTGAAGGCGTCGAGTTCTTTGCCGAGCATCGCGAGGCGTGCGGGGCCACGTGGCGCAACTTCGTCATTTGGGCCTCGGTGGCCGAGCCCACCCTGGAAATCACGCAGAAGTGGGCCGACAAGTTCCTCGAGCAGGTGCAGAGCTGCTCGCACGGCGTCACCCTGGTGATCATCGTCCGCGAGAACAGCCCCATGCCGCCGCAAGAGGTGCGCTCGTTGATCGTGCGCACGATCAAAGACCTCGGGTCCGACTTGCAGTGTTGGGCCGTCGTGATCGAGGGCTCGGGCTTCTTCGCATCGATGGCGCGAAGTGTCATGGCCGGGATGATCGCGCTGGCGCGACGGAACTTCCGCACGAAGACGATGAGCGAGGTCGATGCGGCGGCGCCGTGGCTGGCCGAGCATGCGTCGGGGCCCGACGGCGCTCGCTACTCCACCGAAGAGATTCAGTTCGCTCTCAACGAGGTTCGCGTGCGAGCGGAGATGCTGCTCGAGACGGGCGAGATCTAGAACTCACCGGGCTGGACGCGAAAGCGGCGGCCGCCTGGGGGAGCAGACGGCCGCCTCGGTCGCATCGCTAGCACACGGTGTCGTAGTCCTCGCAACAATCTCCGTAGGAAGTACAGGCGGCGTCACACCAGCAGCCGTCTTCGCTCTGGCCACCACAGGCATCGACGCAGGAGTCTTGCGGAGGCTCGGGCTCTGGCTCGGGCTCGGGTTCCGGCTCGATGCACACGGGCTCGTAGTCGGGACAGCAGTCGCCGTACTGTGAGCACAGGTCGTCACACCAGCATCCGTCGGGGCTGCTGGAGTCGCAGTGGCCTTCGCAAGACTGTTCGGGCTCGGGTTCCGGCTCGGGCTCGGGTTCCGGCTCGGGCTCGGGTTCCGGCTCGGGCTCGGGCTCGGGCTCGGGCTCGGGTTCGGGCTCGGGCTCGGGCTCGGGCTCGGGCTCGGGCTCGGGCTCAGGTTCGGGCTCCGGCTCCGGCTCCGCTACGCACAGGTCTTCGTAGTCGCCACAGCAGTCGCCATACGAGGTGCAGGCGTCATCGCACCAGCAACCGCCCGGGCTTTGGCCGCCGCAGTGCCCGTCGCAGGTCGGCTCGGGCTCGGGCTCGGGCTCGGGCTCTGGCTCGGGCTCGGGCTCGGGCTCGGGCTCGGGCTCGGGCTCGGGCTCGGGCTCGGGCTCGGGCTCGTCGGCGCACGGCTCCATGCAGTTGGCCTCGCTGACCTCGGTATTGATGTAGCCCTGGCTCTGGTCGGAGAACTCGTTGGCGCTCGAGAGCACCGAGGGCCGCATGATGTATGGGCTCGAGGAGCCGTCGTGCGGTGCACCGAAGTTGTGTCCCAGCTCGTGGGCGACGACCACGGTGGAGCTGCTGCCCGGGCCGAGGTAGTTGCTGACGGCCGCCCCGTAGCTCTTGCACAGCGCGCCCACATAGGCCTGACCCACGGTGCCCGACATGGTCCGGGCCACGAACAAGTGGGCGAGCCCGGCTTGCGGGTACTGGGACTGCTTGTAGCTGGAAAACTGCCCCAGCGGGGTGGAGCCGGTACTGGCCTGGTTGAACGAGGGCCCGCCCGCGCTCGACAAGGTCTCGAGGGCCGAGACGGTCAGCCCATAGTTGAGGCTGTCGCGGAAGATGCCGTCGGACTCGTTGATCCGGTTGAGCATCTCCGCCTCGGAGCCCGCTGCTCCACCCAGCTCGGCGACATGCGTGTAGTCGGCGACGACGGCGACATCGAGCGTCATGCACCCGGTGACCATGCTGGTGGCGTCGCCGAGCTCGGCCTCGGTCAGCTCCGTGAGGCCGCTGTCTTCGGTGGCGCAGGTGTGGTGCTCACCGCTGGGGTTGTCGATGAAGTCGCTGATCTCGGCGGGGACGAGCCACAGTCGGCCGTTGTCGCGCTCCCGGACCTCCCACAGCTCCGAGTCGTGGAAGATGAGGCCTTGGAACCGATCGCCCTCGACGGCGATGCGAACCCACGAGCCCGGGTCGCCGACCACCGTGCCCTTGAAGGGCAAGGTGACGCCCGCGTCGGAGGGGGTGAGGCGTCGCCCGTCGCGGACGACCACGGCCCGACGCCCGAGCAGGGCGGTGTTGGGTGCGAGCGACAGCTCGATCTCCTCGTCCCCCGCCACGAAGCTGAGCCCGCCGTCGAAGAGCCGAACGTGGCGAACCGGCTCGGCACCGTCCGGCAGGGTCCATGCTTCTCGGTGGGGCTCGATGCCTTCGTAGCAACCACCGAGCGACACTGCGCAACCTAACAAAGCGATCGTCGGCCAGCGGCCGAGCGTGCGCCGTGGAAAGGGCGGGACACGGGACGAGCGGTTCGACATTGGTGTTCGGCATAGAGGCAACCAACCGGGTTCGCCATCATGTCGAGTCGTTCGTCGCGCCTCGACGTGCCGAGTGTTGCCCGTGACTCTGCATGCTTCGTAGCGTTCGGGCTTCGAATTACGCAGTGTTGCGATCGAATCCCCATACTATGGATGGAAGGTTGTGCAACTCGATATTCGGTGGTCGATGTGTGGAGTCATGCGATGGTGTCGCAATGCAAGCCACATGATGGACGGTCGAGTGCTCGATGACCGAATCCGAGCAGTGTCGCGATCTCGTGCGAAGTGGTGGGGTCGATGTTCACCGAATTCGTGCTGTGTTGAGGTCGGCGGCACCCAGCTGCGCAGGTTTCGCGTCGCCTCTAGTGCCTACAGGCGCTGGGGATCCACGGATGCCCAAGAGAAACCGGTGTCGTCTGCTCGGTGCTTCGATCACGCGGTCGATTGGTGACGGGCGGGTGCGTTTGCCGAATTGGGCTCTCGGATTTCGACGAGTTCACGAGTCGATGGAATTGTCAGTTCAACGAATCAAATGTGCAATTGATTGATGATAGAGGTTCAGTTGTTCATGTCCGAACCCATGACGATCGTCGAGTGCCGTCGCTTTCGACACTGGAGTCGCCGTCATGGTGATGCCTGATTCCGTATCAATTGTGTCCGCCCGTGGATTCTGAACATCAGAACCCACGTCGGCGGTGTTCTTCGTGGCCGGGCCGACGCGCGGCGCAGCTTGGCTACCGACTCGGGGCGCGAGACGTGAGCGGATGCTCGGCGAGCCACGCATCGACCTCGGACCGTTTCAGCACGGTCGGGTTCGAAGCAAAGCCCTTCGTGCCTCCGAGCCCTTCTCGCGCGTGCTCGGCGAGCTGGCGCGCGCGCGGGCGATCGCGACCCTGGTCCGCCGAGGCCTCCCATAGCGCCCCGGCGAGGGCAAACCGCAGCTCGGCGAGGAGCACGGGCTCCGCCTCGTTCGGGTCCAGCTCGCCCAACCCCCGCTCGAGCAGCGCGACGGCCTCGTCGGCGTCTCCGAGCTCGACGAGGGTCCGTCCCAGGTCGGGCAGCATCTCCATGCGCTCGGGATGCGTCGACCCCACCGTACCCTCCCAGATCGCGAGCGCTCGCTCGTACGAGATCCGGGCCTCCTCGAGCTTGCTCTCTCGGAGAGCGACCCCACCGAGGTTGCGATGGGTCAGCGCCACCTCGGGGTGCTCGCTGCCCAGCGCTTTTTCCCGCAGGGCCAGCGCCCGGGAAAACGCCTGGCGGGCCTGCAGGAGGTCACCCTGGTGCTTGGCCAGCGTGCCCACCCCATCGAGCGCCAGCGCCACCTTGGGGTGGTTGGGACCCAGGGATTTTTCCCAGATGGTCAGCGCCTGCTGAGTGAGGGCCTGGGCCTCGCCGACATCTCCGAGGTCGAAGAGCAGGCCTGCGAGGCTGATGAGCGCCGCCGCGATGTGGGGATGTTCGGGGCCGAGCGACTTGTGCCAGATGGCCAGCGCCTGCTCGAAGAGCGTCCGGGCCCGGTCGAGATCACCCTGGAGCCGGATGGTGTTGCCCAGGTTGAACAGAGTCCGCGCCACGTTCGGGTGGTCGTGGCCCAGCGCGGTGCGGCGAATCTCGAGCGCCCGCTCGTGGGCGCGCCGTGACTCGTCGAACTTGCCCTGCGAAAAGGCGATGGCGCCCAGGCTGTCGAGGGAGCTGGCGATGGTGGGGTGCTCCGGTCCGAGCAGACCCTCGTTGATGGTCATCGACCGCTCGGACAGCTCGCGAGCCTCGTCGAACCGGCCCTGGGCGTAGGCGATCTTGCCCAGGTTGACCAACACGGCGGCCGTCTCGGGGTCTTCGGGCCCAAAGGCGTGCTCGTGCGCGGCCAGGCCTTTCTCGAACAGCTCGCGGGCTTCGTCGAGCTTGCCCTCGGCGTAGGCGACCCCGGCCAAGGTCCGCAGGTAGAGCGCCCGCGCCTCGTCGGTACGCACCGCGCGAGACATGGGATCGGCGTGCTTGGCCCAGCGCCGCGCTCGTTCGTGCCGCTGCAATCGGTGGCCGTTGACGAACATCAGCTGTGTAAGGGCTCCGGTCGCCACGTCGAACATGCGCTGGGCGAGCGCGGCATCGTGGGCCCGCTCGAGCGTGACGAGTGCGCCTTCGTAGTCGCTGGTGGCCTCTTGGAGCTTGCCCTGCACGAGCCACGCTCGGGCGCTGAGCGGCTCGTAGGCGAGGGGCTCGGCCTGTGCCACGACGTCTTCGGCGATCGCCAGGCCCTCCTGGTATCGACCCGCGCGTTGCTTGGCTCGGGCCTGAGAGAGGCGCTCGTCGAGGGCTGCGACGCGCTCGGCGACGACTGGATCCTCGGGAGGCGGCACCTCGGCCGCGAGGGCGGCTACGTTGGAGCAGCGCAGCAATCGCGGCAGGCCGGTCACCGAGCGCACCGCTCGCTTGGCCAGCTTGGCGTCCGCCCGCGTCAGCTCGTCGATGGTGGCCCGCAGATCGTGTCGCCGCTCGCGGAGGCAGTCGATGCGCAGATCCATGCTCTGCTCGCTCTGCTCGCCTCGCACCGCGGTCGCTTCGCAGGCTTCGGTGTGGGCCTCGACCCAGTCTTCCGTGTAGTCGTCGAGCCTTCGCTCCACCCGGCGCCAGGTATCTCCTGCATAGGACAGATCGGTCTCGAGGATGGCGTCTCGGACCGCGAGGCGGCGCTCGCCGTCCCAGATGCCCTCGAGCTGCGCGGCCGCGCCCGTACAGCGGTCGGCCTGGGCGGCGTAGTGCTGGACGCCGACGGCCACGCCTACGCCGAGCAGCGCCACGCCCAGCGAGGACGTGGCCACGCCTCGCCGCCGCGGGGCGAGCTCCCGACGCAGCGGCTCCAGCAGGTCTTCCATCGAGGGCCAGCGCCGCTCGGGGTCGGCCGAGAGCCCCCGGACCAGCGTGCGGTAGATGGTCGCGGGTACCTTGCTGCTGCGGGGGCGCGGCAGGATGTTCTCGCGGTAGATCGCGCTCATGCGGTCCTGCAGCGAGGACCCCTGGTAGGGCTGTTCGCCGTAGAGCGCCTCGAACAACGCCACGCAGAAGCTGAACTGATCGCTGCTGGCCAGCGTCATCTCCCCGCGAAACTGCTCCGGGGACATGTACGCGGGGGTGCCGAGGATCGTGCCCGTCCGCGTCAGCGCCGACGAGAGCATGGAGCCCATCTTGTGCACCGGGCTCTCGTCGATGGTCGAGTCGAGATCGTCGCCGTGTCCCTCGTCGAGGGCGCGAGCGAGGCCGAAGTCGAGGACCTTCACCTCTCCGTCCTCGCTGCGCATGATGTTGTGGGGCTTGAGGTCGCGATGGACCAGCCCCGCTTCGTGGGCCGCCTGGAGGCCGTGGCCGGCCTGGATGAAGGTCTCGAGGACCAGCGGCCACGGGGGCTTGCTACGGAGCCAGAGGTCCAGGCTCTCGCCCCGGATGAACTCCATCGCGAGGTACGCCTCTTCGTGGGCCTGCCCGACCTCGTGCACGGTGACGACGTTGGGGTGCGAGAGGCGAGCCATGGCCTGCGCCTCGCGGAGGAAGCGATGTCGCGCTTCGTCGCCCCGACTCTCGTCGTGCATGACCTTGATCGCGACCTTGCGATCGAGCTCCTCATCGTAGGCGGAGTACACCGTCCCCATGCCGCCGCAGCCGATCCGGCTGAGCACGGAGAACCGACCGATACGAATCGACGGGGGCTCCTTGCCGAACAGGCGCCGCTGGACCCTCGCCGCGATCAGCTGCTGCGTATCGGGGGGGCCGAGGTGTTCGGAGACCTCGCTCGGCTCGGCATCCACCGAGGGCTCGCCCGCGTCGCTGTCGAGACGTCGGGTTCGCTCGTCATCGTCGATCTCCACGCCTGCACGGCGACCGAGTCGCTTCGTGGGGTCGAGGTGTTGGCCGGTTGTGTCTTCGCTCGGCGCTGCGGGCTGTGGTCCCGCGTCGTCGCCGGCCGAGCTCGGCTTGGATTTCATGGTGGCCCGGATGCCCAAAACGTCGTGTACCCTCCGATTCGATGCACCAGTAGCCCTGCCCTTCTCAGGGAGTCACCGCGCGCCGGTCGAGTTATGCAGACGCCGGCATATTTTTTTCATTTTCCACACAGGTGCCCGAATTCGCCGTCGTACCGCAGGCAAGCGGGGCCGACGCGAGTCCTCGGGCCCCGCGGGACCGGGGCTGCTCGATTGAGTGTTCGCGGCGTTGGGTGCGGATGCAAAGGGGGGTGGCAAGAAAGGACGATGCGCCGATGGCCGGCCCAGACTCAATGCGGTCGTGCCACAGTGGTGGGCGACGCTACCCGCTGCGCCCCTGGACGCCGTGCCCGGGACCCAGCGGCGAGATGGTGCCGGCCGTGGTCCTGCTCAGGGGTCGGGGGCGGTCTCGTCGTCGGCGAGCAGGCGATGCACGCTGAGATCGAGCTGGCTGCGAACCAGTGCGATCACGCTGTCGAGGGTCACCTCGCCGACGCCCAGGCGTTGCAGCAGCTCGGTGCGGGCGCGCTCGACCAGGTTGGCGCGGGCCGTCTCGACCCAGCGCGAGGCGGTGGTTCGATGCACGCCGTACAGCGCCCCGAGCTCGTCGTAGCCCAGGTGATGCACGAGCTGGTGTCGCAACAGGTGGCGCTCTCGATCGGTCAGCCCGGCGAAGGCCATCTCGAAGGCGGCGTGCACCTGCGGTCGGTAGCGCGTGGCCATGTACGAAAGCTCGGGGTCGTCGACGGCCTCGTTCACTTCTGCGAGCACGGCGGGGGCGACGGGGACCTCGGCCGGACGCCGGGCGCGTTGGCGGTGGAGGTCGACCACCGCTCGGCTGGCCACGACGCGGATCCACCCCGACAGATCGCCGCGGCCCCGGTAGCTCGCCAGCTTGGGCGAGGCCTCGGTGGTGCCGACGAGCAACTTGGTGCGGACGTTCTGTCGCAGCTCGTCGTGGTTCATGGCGGGGCTGGCCGCGGCCACCGTGCGATCGATGTCGGCTCCGTAGGTGCGTTCGAAGGTGTCGAGCGCCGCCGCGTCGTGCTCGGTGCAGGCGCACGCGAGGTAGAGATCTTCGATTCGAAGCGAGGCGAGAGCGTCGGGGCTGGCCTCGATCGCGACGAGGAGCCCAGCGATGTGGCGCACGAAATCGGCGTCGTCGAGCGTCAGCCCGGGATGGGCGCGGTGGGCTCGGGTCAACGCGTCGGCCAGCCGAGGCGCCAGCGCGCCGTCGGCAGCGTAGGTTTCGCGCCGGTCTTCGGGGACGGCGGCGAGGAACGCGTTGCGCGGCTCCACTTCCCAAGGGTCCCACGCTCTGCGGGCGGGGCACCAGCGAGGCGTGGTATCAACCCCCGATGTCGCTCAACCCGGCACAGCAAGCCGCCGTCGATCACCGAGGTGGCCCGCTGTTGGTCCTGGCCGGCGCGGGCACGGGCAAGACCCGCGTGATCACCCACCGCGTGGCGTCCCTGCTCGACGAAGGCGTCGAGCCCTGGCGCATGCTCGCGGTGACCTTCACCAACAAGGCCGCGGGAGAGATGCGCGAGCGCATCGATGGCCTCTGCGGGGGGCGCCACACGACGCGCGAGCTGTGGGTCGGCACGTTTCACTCGATCTGCGCCCGCATCTTGCGACGGCACGGCGAGGCGGTCGGGCTGAGCCCGCGCTTTTCGATCTACGACCCCGGCGACCAGGCCACGGTGATGGGGCAGGTGCTCAAGGACCTGCGGGTGCCCGACAAGCTCTACACGCCGCGTGGGGTGCTGAGCTTCCTCGATCGCGCCAAGAACCGCGGCTACGGGCCCAAGCAGATCGACAAGCTGAACCTGCCCGAGCCGGTCGCCTCCGTGATCCGCGACGCCTACACGCTCTACGAAAAGCGCCTGCGGGCGGCCGATGCCGCGGACTTCGGCGACCTGCTGCGCCTGGCGGTGGTGTTGCTGCGGGGCGCGAGCCAGGAGCCGAAGGGGCAGCTCGGTGACCTCGATCCCGCCGCCCGCCTGACCCGTCGGTTTCGTCACGTGGTGGTCGACGAGTTCCAGGACACCAATCCCATTCAGGCCGAGCTGGTGAACCTGCTGGCGGGGAACGCCGAGCTGTGTGTCGTCGGCGACGACGACCAGGCGATCTACGGCTGGCGGGGCGCCGACGTGGCGCAGATCCTCGATTTCCCCCAGGCGCACCCGGGCACGGAGCTCGTGCGGCTCGAGCAGAACTACCGCAGCACCACCCGCATCCTGAAGTGCGCGGACTCGGTGATTCGGCGCAACAGCGGCCGGCTCGGCAAGACGCTGTGGAGCGATCGGGGGGAGGGCGAGGCGGTGCGGGTGCTGGTGCTCGACGACGAGCGCCAGGAGGCTCGCTTCATCGCGCGCGAGGTGGTCGAGGCGATCGACGACGGGGCCTCGCCCGAAGAGTTCGCGATCTTCTATCGGACCCACGCGCAGTCGCGGGCCATCGAGGAGCAGCTGCGCCGCAACGGCCTGCACTGTCGCATCGTCGGCGGCGTGGCGTTCTACGAGCGCATGGAGGTCAAGGACATCCTGTCCTACGTCACGGTGCTGCTCAATCCGGCCAGCGACGTGCACCTGCAGCGGATCATCAACCGACCCGCGCGCAAGATCGGCAAGACCTCGCTGGGCCGGATGCAGGACTTCGCGAGCGCCGAGGGTATCTCGCTGTGGGCGGCTCTGCGCACGCCCGCGGCGGCCGGCGTGGGCAAGGCGGGGGTCAAGCGCGTGCAGGCGTTCGTGGCTCTCATCGAGGGGCTGCGCGAGCGCATGGGAGAGCTGCGACTCGACGAGCTCATGGCCGAGATCGTCGAGCAGACCGGTTATCGAGCGTGGCTCGACCAAGACGGCACCGAGGAGGCGCAGGCTCGGCTCGAGAACCTCCAAGAGCTGTTGGGCAACGTGCAGGAGTTCGTCGAGGAGCGCCCCGATGCCGAGCCCTTCGAGTACCTCGAGCTGGTGAGCCTGGTCGGCGGCGAGCGGGGCGATGGCGGCCGCGGTCGCTCGATCACCATGATGACCATCCACAGCGCCAAGGGCCTCGAGTTCCCGCGCGTGTTCCTGACGGGGATGGAGGAGCGCATCTTCCCGCATGCCCGGGTGCTGGACGATCCCGTGCAGATGGAAGAGGAGCGGCGCCTGGCCTACGTGGCCATCACCCGCGCTCGCGATCAGCTGACGCTGACGCTGACCCGACGGCGGCGCCTCTACGGACAGCTGCAGGTGGGGGAGCCCTCGCGCTTCGTGCTCGACCTCCCGCCGGACGCGGTGGCGTCGGTCGGCTTGCGTGCGCGCCCGCGGATCTCGGTGTCTCGACCCTCGGCGGCGCCCAAGCCCGCGCCGACGCCTTCGTGGAACGATGACATCGAGTACGACGAGGGGCCCGACGCCCCGTTCACCGAGGAGGAACTCGGCGGGCAGCAGGCTGGCGGCGAGGTCGGCGAAGGCGTCGCGCTCTACGTGGGCATGAGCATCCGGCACCAGCGCTTCGGCGAGGGCGTGCTCCAGGGGTGGAACGGCTCGGGCGACAACCTCAAGCTGATGCTGCGCTTCCCCGGGCACGGGGCCAAGACGATCCTGGCGCGGTTCTGCGAGCCGGCGGGCTGAGCGAGGTCCCATGACCGACTCGATGTACGAGCATCCTTCGTTTTACCGGATGCTTCACGACGGGCGTGGGTCGGATCTCCCGTTTTATATGCGCATCACCGAGGGGCGCTCGCGGATCTTGGAGCTCGGCGTGGGCAGCGGGCGGGTGGCGTTGCCGCTGGTGCGTCGCGGTCACCGTGTCGTGGGGGTCGACCTCAGCGCGCCGATGTTGGCTTCGTTGGCGAAGACGCTGACCGAAGGGCCCCCCGAGCAGGCACAGGGGCTGCGCCTGGTCGAGGGCGACGCACGAGCCCTCGAGCTGGGCGAGCGCTTCGATGCCATCCTCTGCCCCTTCAACGGCATGGCGCATCACCACGGGCTCGAGGAGTTCGGGGCCGTGTTGCAGCGGGTGCGCGCCCACCTGGAGCCGGAGGGGATCTTCGCCTTCGATGTCTCGATCCCCGATCCAAACTCGCTGCTGGGCAGCACGAGCGATGTGCCGTGGTACCGCGATCCCGACGACGGCGGAGTGCGGCGGGCGACGGAGCGCATCGAGTACTCGCCGCTGACGCAGGTACTCACCATTACCACCACCACGCGCTCGATGGAGGACGACCGCGAGCCGGTGGAGATGGTGCTGGCCTTGCGTCAGTTCTTTCCCATGGAAATGCCGCTGCTGCTCGAGCGTCATGGCTTCGAGATCGTCGAGCGGGCGCAGCTGGGTGATGTGCTCGGCTACGTCTGCCGGCCGTCGTGAGCGGGGCGGGCACATGAACGACCGGGCCCGATTGCTTCGAGACGCCGAGGCCGAGCTGCGCGGGCTCGTGCGGCGCGTCGTCCCGGGGGCGACCATCTACTTCCCGCGGCGGCGGGCCCATCGAGTCGGCCACTCGTGGAATGGTCGGCATCTACGGCCCACCGGGATGACGCTCGAGAGCCAGCTCCACGAGGTGGCACACCTGCTGCTGGCGTCGCCCCGGCGCCGCACGATGGTCGAGTTTGGGCTCGGCCCGGATCCCTATCGGCGCAACGACGTGCCCTGCGTGATCCCGCGGGAGGATGCGGATCGCGAGGAGCTGCATACCTGCTGGATGCAGCTATTGTTGGCGCGTTTGTTGACGCTCGATGTCGATGCCGTGCGGTGCGAGTTCCAGCTGCCGCCGTTGACCCACGCGATGGTGAAGACCCTGGTCGACACCTATCCCGAGGCGTTGCCACCGCGATGGTGGTCGTGGGCGCTCGCCGTCGTCGCGAGCTGAGGGGCTCGTCAGGGATCGACGACGTCGGCGACGGGGCGCGGCTGCGGATCGAACCGCACCAGCTTGCCACGCGAGTCCGCTCCGTAGCCCCAGCAGTACACGGGTCCCCCCTGGGGCGCGGCGCACGAGAGGTTGCCCCCCAGCGCGACGAACTGCACGGGCGGCAGGTCGGCGACGGTGACGGGGAGGTCGGCGCGATCGAGCCGGGGATCGCCCAGCTCCCCGAACGAGGCCGAACCCCAGCACTGGAGCGTGCCGCTTCGGGAGCGAGCGCAGGCGTGGGAACTCCCCACTTCGACGTCGATCGCTTTGGAGACTCCGGGAATGCGGGCCGGTCCGTCAGTGCTGCGCATGCGGTCGAACTGGTCGCCCCAGCAGCTCACCCCGCCATCACCGTGAACCACGCAGGCGTGAGCGTCGCTGGTCGCCAAGTCGACGGCGTCGTGGATCGGCAGCTCGGTCGGTACGCGCAGCTCGGTGACCCGTTGGCTGCCCAGTTGTCCCTCCCAGCCTTGTCCCCAGCACAGCACGCGGCCATCTCGGCGTAGGGCACAGTTGTGCTTGAAGCCGCTCACCACTGCGGTTGCGCCGTCGAGCACCCGCACGGGTTCGGGGCGGTCGTTGATGGTGCCGTCCCCGATCGCCCAGCCGTCGTTGTCGCCCCAGCACCACACCTCGCTGGCTCGGTCGAGGGCGCAGAAGTGGGCGACGCCGGCGTCCACGCTGACCACGTCGCTCAGCCCGGAGCGGCGGCTCCATCCCCGCACGGCGTCGGGCCTCAGCGCGGTCTCGGCCCGGATGCAGTGAACCTCGCCCGACTCGGTCCACGCACAGATGTCGTCGATGTTGGCGGCCACGCCCGCCACTCGAAAGGGGGCCTCGACGCCGACGCGTGCGCCATCTGGGCTCCACACGAAGAGCTTGCCGTTGCCCAGGACGGCGTAGACGCGCTCGTCGCGGAGGGTCGACGCAGCAAGCCCGGCGAGCGTGCCGTGAAGGTCGTGGCGGACCGGGGCCGGGGCAACGTTTCCCCAGCTGCCGGTCCCGAGCCGACCGCTGTTGTCGAGGCCCCAACAGACCACGGCTCCGTCGTCGTCGACGGCACAGCCGTGGGCGGGGCCGATCGCGATCGCACGCGCCTCCACCCCTTGGACCCCGTTCCACTCGCGGTTGTCGACCTCGAGCCCCCAGCCTTTGTGGCCGAAGCAGCGGAACGGCCCCTGATCGGGCAGCACGCACGCGTGGTGGGGCCAGGCGGCGAGGCCTCGCAGGTCGGCCATGGGCAGCTCTTTGCCGAGCTTGGTCTGGGCTCGAGCGCGTGGGGGAGTGACGCGGCCTCCTCCGCCCGCCCAGCACTCGCCACCCACACACGCGAACGCGTCCCACCAGGTCGCCTTGGGGCGCAGCGGTGCGTCGTAGACGATCAACGACGACGGCCGGCGGAACTCGTGCGGGACGTCGAAGCCATCCTTGGTGATGGCGCCCCAGCAGCGAAGTTGGTCGTCGGGTCGCAGGGCACAGGTGATCTCGTCGCGACACGCGAGCCCTACGGCATCGTCCACCCCGGCGATCGCCTGTGGGGACAGGTCGGGGTGTTCGGGCAGGGTGACCTCCACATCACCGCGGCGCGCGGAGAGAAAGTCGGCGACCGGGTGTTGTCCCCAGCACGACACGGTGCCGGACGCATGGCGAGCGCAAATCCGGGACCGGCAGGTCGAAAGCTCCGCCGCGGGTGCCTGCAGCCCGATCGTTCGCGGCACGGCGGTCGAGCGTCCGGGGGCGGCCGGGCCCGACCCGCCGAAGGCGCCCATGTGCTCGCCCCAACACGTGACGGTGCCATCGGACGCGAGCGCGCAGGTATGCGTGGGGCCGGCGACGATCTGGCGTACGTCCTCGAGGGGCTGGACTCGGGTCGGAGAGACGTAGATCGGGAAGCTCGCGTCGGCGCCGACCTGACCGAAGTGGTTGTTGCCCCAGCAGTAGACCCGCCCGTCGTCGCGCAGAGCACAGGCGTGCGACTCGCCGGCCGCGACCGAGACGAACCTGGTGGGTTCTGCCGCGGTTGGTGCGGGGTCGGGGGTGGCCGCTGGAGCCGCGGGCTCGACCGCGGCGGGGGGCGGTGGCTCGGGTCGCGGCGCTGCGCTGGGCTCGGTGGGCGTGGGCGTGGCACAGCTGTGGCCCACGCATAGCGCGAGCGCCCAACCCGGACCTATGCGTATCGAGGAACGCAACGGATGCGCATTGTACCGCCCCCGGTCAGACCCAGGGCAGCGCGGCACGCTCGAGGGCCTGCGTCAGCACGCACTGCGCGGGGTCGATCGTGTCTCCGCGGCGGTAGCGGGCCAGCAGCTCGCGGGAGCGTCGGGCCAGCAGGCGTCGGACCTCGCGGCGCATGCCTTTGACCCGCGGGATCTTCATGGAGTCGTAGGCGGTGCTGTGGTGGCGTAGCCAGGCGATGGTGGCCGCCTCGGCGCGACGCTCGACCGGGATTCGCTGCGTTCGCGCGACGGTGCCGCTGCCCACGGGGACCGCATGCTCCGCGATCGCGTGGGCCATCTGCGAGCACAGGTTGGCGTGTCGCGGCGCGAAGTCGAGGAACTGGTGCACCGCGAGCTGAAACTCCTGCGCGTAGGCCTCCTGCTGGCGAGCGCGTCGAGCCCGGTCGGCCTCGAGCTTCCGCGTGTAGGCGGGGTCGGTGCGCTCCTCGGCCAGCTCGGCCCGGATCCGATCGATGTGCTCGGCCGGCGCCCAAACCCCACGCGAGAACATCTTGCGCCCCCGCTTTTCCTTCACCGACCACGAGGGCCCGGCTTTCTTCACCCGCCGGGTGAGCGCGGCGTCCCCGGGGGGAAGCAGGGCCCAGCCCTCCGGGACCTGGAGGATCTCGCCTTCGGCGGTGCGAGGGCGATCGGGGGCGGGGCCGACGAGCAGCTCGAGCGTTTGTCCCGGCACGAGCTTCGTCCTAGACCAAGGCGACACGCAGCTCAAGCTTGGGTCTATACTTCCGCGCCTTGACCATTCTGACCGCCAACGCCCTGCGCCACCGCTACGGCATCCGCGAGATCCTCAAGGGGGCATCGTTGGGCATCGATACGCGCGAGCGGCTGGGCTTGGTCGGGCGCAACGGCTCGGGCAAGACCACGCTGGTGCGCATCATGGCCGACGAGCTGAACCCCGACGAGGGCGAGGTCGTACGGCGCTCGGGCCTTCGGGTCGGGTACCTCGCGCAGGAGCCTCGCTTTCCCCCCGGCCTCACCGCGGTCGAGGCGGTGCTCGCAGGCCTGGAGTCGTGGCAGGCCGCGATCGATCGGCACACGGAGATCTCCGCCCGACTCGAGACTGGCGCCGACGATCTCGAGGCGCTGCTGCTGGCGCAGGCCGACGCGGCGGCCGAGGTCGAGCGCCTGGGCGGCTGGGAGAAGCGGCACGAGGCGGCGACGGTGCTGGGGCATGTCGGCGTGCACCAGATTGACGCGCCGGTCGAGCCGATGAGCGGCGGTGAGCGACGTCGGGTCGCGCTGGCCCGGGTGCTGGTGGCCGCGCCCGACCTGGCGATCCTCGACGAGCCGACCAACCATCTCGACATCGGGGCCATCGAGTGGCTCGAGCGCTGGCTCGTCGAGCGATTCGAAGGCGCGCTGGTCCTGGTGACCCACGATCGCTACCTGCTCGATCGCGTGGTCAGCCGGACGCTCGAGGTCGAAGACGGGCAGGTGCACTCCTACGACGGCGGCTGGGGCATGTACCTCGAGGCCAAGGCCGAGCGTGAGGCTCATGCCGAGCGGGTCGAGTCCAATCGGCGCAACTTCCTGCGACGCGAGCTCGAGTGGCTGCGGCGAACCCCCCAGGCGCGGACCACCAAGCAGAAGGCGCGGATCCAGCGAGCCGAGGCCGCGATCGCGCAGCCGACTCGTCGGGCGGACCAGAGCTCGCGCTTCGAGCTCGATCATGTGCGCAGCGGCAACACCATCCTCGAGGCGGAAACGCTGGCGGTGGATGTCGCGGGGCGGCGCCTGGTCGAAGACCTCACATTGCGGCTGAGCAAGGGCGACCGCATCGGCATCGTGGGCCCCAACGGCTGCGGCAAGACGAGCCTGCTGCGCGTGCTGATGGGCGAGGCCGAGCCGGCCCAAGGCCTGGTGCGTCGCGGCAAGAACACGCGGGTGGCCTTCCTCGATCAGCGACGCGGGGGCCTACGCGACGAGGACACCATCTTCGACAACGTGTCCGACGGTCGGGGGCACATCGAGCTCGGCGGCCAGACCCTCGAGATCCGCGCCTATCTCGAGCGCTTCTTGTTCACCTCCCACGAGCAGCGCAAGCGGGTCGGTGACTTGTCCGGCGGTGAGCGGGCCCGGGTCGCGCTCGCTCGTACGCTGCGAGACGGCGCCAACGTGGTGGTGCTCGACGAGCCGACCAACGATCTCGACGTCACCACCTTGGCCGGGCTCGAGGAGGCGCTGATCGACTACCCCGGCACCCTGCTGGTGGTGACCCACGACCGGTGGTTCCTCGATCGCATCGCCACCTCGATCCTGGTGTTCGACGAAGACGGGGTCACGCTGCACGCGGGCGGGTACGCCGACTACCTCGCGCGACGGAAGGCCAAGCCGGCCGCCGAAGATGCCGAGCCCGCCTCGAAGAGCGCGGCCAAGCCTCGCTCCGCCCCCGCGGCCAAGAAGGGGCTCACGTGGGCCGAGGAGCGCGAACTCGAGGGGTTGCTCGAGCGGGTCGACGAGGCGGAAGAACTCGTCAAGACGCTGGAGGCCGAGGTCTCGATGCCCGAGTTCTACGAGCGCAGCGACGCGCAGCGAAGGGAGACCTTCGCCAAGCTCGAGCAGGCCAAGGCCGATGCCGAGGCGATCGCCGAGCGCTGGGCCGAGCTCGAGGAACGCAAAGAACAGTGAGCAAAAGGGCGCGCCCGCGGGCCCACATGTCCACGCCGCGAGCGTGAACGACCCGCGGGCGTACGCCGCGGGGTGGCTCAGTGGATGCGGATCTGAGGATCGAAGTAGTAGTAGACGACGTCGGTATTGCCCGTGTCTTGGTTGACCGAGGCGACCGCGAACTCGATGCCGTAGGTCAGCGTGCCGCGATGGCGCTGGGCGTTGAAGGTCATGAAGGGACCGTAGAGCTCGGCGGAGGAGCCCTGGACGTCCTGTCCGCACTCGGCCCCGTCGGTCCAGTACATGTGGTCCGCAGGCGTGACGTTGGTCCAGTCGGACTCCTTGCCCTTGTAGTTGAGCTTGGGGACCTCGGGGAACGAGTCGTCGAAGCGCGGCTGATCGATGGGCTTGGTCGCGGCGCCGTCCAGGTACCCGGCGGTCAAGATCACCGAGGCTCCGCCCTGCGGCGCCCACTCGTGGGCGTTGATCTTCACCGGGGCAATGCGGGTGACGGGCAGCAGCGAGGCGTCCATCGTGTACACGTTGACCTGGTCACCCCGCCGGACGCCGACGACGGTGTTGGCGGGCACGTCCTCGGGGCTGCCCATGTCGTGCACGACCTTCATCGGAAAGTGGCCGATGACGATGGGGTCGTTGAAGGTGCCCGGGTTCCACTGGGTGGGGCGGGGCAGTCGCGTGGAGTCGATGAGAAAAGTGATGTCGGTGCGCATGTCGATGTTTCTTTCGTGTCGTTTGTCGAGCGACGCCGTTCGTCACGGGCGACGAGCGGCGTCTCGGTTCCGTTGAAGCTCACGGCGAAGCGTGAGGGTCGAGTTGTCGACGCGCGCTGCGGCCGGTGCTGCTGCTGCGAGCGTCTTCACCGGAGCTGTCGACGTGGGGCTTGCCCTGATCACCGCGGCGACGAATTTTCGTGGTCCGATTTTGGGGCGGCCCGATGCTCGAAAACGGCCGCTATACCCCCCTCCGCGTACGAAATGAGGCGAAATCAAAAGGCAGTGATCCGGCGGGGGCGTTCGTGGTCCTCATGGTTGATGACTTCGCTTTCGTTTTCGTACGCCCGTTGTTCGATCGCGGTATTGGTCGCGTTGCTTGGAGCCTGCGGTCCCACGACCGGGGAGGCGGGCGGAGGCGGGTCGACCGGGAGCGACGCGAGCGAGGTCTCGACGGGCATCACTCCGATGCCGACCGGCAGCATGACCACCGACGCGCTCGAGACCTCGTCGGGGGCGACTACGGCATCGACGGGCTCGGATCCCGACAGCTCATCGGGAGACGTCTTTCCCGAAGAATGCTCGATCTGGCTGCAAGACTGCCCAGAGGGCTTCAAGTGCCAGCCTTTTTGGGAAGAATCGGGGGCGGACCTCTCGACCGAGTGCTTCCCGATTGTCGAAGGCGGGTCCGAGCGGGGTGAGCCGTGCTCCTATCGCGGCGAGGTGGCGATGAGCCCCGATACCTGCGACGCCGACACGGTGTGTTGGTACCTCGATGTCGATACAGGGACCGGCACCTGCATGGAGTTCTGCCGCGGCACCGAGCAGGAGTGGACATGCTCGGGCGGGTGCGACACTTGCCGTATCGCGGCTGATGGCCCCCTCAGCTTCTGCCTGGAGCATTGCGATCCTCTCGCGCCCCAGTGCCCGGACGGTCAAGGATGCATCACCTCACTCGGGAGCTTTCAGTGCGTGCCCGGAACCGACCTCCCACCGGATCCCGGCCAAGGTCCGGGCGCGACCTGTGGTTTCGGTGACTCGTGTGCGGAGGGGCTGGTGTGCTTCGGCGACGGCTTGGGAGTATGCGCGGTTCCCTGTGATCCCGGTGCCGCTGATACTTGTGACGAACAGGATCCCGGGACGACCTGCATGGCGTTCGAGTTGAGTCGCGGCACCCCGAAGCAGTGCGGGAACGACAACCTCGGCTTTTGCCTGTAGCGCGCCGTCACTGGGCGCAATGATCGAGGAGGACCACTTCCTCCTCGACATAAAAGTGCTGGTCCGAGAACCGCTCGCGGAGCTGTTCGACCAGGCGACTCCCGATGCGGTGCCCCACCGCTTGATCCTGGCGCACCACGGTCATCGCGTTGCCGCCCTTGGTCTTGCGGAGTACATCCACCAGGCCGTCGGCGCCGCTGTCGAGCCATACCGTGCGGTCCTCGAAACGCTGGGGAACGACGCCGCAGCTGGACCACCGGTCTCCGAGGGGATCGGCGCGGAAGCAGCAGTCGTGCACGATGACGTCGCCTTCCCCCGTGCGCCCGCGGATGTCGACCTCGATCACGCTGTACTTGTCGAGCACGTGGGTGAGCACCTCGATCCGCTGCCGGGCATCCGCGGGCAAGCCCATGCGCTCGAGGTCCTCGCGGGTCTTTTGCTCGTGTCGGGTCGCCGACTCGCGCAGCCGCTCGAGCTCCTTGCGGAGGCGCTCGACCTCCCGCTCGGTCTCTGCCTTGGCCACGTCGTCGAGCTCGCGCTGGGCCTCGCGCTGCGTCTGCTGGTGCTGATGCTGCTGCTCGAACTCGTGCTGCTGCTGCTGGACCTGCTCGAGGGTCTGCTGCGCCTGCGCGACCTGCTGCTGGAGCTGCTCGGCGTCGCGCGTCGAGTCGCCGAGCTGTTGCTCCTGAATGGTCGCGAACACGAAGAGCACGACCATGAACACGTCGAGCAACGGCAGCAGGTCGAGGCGATGGCGCGCCACCTCAGTCCTCCGCGGGCTCGGGTTCGTCGGACACGTCGACGGCCGGCTCGAGCCCCTCGAGCAGGGCCTCGCGCACGTGGATCTGTGCCCGGTCGAAGAGGCTCTCGCAGACCCCGGCGATGGACGACAGCGCCAGCGCGCCCACGAGCCCCCAGAAGGTGGTGCCCAGGGCACTGGGGAGGCGAGCCCGGAACCCCTCGAGGTCGGTGGGATCGGAGCTGACCAGCGCAAACACGGTGCCGAGGATGCCCAAGTGGATCGCGAACTGGGCGAAGCGTTCGATCCAGCCGATCTTGCCCGGCAGGCGCACGAGGGCCTGCGCGGCGGGGGCGACCTTCTGGCCCGCCATGAGCCGAGCGATCTCCTCGAACGCCAAGTCGACGATGGGAGCGGACTCGAGGCGTCGCCGGATGGGATGGCTGTCGGGGAGCTCTCGGCCCACGCGGCGCAGGATGGACAGGCCGCCGGTCAGCGCATCGTGCTGGCGCTGCGCGTTGCGGAACCACATCAGCGACACGCCGACCATGGCCAGCACGAACACCAGGACCGCGATGCCGAGGGGGTCGAAGAGGGTGGGTAGGATCATCGGCCGCGTTACTCCGAGCGCACGCGAACGTCGGTGAAGCCGGCTTCCTTCAGGCAGGCCCGCAGGGCTTCGACCGTGCCGTGGCGCCCGGCGGAGGCGTCGACCTCGACCTGGACCGTGGCGGCGTCCTTGCGGTCGAGGCCCGCGCAGACCTCGGGGCACGCGGCGGCTTCACCCGAGCCCTGCACGCACTTGTCGCCCTTGACCGCGATCGAGATCCGAGACTGGTCGGCCTTGGCCTTCGCTTCCTTCTCTGCGGTGGGCTTGGCCGGTTCGGCCGGCGTCTTGGACTCGGCGCCCGGGGTCCCCGCGGAGCCGCCGATGCCGAACCCCGGGATGCAGTTGGACAGGTAGGCGGCCAGCAGACCCACCAGCCCCAACAGGGCGACAAAGGCCTTGGGAGGGCCGCCGCGACCACGATCGTTGGACGAAGAGCGGGACGCCACGATGCCGAGCACCATCGCGCATTGTCCTCGCCCGTGCAACCGAGGGCGCGGCCCGTCGCGGGAAGGCCTCTCAGCGCAGCGTCCAGGTGCTGCGGTCGGGCATGTGGGGCAGGGCGTTGAAGAAGTCGAGCGACAATTTGCCCCGCTCGTCGAACAAGAAGTTCGTCATCGAGGTGTTTCGCAGCCGCCAGGCGATGGCGAAGCTCGCCTCGTTGTCGAGCTCGAGCGCGCGCTGGATCAACACCGCCAGCGGGCCTACGGAAGAGAACACCAGCATCTGCGTGTCCGGGTCGTGACTGGAGGTCATCGTCTCGACGCAGCTGAGCACGCGCGCCCGGAACTGAGTCCAGGTCTCGACGCCCTGGGGCTCGAAGTCACCACGGAGCCAGCGGATCATCACCGCTTCGAAGAGTCGCTGGAAGCACGCCGAGCGTTCTTCGCGAGAGCTGGCGTCGAGCATCTTGCGGCGCAGGGCCACGACTTCTTCGTCGTCGCTGAGCGAGCCGACCGAGGCGCGGACCAACGACAGCGCATCGTGATCGTCGAGCCCGGCGAGCTGCTTGGGCTCGTTCCACGTGGTGCCTTTTTCTTCGAGGAGCTTGCCGACCAAGGACGCGGTGTCGACGTGGCGCCGGGCCGGGCCGCAGTACACGGCGTCGAAACCCCAGCCGTGCTCGGCGAAGAAGCGCCCCAGCGCGTTCGCCTGCTCCCGCCCGTGATCCGAAAGATCGTCGTAGTAGGTCTTCAGCAGTGAGGCCTGGCCGTGACGAACGAAGAGGAGCTGACCCATGCGGAAGGCATAGGGTAGGCGACCTCGGCCCGAAGATCGATTCTTCGGTCCGAGGGCGCGACCTCGAACACGGTTTTCGAGCCGCGGGCTGGTTCGCCGTGCGAGTTTGCCCGACGCGCGCGGAGCCTACTTCTCGCGGGCGCGGCGTCGCGCTTCACGTTGCTCTTCGCCCGGGGTGTCGCTCCAGTCGAGCGTGGTCGTGACCTGCTTGCCCTTGCGCTCGACGACGACCGTCTTCTTGGGCGAGCCCTCTTGCAGCGCGCGGAAGAACGCACGCGGCTTGTCGATCGGGTTGCCCTCGATGGACACCGGCTTGTCGCCGACCTTCCACCCGGCCTTCGCGGCGGCGCCTTTTTTGATGACCTCTTCGATGACGAGCTCGTCGCCGAAGGAGACGCCGAGGCGGCGACGGGGGATGGGGGCGCTATTGGTGCGATCGATGAGGTCGGGCAGGTTCGCCACCTGGTACGCCGCGATGGCGACGACCATGGCCGAGTGCTCTTGGTACTCCTCGACTACGTTGCCGATGACGTCGTGCTGGGTGTGGTGCAGTCGCCAGTAGTCCGAGTCGCCGTCCTGGTCCCAGAAAAAGCCGGGCACGCCGGCTCGGATAAAGGGCGTGTGGTCGCTGCCGCCGGTCTCGAGGCTCTTGGCGTCGCGAAGGGCGAAGGGCATCTCGTCGGGCGACAGCTGCATCACGGGGGCGAAGACCTGCTCCATCTGCGGCCGCATCTCGGGGGTGACCCCGATGCCCGATAGATAGTTGGTGCCCATGTCGTGCACGAACACCGCGCTGGTCTTGTCCATCTCCTCGCCGTGGGTCTCGACGTAGCCGCGCGAGCCGAGCAGGCCCTGCTCCTCGCCCGTCCACAGCACGAAGCGGATCGTCCGCTTGGGGCGGGCGCCCGACTCGACGAGCAGCCGCGCCGCCTCCATGGTGGTCGCGACCCCGGTGCCGTTGTCGTTGGCTCCGGTCGCGCCGTCCCAGCTGTCGAGGTGTCCGCCCACGATGACGAACTCGTCGGGCTTTTCGCTGCCCACGAGGTCGGCGACGACGTTGTGCTGAGGTACGGGGCCGCGGAAGAAGCGGTTGTCGACGGAAAACTCGAGCTCGACCGGATCCTCGCCGTCCATGCGCTTGACGAGGTCGGCGTGCTGGTTGCCGCGGAGCAGGATGGTGACCTGGTCGGACATCTCACCCCACTTCACCTTCGAGCGGCCCCAGGTGTGCACCAGCTCGCCCGAGGCATGGTTGTCCGGTCGGACCACGCCGGCGATCTCGGCCTTGGCCAGCTCTTTGTCGATCGCGTCGCGGACCTTCTTGGGCAGGTCGAACTTGGCGGGGCGCACGAGCCAGGCCCCCTTGTACGTGGCGCGCTTGGACTTGGCCTCGGCCGCGGTCTTCGGGTAGGCGACGGCCGGTCCTCGGACCGTGCCGAACACGCCGGGGGACCACGAGGGGGTGATGAAGTCGAAGTCGACCTTCTCGGGGGCCACCATGCCGCCCGACCAGGGGCCGCGGTCGAAGCCCACGGGGAAGTCGCCCCAGCGCTCGAGCTCGGCCTTCAGGCCCCACTTGGCGAACTGGTCCCGCGTCCACACCTCGGCGTCCATCAGCGCGTGCGAGCTGGTGAGGCGCGGCCCGATCTTCTCGGTGAGATACTCGAGGTGGGCGCTGACCTGGTTGTCGGTATGACCCAGTCGCACGATGCTCTGGACCACGTCGTCCCCGGCGACCTCGGGAATCTCGTCCTCCTCGAAGTCGTCGAAGTCGTCGTCGTGGTGCTCGCCGAACAGCGGTGCGCTGGCGCCCGGCGGTGGGATCTGCGGCGGCGGAGCATCGCCGTGCGAGCACGAAGGCAAGCACATCACGAGCGCGAGCGAAGCGAACCAGGGCCGAGCGGGGAGCGACATCGGCTGGAGCATACACTCACCGTCTCAATCGGTGTGCTCGCCCACGAAGCCCACGTCGCCCTCTTCGTATAGACGCTGTCCCAGCGCGCGCCGCAGCGAGGCCGGCGGCAGTCGGCTCTCGGGTTGCTCGAGCTCGATGACCACGACGCCCACCCGATGCTCCTGGCCGTCGGAATCCGCGTAGAGCACGGCGCTGGCCCACCCCGAGCGCGGTGCCTCGACGGTGAGGTGGTCTTCGTCGGCGTCATCCATCGGCCCCAGCCGACGCTTGGCGAGCTCGACGACGGCAGGCGGGGGCTCTCGTCCGGCGGACGGCGCAACCAGAGTGGGCCGTCCGTTCGTGAGCAAGTAGAGGAAACCGTCGAGTGCGCCCGCCGAAGCGCGCAGGATGGACAGCGTTTGCTCGGCTCGCTCCGCCGCGTCGTGGCAGGCCGACAGTCGCGACAACGCGGTGCCCACTGTGTCCTCGATGGTGGCGGGATCGAAGACTGCGGTGGCGATGTCGTTGTTGCTCAGGCCTTCGGCTGTCGTCTCGGGGCCCGCGCCGAGGGTCCGCATCAGTCGTTCGTAGCGCGCGATGAGCACGGGGTTCCGCGTGGGCACGAAGCAGTGCTCGACCTCGGTCGCGTGCAGGCGGGCGCGGGCGGGGTCGTCCAGTCGCGCGGAGATTTCCGCCCGGGCTTCGTGAGCGGCGCCGAGAATGAACGGGTTGTCGATCGGCCCCGCGTCGAGGATGAGCTGGTCGAGTCGCTTCGCGGCGGCTTCGGGCTCACCCCGCAACGCCTCCACCCAGGCCAGCCCCCACTGGGCGCGACAGCGAAAGCTGCTCTGGCCGTACTCGGGATCTTCACAGTGGGCGAGGGCCTTCGTGCCCGCCTCCCAGGCTTCGTCCAGCCGTCCCGCCCCTCGCAAGGCGTCGGCGCGGGCGGTCAGCGCCCAGGGCCGCGGCAGGCCTTCGCCCTCTGGGAGCTCGGCGAGCGCATCCTCGATGAGCGACAGGGCTTCGTCGGTCTCGCCGCGGAGTCGGGCGTACTCGGCCTGCGCCAAGCGGAGGTAGACGCCGAAGCCGAGGCCGGACTCCTGTTGTTGCGTCAGGGCTTCGATGCAGCGGCGCAGGCCGAGGACGTCGTCGGTGAACGCATAGGTGATCGCGGCCGAGCTGTGATGAATCGCGTACAGCTGCCACAGCGCGCCCAGGCGCACGAACTCCAGCTCGGCCTGGCTCCACGCACGCTGGGCCGCGGCCGATTCTCCGCGCCACATGTGATAGTAGGTGCGGGCCTGGAGCGCGCCGATCTTCCAGATCCGCGGGCCCAGGGTCTCGAGGGCTTCGATCTCGTCGAGCGCTTGTGGGCTGCCCACCCGGGCGGCGACCAGGGCTCGCTGGAACCGAGCGCCGCCGATGGTCAGACCCCGTTCCTCCTCGTTGACCCAGCGCTTCTGTCGGTTCATGCCCTCGATGTACTCGGCCGACGATTCCATCAGGTACCGGAGTCGCCCGAGGTTGAACGCCAGCAGGTTGTCCACCAGCCCCAGGGCGGTCCGCACGAAGATCTGCACGATCGGCATCAGGGGCGACAGGGCGGTGTTGCAGCGACGCAGGCCGGCGGTGTCGAACGAGAACCCGGCCACGCCCGCGCTGTAGACGGCCGAGCGCAGGTACATGTCGAACGCCTTGACGTAGGGCATTCGGCGGCGATCGAAGAGCCGTCGCAGCAGCGTGAACACCAAGGCCGTGATCAGGCCGAGCCGAGGTCCGAGGAACCGCGCCCAGCGACGGGCTCGCTCCACTCCGATCTGCTTGCCGAGCACGGCCATGGTGCGCTCGCGATGGCGAATGTTGGTGTGGCGGTCGCTATAGAAGCCCGCGCTCACGAGCATGTAGTAGATCTCGGGGAGTTCGGGGTGTCGCGGATCGGCGGCCTCGAACACGGCCAGCGCGGCCTCGAGCGGGGCGACGCAGTCCTCGAACGAGGTGGCCTCGAACAGGCGTCGCCCGGCTGCACCCAGCAAGACCGCACCCCGCTGCTCGTCACCACCACGCAGCAGGTGCCAGCCGATCTGCGCCTCACGTTCCGGGCTGACTTGGTCCTCGCTCGCCAACACCTCGCCCACCGTGCGCTCGAGGGCTCGTCGCTCGGCCTCACCGAGGCTGCGCAGCAGGGCGTCGCGCAGGCCATCGTGGCGCAGCCGATAGCGCTCGCCTGCGCCGATGATGACCTCCTCGCGGACGAGCCCGTCGAGGGCCGCGAACACCTCGGGCTCGGTGAGGTCGGGACTCAGCGCGACGCACAGGGCGAGGCCAGCCTCGTCGCCGAACACGGCGAGTCGCTGGCCGAGGTCCAGGGTGTTGGCCTCGAGCGATCGCACGCGCCCGTCGAAGGCTTGCTCGAGCTCGCGAGGCACCCCCGCGGTCTCCACGTTGGCGGGGATGACCCAGGTCCCCGCCACGTAGCGCATGTCCCCGCGCTCGACGAGGCTGCGCATCAGCTCGGTGCAGTACATGGGGCTGCCCCCAGCCGCGGCGTGCAGCCAGTGGGCGAAGGGAATGTGGTTGTCGACCTCGCCGAAGGTGGTGCGCACCAGCTCGCGCACCTCGTCCGAGCGCAGGCCTCGGGTATGCAGCACCAGGGCTCGCTCGCGCAGGTGCTCGAGCGCTCCGTCGGCGCGGGCCGCTTCGTTGGGGCGGGTGGCGGTCACCAGCAGCAGCGAGGCTCGGGGAGCGACATGGGTCAGACCCGCGAGCACGGCGGCCGAGCCCTCGTCGACTCGCTGCAGGTTGTCGACGATGAGCACCAGGGGTCGGTGGCCGGCAAAGGCGGTGAGCCAGTCACTGAAGGCGGCCTGGACTTCGGCGCGATCCTCTCGATGGTCGCGGTTGCCCGCACGCTCGCCCCCCTCGCCCGGTCCCGGGGCGGGCAGCAGTCGATCGACCAGGGCCGCATGGGCGGCGCTCTCGTTGCGTCGCCCTCGTCGCTCGAGCTTGCGGGCGAGCTCGCGAACGAGGGCATAGGGCCCGGAGTTGGTGCCGCCCTCCCCGTGCAGCACCACCGCCCCCGCGAGCTTGGCCTCGAGCTCGATCTCGCGGAGCAGCCGCGTCTTGCCCATGCCCGATCGGCCCTCGATGAGCACGGTCCCGCCGTGGCCTTCGACCATGCGTTCGATGCGTTTGCGGGCGAGCTCGATCTCTCGCTCGCGGCCCACGAGGGCTGCGCTGCGGACGTAGCCGCGGACCGCCTCGAGCTCGGGGGCGGGCGGGAGGTCGGCGATGGCCTCCAGCCGTTCGATGACCTCCGCCGCTTGGGCGGGTCGACCCAGCGGCTCGGGGCAGAGCAGGGACAGCACCAGGTCGTCGAGCGCGGGCGGTAAGTCGCCGACCATCGAGGACGGCGGCGGCGGTGGTCGCCGACCGTTGCGCATGAGGTCTTCGAGGCTGTGCACGCGCTGCGGATGGCGCCCGGTCAGCAGCCAGAACGACAGCGCACCCAGGCCGAAGAGGTCCGCTCGGCCGTCCATGGGCAGCCCCAGCAGCATCTCGGGGGGAATGGAGGGGAGGGTGCCGACCACTTCGTGGGACACCCCCATGGTGCTCAGCATGCCGAAGTCCAGCAGCTTGGCGCGACCGTCCTCGGTGCAGCGGACGTTGCGGGGGGCGACGTCGCGGTGCAGCAGCTGCCGGGCGTGCAAGAAGGCCAGGGCCGAGGCGACGTCGCGCAGCAGGCCGCAGGCTCGGCGCCAAGGTAGGGGCGCCAGCTCGCTGAAGTCCCGCCCGTCGAGCAGCTCCATCGCGTAGTAGGGTCGAGAACGTTCGTCGACGCCGTAGTCGTGGACCTCCACGATCCGCGGGTGCTTCAGCTGGGCGAGGGTATGGAACTCGCGCCGAAAACGGAGCTGGTCGTCCTTGCGGTCGGCACTCAGGGCAAAGCGCTTGATGGCCACGTCCCGCTCGGTGATGAGGTCGTAGGCGCGCAGCACCTCTCCCATCGCGCCTCGACCCAGGGTCTGCTCCACGCGATAGCGCCCGCCGATGGCTCCCGACACGAAGTAGCGCTCGTCGGGGAGCCGGCGGGGCTTCCCCGCCCGCGGGGCGTGCAGTGACGAGGGGCTGGGACCCACCGCGAACGATGATAACCGGGCGTGCGTCGTCGGTCATCGCTCGAGTCGGCAGAACGCGGTACCGCACTGGCTCGCAGTCACGAACGCCGATCGTTCGAGTCGCTGTGAACCCCCGCTGAAATGAACTGACAGCCAACTTTAATTCGGCTTAAGTCGTCGCCTCCAACTCGGTCTGGTTAGCTGCCAAAGAGCCCGTTCGCGGGTTGATGGGAGTTTTCACCGTGTGCCGATGTATGTCTGATTCTTCGTATCTACGTTCGGGGGCGCTGTCCGCCGCGCTGCTCATGGCTGGTTTCACGGGCGCGGCCTGTAGCAGCGACGACGGCTCGAGCGAGGACCCGCCCACGCTCGCCTCCGCCGTCGCGCGTCATGTGCAGCTCGGTCGCGTCGACGGGATTCCCTGGGTGCGGGTGGAGCTGGAGCTGGAAGCCGAGGCGGACGCCCTATGCAACGAGCCCGACGACCCGACGCTCTATGGCATCTACCTCGATCCCGATCTCGGCTTCGAGACCATCTCGGAAGAGCCGCTGTTCGGACTGCTGGACCCCACGATGCAGATCTCCGCGCAGTGCCAGGGGGGCGAGCTGGTGAGCGAGGCCGGCCCCGTCACCCTGTCCGCGGGGGAGGCCGCGGGCACGACCGTGCTGACCATCGATGCACGCTCCGAGGACCTGCCCGACGAGTTTCACTGGGTCGCATTCGTCGCTGGTCGGCAGACGCTACAGCGCATTCCCACGGCTCCCGCCGTCGAGGTCTCCAGCATCGCCGCCTTCGAGCGCCTCTAGGAGTGGACGACCATGAAACTGCTCGAGATCCCCACCGCTCGTGCGCTGCTCGGTGCGCTCTTCGTGCTGCCGCTTTGCATCCACGCGTCGCCGAGCCTCGCCGATGACGATCGACCCTTTGCCCAGTTCCGCGATTTCACCATCAGCCAGAAGACCCTGCTGGACTTCACCCACAACGGTCGCGAAGTCATCATCACCACGAATGTGATCACCCGAGCCGATGGGACGACGGTTCAGGATGCCAGCGATGCGGACGCCTTCCAGGCGTTCCAGGCCATCTTCGGCATGCTCAACTCGACGCTCGGCTTCCCCATCGCTCCAGCGGATGCGCTCTCGGCCTCGGCCACCGCCGATACGCTGGTGACCAACGCCACCGCCAACGACGACAAGACGCTCGAGATTCGGGTCGGGCAGAACTTCGCGGGCACCCAGTTCGCGGAGGTCAAGGCCAAGAACAGCCCCACCGATCGCTCCGTGATCCTGCTGAACCTGCGCAAGATCAACATCCTGCTCGAGTGCCTGGAGGAAATCACCGAGGTCCGTGACGCCAACGGCACCGTCTCGCAGCCCGATGCGGGCGTGCTGAAGGTCGTTCGCCTGACCCTGCTCATCCACATCATCTCCCGGCTGCTCGTTCAGGCAGATTCGAACCTGGAGGTGGCCACCGTCAATGGGCAGGAAGTGGTGCGGCCCCGGGCGGGCCTGAACGCGGTGTCGAGCAACCATCCCGATCCGACGCCACGGTCGTCGAACTCGCCCATCACCCCGCAGGCCAGCGACCTCACGCCGCCGCTGCAGTCCGCGAATGCGGTGGTCTCGGAGGTCTTGGCGGGCAAGGGGATGGCGCTGTCACAGCTGGTCACGTCGTACCTGCAGCGCAATGCCACCGACCCGGAGGGGAACAACGGCGAGGTGTTCGACTTCGAGGTCCGATCGGACGCCGGGCGGAACGAGGTGGTCACCGTGCGCTTGCACGAACTCGTCAACAAGAAGACCCGGGCCGAGCGAATCGAAGACGAGGAGCTGGAGCGACGGTTCAAGGAGTTTCAGGAGAGTCAGCAAGACGAGGGCGGCTGTGCTCAGGGAGCGCTGTTCGACGCGGGCGTCATCGAGACGATCTCCGTGCTGCCCACGCCGACCCCCGACGGGTCACCGACCCCGGGGGACGACCCCGGCTCCGACACGGACGGGGATACGGACTTCGACGACGACACCGACACGGACTTCGACACCACGGGGGAGTTCGAGGACACGGACACCGACGACGACGACGAGGGTAGCGAGGGCACTGACGGTGACCAGCCGACGCGCGTCCCGTGTGCGCCGGGTTTGGCCACCTTCTCCGGGGAGTTCGTCCCGCAGGCGGGCATCGACATCGACTTCATGGCGCCCGATTGCGTGACCGTCTCGGGCCCGCCGCCCATGGACCAGTTGGTCATCGACGACTTCGGCGGAGGCATGTTCGGAGGCTCGGGCTCGGGCGTGATCGTCGTCAGCCTCTCGGAAGGGTCCTTCGTCAACGATCCGGCCGGGTTCTTCCTCATCAGCGAGCTACCGACCGGCACGCCCATCGAGATCGTCCTGGAGAACGCAGAGGGCATGCAGGTCACGGTGACCTTCACCATCATGCAAGGCGCTGGGGGCATGCCCAGTCAGCTCGTCGACACGCAGGTCTCCATCGGGGCCTGAACCACATCGGGGACACGAACTATGAACATCCTCAAACCATCGGGTCGGCGGGCGCTCATCGGTGCCCTGGCCGTGCTTCCTCTGTGCGTTCAGGTCTCATCGGCGCGGGCCGACGGCGAGCGAGCGGGCGTGGTGTTCCGCGACATCGACTTCACCATCACCCAGACGGAGCTGCATCGGTTCACCCACGAAGATCGCACCATCATCGTCACCACCAACGTGGCCAATCATGCGGACGGCACGACGGTGCAAGACGCGACCGACGTGGAGGCGTTCCAGGCCATCACCGCCGTCATCTCCATGTTGCACGGGAACCGGGCCATCCCGGGCGTGCCTCCGGTCGACCGTCTCGAGCCCTCGGATACGGCCAGCACGTTGATCCTCAACGCGACCGCCAACAACGAGAAGACGGTGGAGATCCGCGTCGGGCACCACTTCGCCGGGACGGAGTTCGCCACCACGCTGGTCAAGCGGGACCCGACCGATCGCTCCGTGATCCTTCTGAACATGCGTCGGATCAACATCCTGCTGGAGTGTCTGGAGCAGCTGGCCGAGGTCCGCGACGACGAAGGCAACGTTTCGGTGCCGGACTCGGGCGTGCTCAAGGTCTTACGGCTGACGGCGCTCATTCACATCATCTCGCGGCAGCTGGTGCAGGCCGACTCCAACCTCGAGATCGCCAACGTGGGCGGGCAGGACATGGCGGTGGCGCGGGACGGCTTGTTGCCCGCGACCATCAATCACATCGAGCCCGTGCCTCGTCCAGAGTCCTCCCCGGTCACGCCGCAGGGGGGCGACCAGACGGTGCCGCTGACCCAAGCCAATGCGGTGGCCAACGAGATGCTGCCCCAAGGCTCGCTGAACCAGACCATCACGTCGTATCTGCAGACCAACGGAGTCGATGCCGGGCCGGGAGGCGAGGTGGCCGACTTCACCATCGTGTCTCGGCGAGGGGCCGAGCAGACGATCACCGTCTTGTTGCACGAGCTGACGACGAAGAAGTCGATCGCCGAGACGGTGGAGGACGAGATCGCCAAGCAGCGATTCGAGGAGTTCAAGCGGCGGAAGGAGAGCGGGGGCTGCAACGCGAGCGCGGCGGTGTTCGAGCTGGGAGCGATCGAGCAGATCACCGAGCTGCCCTCGCCGACCCCGACGCAGGTGCCCACGCCCACACCCGACGGGGTGCCGACCATCGATCCCGACTCCGAGACCGACTCGACCACGGGCGGCGAGACCGACTTCGACACGACGGGCTTCGACGACACAACGGGGCGCGACACCTTCACGAGCGAGACGGACACCGACTTCGACACGACGGGGCGAGATCCCGGCACCACGGGATCCGAGACCGGCCTCGAGACGGACGGCGATACCGACGAGACGACCGGCGGCTTCGAGGAGACCGATACCGACGAAAGCAGCAGCGGTAGCGACGGGGGTGGGCCGGTTCGCTTCCCCTGCGTACCCAGCTCGGCCACCTTCTCGGGCACCATCGTCCCGCAGGCGGGCATCGACATCGACTTCCTGGCCCCGGACTGCGTGACGATCTCGGGCTTCCCTCCGGGCGATCAGCTCGTCATCGACGACTTCGGTGCGGGGACCTTCGGCGGCTCGGGTGCATCCGGGGTGACGGTGGTGAGCATCTCCGAGGGCACCTCCTTCAACGACCCGGGCGGCTTCTTCGTCATCGGAGCGCTGCCCGTCGGCGTCCCCATCGAGCTCGTGCTCGAGGACGCGGCGGGCAATCAGGTGACGATCACCTTCACCATCGTGCAGGGGGTGGGGGGCATGCCCAGTCAGCTGGTCGACACGCAGGTCTCCGTCGGGCCCTAGCTCGTTCGGGCCAAACGTTCACGCCGACGATGCCCCATGGGATCGTCGGCGTTTTTGCGGCCGCTCGATAGCGAGCGGACTGCGTCGAGATCGAACTCGCTCGATTCGAAGTCGCCGAAGTCGTCGGCACTTTTTCGCAATCAAATCGTCTGGCCACGCGACTCATCTCGCAACCCGTTTCGGTGAACTCGCGCTCGACTTTCGAAGGCAGCACACGACCCCCGGTGTGGTGCTCGAGGAGCGGTGTGACTTCGTCGAGACGAGCCCATCAAACATCACCCGAGTACGTGATCATGATCGACCAATCCCTCTTCACCCCCCGCACTCGTGCCTCGTCGCCTGCTCGTTTGGGCGTGCTCTCGCTCCCCATGGCGCTGTCGCTGGGCGTTCTCGCCAGCGCCTGCGTCTCCGAGACCGAGTACGAAGACTCCTTGGCCATCGGTGCCAGCTCGAGCGCCGACGACGAGGACGAGCTGACGTCCGAGTCGGGAGAGCCCGCGATGGACTACGACGAAGCGGAGTCGCTGGAAGCTCCGGCCGACCCGGTCGCGAGTCAGAGCTGCACCCAGAACAACGACTGCCGGACTTCATGTCTCTGCTTGGCCGGGACCTGCCAGCCGAACCCCGGGGTTGGCCCGCAGCCTCCGGCCGGGTACTGCGACGAGCCGCCCGTGCGTACCTGCAGCGCGCAGAGCGACTGTCGCCCCGGCTGCATCTGCGGCCTCGGTGAGTGTCGTGCGGGCGGTGTCGGGAGCGCGCCCGACTGCCACTTGGCGCCGACCGACGAGTACGAGTACGACGACGTCTGGTCCCACCACAGCAACTACTTCGAGCCGCAGCAGCACAACTTCATCTCGGCCAGCGACCGGGACTGGACCGCGGTGTACATCAGCTCGCCGGGGCTGGTTCGCTTCCAGACCCGTCAGCTCTCCCACGGCACGGACACCGAGCTGAAGGTGTACGCATACGACGGGATCAGCCGAGGGGCCCTGCTGGGGTCCAACAACGACGTCGGGGGCCCGTGGTTTTGGCCGGACTCTCGAAGCTCTCGTGTCGACCTCAACGTAGGGGCCGGCTCGGCGTTCTTGATCGAGGTGATCAACCGATCCAGCCCGTCGATCTACACGACCTCGCCCGAGCTGCCTCGCTATACGCTGGAGCTCAGCTACCTGTAAGCCGGCGACGTAGCGCTTCGAAATGGCTTCGGCTGACGACGGCATTGCCATCGTCAGCCGAAGATCCCGTCACGGCCCGCTAGGGTCGCGCGACGCGAGGCCCGCGGCGGCGGAGACCGAGCAGGCCGAGCAGGAACAGGCCGCTCAGCGGACCGCGCCAGGGCCCGTTGCCGTTCGTGCGGCAGCTGCAGCCTTCGCTGGGCACGGCGCCCACGCTGGTGCCACCGCCGTCGGTGGCTCCGGTCCCGGTGCCCCCGTCGTCTCCAGCGGAGTCGCCGCTCGAGTCGGCGCCCACGTCGGTGCCACCACCCTCGGCCGAGCCGGCGGAGCCCGCCGTGTCATCGACGCCCGAGTCGCTGCCGTCGGTCCCGGTGCCGTCGTCGCCCGAGTCGGTCCCGGTGCCCACGACCTCGTTCATCTCGCAGGCGTTGGAGCACTCGTCGTCGTCGATGTTGTTGCCGTCGTCGCACTCCTCGACGCCCTCCTGCACGACCGCGTCGCCGCACGAGGCCTCGATGCAGGCATTGAGGCACTCGTCTTCGTCGACGTTGTTGCCGTCGTCGCACTGCTCGACCCCGTCGTAGAGGACCCCGTCACCACAGAAGGCGGTGATGCAGGCATTGAGGCAGCCGTCGTTGTCGTCGTCGTCGCCGTCGTCGCACTCCTCGACGCCATCTTGCACGAAGCCGTCGCCGCAGCTGGCGACGACACACCCCATCACACAGTCATCGGTGTCGTCGGCGTTGCCGTCGTCACACTCCTCGATGCCGGCCTGGAGGAAGCCGTCCCCGCACGTCGCCGAGAGGCAGGTGCTGAGGCAGTCGTCGGTGTCGTCGGCGTTGGCGTCGTCGCAATCTTCGACGCCGGCTTGGACGAAGCCGTCGCCGCAGGTGGCCGCCTCGCAGGTGCTGAGGCAGTCATCGGTATCGTCGGCGTTGGCGTCGTCGCAGTCCTCGACGCCGGCCTGGACGAAGCCGTCACCGCAGGCCGCCGACGTGCACAAGGACAGGCAGTCGTCGGTGTCGTCGGCGTTGGCGTCGTCGCATTCCTCGACGCCGGCCTGGACGAATCCATCGCCGCACGTGGCCGAGATGCAGGTGCTGAGGCAGGCGTCGGTGTCGTCGAGGTTGGCGTCGTCGCAGCCCTCCACGCCCATCTGGACGAAGCCGTCGCCGCAGGTGGCATCGACGCAGGTGCTGAGGCAGTCATCGGTCTCGTTGAGGTTGGCGTCGTCGCACTCCTCGACGCCGGCCTGGACGAAGCCGTCGCCGCACTCGGCGTCTTCGCAGAGGCTGGTGCAGTCGTCGGTATCGTCGGCGTTGCCGTCATCGCACTCCTCGATGCCGGCCTGGACGAAGCCGTCGCCGCAGCCGGCCGCCTCGCAGGTGCTGAGGCAGTCGTCGGTGTCGTCGAGGTTGGCGTCGTCGCACTCCTCGACGCCGGCCTGGACGAAGCCATCGCCGCAGGTCGCCAGCACGCAGGTGCTGAGGCAGCCGTCGGTGTCGTCGAGGTTGGCGTCGTCACATTCTTCGACGCCGGCCTGGACGAAGCCGTCGCCGCAGCTGGCCGGTACGCAGGTCGACAGGCACGCGTCGGTCTCGTCGGCGTTGCCGTCGTCGCAGTCTTCGGTGCCCGCGAGCACGAAGCCGTCGCCGCACACCGCGTCCTGGCAGGTTCCCGGGCACAGGTCGGTATCGTCGCCGTTGGCGTCGTCGCACTGCTCGCCCACGTCGAGGGTCCCGTTGCCGCAGCAGGTCACCGGGATGGCGATGATCGCGTTGCTGCCCTCGTTGCCGTCGTCGATGTCGGCCTCGATGTAGACCACATAGGACTCGCCGAGCGAGCGGCTGACCTGCGGCGAGCCGCCTTCGATGTCCTCGATGAGGAAATCACCGACGCCGTCTCCATCGACGTCGAGCTCGTCGTCGAGGGTGGTGAACAGCAGCTGCGAAGTGCCGGCCAGGTCGGAGGCGTCGCAGGCGAAGAATGCCGACTCGCGCGCGCCGGACGGAGACCCGTGGCTCCACCCGTAGGCGGCCTGGTTGAAGTCGTTGAGGGCGAGGAAGCGGAGCGAGCCCGGAGTGGCCAGGGCGAGCCCGTCGACCGTGTCGCCCTCACGAATCACGATGGTGCTGTTGTAGGCGATGAACTCGTCTGTGGCGGACGCGCCGTTGGTGTCGCCGCTGAACAGGTAGTTGCCGTCGTTGTTGATGGCGACCAGATCGAAGTTGTCCCAGTCGTCGCCGTCGCCGTTGAGGTCGTTTTCCCGGGGCGTTCCGACGATGGAGCCGTTGAGCGCGATGAACCCGTCGCTCGCGGTCGAGCCGGTCATGTTCAGCACGTAGATGCTATGCAGCCCGTTGTGGGAGTAGGCGAAGTCGAGGTCGACGCCGGTCGTGTCGATGGTGAAGTCGGAGACGCCGTCGTTGAGGATGTCGCCCGTCTGCAGCAGGGCAGTGGTGTTCCCGATGGTGGAGTCGGAGCTCGTCTGGAGTGCTCGTCCGTCGGTCGACCCGTCGCCATCGACGTCGTAGCTCGAGACCCAGTAGATGCGGTTGTCCGGCAGCAGCTGCGCCGAGCTGTGGGAGATCCACGCGGCTGCGGGCATGACCCCGAGCGCTGTGTCTCCCTGGATGGCGAGGCTCCTGGTCACGCTGTGGTAGATGCCGTCGGCGCCGTCGATGTCGGGCTGATAGACGAAGGCTCCGGTCCCGTTGCTGGACATGAAGTCCTCGGGGAGCGTGAGCGTGAACATGGCTTCGTCGGTGCTCACGAACACCACGGCGCCGTCGATCACCACGAAGTGGCTGCCGTCGTTGAAGTCTCCGACGAACGCGACCTGCCCGGCTTCGTTGACGAAGGCATGCTCGACGTTGGTCACGGACGGGCCGCCGGTCGGGGTGTCGCCTTCCCGCATGATGACCTGCCCGGGGATCACAGCCGCATCGGCATCCCCACCGAGCCAAGGCAAACACACCAGTGTGGCGGCTGCGACCACGCGTCGGTGGTGCTTCGCCGCAGTAAGAGCAAGTAAGGAGCGAGTCACGGGCAAGAGCATATCGTGCACGGGGAGGCGCTTGGGGAGCCCAAATTCGCAATGGCCGTAAATGCGGTCGGCCGGGGGACAGCTCGGAAACGGCGTTCGGCACCAGGCCGCGGACGCAAAAACGCCCCGGTCCCCTGGGGTGGGACCGAGGCGTCGGGGACGAAACGTCGCGAAGCTGGTCAGGCCGACGCGGCGCGGCGACGGAACAGCGGGCGGGGATCATCGGCTCCCGCCTGGTAGCGCACGCTGAACTCGGCGAAGGCGTCGAGGGCGTCGGAGACCGACTTGCCCTCTTGCAGCTCGAAGGCATCGAAGCCGCATCGGTGCATGTAAAAGAGCTGGTCCCGCAGGACGTTGCCCACCGCCCGCAGCTCGCCGCGGTACTCGTGTCGGTCGCGAAGCAGGCGGGCCAGGCTATAGCCACGGCCGTCGGTGAATTTCGGGAACTCGACCGCGATGAGCGGCAGGTTTTGGAGCTGGGAGAGCACGGGCTCGAGCTCATCGCCCGGCCGCAGGCGCACGCCGACCCGCCCGCCGTAGGCGGCCAGGGCCGACTGCTGCTCGACGAACCGCGACAGCGTCACCGTGACGTCGACCTTGCCCTCGGGGAGCGCTTGGTCGTCCGTGAGGTGTTGCCAAGAACTGGTGACGATCTCACCCCTTTTTATGATCTCCATACAGAGCCTCCTTGAAGGGCGCTTGGCCCACGCGTCGGTAGTAGTCGATGAACCGCTCGTCTTCGCCTTGGCGATTCCCCAGGTAGACCTGGAGGACCGTCTCGATGGCGTCGACGACCTGGTCGCGGGAAAACGCTCGGCCGATGATCTTGCCGATGGACGCGTCGTTGCCCGGCGCGCCGCCCAGCACGAGCTGGTAGGCCTCCTCGTCGAGCTTGTCGATGCCCAGGAGGCCGATGTTTCCCACGTGGTGATGGCCGCATGCATTGATGCAGCCTGAAATCTTGAGCGAGACCTCGCCGACGTCCGCGAGGTAGTCGAGCTTGTCGAAGCGCTCGCCGATCTCCAGGGCGACGGGGATCGACCGGGCGTTGGCGAGGTTGCAGAAGTCGAGCCCGGGGCAGCAGATGCTGTCGGTGAGCAGGCCGGCGTTCGCAGTGGCCAGCTCGTGCTCGGCGAGTCGGGCATAAAGCTCGGTGAGCCGAGCCTGCTCGACGTCGGGGAGCACCAGGTTCTGGGTGTGGGTGACCACGATGCGACCCAGGCTGAACTCGTCCGCGATGTCGGCGATGGCGTCCATCTGCGTGTCGCTGGCGTCACCCGGCGGCCGTGCGCGAGCCTTGAGCGAGATCATCACCGCGCAGTAGCCCGGCTGGCGATGACGCTCGACGTTGTTGCGCACGAAGTGCCGCAGTCCCGGGTCACCGCCGAGGCTCTGCCCCAGCACCGAGAGGTCTCGTTCGGGCAGCTCGCGGTACTTCGCGGGCTCGAAGTGATGACGGACGCGGTCGATCTCTTCGCGGACGAGCTTGAGCGCGCCCTCCCGGATCTGCTCCCACTCTGCCTCGACCTGCGAGCGGAACTCGTCGATGCCCAGCTCGGACACCAGGATCTTGATGCGCGCCTTGTACTTGTTGTCGCGTCGGCCGTAGCGGTTGTAGACCCGCAAGATCGCCTCGAGGTACGAGAGCAGATCTTCGTAGGGCAGGTACTCGCGGCAGACCTTGGCGATGTGGGGCGTGCGACCGAGGCCGCCGCCCACCAGGATCTCGAAGCCACGCTCGCCCGCCTCGTTGTCGACGATGCGGATCCCGATGTCGTGGAAACGAACCGCTGCGCGGTCGTTGTCCGGGGTGCCCGTCACCGCGATCTTGAACTTGCGGGGCAAGAACGCGAACTCGGGGTGGAACGTGGACCACTGGCGAATGAGCTCGCAGTAGGGCCGCGGGTCCTCGATCTCGTCGGGCGCGATGCCGGCGTAGTGATCGGAGGTGGTGTTGCGGATGCAGTTGCCGCTGGTCTGAATGGCGTGCATCTGCACCTCGGCGAGCTCGTCGAGGATGGTGGGGACATCGGCGAGCTTGGGCCAGTTGAACTGGATGTTCTGCCGGGTGCTGAAGTGGCCGTAGCCCTTGTCGTACTTGCGGGCGATATGGGCCAGCTTGCGCATCTGGGTGGACGAGAGCAGGCCGTAGGGAATGGCGACACGCAGCATGTATGCGTGCAGCTGCATGTACAGGCCGTTCTGAAGCCGCAGGGGCTTGAACTCGTCCTCGGTGATCGAACCTTCGAGACGTCGCTGGACTTGGCCGCGAAACTGGGCCGCGCGCTCTTCGACGATCTGCTGGTCGTGGGCGTCGTATTGGTACATTGGAAGAACCCTCGAGGGGGTTGGCCGAGCGCTCAGGCGCTCAGGCGCGTCGCGGGCTCCGAGTCGGGGCGCCGCAGCGGGGAGGTCGGGCCTTGCCCGCGAATCTGCTCCCGGGTGTTCGTCGCCCGCGGCCCGGTGGGACCGATTACGACCTTGAACGAGTAGGGGTCGCAGATGTGTCGCTCTTGCGTGCGCGCCCGATCGAGGGCGGCGTCACGAGTGGTCTCGCTGGCGATTGCCCATGCTTGGTTCAAGCGCCTGACCCAGCGACCGTCGTGCTGGAGGTAGACCGCCGACCCATCATCGGTGGTGTTGGCGGTAACGACGTAGTGAGTGCCTCGGGACCGTGCCACGTCCAAAGGCTGGCTCAAGGCAGGGTTTATTTCAAACTCTCAAATCAAATGGGGAAAAGCCGCGAAACGCGGCGCTTAGATGAGGCTAATTTGGCCGAATTTGGTCGAATTTCACCCGATGGTGCGCCGTATATAAAAACACAGTAATTAATGTATGATATGCAAAAAGGTCGCTGCGTGGGGAGCGAAGGAGATCCGTATCTCATAATATTCGGTTGTTGATGAGGTAATTGGTTTCGGAGTCGCGCGCACAAAAAAGCGGGTGCCGATTCGTTCATCGACACCCGCTCCAAACGCGGCGCTCGGCCGCGTGGGTCACTTCGCTTCGCTCAGCTCTTGCCGGTCGCGGTCGCGATCGCGGCCTCGAGCTTCGGCAGCAACACGTAGATGAACCCCGCCGCGAGTCCGGCCAACCCGGCCAAGACGAGGAAGAAGTTCGACGGGCTCAGCGAGCCTTGAATGCCGCCGAAGAAGCCCGACAGGTTGTTGCCGAACGCGGTGGCCATGAACCAGCCACCCATGGTCAGGCCCACCAGGCGCTTGGGGGTGAGCTTGGTGACCAGCGACAGGCCCATGGGCGACAAGAACAGCTCGCCCAAGGTGACGATCGCATAGAAGCCTCCGAGCCATAGGCCCGAGACCTTCAGCGTGCCGCCTTCGGTCATCACCCCCGCCAGCGCCATGACCAGCAGCGACAGCGTGGTGAGGCCGAGGCCATAGAAGACCTTGCGAGCGGTGGTGACCTCGCGCTTGCGGGTGGTCATCCAGCCGAAGAAGCCGACCACCAGCGGGGTGAAGGTGACCACGAACAACGCGTTGAGCGACTGGAACAGCTCGGAGTTGGCGACGGCCAGGTACTCCCCGGGCGGCAGGGTTTCGGGCGGGTGCCCGAAGCGCTGCCCGTACTCGTCGTAGAGGACGGTGTTGAGCGCCTTGTCGACGACGTACAGGCCGATCTTCTTGCCCTCGACCTCGCGGACGAACACCACGCGTTTGATGGGGGAGACGCCGTCAGGGATCTTGACCGAGATGGTCTTGCCCCCGTGCCCGTCGTCGACCTCCTCGATCTCCACGGTGCCCGCTTCGTAGACCTTCGCGGCCCGGGCGGCGACCTTGGCGTCGACGTCACCGTTGCCCTCGAGGGGGAGCTCCACCACCTCGACGCCTTCGACTGCACCCAGGGCTTCGACGGCCTTGGTGTCGAGCCGCTGCTGCCCGTACATGCGAGCCACGGCGCCGTTCTCGGTCACCAGCAGGCTGCGGGGGTCGGGCCGGGGGACGTCTTCGGCGGCATTGACGTAGTAGCGAGGCAGGGCGTCCTGCTTGATCGCCGCGGGTACGGCCGCGATGTCCCGGGCCGTATCGTCACGCGCCCACTGGGTCATGGCGCTGCCGTTGAGGTGCAGCACCATGAAGAAGGTGCCACCCGCCAGATAGATGGGCAGCAGCGCCAGCAGGCCGGGTCTTTCCTTGGGCACTGCCGTCGTACCCAGCCGGACGAAGAACACGATGACCGGGATCATGCCCGCGAGGAAGCCGACGATGGCCGGTCGCAGGGGCAGCGAGGGGAACTGCACCAGCAGCCAGTGTTCGGCGAAGAAGTAGCCCGCCGCCCCGAAGGCCATCGAGGGGATGAGGATCTTGACGATGATCGTCATGAAGCTGACGTCGTCGTCGCTCTTCTCCGGGGGACGGTCGGCCTTCTCCAGGGTCTTCCAGCTGAGCAGCAGGATGATCATGGCGATGATCAGGCCGAAGCCCGCCACGCGGAAGGTCCACAGCCAGCCGTAGTCGTTGCGGACGTACGAGGACAGGAACGAAGCCACGAAGGCTCCGATGTTGATCCCCATGTAGAAGATGTTGAAGCCCGCGTCGCGCTTCGGGTCTCCCGCGTCGTAGAGGTTGCCCACCATCACCGAGATGTTGGGCTTGAAGAACCCGTTGCCCACGATGAGGCTGACCAGGCCGGAGATGAAGTAGGTCTGGCCCGGCACGCTCATCAGCAGCAGGCCGGTCGACATGAAGATGGCGCCGATGAAGACGGCCTTGCGGTAGCCCAGGTAGCGGTCGGCGAGCAGCCCGCCCGGGAAGGGCGTGAAGTACACGAACGCCAGGTAGAGGCCGTAAATCTCGTTGCCCTCGGCCGTCGACAAGCCCAGGCCACCCCGCTCGAAGTCGGTGGCGTAGAGCAGCAGCACGTTGAGCATCGTGTAGAAGGCCAGGCGCTCCCACATCTCGGTGAAGAAGAGCTGGGCTAGACCTTTTGGATGTCCTTTGATCACCGAAACCTCCGGGGTTGGGCCGCCGAACGGTAACGCAGGCGAGGCCCGGCTGGCACGGGGCGAGCCTAGCGATGACGCACGAACCCAGGAAGGGGGGACTCACCCCGTTTGGCAGGGGTCAATCCCCGCGCTCGCTCGCGATCTCGCGGGGTTTCACTCGATACGGGCTCGGGCGTGCAGACCGGGCCGAGTGGACCTGCAATCGATGAAATCATTGATGAATTGCGACGGAGGCGAAACGCACCGCGCTCCGCCTCCGGGCTGCCGATTGGGCGTCGGGTCGCGCTAGGGAGTTCGCGTGGCTTCGAACCCGGTGGTGATCTTCACCCCCGCGCCGATCACCAGCGCCTCGAGCTCGCCGTCCATGTCCGGGTCGCCCGCCCACAGGCAACCGCCGGAGTACCCCGTGACGACCTCACCGTTGGTCAGTGCCTCCGCTTGCCAGCCCTTGCGGGAGGCGGGGTTGTTGCTCACCACTTCGGCCCGCGCCACCGAGATCCCGAGCAGCGCACAGTTGATGCCGTTGCTCGCCAGGCCGCCGCCGAGCAGCAGCTCGAAGTTCTCGGATTCCTCGTCGAGCGTGCCGAAGGCCTCCTGCGTGCGGGTGACGAGATCGCTGTCGCATACGTCCTCGCACTCGGGGTTGTCCGTGCCCGCGCCGCACTCGTCGTCGGCGGGCGCGACGAGGTCTCCTTCGCAGACCTGCTGAGGCAGGTGCATGATCACCTGGTGGGTGAAGCGCTCGTTGCGTTGCTCCGCCTCGACCGTCTCGGGCCAGACCTCCGAGGGGCACACGACCTCGGGGCGATCGCAATCGAGGTCGAAGGTCAGCGGCTGCCCTTCGTGCTCGATCTCGATGACGCCGCCCTGAGGACCGAGCTCGGCCGTGTGCACGACGCCGCCGAGGGTGATCTCGATCTGGAGGTCGTCGGTGTACTCGACATTCCAGGTGCCCTCGAAGTCGGGGGTGTCCGACTCCGAGAACGCGGCGCAGCCCTGGCCGCCGTTTTCGTCGCCGCCGGCTCCCATGGCGAATCCGGCGAGCATCACCGTGGCGACGCCGCGAAGGGGAGCACGAAACAGGCGGGACGGGTTGAAGGGGGCCATGGCCGGGTTGTTTGCCAGGCGCGTGCCAACGACCTCGGCCACGAGAAACGGCGTCCACGGGTACGGCGCCCTCCGGCCGAGGCAAGCTGCAACGTTGCGCGGGCGGGAACCCGGTTGCGAATCACCACGCCCACAGCTCGAGCCGCCCCGTGGCTCCTTTGAACATAGGTCAGCAAAATCAGTGGTTTGGGCGCGGTTCCCCGAGCCGAGATCGAAGGTCGACGTTGTCTCACTCCCTGCGACCGTTCGTGCCGTGGCATCCGGCCGAGCGTCGTTCTAGGGTCCCGCGCGATGGAACCCCTGGTGCTGTGGCGGCTGTGCAAGTTCGTCGGAGTCGCTCTGTTCACCACCGGAGTGATCGGCAGCGTAGTTCTTCCCTCGCAGCGACAGCGGCGGGTGGCGGCCCAGGTGGTGGCGACGATCGGCCTCATCGCGGTTTGGATCGCCGGCTACGCGATGCTCAAGCAACTCGGGCTCACCCTGAAGGAGCCGTGGGTCTCGCGGGCGCTGCTGGCCGGGCTGCTGGCGATGGGCGGCGCGGCGTGGTCGGCTGGCGCGGCTCGTGTGCCTCCGGTCGCGGGGGCCGTGGCCTTCGGTGGGTTGATCGCGGCTTTCGGCTTGATGTCGGCGCGCACCGGCTCGGTGGTGTTCGGCACCGTGTTGCCGGGCATCGTGGCCGCGCTGACCTTTGGGGCGCTGGTGCGAGCGCAGCCCGGCGGCGAGCCCGACGCGGAGGCTCCGGCGGCGACCTTCCGGTGGTTTGCATGGCTGGCGCGGGCCGAGGGTCTGTCGCTGCTGCTGCTCTTCGGCCTCTACATACCGATGAAGTACCTGGCCGACATCGTCCTCGACGGCGGTCAGGGTTGGTTCGGCTGGGCGCACGGCGTGCTGCAGCTGCTGTACCTGGTGGCCTTGCTCGCGGCGGGCCGGGCCCACGGTTGGTCGATCGTGCGGCTCGGGTTCGGCTTCGTGGCGAGCCTGGTGCCCTTCGGTACCTTCGTGTTCGAGGCGCGCGTGCGGCCGAGCGAAGCCCCGTCCGCGGCGGAGTGAGCGTCGCGGCGCCGCGCTCGGCTCACCGGTTGCGGCGGGTGAGGCGGTACGCGTAGACGCCCGAGCGGCGGCGCCAGCTCATGTCGAGGCTGTAGGTCTGCTCGAGCTCGAACCACGGGTTGTCGTCGATGTCCTGCGTGGTCACCCAGCGCAGGCCGGTGGGGCGACGCGCGAGGTGGGCGGTGAGCGCTTCCATGAACTCCTCGGAGAACGCGGTGGAGCAGGTGTAGATGACGGTGGCGCCGGTCAGCCGCGCGCGCATGAAGTCGGAGCGACGAAAGCGGCACTCGGCGGCGCGGATCAGCCCGGTGGGCTCGAGCGTGGCGAGCATACGCTGGGCGATGCGGTGCCGGCTGCCGACCAGCTCGACGCCGATGCATCGTTGCACCGGAGTACTCATCGCGACCTGCAGGACCACCTTCCCCACGCCGCTGCCGAGATCATAGAAGGAGTCGTCGGCGCCGAGCTTCAGCGCGTCGACGAGCCGAGCCGTCGCGCTCGGCATGAGCTCGCCGTAGGTCGGGGCGGAGCGCGTCGCGAGCACCCGGGCCTCGTCGGCTTCGCTGAGGTCATAGCCGTGCTCGTCGCGGTAGAGCCGACGGATGACCGCTTGGGGATCGTCACCGGGTTTCATGGGCGCGGGTGATAGCCATCACGAGAGGGTCGCGAACGGGCGTTATTGACCCACTCCGGGCCGGAGTTCGTACGACATCGCGGCGTGGACGATGGGGCGGGTGAAGCGGTCGGGCGTGCATGCACGGGGGGACGATGTTCTGCTTCGCCGTCGTGGTCTCGGGGACGAGCGCGCGCACGCTACCACGACCCGCGACGTCGTTTTCTGCACGGTCGGCGAGCTTTGCCGGCCGTCGAAAAACACTGGTCACATGCACGCGCCCGGGGGCTCCACCCAGGACGAGCTGCTACGATCGATCGCGTGCCGGGGCTGTTGTCACTGAGCCTGAGCGTGAGCTTGTTGGGACCCACCGTGGTACCGGTGGCGGCGTCGGCTTCGGCGACGGCCGAGACCTCGCGCGAACGACCTTCACGACGACGTAGCCGCGATGAACAACGATCACCGACCCGTGTCCAAATGGGCCCGGCTGCGACCGCGGTGGCGATGCTCGCTCTCGCCGCGGCGGTGGTCGGTCGTCGTTTGCGACGACGCAAACTCGGCGCGGGTCTCCCCGAGTGAGAACAACAAAATGAGCTTAACTCCGTTCCCGATTTAACCCGGACGGTATCGGCACTTAAGGACCGATTGACCGCGGGAGCGGTGGTTCCCTACGGTGGAGGAATACCTCCACGATCGAGGCAGGCAAAAAGGTAGTGGTCATGGATATCGTGAGTGTCGGTCCAGTGGCGGGGGGACCCGCCGCACTGGAACGAGAGATGAAGCAAGTCGCTACCCGCTTGAGCGGGGATCGGATGGCGCTGCTCTTCCTTCCCGTCGGCGTCGATCATCTCGCCTACGTGCGGGCCGCCGAGGAAGGCTTGGGCGGTCCAGTGGTCGGAGCGACGACGGGCGGGGCCGCGTTCACCGAGCGTGGCGTCACCGAGGACCTACCCGTGGCTGCCGTATTGGGCGGCCCCGACCTGGCGTTCTCCATCGGGGTGGTACCTCAGCTCGAGGCCAACCCCGACGAGGGCATTGCCCGGGCGGTGCGTCCCATCGTCGAAGCGGCGCGAGCCCACGTCATGCGGAGCCACGCCCTGCTCACCTTGGCCGACGCCTATGCGTGCGACGGCGAGGCCTTGCTCTCGGCCATCACCGATGCCGTGCCTCCGCATTGGCGGCTCTTCGGCGGCACCGCGGGCGACGGCTGGAAGTTCACGGGCACCCGCATCATCGTGCACGGCGAGGTCTATGAGCACGGCGCGGTCATGGTGGGGCTGTTCTCCGAGGCGGTGCCGTCATTGGCCACGCGCCACGGCTGGTGCCCGGCTCCGGGTGGTCACGCGATGATCGTGACCGGGATCGAGGGCAACCGGCTGCTCACCATCAACGGCGAGCCGGCGGCCCATGCCTATGCGTCCGAGCTCCGTCGCCTGGGGGTGCTCGACAATGTCGAAGATCCCTTCCCCGTCATGGCCAAGTACGAGCTCGGGGCCAAGACGGTCTTCGGCAACGAGCTCAAGATTCGCGCCCCGCTGAGCATCGGCGAGGATGGCTCGGTGCAGCTCGCGAGCGCGTTGCCGCCGGGCACCATCGTGCGGGTGGTGACCGCCAGCCCCGACCAGCTCATCGGGGCGGCGACCGAGCTGTCCAGCCGGGTCCTCGAGCCGCTGAACAAGTCGGCGATCCGCGGCTCGCTCGTGTTCGACTGCTCGGCGCGCTGGCAGCTCCTGGGCGATCGCTACCAAGAGCAGGTGGCGGCGTTCATGGGCGGACGTAGCTTTCCCATGGTGGGCATGGCCTGCTACGGCGAAATCGCCCGCTTCGGCGGGAGCATCGAGGGCTTCCACAACACCACCGCGGTCATGGCGGCCTGGTAGCCCCGCGCCACCCGCCGTAGCATCGGGCCGTCATGCAGATCGGCCGAGGTCCCCCCGACGTTCGCGATTCTCTCTTCGGCGGCCGCGGCCGCGTCATGGTCTGGGACCTGCTCGAAGGACGCGCGGCGCCTCCGTTCACCGCGGTGCTGTCGTGCGTGCTGGAGGAGAGCGGCTCGGTGGGGCGTCACGTGCAGCACGAATACGACGAGATCGTGATCGGGCTGACCGGCTACGGCGAGGCCAAGGTCAACGGCGTGCCCCAGCCCTTTGGTCCGGGAGCGGTGGTGCACCTGCCCTTGGGCGCGACCCTCGAGCTCGTCAACGAAGCACCCGACAAGTCGCTGCATTACTTGATCATCAAGGCCCAAACCCCGAACGGCGGTGCCGAGCCCGATTCGGCCTAGCGCCAAAGCAGCCCGACCCTGCTACGATCGAGCCATGATCGGGCAGGGGACGGGAAAACGCTGCGTGGGGGCCCTGGTGGGTGTGCTTGTCGGCATGGCCGTGGCCATGGGCTGCGCGGGCAAGAAAAAGGGCACCCAGACCCCCGAGCAGTGCATGAACTCCTGTGAGCAGGAGACCTGCTCGTATAACGCCAACGCGGTGGGCAACGACGAGTACCTCGAGTGTCTCGAGGCCTGCCAAGACGATTGCTCCTGAGCCGCGCTTCAGCGGCTCAAGGCGTGCAGCGGCTCGTCGTTGGGCAAGGGCTCGGTCGGGTCCACGCCGACCAGCTCGAGCACGCCGCCGACGAAGCTCCCCGTGGACAGCAGCGTGCCCTCGGAGGTTGCCTTGCCTGTCTGGAGATCGATGGGCTCGGCCTCCACGAGGTCGTTGGTCGCGCCCAGCACCTGGCCTCCGGCCACGCCCGCACCCATCACCATCGCGCTGGCGACGGGCCAGTGATCCTTGCCGCCCTCGGCGTTGAGCCGCGGGGTGCGGCTCATCTCCGAGAGCACCATCACCACCGTCTCGTCCATCAGCGTCGAGCCGCCGAGCACTCCGGGGGTCTCGGCCAGCGACTGCGCGAGCGATGACAGCTGGGTGAACAGCGCCTCGTGGCTCGCGGCTTGGGGCGCGTTGTCGTCGTGGGTATCCCAGCTGATGCCCGTGTCGATGTTGACGGTGCGGGAGATGCCCTCGGAGAGCACGCGAACCGCCATGTCCGCCTGGGCCGAGAAGTTCAAGGTCTGGCCGCGGGCGCCGAAGCCATCGGCCTGGGTGCGCAGCACGTCGCCGCGCCCCAGCGAGTCGACGAAATCGTCGATGCGGGCGGCGTTGTGACCCCGCTGGCCCCGCTGGGCCCGCACCCGCTCCGCGCTGGCCACCACATAGTCGCGGATCAGCGCCTCGTCGTTCGCGGTGGGCTCGTAGCCGCCATGGGCGAAGGGCGAGCCGTCGGGGGCGGGATAGGCCTCGGTGGGATCGAGCAGCGCCTTGATCTGGTTGGTGGGCCCGACCCGGCCGGCGATGGAGGCGAGCGGCCCCGTGTACGCGTTGTTGCCGAGGATCATGTACGGCACGGGGAGCTCGAGGCCGTGCTGCTGGGCCGTGAGCGCGGCGACGTCGGGGCGGCCCGTGCCCGGGGTCCCGGTCATCACCCGACGGCGGCACTCGGGGTGGGCGATCGACCGCACGTTGATGCCGTTGACCACCGCGGTATGAGCGGCCCAGTCGCTGAAGAACGCGGTCGTGGCGGGCCGACTGGCGTCGGTCCAGATCGGCAGGTTCCCGAACATCTGGATGTCGCCATCCGGCACGTCGACGTTGGTATTGCCCGGCTTGGGGTCGAGGGCGTAGCTGGTGTCCCAGCCTCCTGCCGCCACGACCACGATGAGATGACGAGCGGGCCCGACCGAGCCGGCGCGGGCGCGACTGCCCGGGAGCGCGAGCGCAGAGCCGACGGCCGCGGTGCCGCCGAGGAAGGTGCGGCGCGACAGGCCGCGCTTCGAGTCTCGAGAGGATGAGGTCATCGGTCGCTCCTAGTAGTAGACGATGCGCAGGTCCTGCAGCATCGCGGTGAGGGTGGTCTTCCATGCGTGCACCGAGTCGTCGCTGCCCTGGTAGGCCGCGCTCCACAGCGCCCATGCGTCGTCGATGGCTTCGTCGTCCGTCGCGAGCTCGTCGGAGTAGATGCGCCGCGACAGCGACACGAGCTGCTCGCGAATGGTGCTCTCGTCGTCGTTGCCGATGTCGACGAGGGTCAACAGGCGGGCCTGCTCGGGGGACTCGACCAGGTCGTGCTCCACCACGTAGCTGGCCGCTTCGGCGGCGAAGGTCCGCACCAGCAGGCTCGAGGTGGTGTTGACGGTGGACGAGGGGCGCTCGACGAAGAACGCGTCCGTGCCTCCGGCCAGCACCGCGAACCCGAGGGTATTGGTGCGCATCAGGTCGATGTCACCCTCGTTGAAGTTGTTCACCAGCGCGTCGACGTTGGTCTGCCAGCGGAACCCGGTGAGGTCGTCGAAGAGCCGGGCGAGCTGAGAGGGGCGAGCTTTCTTGAACCCGACCAGGGTCTCAGCGGGCTCGTCCTCGAGGGCGTGGGAGACCCGGAACTCGTCGCTCAGCATGATCTCGCGGACGATTGCCTTGGCATCGAAGCCGCTGTCGACCAGCGCGGCCTGGAGCGTGGAGATGTGCTCGGAGGGGACCTCGGACAGGTCGACCTGGTGGAAGAAGGCGTAGAAGCGCCGCGCGGCGCAGCTGCTGAAGCGGGCGTCGTCGGCGATGAGCTGGCCCAGGCCGGCCATGTCGTCGGCGGGCTTGCCGAACAGGGCGGGGGCCTGCCCGGTGGTGGTCTGCCAGCGATCCACGCTCCCCGCGTCGTACAGCTGCGTCACAGGGTAGGCGGGGATCTGGTTGGGGTTGGCGTTGCCGGGATAGCCCCAGAAGAAGCTCGCCAGGGGGTCGAGGCTCTGGTGGCAGGCGACGCACGCGGGATTGTTGGTGACCGCTTCGTTGACCGCTTCGGGGTCGCTGAGGTCGACGCTGCCGTCGATCTCCACGTCGGCGGCGAGGAAGTCGTGGCACAAGAATGCCTTGGACACCGCGTTGGCCCGGCCGCGGTGATAGTTGGCGCCGTTCGACCGGTGGCGCACGTACAGCGCGGCGTCGGACAGCACGCCCGCCGCGGGTCGATCCGTCCACTCGGTGGTCTGCAGCTCGGGGCCGCCGGGGTCGTAGGGCAGCGCCTGTATCGACGCGGCCAGCTCGTCCACGATGGCGTAGTCGGCGGTGACCAGCTCGGTATAGGGCCGGTCTTCCATCACCACGTACTCGGCCAGGCGCAGCGGTCCCTGCATGACCGAGTGGCCGAGGGTGAAGCTCCCGACGTCTTCGAAGGGCGGAAGCTGGGGGAATTGAACCTCGGTCCCCACCAGCAGGGCGTCGTTGTGGAGCTCGCGAATCGTCTCGCCGAAGCGAGGGTCGACCAGGTACTCCTCCACGATGTCGGCGATGACCTCCGGGGCTGCGGCCACTCGATCGAGCTCGTCCGGGCTGGGACGAACGCCGCGGAGCGCCATCGAGATGCGCACGAGGTGATCGGCGGGCTCGAGGTACTCGACCTCGGCGTCCTCGGTGTCAGTCTCGGACTCGCCGTCATCGGAGCCGCCATCCGATCCCGCTTCGTCACCGTCCGTGCCCATGGCCGTACCCTCGGCGGAGCAGCCGGGTACGAGCGCGGCCGCGAGCAGCAGCCGTTTCCAGTCCAACGTCATGGTCGTTTCTCCCTGCGCGGCCGCGTTCGGCCGACGCCCCCACTGGTGTGCACGGGGCGTGCCGAACGCCCTCGTCCCTGAAATCACGGGGGTTGCGAGGCGGCACCCGGCAACCTGTAGGGTGGACCCCACAATCCGTAGGGAACAGCCTTCAGGGGCGCCCCCGGCCGGTTTGGGGGCGTGGAGGCTGGGGCCTGGGGCCCACGCTTCGCGGGAATTTCGGAGGGCTGAATAGAAGCCGCAGCGCGGGGGCACTGAACTCAAGAGTTCTGGGCCAGCGACGGAGTACGGGGGGATGTCCCGGCAGCCGACGGTGAAGCCCCTTCCTTTGAAAACGGAATTGCTCCGATCACCGGCGCCGTATGTGGCGCGGAAAGTTCTTCATTCCCATGCATCAGTCCATCAACGTCCCCTCGACCCGTCGCTTGCTGGCCACCATGACCGGCCTGACCCTCCTGCTCGGCTCTGGTTGCGATCCCGAGGCGGGCGAGCCGGAGGCCGAGGTTCGTGGTGCCGCCAACTGTGGGGTCGATGCGGAGCAGCTGTCGACCATCTTTGTCGATGAAGAACTCTTTGAGGAGATCGAGGGCTGGTCGGATCCCAATGGTGTCGAGCTGGAGGATGCCCTCAAGAATGCGGACGGCATGAGCCCTCGCTCGGGCTCCGATTCTTGCGACGGGATTGGAGACGACCCCACCGCGGACTCGAGCCAGTGCGCGTCTTCGACCAGCGACCTCGCGAACAAGATGATGGAGTACGCGGGGAAGAACGACGGTGCGCAGTGCCTGGCGGTGGCGGGCCTGAGCAAGTTCAAGATCACCCCGGACGACACGCACGCCGAGGACACGGTCAACCGGCGGCTCAACACCGACCGCAAGAAGGTGACCTCCCGGGTCAGCCGCCACGGGCCGGCCACCGCGGCCCTGCTCCATGCGACGAGCCAGGTGAAGGTGGATCCCACCAAGCCCGAGGAGGGGTCGCTGGAGGCTCGCAAGGCCCGCGTGATCGTGCGGGTCATGAACCTCTGCTACGACGACGCCGGCAACCGGGTGCTGAACGGCCCGGCGGCGCGGGTGCGCTTCCAGACCGATACCCACGGGAAGATCACCATCGCCAACATGACCGATAGCCGCAGCCATCACGGCAACTCGATGGGCAAGGGCGAGTTCATGACGGGGACCAACCGGTACGTCAAGAGCACAAACGAGTGGACGGCGCTCGGCGACAAGGATGCCGACAACCTCTCGCTGACCCGCGTGGTGAGCCAGTCGAGCTGGACCTTGAACTGGGACGTCGTGATCCCGACCCTCATCGATGCGGCGGCGTGGGCCGCAGAGGCCCGGCTTCCCGCGTGGAAAGCCTTCGAGGAGAACTGGCGCAAGCTCGTCAACGACAACACGCCCGCGGGCGCCAACAACCCGCTCGATGGGGTCCCGGACGCCAACAAGAAGGGCTCCTACCTGCGCTACTCCATCGACCAGGCGCGCAAGTTCTTCGTCACGGTGGGCGAGGACAAGGGAGAGCTGGGACGCACGGCTCGGACCCAGGAGCACCGGACCAACGACTCCATCACCATCGATCCCTTCGATCAGGTGACCTACGAGCTGACCTCGAGCTTCCAGGCCTCGGTCGAGACCCGCAACACCCAGTCCATCGGGTACGGGTGGCAGAACTTCACCAGCGTCACCATGGCGAGCGACTTCTCGGTCTTCCTGACCGTCGAGTACGAGAAGTCGGCGTGCGACCGGTTCGAGGGGCAGGCCCGCCAGGCCTGCTACAACACGAACCCGGTCGGCTACTTCATCGTCGGGTCGAAGGGAGCCAACAACATCCCGAGCGACGAGAGCATCGCCGACGGCTGGGAGGACTTCTGGCGCCACAACCCGTGGGGAGGGTTCATGTGCGCGCCGGGCTCGAGCTTCACGGTGTACTGCCGTCCGTCCCCGACGGAGCGGTCGCAGGCCTACTCGCCGCGAGACTTCGCCGCGTTGGCCGAGCATAGTCGGATCGTGGCCCGGGACTTCGGCATGCAGGACGACCTGCCGGGCTGGGGCAACAACCCGGTCGCCGAGATGGTCGAGACGATCGAAGCCGCCGACGCGCAGGGGCTGACGATCGTGCAGGGGTCGGTGGAGGTGATCCCTTCCACCACGGAGTAGCTCGGGAACAACGGGGGGACGAATGGCCCGAGGGTGGTCGCCGCAATGGCGGCCGCCTTCGGGTTTTTTCGTCGTGGGGCGCAGGAACGCGGCCTCGGGATGCACGAAGGCGGTCGGCGCCGACCGTGACGACAGCGCCTCCCGGGGCTGCTAACAATGCCCGCGCGCATGGACGAGCTGACGATCCCCCGCCCCGACGACTGGCACTTGCATCTGCGCGACGGCGAGGCCCTGCGCGCCGTGGCCGACCACACCGCTCGCGTGTTCGGTCGCGCGATCGTGATGCCCAACCTGAAGCCGCCCGTCGAGACGGTGGCTCAGGCCGAGGCCTATCGGGGGCGGATCTTCGAGGCCCTGTCGCCGGGCTCGGACTTCCAGCCCTTGATGACGCTGTACCTGACGCCGCGCACCACCCCCGAGGAAATCGCGCGGGCGGCCGCGAGCGAGCACGTGCACGGGGTGAAGATGTACCCGGCGGGGGCGACGACCAACTCGGACTCGGGCGTCGCCGATCTGAGCGCGGTCTACCGGGTGTTCGAGGCGATGCAAGAGCACGATCTCCCGCTGCTGATCCACGGGGAGAGCATCGATCCCAAGGTGGATGTGTTCGATCGCGAGGCGGTGTTCATCGAGCAGGCGCTCGCGCCCCTGGTCGACCGCTTCACCGGCTTGCGCGTCGTGTTCGAGCACATCACCACCGCCGATGCGGTGAACTTCGTGCGCGAGGCTCCGGCTCGAGTGGCGGCGACCGTCACGCCGCAGCACATCCTGCTGGACCGCAACGCCCTCTTTGCGGGCGGCATTCGACCGCACCACTGGTGCCTGCCCGTGCTCAAGCGAGAGACCCACCGGGTGGCGTTGCTCGAGGCGGTCACGTCGGGGAATCCCAAGTTCTTCCTCGGCACCGACAGCGCCCCGCATGCGGTGGGGGACAAGGAGTCCGCCTGTGGCTGTGCGGGGATCTACTCCGCCCCGCTGGCCATGCCGCTGTACGCGGAGGCCTTCGACTCGGTGGGCGCGCTGGAGCACCTCGAGGCGTTCTGCAGCCGCAACGGCCCTGCGTTCTACCGCCTGCCCGTCTCCGAGCAGACCCTGACCCTGCGCCGCGAGCCGTGGACGGTGCCCGCGAGCTTCCCCTTCGGCTCGCAGGAGGTCATTCCTCTACGGGCGGGCGACCAGGTGGGCTGGCGCGTCGTCGATGCGGTTCAATAGCGGCCTGGTAGAGTGTGCGCGACCGAGCCCCGAGTCGTTCACACGCATGTCCTCTCGATACGTCGACGCCGCAGACGGCACCCGCATTGCCTACCGCGTGGCGGGCGAGGGTCCGCCCATCGTCCTGGCCAACGGCCTGAGCACCTCCGACTTCTTCTGGCACCACCTGATGCCCCGCTTCACCGCGAACCATCGCGTGGTGAGCTTCGACTACAAGGGGCACGGCGAGTCCGATCCCGCGCGCACCGACGCGGGCGCGAGCATTCCCTCGCTGTGTGACGACATGCGCCGGGTGATGGATGCCGCGCAGGTCGAGCGCGCGTCCTTCATCGGGTTTTCGATGGGCTGCCAGGTGATCCTCGAGGCGTGGCGACAGATGCCGACGCGGGTCGCCGCGCTGGGGTTGGTGCTCGGCCCGGCGGGGCGGCTGTTCGACACCGCGCTCCAGCCGGGGGCCGGTCCGGCCGTGCGCCAGCTGCTGCAGCGCACGCCATCCCGGCTGCTGCCCTCGGTCTTCGGGGTGGCGCGTCGGGTGACCAAGCTGCCGGGGACCTTCACCGTGGGCAAGCTGCTGCGCTTTTACGGGCGCTCCACGGGCACCGACATCGACCGCTACCTCGACCACTTCGGCCGCCTCGACCCGCAGACGGTGGCCAAGGTCGCGCTGGCCGGAGGCACCCACGACGCCCGCGACGTGCTGCCCACGATCTCCGTGCCCTCGCTGGTGGTCACCGGGGACCGCGACATCTTCGCGCCGCCCCGCACGGTGGGCCTGCCCATGCGCGCGGCGATCCCCGGCGCCCGCATGCTGCGGATCACCGACGGCACCCACGCCAGCCTCTTCGAGCATCCCGAGCTCATCGGACGAGCGCTCGACGAGATGATGGCCGACGCCGATTTCTAGTCGCTGCCGCCCGGATCGCCCGCGTGGCGACGACACCACTCGTACATCGCCACGGCCGCGGCCGCGCTCGCGTTGATCGAGCGCGTGGAGCCGAACTGAGGGATCGACAGCACGCCCTCGACCTCGGCCCGGGCCATCTCGGAGAGCCCGGGGCCTTCCTGCCCGAGCAGGAGCACGCACGCGCGCGGCAGGGGGGCGCGGTCGATGGGCTGTGACCCCGGCAGGTTGTCCACGCCCCAGACCGGAAGGTTGCGCTCACGCGCGAACGCGACGAGATCGGCGACCGACTCGTGGTGGTGCACGTGCTGATAGCTCTCGGTCATCATCGCGCCCCGCCGGTTCCAGCGACGGCGCCCCACGATGTGCACCGCCTCGGCCAGGAACGCGTTGGCGCTGCGCACCACGGCCCCGATGTTGGGGTCGCGGGTCCAGTTTTCCACTGCGATGTGGAAGGGGTGCCGACGCGTGTCGAGGTCGGCCACGATGGCCGGTACGCTCCAGTAGCGATAGCGGTCGATGACGTTGCGCCGGTCACCGTTGGCCAGCAATTCGGGATCGAGGCGCGGGTCGTCGGGCCACGGCTCGGGGTGGGGCGGGACTCCGGGGCGAGGCCGGCTCGAGGCCGCCTCGGACGCGTCGGGCGGCGTGGCCTCGGACCGGGACGGGACGGTTTCGGTCGAGTCGGGCTCGGTCACTGGGGTCGGCTCCGTGGCTTGGAGGATTCTCTATCAGGACTTTGCGCGCAAAGGAACGCCGTCAGCCCGCGCGATGGTGAGTGCCCCCGCGATTGGTTATCTTCGCCGGCTCATGGAGCGCTCGGAAGTCCTCGATAAGCAGCAACGGTTCTTGTTTCCCTGTGTGGCGAACTACTATGAAGAGCCGATCATCATCACCGAGGGCAAGGGGTGTCGGGTCAAGGATGTCGATGGGCGCGAGTACCTCGACTTCTTCGGCGGAATCCTGACCGTCTCGCTGGGCCATTGCCAGCCCGAGGTGGTCGAGGCCATCGCCGAGCAGTCCCGCCGCTTGGGCCACGTCTCCACGCTCTATCCCACCGAGAACCTGGTGCGCGCGGCCGAGAAGATGGCCGAGTGGACCCCGGGCGAGCTCAAGAAGAGCTTCTTCTCCAATAGCGGCACCGAGGCCAACGAGACGGCGATCATGCTGGCCAAGGTGCACACGGGGAAGCACGAGATCATCGCGCTCCGCCACGCCTACTCCGGTCGCTCCGCCGTCGCCACCACCGTCACCGCCCACAGCAACTGGCGGCCGCTCCCCGCCGCGATTCCCGGGGTCGTGCACGGCCACCCCGCCTACTGCTACCGCTGCCCCTTCGGCGCGAAGTACCCCAGCTGCGGCATCAAGTGCGCCCAAGACCTGGAGGAGCTGATTCAGACGGTGACCACCGGGCAGCCGGCCGCGTTCATGGCCGAGCCGATCCAGGGGGTCGGCGGCTTCATCACCCCTCCGCCCGAGTACTTCAAGGTCGCGGTGGGCATCGTCAAGAAGTACGGCGGCCTGTTCATCTGCGACGAGGTGCAGACCGGCTTTGCCCGTACGGGCGGCAAGTGGTTCGGCATCGAGCACTATGGCGTCGAGCCCGACATCATGACCTTCGCCAAGGGCATCGCCAACGGCATGCCGGTCGGGGCCACCATCGCCACAGAGGAGATCGCCAACTCGATGAGCGGTCTGTCCATCTCGACCTTCGGCGGCAACCCGATCTCCATGGCCGCGACCAATGCTTCCTTCGACGTCATGGAGAAGAACGACCTGCCCACCCGGGTCGAGCGACAGGGCAAGGTGCTGCGCGAGCGGCTCGACGCGATGAAGAAGCGCTTCGACTTCATCGGTGACGTGCGTGGCATGGGGCTGATGCAGGCGCTCGAGCTGGTCGAGGATCGCAAGACCAAGGAGCCTGCCACCGCCAAGGCCGGCCAGCTGATGGAGGCCGCGAAGAAGCAGGACCTGCTGCTGGGTAAGGGTGGCCGCTGGGGCAACGTGCTCCGGATTGCGCCCCCGATGTTGATCTCCGACGACGAGCTGACCGAGGGCTGCGACCGCCTCGAGCAGGCGCTCGCGGCGATGAAGTAACCGTTCGCCGACGCGAAGCGCGATCTTCGCAGCGGTCAGTGATCGCCTCCGCGGATTTTCCGCGGAAACCCCGAGGACGGGCCCGAATCATCGATTCGAGCCCGTTTTCGCGTTCGTGGGCGGTCGTCGCCGGCCTCGGCGCCACCGTTCGCTTGATACACGATTCGTCGAATATTGGATCTAAGTGTAATATTTGCAAACCGCAGTGGGACCCAAGATCTTCGTGCTCGATCTGCTCTCCGTCAGCGGTCCCCAGGGGCTGCCGGTCGCGGCGTTGGTTCGCGGTGCCGAGGTGATGGGAGTGCAGGGGGGCGCGCTGCGGGTGTGTCTGTCGCGGCTCAAGGCGCGTGGGTTCGTGCGAGCCGATGCGCGGGGTTGGTATGCGCTGGGCCCCGCGGCTCAGACCTTGGCCGAACAGGTTCGGCACTGGCGGCAGCTCGAGTCGCACACCACCAAGTGGAACGGATCGTGGTGCGCCGTGCATCTCGATCGACTGGCGAGCAATCAACGCCGGGAGCGACGCGATCGTGAGCGCGCGCTGAACCTGCTGGGCTTCGTGGAGTGGCGACCCGGATTGGCCCTGCGCCCCAACAACCTGCGCGGCGGGGTGTCGGGGGTCCGTGAGCGGCTGGTGGCGCTGGGCTTCGACCCTTCGCAGCCCGTGTTCCGCATGACCGAGGTCGACGCGTCACTCGACGGTCTCTGGGACGGCCCCGCCCTCGATGCGAGCTATCGTCACGGCATGGAGCAGCTCGACGCGAGTCGTCGGTCGGTGGCCGAGCTGCCGATCGAAGCGGCCGCGGCCGAGGCCTTCCGCGTGGGCGGCCGGGCGCTGCGAAGCCTCGCCTTCGATCCCTTGCTTCCGCCTCCCATCGTCGACGTCGAGCTTCGCTGCCGCTACGCCGCGGCGGTGGCCGCCTACGACCGCATGGGCCGCGAGATCTGGTCGAAGCTGCTGCAGTTCGAGCTGCAGGAGCCGGCACGGCCCACCCGCGCCCGTCGCATCGACGCCCAACCCCGCCTATCCACTCAGCTCGAGGCTTGACCCATGGCGACCAAGATTACCGACGTGCTCCAACCCGAGGAGATTCGCGAGTTCACCTCGGCGAGCAACCTCCACGGCACCTTCGCCGTGTTCCTGACCTGGGCGCTCATCGCCGGCTGCTTTGCGCTGGTGATCGCGTGGCCGCACCCGCTCAGCTACGTGGTGGCGTTGATCGTCTTGGGCGGGCGGCACCTGGGGCTGGCAATCCTCATGCACGAGGCCTCCCATCGCTCGCTCTTTGCTCATCGGGGGGTCAACGACTTCGTCGGCCACTGGCTATGCGCGGCGCCCTCGTGGAGCGACGTCGTGCGCTACCGGACGCACCACCTGGCCCACCACGCGCACACGGGCACGGAGCGGGATACCGACCTCGGGCTCGTCCGCCCCTTCCCGATCACCCGGGGCTCGCTGGTCCGCAAGTTCATCCGCGACTTGCTGGGGCTCACCGGGATCAAGCGCGTAGTCGGCCTGCTGATGATCGACTTCGGGTACCTGCACTACACCGCTTCGGTGGACGCCGAGCCCATCGACCAGACGGGGCGAAGCTTCGGCCACGTGCTGCGGACGGGGGCCCGAAACCTGTATCCGATGGTGATCACCAACGGGATCATGCTGGCGGCGCTGTGGGCCGCGGGTCATCCGTGGCTCTACGGGCTGTGGATCCTCAGCTACCTGACCACGTTCAGCCTGTTCCTGCGCATCCGGGCGATCGCCGAGCATGCGTGCACGGGCAACGTGACCGATCCTTTTCGCAACACGCGAACGACTCGGGCCGGAATCCTGGCTCGCCTCACGGTGGCGCCGCACGGGGTGAACTACCACCTCGAGCATCACCTGCTGATGACCGTGCCCTACTTCCGACTGGGGCGGCTGCACCGACTCCTGAAGCAGCGGGGCGCGCTGGAGGAGTCACCCGTGGCCGACAGCTATCTCGATGTACTGCGGCAGGTGACGACACCCCAGCCCGCGTGACGCTACGGGGCCGGGTCGGGGGCCTTGATGGCGGTGGCACGCCAGTCGGCGATCTTCGCGGCCAGCTCGTTGCCCGCCGCTTCGCCTTCGGCCGCGGCCGCCATTGCCCGCGCCTGCGCGCGGTCTTCTTCGCGGTGATCGAACAGCGCCTTCGCCAGCTCGAAGCGTAGCTCGGCCAGCTCGACGGGGGCGCGCTCGAGGCCTTCGGCAATCGCCAGCGCGGCGCGTAGATCCTCGATGCCTCCGGCCGGGTCACCCGCCGCGGTGCGGATCCGTGCGCGGGTCGACAGCGCGGCTTGGACGTCGAGGTGTTGTTTCCCGCGGGTGGCTTCGAGGATCTGGACCGCCTTGTCGGCGTGCTCCCGTGCCTGCTCGTGCTTGCCCCGGGCATGGGCGACGCGGGCGAGCACGCGGTGAGCCGCGCCGACGCCGGGGTGATCGTCGCCGAACTGCGCTCGTCGCAACTCGAGCGACTCGAGCGAGCGGGCCTCGGCTTCGTCGAGTCGCCCGTGGTCGAGCAGGACGATCGCGAGGTTGTTGGTGAAGTCGGCGGTGGCCGGGTGGTCCGCGCCGTAGCCCTTCACCGCGGCTTCGACCGTCTGCTCGAAGAGCGGGATGCACGAGTCGCCCTTCTTCTGCGAGTAGCAGACGGCGGCGAGCGAGTTGAGCAGGGCGGGATACTCGGGGTGGTCGAGCCCATGCGACTGCAAGAACAGCTTGGTCGACAGCTCGTAGGCTTCCTCGGCCCGCTCGAAGTCCGCGCCCCAGTAGTACGCATTGCCGAGGGCGCGGTAGGCCAGGGAGGTGACCGCGTGCTCTTCCCCGTGGTGCTCGATGGACAGGCGCAGGGCCTCGCGGCAGTGGGTCAGGGCGGCGGTGATGTCCCCCTTGTCGGCGAGCATCATGCACAGGTTGCGCGCCAGCGGGATCGTGTCGCTCGGGTCCTGGCCGCGACGTCGTAGGGCGGCGCTGGCCATTCGCCCCCACCGCTCGGCTTCTTCGTAGCGCGAGAGGCTGACCCCGACCACGGACATGAGCCGTGTGGTGGCGCCGACGAGCACTTCGTCGTGCCCCGACGCGATGGCCTCGTCGACGGCATCGTGCAGCAGCGCCAGTGACTCGTGGGGCTGTCCGGCCGAGACGGCGAGCACCCCCTGGTGAAAGATCGCCTCCGCCTGCAGGGGCAGGTACGCGAGCGCCTCGGCCTGATGACGGACGGCACGGGCTTCGTCGAGGCCTTCTTTGGCGCGCCCGGTGAGGCCGAGGACGCTGGCGTGGGCGAGGCGAGCCCGCGCGGTGTCGACCTGCTTGGCGACGAGTGGATCGTCGGGCGGCGCGAAGCGGGCCATCATGCGCTCGGCATCGGCACACTCGTCGACTGGCGGCAGCGCGGTGACGGCCCGGATGGAGTAGGCAATGGCGTCGCGGTCCGCGTCGGCGAGCAAGGCGGTGGTGGCCTCGAGCGTGGAGAGCCGCTGATCGAGGCAGGCCATGCGGCGGTCGAACAGCGCCATGCTCTGGTCCCGCCGCACGTGGGCCGCCTCGCACGCGTCTCGGTAGCCCTCGCTCCAGTCGTCGGCGTAGCGATCGAGCTCGCGGGTGACGGTCTCGAAGCTCGCCGCAGCAAACTCGGCGTCGACGCGCTGGAAGGCGTCGTCCATCGCCGCCTGGCGGTCGTCGTTCCAGGCGGTGGCGATGCGGGCTTCGGTGCCTTCGCAGGGGGCGTCGGCGCTCCCCGACCAGCGGGCGATGCCGGCCGACAGGGCCGCGATGCCGACTGCGGCCGCCGTGGCCGCGACGATCCGACGACGGCTGCGGACCGGGTCGCGATCGATGGCGGTGAGCAACAGGTCCATCGACTCGAAGCGTTCGTCGCGATCGATGGAGAGCCCACGTCGCAGGGCCCGACGCAGGAAGGTCGGTACGTCGCGCCCGGCCGGCTCGTGGATGTCGCCCGTGCACACGGCCATGGCCAGGCGGGCTCGCGTGTCGCCGCGGAAGGGGCGTTCGCCGAACAGCGCCTCCCACAGCGTGATGCAGTAGGCGAACTGGTCGGAGCGGGCATCGGGCGTCCGGCCGCGGAATTGCTCGGGGCCCATATACGCCGGCGTGCCGGTCAGGGCGCCCGTCTCGGTGAGCTTGATCGACGCGCTGTTCTGGCTGGAGATGTCTTCGTCGACGGACGCGAGGTCGTCTCGCGAGAAGTCGCCGCTGGCCCGGGCGAGGCCAAAGTCGACAACGCGCGCCCGGCCGTCGTGACCCACGAGCACGTTCTCCGGCTTGAAGTCACGGTGGATCAGGCCCTGCGCATGGGCGGCAGCGAGGCCTTCGCCCGCCTGCAGCAGCATGGCCACGACCTCTCGCCACGGCCGGGTCTTTTCCTCGAGCCACTCGGACAGCGTCTGACCGTCCACGAACTCCATGGCGACGAAGGGCCGCTCGCGGAAGGTGCCGACCTCGTGCACGGCGACCACGTTGGGGTGGGCGAGGCGAGCCATGGCTTGCGCTTCACGGAGCAGGCGAGCGTCGTCCTTGCCGTGTCGCGGCCGACGGCGGGCGTGCAGGAGCTTGATGGCCACACGACGATCGAGCGCCTTGTCGTAGGCGGCATAGACGACCCCCATGCCGCCCGAGCCGACGCGCTCGAGGATGACGTAGTGCCCGACGACCTGACCGCGAGAGAGGTGGGCCTCCTCTTTGGTCGGGGCGGCGTCGTCGTGGAGCGTGGCCGATTGGCCAGTCGCGGCGGATGGATGGCCGCTGGGCCTCGTAGACGCGGCGCTCGTCATCGTCGACGAGTGTAGCCCCGTGGGGCGGAGCTGGCCGTAGGAACTTGCCTGAATGAAAGGCAGCGAAATCCCGGTGAGCAGCTCGGGTGCATCAACCGGGAGCGGGACACTCGGCGGTGATGGTGCTCGCCGAGTTGTTGCTCTCGTCGCACTCGACCACCGTACCGGGTTCTAGATCGGTCCCGTCCACCTGAACGTAGTAATCGAGGGCGGGGCTGCCGGCTACGAAGGGCACCGTCCAGCTCAACACCGCTTGCGCGCCCGGCAGCAGCGGGTCGGGCGTTGCCTGAGTGCCGACCTCGGTCCCGGTCGCGTCCGTGCCTTCGTACAGCGTGACGCTCACGCCGGCCGGCACGCCCAGTGAGCCGACATTTCGGACGGTCGCGATCAATTCCAGTTCTTGTTCGAAGCAACTGCCGAGGCCCACGGCGAGCTCCACGGTCAGGTCGGGGGCGTTGAAGACCCCCTCGCCCTGCACGTTCTGTCGGTAGTTGTTGAGCTCGGGCTGCGTCCAGTTGTCGACCTCCACTTCGGGCACGTTGCCGGCCGAGGTGGTGTTGGTGACGTGATAGGTGTGCTGCGCCCAGACGCGACGGGTCTGCACCCACTGATCGAAGGTGTCGCCGAAGGAGCGGACGCCTCGCGAGTAGGCGTAGCCGGGGATGGAGTCGCAGCTGGAATGGCTGTCGTTGGCGACGACGAGGATCTCCGAGTTGCCGTCGTCGTCGACGTCGACGACCAGCGGGTACTCGTGGATGGTGCCCGTGGAGTTGGGCACCTCGAACAAGACGGTGCCGTCGACGCCCGAGTAGACCCGCATGTAGCACTCGTCGGCGTAGACGACCTCGGCGATGCCGTCGCCCTGGAAGTCGAAGACGGAGGAGCCGGTCGCGTTGGAGCTCTGGTCCTGCGTCGCGGCCGACCAGCGCACGAAGATCGAGCCGGGCGCGGGCGCGGGGGCGCCGTCGGGAGTCACGATGACCTCACCGGGGCGCGCGAGGTCGTAGACCGAGTACGAGCTGCCGCCTGCCGCGGCGATCTCGGGTCGGCCGTCGCCATCGAAGTCGGAGATGGTCGGTGGCCCGCCGCGGCCGCCACCGGGGATGGCGAGGGCCGGGGTGCGGGCGGAGGGATCGGCGATGCACGCCGCGTCGGTCGGGTCGATGCCACACCATGCCTGCCCCGTCTCGCCGTCGAGGACCCGCACGTCGCCGTCGGCCACCAACACGACCTCGGGGGTGCCGTCTTGGTCGAGGTCGGCGATGGCGGGGTAGCCATCGTCGCCGCCCGCGGTCCACAGCGGCGACAGGTTGACCACCGGGGTCCCGCCCATGTCCTGCCAGTCGATGAACCACGCGTCGCGCCCCGAGACGATTTCGGGTCGCGAGTCGCCGTCGAGATCGACGAGCGCCGACAGCCCGCCGCGGTAGCCTCCGTTGGTGCCGAAGTTCGGTCCGTCGCCGGCTTGGTCCCAGACCACGAGCCCGTCGTCGTCGATGATCGCCGCCCCGAACACGATCTCCGCCTCGGGGTCGTCGTCGAGGTTGGCCAGCGAGGCGCCGCCGTTTTCGATGTCGAGTCGATGCTCGCCCCCACCCGCGCCGTGGCTGCTCCACAGCAGGTTGCCTTGACCGTCGACCGCGTGGACGATCGAGCCGGCGGTGGTCTCTCGGCCGGCATAGATGATGTCGGGCAGGCCGTCGCCCGACACGTCGCCGACCGCGAGGCTGTGGCGGCCGTGCGAGCCGTAGCTCCCGTTGCCGGGGTCGTTGGGGATGCGCCACTGCTCCGTGCCCGTGACGCCCGACAGCACGACCACCTCGCCCGCGATCCAGCTGCCGCCGTTCATGTGTGTGGTGTTGACGACGACCTCCGGGCTGCCGTCGCCATCGAGATCGGCCACCACGGGAATGGACACGACCTGGTCGGTCTCCCAGGCCCACTCCTCGGTCGCGTCGATGTCTTCGAATTGAGGCTCGAGCTCGCAGACGACGGGGTCGGCCTGCGGCAGGCACTCGCCCAGGGTCGGCTCGCAGAACTCCCCGAAGTCGCAGTCGAAGGAATCGATGCAGGGGCCGGTCGGGGTCACGCACAGATCGGAGAGGCAGACCTGCCCCGCATCGCAGCAGACGTCTTGGGCCGCACCACACCGCACGCCGCTGTCGCAGGCGGGCATGCACGCGCCCGCGGCACACTCTTCATCGGCGGCACAGCAGGCCTCCGGCACGCCGCACAGGATCGTCTCGCAGGGCCCCCCGGAATCGCCCTGGGTGTCGTCGGCGACCTCGGTGGCGACAGAGGTCTCGGAGTCGCCCGCGGTGCTGGTGGCGGTCCCCCCCACAGGTGGGATGCCCGAGGTTCCGTCGCTGTCTTCGCCGGGGCTGGAGCCACCGCAGGCACCCGTGATCAGGCCGAGGAGGAGCCATCGCGGCGATCGACAGACACGCATGCTCAGTAGACACCAGGACCCCCCGTGCTTCCGGTTTGGGGCCGCTTTTGCCGGTTTTCGGGCTCACCGGTCTCGGCTGCTACACTTGGCCCGTGAGCGCACCGGTCCTGCCGGAAACCCTGGTCCTTCGCTTTCGCGACCTTGCCACCGACCCGGGGGAGACGATCGAGCGGCATCACGACATCTGCGCCCGCGAGGGGCGTGTGTGGTGGGGTTGGTGGCACAAGGCGCGCGAGCACGTGCCGGTGAGCGCGTTCGAGCACATCAACGAGCGCGCTCGCGGCGATGGCCTCGAGATCTACCTGCTCAATGCCCACGAGCAGCAGGTCCATCGGGCGCGCCTGGTCAAGATTCACTGGAAGGACGACCTCGAACCCTTCACCACCTCGTACCCCTGGTTCACCCCCGGGTACTACCGCGGACGTCGTTGCAAGGTGTGGTTCGAGCTGTCCACGGTCGAGCGGGACGAGATGTCGTTCGACCCGCTCATCGAGCTGGTGCAGGTGTCGGTGCCGGAGTTCTTCCGCGGCGAAGAGCCGCCCGAATATGCGCGCCTCGACGGCGTGCGCCTCGGCAGCGCCGCGTTGCTCGACGAGCAGAACCGCACTGTGTGGTTCGTTCGCCGCCCTCGCCCCGGCGAGACGGTGCGCAAGATGGAGGACTTCGTCGGCCCGGGCAAGCGGCGCCGCGCGAGCGTCTCCAACCCGCACATCGATCCCAGCTTCCCGCGCGACTATTTCCTCACTCGCGGCCGGCGCCTCCTGTGGCTCTCGGATCTGCACTTCGCCAAGGGCCCGCATCGTGAGGTGCACGGCTTCGCGTACCAGGGCGAGGACACGGCTTATCAGTTCAACCTGCACCAGGAGATCGAGCGCGTGCTCGAGGACCACCAGGTCCTGCTCGATGTCGAGGGCGTGTTGATCTCGGGCGACATCACCTGGAAGGCCGACCCCGAGGAGTATCGCGAGGCCCGGACCTTCATCCGCGAGTTCATCGCCAAGACGGGCAAGACCGATCAAGCCGCTCGGGTCGCGCTGTGCCCCGGCAACCACGACATTCGCTTCTCCGAGGAACCGTGGCGCAAGGACCTGCCGATTCAGTCGGCCGGTGACTCGGCGCGTCAGTCCTTCTCCTCGTTTTATCAGGCGCTCTTCGACATCGAGCCCAATCGGCACCTGAGCATGGGCCGACGCTTCTTGCTCGCGGGGGCCATCCCCGTGGAGATCGTGTGCCTCAACAGCAGCGTGCTCCAGCAGGAAGAGGGCGTGTTCCAGGGGCACGGCTTCATCGGTGAGGAGCAGCTGCGGCACGCCGCTCGCGAGGCGGGCTGGGAAATCCCGCGGGACGCCAACGACGGAGATCACCCGCGAGCCGTTCGCATCGCGATGGTGCACCACCACCTGCTGCCCGTGATTCACCAGCTGCTGCCCGAGCGCGGCGGCGGGCACAGCTACAGCACGCCGCTCGACGCCGAGCGCCTGTCCAGCTGGATCGTCGAGCATCGCGTCGACTTGGTCCTGCACGGGCACATGCACGAGCCCTTCTGCGTGGAGATCAACCGCGGGGCGACCATCGACTCGCCGCGCGACAGCTGGCACACCTTCACCGTCTGTGGCCTCGGCAGCAGCGGGGTCTCGCGTCAGTTCCGACTCAGCGGCACGCCCAACCTGGCGGCCACTCTGCAATTCGGCTCCAAGTCGGTGAAGATCGAGATGTACGAGATCGTGGCCAGCGGCCCGGTGCGTCGCAAGCACGCCGAGTTCGAGATCCCGATCAATCGCAAGGTCTGAGCGGATGCAAGGCGGACCAAGGCAAGCGGCGTGGCATGGCGCGGCAACCGAGCTGGTGCACGCGCTGCGCTGCGACGAGCCGCTGCCCGTGACGCAGCTGCGTGCGCTACTGCGAGGGCTGTCCGCCGAGCCGCCGCCGGGCACCTGGCATCCCACCGGCTTCATCGTGGTGCGGGTGCTGACCGACGAGCAGGGCGCGCTGCGGCTGCACCTGTGGCCCACCGCCTCGCGCGAGCAGGGACAGCCCTGTTGGCCCGTGCACGATCACGTCTGGAGCCTGCGCTCGCATGTGCTGTGCGGGACGGTGCATAGCCACGGCTACGACGTGGACGACGACGCGGCGGGGGACCGTACGCTGTACGCGGTGGAGTACGGGGCGGACGATCGCTCGTGCATGCACCGCGGCGATCGGGGCGTGCGGCTGTCGGCACGGGTGCCCGAGCGCATCGAGGCGGGCCAGCGCTACGAAGTCCAGGCGGGGAGCTTTCACGCCTCGCAGGTACCCGCAGGGGCGATGGCGGCCACGCTGGTCGCGACGACGGTGACCGACAGGGCGCACCCGCGCGTCGTCGGCCCTCGGCACGGGCCCTCCGTGGTGCCCGTGGTGCGCCCGCGTGCCGAGCCGAACCTCATGCTCGGGCTGCTCGAGCAGGTCGCGGCCGGCCTTCGCTCTACGCCATGATCATCTTCACCATCCTGGCCGTCCTGTCGTTCTTCGTGTTCATCGTGGGCCCGGCGTTGGGGGCCTACGTGACGTGGCGACTGGCGCGAAAGGGCTCGCGTCGGGCGGCGATCATCGTCGGCGCTTTGGTGGCGGTGGTCGTCGCCATCGGCATCGACGCGTTCCTCATCGAGCCCACGAGCCTCGAGGTCACGCATGTCGAGATCACCAGCGAGCGCATCGAAGAGCCGCTGGTCATCGCGGTGATCGCCGACCTGCAGACGGATGCACCCGGGCCCTACGAGCGTGACGTCCTCGAGCGCGTCGCCGCGGCCGAGCCCGATCTCGTGCTCTTTCCCGGAGACTTCGTGCAGGTGCCATTGTCGGAGTTCCCGGCCCGGGCCGCCGAGCTCCGTGAGATCCTGCTGGACGTCGGCCTGAACCCTCCCTTGGGGGCCTTTGCCGTGCCCGGCAACATCGAGTTCGGCAACCGCGGGTGGCCACAGAGCTTCGAGGGCACGGGGATCCACACCTGGAGCCGACCGAAGCAGGTCGACCTGGGGCCCCTGGTGCTCTCCGGTCTACCCCTGGCGGAGAGCTTCGACGCCGGCATTCGGATCGACGGCGAGGAAAAGTTCCACGTCGTCTTCGGGCATGGTCCCGACTTCAGCCTCGGCAACGTGGACGCGGACCTGCTGATCGCCGGTCACACCCACGGTGGTCAGGTTCAGCTGCCCTTCATCGGGCCCTTGATCACCTTCTCCAAGGTGCCTCGCGATCATGCGGCGGGGCACAACGAGATCGAGCCCGGCAAGCACTTGGTAGTGTCTCGCGGGATCGGGATGGAGCGGGGCTCGGCGCCGCGGCTTCGATTCTTGTGCCGTCCGGAGTTGGTGTTCATCCACGTGAAGCCCGGCTAGGCGGCGCTCGTGCACCCGGCCTCCCGAGCGGGCTACCGCGCCTTGCGGCCCGAGATTGCCCGCGCGGCCAGCTCGCCCGGTGCACAGCTGAGGCCGCCGCCGGGGTGACTGCCGCTGCCGCATACGAACAGGCCGGGGATCGGCGTGTCGTGGTGAATGCACTCGGGGGTCGGGCGAATCATCAGCTGATCGAGGCTGTGCTCGCCGTGGAACAGGTGCCCGCCGGGCAGGCCGTAGCGCGCTTCGAGGTCCACGGGGGTGAGGACCTGTCGGCCCACCACGTGCTCGGGGAGCTCGGCGTCGTGGCGCGCCAGCAGCTGCACGACCTGCTCGCCCACCGCGTCGCGAGCGGCATCGGTCCAGCCCCCCTTCAGCGCGTACGGGGTGAAGTACACGAGCACGGACACGACCGCGTGGCCCTTGGGAGCGAGCGTGGCGTCGCCCTGGGACGCGACGTGGATGTCGAGGATCGGCGTGGGCGAGACCTCGCCGTATTTGATCGCATCGAAGGCGCGCTCGAGGTCGTCGACGTGGGCCCCGGTACGGGCAAACTCGACGCCGTCGGCCCCGAAGCGAGGCGGGCGGCGGCAGGCCAGCAAGACCTGCGAGACGGAGCCCCGGTTGCGAATGCTACGGAGGCGATGCTCGAGGCGGTGCTCGATGGCGCCGGGCGGCAGCATCGTGCACAAGGTGTGGAGGGGATGGCACGACGAGGCGACGACGCGCGCATCGATGGTCTCGCCATCCTCGAGCGTGACCCCGGTGACGCCCTGCGACCCGAGGCGTAGCGAGGCGACGGCGGCTCCGGTGCGGATCTCGACGCCCGCGGCGAGGGCGGCGTTGTGCAGCGCCGCGACGAGGGCCGGACCGCTGCCTTCGACCCCGGGACCGCCGAGGCACTCGCGGCGCAGCAGGTTGATCGCGTTGCCCGGAGACCACGGCCCGGTAAAGGTGCCCTCGAGCGCGGGCAGAGCCAGCGCAGCTTGGAGCAGATCGGATTCGAAATACTCCCCGAGCACATCGGCGACGCACATGGGCGGCAGCCGCAGCAGCTCCATGAGGTCGTCTTTGCCGAGGCGGCGCACGCGGAGCCCTCGCTTGCCCAGGTCCCACAGACTCTCGGACTCGATGTCGACCAGATCGATGGCCGGCCGATCGAAAAGCTCCTCCAGGGCGGGCGCGATGCGGGCGAGGAAGGCTCGGTACTCGGGGTAGCGCTTGCCGTCCTTGGCGGAGACCCGGCCGATGGCGGCGGCGGCTCGGTCTTCGCGGCCGTCGATGAGCAGCGGCTCACCCTCGCCGTTGCCCAGCGCGAGCACGGACGGCGGCGCGGAGCGGAGCTTCAGCCCGTGTTTCTCGAGGCCGAGCTTGGAGATCACCCGGCCGCGCACCAAGCCGGTGTCGCTCAGCACGCCCGCGCTGCGGTACCCGGGATGAAACTCCTCGGACGCCGCCAGGCCGCCCACGACGTCGCGACGCTCGAGCACGAGCACCGAACGCCCCGCCTGACCCAGCAGCGCCGCGGTGGTCAGGCCGTTGTGGCCCGCTCCGATGACGATCGCGTCGTACTTGTTCATATCGAGCCCGTTTTCAGCATGGACTTGGCAGCGAGCTCACCGGGCGCGCCCATGATGCCGCCGCCGGGGTGGGTCCCCGAGGCGCACATCCAAAAGTCGCGGATCGGCGTGCGGTAGCGGGCCCAGCCGGCGACCGGCCGCAAGAACAGCAGCTGCTCGAGGCTGAGCTCGCCGTGGAAGATGTTGCCCTCGGTGAGGCCGAACTGTTGCTCGAGGTCCCAGGGGGTGAGCACCTGTCGATGCAGGATGCTCTCCTTGAGGCCGGGGCAGTACTCGGCGAGGGTGTCGACCACCGCGTCGCCGAAGGCCTCGCGCTTCTGCGGCCAGAACTCGGGCCCCTCCTTGATCTTGTAGGGGGCGTACTGCACGAAGCACGAGATGACGTGCTTGCCGGGCGGCGCCACCGAAGGATCGACCAGCGAGGGGATGACGACGTTGAGGTAGGGCCGCTTGGAGAAGTCGCCGTACTTGGCTTCGTCGAAGGCCCGCTCGATGTAGTCGACGCTGGGGCAGATGGCGATGTCCCCCTCGAGGTGCGGCCCGGCGCCGGGCCGGGACACGAAGTTGGGCAGCCGGTCGACGGCGAGGTTCACCTTGCCCGAGCTCCCGCGCAGCTTGTAGCGACGCAGCTGCGAGACGAAGTCGGGCTCGAGGTTGTCCTCGCCCACCAGGCCGAAGAAGGTGCGGTGGGGGTCGAGGCCGGAGACCACGGCGCGGGCCGAAATCTCGTCGCCGTTTTCGAGGACGACGCCCGTGGCTCGGTCGCCGTGCAGCTTGACGTGGTCGACGGCGGACTCGGTGACGATCTCCACCCCGAACTTCCGGGCGGCGGCCGCAATGGCGTAGCTGACCCCGCCCGTGCCGCCCTTCGAGAAGCCCCAGGCCCGGAACGCCCCGTCGATCTCGCCCATGTAGTGGTGCAGGAGCACGTAGGCGGTGCCCGGCGAGCGCACGCCGAGGAAGGTGCCGATGACCCCGCTGACCGACATGGGCGCCTTGAGCACGTCGCTCTCGAACCACTCGTCGAGCAGGTCGGCCGCGCTCATGGTGAGCAGCTTGAGGTTGAGGTGTCGCAGGTCCTTGTCGAAGTTCTGGTAGGCCTTGCCCAGCCGCAGCAGCCGTCGCAGCTCGCCCGGCGCGAACGAGGTGGGCTCGGGCGCGGGCTCGTCGATGATGTTCTTGGAGAACCGCGCCAGCTTGGTCATGGCCAGGCCGAACTCGGGGTAGACCTCGGCGTCCTTGGCGGAGAACTGGGCGATCTCGCGGCGGGTGCGGTTGTAGTCGCTCCAGCGCGCCAGCGAGCGTCCGTCGGGTAGCGGCAGGAACGAGCAGTCGAGCGGGATGATGTGGAACCCGTGATCGACCAGCCCCAGCTCGCGGATGATGTGGGGCCGAAAGAGGCTGACCACGTACGAGCACACGGAGAAGGTGAAGCCGGGGTAGACCTCTTCGCTGACGGCCGCGCCGCCCAGCACATGGCGCTTCTCGAGCACCAAGACCTTCTTGCCCGCCTTGGCGAGGTACGCCGCACACACCAGGCCGTTGTGCCCGCCGCCCACGACGATGACGTCGTAGGTGGAGCGGCTGGCCTTGGTGGCGGTCTCGATGGCGTTGTCGATCACAGGGAACGCTTTCGCTCGGGGTTGAAGAAGGGGGTCTTCTCGACGGTGGCGCCGACCTTGTGGCGCTCGTACTCCACCGTGACCTCGATCTGCAGGCGCGTGCCGACGCGATGATGAGGGCTGCGTAGCGAGGCGAGGGCGAAGTTGGCCTTGAGCAGCGGCGACCAGGCGCCGCTGGTGGCCTGCCCGACTTGGCGGCCGTTGAGATCGAAGACGGGCACGCCATCGCGCCAGGCTCCGGACGGGACCTGCGGCGGCAGGCCGAAGCGGGCGCACAGGGCCTCGTACTCGTCCCAGTCGTAGCGCAGGCCGGCCATGCCCCACGCGGGGCCACGGGTTTTTTCGGCCCGCAGCGCGGCTTGGCCCACGAAGGGGTCGCGGTCGAGGTTGATGGTCCAGCCCAGCCCGAGCTCGTAGGGGGTGGACTTGCGCGACTCGACCAGGCAGTGGTTCGCGCCGAAGTAGTCGACGCCGTTCATGATGAAGCCGGCCTCGATGCGGGTGACGTCCATCGCGTCGAGCCCGGCGGGGATCACCCGATAGTCCTCGCCGGCCTTCATGATCGCGTCCCAGACGGCCAGGGCGTGCTCGCGGTGGACCCAGACCTCGTAGCCGAGGTCGCCGGTATAGCCGGTGCGGGAGATGTGCACGTCGGCGCCCGCGATCCGGGCGCGGGTGATACCGAAGAACTTCAGGCGATCCAGGGCTGCGTCGCTGACGGCCATGAGCACGTCCCGCGACGTGGGCCCCTGCACGGCCAGAGCGGCCAGCGTGGTGCTGCTGTCTTCGATGGTGACGTCGTAGGGCCCGGCGAACTTGTGCAGCCACGCGAAGGTGGGCTCGGCCGCCGTAAGGCGGAAGTGTTGCTCGTCGAGCCGAGTGACGGTGCCGTCGTCGAGCATCTTGCCGTCGTCGTCACACCAACACAGGTAGGTGACGCGACCGACCTTCAGCGTGCGAATGTCCCGGACGGTGACGCGCGACAGCAGGTCGGCCGCCCCGGGGCCTCGCACCTCGTACTTGAACAGCGGAGTGACGTCGATGACCCCCGCGCCGTTGCGGAACGCGAAGTACTCGCGCTCGTGGCAGATGTCGTAGGAGCGGACGGCGTGGTACCCCGCCCACTCCTTCCAGAACATGCTGGTGCACAGCTGGGCGGTGCGCGGGTGGAACGGAGTCGGGATCGGCATGGTGGGTCGCCCTGGCTCGAGTGGCGCCCACACTAATCAATGCGCCGCGTCGGAGCCAAGCTCCGAGCGCGGCGCTTCGTTGTGCGCAAACTGTGGGCCATTGGTGTGCCCACGTTGCGGCGACCCTCCGCGAGCCTAGAAGCGAACGGCGATCCCGGTCGGGGTGGCGGCAACGCGGCGGTTGCGAGCGTTGTTCTGCCGCACCTTGCCCACGATGAGCGCGGTCAGGCCCACGGCCACCAGGGGCACGCCGACCCAGAATGCGCCTTCCATGACGTTGTCGGCCCGCCGCGCTCGCTCGTAGCGAGTCTCGCGGGAGGTGATCGCCCACTCGTGATCGGCATCGGCCCGTCGCAAGGCCGAGTTGCGCACGACCATGGAGGGCAGAGAGATGAGCAGGATGGAGGCACCACCCAAGGCCATCATGATCGCACCCGCGGTGATGAGCGGGCGACCGTCCCGGACCGGAGCCGCCGGCTGAGCGGGAGCCGGGGTGGGGGCAGGCATGGGCTGCACGATCGGCAGGGGCTCGGCCGGGGCCGCAGCGGGCGGATCCCCGGACTCGGCGGGCGGCGGGGTCGTGGTCGGGGCAGGCTCGGTCGGCTGCGCGGGCGCAGTCGTGGCCGGAGCCGGCGCGACGTCGGTGGGAGCCGAGCTCGCCGGGGCGGGCTCGGCCGCCGGGGCGGGGGTCGGGGCGGCCTCGGTCGGAGGTGGGGCCGTCTCCGCCGCGGGCTGCACGGCCACGGTGGGCAACAACGGCCCGGCGGTGATCGGTGTCGTGCCCCCGGGCATCGCCAGGGTCACGGCCGTCGCGAGAGCGATTGCCAGCTGACTCATGGGCTCACCTGCCCCACGACGGCGGCCGGTATCTCGTCGACCTGCTCGCCATTGATGCTCACGCGGACGACGGTCTCGCCCTCACCCGCGCCCGCCAGCACGAACTGGTCGAGCTCGGGGGCGGGGGCGAGGAACAGGACGTTTTCGTTGAACGACTCCAGGGTGACCAGGTCGAAGTTCTCGTAGTCCTCGTAAGGATTGCCCGAGACGGGCTCGACCTCGATGAGCACGGCCTGACCCTCCGTGATCTCGAGGCGATTGGAGGCGTGGCTACCGTCGCCGAACAGAAAGCGGATCTGGACGCCGTCGTAGCGGGGCTGGCAGCCCGCCCCGAGCACGGTGGCGGCGAGCAGGATGGCCGAAGCAAGGGTGGTGCGAATCATCGTGTCGCCATCCCGGTCGAAGAGCCACCCGAGGAGGAGCCCCCGTCGGTGTCGCTGGTGGAGCCACCCGTGCCCGCCGTCGTCGAGTCTCTGGAGGTGGCCGTCTCGTCGCCCGTGCCCGAGCCGCTGTCGCTGCCCGAGTCGGTGCTGGTGGCCGGAGGCACGACGCCCTCGACCACCTCGACGGCGATCGCTTGCTCGTGCCCGGATTGCCGCACGCGGACGACCGCGGTGCCCAGGGCCTGCGCTTGGATCCGCAGCACCTCGCCGTCGGAGGTGGAGGCGACGTCGATGTCGCTGGACTCGGCCTCGATGGGCACGGAGCCGCCCAGCTGCTGGCAGGAGCTGCTGCGCGGGAACACCCGGAACTCCTGGGTGTCGCCCAGCTCGATCTGGATCGAGTCCGAAGGGGTGGCCGGGTCGCGAGCGATGATCTCGAAGCCATCCGCGCGCACGATGTTGAGGTGCAGCAGGTCGAGGACGCGGTTGTCCTCGCGCACGAGGAACGCGGCCTCGCCCGTGCGCAGGGCCTCGTAGTCGTCGTCGCCCCGGAAGAAGTCCTGGTTCACCGACTCGACGTAGAGCACGGGCGAGATGTCGCCGAAGTCGAAGATCGAGGTGTCGAGCACCATGAACTCGAGGTCGAAGACTCCGCCGAGCGCGATGCAGTCGGGAAACTCCTCGTTGTTGGCCAGCTCGCACACGGGGTCGCTGTCCCCGGTGCAGTGGTAGAGGAAGCGGCCGTTGCCGAGCTCGCCGATCGTGCCCGGGGCGGTGGAGGTGCCGCAGGTCGAGGCACAGCCGCTGAGGATCAGTACGCCGACGCCCAGGCGGTCGCGCCAGCGTCTTCGTTCCATGCCATCCATCATCGTGCGATCGAGGCTATCGCATCGAAAAAAATCGAAGCAAGCGCCGACGGGGTAGGGGCAATCCTGGAGTGATCAGGACAGGCCGAGGAGGTGACGGAGCGCGGCGAAGAGGCGGGCCTGCGCGGTGTCGTCGAGGGTAGCCAGAGCTGGGTGTCCGCGGAGCGAGCGGAGCTGCCCGGTGGCGGCCAGGCGCTCGAGCAGGGCGGCAACGAGCTGTGGACGGCGAACCCGGGCCACCCGGCTTCGCGAGGTCCACAGGCCAATCCGCGCGCGACGGGGATCGCGGGTGCTGATGGATGCATAACGAAAGTCATTTCTAAGGGCGACGGGGGCAAGAATGTCGCCGACTTCGTTGGTCGCGTCAGGGTCGAGATGGATCACTTGTGGCCCGATTACGAACCGTGACCACGGTCTCGAGACGGGGGCGGGTGCGACGGGTAGGGCATCGGTGTCATGCATCACCGTGACCTGCACGAGGTCGGCGCGCCGCCAGTGGGCGGGGGTGGCCACGCCGGCGGTGGCGAGTGCCTCGCGTTCGAAGCGGGGGCTCTCGTAGCGCAAGCGACCTTCGTCGATGGTGACCGGGCCGCATCGTTCCGCCATGCGCACGATGGAGGCACGGTCGGCGACGGCGCTCGGTCGATGCAGCGCCCCCATCAACGCGAACAGGATACGTCCGCCCGGGCGCACCGCGGCCGCGGCCACGGCGAGCCAGTGCGCGAGGGCGGCCGGATACCAGGGGGCGTCGAAGACGACGGTGTCGTAGCGCCCCGCCTCGAGGTGCGCGGCATCCAGATCTTCGGCGATGGTGTGCAGCGCCTCGGGGTCGCCGAGTCGCTGCCGCACCAAGGGGTTGCGATCGACCAGGGTCACCCGCGTCAGCCGGGGATGGGCGAGCAGGGCATGGGCGACGGTAGGGCAGCCCAGGCACAGCACCCGACGGCTGGTCCGGGCGACCTCGGCGGCGAGCCACTCGGCACAGCGCGCGCTGAAGTACCACTCGAAGTCGAGGGCATGCAGCTCGGGGGTCCAGCTCGACTCGACCGGCGCGGACGAGGGCGGCGCGAGGTCGGTGATCGGCAGTCCTCGGGCCTGCACTCGATGCGCGACGAGGCGGGGGTCGGCGCCGTGACTGGCCGCGAGCAGGTCGGCCCAGGTCTCGGTGCCCGCATCGACGGCGGCCTGCAGTCGAGCATCGAGCGCGTCGCGATGCTTCGCGTCGGCTAGGTCGGCCTCGATCTCGGGGCCGGACGATACGCGCGGAGCGGCCGGCTTCACGTGGCGACGAGCTCGAGGGCCGCGCTCGGCGCGTAGGGACGACGCGGAGCGAAGTCGAAGTGCGTCAGCAACTCGGCGAAGGACTCTTGCAAGACGGCGTCGGGCTGGGCTTCGTCCCCTGGTTCTTCACGCACGGCATTGGCACGCTGGGTCGCCGTCCACGGGCTCACCTCGACCACCCGGGCCCAGTCGCGTGGGTCGTGGTGAATGCCGTAGCGGGCCCACGCGGTCCACATGCCGGCCGCCTGCGCCATACGAACGTCGCGGCCGAGGCTGTCACCGACGTAGAGCGCGGCTCGAGGCGCCACGTCGACATGGGCGCACAGCTGGTGCAGGACCTCGGGGTTGGGCTTGCGCTCCTCGGGCAGCAGGCACCGCACGGGAAAGGGCGGGTTGCCGATGTCGGGCTCGCCGAGGGTGGGATCGTCGACGGAGGGCGGCGCGGCGAGCAGCGACACGAAGGCATGCTCCAGGCCCAAGGCCCGCAGGCGGGCGACCGCATGGTTGGCGGGGGCCTCGGTATGCCCGATGACCGCGACGCCCAAGGCCGCCAACCGCTGCAGCGTGGAGCGAACCCCCGGGTACGTATGCAGACCCATGGGGTAGTTGGCGTGATAGTAGGAGTCGAAGGCCGAGCGAAGTGCGACTCTCGCTTCAGTGGCCGTGCCGAAGTGTTGCCGAATGCTCGGGGCATGAAGCAAGGCTTCGGGTTCTTCGAGTCGCTTCCGCAGACAATGCAACTGCTGCATTTCCGACAGCAGCTGCGGGCGTGGAATCTTGGTGCGTGACGACGCGGCGTCGAGCATTCGATGGAATGCCCGGGAGTACCAAGCCACCCAGTCGTATAGGGTGTTGTCCAGGTCGGTGAAGACCAGGGCGATGGTCGGCGCAGACACGGGTCGCAGAGAAGAGAGGGCGCGAGAAGAACGGGCGAAGGCGCAGGAGTGTCAACAGCATGCCCGATGAAACGGCCCTGCGCACGTGCTCAGTGCGACGAGGCGAGGAAGGGCGATCTCGCCCCGTCAGGAGGCGCCGGCTGCGGAGCCCGCGTCGGAGGAGCCGTCGGCGTAGCGCTCGCGCAGTGCTCTCTTGAGCACCTTTCCGGTGGGGTTCCGGGGTAGCACATCCACGTGCTCCCATCGACGCGGCCGCTTGGCCTTGGCCAGGCGCTCCCGGATCCAACCGTCGATCGCTTCTGCACTGAACCCCTCTTCGGCCACGACGACGGCAGTGAGCTGCTCTCCCCAGTCGGCATGCGGCAGACCGATCACCGCCACATCTCGAATCTGTGGGTGTTGAGACAACACATTTTCCACTTCGACGGGGTACACGTTCACCCCACCACTAATCACCATGTCGCGGGCACGACCCGTGAGAAAGAGGTGACCATCCGGGTCGAGATACCCCAAGTCATCGACGGTCACCCAACCTCCGTCCTTGATCTCGGAGGTGGCGGCTTCATCGCGCAGGTAGCCCCGCATGTGTTGATGACTGCGGGTGTAGATCTTCCCGACCTCGCCATCGGCGACCGACCGTCCGTCCTCGTCGACCACCCGAACTTCTTGACCCCCCAAGGGGCGCCCGAGCGTGCCCGGTTTTTCGAGCATGTCGTGGCCGGTTGCGAGCGTGACCCAGCCCAGTTCGGTCGCGCCGTAGAAGTCGAAGATCGCATCCGCCCCGAAGCGCTCGATCGCGCGATGCCGTAGGCCCACGGGGAAGGGCGCGGCTCCAGAGACGATGGCGCGCACCGTGGACGCGGGACGACGGGCGTGCAGCTCCGCCGGGAGGTCGAGCACGCGGCGCAGCATGGTCGGCACCATGAAGGTGCTCTCGATGCGTTGGTGGTGGAGCGTATCGAGCACGGACTCGGCATCGAAGCGATCGACGAGCACGAGCGTGGCCCCGAGGGCCGAGCAGAGGAGGGTGAAGGCCTGCGCGCCCGAGTGATACAGCGGTGAGACCACCAGGTGGCGCTCGCCGACGCGCAGCGGGAGGACCTCGAGGATGCGCAGTAGATCCATCACGCCGAGCGACTGCAGGTCTCGAACCGCGCCCTTGGGTCGACCGGTGGTGCCCGAAGTGAAGACCACGCTCGCCGCGTCGCCTTCGGTGTCGCGGGTGGGCGTGGCCCGACCGCGTTGTTGGGCGATGAGCTGGTGGTACGAGGCCAACCCGGGGGCGGGCTGCTGCGACACGTCGATGAGGCGCAGGCCGAGCTGCGGGTGATCGGTGGCGACCTGCTGGGCGGTGTCGCGGGTCGCCTCGCTCACGAGTACTCGCTCGATGCCCGAGCGCTCGAGGATGGGCGCGAGCTCGGCCGCGGTGGCCGAGGTGCCCAGGTGCGCGCTGGCGATGCCCAGCCGCGTCAGCGCCATCCACAGCGCCACGTACTCGCAGCGGTTTTCCATCAGCAGCCCGACCGGTGCGCCTCGTCGGGCCCCGTCGGCTCGCAGCGCGTTGGCGGCCGCGTCGATTTCGGCATCGAGCCCGGCGTAGTCGAGCTGGCGATGGCGGTCGATGACCGCCACGCGCCCCGGGCTCCCGGCCGCGTGCAGGGCATGCAGGCTGCGGACGCCGAGCCCTCGCTGCAGCGCGATCTGACCCATGGCCAAGGGGTCGCCGATCATGCTCCCGAAGCCGGACTGCACCGCAACGCGGGCGGCCCGAGCCAGGATCCGCTGGGGTGGGTCTCGGCTCAACCGCTCGACGACGGCGCGGGGATCGATGGCGGCCAGACGATCGAGGAGCGTCACGGCCCCCACTATGCCACGCGATGCCGCTACTCGATGGCGGCGTTGATGCGCTGGGCGAGGGCAGGGGCGGTGTCGTGGTCGAGCGAGGTCGTGGACCAGCCGATGCCGAGGCCGCGCTCCTGCATGCGGGGGATGATGTGGAAGTGCACGTGGAACACCGCTTGGTGGGCGGTGGCGCCGTTGTTCTGCAAGATGTTGTAGGCGGTGGCTCCGGTCGCGTTCATCACCGCCCGGGCCAGCCGGGGCAAGACGCGGCCGATGGCGGCGCTCTGATCGTCGGACAGCTCGTGGAGGAACGCCTTGCGCTCCTTGGGGATCACCAGCGTGTGGCCGACCGACAGCGGATTGATGTCGAGGAACGCGAGCACGTGGTCGTCTTCGTAGACCTTGTGACAGGGGATTGCGCCGTCGAGGATCTTGTCGAAAATGGTGGTCATCGGGGGCTCCGCGGATTCGTTCGTACACGAAAGGCGCAGGGCGAGCCAGGTGCTATCCTCGCGGCACGATGCGCTCCTTGGGCTTGGCGGTCGCGGGTGTGGCCACGGTGTTCGTGGTCGGGTACGCGGCGTACACCCTGCAAGGGTCGAAGCGATCGCCGCGGGCCCAGAGCGAAGTCGTCGACGAAGCGCCGACAGCCAAGCCGGCACCGCGTCGTCGCTCGCCCGCGACGGTGGCGAGGGGGCAGCAACGACCCTCGCCTCCGGCCGCGCCCGTTCAGCCTCCGCGCTTCCCCGACAAAGCCGCAGAAGCCGCGCCCCCGCCAGCCCCGGAGCCGCCGCGCGGTGGTCCGCCACCGCGCCCGGTACCCACCGTCGGTCTCGAACAGGCGCGGCGCAACTACACCGACTTCATGGCCGAGCTCGACCAGCTCATCGACTCGGGGCGCACGCTCGACAACGCGGAGTGGACGGATTACTACAGGCGCGGCCACGAGGCGCTCCAGCCCCTACTTCAGCATCTGCGCTGGTCCGAGCCCGAAGAAGCTCGTGAACTGCGTACGATCAACGAAGACCTCCGAAACAAGCTGCACGAGCTGCAGCCTCAGGCCCCCGGCCCGAGATAGGCCGCGGATTGCACCGCAGGGTCGGTTGGCCTCCGCAGAGTTCGCTTTGTACCGCCGGGACGTGGCGATGCTAGAATCTGCAACCGGTGCCAGGCGAGAACAGACTCAAGGTGGGGCAGCAAGCGCCCGAGTTCAGCGTCGAGACCATCGACGGTAAACCGGTGTCGTTGACGGAGCTTCGCGGTGGGCCGGTGTGGCTGGCGTTCTTCCGCTACGCCGCATGCCCGCTGTGCAACTTTCGGATCCACCAGCTGCTGTCGATCTGGCCGAAGGCGTTCGCGGGGCGCAACTTCACCATGCTGGGCGTGTTCCAGTCGCCGGGGCGCAAGCTCGATGGTCTGGTCAAGCGCCATGACCCGCCCTTCAACATCATCTCCGACACCAAGCTCGAACTCTACGCCGAGTATCAGCTGGAGACGTCGATGAAGGGGGCGTTCGGCAAGCAGGTCCGCGAGGTCATCGGCGGCGCCAGCAAGGTGGGCATCCCCATCGTGCAGCCGTGGGACGGGCCCGCCCTGCGGGTGCCGGCCGACTTCCTCATCGACTCGCACGGGATGATCCAGCAGGCGTTTTACGGCGAGAACATCGCCCAGCACATCCCCTTCGAGGACGTCTCGAACTTCCTCGAGGCGCAGGGCTGCTGATCGCCGGCCCGGCGTAGAGAAGCCACCGTGAACGCCGCGAGAGCGTTCGACGGTGGCTTCGTCGTTCGACGTTCGTCGGGCCGCTAGAGCAGCTCGAGGAACTCCACGAGCTTGGCCCGCTTGTTGGCGTTCATGTGAATGGGGTACCGCTGCCCGGCCGGCGAGTTGTTGTACTCGTCGCTGCAGAAGTAATCGACCACCTCCTCGAGGGTGTCGACCGAGTTGTCGTGGAAGTACGGCGCGTGGTTGCCGACGTTGCGCAGCGAGGGCACCTTGAAGCGACCGATGTCCTCGACTCGACCGGTCGTCGCGGCCAGCCCGATGTCGAACTCGATCTCGTGCTCTACGAGCGTGCCGTCTTCCTCCGCCAGCGGAATGATGATCGGCGAGAAGCTGCCGTCCCCGTTGTCGTGGGTGAAGCGGAGGCCGTGCATGTTGGCCTCGGCCACGCCCACGTTGAAGCCACGACCAATGGCCGGGGCCATGGGCGGGAAGGACGTGGGACGCTCGCCGTTGCCCACGGGCTCGATGTTGTCGAGGTTGTTGAAGACGTTCGGCGTGTTGTGACACGCCATGCAGTGCTTCTTGAACAAGCGCCGGCCCTTGCGCTGTCGCCGGGTCGTGACCGGGACGGTGGCGAAGGGGTCGTCGATCAGCGCCTGGTGCCCGGGATCGCTGGGATCGCGGAGCGCGGCCAGGGCCGGGTCGGTGTGCAGCCCCAGCATGAACGCGCCGAGGTTGTCGCCGTCGGCCTGCGAGAACAGGTCGTCGAAGCGAGCGTCGCTGATCTGGGTGTGCGAGAACACGGCCCCGCGGGCGAGCTCGAACATGGTGCGCGCCCGAAGGTCGGTGAGCAGACCGTGCGCGAGCCCGATGTCGGAGATCGCGGGCGACTTGCGCCAGCCAAAGACCTGTCGGAACGGGTCATCGGCGTCCCGCGTCACGTTGAAGCGGTTCGGTCGGATCTTGAACAGCCCCAGCTCGTCGAGGTTGAACTCGCCGTCCGGGTCACCCTGGGCATCGGCATCGAGGCCGGTGAACAAGGGATCGTCCGGGGGCACCGAGTCCGAGAAGGGCGGCACGGGCATGCCCCAGTCCACGTCGGGGCCGCGATGGCAGGTGAAGCAGGTCCGCCCGTTGGACGTGACCTCGCCGCCGAATACCATCGAGTCGCCCTGGAAGAGCCCGCCCGAGGGATCGGGGTTGATCCCGTCGGCGGCTACGCCGAACAGGGCCTGACCCGCCGCGGCGTCGCTACCGGGAGCGGCGTGCTCGAAGCGAACGGTCCGCTCGAGGTGGACGTTGTAGCTCCCGGTGTTGAACTCCGGGGCGTGGTTCCAGCCCGACCGGAACTCGACCTCGGCCTCGACGTCTTCGACCTCCGAGTCGCAGCCCGGCAGTGACAGGAGGCCCAGGCCGAGGCCCACGCACGTGGTGAAACGAGTGATGCTCATGGCGCACCTCCGCAGACGTTGAGGCCAGTCGTATGGAGCCCGGGGTAGACGTCGGTGCAGCTTCCGGCGCCCGCCCAGGGGCGAATCGGCGGAGCCACGTTCATGAACGCGGCGTCGATGTCGAAGTTCCACCCCGCCGGGATCCCGCCGGCCCCCGCGGTCGCTCCGCTGTAGGTCGCGGCCAGCGTGGTCAGGGGCGGATCGGTGTAGTACTCGGGCGGCTCGATCGTCACGTCGAAGAGCAGGCCTCCTCGCAGGTAGTCGGAGAAGGGCCGCGCTTCCGAAGCCGGCAGCGGATCGGAGATGTACGGGCGCAGCGTCGACAGGTCGAGGCGGTTGGGGTCGGCCCCGCACAGGTTGGGAGGCGGGAAGGTGACGATGTGATGGGCGTACTGCGGAAGGTCGCCCCGGACCATGGCGTCGTAGTCGTAGGTCCAGGTCTCGCGAACGTTACCGTTCCACTGCGGCTGGAACGTCTCTGTCGCCGTCATGTACAGCGTGGGGAAGAACACCGGGATCGCCGGAGGCGGCACCGCGAAGTCGTACTCGCTCCCCATCAGATCCAGCGTGACCGGATCGTAGAAGAACATCGTGATCGGACCCGCCGCGCTGACCATCCACAGCTGATACCTTCCGTCCTGGAAGTCTTCGGGCTCCGGGAAAAATTCGTTCGGGGTGTAGTTGACCCCGAGCGTCCGCTCGACGTCGGGATAGGGCTCGAGCACCCCGTTGCCCCAAAGGCCGACTTCGACTTCGTTGCTCGCCTCGTCCCACTCGACGTCGAGCTTCATGTAGCCGTTGCAATCGTTGGGCGTTGCGACGACGGTCAGCTCGAAGGGCACCGCGGCGCCGCGATGCAGGAGGGTACGGAAGTCTCCCGACTCGACGTTGCCGGTGCCGTACCCGCCGGAGGGGGTATGACCCGCTAGTGCCATGGCAGGGACCAAGAGGGAGAAAGACAGTGACAGCGCTGGCAGGCCGCGAAGGGGCAAAGTGCCCCAGGTGCGGGTGCCCCACCGTGGAGGCGGCGATGGGTTCTTCATTGTCGCTAGCAAACATTTCCGCCCGGCAAGAAGCGGGTCGGAGTTAGAGTGGATGGGTTCGAAACGGGATAAACACTACGATGCTTGGAGATTTTTTGGTTAGAAAAAATACATATTTCTCAGTGTAAGAAAAAGCCTGGCAGTAGTTAGCTGTGGCGCAATGACCCACCTGTATCCAAACATCCTGCGCCCAACGTTCCCCCGTTGAATGCGGGAGAACACACGTCGTTTCAGATCCGTCCGGGAAAAAGTCGCAACGGGGCACAAGCCGCTGGGGCCGGTGGACACCATGATCCCCGCCGATGCCCAATCGCGAGCCCGCCTCCGCTCCCTCCGTCGACCAGGCGTTCCGTGAAGGGGTCGCCCACGAGTCCGACGATCTCGCGATCGTCGCGAGCGAAACGCTGGGTTCGCTCAGTCCCGAGCTCGCGCTGGAGCTGTTCAAGGTGCAGCTGCGAAGCCGACACATCGACTTCGCCGCGCTCGAGCTTCGCGGTCTCGGCCGCGGCTACTACACCATCGGTTCATCGGGGCACGAGGGCAACGCGGTCGTAGCCGCGGCGATGCGACCCGACGATCCGGCGTTCTTGCATTATCGATCGGGCGGCTTCTTTCTCGAGCGCGCGCGCAAGGCCGGCTACGAGCACGCGGTGCGAGACGTGCTGCTGGGCATGGCCGCGGCGGAGGAAGAGCCGATCGCGGGTGGCCGTCACAAGGTCTTCGGGAGTCGGCAGCTGTGGATTCCGCCGCAGACCTCGACCGTGGCCTCGCAGCTGCCCAAGGCGGTGGGCATGGCCTTTGCGCTCAAGCGGGCGACTCGGCTGGGCGTCAACGAGGAGCTGCCCGGCGACGCGATCGTGATGGTGAGCTTCGGCGATGCGTCGGCCAACCACTCGACCGCGACCGGAGCGATCAATGCGGCTTGCTACATCTCGCATATGGACCTGCCGGTGCCGCTGTTGTTCGTCTGCGAGGACAACGGGCTGGGCATCAGCGTTCGTACGCCGCCGGGGTGGATCGAGCAGAACCACCGCGGGCGCCCGGGCCTGCGTTACTTCTCCGCCGATGGCTGTAGCTTGGCGCCGGCGTACGAGTGCGCCAAGGCAGCCGTGGACTATGTGCGGGAGTCGAGGCGACCGGCCTTCTTGCACCTGAGCACGGTTCGGCTCTTGGGGCACGCCGGCTCCGACGTGGCGCTGGCCTATCGCGACATCGACGATCTGCGCGCCGACGAGGCCCGAGACCCCGTGCTGGCCACCGCGCGGCTGCTGGTCAAAAACGGGGTGATCACGGCCGACCAGGCGCGCGAGTGCTACGAGGAGGCGGCCAAGGAAGTCGACGCCACCATGCGCGAGGTGATCGAGCGTCCGATGCTCCAGAGCGCCGAGACGGTGATGGCCCCCATGGCGCCGCGTCGGCCCGGGCACATCGAGCCGGAAGCCCAGCGCGTGGTCGAGGAGGGCGATCGTCTGCAGTTCTGGGCCCCGAGCATCGTCGACGACGCGGCCGCGCGCGAGCAGGCCCGACGCCGACTCCCGGAGCACGCGGGGCCGCTGCCGCTGGCGGGGCACATCAATCGATGCCTGGGCGACCTGATGCTCAAGTACCCGGAGCTGGTGCTCTTCGGTGAGGACGTCGCCAAGAAGGGGGGCGTCTACGGCCTCACCCGCGGTCTCCAGCGCCGCATGGGCATCGGCCGCGTCTTCGACACCCTGCTGGACGAGCAGACGATCTTGGGCCTGGCCATCGGGGCGGCGCAGGCCGGGTTCATCCCCATCCCCGAGATCCAGTACCTCGCGTACCTGCACAACGCCGAGGACCAGATCCGCGGCGAGGCAGCCACGCTTCAGTTCTTCTCCAAGGCCCAGTTCGCCAACCCGATGGTGGTGCGCATCGCTTCGTATGCCTACCAAAAGGGCTTCGGCGGGCACTTCCACAACGACAACTCGGTCGCGGTGCTGCGCGACGTGCCCGGGCTCATCCTCGCCTCGCCTTCATGTGGCGAAGACGCGGCGGCCATGCTGCGAACCTGTGTGGCCGCGGCCAAGGTGGACGGAGCGGTCTCCGTCTTCTTGGAGCCGATCGCCCTGTACAACACGCGCGACCTCTACGAGGAGGGCGACGGCCTGTACCAGAGCCCCTACCAGCACGATGCTCCGCCCGTGCCGCTGGGCAAGGCCCGGCGCTGGACCGACGGCAAGGATCTACTGATCGTCTCGTTTGCCAACGGCGTTCGGATGTCGAGGCGAGTCGCTCGGACCCTCGACACCGAGGGGATCTCGGCCACCGTGCTCGACCTGCGCTGGCTGGCTCCGCTGCCCGTCGACGACTTGCTCGAGGCCGCCAACGAGATCGGCCGCGTGCTCATCGTCGACGAGACGCGTCGCAGCGGCGGAGTGTCCGAAGGCATCATGGCGGCCCTGGTCGACGGTGGATACCGCGGTCCGCTGCGTCGGGTGACCAGCATGGACAGCTTCATTCCGCTGGGGCCCGCCGCAGATCTGGTGCTGGTCGGTGAGGACGACATCCTCCGTGGCGCCCGCGAGATGATGGAGAAGTAGGTCTCCCCACGACAGCGTGTCGTGCGCGTAAGGACGGGGACGATTTTTCTCGTCGGGGTGACGCGACAACTCGTCGGGCGTCTCGTCTTGGTGGGTGAATCCAAAGCGGGACCGACGCGAACGAGCCGAGGGGGCTCACCGCGTGTCCCGAGTCGCCCACACGTCACCCCACCGAAAGTCGCCCACCATGAAAAAATCCAGTGTCATCGTCGCCGGTCTTCTCGCCTCCGTCTTCGCCGTCGGCTGCGGAGCTGCTCCCGAAGAGGTCTGCGGACACATCGAGGAGATCGTGAAGAAAGAGGCCGGCGACGAGGCCGCGAAGGCAGCCGTCGACGGTTGCGACTTCAAGTGGAAGATGCGCAAGGACACCAAGGGCATCTTCCAGTACAAGGAGCTCGCGTCCTGCGTGATGGATGCCAGCACCGTCGAGGCCCTCGGCAAGTGCAAGTGAGCTCGCTGCTCGCGCTCCTTCTTCCTTAGTTTTCTGCTGTCTGTCGCGCCGCGGGGTCCGAGTCCGAGGCGTCGGTCGCCACGGTCAGGTCGAGAGACTTGCTTCGTCACGAGCAAGTCCCACGACCAGGCCGTGGCGGCGCTTTTTAATGGGTGCGGGAATGACGGGGGCCGATCCGGGCCAGCGTGTCCCCGCGCACTTGCGCCGCCCGGTCCGCCAGGTCGTATGCTGACGGGGCAGCGTGGAACCCCGACGAGACCGCACTCGCGCCGAGTCCCGGCGTCGCCGCTGGCTACCCTGGGTGGTCTCGGGTGGGCTGCATCTGCTGCTGTTTGGGTGGTGGGCGAGCCTGCCCGACTACGAGCCGTCGTCCTCGGATGCGGCGCTGACCTACACGCCGATCGAGTGGATCGAGCTGCCGCCCGCCGAGGTGCCGGTCGAGCCCGAGCCTGCCGTCACTCCGAGTGCCCCGTCCGCGCCTCCGAGTGAACCGGCCAAGAGCGATCCGGTGCCGCCCAGCGAACCCGTCGCTCCGTCGCCTTCGCGTCCCGCCCGGCCGCGGGTCAACGCCGAGCCTCCGGGCTCCTCGCCGCAGCCGCCCGCGGTCACCGTCGAGCCCGGGCCCGAGCCCGAACCGGGCGGGGTGGCGTTGTTGGGGCTCCGCTCCGATAGCCGTGACGCGGGTCCGCGGACGAGCTTGCGGCCGTCGTTGGCCCCGCCGAAGGTGGGCACGGGACAGGTCGTGCGGCAGTTCGGGGCGGCGGCGGTCGAGCTGCCCGGGCCCACCGATGGCAAGCCGCGTTCGCTGACCGAGGCCGGCTTCAAGCCCTCGCGCAACGGCAAGATGGTCTACACGGATCGGCAAAGCGGCTTCAAGGCGACGCTGCTCCCCGACGGTCGCGTCAAGTTCCGCATCACCGTCACGCCGTCGTCGATGCCGGGTATGAGCGAGATGATCCGCGCCGGCCAAGGGCAGGAGCTGTATCAGCAGCAGAAGAAGCGCTTGCTCGACGCCACCTTCGACCTGCGCCTCTCGATGGCCGTCGAGTTCGCCCGCGACAAGCTCGACCGACGCCTGCGCTCGTTGTATCGCGAGCTGATGGACGAGTGGACCAAGAGCGGCACCACCGACGCGCAGCGACGCCAGCGATTGTTCGATCGCTGGGACGAGTGCGAAGAAGGGCTGCCGCTGCGCATGCCGGGGTTCGAGGGAGCGGACAGCTCCGAGCTCGACCAGATGCGGCGCGACGGCGGCGAGCAGGCCCGCGAGACGATCATGCGCTTCATTCGGCGGCAGCTGCCCAAGGGCTCGCCGCAGGCGTACGGCGCCGAGGAGCTGCGGCGGCTCAACGCGTCGCGCCGCAGTCGGAGCAAGTTCGCGCCCTATTGATCCCACGCCGCGTTCGCGACGCCTCCAGGGGCGATTGGCGGCCTGGAACCCGGACGGGGCGCGGTCTGCTAGACTGACCCGCAATGCAGCCCGGCTCTCCCCCAGCCGGCCGCATGGAGCCGTCCCCCACCGCGGGGCCCGCTGCCGGCAGCCCGCCCCCCCGTAAAGGCATCCGTGCGTTCTTGTCCCGCTACGGACGAATGCTGTGGTGGCTGCACTCGTTCTACGCCCTGGGCCTGGGCATCTTCGTCATCCTGTTCGCGCAAAAGGGCTTCGCTCACGCGCGGTGGCTGACCATCACGCTGGCGACGGCGTGGATCGTCATGATCCTGCTGTTTCGCTTCTTTGGCAGCGGCAGCGGCCGCGCCATCGAAGGGCGCGGCGCCAAGCTGCGCTTTTACGTGATGACCTACGTGCTCAAGAACCTCTACCAGGGCATGTTGTTCTTCCTGCTGCCCTTTTATTGGCGGTCGGCGACGCTCGACACGCCCAACCAGTGGTTCGTGGTGGCGCTGGGACTGTGCGCCTTTCTCTCTACGCTCGACGTGGTCTTCGACCAGGTGTTGATGCGCTGGAAGGTGGCGGCGTCGGTCTTCTACTTCGTGACCCTGTTCGCGTGCATCAACCTGGTCATCCCCGCGCTGCTGCCCAATAGCCGCAGCCTGGTCACCATGACGGCGGCCGCGGCCATCTCCGCCTTGGCGTTTTGGATGATGCACGTCCCCATGCGCTGGCTGGCGCGGCCGGTGGTGGTGGTCTTGCTGGTGGTGTGGACCATGGGCGCGGTCATCGGGGTGTACTTCGGCCGCGTGGGCGTGCCCCCGGTGGCGATGTACGTGTCCTACGGGGCGGTCGGGCCCGGCGTGCTCGAGGACGGCCGCCTGGCCATCGAAGCCAAGAAGCTGCACCAGTCGCTCATCGAAGAGCTCTATGCGGTGACCGACGTGGTCGTGCCTGGGGGCAAGGGCGACCGGCTCGTGCACGTGTGGTCGCACGAGGGGGACGTGGTGCGTCGGGCGACCGAGGTCGACCCCAAGGCGCACGGGCCCACCGGGACGATTCGCCTGCGCTCACGCTTGCCCGCCGATGGCCTGCCCGAGGAGCCGGTCGGCTCCTGGACGGTCGACGTGGTCACGCAAGATGGCCAGCTCGTGGGGCGAACCGGCTTCGAGATCACGGAATGACCAGATCGCTGAGCGTGGTGAGGCTCAGCGCGGGCAGCTGAATCTTCACCTGCGTGCCCTCGACGGGCAGCGGGGCCAGGTGCTCGAAGAGCGCGCCCGCCTTGGTCTGATGCTGGTGCAGGGTCCGCCCCTTGCCCAGCTCACCGAGGTCGAGGGTGAGGTCGGCCGGGCCGTTGCGCATGTTGAGCAGCACCACGCTGATGTGGCCGCCCTTGGGATCGCGCCAGGCCACGATGCGGACCTGGTCTTCGTCGGCCGGCTCGACCTTCACCCGCTGGTCGCCGGGGCGAATGAAGCGGAAGTAGTGCTTGGCGACGGAGTACTTGAGGTTGTTGGTGTTCAGATCGGAGCCGACCAGGGCGTGCTGGTCGAGCGCTCCATTGGAGCTGAACAGCCAGTTGCACCACATCGAGATCTGCCCGTAGGTCATGCCCTCGAACAGCACGTTGGCGAAGAACACCGGGCCCTTGTTGTGGGGCGGGCCGCCGCCGGTCTCGGTCTGCCACGAGGGCTTGCCGTAGCCCTCGATCGACGACCAGTAGTACTTCCAGTTACCGGGCGCGACGTGGCCCCGCGAGTCGATGCCGTCGCCCCCGTAGCCATGCACGGCGATGGCGTGCAGGGCCGGGCCCGCGGTGGCATCGCCCATGATCGCCTGGACGAAGCGCAGCTGGGCGTCGATGCGGGAGTGGTCGCCCTCGGGGCCGTAGCCCACGTCCTCGGGGCCGAAGAAGCGCGTGTCGATGCCGTTGCGCTCGAACTCCGTGGCCACCATGGCGAGGGCCTTGGCGTACTCGGGCGGGCGCAGCTGCATGCTGCTGTACTGCTGCTGGAAGCGGGGCTCGTTCTGGATGCTGAGCGCGTAGATCGGCTGCTCGAAGCGACGCTCCCACGCGGTGATGGCCGCGGCCATGTAGCGGCTGTATTGCTCGAGGTTGGCGTCGTCCATGCGGAGCCGGCCGCCGCCCGAGTCGTTGCCGTTGTGAGCCAGCTTGGCGCCGTCTTTGAGCCAGTGGGGCGGGGTCCAGACCGAGGCGAGGATGCGGATGTCCGCGTCGCTGCGGGCCGCGAGCTGGCCGGCGAGCTCGCCGTAGATGGCGGCCCGAGGCGCGCGGTCGTAGTCGAACTCGGCGACGTTGGCTTCGAGGTCGGGGCCGAAGGTCACCACCGGGTCGCCGTGGATGCCTCGCGGGTTCAGGGGCGTCGGCAACAGGTCGATGCGCAGCACCGTCATGCCCATGTCCTCGAGGAACAGCTGCTGCCAGCGCTCGCCGAGGTACTGCTCGCGGGCCTTGGCGTCCCAGGCCAAGAGGCTCGCCCCCGCGCCCTCCCAGGTCTGGAAGGTGGTGGAGGCATCGAGCTTCACCGACTTGGCGATGGCCGCCTCGGGCTCGGGTGCTTTGTTCGGAGCCTTGGCGTCGGGCGAAGGGGCGGCCTTGGCCGAGGGCGCAGAGCCTTTGTCGGCGCCGGTCTCGACTTCGGCGCGCTGGGTCGAGCACCCCAGCGGAGCGAGCCCGGCCACGAGCATGGCGCAACCGAGGGCGCGAAGGCTGAGACGGCGTCGTTTCATCGTGGTGCGGCTCCCTGCATGAACGGTTCCGGTGAGTGTCGCACGGTGCCCGTCGCGACGGACTGACGACGTTGGCGCGGGGTGGGGTGGCTGTCAAACGCGGGGTGTGCGAGCGGGTCTTCGCGCAGCGCTTCGGGAGTCAGGCTGAACCATCGATCGGGAGCGGTCGGGCGCGCTCGGGTGTTAGGCTGGAGGCGATGGATTGTGGTTGGGCCCGCTTGCTCCCGAGCGCGATGTTGCTCGTGGTGGGCTGCGGGCAGGACATCCTCATCGGCGTGATTTCGGGAGGAGGCTCGACCGGCCCCGGCGGCTCCAGCACGACCGAAACCGACCCCAGCCTCGATGCGGGCACGTCCACCGTGGGGGTCGAGCCGGGGACGGCGGAGGGCAGCGGCACCTCGGGCACGAGCGAGTCCGACGACGGCACCAGCTCTTCGACGGGCGCGGACCTTCCCGTCGAGGTCTGCGAGGCGCCGACCGAGCTCGTCCCCTGCGACGCCGAGACCACGCTCATGGCCGACCCCGACGTCATGAGCCACGCGATCGGCTTGGGCTGCGAGGGGGACCCGCAGCAGGTCATTCCGATCCTCGATCCGGTCTATGCCTCGCCCGAGGCCAACGCGTTTCGGGTGCTCACCGCCTACGGCAACGACACCTTCTCGGCCATCGAAGGGGAGCACCTGCTCGCGCTCACCACCGGGCAGTTCCTGGCGGCCGACATGGACGGGATGCTCGAGGTGCCGATCGGCGAGACCGACAGCCCGGGGCAGAACAACGGCAACCCGGATGCCGTGCCGCTGCCCCCTCCCATCTCGGCCGAGTCGGGCAGCGCGGGAGGCTTTGGTGGGGTGCCCTATGTCGATTGCGATGGCCTGGGGGACTGCTCGGAGAGCCTGCCCGTGCTCTACGGCAACGGCGGCCCCGCCCGCGACTTGATCTGGCTGTCCTTCGACATCGAAGTGCCGGCGGGTACCCATGGCTATCAGGTCGACATGGCGTGGTTCACCGCCGAGTATCCCGCTCGGGCCGACATGCAGGGCACGGACATCGCCATTTGGTGGCAATCGAGCGAGGCGTTTACCGGCAACGTGGCCACGGTGGACGGCAACGCGCTGTCGGCCAGCAGCATGGCCGAGTGGCTCGATGCACAGGGGCTGCTGGGCGGGGTGGATATGGTCGCGCTCCAGGGCACGGGCTACGAGGCGGCGACCATGGTGCCGTGCAAGCACCCCGGCGGCAGCTATCCCCTGTGTCCGCGTGGGGCGGGCACGGGGTGGCTGACGATGACCGGCGCGGCGGTGCCGGGCGAGACGGTGACGATGGCCGTCGCGCTGTTCGACCTGGTCGACATGACGCGCGACAGCACGCTGCTGCTCGACAACTGGCGCTGGTACTGCGAAGGCTGCGAGCCCGGGGTCGACTGCGGCCTGGCGCCGTCTTGAGCGCCTACTGCCCGGGGAGCGCCCCGTCGGCGAGGAACATGTCGGGCACGACGGTGCGCAGGCGTAGGCGAGACAGCGGGCGCTTGGACTCCTTGGCTCCGGCCGCGCGCAGGTGAGCGGTATTTTCACCCGGCATCCCGGCCAGCGCGTCGAAGCAGGCCTGGGCCTGGTCGCGGCGCCCGGTCGCGGCGAGCACCCGGCCCTGCCACAGCAGCAGCAGCGAGCGGCGGTAGCTGCCCTGCTCGCGCTCGAGGGCATGCTCGAGGTGGGTGCACGCGGTCGCGAAGTCGTTGGTGCACAGAGCGAACATCGCGGCGAGGAAGCGCAGGTTGGGCTCCGAAGGGGCGGCCGCGACCGCGCGCTCCATCAGCTCGAGCACGCGCTTGGGCGAGGCCCCGTCGAGGTTGGCCTTGGTCGCCTCCACGAACAACAGCTGCGCCGCTCGCCGAGCCGAGGGGGCGGGCTCTTTGTTGGCGGCGGGGCGGGTGGGGAGCGTGTTCGCCCCGACCGGCGCATCCCAGTCGTGCGGGACGTCGATCCACGGGCCGCCGCCGGTCGGCGCGGCACCGACCGACATCCGCAGGTTGGCCGACTCGGGCTCGAACACCACGCTCTGCACGGTCATGGGGGTGCAGATGCAGTTGCCCGTGAGGCGGTCGTCGGCCTCGGCGTCGGGGGCTCCGGGATCGCCCGTGTCGTCGAGCAGGGCCTCGAGGTCGGCACGGGACAGGCCATCGCGGTGGCGCTGCGGGGCCTGGTCGGCCCGGGTGTAGCGCGCATCGGAGTAGATGGGGAACGAGGGGCTGGTGTTGATCTCGCCGTGGCTCAGCCCCGGGTCGAGATAGCGGTTGGTGCAGGTCAGGTGGTTGGCCCCGGGCTTGGGCTCGGAGAACGCGACGCCCTTGCTCGTGGTCTCGACCACCAACGCGCTGCGCTCTTCGGCCGAGCTGACCAACAGGCCCCAGGTAGAGGCGGTGCGGTGCTCCCGGGCCACGCGGCGGACGTCGTCGAGGGTCCGGCAGCGACGAATGATGTCGTGCCCGTAGTCGATGATGCTCGCGCTGGAGAAGTCGACGTCGCGGTGGAAGCGGGTGTGAGCGGTGAGGCTGAGGCCGGCTTCGTTGAACGCGGTGACGCCGGGGACGTCGGCCCCGCGGGTGGTGACGTACGCGTAGCGCAGGCCGTCGTCGGGGGTGCAAAAGACCACGGTGGGGGCCATGTCCCAGACCCCGGCGCCAGGGAAATCGAAGTTGCGAGCGTGTCGCAGCTGGCCGTCGCTCGAGGCGTCGTCCCACACCGACAGGGTGGTGCAGGCGGGTACGGCCGCGACCTGCAGCCCGGTGGTGTGCAGCAGGCCGGCCTTGCCCAGGGTGCCCACCGTGTTCTGCAGGATGTCCATGACCACCATCGAGCGGCCGATCTTCGGCGAGATGCCGCCCGCCTTCAGCATGGCCTCGCTGCGCGCGGCGTACTCGGGGTAGAGCCGCGAGCGGGCGCGATGCAGGCGGCGGGCGCCGAGGCTCAGGGCGGCGCGCAGGGCCTCGCGGGCGGCGGGGCGAATGGCGTTGGGGATGGCCAGGCTCAGCATGGCCGACGCCATCTTCGGGTAGAACTCGAGGGCGTGCTCGTAGCCGCCTCGGTCGCGGAGCAGCTGGCCCAGCTGGGCGCCCATCTGCGCCTGGGTGCCGCGCAGGTGCATGACCAGGAGGGGATCGGGGGTGTTGTCGCTCATGTCTGGGCTCCGGTGCTGCGTTCGAAGGCGGCGATGATGCCTTCGTCCACGGTCTTGAGCAGGGTCTGGATGCCTCCGATCGCCGCGTCGTCGACCAGGTCGGCCGCGAGCATGCGATCGAGGGATTGCCAGGCCCCCAGGGTCGTTTGGGGATCGCGAAAGAACGCCTCCACCAGGGCGGGGGTCTGCACGATCATGGTTTGGACGTCGTTGAAGATGGCGAGCAGGGCGGGCCGCTGCGCCGCGAGCAGCAGCGTGCGCAACACTTCGCCGTCGGCCTCGGCCAGCTGCTCGCATGTGGACTCGGGCCCGGCGACGATGGCTTCGAGGTCGGCGATGCGAGCGTGGAGCCCGGGGCCGTACTCGGCGTAGTCATGCTCGCGAATGCCCTCGAGCACCTGCACCGCGAGCAGGCGGCGGGTCGCGAGCGCATCGTTGAGCAGGGCGAGCGCCGGGCCAGGGTCGACGGCGCAGCGCTCGAGCACCAAGGGCCACAGCGACGCACCGCCGCTGCGACGGACATCGCAGACCTCGATGCCGCTGCGGTCGTGCGCTCGGACCAGGCGGCGCTCCTGCAGCCGAGTCAGCACCCGCTGGATCGTCGAGACGTTGACCCCGTGGCTGTCGGCCAGCGCTCGCACGCTGGGTAGCCGGGCGCCCGCCACCAGGGTGCCATCGAGGATCTGGAGCGACAGCGCGTGCGTGACGGTGTCGACGACGGTGGAGTGGCTGGCCATTACCTGTACCCCACAGTTGTACCCCTCAGATTGGTGATGTCAAGAACCGCGGCCAAGACCCCTCCAGAGCCCGAATTCGAGCATGGACGTGAAGATACCCGTCGCGGCCAGGCCGGCGACGGGCATCGGGAGCGGGCCGTCGGACAGCCCGTTTGCGGTGATGGCGCCTACGGCTGGGTCAGCGCCTCGGGCCGACGGTAGTCGGCGATGGCCTGGCGCGACGCCTCCACGCGACGGTTCGGGGCCACGTACTCGATCGAGGTGACCTCGCCGTCCCAACCCGCGGGCACGGGGGCGCGGATGGTGAGACCGCCGCCCTCGCTCCACTCGTCGACGTGCACACCGGCCGTCTCGAGCACGCGGTTGCCGGCCTTGAAGCGGAGCTCGTGTCCGGTGGCCAGCTCGGTGCCGTCGGCGATGTAGCCCTCGTCGACGAACCAGTCGGTCTCGTTGGTGACCGGGTTGGTCATGCCCACGAGCACCGACTGCCCCGGCGGCATCTCCATATCGCCCGTGTCCCAGCTGGTGAGGGTGCGGATGCGATCGTAGGTCGCGTTCCACTGCCAGTCGGAGACCCACGTGGGGTTGCAGTAGCTCATGTAGTCGGTGTGGTTGCTCGGGTTGCGGACGCCGAAGTCACGCACGCCGAAGCCCCACACGCCGATGCTGCCGTTCTCGTGCGGGAATGAGGGGTCGGGACCCGCCGCGCTGGCGCCGGGGCAGGCCACGTGGGCGCGACCCTGGCTGTGGCCGATCTCGTGCACGAAGGTCTCGATGCCGACCTCGGAACCACCGAGGAACTGGGTGCCGATGGCTACCCGGGCCTGGGCGGCGCCCATCGAGGCATCGGGCGTGCCCGGGGCGACACCGAGGGTGCAGCCACCTCCGTCGCCGATGCAGGCGCCGCAGTTCTCGAAGAGCATGTAGTAGTAGACGTTGGGCGCGGGGTTGGCCTGCGCGCGATAGCTGACGGCGCGGTTGAGCAGGCTGAAGAAGTCGCCCGGATCGCTCAGGTCGAGGTCGTTGACGGTATAGGCCGGCGCCCACTCGATCTCCAGGTTCTCGACCGGGTTCTGCTGGTACATCGCGTCGGCGTAGCGACCCAGCGTCTCGTCGGTGGCCTCGACGTTGCTGGTGCAGCCGGGGCCCGAGTAGTTGACCGGGATCATCACGACCTTGAGCTCGAGCTCGGTCTGCTCGGCGCCGATGAGGTCGGGGGTGGGCGGCGTGCGAGGGGGCTCCGTTGCCTCGGGCAAGCCTTCGTAGCCCTCGCCCGCCTCGAACAGCTCCACTTGGTATTGGACGCCGGGCTCCATCCACTCGGCGAGGGCGCCAAAGAGGTAGCCGGATTGCAGCGAGGCCGTGGAGCTGTCGCCGCTGATCGTCTCCACCAGGCTCTGGGTCTCGACGGTGCCGTCGGCCAGGTGCACGTGCAGCCGGGCCTCGATGTCGCGCTGCACCCAGATGTCTTCGTCGACGTCGACGTAGACGCGGATGGCGGTGTTGCGACCCTTGGGCAGCGGGGAGTTGCGCCCTTCCGCGCCGACCCACTCACCGTTGGCCCCGATGGCGACCGCGACTCCGGTGTTGGCCTCGACCAGGCTGATCTGAATCGCGCGGGCCGGGATGTCGGCGGGCTCGGGCCCGGCCGTCTCGTCGGCACTCTCTTGACCGTTGCTCGACGCGCCCTCCGAGGTCGCCCCCACGTCGTCGGTCTCCACCCCTCCATCTCCGCTCCCGCCCACTCCAGCGGTGCTGCCGTTGTCTTCGGTACCGCAGGCGAGCACAAAGACCGTGACCGGGAGTAGGAGCCTTGTTAGCTTCAACACGCTTGCAATGTGTCAGAGGGCGCCGTCTATTTCAAAGGGGCGCACGGTCGCAGCCTCGCCTACGCCGCCTACGCCGATTTCCCCCTAACCATGCGTTCCCGCCTCAATCCGCCGAATTACGAGCCCCGTGGCCGGCGGCGCGGTTGGGGGTACGCAATGTCACTGGGGTGTCTCACGTGGGTGACGGCCGTCTGCGGCGGCTGTGATCCGGTGGGCGAACCGGGCGCCGCAACCCCGCGGGCGGCTCCCGGGTGCGGCAACGGCATCGTGGAGTCGCCGGAGGCGTGCGACTTGGGCTTTGCCAACGCACCCGACGGACCGTGTCGTCTCGACTGCCAGCGGCCGCGCTGTGGCGATGGGGTCACGGACGAAGGCGAGGAGTGCGACGACGGCAACGACGACGAGAGCGACGGCTGCCGCAACGACTGTCGACGACCGATCGGCTCGACGTGGGTCCGCTCGCCGCGGCAGGGCGAGCGAGCGGAGACGGTCTTCGGCTTGGCTCCCACGGCGGACGGCGGGGTGATTGCGGTGGGCGAGGCCCAAGCGGGGGAGGGCGCGGCCACCCGCGCGTGGCTGGCTCGCTATGCCTCCGACGGTGAGCTGCAGTGGAGCCGCTACCTGCCCGAAGACGACGACACGTGGGACTCGGCCACGGCCCGTGCGGTGGTCGTCGATGCGCAGGGCGATCCGTGGGTGACCGGCTATGTGCACGGGGAGCGCCACGACGACCTGTGGCTCACGCGGTGCGAGCCGGGTGGCACCCCACGCTTCACCTTCATCGAGGACTTCAGCGGCAACCGAGATCGCGGCGTCGCGCTGGCGCTCTACGACGACGGCGTGGTCGTGGCGGGCGAGACGCTCCGCCACGCACAGGACCGCGACGGCTTGGTCGTGGCCTTCGACGGCCAAGGCGAGCGACGCTGGACGTACTGGCACGACGGCCCGGCGGGCGGCATCGACGATGCGCGGGCGGTCGCCGTGAGCCCCGACGGTGGGGTGTTCGCGGCCGGAGGCGAAGACGGCCTGACCGCGTGGTGGCTGACCAAGCTCGATACCGCCGGCGAACCCCTGGGCTACACGCGAGTGCGCGGTGAGGTCGGGGCGTGGGCATCGGCCCTGGTCGTCGACGCGGATGGAGCCCCGTGGGTCGCGGGCACCGAGGTCTTGGCCGCGCCGGACCCGGCCGACCCCAGCGCATGGCATGCGCAGCCCTTCCTGGCGCGGCTGGATACGGCCGGCCGCGTGCGCTGGACCGAGGTCGAGCCCGCCGCGGGAGCCGTGCGGCGCGAAGCCTTCGGCGTGGTCCTCGATCCGGGAGGCGGCGCCACGATGGTGGGCACCGACCCGTTGCCGCGGGCGACCTGCTCGCGCCAGTGGTGCCCGGGGCGGCCGTGGCTGGCGAGCTTCGACGGGCAGGGGCGCCGCCGACATGCGCTGGCCCTCGATCCCATCTCCACGGGCACCGGTCGCGCGATTGCCCGAGGCCCCGACGGCGCGCTGTGGGCCGGCGGTGCGCAGCGCCTGGTCTACTCCGAAGCCGACGTGTGGCTCGGCCGGTATCACGAGGTCGCGAGCTCGGAGGCGTCGCCGTGATCTTGCCCGCGACCGCGCTCGCGAGCGCCCTGCTCTTCGCTCCCGAGGCCGCCTCGACCGAGCCGGTCGCCGGTCAGGCTCCTCGCCGGGCCACGCTCTTCCTCGACTTCGGTGGCGGGCTGCTGGGCGGCGGGCAGCAGGCGGGCGAGGCTTCATGTGTCGAAGGCGAGGCGTTCACCTATCCGATCTTCCTCGGGCGCGAGCACGCGGCCGACATCGCAGTCGAAGAGGCCCGGCGCATCCTCGAGCCCTATGGCGTGCGAGCCGTGGGCGAGCCGCCGCCGCCGTGGCTTCCCTTCACCCACGTGCGGATCGGTGGCTCCCCCGGGGTGCTGAAGCTCGAGGACGACCGGCTCAACGGACTCGCCTGCACCATCGATTGCGGCGACGAGGTGCACGTCGACACCGTGTTCGTGTTCGCCGACAAGTGGATCAGCCACGCCGTGCCCAACGGGGAGGCGGAGCGAGAGCTCGCGCTGCAGGTCGGTCGCATCGCCGTGCACGAAGCGGGGCACGCGTGGGGGCTCGAGCATACGGGAGGCTCGGAGTCGGTCATGGCTCGCTTCCCCTCCGTGCTTTCGCCTGTGTTCACGCCCGGCTGCCAACAGCTCGATCTCGACAGCGGAGTCGACGAGGCAGGCGATTGCGGTGCGACCCACGTCGGGTTCTGCCCGGCGGGCACTCAGAACGCGGACGCCGAGCTGCTCGCGTTGTTCGGCAGCGGCGAGCCCGACACCGTGGCTCCGCAGGCGCGCTTCGTGTGGCCTCCCGACGGGCTGACCCTGGTGCCGGGCGAGACGCTCGAGGTGGAGGTCGAGGTCACCGACGACTTCGGCGGAGCGGGGTGGATGCTCGAGGTCCCCGAGCTTCAGTGGGAACACGTGCCCGTCGATCCATCGCAGACGGCCATCTCCTTGGTCGTGCCCGAGGGCGAGCTGACCCTGCGACTCGAAGCGATGGACCACGATCGCAACTTCACCGAAGTCGAAGTGCACGTGTCGGTGGTGGCCGAAGAGCTCGTCGAAGAGATGGACACGGGCGAGGGTCCGCAGGCGTCGTGCGCGTGTCGCATGCCCGCATCGCCCCGCGCGTGGTCGTGGTGGGGCCTGGTCGCCGCCGGCCTGCTGATCCTGCGCGGTCGATCTCGCTCGCGCGACGCTACGCGTCACTTCCATCATTAGAGGTAGCAGCAGGCACGTAAAAAGCGGTCCTCAAAGCGGTTCGAGTCGCTCAAGCCTGTTGTTGTGCGTTGTTTGCGGTAGGAGCGCGGCGTATGCTCGACCAGCGATGAGACGATTGGCGTTGTGTTCGGGGGTAATGCTCGCGGTCGCTTGCGGACCGGATGACCCAGCGGTCGCCGGTAGCGGCGCGGGAGGAACTGATACGGGGGGGACTGCTCAAACGGATGACGGGGCGCAGCCTACGGGCGACGCTTCGCTACCCGGCGGGACGGCCGGTTCGGCGATGACGACCGATTCGGTCGACGACACCGCCGGCAACGACGATGTCGATCCCGACACGGGAGAACCAGAGCCGCCGCCACCGGCGACGGGCATCGAGATCACGGAAGTCACCGTCGACCAGGGGGTTCGGGTTCCCGTGGCGCGCAACGGTGCACTGGTCGGGCCGGGCGAGCGGAACGCCGCCATCTTGCAGGACCGCCCCGCGGTGCTGCGGGCGTTCTACGACACGGACCCCGGCTATGCGACGCGCAGCATCTACGCGGTGTTGTTCCTTCAGCATACCGACGGCACCAATGCGACCTACGAGAGCTTCATAACCACGTCCGAGCCGGACTGCGCTGGCTTCGACTATCTATACGACTGTCGCTACGGCAGCCCCACCGGTTCGTTCGTGTTCCGGCTCGAGGGCGAGGACGTACGCCCGGGTACGCAGTACCGCGTCTCGCTGTTCGAGACGGCACCGGGCCACGAGGACGACGTCTCCGACCGCTCACCGATCTTCCCGGTCGGAGGCGGCTCGATGGAGATCGGGATCGAGAACAGCTACATGACCATGCGGGTGGTCGTGGTGCCCTTCGATCACAACGTCGGCGGGGACTGCCCCGAGCCGCCCGACCTCAACGAGGAGTTCGGCACCACCGTCACCGGAGATCCGCGGACGATCGCCGACTACTTCGGGGAGCGGCTGCTCGCCCAAAACCCCATCGACGAGGTCGAGATCGTCGTCCACGACGTGGTGAACTACACGGGCAGCGCCACCAACGGCGGCTCGCTGCTCAACGCGCTCCAGCAGATGCGCTTCAACGAAGGCGCGCCTCCGGGATACTTCTACTACGGCGTCATTCGGCCCTGTAACGGCGGCCCCGACTTCTCCGGCATCGCGCAGCTCGGCGGCCCCACCATGGGGCAAGCGGCGCAGCGCGTGGGCTGGGGGGTCTACCACGCCAACGTGAGCACGACGGCCGAGACCTTCGTGCACGAGATCGGGCACGAGCAAGGCCGGCCCCACATCGCGTGTTCGGGCGGGGAAGCGGGCGTCGACCCGTCGTATCCCGACCACCCCAACGGCGACACCGAGAACTGGGGCGTGGACGTGATGAGCAACCCCATCACCATCCTGCCGCCGAGCTCCCACGACTACATGACCTACTGCGGCAGCACCTGGGTCAGCGAGTGGGGCTGGCACCTGGTGTCTCCGTGGATCGAGGAGATCAGCTCCTGGGAGCTCGACGGGCCGCCGCCGCCCAAGATGCCGCTGCTGGTGGGCACCGTCTACGAGGACGGGCGCTCCGAGTTCTACGTCACCGAAGGCTGGTTCGACGAGAGCCTCGAGACCGAGGAGCACACCATCCGCTTCTTCGACGAGGGCCATGGACTCATCAGCGAGAGCACGGCGCAGATGGTGAAGTGGGAGCGCAGCGAGGACTACAACGTCATCGTGCCGCTGCCCGCCGAGCTGTCCGCGATCGAGGACCTGTCCTGGCACATGCCGGGGCGCGAGGGCCTCATCGACCGCGAGTCGCTGCAGGTCATCGGAGACCTGGCGCCGTCGGCCCCGTAAACCGAACGCACTCGACGAGACGAGCGGGGTGCAGGGCGTTGGCCCTCACCCCGCTTTTTGTCGTGCTGCCCCGTATCGCTCGACGCTTCGAAAATGAAAACGGGGTGACGACTTCGGTCGCCACCCCGCATCGGGTCCGAGGGACGTGGGGTCCTTATTCCACGCCTGCCAGCGGATCCTTGGAGTCGCCGTCGAACGAGACCTTGCGGCCGTCGTTCTTCTTGCCCCGCTTCTTCGAGCTGCTGCTGGAGCGGCGCTTGCTACCGCCGTTGGAGGCGGCGGGACGGGAACTCTGCTTGTAGTTGGTGCCCGCGGTGCGATCGGCGTCGCCACCCTTGGCCACGACGGGCTCCTGGGTGTCTTCGACGACGGCGCTGGCCTTGATGACCTTGGCCGGGCCGGCCGCTTGCGGCGGAGCCTCGGGCTTGCTGTCGCCACCGAGGAACATGAACGCGCCGACGCCACCACCGATGAGAAGCACTGCGCCGAGGATGAGCGGAAGCTTGCTGCTCGGCGGCTTGATGTCGAGATCGTCGTCGTAGTTCGCGGCCGGGGCCGGCATCATGCTCGGCTCGGGAGTGGCGGCCGGGACCGGCTCGGAGACGGGCGCGGGGGCGACGGCGACGGGTGCGGCGGCTTCGTTGGCGGCCTCGCCCTCTTCGTCTCCGGCGACGGACTCGAGGGCCTCATACAGACCCTTGATCTCCTCGTCGAGCTCCGCGAGCTCCTGGGGCTGCGCGGTGGCGGCAATCTGCTCGCGACGCGCTTCCAGCTCCTCCAGCCGGGCCAGAGAGCTCTCGATCCATGATTGTTCAACTGCGGCGGTCATCGTTGTCCGTATCCCCTGTCCCTTCCAATCCAGCGTCCTGCCATTCGGCGAGACGTCGTTTCCCCATGGCGACTATGGCACAACGAAGGGTGCCTCGTGTAGCCGCTAGCTTCGAACATTTGAGAAACGTTGGTGGCCCATGCTGCCTGTATGCATGGTGATCACTTGGTAGGACGTACGACGGTAAAGAAAGTTCCGAGCGCCGACCATGTGGTCGCAGGTACTCTCGATTCAGTTCGTTCGTCGTACGTGCCCTAGTCCGGCGAAAAACGGCCTGCTATGCAGGAACACGATGAGCGACGAGGCGGATCAGTCCATGCCCAGCGGCAGCGATGACGCGCAATCCAGCGCCCCCGACGACACCTCTTCGCCGTCCCGGGGGACCCCCGACACACCCGGTGAAGACGTGGTTTCGGGCGATGCCGACGAAACATCCGACGCAGCGATCTCTGCCCGTGAGTCGAGTGATGACGGAGGCTCCACCACATCATCCGACACCGGCGCCCCCTCGGGAGGCTCCAAGGGGTGGGGCGCTCGGCTGTGGTGGGCGCTGCCGGTTTTGCTCGTGGTCGAGTTCTACTTCTTCGGTCACGACGGTCGGCTTCAGGTGTGCGTGGGCAAAGAAGGCGACACCGACTTCTCGCTCGTGGGGCAGGAACGCACCGATGCCAACCGCTGGAAGTTCCCGCGATGCGAGACCCGACTCAACGTCGGGCTTCGAAGCCGACGCGACGAGCAAGTGAAGGACGCGGTCGTGGTCGCGTGTCGAGGCGCGACGATCTTTCGACACCAAGGCGAATCGAAACCATGCGCCGCGGGTGAAGATGGTTGGACGCACCAGGTCGAGGGGAGCTTCGTGCCGCCGTGGGATCCCGACTACTACAACCAACTGTTTTGGTTTCTACAGTAGCGCGTCGACGAACTCGATCGACGGTCGACGTTTCACCCTCGTTGCAATCGCGCGCCACCGAGAAAAACCGCCCGGCATCGCCCCGGCGAGGCATTTTGACTCGCATTGTCTTCAGGGCGCTGGAGGAGACGGCGCCGCCGTGCAGAGCGAAGCGCCAGGCCCGGCTCGGGCCGTGGTGTGCAGTCATGCGTGCCTGAGCGGACACGGACGCGGTTCGGGGGCCCGACACGATCGTCGTCGCGCGATTTCGCGGAATGAAACGAAATCCCGTAATCACGCATTGCAAGGGCTTTCGCGGCACATTGGGCGCCGCTGCGCCTCGACCCTCGGGCAGGGCTTTGGCATGCTAGGTGCTGCGCATGAGGGATGCTGGCCCGACCCACGAGGGTCCATGGAACGAATCCGGCGGAGGGCCCGACAACCTCGATGAGACCGTCATGCAGGGGGCCGAGAGCCTGCTGCTGGAGACGCGCACTCAGTATCCCCCGGGCACCGCGGTCAACCGCTACGTGGTGCTGCACGAGGTCGGCGCGGGCGGGATGGGGGTCGTGTATGCGGCCTTCGATCCGCAGCTGAACCGCAAGATTGCGCTCAAGATCCTCACCCCCAAGCCGGACCAGCGCAACCGGGGCGATCGGGCCACGATTCGCCTGATGCGCGAGGCCCAGGCGATCGCTCGGCTGTCGCATCCCAACGTGGTCAACGTCTACGACGTCGGTCGCCACGGCAACGCAGTGTTCGTGGCGATGGAGTTCATCGAGGGCACCACGCTGACGCAGTGGCTCGAGAAACGAGAGCGCACGCTCGACGAGATTCGGGAGGTGTTCGCGCGGGCGGGTCGAGGACTGGCCGCTGCCCATGCGGCCGGGCTCATCCATCGCGACTTCAAGCCCGACAACGTGCTGGTGAGCGTCGACGGGCGGGTCCGGGTGCTCGATTTCGGCTTGGCGCGCGCCGACCCTTCGCACAGCTTCACCGGCTCGGGCATGTCGCTCGAGGAGGACTCCGAAGACGGCTACGAAGAAGAGCGCAGCGACGGCGTGCCCCAGTTTCGCGACTTCGGCGACTCCGACGTGTTGTCCTCGCCGCTGACCATGGACGACGCGGTGGTCGGCACGCCGCGCTACATGGCGCCCGAGCAGCACGCGGGCTTGCGGGTCGATGCACGGGGCGACCAGTTCAGCTTCTGCGTCGCGCTGTACCAGGCGCTCTTTGGCCAGGAACCCTTCCCCGCCACGCGGCTCCAAGACCTCGTGCTGCTCAAGCAGGAGGGCGAGGTCGCGGCCATCCCTCAGGACTCCGGGGTGCCCGCGTGGCTGGTGGACTTGGTGCTGCGCGGGCTCGAGAGTCGGCCGGCGGATCGCTGGCCGAGCATCGACGACTTGGTCGAGGCGCTCGAGCACGATGCCCAGGCTCAGCGGCGCAAGTGGCTGGCGCTGGGCGGCGGGGCGCTGCTGCTGGCTGCGGTCACGGCCAGCGTGGGACATCGGCTCGGCTCCGAGGACAGCCGACCCTGCCAGGACGGCGACACGCACCTGGCCGCGATCTGGAGCGACGAGCACAAGCAAGCCCTGCAGGAGTCCATCGTGGGGACCGAGCTGCCCTACGCCGAGCACACGTGGTCCGAGGTCGAGCGCCACCTCGACGAGGACATGAGCTTCTGGGCGGAGACCTACCGGGACGCGTGCGAGGCCACCCGGATCCGCGGAGAGCAATCGGACGAGCTGCTCGACCTTCGCATGACCTGCCTGCAAGACCACCTGCACGAGGTCGAGGCGGTGCTCGGGGCGTTCGAGCAGACGGACGAGGCGGTGGTGCAGCGGGCGGTCTCCATCGTCGCCGCGCTGCCCAGCCTCGAGCCCTGCTCCGACGCCGAGGGGCTCCGGGCTCGGCTCCCTCCGCCCGAGGACGAGCAGACCCGCGAGCGGGTGCAAGAACTTCGGCAGCAGCTGCGCGACGCATCGGCTCAGCGGGCGGTGGCTCGCATGGCCGAGTCGCGGGAGCTGGCCGAGCAGACCCTGGCCCAGGCGGAGATCGTCGGCTACGAGCCCCTGCGCGTCGAGGCCATGCTCGCGGTGGGGATCGCCCTCGAGCAATCGGGCGAGTACGCCGATGCGGAGTCACGACTGCGAGAGACGGTGACCTCCTCGCTGCGGATCGGGCACGACGACATCGCGGCCCAGGCCGGGGTTCAGCTCGTGTCGGTGGTCGGCGATCGCCTCGCCCGCTACGACGAGGGGCTGACCTGGTACGAGGTGGCGCTGGCCCTGCTCGATCGCCGGGCCGAGCGGGGAGTGGCGCACGCGAGCCTGTACAACAACGTGGGCAACGTCTGGCACCGCAAGGAGGACAACGAGCGCGCCCTCGAGTTCTACGAGCGAGCCATTGCGATGCGGGCGGAGATCGTGGGCTCGGACAACCCCACGGTGGCGGCCGAGAACGTGAACCTGGGCAATGCTCAGCTCTCGCTCGGTCGCTACGAGGAAGCGCTCGCCAGCTATCGCCGCGCCGAGGACGTGCTCACCCGAACCCTGGGCGAGGGGCACCCCCAGATCGCGATGGCGGTGGTGAGCATCGGCATCGTCTACAACCAGACGGCTCGCTACACCGAGGCGCTCGAGCAGTTCCAGAAGTCGCTGCCGCAGTTCGAGGCCTGGCTCGGGCCCGAGCACCTGTTCGTCGCGGTCACCCACACGAACATCGGCGCCGCGCTGCAGGGACTCGAGCGCTACGACGAATCAGAGGCGCAGTTCCGTCGCGGCCAGGCCCTGTTCGAAAAGAGCCTCGGCCCCGAGCACCCCGAGGTCGCTCGCTGCTTGTCTGCCATCGCATCGGTGCGCCTCGAGCAGGGGCGCTACGACGAAGCGATGCGGCTCAACGAGCGGGCCATCGAGCTGTGGGGCCAGCGCTTCGACGACGACGCCGACTCCATCGTCTCGGCTCGTGCCTCCATGGCCGAGCTGCGGCGGCTCCAGGGCGATGCGAGCGGCGCGATGGTGTCCCTCGAGACCCTGGTCGCTCGGGTCGCCGATGCGGAGCTCGACGACGTGCTGCGGGCGAACCTCTACCACCAGCTGGCCAAGACCCGCTGGGACGTGGGGCAGCCCGAGTCCGCGGTGCGGGCCGACCTGCGACGGGCCCGGGACTACATCCGTCGGGCGGGAGCCCGGGGCAACGCCACCGCGCGTGAGGTGGATGCATGGGAGCGCGAGCACGCCGAGGACGATCGCCCTCGCGACGACGCGGGCAACATCCTCCCCGTCGCACCCGGGTCGCCGAACGACACCGCCCCCTGAAACGAGCCCGGGCCCATGACGCCGCAGCGTGCATGGACCCGGAAGGTCGTCGCGAAGGGGCGAGGGGCCCCGCGGACTAGAAGCGGCCGCTGAAGACCACGCCGCCGAAGCCTCGGCCGCCGGTCGGCGTCACGCTGATGTTCTGCAGCTGCTGGTTGCGGTTGCGCTGCGAGTCCTGGCGCTTCTTGATGCCCAGGCCGACCAGCACGCCGCCGGTGATGAGCAGAACCGGACCCAGGATGGCGCCCGTGATGGTCAGGGCGTTGCCGGTCGTACCTTTGTCGGTCGCGGTCGCCCGTTCGGCATCGGTGGTGGCCGCCAAGTAGTCGTCTTCGGCTCGGTTGGCGATGACGCCACCGGCCACCAGCAGACCGAAGCCGGCCAGGCTCAAACCACCGGTCACGGCACCACCGACGATGAGACCACCGCCGTCGTCCTCGGCCTCGAGCACGATGATCTCGCGACCGCCTTTGCCGTCCGGCTGCGGACCGGGCTCGGGCTCGGGCTCGGGCTCGGGCTCGGCCGAAGCGGCGGCGAGCTCTTTTTCGGCCTCCTCGAGGGTGCGGTCGAGCTCGTCGGCCTTCTCCTGCACCGCGGCACTGACGGCCGCCCGGTCACCGTAGGCGCTCTTGAAGCCGGCGAAGTACGTGTCGAGCACGCTCTTGGCCTTGCGCAGGTGGTCGATGTCCTTGCTGCCGTCGTCCTTGCGGGTGCGGGCGTAGCCGTCGAGGCGAGCCTGCAGCACGTTGAGCAGCACGTTCTCGCGGGTCGCACGGTTCGACTGCGCCTCGGGCAGGCGCTCGAGCAAACGCGTCCAAGCATCCGCTGCGCCCGCGAAGTCACCGGAGGCGTACTTGTCTTGGCCTTCGACGTAGAGTCGTTCGATCTCCGAATCTTGAGCGGTGGCGGCCACAACATCGATGGGCGCCGTCGCGAAACTCAGTGCGACCGTGGTGGCCAGCAAGCGCGCGGGGAGGCGGTGTCGCAAGCGACGACCAGGCCGTGCCTGGCGGGGTTCGGATGCCATAAGCGGCAGTGTGTCCGCACCAGGGCGGTGGCGTCAAACCCCCATTGGCAGGTGCGTGGAGTTCGCAGTCCCGCCCCCGTCAGGGGGAGCGGGAGATCCGCAAATCGGCCGAATCTACTTCGCCAGCTTGGCTGCCGCGGCGGGATCGACCATGCACAGACGCTCGAAGGCCGCTTCCGCGCCGGCATACTGAGAGCCCTTTTGCCCAGTCGCTCGGCTCGCGCGAACGAGCCCTTGGAGGCAACGACTGGCCAGCTTTGGCTCCCACTCGGCGAGGTTGTTGTCGGTCATTTCGCGGTCGAGGGCCGCGAACATGGAGCGAGCCAGCTTGCCCTGGCCGGCATCCAGGCAGCCCTGAGCGAGCGCCAGGCGTCGGATGAAGCGCATTCGGGGGGAGCCGGTGCCGTCGATTGCCTCCATGGCGAGCTTCATGGCTTCGGCCGCCTTGCCCCCCTTGATCATCTTGCCGAGCTGGCCGAAGGGCTCGCCGGGGTCGTCGCTGGGGCCGCTGCCTCCACCTCCTCCACTGCCGCCTCCACTGCCGCCTCCGCCTCCGCCTCCGCCGTCTCCTCCACCGCCACCGCCGGCCGCGGGGAGGACCTCCTCGGCGATCCAGGCTTTGGTGTCGTCGCTGGCCATGGGAGAGCCATCGGCAGCGGTCAGGTTGGGTAGGTCGGGCATGCGTCGCAGCAGCGCTCCGACTTCGCCGATGACGGCCCGCTTCGCGGCGTCATAGTCATCGCCGAGCTGCCCGAGGGCGTTGGCGCTCATGCGCTGGAGGTCGAGGGACAGGCGGAACTGGCCGATGGCCGACTCTGCTTCCTTGAGCAGGACCTGCCAGTTGGAGTTGGACTCGATGAGCTCGTAGCGCTTGCGGCGGGCCTCGGGTACGGGAGCGATCTTGGTCTTGCCGTTCGGATCGGCGGGCGGGGGCTTTTGCAGGTGGAGCCACAGCCCTTGCCGCATCAACCGGTAGGCAGTCGGGTTGCTCGGTTCGGCGCCCCGTAGGAGCTTGGCGGCCTTGATCAGGGATCGGCCGGTATCCAGCAGGTACTTCTCGACCTCCTTGGGGTCGGCGACCTCGGCCGCGGCGGCCGGCATGGGGGCGACCGTCGCCGGGGCAGCGGGTGCCGCGGCGGGGGCCGGGGCGGGAGCCGGAGCCGGGGCCGGGGCGGGTTGAGCCGCGGGCTTGGGCGGAGGCGGGGGTGGCGGGGGCTTGGGCTTTTCCGGCTTGGGAATCGCCAGCAGCATCCGCTTCACCCGGTCTTCGACCGGCCGAACGCTGGGCGCGTGGTCCTCGAGCTTGTCGCGGACGGTGAGGCCAAACTCGCGGAGGATCTTGCCGAGCGTCTCGACGTCTTCGCGATCCTTGGCCTGCGGCTTCACCTCGCCGAGCTTCCGCTCGAGCTGCTCGGTGAGCCACGACAGCGCATTGCCGCGTCCACGCGGGCGCTTGGGCCACTGGTTTTCGAAGTCTGCGAAGATCCCGATGAGCACGCACAGGCCGATGTTGAGCTCGGCGACGCCCTTTTCGTGCAGCTGGGCGTACGTGAAGTAGCTCGCCATCAGCACGTCTTTGGACTTGGTCTTGAGCAGCTCCCCGGCTTCGCGACCAATCTTGTCCCACTGGACCTCGGAGTCTCCGGCGGGTGAGTCGAGCTTGGCGACTTCGGTGCGGATCGCCTCGTACTCGGGCTCGTAGCGGGCATCGGCCCCGTGCGGTGGATCGCCCAGCGACTCCAGCCAGGGCTTGGCCGATTCTTTGACGGCCGCCAGCGGGTCCTGCTTTTCGGGCTCGGCCGGTTTCTCCGGCTCGGGGGCGGGCGCAGGCGCGGGAGCGGGCTCGGCTGCGGGAGCGGCCGCCGGAGCAGGAGCCGGGGGCGGGGCTTCGGCCGGGGCGGGCGCGGGCGCAGCGGCCTCGGGCGCCGCCGGAGCGGGAGCCGGGGGAGGGGGCTCCGGTTCGGGGGCGGGCTCGGGCTTGGGCTCCGCCTTGGGGATCTTCATGTCCATGCGCGTCAGCGCATCGGTGACGCTGCGCATGCCGGGGGCGTGGTCCTCGAGCTTGTCGCGGGCCGTGGCCGACAGCGCCTTGTAGCCGGCGATGACCAGATCGAGCTGCGGACGATCGCCTCCGCTGATCTGCAGCGCGGGCAGGGCGATCTCCAGCCGCCCCACCAGCCAGCCCAGCGCGTTGCCCCGACCACGCTTGCGCTTGAGCGGGGGGAAGAGCGTCTCCCAGTACTTGTCGAGCATCCCGTCGAGCACGGCGAGGCCCGTGGCCAACCCGCCGAGCTTGCCGGTCTCGAGCAGCGCATACGCGACGTAGCTCGCGATCAGCAGGTCCTTGCTGCGGGTCTTGAGCAGGGTTTGGCCATCGCGGGCGACCGCTTCCCAGTCGACCTCGCCCCCGGTCGGTGAGTCGAGCTTGCCGACTTCAGCCCGGATTGCCTCGTGTTCCGAGTCGTAGTTGGCGTTCTCGCCTCCGGGGGCAGCGTCGGAGATGGGGGCGAGCAGCGCTTCGGCGCGGGCTTGGACGTCTTGCTGCGTGGTCATGGATGGAGCTCAGGAAATGACGAAAGGGCCGTGGCCGCGAGTTCGCGAGCCACGGCCCCAGTGAAACCGACCGGGAGGTCGAGATCAGGACTTGTCGAGCTTGCCGACGAGCGACAGCTCGAACGACGCACCCATGTACTTGAAGTGCGGTCGCACCTTGATGGTCGACCGGTACCAGCCGGGCTGCCCCGGAACGTCCTCGACCGTGATCTTGGCGGCGCGAAGCGGCTTGCGGGAGCGCACCGCGGGGGCCGGGTTCTCCATGGCCGCGATGTACTGGCTCAGCCAGGTGTTGAGCTCGCGCTCGAGGTCGCCGCGCTCCTTCCAGGTACCGATCTGCTCGCGCTGCATGACCTTGAGGTAATGCGAGAGGCGAGTGACCACGAACATGTAGGGCAGCTGCGTGCCGAGCCGGTAGTTGAGCTCGTTGGCCTTGCCCTCGTCGGTGTCGGCGAAGATCTTGGCCTTCTGGCAGGAGTTGGCCGAGAAGAACGCCGCGTTGTTGCTGTCCTTGCGGAAGACCAGCCCGATGAAGCCCTGCTCGGAGAGCTCGTACTCACGACGCTCGGTGAGCTGAATCTCCGTGGGGATCTTGGTCTGAATCTCGCCCATCGCCGGGTACTGGTGGAGGGGCAGGTCTTCGACTGCACCACCCGCCTGCGGGCCGATGATGTTCGGGCACCAGCGGTACTTGGCGAAGGAGTCGGCCACGCGAGTCGCGAACGCGATGGAGGCGTGCCCCCACAGGTACGAGTCGTGATCGCCGATGCACTCTTCGTTGAAGTTGAACGACTTGACCGGGATGGTCTTCTCGCCGTAGGGCAGGCGCAGCAGGAAGCGCGGCATGCACAGCCCGACGTAGCGGGAGTCTTCGCTCTCGCGGAAGGCGTGCCACCGGGCGTACTGCGGACCCTCGAACAAGGACTGGAGATCCTTGAGCTTGGGCAGCGGACCGAAGTCCTCCTCGCCGAAGAACTCGGGCGACGCGTTGCCGATGAACGGGCAGTGCGACATCGCGGCCACCGAGGCGCAGTTCTGCAGCAGCTGCACGTCCTGCGGCCCGGGGCCCAGGTCGTAGTTGGAGACCATCAGCCCGAAGGGCTTGCCGCCGAAGGTGCCGTACTCGGCCGAGTACACCGTGCGGTACAGGCC
>JBCCHT010000018.1:0-221152 GCA_039028615.1 Myxococcota bacterium | reverse complement strand
GTCGAGCGGCTCGGCCTCGAGGTCCTCGCGCCGGTTCGACGAGACGACGATCGACGCGCCGTCCGGCGTCCACGAGAACCCGCGCTCGACGTCGAACGCGCCGCGGGTGACCTGTCGCGGCGTGCCGCCGTCGGCGTGCAGGACGAACAGCTGCCGGTGCCCTTCCTTGAGGTAGCCGCGTCCGTCGGCGCGGTAGTGCATCGACGTGATGACCTTCGGCGGATCCGCCCACTCGGCGCCCTTCGGCTTCTTCGGGGCCTTGACGAAGGGCTTCGCATCGTCCTCGACGAACATCGTGAACGCGAGCCGCTCCCCGTCGGGCGACCACGCGAGGCCCGACGGTCCGGACGACAGGCTCGTCAGGCGCGCCTCCTGGCCGGTGTCCATCCAGCGGACGTGGATCTGGGACGAGCCCGAGGACGAGCTCACGAAGGCGAGCCGCGTCCCGTCGGGCGACCAGCGCGGCGACGAGGCCGACGTCGCGGCGTCGCCGGCCATCGTGAGCGGCCGGTGGTCGCCCGTCTCCACGTCGGCGATCCAGAGCGCGGAGCGTCGCCGGTCCTTCATCGCGTCCATCGAGTTGCGCACGTACACGACCTCGGTCCCGTCGGGCGCGATCTGCGGGTCGGACGCGAGCTCGAGCTCGAAGACGTCGAGGAGCTCCAGGGTCTGCGAGCTCGCCGCGGTCGCGCTCGAGCTCTGCGGGGCCGGGGACACGGGCAGCGGGGCGAGGAGGCTCAGGACGGCGAGGGAGGTGGGCAGCATGGGGCGTCTCGTGCGGTGGGCGGAAGCCGACATCGTAGTCTTCCCTGCGCGAAGCGGGGGCTCGCACGTGTCTGTGCCTGGTATAACCCGCCGCATGAAGTCGGTGGGCCTGCGCAGCGCGCTGGCGCGCCCGTTCCGGACGCAGGGGCGCCTGGACCGCGGCGTGCTGCTCGCGTTCCTCGCGATCAACGCGGTCGTGCTGGTGAACGCGGTCGTGCACCACCCGACGGTGGGCTACGACGCCGGCAAGCACCTGGTCCACGTCGACGTCCTGTCCGAGCTGCGCCTCGCGACGCGCAAGGACACCGACGCGTTCTACTACCCGCCGCTGCCGTACGTCCTGCCGGCGGCGTTCAAGATGCTGACCGGAGCGAGCCTCCATGCCGCCGCGAAGTTCGGGCAGGGCATCAACGTCCTGCTGTCGCTCGGGCTGACGTTCTTCCTGGTGAGCGCGTGCCGGCTGATCCGGCCGACGTCCGCGCTGCGTCTGGGGACGCTCCTCACGCTGGGGCTCGTCCCGGCGTACTACCGGACGTTCGCGTACGTGCGGGGCGAGCCGTACGTCGCGTTCTTCGGCACCCTCGCGCTGTACCTCGTCGTGCGCGTCTTCGTCCGCGGGCGCCTGACGACGGGCGGCGCGCTCGGCCTGGGGCTGTCGCTCGGGCTCGCCGCGCTGTCGCGCCAGTGGGGCCTCTTCCTGATCCCCGCGGCCGGGCTGTTCGGGCTCGTGCACCTCGTGCTGTTCAAGGGTCGGCGCGCCGCCGTGGTGCGCACGATGCTGCTGGCGCTCGTCGTCGCGACGGTCGTTGGGACGTCGTTCCTCCTGCTGCAGCGGGCGCGCTTCGGGAGCGCGACCAAGAAAGGGGCCGCGCCGACGGGGGGGCCCCAAGCCCCGACCGAGGACTTAAAGCGGGCAGAAAAACCCCCGAGCAACCACCACCATCACGCCCGACCCGCAGGGCGGGGTTTGGGGGGGTACCCGTCGACAGCAGGCCCCGTGTCTCGCAGCGGCCCCATACCCTCGAGGACTCCACCAAGCCGCCCGCCGTTCGAAACCAGAGACCCCGCCTCGAAGAAAGAACACCAACCCGACACCTCGACCATCCATCAAAGCACCTCGGCAACAACCGCACCCCCTTCACCCTGACCCCCAATCCCGATCACAACCGCCCCGCTCGAAATCGAAATCCCCACCGCAAGCCCGGCACGATAAGCGAACGCGCGGTCTGCTCATCCACCGTTACGCGCACCTTCGACCATCACTCAAAACCCCCCACCGATCGACCAACCCACCACCCTCGACCCCCCGCCTGCCGACACCCAAAAAACGAGATCCCCGCCCCGCCCGACAAATCTGCACGAGCCCGACGAAACCTCCGTCAGATTCCGATGTTTCAACGCAGAGGGTGTGTTTGAACCCACGGCCCCGAATACACCGTTCTACTTGCAAACCACCGTTCTCATGCTGTCGTAAGGGCAACTCGTAGGCTCCGCCTACGAATGGGCTGGCCCCCAGAGCCCACGCACGATTTCGGCAATCCGAAACGCTTCAGCGCGCTCTTCCACTGTGGACACGCGATCTCGAGGCTCGCCCTCGCGTCGTATCCACGCGGCCGCCCACCGCGCTTCGCTCCTCTTCGGAGGAGTGTTTAACCAAGAAGAAGAACGAACATGAGCAAGAAGAAACTCAAAGAGCTCTTTATCGAAGACCTGGGCCAAGTCACTGGTGCTCGCTGTGGAGGCGGTCGTCCGCCCGTCACCACCCTCGCCATCGGCGAGGAAGATCCCGTCACCACCCTCGCCATCGGCGAGGAAGATCCCATCACCACCCTCGCCATCGGCGAGGAGGACATCGCCACCACGCTCGCCCTCGGCGAGGAAGACGGCGGCATCTAACGCCGCCTCCGAGGGTCGGGGTTCATCACCTCGGCCCTCGGCCTATCGCGTCCCCATCCACTGAACTTCACTACGCCCACCGAGTCCACACCTTCCCATGTCCAGCTCTCTCATCGCCATCGTCGGCTCGCCCACGGACCCGCATGCCCAAGCGGTGGCCCAAGGCGTTCGCGAACGCGGCCACGAGCCCTTCATCTTCAACGCGCAACGCTTCCCCGAAGAGCTGCCCATCGCGTTGGGAGAGTCCATGGGCTCGATCGAGATCGATGGCCGCTCCGTCGGCCGACCTTGCGCGGCGTATGTCCGCAGCCTGTACCAGAGCCCGGCCGGATATGGCGTCGAGGCGGACGAGGCCATGAAGGAAGACTGGCGCCGCACCATGCTGGCCTTCCGCGAACGCTCGACACCGCTGTCGGCGATTTTGCTGCGCTGGGAGGCGGCCGGCACCGCGCTGTACAACCCGGCGACCTCGAGCACCAACATCACCAAGCCCTATCAGCTGGCGCTGCTGCACGACGCGGGCCTGCCCGTGCCCGCCACGCTGTGGAGCAACGACCCCGCCGCGGTGCGCCGCTTCTGCGAGCAGCACGAGGCGATCTACAAGCCGGTCGCGGGCGGAGCATCGACGCGCCGCATCACCGCCGACGATCTCACCGACGAGCGACTCGCCCGGCTCGAGTCCGCGCCGGTCTGCTTCCAAGAACTGCTGCCCGGCGACGACGTGCGCGTGTACGTGATCGACGGCAAGGTGCTGTGCGCCCTGCGGATCATCACCGAGTCGATCGACTTCCGTCAGAACGAGCAGGCCATCGAGCCCGTCGAGCTGTCCGAAGAGGTCGAGGCCCAGTGCATTCTCGCGACTCGAACCCTCGGCCTGCGCTTCACGGGCATGGATATCAAGGGCGGTCGCGATGGCCAGTACAAGATCCTCGAGCTGAACCCTTCACCCATGTTCCTCGGCTTCGAAAGCCGAGCGGGGGTCGATATCACCGGCCCCCTATGCGATGCTCTGGTGGCGAACGCGTCCGCCTGAGACTGCCCCGAGGAAGGCGTGACCGAGCCCAACGAAGACGGCCAGACGACCATGAGCCCGGAGGAAGCAACCGCCGGGCGTCAGGTCGCCACGCCTGCGCCTCGGCGCCGCGCGCTGTTCCGGGCCGAGGCACTCGCCGCCCATAGCCGCGGCGCTCGGCCGGGCCGTCCGCTGCACATCGCGTCCGTGTGGACCCGCTGGGCGGTACGCGTGACCCTGCTGGTGGTCGTCGCCGGGCTCATCTTCGTCACCACCGCTCGCGTCGGCGAGTACGCCGAGGGCCTCGCCGTCGTGCGCCGCGAGGGCCGAGTGGTCGTCACCGCTGCGGTCGCGGGCACGGTGCAGAGCATCGAGGTCGAGACGGGGCAGCACGTCGAAGCGGGTCAAGTCCTGATTCGCCTGCACGACGCCGCGCAGCGGGCCGAGCTCGACCGCGTGGAAAAAGAGTACGAGCAGCGCCTGGTCGAGCTGTTGCGCTCCCCGGCCGACACCGCGCGGAGCGAGCGACTCGCCGCGCTCGATGCCCAGCTCACCCTGGCCCGAGCCCACCTTCGTGCCCGAACCGTCGAGGCCACCACCGCGGGCGTCGTGTCCGATGTCCGCGTGCGCTCGGGCCAGCCCGTTGGCCCCGGTGACGCGGTGGTCTCCATCGAGCAAGACACCGCGCGCACCGTCGTCGTCGGCTTGTTCCCCGGGCACTACCGCCCGCTGCTGAACGCGGCCGACACCCGCCTGTTCCTCGAGCTCGAGGGCTTCCCGGATGGCCGCTACGAGGTCGCCGTGCGCTCGGTGGCCGACGAGGTCGTCGGCCCGGCCGAGGCCATGCGCTACCTGGGGGCCGACCGTGAAGGCGCCATGGAGATCCGCGGCCCCGTGGTGGTCGTCGAGACCCTGCTGCCCTCGGACACCTTCGAGTCCGACGACACCGAGTACAAGGTCTACGACGGCATGCAAGGCATCCTCGAGGCCAAGCTCCGCGCCGAGACCCTGCTGGAAACCCTCGTCCCCGCCCTCAAGGAACTATGACCGCCGCACCCGACCATCGCACGCTGATGCGTCGCTTCCCCGCCCTCGAGCGGCTGGGGATGGTGGGCTCGCGCCGTCAGCTCGAGCACGTGCAGCAGATGACCTCCGCCGATTGCGGAGCCGCCTGCTTGTCGATGGTGCTGCGGTACTACGGCCGCCAGTGTCAGCTCGACGAGCTGCGCGACGCGGTGGGGGCCGATCAAAACGGCGTGAGCGCCCTGGGCATCCTGCGGGCGGCTCGCAGCTACGGCCTGCGCGGCCGCGGGGTGCAGGTCGAGAACCTCGAAGACCTGGGCCTCGTGCCCTCGGGCGCCATCCTCCACTGGGAGTTCAACCACTTCGTCGTCTTCGATCGCGTCGATCGAAACGGGGTCATCTTCATCATCGATCCCGGGCACGGACGCCGCCGCATCCAGCCCAGCGAGTTCAACGAGGCCTTCACCGGGGTGGCGCTGCTGCTCGAGCCGAGCGAGGCCTTCGAGCCCGAGGCTCGCCGCCGCCCCCTGCTGCGACGCTACATGTCGCAGATCCTCACCTACCCCGCGCTGTGGAGCCGCTCGCTGTTGATGTCGGTGCTGGTCCAGCTGCTCGCGCTGGCCCTGCCCCTGGTCACCACGCTGTTGGTCGACCGCATCATCCCCCGCCGCGACTTCGACCTCGCCCTGGTGCTCGCGGCGGGCGTGGTGCTGATGGTGGTGTTCAACTTCATCAGCGCGCTGGTCCGCGCCAACCTGCTGGTGCAGCTGCGGACCCTGCTCGACGCGAAGATGACGATCGGGTTCCTCGATCACCTCATCGATCTGCCCTACGCGTTCTTCCAGCGGCGCTCGGCTGGCGACCTCATCATGCGGCTGGGCAGCAACGCCACCGTCCGCGAGATCCTCACCTCGGGGGCGATGTCCGGCCTGCTCGACGGCTCGCTGGTCAGCCTCTACCTGGTGCTGATCTTCTGGGCCAGCCCGCTCATGGGCACCGTGGTGCTCGCGCTCGGCTTGGTGCAGCTGTCTCTTTACTGGGCCACGCGTCGAGTCCAGCGCGAACTGATGACCGAGAGCCTGGCGGTCCAGGCCAAGCGCTCCAGCTACGAGGTCGAGATGCTGACCGGCATCGAGACGCTCAAGAGCATGGGCGCCGAGTATCGGGCGGTCGATCGCTGGTCCAACCTCTTCGTCGACTCGCTCAACGTCTCGCTGCGCCGCGGCAAGCTCGATGCGCTGGTGTCCTCGCTGCTCGGCGGCTTCTCCATGGGCGCCCCGCTGATCATCCTGGGCACGGGCACCAAGCTCGTGCTCGACGGCGACCTCAGCCTGGGCGCGATGCTCGGCATCTCGGCCCTGGGCACGGGCTTCCTCGGCCCCTTGGGCACGCTGGTCAACGTCACCCTCAAGTTCCAGGTGCTCGGCAGCTACCTCGAGCGCATCGAGGACGTGATGCAGACCGAGCCCGAGCAGGACCCGAACAAGGTCAAGCGCGCCCCTCGACTCAGCGGGCAGATCAAGGCCGAGGGCATCAGCTTCCGCTACTCCGAGGCCGTGCCCCCGTCGGTGCGCGAGGTCGACGTCTCCATCGAGCCCGGCCAGTTCGTGGCCGTGGTCGGCCCCTCGGGCGCGGGCAAGAGCACGCTGGCCAAGCTGCTGGTCGGGCTCTATCAGCCCTACCAGGGCCGCGTGCTCTACGACGGCAACGACCTGGCCAGCCTCGACCTCCGCAGCGTGCGAGAGCAGCTGGGCGTGGTGACCCAGCGCGGCGAGCTGTTCGGCATGTCGGTGCGCGAGAACATCGCGCTGGGCAACCCGCAGATGACCATCGAAGAGGTCGTCGCCGCGGGCAAGCTGGCCGCCATTCACGAGGAGATCATCGCGCTGCCCATGGGCTACGAGACCATCCTCGCCGACGGCGGTGCCTCGATGTCCGGCGGTCAGCGGCAGCGCTTGGCCCTGGCCCGCGCGCTCGCCAGCCGCCCCTCCATCCTGCTGCTCGACGAGGCCACCAGCAACCTCGACAGCGTCACCGAGGCGGCCATCCAGCACTCGCTGGCCAACCTCGAGTGCACCCGCATCGTCATCGCCCACCGCCTGAGCACGGTCGTCGACGCCGACCTCATCATCGTGATGGACGGCGGTCACGTGGTCGAGTCGGGCACCCACGAGCAGCTGCTGGACAACGGCCAGGTCTACCGCCGGCTCTACGAAAGGCAGGCGCCCTGATGCGACGCAGTCTCCGATGGCCGTCGATGCTCCTGGGCGCCGTCGTGGCGCTGGGGCTCGGTGCGTGCGACCCCGAGCCCCTCGACATCGACATCAGCGAGCACGAGGCGCCCAAGGCTCCCGAGGCCCCGCCGACCGAGGCCAAGGCCGATCCCGGATCGATGGTCGGCGTGCTGGTGCCCGAGTCCGAGGTGGTGCTCGTCGCCTCCGGCTTCGCTCGACTGCAGCGACTCGACCTCGAGGTCGGCGACGCGGTCAAAGAGGGCGAGGTCGTGGCCGAGATGGACGTCCGCGGCGACAAGAACGAGCTGGCCTCCACCACCGCCGCCTGGAAGGCCTCGCGCGCCGAGCTCGATCGCCTCGCCCTCGAGCTCGAGCAGGCCCGCGCCACCCGGTCCGACGTCGAGCAGCTCGAGAGCTTCGTGTCGCGGGCCGAGCTGCGCGAGCAACGGTTCGCCGAGAAGCTGGCCGCCGCCCGCAAGCGCAGCGCCGGGGCCTCGCTCCGCCAGCAGCGAAGCCGCATGGACGAGGCCAGCGCCCGCATCGCCGAGGCCGAGCTGCGCGCGCCCTTCGGGGGCGTCATCTCGCGGCGCTACGTCGACCCGGGAGCCACGCTCGCCCTGGGCGAGCCGGTCGTGCAGATCATCTCCGAGTCCCGGCTGGTGCGCTTCGCCGTGCCCGAAGAGAACGACGGCGTGCTCGCCCTGGGGGCCAAGGTCCGGGTGCGCTTCGTCGACGAGAACATCGAGCTGCCGGGCGAGGTCACCACCATCGCCCCCGAGATCGAGGCCGGCGCGCGACTCATCGTCGCCGAGGCCCGCCTCACCCTCGACGATGCGCAACGCGAAGTGCTCCGCGTCGGCAAGGTCGGTCGCGTCACCTTCGAGTGACGAGCACTACCTGATCAGCCCTTGCGGATCTCCGCGTCGAGCTTCTTTTCCATCGCGTCGAGCTCGGCCATGCGGCGCTCGAAGTCGTTGTCGGCACCGAGGGCCTTTTGCTCGCCCTTGCCCTCGAGCGCCTTGTCGGTGCCCATGAACAGCCGATAGCCCACGTAGCCCGCCCCCGCGATGACGCCGAGGATGAGCAGGGGCTTGAGCACGGACACGACCAGGCCGATGGCGACCAGGCCTCCCAGCCCCATCAGCCCGAGCTTCACGATGGGCCACGCGGCGCTGCCTTGGTCGTCCGACATGGCGCAAGCATAGGGCGTGGCCGGGGGCGGGCCAAGCGACGAACCCGATCGCGGGCCTGCGCCACACCACCGACCCCTGATGGCCCGGCCCATGCTTCTCGCGTCGCCCGGACCGAGTGTTCTCGAAAAACGGGTCCAAGCGCACGCCACCGCCCGTCCACAGAGGCCGGGCGGCGGAAGCGCTGTTTCGCTATTTGCCCAAATACGAGGGCAGCTCGGCCGCGATTTCCTCGGGCGTGGTCTTGGGCGAATAGCGCTTGATGACGTTGCCCTGCCCGTCGACCAGGAACTTGGTGAAGTTCCACTGGAGATCGGAGCTGCCGTCTTCGTTGGCCGCCCCGTTGCGCAAGAACTCGAAAAGCGGAGCCGCGCCCGGGCCGTTGACCTCGATCTTCGCGAACATCGGGAAGTTCACGTCGTACTTCGACCGCGCGAATTCGAGGATCTCCTCGTTGGTGCCCGGCTCTTGGCGACCGAACTGATTGCAGGGAAAGCCCAAGACGGTGAAGCCCTGCGCGGAGAAGTTCTCGTGCATCGTACGCAGACCTGCGTACTGAGGGGTGAGCCCTCAAGCACTCGCGACGTTGACGATCAGGCAGACCTTGCCCTCGTACTCGGAAAAACGGACCGGGTCCCCGGTGATCGACTGCATCTCGAATTCGTGGAAGGTCGACATGGACCCGAACTATAGCGCCATGGCCATCGGCGCGAAGGCACCGAGTTCCCGGGGCCGCGCCCACTGCCGCCACAGCCGTCGGGCGTCGAAGTGCAGCGGGACGAGGATGCTCCGCACCGAGCCCGCGTAGGGCTCCGGGTACACCTCGTAGACCAGCATGGTGTTCATGTACACGTGCACGGTCGTCGCCCACTGCCCGCTCGCATTGGCGACTCGGTGCACCTGATCCGTGTCATTGGGGAGCAAGGGGCTGACCGAGCCCGGCCCGATCGGCGTGCGATCCTGAGCGCGCAGCTCGACCCGCCCGTGGCCCTGCGCTCGGCGCTCGAACTTGGTCTCGACCGTCTCCCCCACCAGCGCGGCTACGACTCCTACATTGTTGCCATGCGCGTGGATCGGGCTCACCCGCCCCGGCGCCCACGTCGACAACACGATCTGGAAGTCGTCCTCGGGATCGTTGAGCAGCGCCCGCGGGTGGGCCTGCATCGAGGCCGGCCCGGGAAGACACCCCCGGGCCGACCCGACGAAGGTCTGCACCAGCGTCTGCAGTGCATCCACTTGGCGACCGACCGTGAGCCCCCGCCTCTTGGTCTGTCGCACCCCCCGAATGAGCTGTTCCGCAACCCCCGATGCGTCCGAGCTCCCCCCCATCCCCCTTCGATACCCCATTGCCCCCACACCGGTTCAGGTCCGCCAGCGGCACGGTTGGATCACGGCCGGGGGTCGAAAACGACGTGTTTCGAAAAAGCGGGAGGGCGGGTGATCGTCTGCGAGGGACGGGGCACTACCCGAACGCAATGGCTTTGCTGAGTCCCACCAAACCCGCAGCGCATCGCCGAGCCGTCGGTGCGCTGATCGCCCTCGTTGGCCTCGCGGCCTGCGACTTCGCCGATCCCGGCCGCACTGGCGAACTCGATCGTGGTCGCTTCTACTACTCCTGCGAGAACACCCACGACGACGGCTTCTGCGACCGCGGCGACCTCTCCCGCGAGTTCCCCACCGCGGTGGCCGTGGGCTCCAGCTTCCGCCTCGACTACGAACCCAACGACGGCACCGTCCACTTCGACATCATCAGCGGCTGCCTCGATTGCCTGCAGCGCACCGATGGCCGCTGGACGATGACCACCGAGGGCCGGGCGCCCCTGCTGGTCGAGAACAGCTCCGGCGAGATCTACGACCTGCTCCACATCGAGGCCAAGCCCGCCACCGACCTCGTCGTTCGCGTCGACGACGAGACCTGGCCCGGCGACACCCTGGTGCTCATCGCGGGCACGCTCCACGACTTCGGCGCCACGCCCGAGGCGGCCGACGGCACCGAGCTGGGCGGCAGCCTCGAGTACGAGTGGACCATCGCCGACACGAGCATCATCGAAGCGTGGTCCTCGGAGAACCGCAACGACATCGAGCTCCAGGCGCTCGCCGCGGGCGAGACCACGGTCACCGTGCGCTCGGGCGACCTTTCCTTCGAGATTCCCGTCGAGGTCAGGGAGGCAGGATGATGCGACGCTCACTGTTTGGAATGTTGGCCCTGTGCGGCCTGGTCTCCTCCCTCAGCGCCTGCGCGCCCCGCTACGAGGGCTTCCGCTGCGAGGTCCTCAACGAGACGCCCACCCAGAACCTGTGCACCGACCAGCGCATCGAGATCGCCCGCGGCGAGGCCATGGTGGTCCGGCTGTCCCCGCAGAGCGACAGCCGCACCGAGTTCGAGGAGTCCGTCGAGGTCGAGCTTCGCCCCACCGACCCGCTGCTCGTCGACGTGCGCCCCGGGCTGAGCGACGACCAGACCATCATCGGCCTGACCGTGGGCGAGACCACCATGGAGGTCTGGGTCGACGGCGAGCTCGAGTCCGAGGTCACCACCCGGATCCTCGAGTCGGAGCCCAGCGGGCCGCGAGACTGACTCGACGAAGCCACATGCACGAGGCTGGCACACGGGGTCCGACCCCGGTGCCAGCCTTCGTCATTGTCTCAGGCGCGAGGTCTCAGCCGCAATCGAGCGAGCCGGAACTACTCGCCTGCGCGGCCGAGAAGTCGAGGTCGACCACCATCGGCAAGTGATCCAGATCCATGCCCTTGTTCGAGTCGGCGTAGACGCTGCTGGGAATCTCCTCGATCTGCCCCGTGGACATGAAGTCGGAGAAGTAGGGCTCGTAGCGCTTGGGCAGCAGCGCCACGTCGAGCGGCTCCAGGTCGTACTGGGCGAGGGTCTCCTTCGACAGCATCAACGTGTTGAGCGTGAAGTGGTGGGTGGGCTCCCAGGACCCGGAGTTCGACTGCAGGAAGAAGTGGTCGATATCGCCGCCCTGGGTGCGGTTGAGCAACGCCTGCCCGCCCCCGGCCGAGCCGTACTTCAGGTAGCCCTTGGTGTTCTCGGGGAACGCGTCGGGGTTCTGCGGCTGCGGGCTCGAGATCATCGACGTCGACAGGTGCGGCGCGTCCCAGTCGACCCACTGGGTCAGCTGCAGGAAGTCCATGCCCGGGATGCCGTCGATGGTGTTGAAGCGGTTGCCGCCCCGCGAGTTGTTGAAGTCACCGCCCACGAACACGGCCGAGGCATTCGAGTCCTCGATGATGCTCCGCGTCTTGTTGGCGTGGCTGCTGCTCATGTAGTGGGTGTTCAAGAGCATCAGCGTGGCGTCGTCGTGATCCCGCAGCTCGACCATGTACGCGTTGACGCGTCGCTCGCCCAGGCACGTGTCGAGCAGCCCGATATTCCCGCGCATCATCATGCATAGGCCGCGTCCGTTGCACCGAACCGTCCACGAGTCCCCCGTGATGTCGTTCATGTAGCCGCGGATCTTGTTGTTGATCGCGTTGGTGCTCACCCCGCTGGGCAGGTTGCCGTAGGAGGTCTCTTGGAGCAGCCAGATGTCGGCATCCACCGCGGTGATGATGCGCTCGGCCCCTTCGGTGCGCTCCACGTCGTACTTCCCAGAGCGGTTGATCGCCCGCCACGTCGAGTCGGTCTTGGGGAAGATCGATCCGCGGTGGTTGTTCCACGAGGCGATGCGGATCTTGGTGCCCGCGCCGCGATCGAGCAGCCCCGTCGCCCCCGGGGTGGGTATTCCCGTGGGGTCCGGGTCGGGCTCGGGCTCGGGCTCGACGCCGGGGTCTGGATCGAAGCTCCCGTGAAGCTCGATGTGGTCGATATTGGGCCCGCCCCGGCTGGTAATCGCCTCGAAGCGGATGGTGTTGTCGCCCTCCTCGAGGAACACGGTGCGGGTTCGCGTGTTCCACTGCGACCATCCCCCCGTCTTGGCGAACTCCTCGTTGGCCACGTCGTCGTCGTTGATGATGAGCGCAGACCGACGGTGGTTCGAGCTGCCGTTGGCGTAGCGCACCGTCAGCTCGTACTCACCCGCCGCGGGCACGTTCACGTCATCCCACTCGAGCCAGGTGCCCTCGCCCCCCGCGTCCATGAAGCCCGACCCGGTGTAACCCCCGTGATTCGAGCGCTGAGACCAGCCCTGCTGGTCGGTTCGATCTTCGGCCTCGATACGCTGGCTGAAGCTCTCCTGCTCTCGATCGTACTCGGCGACGTCGCGTGGCTGCGCATCGTCGCAACCAACGAACAGGCTCATCAACGCCACGGCGATCCCATGAATTGATTTCGATTGGTCCATACACACACTCCCATCGCCGACGCAAAGCGGCACTCGTGACAGTGAGTCGTCGATTCGACCCTCACCGCCCCGCCGGCGACACGTTCCGACGTATAGCTCCGGGTCTCGGTGAATCAAGCGACGACGGCACACTTCGACCCGAGCCCCGGCACCACGCGAGCCTCCGAGGGCGCTGGTCGCTGTCGTCGACGTAAGCGAACCATCGCGGCGCTCTTGCACCTACGATTTCCCGGTTGGTGTGCTGACTCGAAGGTCGTGGGCCAACCCGCGTTCATCGACGCGCGCTCCCGCGCCATGACGCGACGACCTCGACCGCACCTGTTCACACCGCGAGAACTCGACGCGAGCCCGCTCGGTTCAGCCGTTCACCGGCCTGCCGTCCGTCGATGCATCGACGCCGCGATCGGCTCATCGAGATGGGGCGCGTACTCGCGAAACAGTGGCCGAGCGGATCGTCGGACCGAGCCTTCGCTCTCGAATCCGGCATACCTGCGCCGAGACTCCCCGCAAATCGATCACTCGGTACATTCGTGCTTCGACCCAACGTCGTCGTTCGCAGAAAAATCGAGGGGACCGCCGTTCGACCGCACATCGAAGCGCGACCGCGAAAGTGGCGCCCCACGGCCGCCCGAGCTTCGAGGGCCGGGCGGGGCCTGGTAGTCTTCCCGGCCCCAGGCCGCCCCCCATGATCACCGTCCGTCGCTCTGATACCGGCGCTTTCGTTCTCATCCACGAGCCATCGCAAACGATGATGTTGGGTGAGGAGCTCGAAGCCACCTACGCTCGTCTGCAAGAGCACCTCGAGGCCCGGGACATCCCGCTGTCGTCGCCCGCCCCGGCCACGGCCGCCGCCGCACCGTCACGCAAGGGCTGGCTGCTGGGGCTGCTGATGGTCGCGCTGCTGCCCTTTGTGTGGCTCGGGGTGCTGCACTACACGCTGGGCGGGCTGATCGACGAGGTCCGTGCTCCCAAGGCGAGCGAAGGCGAGCGCGGCCCCAAGCAAAAGTACCTCGAGGCGCTGCGCACCGATCTGAACGAGCTGCGGCAGCAGGTCGAGCGCCTGGGCAACGAGCGAGGCCAGGCCCGCAAGGGGGTGAACCCCGATCGTCGCCGCCTCGGATCGGCCCGACGCCCCACCAACCAGGGCGAACCCCAGCCGGACGCACCTGCCCCGAGCGAAGCCAAGGCCGACGCGGTCGAGGACGCCCCCGCCAAGCCCTGAGCCCGCGCTCCGACCGCGATCCTCCCCCCGGACCCCGCCCCGAGTCCGCGCGTGCAGTTCGACTCCCTCGCCTATCTCCTGCTCCTGCTCGGGACCCTCATCGGGTTCTACGGGCTGGGGCCGCGTGGGCGCCTGGGCATCGTGCTGCTCGCCAGCACCATCTTCTATGGAGCGTGGAGCGTCGCGTTCCTGGGGCTCATCGCGATCTCGGCCGCGGTCGATTTTTCGTGCGGCCTCGCCCTGGGCTCCGATCGCCTCCGCCGACGCCGCTTGGTGCTGGCCGCCTCGATGATCACCAACCTGGGGATCCTGGGCTACTTCAAGTACGCGGGCTTCTTCGTGGCCAACATGCAGGCGCTGCTCGGCGACGTCGTGCCCGGGTCGGTGATCGAAGTGGTGCTGCCGCCCGGCATCAGCTTCTACACCTTCCAGACGATGAGCTACACGATCGACGTGTACCGGGGCAAGCTCCGCCCCACCCGCTCGGTCGCTCGCTTCTTCGTCTACGTCTCGTTCTTCCCGCAGCTGGTCGCCGGCCCCATCGAGCGCGCCTCCCGGTTGCTGCCGCAGATCGAGCAGGCCCTGCACCTGCGCTTTTCCGCCTCCAACCTCCTGGTGGGTACGCGGCTGATCATCTGGGGCCTGTTCAAGAAGGTGATCATCTCCGATCACTGCGCGCGCCTGGTCGAGCCGGTCTACGCCAACCCCGAGGGCTTCGATGGCTGGGCGGCCGCGGTCGCGACCCTGGGCTTCACGCTGCAGATCTACTGCGACTTTTCGGCCTACTCCGAGATCGCCCGCGGCTCGGCCCGCCTGCTGGGCATCCAGCTGATGCGGAACTTCGACCAGCCCTACCTGGTCCGCAACGTCCGCGACTTCTGGCGTCACTGGCATATCTCGCTGTCGGAGTGGTTCCGCGACTACGTGTTCGTGCCCCTGGGCGGGAGCCGAGGCCATCGCGCCCGCACCCTCGCCAACCTCACCGCCACGATGTTCCTGTCGGGGCTGTGGCACGGGGCAGCCTGGAACTTCGTGCTGTGGGGGCTCTACCACGGCGTCCTGCTGCTGGTGCACGCGCTGTGGTCCGGCCGCGAAGGCGCGGGGCGGCTGCTCTCGCGCCTGGGATGGGTGGGCTCCGGGCTCGCCTGGCTGCTCACCTTCCAGCTGGTGGTCGTGGGCTGGGTGCTGTTCCGCGTCGACCACCTCGGCGACGCGGTGACGATCGTCGGCCGCATGTACACCGCCCCGTGGTGGGGGCTGCCCACGCTGATGCAGGTCGGGTTCTTCGGCTTCGTCGCCGGCTTCCTCGTGCTGTCCGGGCTCGCTCGCCGCGGCCGCTGGCGCGAGCGCATCGATGCCAGCCCCGCCTCCGCCCTGCTCTTTTACGGCCTCGCCCTGCTGGCCACCCTCACCCTGGGTTCCGAAGGCGGTCCCCAGTTCATCTACTTCCAGTTCTAGGCCATGGCACGCGCTCGCCCCTTGCTCGTCACCGACCTCGACGGTCGCGCCCACCCCGGGGCCGCACATCGCCCGTGGTCGCAGCTGGTGGCGCTGCTCGGGCTGGTGGTGCTCATCGATCTGGTGATCGCGATGGTGAGGCCGAGCGCCACCGAGACCCCGCTGGCCGACACGCTGCCGCAGGCTCGCCAGGCCCTGGCCCGCGCCAACGACCAGGACGAGTCGTGGCTGCTGCTGGGAGACTCGGTGCTCGCGGGCGACGTCATGCAGGACGAGATCCCGCGCTGGGCGGAGCATCGCGTGCTCGACTACCTGCGCCGTGAGCAGGACGTGCGCAGCGAGGTGGGCTTCGAGCAGATCGCCCTCGACGGCATGCTGCCCGTCGACCTGCTGCACGTCGTGCGCGAGCTGGACGGCATCGACCCCTCCGGCCACGTGGGCGTGGTGCTGGAGATCAACCCGCGCTTCTTCTCGCGGCACTACGTCAAGCAGCGCGCCTGCACCCGCGGCTTCCTGTGCGAGCTCGGCCCCGCCCTCGGCAAGCCCAAGCGCTGGGGCTGGGTCCGGGTGGCGTGGGAAGAGTCGGAGCGCTGGCTGCTCGATCACCTGCCCGTCGTGCGTCACCGCGAGCTGTTCCCAAAGTGGGGGGCCACGCCGCAGGCCGAGCTGGTCGCCCCGCTGCAGTCCGACGCCACTCCCAGCCAAGAAGGGCTGATCGGCGAGGCGCGGGTGCTCGAGCACTACCGCAACCTGGTGATCGACGAGCGCTCCATCCAGTATCGCGCCCTGGGGCACCTGGTCCGTCGGCTCCGTGAGCGCGGGCGCCCGGCGTTGCTCTTCGCCACCCCGCTCAACGACGGGATGCTGCGCGACACCCTCGACGGCGAGGCCTACGGCGCGTACGTGGCTCGCCTCGATCGCTACCTCAACCGCATCGGCGACACCTCCGTTCGCTTCGTCAGCCTCGACCACCCCTCCTTGCCCGACGATCAGTTCCTCGATCACGCCCACCTGCGGCCCGAGGGCAACCGCTGGCTCGCGCGCAACCTGCTGCACCTGCTCGGCGTCGACATGAGCATCGTGCCGCCCCGCGGCGAGCTGGCCTACGAAGAAGGTATCGATCGCAACCTCCTCGCCCGGCTCGAGCAGGGCAGCCGCGAGGGCGCGCCGTGGCAGGCCGAGCTGCTCGAGCCCGACGGCATCGCGGTGAGCCCGGGCGGTGAGCGGGTGGTCGTGGCCGATACCGGCAACCACTGCATACGCGAGCTGGTGGGCCCCATGGCCACCGTGCGCACGCTCGCCGGGCAACCGGGGGAAAAGGGCACGCGCGATGGCTTCGCGCTCCAGGCTCAGTTCCGAGGCCCCCGCGACCCGGTCGTGCTCGGCGAGCGCGTGTATGTGGTCGACGGCGTGCTCGGCGAGCGCATCCGCGTCATCGCCGACGGCAAGGTCGGCACCGCCACGACCACCGCAGGTCCGAGCTGGGAGCGCGTCGACACCCTGCGAGCGCGCGGCGGCACCGATCCCGATCTGTGGATCCTCGACAGCCGCCGCTGGATCCTGCGCTTCGACACCACGACCGGCGTCTCCAGCCAGCGCTACGAGCACGCCCGCCCCGACCTGGTGAGCTTCGACGTCGGCCCCGACGGTCGCCTCTACCTCGGCGACATCGCGGGGCGGATCTTTCAGCTGTCTCCCGGGGAGCAGGAGCCAGTGCTGCTGTTCGCCAACGATGCCGAGGAGCTGCTGCCCCAGGGAGAGGCCGACTACTTCCCCTTCGACTTCGACCGCATGGCCCTCGATACGCTAGTCGACCTGCGCTACGTGCCGCGCTACGACGGCGTGCTCGTCCAGGACGAGCACCAGGCCTCGAAGTACGGCCGCAAGGTCCCCGAGCGCATCCACCTGCGCTTGTTGAGCCTCGGCGACCGCAAGATCTACCCCTGGGTCCACCCGCTGGTGCACGGCGGCGGGCACATGTTCCACAACCAAAAGACCAAGGCGCTGTCGGGCTACCTGCACCTGGGCTCGATGGCCCTCGACCCGCACAGCGCCACGCTGTGGTACGTCGAGCGCAAGCGCTCGCGCGTGCTCCAGCTCTCCGATGGCCTGCTGGGCACCGCCAAGCTCGGGCACCACAAGACCCCGCTCGCCTACGGTGGCCTCAAGGACGTGTTCGGCCGCGAAGCGGGTACGGACACCATGCTCCACCACCACCCCGAGCGCAGCGCTCATCGGCGCCTCGAGGCGCTCGAGCGCGACGGCCCCTACTTCGGCCTGCTGCTCGGGTCCTCCATGACCTCGCTGACCGAGGTCGTCGGTCAGTACTCCATGGGTCGGCTCATGGAGCGCGAGCTGGCGCGGACCCTGGGCCTACGCGACGGCATTCGCTTCGACCTGGTGCACCGCGCCTTCCGAGGCCCCAAGCTCGCGCACATCGTGCAGGCGCTCGAGTCCTTCATCGAGCACCAGAGCCCGGTCGACGCCGTGTTCATCGAGACCCACTCCGGCCGGATGTACCGCGAGTTCGAGACCCAGGGCGACATGGCCGAGAGCGTCGATCGCATCCGCCTCGCCGCCGCGCGCTATCGCAGCCTGGTGGTGATCCTCGACAACGACGCCATGGACGGCGGCAAGGGAGATGGACTGCGTAAACCCGACGAGCAGCAGTATCAGTTCCTCGATCTGTGTGAGCGTGCCGGTTTCGTGGTTCTTCGACCCAACGAACAATTGTTACGCGAGGCCATCGACCACGCACCGTGGGGCAACGCGCCGTTCAAGGGCGGCCACGCCTCCACCTGGGCCATGGACATCACCGCCAACACCTTCGCCCGGCTTGCCTACCCTGCCCTACGCGAGCACCTGCGGGGTCGTCGGCCCGCTCTGACCCGCCCCCCCGCGCTCACCTACGCGCGCACCAAGCCCCTGTTCGGCGCCTTCGAGGAAGCCGGCACGGCATGGGCCAGCGCCGCCGCCGACGTCCCGGTCGAAGCCATCCAGCAGCGCCTCGCGCTCCGCCACATCCAAGTGCTCGTCGACCTCGGTCGAGTGACGGACGCCACACTCCTCACCGGAGAGCACCTCGATTCCTTCGTGCTCGGCGTGCTCGTACAGGCCATCGTGCGCGACCCCGCCGGGCGACTCGGCAACAAGGTCACCGTCTCGCTGGCACGGTTTGCGAACTACGACGAGTACGGCGTCGGCGTCCTCGAAGGCGCGAAGATCGTCGAGGAACGCACCTACGATCGCGACGAACTCTCCGCCTTCCTAACAATGATGTCTCAACGCGCAAGTCGATGATCGGCCGCGGCGCGCGTCGACGAGCGCCGAATCGAGCGTCGTTGTCGACGTTGCCGATCCTACAGCCGCGTCGTCACATTGAATCGAACACCCGCATGATCGGCACACCGGCGCACGCCGTTCCTGGTAGGATCAATGCCGAGGGTGGTGCGTGGCGTCCCGGCCACTGTGATGGGGAGCACTGGGAGTGTTCCTTCACCGTACCTCCGTGCGTCCATCGACCCGGAGCTCGCTCATGCATACGACGGTTGGTTCTCAGAGCGAAAATGAAATACTCGTCCCGATCCACGATGCCTCGGATGCCGAGCTCGTGCGCCGCTGGCAATCGGGCGTAGAAAAGGCCGGAGCGACCCTTTTACGCCGCCACGAGCCCACATTGCGCCGTTTCTTCAACGTGCGCTTCGACGAATCCTCCGAGGATCTGGTGCAGCAGACGCTGCTCGTTTGCACGCGCAACGTGGCCCATATCCAAGAGGCCCAGAAGTTTCCGTCCTACTTGCTCGGCGTCGCCAAGCGCGTCTCATTCGAACACCTCCGCAAGAAGAGGGTTCGGACCGCCGGGCACAAGACGCTCTCCGACCAGCCGATCCAAGCCGACGAGACCCCCAGCGGCGCCGTCTCGATGCGCCAGCGCGGCAGCCGACTGATGCGAGCCATCCGAGATCTACCTCCCGACTGGCAGCTCGCCGTCGTCCTTCATTATTGGCAAGGGCTCTCCGTCGCCGAGGTCGCCCAAGTGCAGGACGTCGCCGAAGGCACGGTCAAGAGCTGGCTCGCACGCTCTCGCAGCAAGCTGAAGCGTCGTTTGGCAGTTTTGCTGCCGGAGCCTCGAGCGTAGGCGCGGCCGCGAAGAAAGCTGCAACCCCAAAGCAGGCTCGCCACACTACCAAGCGTCGGATCGCCGATGGCCCGTTGAAGCCCCGACGAGCCTAGGTGATCCCCTTCGCAGGACGAGGCGACGGAGTGAGTGACACTCCGCGTCATGTCGTCCGCAGCGGAGTCACGTACGCATGGAAAGGGGGGCCTGTCGTGTCGAGTCCATCCAACAATTCCCATTCGGAGATCCCAAAGGTCCTCGGCGCTCGCTACAAGCTGGGGACAGTTGCGAGCTACGAGGTCGGGTCGACCGTGCATTGGGCACGGGACACCAAAGAACGCCGCGACGTTCAAGTCGTGATCTGTGACAGCGACTCCTCCAAGTCGCCGTGCAATCGCTCGTCGTTGCCCCGCCACCCCGGGCTGGCCAACGTCATCGATACCGAGAAGCCGGGTGAACCTCCGTACCTGGTCGTCGAAATTCCTCCCGGCAAGAGCCTCAACCGCATCGTCTCCGAGCAAGGTCGCTACGCCGCGGCCGACTTCATGACCATCGGTTCTCAGCTGCTGCTCGCGGTGCACCACCTGCACGAGCTCGGGCTGGTCCATCGCAACATCCATGGCGACAGCGTGTTCCTGTGGGGCAACGACGCCCGCACGGCGCGAGTGAAGCTCACCGGGGTCGCCACCTGCGTGCGCGACCAAGGCTCGCCCGACGTCACCCGCGTGGTGTCTCGTCCCGACATCCCGCGGCTCGAGCAGCACCAGCACCTCACCCGCGAAGATCCAGACGCTCGCAACGACGTGTTCAGCCTCGGCCTGCTGCTCATGGACGCGGTGGAGCTCGGCCCTCAAGGCTATCCAGACATCACCGCGCGTCGCCTCCAGGCGCTGTGCAACCGCTGCATGTCGCCGAACAAGGACGATCGACCGGCCAACGCCGGCCAGATGCTGGAGGCCTTCCTCGCCTGCTTCCCTCGCCCCTCGCGGGTGACCGCAGTGCGCCCCGACCAATCCACGCTGCCCGTGGTCAAGCCGGGATTCCGCTTCCGATGGCTGGGCGGTCGAGGCATGGGGGCCGTGGCGGCCACCGTGATCAGCGGTGCGTTCTTGGTCTTGCTCCCGCCCCGGGGGTGTGAAGAGGTCGTGGCCGGGGCCGCGGTCTTGCAGTCCGCCGTGACTCCGGTCGCGGTCACCGATCCCACCCGCGCTCGCACCATCCCTGCGCCCTCGGGTGCGTCGACGCCCGCTCGGCCCAGCGCCACCGCGGTGCCGCCGTCGATCGTGGAGGTCGTGCCGCCCGAGGCGAGCGCCGAGCCCGACCCGGAGCTTATGGCGATGTTCGTCGATCCCATCCCCACGTGCCTCGAGACCACGCCCGCACCCGGGACCGTCTCGAACCTGGTGATGCTCGATCCCAAGGACGCCACCGAGACCCCCGTCCCCGACCTGCAACCGAAACCACAACCACAACCGGAGCCGGAGCTCGACGTCGAAGCGGCGGCCGAGCCCACCCCCGCCCCGAGACGTCGGCGTGCCCACAAGAAGCGAAGAAATAGACGCAAGCGAGCGCGAAGGCTCCAAGATCCACCACGGCCCGCCAAGGCCTCGTCCTCGCTGTTCATGGGGGTGTCGCCATGATCCCCTCGCTGATCCTCTGCGCCGCGCTGGTCGTCGCACCGCCGGCCGAGTCCTCGCTCCGCGACGAGCTGGTGGCCGAGGCGGTGGAGCACTTCGGCGCCCAGCGCTACCAAGCCGCCATCGAAGGATTCGAGCGCGCCTACGAGCTCGAGCACCAGGCCGTCGACCTGTACAACATCGGTCGAGTCTACGAAGAGTTCGGCAAGGTCGAAAAAGCCCGCGAACACTACGAGCGTTTCCTGGCCCGGCCCAACCTCACGGAGACCGAGCGGAGTGAAGGCCAGGCTCGCCTGGCCGCTCTGCCCGATCCCGAGGTCGCTCCTGCGCCGCCCGCCCCGCAGGAGCCGACCTCACGCCGCGAGCGACGACGCCAGCGGCGACAATCGAACAAAGACCGCGACCCCCGGCGAACCAACGGGGTGGTCATCGCGGGCAGTACCTTCATTCCCCTGGGCGTCTTGTCCCTCGCCTCGGGAACCGCCGTGGGCATCACGGCCATTCGCAACATCGACAACGCTCGGGCCAGCGCAACGCCCGAAGTCCCCATCGAACAGACCCCGCACTATCGGCTGGCGCGTCGCTCGGCGATCGTCGCCGACGCCCTGCTCATCGGTGGTGGGGTCGTGGCCGCGGCCGGAATCGTGATGGTCGCGGCCGGCCTCGAGCGCAAGCCTCGTCGCAAGAAGCGTCGCCGCCGAAACGTAGAGGTGGTCGCCGCCCCGGCCGGAGCCGGGTTCGAGGTCGAAGTTCGTTTCTAGCTCGTCACTTAGTCTTTGAAAGCAGCGGTCCCCGGCTAGGGACCCAACACGTCACTGTCACTTGGCTCGCGCGCACGCGTTCGTGCGGCGGGACCACGAGGGAGATCAATCATGGTGCGTCTCAACCTTTCCACGAATCTGCATCGACCCGGCTCGCTGTCGGTGGCTCTGTGCGTCACCCTCAGCGGCTGCATCCTCGCGGTCGAAGACCGTAAGGACACCGGAGGGCTCGGTGACGGGGCGGGTGAAGACCCCGACGGCACCCTCGACGGTGGCAGCGGCGAGTCCGGCGGAGGCACATACGACGGGGGCGACGGCGGTGGCCCGGGCGGCGACGTCGATCCAACCAACGACTGCGACGCCGTGCAATCGGCCGCCGTCGACGTCCTCGATCGTCACTGCGCCGGCTGCCACAACCCCGAGTCCAACGCCGCCGGCTTCGGCTTCGCCACCGACGTGGAGAAGCTGATCATCAGCGGCAAGGTCGTGCCGGGCGACGCCTCCAGCAGCCCGGTCTTCGCCCGCATGATCGGCGGCTCGATGCCCCCGCCGTCCATCCCCGACCGGCCCTCCGACGACGACGTCTCGATCGTGGGCGCGTGGATCGATTCCTGCCTGCTCGACGCCCCCGAGACCTGTGACGATCAGGACCCGATCAGCACCGACCAGATGATCGACGTGATGCTCGCGGACATCGCCACGGTGCCGCCCACCGACCGGCTCTTCACCCGCTACCTGACCCTCACCCACCTGTACAACGTCGGCTACTGCCTCGAGGACCTCGACCAGTTCCGCTTCGGCCTCAGCAAGTCGATCAACAGCCTCAGCCTCGACCCCATCATCACCCGTCCCCAGCCCATCGACGCCGAAGAGACGATCTATCGCATCGATCTTCGCGACTACGACTGGGAGGCCGCGCAGGGCATCGACAAGTGGGAGCTGCTCGTCGACAACAACCCCTACGCGGTCCGCCTGCTCGACGACGACGCCCAGGTGCTGCAGCAGTTCACCGGGACCTTCGTGCCCTTCATGGCCGCCGACTGGTTCGTGCACGACAGCGCCGAGCCGCCGCTGTACTACGACATGGTCGACATCCCCGGCACCATGTCGCAGCTCGAGGCCCAGCTGGGCATCAACATCAGTGCCAACATCGCCACCTTCGAGGTCGAACGCGCCGGCTTCTTGAACTCGGGCGTCTCGCAGAGCAACCGGGTCTTCGAGCGCCACCAGCTGCCCTTCGCCGGCAACGCGTCGCTGTGGGTCAGCTACGACTTCGAGACCAGCGAGGGCGCCCAGAACATCTTCGCCAACCCGCTGGACTTCCAGGAAAACGGCGGCGAGGCGATCTTCAACCTCCCCAACGGCATGCAGGCCTACATCATCACCGATGCCCAGGGGAACCGGCTCGACGAGGCGCCGATCAACATCGTCACCGACCCTCTGCAGGAGGACAAGGTCGTGCGGGCAGGCATCTCCTGCATGAGCTGTCACGACTCCGGGCTCAAGGTGAAGTCCGACGAGATCCGCGACTACGTGGCCGCCAGCCTCGACTTCGACGCGACCACCAAGGAGATCGTCGAGCAGCTCCATCCCCGGGCCTCCGAGATGTCGACCATCATCGATCTCGGCAGCCAGACCTTCCTCCAGGCGGTGACCGCCGCGTGGGATGGACCGGTCGAGAACGTCGAGCCGATCATCGAGGTCTACGCGCGCTTCGATGGCAACGTCGACCTCGAGCGTGCCGCCGCCGAGTTCGGGGTGAGTCCCAACGCGCTGCTGTCGCAGCTCGGCCAGCTCGACCCGACCTACGCCCCGCTCGTCACGGGCGTCATCAGTCGCGAAGCCTTCGAGGCGAAATTCGCAGAGTCTGTCTGCATCTTGAACCTGGGGTTGGCCAACGACCCCGCGTGTTTCTGAGTCCGACCGAAAGCGAGGAATGGCACGACTGGTTGGCGCTCGGCTCGGATCACGGTGGGAGGATCGTTGGTCCGGGCCGAGCGCCGACCCTTTTTGGGGCCGGCCGCCCCTCCACGCGCTGCGGCACCTCGTCGGTGTCGTGGCCGTCCGCACGTTCGCGACGCGACGCGCCCAGAGGCCACGACATCTCGGCGGCGTGCGCATGGTAATCTCCCACGCCTATGACTACGGCGCAGCTCGCCAAGCAACGCTACATGCGGCCGCCCCCGCAGTACGTGCACGACTGGTTTTCGCCCCTCCGCTCCTGCGACGTCGTGGAGGGCCAGATCACCAACTTCGAGTTCATGGGCAACAAGCTCATCGCCTTCCGCGACGAGGCCGGCAAGGTCGTCGTGCTGGACGCGATCTGCCCCCACTTCGGGGCCCACCGCGGTGTCGGGGGTCGCGTGGAGAACGGCTGCGTTCGCTGCCCCTTCCACGGCCTGCACTTCGACGGCACGGGCCAGTGCGTCAAGGGTGACTTCGTCGGCGCCGAGACGAGGCTCGGCCACGTCAAGTCCACCCCCTGGACCGCCCACGAGATCGCCTCTTCGATCTTCATCTGGAACGGCACCGACCGTCAGAACCCCGACCGGCCCCTGCCCTTGCTCGAGCCCGGCTTCTTCGACGGCTGGAGCACTCCGGTCACCAACGATGGTCGCCCGCTCAAGCCGACCAACGTGTTCTTCCCCACCGAGAACATCATCGACATCCAGCACTTCTACGCGGTGCACTTCTGGGAGCTCGACGACGTCGAGCGGCACCCGGCCGAGGACATCGACGGCAGCTTCGCCGCGATCATGAACATGACGTTCAAGCTCGGCGCCCAGAGCCCGCACGCCATCGTGCGCAAGCTCGGCAAGGCCTACACCAGCCCCTTCCACTTCGACGTGCGCGTGTTCGGGCCCGGCCTCGCCGTGTCCAAGGCCACCCTCACCCCCGAGCAGGGTGGCCTTCAGATCATGAACATCATCCTGATCACCCCGGTCAATCCCACCGATTGCCACATCCGCGTGATCAGCTCGGTCAAGAACACCATCGACCATCCCGTCAATCGCCTCGCCAAGCGCTTGTTGGGCAAGGGCCTCGAGGACGCGCTCGCGCGCATCTTCTTGGCCGTGGCCACCAAGGACTTCGACGGCGACGAGATGATCTGGACGAACCGAGAGTTCCTGCCGAACCCCAAGCCCGTCCCCGACGACGGACCGATCATCGCCTACCGGAAGTGGTGCGAGAAGTTCTGGCCGCCCGACTACCTACCGGATCCGCCCACCGTCGAGACCAGCAGCGGTCCCAACGTGGTGCACTGACCGACGACAGGCTGCGTTCCGCGCGGACGTAGCCCCAGGCCGCGATCGACGCGCGCCGAAAGCCAGCCCGAGGCCGATTTTTTTCGCCTCGGGCTGCAACGTTTCGGGGGGGTTGCTGCACTTCGGTGCTGCCCAGCCCGCCCCACCGTGGGCGCGGTGTCTTCGCCGCCATGAACGCCTTCTACGTTCGCGATCCCTTCGGCTACGGCTGCCTGCTCGCGCCCACCGGACACACGCCGCCCTCCGCCGACGCCCTCGAGCCCATGCGGGGCAAGGTCGCGGCCTGGGTCATCCGCCGCTGCTCCCTCGACGAGAGCGCGCTCGCGCGCTTTTTGGCCGAAGAGGCCCCGCGGAGTCGGCACCTCGGAGCCGAGGGCGACGATGCCCTGGGGCGACTCACCCAGTGGCTGGAGGCCGACGACGGCAGCCCCTTCACCCTGTGGCGGCACCGCGCCGAGCGACCCATCGCCGACACCTTCGAGGTCGACGCCGTCCCCCTCACCGACCTCGCCGAGCCGCTCGTCACCGAGAGCGAAGAAGACGAAGCGCCCACCGAGGTGCGGGTCCGGCTCGAGATCACCGAGATCCGCGGGCTCTACCGACCGGGCTTCGACGACGGCACCCGCGGCGACGAAAACCACCGGATCGGATGCGGCTACGAGCCGGGCTACACCTCCGCCGACGACCTCGGCCGGATCTTCGTCAACCATCGGCCGCGGCCCGACGCCAGCGCGCCCTGGGCCGACGCCCGCGAGCGCGACACGCAGTACGTCGAGATCCACGTGGCCGTCACCGCCGCCCGCGAGGGCGAAGAACTCCCCGCCGGGCTCGAGCTGCAGTGGACGTGGGAGGACCCCGGCCCGTGCCGGCCGCTCATGCGCAACGGTGCCGAACACGAGATCGAGCCGGACGACAACCGAAGCCCACTGATGCAGGACAACCGTGGCTCCTGCGACTTTCCCTCGCCCGCCTCGGGTCGCGACGCCGCCTGGGAGCAGATCGATCACGCGCTGAGCCCCGGCGCCGACGCCCGCGAGTGCCGGACTCAGGTCGTCGACGGCCTCACCACCGCGCGCCTGCACTGCACCAACGCTGGCGGCGACAACTACCGCGTACGCGTCGAGCTCGTGCCGCACGCCTCCGCCACCGGGAGCGCCCCCGTTCGCACCGGGATCATGACCATGTGGAAGCGCATCGACGTCGAGTACCACGAGATGATCGGCATGCCCTCGTTGCCCGTAGCGCGAGCCGTGCCGATCTTCGAGACGGCGCACGTGCAGATGGACTTCACCGATCCCATCGAGTCGCCCCAGCAGGAGCACATCACCAGCGCCGCCGACTATCAGCCCGATGCCGACGCGTACGTCCAAGACCGCTTCCGACACCACGGGCAGCGAGGGTGGTTTTTCTTGTCCTCGGCCGACAAGCTCACCAGCCACGCCTCCGACAACCCCTTCCGACAGGTGTGGCCCGCCGAGCAGGACACGTTCGGGCCCGCCGTCATGCGCCTGACCGATGACGGGCGCGGACGGCAAATCGACGTGCTGGTCGTCGACACCCCCATCGGCTCCGGTCGCGACTTTCCCACGGGCGTGAAGATTCGAGTGCCCGGGGACGGCACTCGCAGCGGCTTTTACCGGATCGAGAGCGCCTACGAGAACTGGCCCTCGCGGGGGAAGACCAGCCTCGTGCTCGCCGGCACCAGCTACTACTCCGATTTCGTCCCCAACGACGGTCGCAACGATCGGCACGGGCCCGTCGTCGACTACTACCCCCGGTTTCACCGCGACCAGGACGGACCCCGACTGCTTCAGGGCGGCATGGGCTTTACGCGTCGGGTCGAGGCACGAATCGGGGCCGGTGCCTCCGACATCGCCTTCGCGGGCCTCTCCACTGCAGCGCCGGACAACGACGACTACTTCGCCGGCCGTGCCCTCGTCTTTACCCACTACACGACGGGCGACGACCGTGCCTACAGCGAAGACGAAGCCCTGCACACGATGGTGCACGAGCTCACCCATGGATTCGGCATCCCGCACCAATGTGGCTACGCCGCCAACGAAGGCTCCGACACCGCCTGCGCCATGAGCTACCAGATGAACTGGCTGTATCGGCCCGGCACTCGCCGCGTTCGCCCATTCGCCCCCGGCCAACGCAGCGCCCACCTGTGCCCGCGGCACATCGACACCCTGAGGCGCACCTGCCTCGAAGACAACCCCGCGATGTGGACATGGTAGAGCAAGCGCAACCCGTCGACCTCGACGAGCCCCGGCTGACCCTCTCTCCTTCGACCCTCGAGCTCCACCTCGAGGTCGATCCCGTGGTCGTCTCCGACGGTCCCTTCTGGCTCGCCCTCGTCCTCACCTGCCGCGGCGGCGCCACCTACAACCTTCCGCCCCTGCGCCGACGCGAACGGCCCGGCCCCTTTTGCATCGAAGTCTTCAAGGGCGACGCCGTACTTCCCGCCCTGAGCCTGCGCCCCGTGCCACGCGGGGACATGCCGTGGGTCGGTTCGCTCGCACCCGGGCAGTCGCGGCGGGAATTCTTCGAGATCGGCCATTGGCTCGGCACGCTGCCCATCGGGCCGGTGCGCATGCGGGTGAGCTTCGATGATCCGGCGCGGCCCATGATGGCGGAGGCTTGGTTTCAGGTGGCGGATCCGGGGCTCGAGCAGCGCGAGCTGTTGCGGGCGATACGGCGGGAGCGGAGCTGGTCGCGGGCGTGGCTCGAGGGCGAGGGGTCGTCGCGGGCGGAGGGGCTCGGGGACTTCGCGCGACGGGCGTTGCGGTTGTTCGATGTGATGCGGGCCGCGGCGCGAGGGGGTGATGCGCTCGGGAGTCTGGATGCTGAGGCGCTCGTCGGGTTCACCGGGCCGCGGGAAGCGGAGGCGGCGATGTTGGGGTATGAGCTCGCGGTGGTGCGGGGGGAAGGGGTTGCGGTGGAGCGGCGGGTGGAATTGCTGTCGCGATGGCCTGGGCTCTTGTGGCGGGTGGAGGCGATCGAGCGTCGCGCGGGGGCGTCGTAGACGGCGACTTCGGGTGCGTTCCGAAATTGAACGAGCCGATGGAGGCCGAAAGGCCTCCATCGACTCGGTGAAGTCGCGGTAGAGCAGTCGGGTGGTTACGGTGCTCTACCTGCTCAGATCCAATCTCCTAGTAGAAGTACCAGAAGATCTGGTTACCCTGTCGGAGGACCGCCGGCAGTTCGATTCCGGCAAAGATGGACCCCGGGGCCACACCCGCTCGCGGGATCAGTGCATGTACGGGGCCCAGTGCGCCTCGAGCCCAACCCAATGACAGTCCGTTCCAAAACGGTTGTAGTACGGCTCGAGTCGCTGGCGATGCGAGGGAGTGTAGAGCTTGCGCTTCTGGCGTCATGTCCAACGTAGCACCTCCGATGTCCTTCGCGAGTTGCATTGCTTGTCGAGCACCTTTTGGCCCACCATGATAGAGGACACGGCCATACCGAGAGACCTGCTTGCACGCCGAAGAGAGCGCGGGTGCACCTCTTTGCACAGCAGGAGCCATACCCGCAGCGAAGCCCGCAGCTGCGCCCGCAGCCCCGGTATACCCGGCCGTACACTCGATGCGTCCCGTGCATGTCGTCCGGATCCAACCCGTGGGATCGATGTGGTTCACCGGATCCCCCGACGTGTAGCTATACAAGTTCGTATCGCCCGCATCGAAGCCCAACGGATCCTTGGCCGCCCATGCGCCTACGTCCGGGCGGTAGTCGCGAGCGCCGAACTGCACCCACTCCGTATCGTAGTCATAGAGGCCACCCGCAAACCCGAAGGGCTGAAAGCCTTCATTTTCGTTGGTCAGGACCCGCCCCCAGCTATCGTAGGTCAGCTCCTGAGCGACGGTTCCATCGGACACGTCGACCACCATGACGACGCTGCCGAGGTGGTCCGAGATGATGCGATACGTATCACCGGTCGCAACGTCGACCATGTAGTCGGGCACATTGGTACGGGTTCCGTACACGAACCTCGACACGACATTGCCCGCCCCATCGAGTTCCGCGATCGGCTGGAGCTGGTTGCCGTACACGAAGCCCTGCTCCAGGACCCCGTCGACTCGCTTGCCCACGCGTCGACCTCGCGCGTCGTAGACGTACTCGATCTGCTGAGTGCCCGAATCGACGCTGCGAAGGCTGCCCATCGCATCGTAGTCGTAGTCGACGACCGCACCACCCTCTTGCCGCAGAGAGATCTTGCCGTCGTCGGCATACCCGAACAGGACCCCTCCGTACTGTCGAAGGCGGTCTTGATCGTCGACGACGATCTCGGCCGACGAGATGTCGACTTCGTCGTTGAATACCTCGTTGCGGTTGCCGTTGGCGTCGTAGCCGTAGTGCTCGACGAGGTTGCCGACGCAGCCGAACGCATCCGCACCATCGTAGACGTCCGTCAGTCGGCTCGAGTTGTCGTACTCGTAGCACCGCATCGACGTGACGCCGTTGCGCACCTCGATCTTGGTCTGAACCCTCCCGACGTCGTCGCGGATCAACTCGATCTCGTACAGGTCGTTGCCGCCGAAGGAGTACGTCTCGACGGAGACCTCTCCAAGACCGTTCCTGGAGTGGCTACCAACGACTCCTCCCACGGTCGTCCCGTCGATTCGGCCGTTGAGGGGGTCCTTGGTGATCGCCAACTCTCCGACCGAGGTCAGCCCATCGTCGAGATCGTAGCCGAGCACGACCGTGTGTGAGCCGTTGACGCTCTCCGTTGCCGTTCGCATCCGAGAGTCGTGGGTCCACGAGACAGCCCCGGAGACCGGCCCCGTCAGCGCTTCCTCCTCGAGCAAGATCCCCGAGTACGCATACGAGAGCACGCCTCCTTGCGGGTCCTCGATGCTGGACAGCTGCCCCGTGGACGGCTCGTAGCTGTAGTCGTAGTTGCCGTCGGGAGTCGCGATGATGTCCAGGAGACCCGTCGTTGGCTCGTAGAGTTGCTGAATGGTCTCGCCGTCGGCGTACGACTCCATCGTCGGATCGTGATGCCCGTTGTACGCATACTCCGACTCCGGCTGCACCAACGGAGGCACGACGGGTGGGGTGTAGCTCCGGGTTCGGTCCGCGGAGTCATGAGTGAAGGTGTGAGCCGGACGCCCCGGAGGCAGTAGCGAGATCCGGTTCCCGTCATCGTCGTAGCCGAACTCGACGAACTGACCGCTGGGAAGGGTCTGCCGAGTCACGCGCCCCACGTCGTCGTAGACGTACGAAGTCTGCCCCAACGGAGTCGTCACCGACTCGATGAAGCCATCGTCGTCGTAGGCGTAGGTCGTCTGTCTCGTACTGATGCCATCGGTCTGCGAGGTCGAGACCAAGCGCCCGCGCGCGTCGTAGTCGAAGACGATGGGCGCGATGCCGGGCACCAACGTTTCGTGCACGAGACCCGACTCGTAGTAAGTCGCCGTCGTTTGACGGCCCTCGGGCGTCGTGGTGGTCAACGTCCCCGGAACCTCGACACCGCCTTCCGTATGGCGACGGTGATAGGTCTCGGTCCAGGATCGGCCGGCGATGGTCGCGGTCCGGACGACCTCGTCGGCATCCAAGTGCGAGTCCGCATCCGGATCGCAGTCTTCGGTGAAGATCGAACAGTGCGGTGAGAACTGCCGGTCGAACAGCGTGGTGACGCTGGTGCCGTCCGCGTTCTCGGCCGTCGCCCTCACCGGAACCCGGGTATTCTCGCCGATTCGCAAGTCAGGCTCGAACATCGTGGTCATGGTTCGGCCATCGGGATACTCGAAGGTTTCTCGAGTCGGTGACTCGTATCCGATGTTCTGCGTCCCGTCGGGCCACGTGATCTCGCGCTCCATGACCGAACCACCGGACCGGTGCCTGCGAAAGACCGTGACGGCCTGCTCCGCAGAGGTATGGGTGATCTCGACCGTGCGAGGATCGATGTCGTTGCGCACGAGCGTTTGAGTCGCCGTGCTTTCCTCGGCGCCCTGATAGGAGATCACCAGGTCATCGATATCGAGCGCCCCCCTCTCGTCGTAGTCGAACTCGGACCGAGAGTCCGAATCCGTCATCAACGTCATCAGCCCTTCGTTCGTGTACTCGAACTCGGTCAGGGCGCCGGAAGGATCGGTGATGTCCGAGAGGTAGCCATGGCCATCGTAGTCGAGCGACGTCACTTGATGGTCCGGGCTCTCGATCGACGTCGCACGCCCCGAGCCATCGCGATGAATCACCGTCGTCGCGGAGAAACGATCGGTCACCCCCGTGAGGAAACCGTTTTCGTCGTATCCGAAGGACCAGACGAGCTGGTTGGTCCGGGAATCTCGCGTCTCGAGGTGACGACCTTGTTCGTCGAAGAAGAAGATCTGCGAGCCATCCTCGCTCGGCACCCGCGAGGACGTGTACATCGGAGGCACCATGCGCGCGACCCGATAGACCAAGTTCCGCCCCGCATCGGCGACGTAGATCGCACCATCGGGACCGCGAGTGATCTGCGTGTATGCGCTCATCAGGAGGCGATTCGCGAGCATGAGGTCGCCGTCTCCCTCCATGAGCGTATCCGCCTCGGCCCCTCCCACGATGCGTTCGAGAGGTGACGACAGGTCGTCCTTGCCGAGATAGAGGTCCTGGCCCTTCACGAAGAACACCCCGTCGGGGCCCGCGAGCAAATCCGCGACCGAGCTGCCAGCCTCCATGTCGGTGCTGACGGGATAGGAACACGAGCCAAACCCGCACTGCAGAGGAGGCGTGACGTCGTACTCTCGACGGAAGCCGAAGATGTTGCCTCCGCGAAGGCCGTCGATACGCCGGATCCGGTCACCCTCGCCGACGTAGATCGATTCCTCGTAGGCCGCGACCGCTCGAACCCGATCGAACTGCGCCCACTCGGCCCGATGAAGGTAGGAGCCAAGATGTTGACCCAAGCCAGGGATCGAGTCCCACGGCGCCGTTCCGCGGATATTGCCCGACCCATTCGAACACGTGTCATCGGCCGGGCACGGGATCGAAGGGCGAAGCAGATCGGGGTTGATGAAGCTGGGGAACGCATCGCCCGCGATGTGTAGGAGTTCGCCCTCGTGGGTGAGTAGCCGAACGAGGCCGTTCTGCTGAAAGCCCTGGGTGATGAGGAGTCCATCCTCATCGGGGGTGAGCGCGAGGTCCGACACCAACGTCATCGAGACGTCGAGCGGATCCCCGCCCGTAGCCGTCATGCCATCGTGGAGATCGTTGAGATCGAGCGAGCCCGACCCCGCAACGGTGGTGATGGTTCCACCGGGATCGACATAGCGCACACGGGCGTTGCCGTTGTCGGCGATGTAGATGCCGCCCTCACTATCGACGACCAAAGACGTGATGGCGTTGGACAGCAGGGCCGACGTGGCAGGACCACCATCGCCTGCGAAGCCCGTCTCTGCGGGATCGGTGGCGTCGTACAATCCCGAGATGGGATCGCCCAGAGTTCCGGCGACGATCGTGGCCTCCTCATCGGTCCCGATGCGGCGCACGAGGCCGGGCGTCGCGACATAGACGTTGCCCAAGGCATCCGACGCGATCGCGGTGGGATTGTGGAAGGAAACGCCGCGAGCGGGGCCTTCTACCAAGGCAACGTCCAGGAGCCGATTCCCGCCGAAGCGCGAGGCCATCCAGATCGCTTCGTCCGCGAGCTCACGCTCGACCCCGTCACCGCGGTAGAGCGTCGATGTCGATTGGGCGAGCGTGTGGTGAACGTCGAGTGTCCACCCACCGAGACGATCGGAAATGGTCTGAGCATCGAGACCGCCGAGTCGGTACTTGCCTGCGCTGGTGATGGAGTCCATTGCGGCGGCCGCAACGGCTTTTCCGTTCCCGTAGCACTTTGTGAGCGTGTTGATGCTCAGTCGACCGGGCCAGTGGGTACCGAATGCGCCCCCCGGGTAGTTGCCAAACGTCTGCCCATCTAGACTAGGCTGGCCGCCGCCTCCGCCGCCTCCGCCGCCTCCACCCGCTTGGTCCGCCTCGAGGAGGACACTCGGAGGCGGCGGAAAAGCCCAACCCACGCACAGATCGATCGGCTGTGGCCCTTGCATGGATCGGCCAAAGGCATCGAACCCATCCCAATTTATCGTGATGTGCGAATTCGGAGCCGGCGGTTTAAACCTCGTCAGGACTCTGCCCCCAACCCGAACCAGGAGGCCCGTCAGCAACACTTCCGGTGGGAATTCGTCGCCGGTGACCTGCATGCGAATGCTGCGGTTGGGCGCGCCACGGTTTCGCGAGCTGCGGTACTCGAGTGAGAAGGGGGTGCCCGCAATGGGCATGCGCTCACCGAGTTCACGGTTCTCATAGCGGATGATCGAACCTGGACCCTGGCAGCTGTCGCAGACCTCGCCGTCATCCGGCCCAAATCCGTCGTCGGGAGGCACACCGTTCCCGGCCCCGGAGGGGTTGAGATCGAAGGGCGTGAAGTGCTCGATGGGCGCACGCCATAGCTCCGCCCCCTCGGCGTAGATCGACACCAGCTCCGCTCGTTCGTCGTCGGTGATGTCGAAGTTCTGAAGCTCCTCGGTGGTCGCCGCGACGCCGTCTCCGCTGAGGTCGAGCTCTGCGAGCCCCATGCCATCGACACCGATGACCTCCATCACCAAACCATCGGCTTCGCTCATCCAACGGCCAGCGACACGATCGAACGACCCCGAGGGAACCACCGTGCCCACGGGCCAACCGAGGAAGTTGTCGACGTACAACGATGCGGGTGTATCGAGCTCGACACTGACCGCGCCTGCATCCTCCGCCTCGTCCGCGCTGATCTCGACCGCGTAGTTGTAGATCGTGCCCGAAGGCAGCGGGCTCGGCATGCGAGCCGGCCCGTCCTCGCCGACCGTGTACTCCGTCAGGCGCACCGTCATCTCGGGAAGGGGCTCGGTCGACCCGTCCTCGTAGACCATGGTGGCCTGCGTGCCCTGGCGGAACATCACCGTCGCCATGCGATCGGGGTCGCCGTCGTTGAGCGTGAACGCGTGGTGAGACTCGATGGGATCGGTGAAGAAGATCGGCGTGGACTCGGGATCCATCGCCAACATGACGACATCGTCCGCCCGGTGCGACCGCCCCGCCTCGGTGGTGATGCGACGTTGAGCCGACAAGAACCCGGGATGAGAGAGGACGACCGACCGTGGCGCTCCTCCGGCGACGACGAGGTCGTACGACCCGTCGGAGCGGGTGACGGTCGCACCGAACTCGGGATGCCCCAAGGCCCAGACATCGACGCCCGACAGCGGGTTACCCCATGCATCGCGGACCCACCCGTGGATCACGGCGATACGGGCCGGCTGCAGAACATCGAGGTCCGCCCCCTGCTGCTCCGCCGCGGGACCCTCGAACAAGAACCGCACCTGCTGATACAGGTTGGTAGGCACGGTGAGGTCGAGCGGAGGAGCGGAGCTCGCCCGAAGCGGATCGTCGTCGGAGGTGCTGGGATTGGGATCTGCCCCACCCGCACCGCCGTCTCCACCCGCGCCACCGTCTCCACCAGCACCGCCGCCGCCACCTCCGGCGCCCCCGAGGGTGATGGTCAGATCGTCTGCGTCCTCTCCCGGATCTGAGCCTCCGCCGGGCGCCAACGCACCCGGACCCGCGCTCGAGGCACCTCGAGTACGCCCCTCGCCTTCGGTCAACCGATCGTCGTCGGGAACGGAGGCAGCAATCCACAGCTCTTCGAAGGCAACGCCCTTGCCCCCGAGTTCGATGCCTCCTCGCGCGGGGCCGCCTTCATCGTCGACCCGCAGGGCTTCGACCCCGTCGACGGACAGGCGATGGGTCGAACCTCGAACGACCAACCGCAGCTGAACCGGAACGCCAGCTTCGAGCTCCGCATCGGCCCGGCCGATCTGCACGTCGCCACGGAACAAGGCAATCGACGAGCCAGACCCGACCAGCCGATAGTGACTCTCGCCGTCCGAGCGATACCCGACCGTCCACGTGGACTCGGACCCGGCGGCCTCGACTTCCAGCGAAAGCGCGAGTTCTTCGGCCTCGAATCCTTCGAGAGTCGCCGCGCCGCGCTGCGTGGAGAAGGACAGCCGCCCCTGCACCAACCGAGCGTGGCCACCGGACATGGCACGCCACGCATAGGCACCGACCGGGGTCTGGCCCAGCGTCTCGCCGTCCTCCCGCTCGAAGTCGTCGTAGACGTCCGCGTCTTCGTTGGACCAGGGTAGATCTTGCTGTTGAGCCGCCCCCGTGGCGGTTTCGTTGCCGTCGGACGGCGTCTGTTCTTCGGCGGACTGATCGCAAGACGCCAGCGGCGTCGCGAGCAAGCACAGTCCGAGCAGGACGCTCTTCGTTCGAATCATCGTATTCATGGCTCGATGTCGTTTCTGTTGTGGATTGAAGCTGGGAGCGACCCTCAGAGCGTGGACGCCGGGGTTTGAATGAAGTCACCGCCGTAGATGACGTAGGCACGACCCTCCGCGGCCGGACCACCGTTGAACGCCCCGATCACGATGTCGGGATACCCATCTCGATTGACGTCTCCCGCCGCGCCCACCGAGTGACCCGCGGAGTCGAACGAAATCTCACCGTCGAGCGCGAACCCGCCGACACCCGCGGCGATGTCCTCGAGCGCAACCGACGGCGTGAGGTCGAAGTCGGGTCGACCCAGCACCACGTAGCCACGGCCCGAGGCGAACATGGTGGCCGACGACGCGAGGGGTGCTCCAATGGCGAAGTCGTCGAAACCATCCGCGTTGACGTCGCCCAGGGCGATGAGCGACGCGCCAGCCCCATCGAGCTCGGCCTCCCCATCGAACGTGACACCTTCGACCGTCGACCCCACGTCTGCCAGGGCGATGGTAGGTGCGCCGGGCTCGAGTGCGGCCCCACCCGAGATCAGGTACACGCGACCCGACCCGGAGGCACTGAAGTCGGCCGCAGGCGCACCGATGAGCAGATCCGGCCGTCCGTCACCATCGACATCACCGGCCACCTGAACAGACCGGGCCGTCGACATCACGTCGGGATCGCCGTCGATGGCGATCCCGAGATCGGGCACGGTGGTCGGATCGGCCACGTCGACGAGCGACACCAGCGAAGGGATGGCCGGGCCACCGTAGATGACGTAGGCGCGCCCGGAGCCCCACACGGTCTGCAGCGCATCGTAGGCACCGACGACGATGTCGTCGTAACCATCACCGTCGAAATCGGCCGCTCCCGAGACCGCGAAGCCGGCGAAATCGCCCGCACTCTCGCCTTCGATCACGAACCCGGGGACCGAGACTCCGACGTCGGACAGCTGCACGGGCAAGGGCCCCAAGCCAGTGTCGGTGCCGTAGACGATATAGACACGCCCTTCGTCCTCCTCGGAGACGTCGGCGCGATAGGCCGCTATGGCGATGTCATCGAAGCCATCGCCATTGACGTCTCCGACGCTGGCCACGGTACGGCCCGAGTCGTCCTCGGCCGCCGCACCGTCGAAGATGATGCCGTTGTTTCCATCGAGGGTGGCCAGCGGATCGCTGGGACGCAGCGAATCACCAAAGACCAAGTAGCTGCGACCGGAGCGGTTCCCGTTCGTGTCCGACCCCAGTGCACCGATGAGGAAGTCGTCCACATCATCGCCGTTGAAGTCCCCCGCCGGAGACACCGCAATGCCCGACCAGTCGAAGGCCGACTCTCCAGAGAACCCGGTCGCCGCCATGGCCAGCTCGATGGGGCTCGTGGTGCTGGCCTCGCCGTAGAACACATAGCTCTGCCCGGCGCTCGTCAGCGGTGAGTCGGCCTCGAACGCGCCCAGGAGCAGGTCGTCGTAGCCGTCCTGATCGATATCTCCCGCACCACAGAGGGCCTGCGCCGCACCATCGAAGGGCTCGGCGCCATCGAGGGCGAATCCGCCGTGACCGGTCGCGACCAGCTCGAGCGAGATCGCCGTAGGCGAGACCACGACGTCGACCCGACCGACGCCCGAACGGCCCGTGTCGTCCTCGATCGTGTACTCGAAGGAGTCACGACCCCACCACTGATCACTGGGCGGCGTGAAACTCATTGCTCCGTCGATATCGATCCGAACATTGGAGCCAGCGGGCGTCGTGAACTTGGTGCGCACGGCCAGGAACCCATCGCCGTCGGCATCGAAGTCGTTGGCGAGCAACCCCGGCCCACCCATCGCCAACGTCGACCCTTGCGCAACGACGTACTCGTCCGCGACGGCACGCGGGCTCCGGCTATATCCGACGTGGTAGCTCCCTTGCGCCGGGTCACCGAAGGCCACGTAGGCCCGGCCCGCGTTCGTGCCCGCTTGATCGGCATACGGGGCTCCGACACCGATGTCGGGCACGCCGTCGCCGTTGACGTCACCGATTCCGCTCAGAGCGTAGCTCGCACGATCGCCCGCGTTCTCTCCCTCGAGGGTGAAGCCCCCCTCCCAAGCGCCGTCGACGGAAGCGAGAATGCCGGGCTCGGTGGTGAGGCCGGGGTCATCACCACCGAAGACGACCATGGACGTGCCCGCGAGTGGCTCGCTCACGGGGCCGCGCCGATCGGCCGAGACGAGCACGTCGTCGAGACCGTCCCCGTTGAGGTCACCGAGGGCGTCGACACTTCGCCCGGTGTCGTTGTTGCCCGAGATCCCGTCGAGCACGATGCCGCCGGCCCCGGACACGATGTCGGCCAGCGCGATCGGGCTCGCGGCGACCGTTTCCTGACCGAGGACGATGTAGCTGCGCCCACTGGCAGAGGACGGCCCGTCGTAGCCCGGTGCCCCGACGAGGATGTCCGACCGGCCATCGCCATCGACATCACCCGCGCGGCTGAGGCCTCGGCCCGCGTAGTCGTAGGCGTTCTCGCCATCGAGCGCGAAGCCACCCAGGCCCGCCGCCACATCGGCCAAAGAGATCGGGCCCGTGCCGAAGTCCTCTGCACCGTAGACGACGTAGGTCCGACCGGAGGAGTTGCCGTTCGGATCGGCCCACGGCGCGCCGATCAGCACATCGGCAAAGCCGTCGCCGTTGACGTCACCCGCTCCATCGACGGTGTACCCGCTATAGTCGGACCCGTTCTCACCGTCGATGGCGACACCGCCGTTGCCCTGGGCCACCGTATCGAGATCGACCCACGCGGCGATCGGCGAGTGCTGCCCACCGAAGACCACATAGGTGCGACCCGACGCGCTGCCGTTGGGGTCGGCGTAGGGCGCCCCGATCAGGAGATCGTCGAGCCCGTCGCCGTTGACGTCGCCCGCGTTGGCCACACTGAAGCCGCTGGAGTCGGAGGAAGACTCGCCCCGAAACACCAACCCCGAGGCGTTGCCCGTGCCGTACATGAGCTCGACGGCATAGAGCGGCACATCCGAGCCCCCCAGCTGAGGGTGCCCGTAGATCACGTAGGTGCTCCCCCGGGAGCCGTTGTGGCCCCGCGCGCCGACGATCAGGTCGGCGAGGCCATCGCCATTGAAGTCTCCTCCGCCACCGATGGCGTAGCCCGAGACGTCGCCGGTACTCCCCATGAACGAGATGCCGGGCACCGAGCCCCCGACCGCGCCCAAATCGAGCGGCCCCGCGGGAAAGGAGTTCTGACCGAAGACCACATAGGTATGGCCCGCGCTCGATCCCCCCTCGTCGTTGCCGTGGGCCCCGACCGCGAAGTCGTCGATGCCGTCCCCATTGACATCGCCGACCGGAGTGAAGGCACGCGCTGCATAGTCGTAGCTGGTCTCGCCATCGAGCGCGAAGCCACCGATGCCCAGACCGACATCGTCGAGCTGAGGCTCGGGATTCGGTGGCTCGGCGTGGAGCTCTTGATTTTCGCTCTCATCGATCGGCGAGCTCGTCCCCCCGGACAGCTCTTCGTCCAGATCCGTCGCGGCCGTACACGCCCCCAACGCCGCCGGCCCCACGGCGAGCGCCATCGCCATGGATGCATGGAGTACGGATAGAGAATTGGAGTTTGGTAACCCTTGCTGCATCGTTGTCCCCTCGAGACGAACTTCTGCTGCAAGTAGCTGGTGCCCCGAACGAGGTTGGACACCCTTTCTTTGTCTCCGAATTCCTGTCCACTGCGGTTGGGGGCGCGACTATTCCTTCACGCGAGTGCGCGAGTCGAAGCGGTTCGCAGTCGGAGGTCACCGTTCACGAACCCATCATCACCACATCCACATCGCCGCGGCAGCGGGTCAGCCCAATAGACCTTCAGGGGAAACGGAAGGGAGTTGCCCCTCGCGAGAAGGGAGTCGTCTGGGCGAGGGCAAACAATGCACCCGACACGAGGGCAGATTCGCGTCCGTCGAGGACTCACGCAGCTCCGCCGTGTTCGCTCGAGCGCATACTCGACGGCGTCGGCCCGTGACCGGGCTTGGCGGGATCGTGGGTCATTGCCGTGGCGGTGCGGTCACGCGCCCGGATGCGTCCTCGTCCACCGCAGAGGGCGTCCACGCGGGAGCCTCGGCTTGTTCGCCCGCCCCGCCGTGCACGTCGACCTCACCGAAGAGCGAGCGGAAGTCCTCGACGATCATGTACAGCGCGGGCACGACCAGCAGCACGATGAAGGTCACCAGCAGCACGCCGAACCCGAGGCTGATCGCCATGGGAATGAGGAAGCGGGCCTGCACTGACGTCTCGGCCATCATCGGCATGAGGCCGAAGAAGGTCGTCAGCGAGGTCAGCAAGATCGGCCGCAAGCGGGTGGTGCCACCCGCCAAGATGGCATCGAAGGCAGACTTGCCCGCACGACGCTCGCGGTTGGTGGCATCGATGAGCACCAGCGAGTCGTTGACCACGACGCCGGAGAGGGCGACGAGACCAAAGATGCTCATGATGCTCAGGCTGTAGCCCATGATCACGTGCCCGAGGATGGCCCCGACGAAGCCGAAGGGGATCACCGCCATGATGATGACGGGCTGGATGTAGCTACGAAAGGGAACGGCGAGCAGGGCGTAGATGATGAACAGCGCGAAGATGTAGCTCTGCCCGAGCGCTTCGAAGGACTCTTTTTGCTCGCGCTGCGCCCCGGCGAGCTCGATGGTGAGGCCAGGGTATTGCTCGCGCAGCCGCGGATAGACCTCTTCGTCGAGGTTGGCGAGGATCTCCCGCGAGGACTCGACGCCCTTGGCGAGCTCGGCGGACACGGTGATGGTGCGCTGGCCGTCCTCGCGACGGATGGCGGTCGCGGCCTGGCCCCGCTCGAAGTCGGCGACGTAGTGGAGCGGGACCTGGGAGCCCCGCGGCGTGCGGATCATGAGCGACTCGAGGTCGTGCTCGGAGCTGCGCTGGTCCTGAGGCAGCCGCACCATGATCTTGAGCTCGTTGCGACCCCGCTGCTCGCGGATGGCCTCGGCGCCGAAGAAGCGCGAGCGAAGCTGGACGGCGACCTCGTTGCTGCTCAGCGACAACGAGCGCGCCTGCTCGACGAGATGAAAGTCGAGCTGCGGCTTGCCCGAGGAGTACTCGTTGCTGATGTTGCGCAGCCCCGGATAGGAGCGCAGCTCGTTTTCGACCTCTTCGGAGGCCTGGGCGAGGATTTCGGTGTCGGGGTGCAGCAGCTGCACGGCCACCGCTTCGCCTGCGCCCGGACCGGTGGAGCTGTTGAAGGTGATCGCATCGAGGTTCCGCAGCGGAGGCGTGAGCGCTTCCCAGCGGGCGGTGAAATCCTCGACGGTGAAGTCCCGCTCGTCCGAGGGCACCATGGCGACCTCGAGCGCGACGAGATGACTGCCCGTCTCGGCCTGGCCCCCACCCGGGCCGCGCTGCGCCGGTTGCTCGCCCACCCGGGTGAACACGCCGCGAATGCCGTCGTCGCCGAACTCGTCGATGGTGGCGGCCAGCGACTTGGCCAGCTCGGCACGGATCTTCTCGGTCTGCTCGACGGGCACGCCGTAGGGCAGCTGCGCCTGCACGGTGACGACGTCACCCGCGAGCTTGGGGAAGAAGTTGAAGGGCACCTGACCGCTGGCGACGAAGCCGACGGTGAGCACGAAGGTGGCCAGCGCGACGGAGAACGTGATGTAGCGCTGGCGCACCATGGCCGCGACGGTGGGCCGATAGACGCTGTGGGTGAACCAGGCGAGGGTCCCGGCGACGCCGCGTTGGAACCGACCGGGGAGACCGATGAGGCCCTTGCGAGGCAGTCGCTTCGCGCCGTTGCTGTGGGCCAGGTGGGCCGGCAGCACGAAGAACGACTCGATGAGCGACAGGATCAGCACCGAGATGACCACCGCGGGGATCATCTTGAAGATCTTCCCCATGGTGCCCGGCACGAAGAACATGGGGGCGAAGGCGGCGACGGTGGTGAGGATGGCGAAGGTGATCGGCGACGCCATTTCCTTGGCCGCCGCAATGGCAGCCGCCCGCGGCCCGAGCCCCTCGTCCATCTTGGCGTAGGTCCGTTCACCCACCACGATGGCATCGTCGACCACCATGCCCAGCGTCACGATGAACGCGAACAGGGTGATCATGTTGATGGACAGGTCGGTGCCCCCGAGGATGAGGAAGGAGCCGAGGAACGAGATCGGGATGCCCAGCGCCACCCAGAAGGCGAGCCGCAGGTCGAGGAACAGCGCCAGGGTGACGAGCACCAGCACCAGGCCCATGCCCGCGTTGCGCAGCAGCAGGTCGATGCGCGCGCGCAGCATCTCGGAGTCGTCCTGCCAGGTGTCGACGTGGACCCCGGCGGGCACGCGTTCGCGCAGCTGGTCGACGTAGTCGTGCACGGTGTCGGCGACCGAGGTCGGCGTCTCCGAGCCCACGCGATAGGCAGTGAGCCGCACCGCGGGGCGCCCGTCGTACAGCGAGTACTGATCGGTATCTTCGTAGCCGTCGGAGATCTTGGCGATGTCGCCCAGGCGCACCTGGCCACCCCGCGCGGTGCCACGGATCACCAGCTCCTCGAGCTCGTGCCCCAGCAGGCGCCGATCGGCGACGCGCACCAGGATCTCCCCCTTGGCGGTATCGATGCCGCCGCCGGGCAGCTCGAGCGACGCGGCCGAGACCTCGGCCGCGACCTGCTGCAAGGTCAGCCCGTATTGCTCGAGAGTCTCCCGCGAGATCTCGATGGCGATCTCCAGCGGAGGCACGCCTTCGAGCTCGACCTGCGTGACGCCCTCGGAGGCCAGCAGCTCGCGCCGCGCTTCCTCGGCGAGGTCGTGCAGCGTGCGTAGATCTTGGTCGCCCGACAGGATCAGCGAGATGACCTGACGCCTATTCTTGGCCAGGCTGACCGTGGGCTGCTCGGCCTCCTGCGGGAAGGTGGTGATGCGGTCGACCTCGTTCTTGACGTCGGCCAGCACCTGGTCGGGCTGGGCGTCGAGCAACAGCTCGACGGTGACCGAGCCCGAGCCCTCGCGCGCGGTGCCCTTGACCCGCTTGACGCCATCGAGGCCGCGGACCCGCTCTTCGATGGCGAGCAAGATCGCCTGCTCGACCTCGGCCGGGCTCGCGCCGGGATAGGGCACCGAGACGGTGATGTTGTCGAGCGAGAACTCGGGGAAGACCTCCTGCTTGGTGCGAACCACGCCGAGGATGCCGCCCACCACGAGCACGAACATCAGCAGGTTGGCGGCCACCGAGTTGCTGGCCATCCACGCCAGCGCGCCCTTGGCACGCGGGGCACGGACACCACTCATGCTCGCCGAGGCGGACTCCGGTCGATCGTCGCGCTGGTCCATGGCGGTTTACCCCTGCGTCGAGTCTTGAATGACGGCGGAGACGCGGCCCTCTTCGGCCGCCGCTTCCCCTCGGACCTTCATGCCGTCGAGCACGGGAGACGGTGGGGTCAGCACGATGCGATCGCCTTCGGCCAAGCCCGCCGTGACGTAGACCTTGGTGTCGTCACCCCAGCCGATCGTCAGCTCGCGGCGCGTGAGGGTCTCGTCGTCGTTCATCACCCACACGTGGCGCCCCTCGAATACGGCGACACGGGGTACCGGCACCACGTCGGGCACGGGCGCCCCGGAGAGTTCCACTTCGACGAAGGCCCCGGGCAAAAGGGGCAGCTCGCCGGGCCGGGGATCGAGCGGAGACTTCACCTCCACCAACACCTGCGCCATGCGGCTATCCGGGTCGAGCTCGTTGACGAGCCGAATCACTCGACCCTCGCGCTGCACGGTGCCGCGACGGCCGAGGCGCTGCGTGATGATGGCCACCGAGCCCTCGTCCGCGCCGTAGCCGGGGATGTCGAGCAAGGCCAGAGACTCCACGGGCACCGAGACCCGCACGAGCAGCTCGTCGGTGCCGACCAGAGTGGCCACCGCTCCGCCGGGGCTGGCGATCTCGCCGATCTCCACCGACTCGGAGGTCACCGTGGCATTGAAGGGCGCCCGAATCGTGGTGCGCTCGAGGTCGATCTTGGAGCGTCGCAACGAGCTCTTGGCCGAGTCCACCTTGAGCTGGGCCGCCTCGCGCTGCGGCACGCGGCTCGCCAGGCGGCCGGCCTCCTCGGAGCTGCCCATCAGCTCCCACTCCTTGCGTGCGACCTTGCCGTGGGCCTTCTCGAGCTCGAGCTCGACCTTCGCCTGCTCGACCTGCGAGCGCTGCTGGGTCAGCGCGATCTGGTAGTCGCGCTTGTCGAGCCGCAGCAGCACCTCGCCTTCCTCGAAGCGACCGCCCACCACCAACGACGGCGACAGGTACACGATGCGCCCGGAGAGCTCGGGGGTGATCATCGCTTCGCGAGCCGGCTCGACGACCCCCGTGCCAGGCAGGCGCGGCGGCACCGACTCCCGCTGCACGCGGATGTACTCGACCAGGGGTGCCTCGGCGGCCGGGGGCTCGCGCTCGGCGGACTCGGCCGACTGCACGAGCATCACGGCGCCCGCGACCGCGGACAGGGTGATGACGCCGGGCAACAACAATCGGGTGACGATCTTCATCGCGAACCTCCTTCGGAGGATGGGGAGCGGGACGGATCGATGCCCGCCCAGATCAGGTCGACCAGGTTCGACAGAAACTCGGGCTCGGTCTGGGGCGCGTGCTCACCCAAGACGTGCCCGAGCATGTGCCGGGCATGGATGGTGCCCAGGAAAGTCATGGCGGTGGATTTGGGCGCGGGCACGAGGGCGCGCCCGCTGTCGTGCAGCGCGGTGAGCCAACCGGTGAGCGCCCGATGGGCGGCGGTGGGCGGCGGCACCTCGAACTCGGCCATCATGCACTTGGGATCGAGACCCGCCGCGTGCAGCACGGTGAGCGAGGGGATCATCCCGGAGAAGAAGGCGTCGATGCCCTCCACGATCGAGCGCAGCTGATCGGGCACGGGGCGCTCGTCGGGCCCGGCCATGACCGCCTCGACCCAGGGCGGAATCTCGGGCGGGGCGAGGGCCGCGATCAGCAGCGCCTGCTTGGTCTTGAAGCGCTTGAACAACGCCGCCTGGGACACCCCCAGCTCCGCGGCGATGACCGAGGTCGACACCCCCGGGCCCTGTTCGAGGAAACAGCGGCGCGCGGTTTCGAGCAGCGCTTCGTCCGTGAATTGGCGAGGTCGCATGAGAACGGCGTTTCGGGATCGCTGGGAGGACTAAGTAAGTGAGTGCTCATTTACTTAGCGCGATGCGGCGCGAATGCAAACCCTCGGGCAGCTGTGTGGGGTTTGCGCCCGCACACACGACGAGGCCCGAGCGGCCGCGCACGGCCGCCTCCCCGCTCACCCGATCCGAGCGCCAGGCGACGCCTATGGCCCGTGCCTACTCGACGCGCAGCTCGGCGACGATCGGCACCCACTGCGGCGGGTCGGCGGGATCGAAGCCCCACACCCCGGCCAGCAGCGCAATCGTGCCCGCTTCGTCGAACCCGGCCAGCTCGATCGCGGCCGCAACGACGTCCTCGACCGACAGCTGCCCGTCGAGCGTCACCGGATCGGCGAGCACGCCGCCTTCGATCCGCCCGGAGAGCTCGGCGTCGGCGATGGTGATGTACAGGGTCTCGCCGCCGGAGCTGAGCGCGACGGGCAAGGCGATCTCGACCGGCTCGGTGGAGAACCCGCTGGCATCACCCGAAGCGGTGGCCGCGTGGACCAGCGAGTCGTAGCTCACCGAACCATCGCCGTCGGCGTCGGGGGCAAAGACCAGCGCGCTCGGCTCGGGCACCCAGGCCCAACGCATGGAGGGCAACACGCTGGCGAGCACGCCCTCGGTGGCGGGATCGTCGGGCACGAGTACGGCCATGCCCTGCGCGGGAGTGGTGGCGAGCACGTCGCTGCGCACGACCCCGCCCGCATCGATGACCACGGGCGATCCGTTGGACGAGAGCTGACCGCTGACCGGCCAATACCCGGGCGTGCCGCCGAGGTCGAGCTCGAGCATGGAGGGGTCGACCCGGTGCTCGCCGATCTCGATTTCCCCGGTGAGGTCTTCGAGCGTCGGCCACTCGAGCTTCAGCGGCGCCCCGGTGTGGTCGAGCGCCTCGGCCAGCTCGAGCTGCACCGGATCACCGCCGATGCCTTCACCGACCAGCAAGCGCGTGACCTGAGCGTGGCGGTTGAGCCAGTAGGTCAGCAGGTGCGTCTTCGTGTGAACCCGATAGGGGTAGGTGGTGCCGTTGTCGACGGCGGTGGCATCGGTGAGCCCCCCGCCGTGGGTCTGCGCCGCGGGATAGCGATAGCTGGACTCGCGCCGCATGATGACCCGCTGCGCCTGGGCGAGCACCTCGAGCGCGCCAAACCAGTGGGGGTAGGCAATGGTAGCCGGGTCCCCCTCGCCGCTGAGCTCGGTCTCGCGATAGGTGAGCACGGCTTCGTACAGCCCCGCAGTCTGAGCCGCCCGCAGCCCGTCGATCTCGATGCCGTCGAGGACCTCGGCCAGCCACGGCTGCCCCGCTTCGGGCACGCGGGCGCGCACCGCCTCGAGTCGCGCCCGCCAGCCTTCGTAGGCCGCCGCCGCGTCGCGCAGCCCCTGCAGATCGGTCTGGCGGAAGTGCTCGAGCTGCTCGGCATCCCAGGTCAGGACCTCGGAGAACGACACCCGCACGGGCCGGAACTCGAGCCCGCTCGCCGCGGCGATCTCGTCGGCTTCGTCTTCGCCAGCAAAGTACGCATAGAGCCCACCGGGGCGGCCCTGCCAGTCCTCGCGGGTCAGGAAGAACTCGCGTTGGTGCTCCATGACCTCGTCCATCACCGCGATGGCCTCGGTCTTGGCTCCGCAACCCTCTCGCCAGGCCGCGGGCTCGCACAACGGATCGAAGATCTCCGAGAGCACCTGCGGCAGGGTGACGTCGGCGTTCCAGCCCATCAGCCCCACCACGTAGTCCTGCTGCCAGTAGCCCCACTCGTGGCCGCTGTTGAACATGCGGTGCTCGTCGACGGTGCCGCCGCCCCGGGACTTTAGCAGCGGACGCAGAAGCTCGATGTCGCGGGCCCGCGTGGCCATGTACAGCGGCAGGTAGGCGGGCACCGAGTTGTCGAAGCTCAGCCACCACGAGCCCTCGGGGAACCAATGAAGGGGCCGGCCTTCGGCCGACGCCCGCTCCATGAGGCACTTTTTGTGGGCGAAGCTCTGTTGGTTGTAGACGCGGGCCGGCCCCTCGAGCGGATAGAACATGACGGTGTGCACCCGGATCCCCAGGCGAGGATCGGTGTGGAACGCCAGGTCGTAGTAGTCGATGACGCCGTCGTCGTTGGTGCCGTTGGGACAGCCGAGATCGTCGAAGCCCGGGGTCGGCTGCGTACCCGTGATGTGGTTGTTGATCTCGACGGCGATGTCCGGCTTGAGGCGCAGCGCGGCCTGACCCGCCCAGTCGATCCACTGCACCGTCTCGGGACCGGGCGTGGTGGTGAACTCGGTGGGGCCGAAGTGGATGCCGAACCACTCCGCGTCGGGGCGGTCGCGCAGGCGCTGGCCGACCAAAGACTCGATCTGGTCGCGCACGGGCACGTCGCTGTTGGGATCGATCTCGGCGTTGGCCCCCTGCTGGAGGTTGTGCAGCGAGATGCCCGTGCCTCGCGGAAAACCCAGCGTGGTTCGCCACTGCTCGAGTTCTTCGACCCGCCGCTGCCGAGCCTCTTCGGGCACCGCCCCCCGCCCGGCCCCGCGGAAGCGATTGCCGAAGTTCTTGACGATCCAATCGTTGACCGCGACCGCCTCGTCGATGGGATGCTCGGGATCGGAGAACGCCTCGAGGTGCTCGAGCGGGTGCGCCCCGTGGAACGACCACGAGCGCCAGGCGAAGTCGGGCCGATAGTCGTCACCGTCGCGATGCAGCGCGGTGGGGCGCCGCGCCAGGTCGCGGAGGTCGGCCGACTCGTGGGTGGGCACGTACTCGTGCTCGGGATGGAAGAACCGTACGCCGAGGCGCCGCAGCAGCTCGTAGGCAGCGTACTGCCGGGGCAGCGCGCTCGGCCCCGCCGTCAGCACCACCGTGGCCCCGGGCTCGTCGTCCTCGAGCCGATTGGTCCAGCTGCCGACCTCGTGGGTCTCGAGGGCAAAGCCCCAGTCGCCGAGCCCAGCCATCCGCTCGGCGTCGACTTGCTCGGTGGCGAGGCGATCGGCCTCGAGCACCACCACCAACCCGGCCCGATGATGGGCGGCGAGCTTCTCGATGTCGGCCAGGCGATCGAACGACGCGTCGGCGACCGGCACCGTGATCACCGGGCGGTCGCTGACCTTGGCCAGGTAGTCCGCCGTCTCGCCCGCCAGCCGTTCACCCAGCGCGTCGGTGTCGTCGGGCATCACCACCAACACGGAGCCGGGCAAATTGCCGCTCCGCGGATCGTCGTGACATCCACATAGGGTCAACAGACCAGCTGCGAGCAGCCGCCCCGAGAATCGAGCCGTCTTTTCCATCGAACCGAACGATCAAACGTAGCAGGTGGATCGCAGGATGGGGACTTGGAATCCCCGACAGAAATCGACGGCCCATCGGCCGTAGTGACCTGGATCCGGCCCGTTACGGAGCGAACGACTGTCCGTTCGATCGGGCGGTCGTAACGCCGCCCGTCGTCGCTACTTGCCTTCGTTGCCGAGCCCGCCCGCGACCTTCGTGGCCTCTTGGATCGAGCGCGCCAGCACCGAACGAATGCGGCCGTCTTCCATCGTCAACAGCCCCGCGATGGTGCAACCGGCGGGCGTGGTCACTTGGTCCTTGAGGGCGGCGGGATGGAAGCCGGTGTCGAGCACCATGCGGGCCGAGCCCTGGAGCACCTGGGCGGCGATCTGCAGGGCGACGTCGCGCGGCAGGCCCATCATGACCCCGCCGTCGGCAAAGGCCTCGAGGATGACGTAGGCGAAGGCGGGCCCGCTGCCGTTGAGGCTGGTGACCGCGTCCATGTGCTTGTCCTCGAGCTCGACGCAGCGACCCACCGCCTCGAACACGCCTCGCGCGTAGGCGCGCTGCTCCTTGGTCACCCCCTCGCCCGCGGCGAGCACCGTCATGCCCTCGCCGATCAGGCACGGCGTGTTGGGCATGGCCCGGATGATCGGTGACTGGGGCAGCCAGCCCTGGAGGGTCGACACGGCGATCCCCGCGGCGACGCTGATCACGGGCGTGCCCTCCAACGCCTCGCGCATCGGCGGGTTGTCGAGCACCTTGGCCATGCGCTGCGGCTTGAGAGCCACCAGCGCCACCGTGGCCTGGCGACACGCCTCGAGGTTGTCCGTGAGCGCGGTGACGCCGTGCGCCTCGTGGAGCCGCTGCGCCTCTTCCTCGCGACGGGCGGTGACGATCACCTGCTCGGGCCGAATCCGTCCCGCGCGGAAGAGCCCGCCGAGGATGGCCTCCCCCATGGTGCCGCAACCGACGATGACCAGGCGTTGCTCCGTCTCGGACATGAGCCGGCGCTTACCACATTTCAGGCCGTGGCCGCCCCCGGCGCGATCCGATCCGTCGGATCAGGTCGAGGACTCGGACTCCGCGTCGGGGCTCGAGCCCTCGGGAGACGGATACGGCGAGGTCTGCACGTCCTCTTTGCTGCGAACCGGTCGACGGGCGCGACGGAGCGAAGGGGCGTCGTTCTGGCGCGGGGGTGCCGGTTGGGGACGCGCGGGCGCCCGGCCTCGTCTCAGCCCACCTCCCCGGGTGTTCTCCGGGGGCCGCGGGCGCTCGGGTCGACGGCCTCGGCCCAAGCCCGATGTCCCCGTCGCACGCGGCTCGGCCGGACCCGACGCTCCGGGCGGCTCGTCCCACAGCGTGGACTCCCGCGGCGGTGGGTTCGAGGTGCCCGCATCGGCCTCGTCCGGCTCGGCTTGCGGCGAAGCACTGGCCGCGCCGCTGATCTCCGCCCGCGCCTGGCCTCGACGCGCGACGGGAGCGTCCGGCTCCGTCTGCTCATCGGGGCCCAGCTCGGCTCGGCGGGCTTGGTCGTAGGGCGACCACGCGTCGAGTCCCCGCGGGGAGGCCGGGCGAGGATCGACCTCGAGGCCTTCGAGCAGCTCGTCGGGATCGGACTCGGGGGGGAGCGGACTGGCGGCGGTCTCTCGGCGACGCCACTTGAGGTCCTGGGCGCGATCGTCATCCAGCCGCGACGACGGCGGTGGCGAGGGCCAGTCGAGCTCGGCCCGTGCCTCGCGACCCGGGTCGACCAGCGGCTCGCGCTCCCGCGGCGCCGCCTCGTCGCGCGTGGCCAGGCTGCGCCGCTCCGGTCGTGGCCGCCGTGGCTCGTCGTAGCTTCGCTCCGATCGGTACCCGCGACGCTCGCCTCCCAGGCCGCGCTCGGATCGTTTCCCCACCGGCTCGCTCGCCAGCCCGCGATACTCCGCGGGCGATAGCCCATCGCGAGTGTCTCGCATCCGCTGGTCGGACCGTGCCCGCGAATCACTGCCGAGGTCGCTGCGAGGTCCCCGGGCGCGGCGCTCGGGAATCGCTCGGTGGCCCGCCCGTCGCGACGACGTGCCTTCGGGTCGCGGCCAGTCCACGCTCGACGCGGTGTCCTCTGCCTGCGCCGACCAGCCGTAGCGATCGCGCGGGCGCTCGTTCAGCGCGCCCGACTCGTCGACGCCGCGGGCCTCTCGATCGAGCGGCGGCACCGAGCCCTCCTCCGCCACCGGACCCGTGCCGTAGGGCGGCGGCTCGGGCAATCGCTCGGCCGCGACTCGCTCCGCGCGGGCATCCTCGTCGTGGCTCGGCTCGCGTCGCGACCCCCGAGGATCCGGGAAGGTCCACGGCGGCGTCTCGACCGGCGGTGACGCCGGGTTCTCCGCGGGGTGTCCCGTGTCGATGGTGACGTCCCCGCGACCGGGACGAGGCCCGGCCAGGTCGGTCATGGGAGGCGACGCCGGCTCCCCGCCGTGGGCCGGCACTTCCACCGCCAAGGCATCCGCATCGGGGGCCTCCGCGTACTCGGGCTCCGGCTCGGGCTCCACCTCGGGTTCGGGCTCCGGCTCGGGCTCGGGCGCCGCGGTCCACGGCGGCTGCCAGCCTCGGCTCATGCGCTCTTCCAGCGCGGCCCGGAGCGTCGCGACCCGGCTGAAGTACGCCTTGCGCGGCAGCTTCTCGTTGAGGATGCAAAACTCCCCGCCCGACAGCCCCACGCACGCGAAGCACTGCACACAGTTGTCGCAATCGAGACACAGCGTCACGTACGACGACTCGGTGCAGCCCGCCGACCACCGACTGTGCGTGCACGCGGTGCACCGCTCACAGTCTTGGCAGTGCGTGCACCCGTTGCAGCCGTCGCAGCGCTCGCAATAGGTGCAGTCCTCGCACGCGCTGCAGTCGCTACAGAACCGGCACATGGCACAGTCGACGCAGTTTTCGCACCGGAAGTTGCCCTCGCCCGCTGCGCTGGGCACCGGGGCCTCGCCTTGCGCGTCCAGCAGGGCCTGGAGCGCTTCGAGGACTTCATCGAGCGGGCTACGCACCGCGGACCAGCCTGCCACGAATCGCCCTAGATCACGACAGATCGGCTCATCCCAGCCTTCGTGCCCCGATGGGCCCGGGAGTGTATGCTCCGCGCGCTCATGCGCCGCCGTGCCTCTCTCGTTTTCGCGCTCTTTGCGCTGGCCGCCTGCCAGGCGCAGATCGGCGATGCCTGCGAGCGCAGCACCGATTGCAGCATCCGGGGCGAGCGGATCTGCGACCTCTCCCACCGGGTCAACGACTTCGGGGTCGTGACCCCCGCGGGCGAAGGCGAGTGCACCATCGACGGATGTGGGCGCGGCACCTGCCCCGCCGAGGCCGCCTGCATCAAGGTCTACGGCACCGACTTTCTCACCATCGCCTGCAGCCCCGAGCGGGAAGATCTCGCCACCTTCTGTGAAGGCGACGCGGCCACCTGCGAGTCCCAGGGCTGTGTGGCGAGCACCGAGTCGGGCGTGTTCACCTGCCCGCCCCGCAACGACTGCGGCTCCAACGAAGTCTGCCTCCCCGAGGGCCTGTGCGCCGACGAGGTCACCGCCCGCACCAGCTGCCGCCGCAAGTGCAGCCGCGCCAGCGACTGTCGTGCCGGCTACGAGTGCCTCGAGACCGGCAGCCACGGCATCTACCGCGCGCCCGATCTCGAGGACTACGGCAACGACGGGCTCGTGCGCATCTGCGTGCCCGAGCGCTAGCTCGACGCCCCGCGTCAGAGCCAGCGCTGCTTGGTAAAGCGCTGCGTCTGCTGCCGGAACCAGCGATGGGCAGGATCGCGTTCGAAGCGCTCGTGCCAGCCCAAGTACGACGGCGTACGCGGCAGCTCGATCGGCACCGGTCGCAGCTCGATGGGCAGAGTCTTCGCCGACTCGATGCCGAGGCTCTCCGGGCCCGTCAGCAGCAGATCGCGGCGGGCCACCAAGTGCGGCGCGGGGGCGAAGTGAGCCACGCGAACCGCCACGCGCCGCGTCAGGCCTTGCTTCTCCAGCGCATCGTCGACGAATCCACCCGGCGCCCCCTCGGGTGCCACCAACACGTGGTCCGCCGCGAGGTACTTCTCGAGGGTCAGGGGGCCGCGAAACGCCGGGTGCTCGGGTCGTCCCATCACCACGAAGGGCTCGTCGAAGAGCTTCACCTGCCGCAGCCCCGCTCGACTGGGAAACTCGTGCCCGAACGCGAAGTGGATCTCGCCGCGTTCCATCCGCTGATACATGTCCACGCGGCGACGCACCACCGTCACCGTGATCCCGGGCGCCTCCTCGGCGACGAAGTCCAGCACGTAGGGCAGACCGACCAGCTCGAACAAGTCGGCGCCCGTGACCACGTACTCGTACTCGGAGTGTCGCGGATCGAAGGGCTCTTCGTCGGCGAGCGTCGTCACCAGCTGCTCGAGCGCCTGCCGTAGCGGTCCCGCGATCGCGCGAGCCCGCTCGGTGGGCACCAGCCCCCGCGGGCCAGCCACGAACAGCTCGTCGTTCAGCGCCTCGCGGAGGCGTCGGAGCTTGTGGGAGACCGCGGGCTGGGTCACCCCCAAACGGCGGGCGGCCCCCGTCACGCTGCCCTCTTCCAGCAGCATCTCCAGGGCCAGCAGCAAGTTGAGATCCAGCCCGATCAGACCCTGCATCGGACCCCCATTATAAATCGTCATGGGGCGTATTCCAGACATTCAGCGGTAGAACACCGGCCAGGGCCTCAGGCTGCGGGTGTGCTGGAAAAAAGATTCGCGCTGCTCGCGGGAGTGGCCTCCGCATGCCTGGGGGTGGCGCTCCCGGCCACCGCGCGCGCCCAAGAGCCCTCCGTGGCCGAGTTCGAGCCGGAGACCGAGCGCGCCCAGTCCGACGCCGGAGAGGGTCGCGCGCACGCCCTGACCTTCGCGCTTCGAACCGGCAACACCGGCTACGGCGGCTTGCTCGGTTTTCGACGACGGCTGCGGCACGGGATCGGCGTCGGCGTCGAGGTCGAGGGCGTCTTTACGCCGGACGCCGTGATCGGCGGCTACGCCACGGAGGACAACGTGGTGCTCGCCGCTCGAGCGCCGCTGTTCTTCCCCGTCCATCGCTCGCGTCGACTGACGATGGCTCTCACCTTTGCCCCGGGCGTCTACTTCACCCGGAGCCTCACCGAGGGGCCCACGCCGCGCACCCCGAGCCAAGGCCTGTCGATCACCGCCGACGCCGGGGTCTTCGCCTACATCCACGCCTCGCCGCGCCTCACCTGGGTCGCGGGCATCGACACTCCGCTCGGCGTGCAGGTCGATCCCATCGTCGACATCAGCAAGATCGGCACCTTGCTCGTGACCGGGCCCGTCGTGCCCATCGGAGACCGCATGAGCTGGTTCGCCACCCTCGAAGCCGGCGGCGTGTTCGGCTCCAACGGCGACGGCGGCAAGTTCCTCGTGCGCGGCACCACCGGTCTCCGCGTCGTCTTCGGCACCAGCGCCCGGCAGTGGCGAGCCTTCTAAGGAGATCGAACCGATGCTCATTCCCACGACCTTCACTCTCGCCGCCGCCCTCGTCACCGCGCCGAGCTCGAGCGCCGAGCCTTCCACCGACTCTCAGCCCTCGCCCGAGACACCGACCGAAGCCGAGACACCCCCTCGGAGGCGCGATCGCATCGGTGGCTTCGTCGCCGTCGACTGGCGCGTCCTGGGCATGGCCGGCCACCTCAGTCATGGGCCCGGCTTTCAGGCGGGTGCGACCTTCTTCGATCACCTCGCCATCGGCCTCGCCGGCTTCGCTCGTCCCGGCCCCATCAACCCGCGGACCTTCCGGCTCGATCTGCCCGATGGCCAGACCTATCGGGGGCAAGGCAGCATCGATCTTCGCAGCGACGGCTCCGTCATCGGCCTGCTCATCGCGCCCTATCACGACTTTCGTCGCGTGCCGCTGAGCCTCGAGCTCCCCGTCACCCTCGGCTACGGAGGCTTCGGCTTCTACCTCAGCGGAGAGGACCGCGAGGTCCCCGACGATCGTCGCGTCAGCGAGTGGGAAGACGAGCTGCTCGACGGCAGAGACGCCGACGCGACCAACCTGGTGGTCGACGCCGGCGTCCGCTTGGCCTGGACCCCGCGACGGGCTCCCTACCTCCGCCCCTACTTCGGAGCTCACTACACCTGGGTCATCGGTTACGACACCGCCATCACCAACAACTACGATGGGTTCTCCGGCGTCGTCGGCATCAAGTTCGGCAAGTTCACCCGCCGACGGTAGCCGACTCGGACTGCGACGAGACTAGGCCGCCTCGGCTTCGGTCGCGATCGAGTCGTCGCCCTCGACGCCGAGGGGAGCCGACGGCGAGTCGTCGGTCGTCGTCTCGAGCTCGCCTGAGACCATCACCCCGCTGACCGCCTTGATCATCACCGGGGCCTGCACCGGGTCACCGCTCACCTCTGTCGCCACCGCGTTGCGCGTCGTCTCGGCCGCCGCTTCTCGTGCCGCCTGCTGTCGCACGCGCACCAGGACCTTGGCCGCCGCCGGTCGACACACCGTCCACATGAAGTCGTACACGTCGAGCAAGTCGCGAGGGGCCTCGCCGCGCTCGACCAGCGCATCTCGGAGGTCGCGGACCATCGCCACGTAGCGGTTGTAGTAGCCGCCGTGCGGCCGAACGCGACGTGACAGGCTCGGCATCACCACCTCCGCCATCGCGCGGAACACCGACGGTCGCACCACCACGTCACCCGCGGGATCGACCACGGCACGCAGGGCCGTCATCAGGGGCCACGAGACCTTGCCTTCGGGCGAGCGCCCCAGCATCCGTGCCAGGCGATCGAAGTGCGCCCCGTCGACGTCCGGCTCGTACATCAGATCGCGCAGCGCCTTGGCCAGGCCCATCGTCGGCGCCGCGCTGGCCAGCGCGGCCAGCTGCGTCTTCGTCACCAGGTCCGTCGCCTTCAGCACCGTCACCGCTCGCTCGACCACCGCCGCGGCGTCGTTGCTCGCCAGCAGCCCGTCGAGCGCCTCTTTGGCCAGCAGCTCGGCCGCGTGTGCCACCGCGGCCTCGCGATGCTTCTTCGCTCGACGGCGGGCGCCCACGCCTCGCACCTTCGACGTCCAGGCGGCATCGCCAAAGCCTCCCGCGTACTCCTCGTGGAACACCGCGATCAGCTCCACCAGGGTCGGGGTGGCGGCTCGCTTGGCCCGGCGGGCGGTGGCGGGATCGGCCTTGGCCTCGACGGCGAGCGAAGCGAGTAGGCGCTCGGCTGCGTCGCCGATGGCCGCGGTAGGCTGGAAGAAGTGGTAGTAGCCCTCTTTGAACGTGCGCTCGTCTCCGCCCTCGAATCGATAGCCGCGCTTTCCTTCTCGCTCCCAAAGCAAAACCGCCATGCCCCAGTCTTCGCGTTTGCAGTGGCGGAAGAGCTGGGGGGTGGCGGTCGTGGATGTGGGGGTTGGGTTGGCGTTGGCGTCGAGGGCTACGTGCATGAGTGCTCCTGTCGGGGCTGGGGTGATGGACGTCGAGCGCCACCGTGGTGCTCGATCGTCTTGCTTGTCCTGCCGGGTTGCGGCTCGTCGAGTCGGAGCCCGCAAGGGGGGCTCGACGACTCGACTCGGCGCAAATCGGTTCGGGGGCAACTTAAGCACGAGGGGGGGGGGCGCAAGGGGTTGTGATTGGAATTATTGGATTTTTTTGGATCACAGGGACCTACACGCGTGGGGTCGTCCGATCACGGTGGTGGGGGAGGCAAGCTGAGTGCAGCGACTGGGGTGCGGCGGCGGTTGGGTGGGGTGGTGGTTCGGGTTGTTCGTTCGGGGGTTTTCTTTTGCGGTTCCTTTCTGAGTTTGGGGAACGGGCTCGAGCGACTTCGATGGGGGGAAGGGGGCCCTGTTGAAGCCAGACGCCTACCCCGGACGTGCTCGGCGGCGATGGGGGAACTCGGGTGCTTGGACTGACGCATCGTCGCCGCCTCCGCGCGACCGGGGGGCCCTTCCGGCTACGCGGGTGCCCCTCGCGACTTGAAGGAGGGGGTTGGTCGGGCTCCTGGGCGGGGTGCTTTTTGGTTGTGGGTGGTTGGGGCGGTGGTGCGTGGTGGGGGGTGTGGGGCGGTGGTTTTCGCCCGAGGGGAACGTTGGGTTGGCGCGTGGGTCTGAGAAGGCAGGTCGCGGTGCCGACGAGCTTCGCGATACGAGGCCTCGTCCACGACTCAGCTCTGGCGCCTGATCCTTGCGCTCTTTGCTGCGCGGGTCGTCATCGTCCCGAATCACGACTCGTTGCTCGCCGCAACGCTGCCCCGCAACGATCACCTCGCCCGCTCGCGTTGCCGCCTCGCCCGCGAGTCAACGCTCTACGAGTCCTCGCGGCTGCACACCATTCGCGGCGGCTGTCGTTGCGACCACGCCCTTCGCCGCTTCACGGCTCTCTTTGTTCGCACGCGATTCGCGGGGGGCGGTGTTTGCCGTTGCGCCCCACGATCTCACCGCTCGGCGAGACCTTTGCCTTGGGCCGTTCTCGGCGGCGGTCGTGCTCACTCCGGTTGTGCGGTTGGCATCGATCGGAGTGATGGCTTGACGGGGTGGGTGGGGCGGCGCATGGTGGAGGCAGCAGCCTACGAGGAGGTGCGTGATGATGAATTCGAAGTTGGTGAATCTGTGTGGCGAGCGTCCTCGGGGTGATGGTGGGCTGACGGGCTGAGGTCCGGGGCTTGCGTGAGCGTCGCTCGAACGGCCTGAGAGGGCTGGATCGGGCGGGGTTGGTCATTTCTGGGGTGTTGCGCCGTTTCGTGACCGGAATGGTTGCGGCTCGTGGTCGCACGGTTGTGGGGTCGCGGGGCGTAGCTGGCGGGCGATGGGATCTCGTCGCCTGGGAATGACGACCTACAATGAGACGAGAGTTGTATGGCTGGAGCCAGTGGTTTCAGCGGGCCCTGAATGGGCTGAACGATGATGAGCTTCGGGCCGCTCGGGTGGCGGTGCAGTACTCCGACCGGTACGGGTTGGTGTCGGAAGAAGAAGGAGAGAGTTGGGGCATGCTCGCCGGGCGAATGCGGCGGCATGCGGTCGACCAGCGCCCCGCGGTGGGGGACTGGGTGGTGAGCCGACCGATGGACGGGGGGCTCACGCGGATCGAGGCGATCTTGCCTCGGCGTACGGTGTTGATGCGGGCTCGGGCGGGGCTGGACATGCAGCCGCAGGTGATCGCAGCGAACGTGGACACGGTGTTCGTGGTCGCGGCGCTCGATCGAGAATTCAGTCCGCGTCGGATCGAACGGTATCTCACTGCAGTCCACGCTGGGGGAGCGCAGGGGGTCGTGGTGCTCAACAAGGCGGATCTGTGTCGCGACGTGAGTGCGCATGTCGAGCGGCTGGGGCCTCGGGCGCGAGACCGCCCAGTCGTGGTGCTGAGTGCGTTGCACGATCGGCACTACGACGGCCTCGGTGGACACCTGAGGGCCGGACGCACGGTGGCCCTGGTCGGCTCGTCGGGGGTCGGCAAGTCGACGTTGCTCAATCGGCTGGTGGGACACGACCTCCAGCGCGTGACTCCGGTGCGGAGCGATGCGAAGGGACGGCACACCACCACACGACGCCAGCTCGTGCCGCTGCCGCAGCGCGGGACGAGCGGGCAGCCATGCCCCGCGGGTCGAGGGTTGCTCATCGATACTCCGGGCATGCGGGAGTTCAAGCCATGGGCGCCCGAGGCGAAGGTGGACAGCTCAACGGACGGGTGGCAGGGCGCGGCCCCTCAGTGCCGCTTCCGTGACTGCCGACATCAGCACGAACCCGGCTGCGTCGTGAACTCGACGGCCGCAGACGGGGCGCTCGATCTGGGGTGGCTCGAGCACCAACGCAAGCTGAAGCGAGAGCAGCGTCATCGACAGGAGCGGCAGGACTCCTACGCCCGCCATACCGCGCGGCGCGAGCGAAGGAACTTCGCCCGAAGGAACCACAAGAGGAACGACGCGGAAGAGCCCGAAGACTGGTAGAGGGCGCCGCGGGTCGGTCGCCCGGGCAGCACGCAGGTCTCGGCTCGCTCGCAACGGCGGCCCTGCCTGCGAGCGCCCCGGCATCTAGCCTTCAGCGTCGTCCATGAAGCGCCCGAATGCCTCCTTGAAATCGGGGTGCCAACGGGACAGCGCGGGTCGATTCTCGACGATGTCGTCGAGGTTCCACTGCATCCGGGCGTGATCCATCGACTCGGTGACTTCGTTGTCGGGGCAGAGGATGTAGAAGTCCCCCCGGCCCATGCGCTCGAGGAGGCGGTCGGCGACCTGCTCGGACGTCCATGCCCCGGGCGGGCGCGTGGGGATCGACTTGGCGATCATGCCCGTATAGGTGAAGCCGGGAACGAGCAGGTGTGCGGTGACCGAGCCGCCTTCGCGGGCTCGCAGCTCGGCGGCGAGGCTCTCGGTGACCCGACGCACCGCAGCCTTGCTGATGTTGTACGCGGGATTGCCCGGGGGATTCGTGAGGCCCTGCTTGGACCCGGTGTTCACGATGGCGCCGGGCGTGCCTTGAGCGAGCATCATCTCTCCGAAGACCTGCAAGCCGTTGAGCACCCCCCACAGGTTGACGCCCAGGATGCGTCGCCACTGGTCGGCACCCCCGAAGCAGGTCGGGCCGCCGCCTCCGGTGCCAGCGTTGTTCATCAACACATCGACTCGCCCAAAGCGGTCGACGACGGTCTGGTGCAGGGTCTCCAATGAAGACACGACCGAGACGTCGACGACGACCCCGATGGCTTCACCGTCGAGGGTCTTCGTCGCGGCGTCGAGCGCCTCCTGTTCCAGGTCGGCCAAGCAGACGCGCATGCCCTTGCTGGACAGCGCTCGTGCGACGGCGAGGCCGATTCCACTGGCGCCGCCCGTGATGACGGCGACGTTTCCTCGTGCGATTGCGGGATGGTCCATGAGGCGCTCCGCGGGGCTAGCCGACGTTGTTGGCCCAGCCGCCGTCGACGACCAGCTCGGTGCCGGTAATGAAGCCAGCGCCGCCGCTGAGCAAGAACCCCGCGGCCTGGGCGATGTCGTCGGCGGTCCCGAAGCGCTTGAGGGGGACGCGGCTGGCCACGTGAGCGGCGAAGCCCTGGAGCTGGGCTTCGTCCATGCCGAGCTTGCCGTAGATCGGCGTCTCGATGGGCCCCGGGGCGATGGACGCCACTCGAATCCCCTTGTCGGCCAGCTCCACCGACAACGAACGAACGATCGATCGCAGAGCGCCCTTGGAGCCACCATAGGCCGCAGCCGAGGCCATGCCGATCGAGTGCACCATGGAGGTGTTGAACACGATCGCGCCCCCGGAGTTCATGATGGGGACGAGGTTCTTGGTGAGAAAGAACGGGCCTTTGACGTTGACGTTGAACAGTGAGTCGAACAGCTCCTCCGTCCACGCCTCGAGCGGCGCAAAGGGGGCAATCCCGGCGTTGATGAACGCACCGTCGATGGTTCCGTACGAGCTTTGGAGGTGCGCGACGAGTTTGCCGATCGCCTCGAGATCACCCGCATCCGAGGCGACGATCTCGACGTTGGCCGGGGCCGCCTTGGTGGCCGCCTCCAGTGTCTTCGGGGAGCGCCCGGTCGCGATGACTCTCGCGCCGGCCTCGGCGAGGTGGTGAGCCGTCGCGGCTCCGATGCCCGTGGTTCCGCCAGTAACGAGGTACGTCTTGTTTTTGTGCGTGGTCATTGTTCGTTTCTCTTTTTTGTCGGGGTCGATGAGATCATTTGTGACCGATCGGTCTAAAATGAACGAAGAAAAAAAGGGGAGCTCAGGCCCCGGCCATCGAATCGAGGGCCTGCGCGGCGGTCTCCAGCCCCAGCGTGTGGCTCATGCCGAGCTTGGAGCGAACCTGGAGGCCGTAGACGACGGTGGTAATCCAGCGGGCTGCGTTCGGGGGATCGAGGTCTGCTCGGAGGCTTCCGTCTTCGATGCCCCTGCGCACGCAGTCCTGGTAGAGCTTTTCCATTCGCCGTTCGTGGTCCCGAAGGACTCTCCGTATTTCAGCATCGTGGGGCGCGAGCTCGACCGCGGTATTCACTGCGAAGCACCCGCGCCGTAGGCCATCGTGAGCCGCCGGCTCGGCGTTGTCTTCGAGCCAGCGGCGAAGACCCGCGCGCGCATCGTCGGCGTCTTCGATGCACTCGCGAAGCGCGTGGCGACCCCGCTCGAGGTAGCGAACGAGCGTCTTGACGAACAGCTGGTGCTTGTCGCCGAACCCCTTGTAGAGGCTCCCTTTGGCCAGTCCCGTGGCTTCCATCAGCGCGCTCATCGACGTCGCCTCGTACCCGTGGGACCAAAACTGCGCCATCGCCAGCTCGAGGACCTGATCCTCGTCGTATTCGCGTGGCCTGGGCACGAACTCAACGTAGCCATTAGGAACCGATCGGTCAACAATGAATTTTTCGACGTGTTCGCGCGCCAACGCACACGGGCTTCTGCCCGTCGAGAAGCGCCCAACGGCAGCCGGACAGGCCGAACGCGCCCGCAGGCGACCGAGCCGTCGTCGCCAGCCCGGCGCACCACGGTGGCCTTGCGCGCGCGACTTCGGCAGGACCTAGATCACCGACACAGATCGCCGCGAACGGTGAGCCCCGTGGGCTCGAGGCTGAACTCGGGAGGAATCGGCGGCGGCCCGGAGGGCTCGGGCTCCTTCGCGGCGGGCGGAGGTGCTTGCTCGGCCGGCGGAGGCGCTTGCTCGGCGGGCGGAGGCGCTTGCTCGGCGGCCGACGCCTCGGAGCCGGGCTCCGCCGGTTGATCGCCCGTGGCTTCGGTCGAAGCCGGCCCGCCCTCGGCCGGGGCTTCGGCGGAGCCCGCCGCTTCGGCCCCGTCTTCCCACTCGGCGCCCTCATCTTCCCAGGGATCGCCCTCGTCCTCCCAAGGATCGCCGTCCTCTTCGAAGGGATCGGAGTCGCCGCCCTTGCCTCCGGCCTGCTTGCGATTCTTCGCGAACGCCGGATCGAGGTCGCGTTTTTTGTAGTTGATCACCACGGTCACGTCCCGCCGCTTGCCCGGCGTCATGACCTTGGTCTTCTTGGGCAGGTAGACCTCCCCCTCGGCCTGCAGATCGACGTGCTCGACCGTCCAGTAGCGCTCGCCGACACCGTCGCCGTTGCGGGCCCACAGCTGCCCGCCCACCACTCGCCACTCGTTGCCGACCCAGCCGAAGCGCAGCTCTTGCACGAGCCTGTCGTTGGCGATGGTGAGCGACTCGTAGCCCCCTTTGGAGCTCCACTTTTGGTCGCGCACCTCGAAGGGCGCCTCGATCACGGGCGCCCCGCCCAGCACGAGATCGACCAACCCCTCGGTGGCGAACGAGACCCCGAGCAGCGCCTGCACGGCACAGTCCGACGGCGGCCCCGCGTAGTAGCCCGGCGGAAACGCGTCCATCTTGTACCGCAGCGCATAGCCCTGCTCATGGAACGCGAGGGTGACGAGCTCGTTGCCCGCCAGCCCCACCGTGCCTCGGAAACGCCCCGGAGCCTCGGCGATGAAGGCCAGGTTGCCCCGCGCGACTCGATTGGCCACCACCGTGGCATCGGACACCTGCAGCGCGGGCAGCTGAGCGCCCGTGCGGGCGAGCAGATCGGAGGCGACCGGCCCCTGCCCTCGGGCGTAGGGAGCAGGAATTTTGTGGCGACACCCGGCCAAGACGACAAAGCCGACGACCAGAGCCCAGCGCGTGCGCGTGCGAAGCATGGCGCGGGCACCTTAGCAGGTTGTCGAGCCGCCATGCGTCCATCCCCCCGACGAGGGCGGGTGACGACCCGCGCCCCGAGGGGAGTTGGAGCAAGGCAAGCACGAGAACAGGCGGTCACGGCGAAGCCACGTGCAGCGTGGTCTCCCCTTCCACCACCAGGTAGGGCCGCCAGGCATCGAAGCGCTTGCGCCCGATCCCCTTGATCCGCATGACCTGACGAATGTTGGCAAAGGGCCTCCGCTCACGGTACGCGATGATCTTCGCCGCCGTCGCGGGCCCTACCCCCGGCAACAACTCGAGGCGCTCGGCCGAAGCCGTATTGAGGTTGAGCTGCCCCGACAACGCCGGCACCACGAAACCAAAGACCGGCACACTCGCAGCCCGAGCCGAACCACTCGCCAACCCAGCGAGCCCCGTGACCGAACACAGAACCAACAGGCGCAACAACAGGAGGACGTAGAAACGAACCATGCCCCCACCCAAAGCAGAATCCGCGCCGCCCCTCCCCCCACCTGATCTCGCATACTTGCCCCACCCCACTCCCCCAAGTGGCCCACCAATGGGCCGTCACCCCGGCCCACCCACGGGCCACCACCCCTCTGCCCCACCCCCTTCGAACACCATCGCCCTAACGCGGCGGCCCCCTCGACCCCCCTCGAACAACACCACCCCACATCGAGCCGCCCCACACCCTTCGAGCACCACCGCCCTAAAGCGGCGGCCCCCTCGACCCCCCTCGAACATCACCGCCCCACATCGCGACCTACCCCACTCGATACCGCACCGCCCCACACCCTTCGAGCACCACCGCCCTACACAGCAGGCCGTATCAGGAGCCCGACCAACCCCCTCCTTCTAGCCGTGAGGGGCACCCGCGTAGCCGGAAGGGGCCCCCGGTCGCGCGGAGGCGGCGACTATGCGCTCCTACAAGCACCCGATTTCCCCATCGCCGCCGAGCACGTCCGGGGTAGGCGTCTGGCGTCAACAGGGCCCCCTTCCCCCCCATCGAAGCCGACGGTCCCCGCTCCCCACAACCCAGCCCTCACCGAACCGCCCCACTCACCCCTCCAACCCGACAGCCCCGCTCCCCACAACCCAGCCCTCACCAGGCCCCTTCGAAGCCAACCGTGCCCGCTCCCCACAACCGTTGCCGCTCCACCCACTCGCAAGAGCCCTCACCGGGGCCGCCCGTCTCACCCCAACGGCCGATCCCAATCCGCAATACTCCGCCGCAACTTCCACCCCCCCTTACGCCGCATCTCGAACAACCCGAACCGAATATCGAACCGAATCTCCGCCATCACCTGCGGCACCAACACCTGCGCCGTAAACCCCCACCGCCGAGTCCCCGCCCGCAGATGCATCCCCCCACCAAACCGCCACCGAATGATCGACGGATTCGTAGAGTCATCGTTCGGATCCATCCCCGGATCATCCACCCGCTCCCGCACCGTCCCCACATCGACCCCAGCCGTCAGCGCCGCCTGCCCAAAGCTCGCCGTCCCCAGAATCCACTGCGCCTCCCGCTGATACGAAGGCGTCGCTGGATCGAGGTCATCGACGGGCGGAGGATAGAGCGACCACATGTGCCACGCCCCGACCTCGAACGAACGCCCCCGATAAAACGCGATCGCAATGTCGGGCGACCACCGCGGGGCGCTCTGACCCGGCACCCAGTGAGCGGTGGCCCCCACGGTGATGTGGTCGAGCACACCGAGCGACAGACCGATTCGATAAAGGTGCGGCCACCCGCCCGCGACGGTGGCTTGCAGCACCCCGTGATCGACAAAGTGTGGACCCGGTCGAACGTCGCGAGTGAGATACCGCGACAAGCGAGTCGGGCTCTCGCTCGGGCTCGGCTGCTCTTTCGCAGCGGCGGGCTGCTGTTGTGCAGCGTCGGCCGACTCGGGTGCAGCACTCGCCTCCGGCGCCAGGCTCCATAGGCCACACGTCACCGCGATCGTGACACCACGACGAGCCCAACGCCGTCGCTTCGGGCCGAACATGGACGATGGCATTGGCTCGCTCACGCGCCTCGATTGAACCGCACTTCCGCACGGTGCCTCAAACCGTGAGGAAAATCCACGACTTCGGGGCGAAGCGGGCCGGCGAACGCCGGCAGCGCGGAGTGCCTTGCACTACAGTGCGATGGCTTCGGCGCGAGCCCACAGCTGGGCCAGTTCGTCGGAGCGTTCACATACTCGGCCCGGTCGTGGCCGGGAATGGTTGGAGAAACGCATGCCCGCCAAAGCTCTCTCGCGAGACGTTTTCATCGTTGCTGCCAAGCGCACCCCCTTCGGGACCTTCGGCGGCAAGCTCAAGAACCACAGCGCCATCGACCTCGGGGTCGTTGCAGCCAAGGCCGCGCTCGAAGCCGGTAACGTCGCCCCCGACATCATCGACCACGTGGTCTTCGGCAACGTCGCCCAGACCTCGGCCGACGCGCTGTACATGGCTCGCCACATTGGCCTCAAGGCTGGCGTGCCCATCCCCACCCCCGCCCTCACCGTCAACCGCCTGTGCGGCTCGGGCTTCCAGGCCGTGGTCAACGGCGCGCAGGAGATCCTCCTGCACGACGCCGAGGTCGTGCTGACCGGTGGCACCGAGAACATGAGCCAGGCCCCCTACGCGGCCCGTGGCATCCGCTTCGGCATCAAGCTCGGCAAGAGCCCCGAGCTCGAGGACACGCTGTGGTCCTCGCTGTACGACCCGCACGCCGGCTGTGCCATGGCCAACACCGCGGAGAACCTCGCCGAGAAGTTCGAGATCTCCCGCGAGCAGTGCGACGAGTACGGCCTGCGCAGCCAGAAGCTGTGGGGCGAGGCCCAGCAGGCCGGTCGCTTCAAAGAAGAGATGGCGCCGATGGAGCTCAAGAGCCGCAAGGGCCCCGAGGTCTTCGACGTCGACGAGCACGCTCGCCCCACCGCCACCCTCGAGAAGATGGCCAAGCTGCCGCCGGTCTTCAAGAAGAACGGCACCGTCACCGCCGGCAACGCGTCGGGCATCTGCGACGGCGCGGGCTCGCTCATCGTGGCCAGCGGCGAAGCGGTCAAGAAGCACAACCTCACCCCGCTCGCGCGGCTCGTGCAGTGGCACACCGCGGGCGTCGATCCCACCATCATGGGCATCGGTCCCGTGCCGGCCATCCAGGGCGCGCTCGAGCGCTCGGGCCTCGGCCTCGACGACATGGATCTCGTGGAGATCAACGAGGCGTTCGCGCCCCAGTATCTCGCGTGTGAAAAAGAGCTCGGCCTCGACCGTCACAAGACCAACGTCGACGGTGGCGCCATCGCCCTCGGACACCCCCTGGCGGCCTCCGGAGCCCGGATTACCGCCCACCTGGTGCATGAGCTGCGTCGCCGCAAGGGGCGCTACGGCGTCTGCTCGGCCTGTATTGGTGGCGGCCAGGGCATCGCGCTCGTCGTCGAAGCCGTCTAGCCTCAACGCAGGCAACCAGCAGCACCCAGGAGCCGCGTCGTGACCGAGGCCAACCCCGAAGAGCTCATCTACGACTGGAACGTCCGCAACCGGCGGGGGCCCTTGTCCCCGCTGCGCCGCAAGCTCAGCTTCTTCGACGAGACGCTGCGCGATGGCATCCAGTCTCCCTCGGTTCGGGATCCCGACATCGAGGACAAGAAGGAGATCCTTCGGCTCACGGCCAGCCTCGGCATCGACTCGGTCGACCTGGGTCTGCCCGGCGCGGGCAAGCGGGCGGTGGCCGACGTCACCGCCCTCATCGAGTTCGCCGAGCAAGAGAAGCTCGGCATCGAGTACGCCTGCGCCGCGCGTACGCATCCCGCCGACATCAACGCGGTGGCGGACATCGCCGACAAGACCGGCAAGTCCATCACCGTGTACGCGTTCTTGGGCAGCAGCCCCATCCGGCTCTACGCCGAGAACTGGGACGTCGGCCTGCTGCTCGAGCGCACCGTCATGGCCGCCGACCTGTGCGCCAAGCGGGGTCTCCCGATGACCTTCGTCACCGAGGACACCACCCGCACGCCGCCCAAGATCCTCGACCAGCTGTTCCGCGCCGCCGTCGAGCACGGCGTCCAGCGGCTGTGCCTGTGCGACACGGTGGGCCATGCCGTGCCCGACGGGGTCACCGACCTCATCGGCTTCACCCGCATGCTGCTCGAGTCCATCTCGGCCACCCACGTCGGCATCGACTGGCACGGGCACAACGACCGTGGGCTCGGGGTACCGAACAACCTGCGGGCGATTCGAGCCGGTGCCGACCGCATCCACGGTACTGCGCTGGGCGTGGGCGAGCGCGTCGGCAATGCCGCCCTCGACCAGACGCTCATGAACCTCAAGCTCCTCGGTGAGCTCGAGGGCTACGACCTCAGCCAGCTCGTGCCCTGGTGCCGCAAGGTCGGCGAGGCGCTCGGCGTCGAGATCCCCATGCAGTACCCGCTGGTGGGTGACGACGCCTTCCGTACCGCCACGGGCGTGCATGCGGCCGCGGTGATCAAGGCGATCAACAAGGGCGACGAAGCGCTGGCCGATCGGGTGTACTCGGGTGTTCCCGCGGGCTGGTTCGGCAAGCGCCAAGCGATCGAGATCGGCTTCATGTCGGGCGAGTCCAACGTGGTGTTCTGGCTCGAGTCGCGCGGGATCGAGGCCGACGAGGGCCTGGTGAAGCACCTGTTCGCGTTGGCGAAGAGGACCGACCACATCTTGGCGGACGCCGAGGTGCACGCGGCGATCGAGGCCTATCAGGCCTGAGATCGAGCCGTAGCGAATGGTGGCGGTCGCCCGGGTCTCCCGCGCGGCCGCTTTTCAGTTGGGGCAAGAGCTGGACCCCCGCGCATACCGATGGGTGGCGCCCACGAAGCCCCGCTGGCGCTCTATCGCAGCTTGACGGCGGCTTCGTGGAAGGCCTGTCGCACGCCCCGGATCCCGGCCGGGTTGTACCGCCCCAGATGCACGCGATTCGTCAGCAGGATCGCGATCCTCGGACCACCGTCGGCGGCGGGATCGATCCACACCGTCACCCCGGGAAAGCCGGTATGCCCGACCGTGTGCTCGGACATCGCGGAACCCGTGGTCCCGCTCCCATCCCCGGGAATCCCATCGAAGCCGAGCCGCCGCGTCGAGCCCGGCACCGTGCTCGGCACCCAGAACCGCTCGCGGACCTTCGAGCTGACGTCGGGCACCCGATTCTCCGCCCACGCACACGCGACCTCGAACACCGCATCGGCCGTACCAAAGAGCCCCGCGTGCCCGGCCACACCACCCATGACGAAGCAGTTGTCGTCGTGCACCGACCCATGGGCAATGCCATCGGGCTTGCGCAGCTCCAGGTACGACGGCGCGCCGTCGGGATGCAGGCTCGACTCGTAGACCTCGGTCGGCGCGACCAAGCGCTCGTACTTCCACCCCATCGCGGCCCGGCTGACTTGCCGCCGAAAGCCGAGCTTGGGGATCACCCCGGCATCGAGGCCCAGGCGGTAGGCGATGCGATCGGCAAACGCTTCGTCGAGCGGCAGGTCGAGCACGCGCTCGAGCCACTTGCCCAAGATGATGAAGCCGAGGTCGCTATAGACCGATTGCTCGCGCAGCGGATACTCGAGGGGCGTGTTGATGACGTGGTGCAGGACCTTGTCGTCATCGAAGGGCTCGACCCGCGTGAAGTACTCGCGGTGGGCGGCCAGGCCAGCGCAGTGCTCGAGCAGGTCGGCCAGTGTGGCGCCGGGGCAGGCGGCGTTCCACGGCTCGGGCACGTCGTCGTCGAGCGACAGCTTGCCCTGCGAGACGAGCTGGGCGCAGAGCGTGGTGGTGCACAGGATCTTGGTGAGCGAGCCGAGGTCGTAGACGGTGTCGCGCTCGACGGGGCGATCCTTGACGGAGGCGCTCTCGTGGCTGGCGAGCGAGCCGTGGGCCTCGTGATAGAGGGTGGCGCCCGCGTGCCAGCACAGGGCGACGGCCCCGGGGAAGACGCCGTCGCGGATGCCCTGCTCGAGCACATCGGAGACCGCTTGCCAGGGATCGGCGTCGCTCATGCGGCGCAGCTTGCCCGGCATGCGGCGCGGCGGCAACCCGGCCCGCTCAGCGACGCTTCTTCTTGCGCTTGCGATGGCTGTCGTCGGAATCGTGTCGTTTGCGTCGCTGGCGATGACTGTCGTCGGAGTCGTCGCGTTTGCGCCGCTGGCGATGGCTGTCGTCGGAGTCGTGCTTGGCGGGACCGAGCGCCTTAGCCTTCGCCTTGGCGGCCTTGGTCAGCGCCCGCCGATGTGCCCGCCGACGCTTGCGCGCGGCCGAAGCTCGCTCGCCGGGAAAACGCTCTTCGACGGTGAGCCCACCGAACATGACGACACCGGTCACCCGCACGATGGTGGCGTTGGGATCGGGCGGCTCGGTGGGGTCTTCTTGGCCGGCGCCCGCGAACAGCGAGGTGCACTCGAGCCGCACCTCGACTCCGGGCGGGGCGATGATCTCGAGGCCTCCAAAGACCACGCGGACGCGGATCTCGATCTCCCCGGGGGGCAGCTTGGCCTCGCGTAGATCGAGCGTGGCCGCCCCGCACACGGCGATGACCTTGTTGAGCCGCGCGGGCACCCAGTTGCCACCCCGCCGCGAGCCGGAGAAGGCGGCAACGATGCGACCGGTCTCGGGCACGGCGAGAGCGAGGGCCTGCTCCTCTTCGCGGATCGCCGGCTCGACCGCCTTGCGAAAGGCCAGGGCGTCCGAGGGCTCGGTGCCCGCCAGCGGCACGAGGGCCTCCCCCGCGGGCACGAGGTCGAGAACCAAGGCCTCGACGCTGCCGCGGTCTTGGGCGTTCTCGAGTCGCTCGAGGCGTTCGTCGATCTCGTCGGCGTCGATGAGATCCTCGGCAAAGGCGGTGGTCAGCCGGTTGCGGGCGTCTTCCCGGGCGTCCCGCAGGGCCGGGCGCGAGGTGACGGAGCCGTTCGACTCGGGTGCCCCCGCCACGGCTTCGAGCGCACTGACCAGCGCTTGCATGTCGGAGTGCCGCTGCTCGGGATCGACGGCGAAGCCCCGCAGCAGCACGGGCCACAGCGCATCGGGGACCTCGGGGGTGCCCTTCGGTTCGCGGGGCGGCTGGGTCAGCACGGAGACCACGAGATCGGCAAACACCTCGCCGAGAAACGGGCGATCGTCGTAGGCCATCTCGTACGCGGTGACGCACAGGGCAAACTGGTCGGCGGCCGGCCCCGCGGGCTGCGTCCGCAGCTGCTCGGGCGCCATGTAGCGTGGCGTGCCGACGATCGATCCCGCTTGAGTCTCGGTGGTCGAGGCGTTGGTGCTCATCGTGCGCGGCGCGAGCTTGGCGAGACCAAAGTCCAGCACCCGCACCCGGCCGTCATCGCCCACGATCACGTTGTCGGGCTTGAAATCGCGATGCACCACGCCCGCGGCATGGGCCGCCGCCAGACCGCGTGCCGCCTGCAGCAAGACCTCGTAGCGCTCGGCCCAGGGGTGCGACGCCTTCAGCCACGTGCGCAGAGTGGGCCCCTCGACGTACTCCATGGCCACGTAGACCTGGCCGTCGTCGGTGGTGCCCACGTCGTAGACGGCGGCGATGTGCGGGTGCGACAGCCGTGCCATCGAGCGGGCCTCTCGCAGCAGTCGCCGCGAGTCGCCCTCGGGCTGGAGCAGCTTGATCGCGACGGGGCGATCGAGCTGCTCGTCGTGGGCGAGGTGCACGATGCCCATGCCACCTTCGCCGAGCTTGCGCACCAGCCGATGGCGACCCAACACCGTCGGGGGCTCGGCGCTCGCGAGCGCGGCGGCTGCAGCGGGAGTGGCTTCGCCCGCGTCCAGCGTGGGATCGGTCACCGCGGGATCGTCGCTGCCGATCGTTTCGTCGAGCGGATCGGCTCCGTGGGGCTGTTCCGCCATTTCGACGCGAGCATGCCCCGCGGGTCGATCCCACGCAACCGCACCAACTCCTGCTAAAAGCCCGGGCATGAGCTCCTCGCCGAACGCCCGGGAACGATTGATCGCCGCGCTCGATGTCTCGACCGAAGCCGAAGCGCTCGCCTTGGCGGGACGTCTGGCCGGCCACGTCGGCATGCTGAAGATCGGCCTCCAGCTGTTCGTCGCCGAGGGACCCAACGTGGTCCGCCAGATCCGAAAGGCCCACCCCGAGCTCGAGATCTTCCTCGACCTCAAGCTGCACGACATCCCCAACACGATGCGCGGGGCGATCAACAGCGCGAAGAACCTCGGGGTTCGCTTCATCACCGTGCATGCGGGCAGCGGCGTCGATCACCTGCGCGCCTGCGTGGAAGAGGCGGGCGACTCGATGGGCATCCTGGCCGTCACCGTGCTGACCAGCCAAGACCTGAAGGCCTGCGAGGAAGCGGGGCACACTCGCACGCCGGCCGAGCTGGTGGTCAAGCGCGCGGCGTGTGCCCGCGAAGCCGGGTGTGCGGGCATCGTGTGCAGCGGGCAAGAGCTCGAGGGCGTGGTCGAGGTGGCCCCGAACCTGTTCCGCGTGGTGCCGGGCATTCGTCCCGCGGGGGCCGACGTCGGCGATCAGAAGCGAGTGATGACCCCCGCCCGAGCCATCGCCGACGGGGCGACGCACCTGGTGGTGGGCCGACCCATCCGCACGGCGGACGACCCCGCCGCCGCGGCCGATGCCATCGTCGGCGAGATCGCGGCCGCACTGTAGGCCCGCTCCCGACACGACCCCTGATGGCCGTACGTGCCCGAATTCGGGCATGTACGGCCATTTTCATGTCCGCGGTGCGCCCGTAGCCCGCGATCGCCGATCCCCTGACGACGGTTTCCCCTGGTTGTCGCAGCCAGCGTGCAACCTGGGCCGCTTCGCTTCGTCTTGCCCCCCGAGGACGAAGAAACAATGAAGGTCGCAATCTCCCAGCCCATCGATCCCCAGTCCGTCATCCCCACGCTCACCGCGATGCTGCCCGGCTACAAGTTCAGCATGCGTGGCAAGAGCATCCTGGTGGCAGAGAAGTCGTCCGCGGTCGGAGCCACCGTGTTCTTCCGCAAGAACAAGCTCATCATCCAGGGCGCCTTCCCCAGCATGGGCCTGCAGATGGTCTTCGTGCTCTCGCTGGTCTTGCTCGGCATCCTCATCCCGATGCTGATCTTCCTGCTGACCGTGCACAAGGGACAAAAGGCCTCGCAGCAAGAGGTCGGTGCCGCCATGCAGTCCATCGTGTCGGGTGCCGCTCAGCCCAACGCGGCCTACCCCGCCGCAGCGCAGCCCGCCGTCTAGCCTCCCACCCTCTCGCCGGGTCGCCGTCGACCCGACCCGGCGCCTCCTCGTTTTTTCCCACGTCTTGCCCCCAACGGCCGGGTCGTCGTCGACTCGGACTGACCCGCCCCCAGACGTCTCGCCCCCAAACGAGTCGTCGTCGGCCCGGCCGCATCACCTCCCGTCGCGACGCCGTCAGTCGCACGGCACGGCGAAGTTGAGGTTGTCGATGAACCAACCTCGCTCGAAGCCGCAACAAGAATCCCCCGTAGAATAGGTCAGGCGCAGCTGCCCCATCTGCCCTGCCCAGGGACCGAGGTCGATCGAGATCGGATCCCAGTCGTCCATCGCCCGCCCCACCGGTTCGGGGAGGCAGAACAAGAACGGCGTGCCGTCGGCCTCTGCCGTGCAGTTGACCAGCGTCTCCCAGTCGGCACCCCCGTCCGTCGAGATCTCGATGATCTTGGTGTCGAACTGCCCGCCGGATCCACCTTCGTCGACGTGCCACGAGTCGAAGGTCAGGGTCTCCGGGACGACGTCGACCGGCGAGACGATGGTCGACTCTTCGACGTGCGCGCCCGGGTAGTCGCGCACGCGGTTGCCGTCGTTGCCGAGCGCGGGCGCCCCTTGCAGCACGCCGCCGTCGATCATCATCGGGTCGAAGTTCTGGGCACGCGGTACGACCGGGTACACGCCCCACCCCGCGGGCTCACCGTCTTGCAACGAGGTGATGGTCCAGCCGTCGATGGCCGAGGGCCCGTCGAACTCGTTGACGGTGGCACTGCAGTCGCCACAGGTCCCCGCCTCGCAGACCGTGCACGAACCCGACGCGCAGTCCTCACAGGTCGAGGTGACGGACGGCCGCACGTTGGTCAGGCACTGGCCGGTCGAGTTGCAGGTATCCGCGCCGTCGCACCAGCTGCTGGTCGCGTCGCCGCACTTGGTGCCCTGCGGCTCGGACATGAAGGCACACGCCCCGGTGTTGAAGCACTCGGCGATCCCACAATCGCTGTCGTAGGCAGCACAGGCCGCGTCGGAGATGCAGTCGCACTCGGTCGCGAAGTTGAGCGAGTCGATGTACCAGCCCCGCTCGACGTCGCAGCATTCGTCGAGGGTGTCGTAGGCGAACTCCACGATGCCCATCTCGCCCACGAGCTCGGGCGGCACGGGCAACGCGATCGCGTCCCAGTCGGTGGCCGATCGTTCGTCGAGACGCGGACCACAGAACGCGGGCGGCACCTCGCTGCCGTCGCTGCAGTCGGCCAGGACCGTCCAGGTCTCGCCGCCGTCGGTGGAGACGCTGACCCGCTTGCTATCGAAGGCCGCGGGCTGTGGCCCGATGATCCCGCCTTCGTCGACGTGCCATGACTGGAACTCGAGCTCGGCCGGCAGCACGGTCGGCCGCGTGCGGGCGAGCGAGGCCTCGAGCTGCGCCCCGGGATAGGGCGAGACCCGGTTGCCGTCGGTGCCGAAGACCTGACCGGTAAAGGTAACGGCCGCGCTCGCGAAGGTGGCGGGCGCGGCGGTGAACAACCCCCAGCCGCCCTCGAGCTCCCAGCCCGCGATCGAGCGCGGGGTCAGGAACTCGTTGGTCGCTGCGAACCCGGGGCACTCCCCGCACGCCCCTTCGACGCAGCTGCACACGTCGCCTTCGCAGGTGCTGCACTCGACGCCATCGGCGGCGACGTTGGTGCTGCATGCGCCGCGTCCATCGCAGGTGTCGGCGCCGTCGCACTCGCCATCGGCCGAGTCACCACAGGCGGTCCCTGCGGCCAGGTTTTCCACGACGCACACACCCCCGTCACAGGTCGCGCCCACGCACTCGGATGCCTGATCGGCGCAGTCCTCGTCGTTGAGACACTCGGGGGCCGCGGTCTCGTCGGCGGTCGCATCGGTGGTGGTGGTGGCGAGCGCGTCGCACTGGCAGTCGCTGAAGTCGATGCCGCCGACGCAGGTCTCGAGCCCCATCGCGCCGTCGGGGCAGGTGCACTCGCGCACGACGTTCGGCGTACACCCACCGGTCGTTGCGTCATCGGTCTCGGTGCCGCCGCCGCCAACGGGAGGGTTGAAGCACGACGCGATGAACAGCGGTACGAGTGCGAAACCAAAAAACGCGAACCGAAGCGAAGCCACGTTCCCAGGCTACGGCCCGTGTGCATCCCAACACAATTGAATGAACAGTCCTGAGTTGGGCATCGCAAACCCTCGTGAAACGGGTGCGACCGCACGTCGCCTTGTGCGTGACTCACGCTTGAGCTATGCCGGGAGCGGAAGGATAGGGACCGCCATGCGTATTGTCAGTTCGTTGTTCGCCGTCGTTCTCGCGACCAGTGCCTTCGGGTGCGACACCCCCGAAGAGGAAGAGCCGGCACCCACCCTCATGGCGGAAGCGGACGTGACCGAGCTCGACTCGGGCGACACCGTCACGCTCACGTTCACCATCGAGCACTTCACGCTCACGGGCGAAGCGGGCGGTGACCACGACGATCACGATCACGACCACGATCATGATCACGACAACCTCGAGCTCGACTTCGACCCCCCGCTGGTGGCAGGGAACGACCCGCTCGCCGACGGGGACGCGTACCACGGCCCGCGCGAAGGTCACGTGCACGTGTACCTCGACGACTTCATGAGCAACCCGATCGGCACGATCACCACCTCCACGGGCGAAGTCGTGGTGGAGGCCGATCCTGGGCCGCACGTGATCATGGCTCGGCTCCACGGGGCCGATCACCGCATCATCGAGCCTCAGATCATCGACGAGATCGATATCACGGTGCGGTAGACAAACCTGCCCCCTACGCGCGAACGCGGGCTCGGATTCCCGAGGTGCGGCGACCGGTCTCGGACCGGCCCGACCTCCTCGGGAGGCTGGGCCCGCGCTGCGTTTCGGCCTATGCTGGCGCGCAGCCAAGCTCATGTGCGGAATCGTCGGCTATACCGGTCACCAACAAGCGGCTCCCCTTTTGCTGGAGGGCCTGCGGCGTCTCGAATATCGGGGCTACGACTCGGCGGGCGTCGCCGTGCAAGACGGCAGCTCCACCCGGATCGCGCGGGCCGAGGGCAAGCTCAAGCACCTGGCCTCGTTGCTCGAGCGTGAGCCGGTCGGCGGCACGACGGGCATCGGCCACACCCGCTGGGCCACCCATGGTCCGCCGTCCGAGCAAAATGCCCACCCGCACCGCCAGGGCAAGGTCTCCGTGGTGCACAACGGCATCATCGAAAACCACATGGAGCTGCGGGCGCGGCTCAGCGAGTCGGGCCGGACCTTCGGCAGCGACACCGACAGCGAGATCTTCGCCCACCTCGTCGAGCAGCAGGTCCAAAAGCACGGCGGTGATCTGCGAGCCGCGGTGGCCCGAGCCCTCGAAGGCGTGCGTGGCACCTGGGCCATCTGCGTGCTGCACGACGACCACCAGGGCGAGATCGTGGCCGCCCGCAACAACGCCCCGTTGCTGATCGGCCTGGGCGAAGACGAGGACGGCGGCGAGAACTTCGTGGGCTCCGACGTCGCGGCCATGCTCAGCCACACCCGCCGCGTGGTCGACCTCGACGATGGCGACACCGCCCTGGTCACCCGCACGGGCATCACCGTGCACGACGCCGAGGGCAAGCCGGTGGAGCGCCCCGAGCGATGGATCGACTGGAGCCCGGTCGCGGCCGAGCGCCAGGGCTATCGCCACTTCATGCTCAAGGAGGTCCACGAGCAGCCCCAGGTCATCAGCGACACGCTGGCCGGCCGCATCCAGATGGGCGAAGCCGACGTGAACCTCGACGGGCTCGACCTCGACGTCGGCAACCTCAACAAGGTGACCATCGTCGCCTGCGGCACCTCGTGGCACGCGGGCTTGGCCGGCAAGTACATGATCGAGCGCCTCGCTCGGATCCCGGTCGAGGTCGATCTGGCCTCCGAGTTCCGCTACCGAGAGCCGATCATCGGCGACAACGACCTCGTCGTGGCGATCTCCCAGTCGGGCGAGACGGCCGACACCCTGGCCGCGCTACAAGAGGCCCGACGCCTCGGCGCTCGCACCCTCACCATCTGCAACGTGGTGGGCTCGTCCATCGCCCGCGCGGCGCACCATGTGGTCTACACCCACGCGGGGCCCGAGATCAGCGTGGCCTCGACCAAGGCGTTCACCAGCCAGCTCACCATGCTGACGCTGCTGGCCATTCACCTCGGCAAGCGCAGCGGTCACCTGCCCGAGGCGCGCATCCGCGAGCTGCTCGAGGGGCTCTCGGCCGTGCCCGAGCACGCCGCCAACGTGCTGGGGCAGCTGTCGGCCATGCAGGTCGTCGCGCGCCGCTACATGAACGCCCGGGACTTCCTCTACCTCGGTCGCGGCCTCGGCTTCCCCGTGGCTCTCGAGGGCGCGCTGAAGCTCAAGGAAATCTCGTACGTGCACGCCGAGGGCTACGCCAGCGGCGAGATGAAGCACGGCCCCATCGCGCTGGTCGACGAAGAGCTCCCCGTGGTCGGCGTGGCCCTCAGCGGCCCCGGCTACGAGAAGGTCGTGTCCAACCTCGAAGAGGTGCGGGCCCGCGGCGGCAAGATCATCGCGCTGGCCACGGTGGGCGACAGCCACATCGCCGACATCGCCAACGACGTCATCCTGCTCCCCGACGTCGACGAGGTGTTCCAGCCGATCCTCGCCACCATCCCCTTGCAGCTGCTCGCCTATCACGTGGCCGTGCTCAAGGGGACCGACGTCGACCAGCCGCGAAACCTGGCCAAGTCGGTCACCGTCGAGTAGCGGCGCCTCACCGCTCGTTGATGGTCACGCCGCTGAGCGGGACCATCAGGTCGACGTCGTCTTTGCCGAGATCGAAGACGACGTCGAAGGACATCTGCGACCAGCAGGCTTCCTGGAAGGGCAGCCGGGCTTCGCCCTGCGACGTGGAGCCGGCCTCTCCGAACAGGGGCACACGCACGGTGACCGAGCCCGGCTCTACCGGCTGCAGCGCGCCGTCCTCGTCTTCGAAGCACGAGCCGTCCTCGAAGCACTCCTCGCGCCGATTGAAGGTGACCATCGCCCGCGCATCCCAGGTGATCTGAAACGATCCTTCGGGCAGCAGCTCCACCGCCTGCAGCCCCGCCATGCCGGGGTTGGGGCACTCGCAGCCGCAGAAATAGCTGTGCTCGAAGCTCAGCGAGAGGCCGTCGCGCAGCACGTCGAAGGGGGTGCACCCCGATGGTTTCCCCGCGACGAAGACGGGCTGCGCCGTGTCGTTGACCACGGTCAGGGTCACCGTCTGGGTCGATGCCTGCGGAGCCACCGAGTCGCCCATGCACGGCAGCGCGCCCGTGAAGTCGTCGCCGGTCACCGTGCCGTCGTCGAGGCTGTCGCCCTGGCTGGTCGCGCCCGGGCCCGTGTCCCCCGTAGGATCGGAGACCCCCGAGGTATTCGAGTCGCTCGAGGTGTTCGAGCCGCTCGGTTCGCTGGCGACGGTCGAGCCCCCACCCCCGTCCGACCCGTTGCCCGTCGCGTCCGCGGTGCCGTCCTCCGTCGGACATGCACTCCCCAAGACCACCACCAACCCCGCCATGGCCCCAGGACGGAGGCGTTGGACCACGGGGACGATCGAACCAAAGTAAGTCAACATAAGGCGTCGATCATCGCATGGTTGGGCGTCGGCTCCTTTGCAACCCCTGCGGCAACGCGATGGATCACGGCGCGGCGAACACCGTAATGCGAGCGCGCGAGGGATCGCGTGCTAACACCCTGGCTACGATCACGCGGGCGCATCCACGGGGCACCCCCGCCGTCCCCACGCGGCGGGACGAGTCCGAGTTCGACTGCCGTCGGGAGCCGTTTCGGCGACCGACCCCGGTCCCCGCAGGGCGTTTCGGACTGCGAAATCGACAGTGTGAAGATCGACTGGGGCGAGGCTCCCCACCTCTGATCATCAGTGGCAGATTGCCACCCCATCCGATGGGCCGAAGTAGGGGGGTCGCGGCCCCCCAAAATCTTTGCTCCCGTCGTCTGCAAACCCCCGAAAAAACGCCCGCGGAACGGGTGTTTCAGGGCGATCTACGGGATCGGTTGGTGGCCGATCCCACTGGCACTACAGCCCAATTCGGGCCTCGTTCGGAACGTAAGTCATAGCCCCAAGAAATCGGGTTGAATCATGGAATCACTTAGGAATTGCCCGGGACAAAAGGGCTGTTCGTCGGAACTATTGGGCACGGGTGACAATGGCAAAGCGTGACAAGTACGCGATCGGCCCAGCGCTAGTACTGGCCCTAGGGGTGAGTACCGGCTGCTATACGGGGATCCAAGAGTTGAACGGCGGCGTCGCTTCGGGCGGTGAGGGTGGCGCCGACGATGGTGGTGACGACGACGGCGAGGGCCCCGATGGGCTCGGCCCCGAGGAGGAGCTTCCGGTTCCCACCACGCGGTTCTTCCGGCTGACCCACGTGCAGTGGGAGAACACGGTCCAAGATCTATTCGACCTCGACGAGCCCTCGGGTTTGTCGGCCGACTTCCGGGCGGATGCCCGTGAGGGCGGGTTCCTGTTCGACAACAACGCGACTTCGCTCGAGGTCGACGAGGCGTTGTGGTCCGGGTATCAGCGCGCGGCGGTCGATATGGCCGAGATCGCGGCCTCCGACCCCAGCATCCTCGAGTTCATCGCTCCGGATACGGGCGACGAGACGACCCGCGCGGCGGAGTTCATCCGCAACTTTGGTCGCCGCGCCTTCCGTCGCCCCCTGACCGACGCCGAAGCGACCCAGTACGTCGAGCTGTTCAACCGCGGCCCCGAGCTCTACGAAGAGACCACGGGCTTCGCCGCGGGCGTCCGACTCGTACTCGAGGCCATCCTCCAGTCGCCCAACTTCCTGTACCGGTCCGAGACCAGCGAGGAGATCGTCGACGGCGTCATCCCGCTGAACTCCTGGGAGGTCGCGTCGCGGATCTCCTACTTCCTGCTCGACACCATGCCCGACGACGAACTGCTCGATCTGGCCGAGGCGGGCGAGCTCGAAGATCCCGACCGCGTGCAAGAGCAAGCCCGTCGCCTGCTCGAGAACCCCCGGGCCCATATGGTGGTGCAGAAGTTCCACCACACCCTGCTCGAGGTCGAGAAGTTCCAGCAGACCGCGCCGTCGCCCGCCTTCTACCCCGATGCGCCCGAGAACCTCGGCGACCTCGCGGTGCAAGAGCACGACCTGTTCCTCGCCCACACCGTCTTCGACAACGACGGCTCGTGGGGTGACCTGCTGACCTCCACCGAGACCTACGTCAACGCGGACCTCGCTGCGATCTACGGGTTGAGCGGAGACTTCGGCGATGAGTTCACCCGCGTCGACCTCGATCCCAACGAGCGCCGCGGCCTGTTCACCCAGATCGGGTTCCTCGTCGCCAACGCGACCTCGGTCCACCCCGACCCGATTCACCGCGGGGCCTACCTCGCGCGGCACATCGCGTGTCACTCCATCGCCGCGCCCCCCGACACGGTCCCCCCCGTGCCCGAGGGTGACCCCGATGCGACCAACCGCGAGACGGTCATCGCCCACACCGAGGCGCCCGGCACCGAGTGCCTGGGCTGTCACAAGCCGCTCATCAACCCCTTCGGCTTCCCCTACGAGAACTACGACTCGACCGGAGCCTTCCGCACCGAGGACAACGGGCAGACCGTCGACGCCAGCGCCACGGTGGCGCTGGCCAGCGGCGCCGTCGAGGTCAGCAACGCCGTCGACCTGGCCGAAGCCATGGCCACCGACGAGCAAGTCCACCAGTGCTATCTCGAACACTGGACGGAATACACGATGGGCCGACCCTACGATGACCTCGACGAGGCGCTGGTCGATCGCTTGGCCACCGCGTCGGTCGAAGACGCCAGCGTCAAGGAACTGCTGGTCGAGTTCGCCACCTCCCGCCCCTTCCTCACCCGCTCCACAGAGGAGATGCAGTAATGAAGATGCATCGTCGAACGGTCCTCAAGGGCCTTGGAGGCCTCTCTCTTTCGCTCCCCTTCCTGGAGGGGCTGCGATCGGCCAAGGAAGCGACTGCGGGCGAGGCCCTGGTGCAGCCCTTTGCCATTTTCATGCGGCAGGCCAACGGGGTCGCGTCCGCGCAGAGCACCGACGTCGGTGACGAGCCGGAGCGCTTCTGGCCCAGCTCCGAGGGCTTGCTCAGCCCGCAGAGCGTCGCCGGTCGAACCCTCGAAGAACTCGACGGCTACCTCAACGACGTCCTCGCCGTCGGGGTCGACGCGGCGCCCTTCGACTACGGTGACGGCCATGCTCGCGGCGTGCTGCAAGGCCTGACCGCGATGGGTCCCACCGTCATCGGCTCGGGTGGTGAGGCCGACGCGGCCGGCGAGTCCATCGACAACCGCATCGGTCGCGAGCTCAACCCCGACGGGCGCGAGTCGCTGTTCCTGTACGCCGGCCTCAACGCGGGCTGGATGGGCGGCGCGTGCCAGTCCTACCGGGCCGCGGGCGACCGCCGTGCTCCGCTGCACAACCCGGTCAACGCCTACGCGCTGGTCACGGGCATCGACGGCGAGAGCCTGAGCGACATGCTGGTCGAGCGTCGCCAGAGCGTCAACGACCTCGTCCGCGAGCAGATGGCCGCGCTCATGGCCAACCCCCGGCTGTCGGCCAACGACCTCGACCGGCTCGAGCTCCACCGCTCGGCCATTCGCGACCTCGAGGGCACGCTGTCATGCATGCTCACCGCCGACGAAGAGGCTGCGCTCGACGGAGCCGCGGCGGGCTACGAGAGCACCGACGGCGACCAAGTGCTCGCCGCCGTGCGAGCCCACATCGACGTCGCGGTGCTCTCCGTGGCCTGTGGCTATACCCGCTCGGTGTCGATCCAGATCGGCAACGGCAACGACGGCACCACGCGCTATCGCAACCTCGACACGGGCGAGGCGATGGAGAACTACCACTACATCTCGCACCGCCGAGAGTCGCACGGTGCCGACGGAGCGATCATTCCCGACTCCGACCTGCTGCATTCGATGGTCGACCGGCAGTTCGCCCAGACCTTCCGCTACCTCATGGAGCGCCTGGCCAACTACCCCTTGCCGCAGGGTCGGCTGCTCGATGCGGGCGTGGCCGTGTGGCACAACGACCAGTCGCAGGGTCCCAGCCACTCGTCGCTCAACCTGCCCTACATCCTGGGCGGCTCGGCCAACGAGTACTTCCGCACCGGGCAGTACGTGCGGGCCGACGGCGTCGGCACGCACTGCCAGCTGCTCAACATGATCGGTACCGCGGCGGGCCTGCGCAACGCGTCCGGGGGCGACCTCGACGACTTCGGCGACCCCTCGCTGCCCAAGGATCCGCTGCCGCAGCTGCTCGCGTAGCGAGTCTGGTTTTCGCGCGACGAACAAAGTCGCCACACTTCGGCCCGGCCCGCCTCCCACTCACTGGGGGCGAAGCCGGGCCGAAGCACATTCGAACCCAGCGCGATTTCGGATCCTGACAGTCACTGTCAGGATCGAGCATGTGAAGAATGTTCCCATTGAATCGTGATCATTTTCTTGACCTGAACAGGTGCTCAGCGTACGTTTAGATCAACGTAGTTCGCGATAGTTCGCAGTTTTAGCGGGCCATGGAGGATCCATGTCCGAGCAGATCGTTCGATTGAATCCACGCATATCTGCCAACAAACTCGGTGAGTATCTCGTGTCGCCCCCATTGAGGCGTCAGTGCATCATCGAGCGGCAAAAGTACCCTTGTTCATATATCGGGGCCTATTACGAGCATGCGCGTGCCGCCATCGTCGACTTCATCGTCGGCCGCATCGATCGCGGTGCACTGCTGGCGCGCGCCGAACAGATCGTCGAAGGCCCCTATGAGTCGAGCTATGCGATGCATCGCGCCCACGGCTGTGCCGAGGCGGTGCTGCGCTTCCTCGATCTCGAGCCGCTCATCGATCTTCGCGGGCTCAATGCCATCACGCTGCCGCAGCACGTGAAGCTCGAGGTCGAAGGCGTCGACGTGAGCGTCTATCCCGACATCGTGCTCGAGGGCGACGACTCGCGCGGCCGCCCGGTGGTGGGCGCGATCAAGCTGCACTTCCCCAAGAGTCATCCGCACACCGAAGCCTCCGCGCAATATGTCGCGACCCTGCTGCGCATGTATGCGATGCAGCAGATGAGCGACCGCGGCAAGGTCAGCGAAGACGCCTGCATCGTGGTCGACGTGTTCGCGGGCCGAGTGCTCACCGCTCCGCATGGATACCGCCGCCGATGGCGAGACATCGGAGCCGCTTGCGAAGAGATCCGCCGGGTCTGGCCCACCGTCTGAGCCTTCAGTCTTCTCTCCCTCGCACGGGCCCGTAGGGCCCTCGCCACGGACTTCTCCCGACCGAGCCGCCACCCAAACGAGGCGTGCCCAGGGGGAAGCCCGCGGCGAGGGCATCGAGCTCGCGGCTCCCCAGACGCGAGCTCCCTCGGAAAATCAAGCGGTCAGCCGCGCGCCTCCGGGCGCCGCTGCGGCGTGAAGTAGGCCTTGCCCTCCCACACGAACGCAGCCGTTCCCGCGGGGGCCGAGCCCACGTAGCAGTTCGCACCATCGAAGTTGCCGACGGGGCAGTGATGGTCGGAGTCGGGCTGCACGTACCAGTTGTTGCTCCACACGAAGCCTCGGGTGTCCTCCGGGAGCGTGGTGACGAGGCAGTTGACGGAGTCGGCGGCGGGCGTGGGCCACGGCGCTTGGAACCACCACTCGACCGCCGCGCAGGGCTCGGCCTCGTCCGATGCGGAGGCTGATGCGATCACAGGCGCTCGGTCGTGCTCGACGACCGCCTCGTCATCGGGGCATGTGGGCTCCTCAGCCGCCTCCTGACCGCGATTCGCCGCCACCCCCCGGTCTCGCCCCTGGCCGCTCGCACACGCGAGCACAGCGGCCACAGTGAGCAGAGCGACGGCGGTCGTCGCGGTCATGTCGGTCTTCATCGGGCGGGGCACGAAGGTCCCTCGACGGTGAGCGCCGCCGATCGGACGCGGCGCGAGCAAACAATCCGAGAGCGTGCTCACTCCTCGCGAATGCGCGAGACCGCCTCATTGGCCGCGGGGATGAAACCGTGGCGCGAAACCGGCGTATGGCTGGGTGAGCGACGTTTTGCCGATGCGCCTACTTCTCCCGCCGACTCTCCTCGCCCTCGCCCTGGGCGCCTGCTCGTCACCGCCCTCCGCCGCGGGCTCTCCCGCGTCTGCCTCTCCGAACGGCGTTCAAAGCCAGGACGACGAAGCGGCGGCCGGCACTCCCGCCGCCCCCGTCCCCACCGAGGGCCCCGGCGTCGCGGTGGGCGAGCGTGCTCCCGCGTTTTCCTTGGCCGACCAGAGCGGCAAGACCCGCAGCCTCGACGAGTGGCTGGGCAAGGACCGCCTCGTCGCCATCGTGTTCTATCGCTCGGCCGACTGGTGACCCTTCTGCAAACGGCAGCTGGTCAAGCTGCACGACGCCCTGCCCCGCCTCGAGGCCGCCGGCATCACCCTCGTCGCGGTGAGCTACGACCCGGTCGAGACCCTGGCCGACTTCTCCGAGATGAAGGACATCGGCTTTCCCCTGCTCTCCGACGAGGGTAGCGCCACCATCCGCGCCTACGGTCTGGAAGACGGAGAGAACGAGATCCCGCACCCGGGCACGCTGGTGCTCGACGCCGACGGGGTGATCCGAGCCAAGGTGTTCCTCGACGGCTACCGCAAGCGCCACGATCCCGATGAGCTCATCGAGATCGCGTCCGCGCTGCGAGCCAACGCGGCCGGCTAAACGCCCCGAGGGCGCCGCGGTGATCAGCCGCGGCGCAGCAGGTGCACCGCGAACAAGTCGTTCGGGTCGGTCCAGACCTGCGGCTGCACGAAGCCGACCTTGCTCGCCATGCGAGCGAAGCCCTCGACCGCGTACTTGTGCGAGTACTCGGTTCGGATCGTCTCGCCGCGATCGAAGGAGAAGCGCCGACCGGCGACGGTCACCACCTGCACGCGACGGCTGATGAGCAGCATCTCGATGCGCCCGAGCTCTTCGTCGTACACGGCCTTGTGCTCGAAGCCGTCGAGGTCGAAGTCGGCCCCGAGCTCACGATTGATGCGCCGCAGCAGGTTCAGGTTGAACGCGGCGGTAACCCCCTGCGCGTCGTTGTAGGCGGCCTCGAGCACGGCCGGGTCCTTGCGGAGATCGGTGCCGATCAGCAGGCCGCCGTCGGGACCGACCTGGTCGGCCATCTGCGCGAGCAGGCGCGAGGCGTGGCTGGGCAGGAAGTTGCCGATGGTCGAGCCGGGGAAGTAGACGACGCGGCGCTGCACCGTGGCGCGCGGCGTGGGGATGTCGAAGGGCTGGGTGAAGTCGGCACAGACCGGCAGCACCTCGACATGGGGAAAGAGCGCGGCGAGGTTCTCGGCCGAGCGCAGCAGGTGCTCGCGCGAGATGTCGACCAGCACGCAGCCGGCCGGGTCGGGCAGCTGCTCGAGCAGGCGACGGGTCTTGATGCTGCTCCCGCTGCCGTACTCGATGACCAGCGCCCCGGGGCCGATGGCCTTGGCCATGGCCGCGGCGTCGCGCTCCATGATCGCCATCTCGGTGCGCGTGGGGTAGTACTCGGGGAGCTCGCAGATCTGGTCGAACAGGGCCGATCCGCGCTCGTCGTAGAGGTACTGGGTGGGCAGCTCCTTTTGCGAGGAGCGGCTCAGGGCATCCAGCACGTCGTGCCGAAACTGCTCGATGGCGGGCTCGTTGTCGACGAGATCGAGGTCGAGGGGCTCGAGTTTGGCGGCTGCGGAGTTCATGAGTCTTTTGCCAGACGAAGGCCCGAGAATTGCCAGCGAGTTTCGGGCGGGAAGAAGTTCCGGTAGCTGGCGCGCGCGTGCGAAGCCGGGGTGGCACAGGAGCCGCCTCGTAGCACGAGCTGGTTGCACATGAATTTGCCGTTGTACTCGGCGAGCGAACCGTCGAGCGGGCGGAAGCCGGGATAGGGCGCGTAGGCGCTCGCCGTCCACTCCCACACGTCACCGAAGGCCTGATGCGGACCGGGACCGGTGGCCCCTCGCAGCGGCACGGGGTGAAAGGCCTCGCTCTCGACGAAGTTGCCCCGTACGGGACGCGGGCTGCATGCGATCTCCCACTCGGCCTCGGTGGGCAAGCGGGCGCCCTTCCAGCTCGCGAAGGCATCGGCCTCGTACAGGCTCAGGTGGCACGCCGGTCCGGCGGGATCGACCGGTCGCATGCCGCCCAGCGTGAACACGTGCCACGGCTCACCCTCGGCGGCTCGCTCCCAGTACAGCGGTGCCTGCCAGCCTTGCCGACGCACCACGTCCCAGCCCGCGGATAGCCACAGCTCGGGGCGACGGTAGCCGCCGTCGGCCATGAACTCGAGGTACTCGCCGTTGGTCACCAGTCGCGAAGCGATGGAGAACGGGCGCAGGTACACGCGGTGGCGGGGGAACTCGTTGTCGAAGCCGAAGCCGTTGCCGCCGTGCCCCACGTCGACCAGGCCGCCCGGGTGCTCGAGCCACGAAAGCGGCAGCGAAGGATCGACCGCGGCGGCGGCCGACTTCACGTCGCGATACACGGGCCGCAGCGGATTGCACGAGAGGCCGTGCTTGAGATCGGTGAGGATCAGCTCTTGGTGCTGCTGCTCGTGGTTGAGGCCGACCTCCACGATGGCGGCGACCGACGGATCGGTGATCCCTCGATCGAGCAGCGCCTGCATGTGGTGGTCGACGTGGTCCCGGTACCGTTGCACCTCGGCAACAGTCGGCCGTGTCAGCAGTCCGCGTTGCGGACGGGGGTGAAAGCTACCCACCGTCTCGTAGTACGAGTTGAACAGATACCCGTAGCGCGGATGAAAGGGCTGATAGTCCGGGACCTGCCGCGCGAGCACGAAGGTCTCGAAAAACCAGGTCGTATGGGCCAGGTGCCACTTGGGCGGACTGGCGTCGGGCATCGACTGGAGACCGTAGTCCTCGATCTCCAAAGGTGCCGTCAGAGCCCGTGTAGCGGCTCGAATCAGCGGATAACGCTCCGCGAGATCGGCCGAAGGAACCCACAGATCGCCCGGGGAGCAATGAGCCTTGGCGACGTCGAGAGAGACAGACATGATGTCTAGGCGGGGACTAGGGAGAACGTCCGGGGGTGAGTCCGCCGCGCCCTTCCAACCCCTCGAGTGGTTGGGCAGGGTAGAGCGGAGCATTGTCGACGGGTCTGCCCTTTGTCAAGCAGCCCACCAAGGGCCCACTGGAACGAAAGCCGGCCCACGTCGAGGACGTTGCATGCTCCGCCGAGGTTACACGCGGAGTCCGCCGCGTGAGATGAGCACCGTTACGTGTTCGTGACTGTACGCGCTACGACAACGCGAGCATGCGATCGATCGGCGCACGTGCTGCGTCGCGAAGCTCGACCGGCATCTCGAGCTCGGGCGTCATGTCCCGCAAGCACACGTAGAGCTTCTCGAGCGTGTTGAGCCGCATGAACGGGCACTCGTTGCAGGCGCAGGTGTTGTTGGGCGGCGCCGGGATATACGTCTTGTGCGGCGCGGCCTTTTCCATCTGCGTGATGATGCCGGGCTCGGTGGCGACGATGAATTCGTTGCAGTCGCTGTCCACCGCGTAGCGCAACAGTTTCGTTGTCGAGCCGACAAACTCCGCCATCGCGAGGATGGGCTCCTCGCACTCGGGGTGCGCGATGATCTGGGCCTTGGGGTGACGAGCCTGCAGCCCCACCAGCTTCCGGTGGCTGAAGGTCTCGTGCACGATGCAGCTGCCCTGCCACAGCTCCATCTCGCGACCCGTCTGCTTGGCGAGGTAGCGACCGAGGTTCTGATCGGGCGCGAACAAGATCGGCGTGCCCTCGGGGATGGACTGGATCACCTTCTCCGCGTTGGACGAAGTGCAGATGATGTCGCTGGCCGCCTTCACCTCGGCCGAGCAGTTGATGTAGCTGACCGCGACCGCATCGGGGTGACGAGCCCGCCACGCCCGGAAGCGCTCGGGGGGACAACCGCTGGCCAGCGAGCAGCCGGCGTCGAGATCGGGCAGCAGCACGCGACGACCGGGGTTGAGGATCTTGGCCGTCTCGGCCATGAAGTGCACGCCGCAGAACACGATGACATCGGCCTCGGTGTCACGAGCGGCCTGGGCCAGGGCCAGCGAGTCGCCCAGGAAATCGGCGAGTTCCTGGATCTCCGACTCCTGGTAGTAGTGCGCCAAGATCACCGCATTGCGCTCTTTTTTGAGGCGGGCGATCTCTTCTTCCAGGTCGAGGCTGGGGTCGACGTACGGCTGATCCATCGCTGTTCGCGGAGTGTTGCACCCGACCCCAGAGCACGCAATCGGCAGACTCTGCGGGCCAATGAGAGCCAACGCCGAGCGCGATCGGCTCCACCGGGGTGGACCGATCGGTCGGCGAGATTCGATCCGCAAAAGATACGCGTATCGAGATGACCGAATGCCCGGACAGCCCTCTCCAACGACCCCGGGGCGCCAATTGGCCGTCAGGGTGAATTGACCTGCGCGGTGGGGAAATACCCTCCGGCCTCGTCGGTTGCCCCGATTCAGGAGGTGCCGATGGAAGCCAAGGACGCGGGTCGACCGACCCCGCCCGAACGCTCCCCGGACCGACCCACGATGGTGTGGCTGACGGGGCCGATCAAGCTCCTGGCCGTCGTCGTGGGCGCGGTGGTCTCGGGAGTGACACTGATGAGCCTGGTCGGGCTCGTGACTCACAACTTGTGGATTCAGCTGGGTGTCGCCGGATTCGTGGCGGCCATCGTGCCGCTATTGCTGGCCGACCGGCTACTGCCCACCGACGGGTCCTCCCGTCCCGGGCTGCTGTCCGACGTGCTCGCCACCACCTGGATGCTGGGCGCGACCGCGTCCGTCGTCCTCGGCACGAGCATCCTGCAGACCCCGCTGGGGGCGCAGGCCACTTGTTTCGAGGACCACGGGTGGCGCCACGTCGCCTGGGCCACGCGCTGGACCGCAGGCCTCGACCCAGCCGAAGCCGCCGCCGCCGAAGTGGTGCCGGCCGAAGACGCAGAAGCTCCGGCCGAAGACCCCGAGACCGAAAAACCCCCCACCGTCGTCGCCGAAGGAGCCGAGTACACCCCCGCGCCGGCCGACGACAGCGAGCGAACCGTGCTCGACCCGGCCGAGTTGTTCGAGAGCTGGGCCCCCTCGGTGGTCACCATCAATGTCGAGACCGACCATGGTTCGGGGGTCGGTACCGGCTTCGTCATCGACGAGCGCGGCACGATCGCCACCAACAATCACGTCGTCGCCGAGGCGGAGACGATCGAGATCAAGCTCTTCGACGGCAGCAAGGCCGAAGGCGTCGAGCTGCTCGAGACCAACCCCGAGATGGACCTCGCGTTGCTGCGCATGAAGTCCGAGGTGCAGCCCAAGCCCGTGGTGCTGGGGGTCTCCGCCGACATCGTCGTCGGCAAGCCGGTCGTGGTGATCGGTAACCCCATCGGCCTCGAGCACACCATGACCGACGGCCTGGTCTCTTCGCGGCGCCTGTACGAAGGCAAGCGCTACATCCAGATGTCGGCTCCCGTGTCTCCGGGCAACTCGGGCGGGCCGGTCTTCGACGAGCATGGCGACGTCATTGGCGTCACCGTGGCCAAGCTCTGGGGCGAGAACCTCAACCTCGCCATTCCCATCGACGTCCTCAAACCGATGATCAAATCCGAATATCCCGAAGCCCGCGGGTTCGACGGGTCGAGGTGGTAATGCGACGCGTAGCAGTCTTCCTGGGATTGGTGAGCATGCTGGGAGTGGTGACCGGTCTGGCCGTCACCCGGCCTCGCCCCGCCTGGCCTCCGGTCGAGGTCGCCACCGCCAGTGCCTCCGAGGTCGAAGCCGAAGCGGAAGCCACGGCCGAGCCCGAGCCCAACGCCGAAGGCACGACGCCTGCAGTCGAGGCCACGGCCGATGGCGAAGTGGTCGCGACGGCGAGCACGACGAACGCCGACCCGGCCGAGCCCGTGGCCCCCCGCGAGCCGCTCAAGGTCGTGGCGCTGGACTGGGAGGTCCTGGCCCCGGGCGTGCTGGCCAACGGTGGGCTGAAGCCGAATACCGAGCACGCGTTCGGCAAGGCGGGGCTGCCCGTCACCTTTGCCTCCGTCACCTCCCCCGAGGCGATCGAAGTGCGGCTGGGTCGAGGCGGGAGCGACGAGCGAGGAGCCGACATCGCCCTGATGCCGCTGCCCGCCTTCGTGGCCTCGTACGAGCGACTGCGAGCCCTGTCTCCCCAGGTGTTCCAGGTCGTGGCCTGGTCCCGCGGTCGCGATGCGGTCGTGGGTACGTCCGCCATGCTCGATCACCTGCCACGCGGCGAGCTTCGGTTGCAGGGAGAGGCCGGTTCCTCGCCCTCGCTGCTGGGCTTGTTCGTCCTCGACCAGGCGGGGCTGCCCGCGTCCCGCGTGCGACTGGTCGAACCCAGCAACAAGTCGCGTCGGTACCCATTGCGGGCGGTCGAGCGTCGTCGGTCGCGGCAGATCGATGCCCGCGATCTGGTGATCTCCACCGCCGATGCCACCCACCTCGTGCCCGTGGTCGCAGTGGCCCCCGCGGGCGTGCTCGAGCGACGCCAGGCCGATCTGGTCGAGTGGTCGCGCGTGTGGCTGGGCGGTGTCGAGACCCTCGCGCTCGATCCCCCCGCCGCCGCCCGAGCACTGTCCGAAGCGTCCGGGGCCCCGGAGGCGGTCGACCTCATCGATGCCCTGGGCTGGATGGAGTTCACCGATCTGCACGCCAGCGCGCAGGCAGCCGGCCTGTCGGGGCGCGGCGCCGTCAACCTCGACGTGCTGTTTCACCGCACCTGGGATCTATGGCGCGACGTCGGCTTGCTGACCACCCCGCCGCCCGAGCGGATCCCCTTGAGCGCGGCGGTCATCGCCGACCTCGCGCGACAGTCCTCGGGCGTTCGGCCGCAGCCGGTCTCGAACACTTCGTCCACCTCGACGACGAACGAGCCGATGGGCGAGGTCCTGCTCACCCACGAGGTTCGCGGTCGACGGCTGTCGCCCGAGGCCGAGTCGGCGCTGGTGAGCGAGGTCGGCTTCCTCGCGGGCGTGTTCTCCCGCTCGACCATCGAGGTCTGGGTACCGCGCTCGCCCGATGCGGGACGCCGCGTGGTCTCGCATGCCATCGACCGCTTCGGCCTGCCCGACACGCGCGTCGTGGCCCGCACCGAACGCGACCGCAAGGCCAAGGTCAGCGCCACCATCGTCGTGCACGACCCTCGCTGAAATCGCCGACGACGTCGCGTTCACGCCGAATATTCAGGCCCGACGCGAAACTCCGAGATTCGTTGGACCCATGATCGTCCGACCGGGGACCGGCACTACCGCCCACGAGCACGCCCGGCGTGCAGGTCCCCATGAATCGACTAGCCCTTACGGGCGCGGCGTCGTTGATGACGCTCGCGCTGCCCCTGTCTGCGTCGGCCACCCCGGCCACGGTCGCCAACCTGCGCACCGTGGCCGTCGCCGCCGAGCCCACGTCCACCACCACGACCGAGGTCACCGTCGAGGTGACCTCGGAGCCGGCTGCAACCCCGCCGCCGCCCAAGCCCGCGCCTCCGCCTCCGCCCACGCCCGAGCAGCTGCGGCAGTGGGAGCGCGCCGATCAGGTCCGCAAGGATCGCAAGAGCGGCCGCGGCCTGATCATCAGCGGCGCCATGGTCAGCGGTGTGTCGTACCTGTTCACGTCGTTGGCGGGCGCGCTGGCCATCGATCGTGCCCGCGACATGGTCGATGACCCCGACACCCTCGATGTCGACGAATCGGCACGGGCCGACGACCGCCGCCGATTCGGTCGAGCGCTGCTGATCCCCGGGATCGGCCCCGGCTTGGCCATCGCCCGAGCCGACACCGCCACGCGGGCCTGGGCCGCGGGCGTGGCTGGGCTGACGCAGGGGCTCGGGGCGGGGCTCGTCGTCCTCGGCATCGCGCGGCTCGGTCGCGCCAAGCGACTCGAGCGGCTCAACGTGACCGGCATGGCCTCGAGCCGCGGTGCCCAGGTCTCGGTGGGGCTGAGGTTCTAGCCATGGCGCTGTCTGCCTTGGGCTCGCTGGCACTGGCCGCGGGCGCCTTCGTGTCGACTCCGTCACCGCCGGCCCAGGCCACGACGCCGACCCCGACCGTCGTCGCCCCGAGCCATCAACCTCAGCTCGATCCGCCTCCCGTCCATCGGTTCCCCGGCAAGAAGCTCTCCAACAGCGCGATCAAGAGAAAGCGTGGCTTCCTCATCGGCGGCGGCGTGCTGTTCGGGCTGGCCTACCTCGGCGGCACCCTGACCGCGGCGGTGATGATCGACAAACGCATCGAGGACGGCGTGCTCCAGCTCTCCGAGCGCTCCGCGATGCGGGCGGCCAAGCTCATGCTGATCCCCGGCCTCGGGCCCATGGCTGCAGCCGGGGTCTGCAAGTGCGGAGGCTTCACCGTGGCCCTGGTGAACTTCGGCTTCATGCAGGCGATGGGCATGGCCTACATGACGGTGGGCGCGGTGCCGCTGCTACGCCATCGTCGGGCCATGCGACTACGGCTGGCGGCCGCCCCCACCCGCGGTGGCGGCACGCTGGCCCTTCACGGCCGCTTCTGAAGCACGACCCAGATCGAGTCGTCGGCGTCCATCTCCGTGTAGCGCTCGTGGGCGACCAGCTCGAGCGAGTCGGGCAACGACGTTCGAATGCTCGCCTCGTCGTGCTGGGTGAAGCGGAGCCCGCCGTGCTCTTCGTCGGCCGTGCCGTACCACAGCGAGTGCAGCATGACCCCGCCCGTGGGGATCAGCTCGGCCTGTCGCGACAACGAGGCTCGAAAGTCGGCGCGGGTCAGGTGCTGCAGCACCTTGTTCGAGTAGATCGCATGGAAGCGCTCGTCGGTGTCGAGGGTGACCGCGTCGAGCAACAACACCGGGTGAGCCCCACCGCCATCCATGTAGCGACGCACGAAGACCTCCGACGCATCAGAGCCCGTCGGCTCGAAGCCCGCGTCGCTCAGCAGCGCCAGGTCCTTGCCCGGGCCCATCCCGAGCTCGAGTACGGAGGCCCCGGGCTGCAAGTGGCGACCCAGCACCTCGACCAGGGCGGCGCCATCGTAGCCCTCGGCCATTTGCAGGTACTGGTCGACATTGGCCTCGTCGTCGAAGAAGGACATCGTCCTTCGATATACCTCAACGCAGCGCGCCGGGTGTGTACCAAGAAAACACGTTCGGCCGCGCAAAGGCGTTGATCGCCAGGCTCACCGAGACATCGAGCGCGAGCACGTCGTGCCACCAGCCCACCGGGATGAACAACGCTTCGCCGGGCTCGACGACGACCTCCACCGCCCCGAGATCGGCCGCCAGCGCCTGTTCCGCCGTCATGCCGCTGTAGACCCCGTCGGCCGCATCGAGCAGCGCGGGCGCGCCCGGAGGCGCGAGCACGATCCGCTTTCTCCCGTAGACCTGACAGAACAAGATGTTCGAGGTGTCGTGGTGCAGCGGGGTATGAGTGCCAGCGGGCCCCACCCACAGCGCCGAACCGTTGGCGAGCTTCGGCTCGTTGAACCACCCCTCGGGCAGCACCAGGTCCTCCCACAACGACTGCAGCTCCGGGCGGGCGGTGTTGTGGTTGTTGGCGATCAGGTACAGGTCGTTGCCCGACTCGGTCTCCAGCACCCGGGTGATGTACTCGCCGAAGGTCAGCGTGATGGCGTGTCGCTGCCAGTTCGCGTCCGGTCGCGGATCACGGTCGCGACCCAGACACGCCTGCACCTCCACGTCGCCATAGCGCTCGCGCAGGTACTCGGGGGTCCAGCGTCGATGCCATCGAGGAATGACGTCGGTGAAGATCGCCGGGCGTCCCAGCGCCCAGTCGTTGGCAAAGAACTCGTCGGCGCCCGGCGCTTCCCTGCGCAGCACGGCGCCGCCGCGGAGCTCGGTGTCGAGGCGAACGACCTGCGCCGTGCGGTTGGCCCGACGCTGACTCTCGCGCGCCGCTGCCAGCCCGGGCGAAGCCGCGATCTCGGCCACGGTGCGCCGCGCCAACCCTGGGGGCACACCACCGCCGACGAGCCCGTCGACGAGATCGGGCCCGTCCACGCCGCGCAGCAGGTTGTCCGCGACCCAGCGCTGCCACGACGGAGCCACGGCCGACGCGGACGGCCGCGTACGCGACCGTCCCTTGCGCGAACGAACGAGCTTTCGCTTCACGAGTGGCTCGAGTGACGGTGCGGGCGGCTAGTCGCCGGGATCGGGCATCGGCGCGGGCATCGGAGGCGGCGGCATGGGGGGAGGCATCGGCGGGATGTCACCCGACTCGCTGCCTTCGCTCGTGCCCGTGTCCTCGCCCGTCGTGCCCGTGTCCTCGCCCGTCGTGCCCGTGTCATCCCCGGTGGGCGGCGGCATCGGTGAGCCATCCGAGGTGCTGTCGTCTCCGGTCGTCTCCCCGACCTCGGCCGCGGTATCACCCGTGGGCGGCTCCATCGGCGGAAGGTTGGTGTCGGTGGGGCCGGGCATGGGCGCGATGTCCGTGGTGCCGTCGCCCGTGGTGCTGGTACTCGCGCTGCTGCTGGTGCTCTCGGAGCCCGAGTCGTCGCCGCAGCCCGCCGCGGGCATCGACATCAACAGGGCGCCCAAGACCGGTTTGCACAGCGCGGGACCGCTGGGCGGCGGGCTCGGCTGTATTTTCTTCTTTGAAGCCATGCGTCGAGCTTAGCAGCCCCGCGTCGAGGCGGGCGGCCCAATGCCGATGTAGGAGCGAGTCGCAGCTTCGAAACGAACGAAGGCCGGTCTTGCGACCGGCCTTCGTGGCTGTCATCGAGCGAGGCTCGATTTCAGATACCGATGACGTTGACCTTCAGCTCGACCTGGATGTCGGCGCTGAAGCGCACGACCACGTCGAAGCTACCGGTCTCGCGGATCGGATCGTCGAGCTTGACCAGGCGACGATCGAGCTCGAGGTTCTGCATCGCGAGCGCGTCGACGATGTCGCGCGAACCGACCGAGCCAAAGAGCTTGCCGTCCTTGCCGGCCTTGCGCGCGATCGAGACCTTGGTCTTCTCGAGCACGGCAGCGATCTCGCGCTGCTTCTCGTGGATGCGGGCCTGCTCGGCCTCGATGGCACGGCGGTGGTGCTCGTGCTGCGCCACATTGCCGCGCGTGGCCAGCAGAGCCATGCCGCGCGGAATGAGGAAGTTACGGCCATAACCGGGCTTGACCTGGACGATCTCACCGGCCCGACCGAGGTTGTCGACGTCTTGCTTCAGAATGACGCTGATCATGACGGGCTCCTCGTCGGCCTCAGGCCGAGGTGTAGGGAAGCAGGGCCAGCATGCGCGCGCGCTTGATGGCCTTGGTGAGCTGCCGCTGCTGACGGGCGGAGAGCCCGGAGATGCGAGCGGGGACGATCTTGCCGCGGTCGGTCAAGAAGTTCTTGAGCAGCTGGGGGTTTTTGTAGTCCAGCACCAAGTTCTTGTCCGCGACCATCGCGAAGCGCTTGCGACGGCTGCTGCCCTCGCCACGCTCGCCGCGATCACCACGGTCACCGCGATCTCTTCCTCGTTCTTCGCTCATCCTTCGGTCTCCTGTGCGGCTTGGGTCGGGGTGTCGGCGGACTGCTCGGCGGCAGCGGCGGCCTGCTCGGCGGCCTTGGCAGCCTCGGCCTCGGCGGCAGCAGCCTCCTCGGCGGCCTTGCGGGCCGCTTCCTCAGCGGCGAGGCGGGCGACCTCTTCGGGGTCGGGGCCGGGGTCGGCGGCGGCATCGAGGAGCTCCTCGGTGACCTCGCTGGGCCGGGCCTCGGGATCGACGTCCTCGTCGATCTTGATCGTGTAGCAGCGCATGACCTTGTCGGACAGACCCATCAGACGCTCGAACTCGGCGACGATGTCGGAGCCGCCCAGGAAGCGCCAGTACAGGTAGATGCCCTTGCGCTCGTGGCGGACCGGGAACGCGAGCATGCGCGTGCCCCAGCTGTCGATCTTGATCAGGCGACCACTGAAGTCGCCGAACATGCCCTGGATCCGCTCGATGAGCTGGCTGATCTCGGGCTTGCCGGTGGAAGGACGGAGGATGATGACGGACTCGTACTCGCGCTGGGTTCCCTGCTTGGAGGATACCGAGCGCACGACGCCCTTAGCAGTTGCTTCGGCCATGGGCACTCCTTTCGGACTGGTGGGCCCCCGCACGCAGGCGGGAGCAAGGAGGGGTTGTTGGGGGGCGATCCCTAGACCAGCCCCGGAGGCTTGGCAAGACCGCGCCAAAAATGGGCTCAGGAGCCAGCTACAGGGTGATTGGAGGCTGAACTCGCGGATCCAGCGGCGGGCGGGATCGCCCCGCAGACGTGAGCTAAGGCGGTGATCAGTCGAAGAACGCCAGGGTGCGTACCTCGATGCTCTCGCGCGGGGCAGGCTCCGCCGGAGTGCTCGGGTCGGCGTACGAGGTGTGCGCCGTGAACCGGGCGACGTCGCGACGCGAGTCGAACACCTTGAACACCAGCGCCTCGTCGCGCCGCATGCCCGCGAAGCCGTACCAGCGATGACGCGGTGAGTACGACACTTGATAGATCTCGCCGACGCGGTTGGGATGGCGTCGCTCGGCCGCGATGAGATCGGCGGCGTCGAGCGACCGCGCGTCGCACAGCGCCAGGGGAAACTGCTCGATGGGCGGCCCCGTCGGTCGCCACACCTGCACGATGGCGAAGCGACGTGAGAGCAGAGCCTCCGCTTCGTCCGGCAGCACATCGCGAACGCGCTGCGGTCCCGACCACTCCGTGTAGTCGTTGTGGATCAACTGCACCGGCTCGCGCGCGTGGTGAGCCTCGTGCTTGGAGGGGTCGGTGGAGCGCACGGTGTGATCGAAGACCACGACGCGCGAGGCTCCGGTTCGATCGGCGACGAGCCGCTCGACCTCCGCGTCGTAGACGGCACGGCGGGCGGGCTCGTCCCAGAAGTCGGACACCGCCGTCGGATGGGAGACCAGCTCGAACCCCTCGCGGTCGAGGACCAGCGAGTCCGCCGCCGCGCGTCCGTCGGCGACCTCGACCTCGTGGTCGTCCTCGAGGCCCCCGCTGCGCTCGCGAAGCCGCCCTCCCGGACCCACCGTCTTGTTGACTGGCTTGATCCCGTTGTCGATCGTGTAACGAAGCGTGGCCCGCGTCACGGTTGCCCGACGATAGTCGGTCGATGCGGACCCGGCCAACTCGCGGCCACGAAAAACCCGAACGATCGGCGTACCAAGGCGGCATCCGGCTGCACTCAGGCCCTTTGAACCAGCGGGCCGTTCGACGCGGGTCCGCGTGTGCTTCGAGCCGACCCGCGCGCGATGCTACGCTTTGGACGATTTGACGGGTGCGCGCATCGGAATCGACTTGGGGACCACGAACTCGCTGGTCGGTGTTCTCCGCGAAGGCCAGGCGGAGATCTTGCCCAACGGCCTCGGCGAGCGGCAGACCCCGAGTGCGATCAGCATCGACGACGACGGGACGATCCTGGTCGGCGCCTCGGCGCGGGCCCGAGCCCTGACCCATCCCGACCGAACCTTCCGCAACTTCAAGCGCGACATGGGCACCGACCGGGTGTTCCGCTACGGCAACCAGGCGTTTCGGCCCGAGGAGCTGTCCGCCCTGGTCCTGCGCCAGCTCAAGCGCGATGCCGAGGCGGCCCTGGGCCTGCCGGTCGAAGAGGCGGTGGTCACCGTGCCCGCGTACTTCGGCGAGCTGCAGCGCCGGGCCACCCGCGACGCGTGCGAGATCGCGGGGCTCAACGTCGAGCGACTCATCAACGAGCCCACCGCCGCCGCCCTGGCCTACGGGCTCCAGCACCGCGACCGCGAGTGTCGAATCGCGGTGCTCGATCTGGGCGGCGGTACCTTCGACGTCAGCGTGCTCGAGATCATCGAGGGCGTCATCGAGATCCAGGCCTCGGCCGGCGATGCCCAGCTGGGCGGCGAAGACTTCGTCGAGTGCTTGTTCGAAGGCCTGGCCGCGCGCGCCAAGGAGCAATGGGACGTCGATCCCCGCGCCGTGCTGCACGCCCGGGCCCGCTTTTGGGAGTCGTGCGAAAAGGCCAAGTGCGCGCTGTCCAAGACGGACACCGTGCAGCTCGAAGTGCCGCGCCCGGGTCCGCATCGCCCCACCGCGCCGCTGATGCTCAGCCTCGGTCTCGACGAGGCCCGCGAGCTGTGGCAGCCGCTGCTCCAGCGCCTGCACCCGCCCATTCGCCGGGCGCTGCGCGACGCCGATCTCGAGCCCGGCCAAATCGACGAGGTCGTGCTCGTCGGCGGGGCCACCCGCATGCCGGTCATCGGTGAACTCGCCAAGTCCCTCTTCGGTCGCGAGGCCCTGCGCAACATCTCGCCCGACGAAGCCGTCGCGCAGGGGGCCGCGGTTCAGGTCGCGCTCAAGGCCGGCGACGAGCAGCTCGACGACATGGTCGCCACCGACGTGGCCCCGTTCTCGCTCGGCGTCTCCACCGTCGAGAGCCACGGGCGTCGGCGCCTCGACGACGTGTTCTCGCCCATCCTCGAGCGCGGCACCGTGCTGCCCGCCAGTCGAGTCGAGCGCTTCGTGACCGCGGCCGACGGCCAGACCCAGATCCGCGTCGAGGTGTTCCAGGGCGAGCACTCGCTGTGCCGCGACAACACCAAGCTCGGCGAGTACTCCCTGCAGGGCATCCCCGCCGGCACCGCGGGCGACGAGGCCATCGACGTTCGGTTCACCTACGACCTCAACGGCATCCTCGAGGTCGACATGACCATCGTGTCGACGAGCGAGACCTCCACTCTGCTCATCCAGCGCTCGCCCGGTCGCATGAGCCCCGAGCAGGTCACCACCGCCCGTCAGGCGCTCGAGAAGCTCAAGTTCCACCCGCGCGAGGCCCTGCCCAACACCACGGCCCTCGCCCGCGCCGAGAGCCTCTACACCGAGCTGCGAGGGCCCGCCCGTGAGCGCCTGGGTGCCGCCATGCGGATCTTCCGTCTCGCCCTCGAAGAACAAGACCCGGCCAACATCGCCACCGCGCGCGGCGAGCTGTTGGCCGTGATCGACCGGTTCAAAGGATGAGCCGCCCGCCGCCCAATCCGCTGCCGGAGTCGGACGATCCGTACGTCCTGCTCGACGTACGGCCCGGGGCCAAGACCGAGCAGATCCGCCGCGCCTATCTGCGGAGGATCAAGATCTACAAGCCCGATCGGCACCCGGCCGAGTTCCGGCGCATCCGCGAGGCTTACGATCGGCTGCGGGAGCGAGAGGCATGGTTCGATGCGTGGCGTCAGGCCGGCGACGTGATCCGGCAGGCGGTAGCCGACACCGCCGAAGCCGAGGCGGACGCCGAAGGCGAGGCCAGCTCTGACGAGCAGACCCCCGCCGAGGCCAGTGAACCAGCGAACGCGAACGCCGAGCCGGCCCCTGCAGACGAAGCCGCGGCCCCCCTCGAACCGAGCACGCCCGTCCAGAGCCCGCCGCCCGAGCGAACGCCCGGCGAGCCGCCCGTCGCCGATCTCGATGCCGACCCGTGGCGCGACATGAACCCGGGCTCGGTGGCAACGCAAGACGCCGTCGCGGGTGAGTTCGAGATGGAGACCCCCGGCGGCGACTTCGGTGGCCAGGACCATCCTCTCTACGACGAAGACCGCCCCCCCGCCGAGCCTTCCGTGGGCGAGCAGGTCGTCGACCTCGCGTGTGCGGTGCACGAAGCCCTCGACGAGGATCGCGAAGCCGAAGCGGCCGACTTGCTGCTGGCCACCGACACCGATCGCCTCGCGGGCGAGCCCTTGTTCGCCACGCTGTTGCTGGAGGTCAGCTGTGCCGTGGTCTGGACCGCCCCGCGACAGTTCCAAAAGCTCAGCGATCGCTACGGGGACCTCATCGCCGAGCACGACACCGAGTACCGCGACGGCGCGCTGCTGCACCGCCGTACCCTGCTCGACGAGCTCCCCGGCTGGCGTCACGCCGTGCGGGAGTGGCCCGAGCTCGAGCGCTTCGTCGCCATGGGCTCCAGCCTGCGTGCCGTGTCCGAGGCCGAGCTCGGTCTACGCCTGGGCAAGCGCGCGTCGACCCATGCGCCCAGCTTCCTCGCCGCCCTGCAGCAGGCTGCCCGCGTGGCCCCGGGCATCGTCACCCTGTTCGTCGCCATGGCCGAGCGCTGGGCCACGCACTACGGCAAGGTCCTGGGCGAGGGCCTGCCCGCCGACTATCGGCCCACCCTCGACGAAGCCGCCACCGCGGTCATGCACTCCATCCGCACCCATCGCGCCGTGCGATGGAAGCAGGCCCTGCCGATCCTCGCCGTGCTCACCGTCAGCCTCGTGCTGCTGGTGTCCGGCTCCCTGGTGGTCGACCTCGTCGCGATCGCCGTCTTCCTCGTGCTGGCCGCGTGGCGAGCCTCGACGCCCAACGTCCTCGAGAAGCTCTATCTCCAGGTCGTGCAGCCCGCCGCCGCCACCTGGCTGTGGGTCACCACCGCCACGCCCACCGCCTTGGCCCAGGCGCTCGACGGCAAGCTGCCCGGGCGCGGGAGCTGGGTCTCGCTGACACACCCCGTCGACATCCACGCCTACCCGCGGATCATCGACGACGACCTCGTGCTGCTGGCCTTTGCGCTCACGCGCCCCATGGTGCCGCGGCTGCGACCGAACAAGCAGCGTAAGCGCTGAGTCCCGCGTTCGAAACGACAACGGCCGCCTCTCGAGAGAGGCGGCCGCCGCGGTGCGACCCGCAGGGGTCACGGGTCGCACATTTGGGATGGGACGAAACGAGGCAAAGAAAAGGAATCAGCAGGGGCCGTCGGAGTACTCGCCCGAGGCCTTGGAGTCGCCGGCCGCGTTGATCACGGCGGAGCGGAACTCGCAGGCGTTGCCGTGGTCTTCGCAGACGTTGCCGTTGGCGTCGATCTCACCGTTGACCGGCATGTAGACGGCGGGGCAGAACAGGAGCTGCTCGCCGCAGGTGCCGTCGTAGATGGTGACGGTGCCCTCGAGGGCGGCGATGAGATCCTGAGCCGCGGCCTCGCTGGCGAAGGTCCAGGCGGTGGCGGTGTTGTCGAGATCGTGCACGACGCACACGGGGGCGTCGGCGACCTTCAGCGTGTAGACGTCGTAGACCGAGTAGAAGACGTTGCCGAAGATGATCCAGAAGTCACCGAAGGTCAGCGCGCCGCCGCCGGCCTCGCTGGTGTCGGCGCCGTACTCGGCCCAGAAAGCGTCCTCGAGCAGCTGGTCCTCGGCGGCGTCGTTGCCCCAGAAGAAGAACCCGAAGTCGTTGAGGGTCCAGTCGTGGTTGAGGTGCGCCAGGGCCTGGCTCGGGCACGGCGTGGTCACGCAGACAACGCCCGTGTTGTAGATGAGGTCGTGACCGCCGACGGGCCAGGGCTCCTCCGCGGTGGACTCGTAGACGAAGTCCGACTCGAAGTTGGCCCAGGTGGAGCCGTTGACGTCGTGGGTGCCGAACCAGCCGTGCACCAGGTCGCCGGTCTCGACGGTGATGCCCACCGGGGTGTCGAGGTCGGAGACGTAGCACTCGCTGTCGACGCTGCCGTCGGGGCAGACCATCAGGTTGTAGTTGACGGCGTCGAGGAAGTAGCCGCCGCAGGCCGGGTAGGCGCAGCGCCGCATGTCCTGGCGGGCGATGAAGTAGTCGTCGGTGTCCTTGACGTTGGCGGGCAGCTCGGCCGAGCGGTGCTCGGCGACGTCCTCGATCGAGACGGCCTGGGGCTCGGCGTCTCCCTGGTCACAGGCTCCGGCGAGGGCGGCGAGGGCGGCAATGAACGTGATCTGAGTCTTCATGAGCAGGTGTCGTTTTGTTGGTTTTTGCGCACGGTATCCGGCGCCTCTCCTGCGCACTGACGGATACCGGGGCGGGAGGCGCGGCGGAACCTAGAGGACCGTTTGAGCGTTGTACAAGGCCTTTGGCACCCGGAAACGTCACGCAAAAAACCGTCCCAAACGGTGGAGTCGCGGTGGCTACAACTGTTGCTTTTGGTGGAATTCGCAACCGCCCGTGGGGATAGCGATCGGATCGAAGGTTTCAGCGGCAACTCCCCTATCCACGGGCGGTGCTGCACCCCGCGAGGGACGTCACGAAGGGTCGTGCGAGACGGCCAAAGGGCCTGGGATCGATTGCGATCGGGGGCGCATCAACGCGCTACGCCCATGCGAATTCCCGGCATGAAACGCGGTCGATCGTTCGATCGAACACGCCTTCTCAACGCGCGTGTTTGCAACGCGAACGACACGAAGTCGTCGCGCAAGCGAGCGACCTTTTTACTCGGGCGCGACCCAGAGATTGGCGAGCGCGGCCTGGTCGAGACCCGCGACGATCTCGGCCCACGTCGCCCCCGCGCGCGACGGCCCGGCGGGATCGAGGGTCGCCTCGGCCACCGTGCCCAGCCGAGTCGGCGGCTCCAAGCCCAGCGTCAGACCGAAGAGCAAGGTGAGCACCTCGTCTTCCTTCTGGCAGCCACACTGGACCAGACCATTGGCGAAGCCCTGGGCCAGCATCCCGCAGCGCTTCTCCGGCGGCACGGTGGCCGCGGAGTTGAAGGACTCTTGCAGCTCGGGGCACGGCGGCATGCGGCCGGCCATTTCCTTGGCCAGCACCATCGTGCGCGTGCCGACGTCCTTGGCCGTGATGCGACCCCCGAGTTCGGTGAGCAGAGCTGCGTCGCGAGGCTTCGGCGGCTCACCCGTCATCGGCGTGGCCAGAGCGAGCTCCACCTTGGGTTGCTTGGCATCGACCAGCGCCTGCATCAGCACCGCCACATCGGCCCGCGCAACGTCGCCTGCGATCCGCAGCCCCCAGCCCGCCTGCGGCTCCGCGCCATGGGCCACCGCCGCGGACTGTCCCCGACTGAACTCGGCCATGCGCGTCGCCACCCCGGAGACCGGCCCAGGGGGTCCCCAGCCGACCACCACCCCTGCCTTGGTCATCTCGAGCGGCAGCAGCGTCCGAGAGAGTGCAGCGGGCTCGGACGGCCACGGAGCGTCGGGCACGTCGATGGTGAGCACCTTCTCGTTCAACGGACACCACGCCTGCATCTCGGCCTCGAGCGTCTTGCCGTAGGCCGCATCGCAGTGGTCGGGCTTGGCCACGGGCGTGCCCGCGTTCGCCTTGGCGTCCGATCCCGCGGGCGTGCCCTTCGCCTCGCCCTCGGTTTTCGCGTCGCCTGCAGTCGGCTTGGCTTGGGCCGCGGTGGGCTTGGCCTCCGCGGACTCGCCTCGGTCACAGCCCACCGCGAGCATCGCGAACAGGAGCCAGGAGGTCTTGCGGGCAATCCGAGTCGAGGGCACGGGCACGTCCATTTCGGCCGCGGACCATAGCACGACGGCCGCCTCCGACTACGCGGCCAGCATCTGCTGCACGCGCTGCTGCAGCGCCCCTGCGCTGGCCTGCTGCGGCGCCATCGACTCCCCGCAGCACAGCTCCACGCGCGCCCGGAAGCGTCGCGGCAGCTTGCGCATGGCGGGCCCGTCCTTGCGGCTGAACACGCTGCCCCACAGGCCACGCAAGGCCATGGGGATCACGGGCACGGGGGTCCGGGCCACGATGCGCTCCACGCCCTGGCGGAACTCGTTGAGCTCGCCCGTGTAGGTGATCTTGCCCTCGGGGAAGATGCACACTAGCTCGCCCGCCTCGAGCAGCTCGGCCACGCGGTCGAGGGCCGAGTGATAGACGTCGAGGTCGACGTGGCGGGGGGCGATGGGCACCGTGCCCACCGTGCGGAAGAACCAGGACAGCACGCGGTTGCGGAAGATCTGGTGGTCCATGACGAAGCGGACCGGTCGCCGCGAGAGCCCGCCGATGAGCAGCGCGTCGACGAAGCTGATGTGGTTGCAGACCAGCACCGCGGGCCCCTGCTCGGGGATGCGGTCGAGACCGGTGACACGCAGCCGATACATCACGCGGATCATGGCGCTGATGACCAGGCGCAGGGTGAGGTCGGGGAGCTTGCGATAAGCGATGACGGCCACGGCCACGTTGCCCAGGGCGACCAACAACAAGATGCCCGTGGTGCCCAGGCCCATGGCTCGCAGGGCGATCGCGCCGCCCGAAGCGACCACCACGAACAAGGCGTTGACGACGTTGTTGGCGGCGATGACCTGCGAGCGCTCGGCCGGCTTGGCGCGGTGCTGCATCAAGGCGTACAGCGGCACGATGAACAGGCCTCCCGCCGCGCCCAGACCCACGAGGTCGGCGTAGACCATCCAGGGCACCGCGCCCGCGCCGATGGTGCCCACGGGCGCCTCGAGGCCCGACAGCACGAAGAACAGGTGGAGGCCGAACACCCCGCCCAAGGCGGCTCCCAGCGCGACCAGGCCGAGCTCGATGGTGCCGCCCGAGAGTCGGTCGCACAATAGCGAGCCCGCGGCGATGCCCACCGAGAAGGTCACCAGCAGCGCCGTGACCACCCCCGCATCGCCGCCCAAGATCTCGGTCCCGACCGCGGGCAACAACGCCAGCAGCATCGCGCCGTAGAGCCAGAACCAGGAGCCGCCCAAGATGGCATCGAAGATCCCCCGGTCGGCTCGAGCCAAGCGCATCACCTGCCGCGTCTGAGCGACCGGGTTCCAGCGCACCTTGGCGGCGGGCACCTGCGAGGGCGCCTCGGGAATGCTGCGGCTCGTCCACCACCCCAAGGTCGCCACCGCGATCAAGGCCACCGACACCGCCATGGTGCCGCGGGTCATGAGCATGCCGCCGAGGATGGTGCCGCCCATGATCGCCATGAAGGTGCCCATCTCGACCCAGCCGTTGCCCGCGACCAGCTCGTTCGACCGCAGGTGCTGCGGCAAGATCGAGTACTTCACCGGACCGAAGAGCGCCGACTGAGCGCCCATGAGCATGAGGGTCACCAGCAACAATACGATGCTGCCCGTGGCCAGGCCGATCGAGGCGACCACCATCAACGCGATCTCGAGTCGCTTGAGGCCGCGGATGAGTCGGGCCTTGTCGAGGGTGTCGGCGAGCTGACCTGCCGTGGCCGAGAGCAAGAAGAAGGGCAGGATGAACAAGCCCGCGCTCAGGTTGACCATCGTCTGCGCATCGAGGCCGCCCAGGTCGACCAGACCGAAGGTGACCATCACGATCATCGCGTTGCGCAGCAGGTTGTCGTTGAGCGCACCCAGAAGCTGGGTGAAGAAGAACGGCGCGAAGCGACGGGACCTCAGCAGACCAGGGGCAGGCGTGCTCATGCCCCAGGACAAAGCACCGTCCATGCCGCCCGGGGGCGTGCCTTCAACTCTTTGTTTTTATTGATCTTCGATCATAGAGAAGCCGGCTCCCGTTGCCAGCTCAGTCCACTAGATGCATGGTCAATGTGCATTGGATGTACATGCGGACATCGAAGGCGAAAATCGCGCCTTCCTCGAGCGGGTGTCGGAGGCGGTGTTCTCCAACCCCTTCGGCGACCGTCGGCACGAGATCGACATCGAGCTGGCCGAGGTCACCGGAGCCACGGGACGGCAGGCGCTACTCGACCGCGTCGTCGCCGAGGTGGACGGCCGACTCGAGCCGTTGATGACCGAGGGTTCGCTGCGACTGCACGAGCGCTCGGCCACCGTCCGCCCCTTGGTCGAGCGCGCGATGTTGTTCTCGTGCTTCCACCACTTCGCCGCGCAGATCGACGAGCACATCGAAGCCCAGCTGGACGCGGGCGCCCAACCCTGCCCCGCCGCCTTCGGCCCGCGCCTGCTCACCTTCCTCGAGGGACACGGCATGCCGCGCGAGGACGCGGTGCGCATGGTGGCCGTGCTCTTTCAGATGCGTCGCGCCTTTCGCTTCATCGATCGCTCGCTGCCCGGTCGCAGCCCCTGCATGCGCGCCCTTCGACAGGCGCTGTGGAACAACATCTTCACCCACGACATCGGTCGCTACGATCGCTGGCTGTGGAATCGCATGGAGGACTTCTCCACCATCGTGCTGGGCGAGACCGGCACGGGGAAGGGCACGGCCGCCGCCGCCATCGGTCGCGCGGGCTTCATCCCCTACGACCCTCGCAAGCACCGATTCTTGGAGAGCTTCACCGAGGCCTTCGTGTCCGTGAACCTGTCGCAGTTCTCGGCCGGCCTGCTCGAGTCGGAGCTGTTCGGCCACGTCAAAGGGGCGTTCACGGGGGCGGTGGAGCGCCACGCGGGGGCCTTCAGTCGCTGTAGCCCGCACGGTGCGATCTTCCTCGACGAGATCGGAGAGATCGGCGTGCCCGTGCAGATCAAGCTGCTCCGCGTGCTGCAAGAGCGCGAGTTCTCGCCCGTGGGTAGCCACCAGGCGCAGCGCTTTTCCGGGCGAGTCATCGCCGCCACCAATCGCGACCTGGCCACCGAGCGCGCCCGCGGCAGCTTCCGCAACGACTTCTACTATCGGCTCTGTTCGGACGTCATCGAGATGCCGAGTCTGCAGCAGCGCCTGGCCGAAGATCCGCAGGAGCTGCCCCTGCTCATCGGCACGGTGCTGGAGCGCACCCTGGGCCAGCCCGCGCCCGAGCTGGTCGACGAGATCGCGGCCGCCATCGCCAGCGACCTGCCGCGCGACTACGCCTGGCCCGGCAACGTCCGCGAGCTCGAGCAATGCGTGCGGCGAGTGCTGATGACCCGCCACTACGAAGGTGACCACGCCGGCCTCGGTCACGACGACCGCACACGTCTGCACCAGGCGATCGACGCGGGCGCACTCCCGGCCCGAACCCTGGTGCGAGACTACTGCCGCCTACTCTACGCCCGGCACGGCACCTACGAAGAGGTCGCCCGCCGCACCGAGCTCGATCGACGCACGGTCAAGCGCCACGTGCAGCCCGACGAGTGACGCCGATCAGTTCGACTCGACGTGCTTCTTCAGGCCGCGGTTGAGCTGCTGGTAGCCCTTGTCCATGCCCTTGCGCACCATGCCGATGAGCGGGGGCACGAAGAAACCGCGGAACACCTCGGTGTGAATCAGCCGGGTGCCGCCCTCGGTGGGCTCGAGCCGGAAGCCGTGGCAACCGGTGACCAACCCGGACACACCGCCCTGCCACGCCAGCTCTTCGTTCTCGCGCACGGTCACGAGCGTGACGCTCAGCTTGGTCTTGCCCGCCGGGGTGCGGATGGACAGCCGACCCTTGGTGCCCTCTTGCAGGGGACCCTTCAAGTCGACGCCGAGCACGACCTTGTTCCACTCCGACCAGGTCTTCAGATCGGCCAGGGCAGCCCAGATCTTCTCGGGGGAGGCAGCGATGACGATCTCGGTGTGGATCTTGCGCTCGAACACGGCCCCCCGCATACCACCGCAACCGAGTCGCGACTACTCCTCGTCGATCTCTTCTTCGGTGACCGGCTCGTCGTGGATCTCGGCACGAACCCGCTGCCCCGCTCGCCCGCGTGCCTGCACCGCTTGGATGAACATGGCACTGAGCCCGCCGTAGTTGATCCACCCCTGCTCGGACTCGGCGATCACGGCGCCGAGTACGACGACGCGCAGGGGCAGGGGCGGCTCGATGCGCAAGCTCTTCTGCGACCAGAACGACAGCGGGCTACTCCAGCAGGTGTCGAGCGTCTCCCACTCGTCGTTGCGGAAGGCGTGCATCTTGAGCTGGACGGGCAACGCTCAGGCCTCGATCCCCCGCTGCTGGGCGATGGCGATCATCCGCTTGGCGAGCTGTGGCCCCGTGGTCTCGTGCTTGAAGAACACGAACGCTTCGTCCCAGGTCTCGGCGATGCGCTCGGCCCATGCCTCGAGCTGCTCGTCGGTATAGCTGCGCACGTGCAGGCGCAGCACGGCCCACGGCGCGGTGCGGGGTAGCGAGCGCTTCGGGTTCACCTCGTCGAGCTCGCCGATGCACACCGCGTGGCCACCCTTGGCCAAGACCTCGTGGACCTCGGGGTCGTCCCAGCTCTCGTGGCGAAACTCGAACGCCGCGCGCACGCCCTCGGGCAATAGCGCGACGAAGTTGCTCAGCCGCTCGACGCCCTTGCGCAGGTAGGGCGGCGTCTGGAACAGGATGGGCCCGCACTTGTCGCCCAGCGACTGCAGCTGCCCCAAAAGGTACTCCACCGAGTCCTCGACCCCGGCCAACCGACCCTTGTGGGTGATGGCCCGCGACGCCTTGATCACGAAGCGAAACGAGTCGGGCACCGCCGCCGACCAGCGCTCGAGCACCTCGCGCTTGGGCATGCGATAGAAAGTGTTGTTGATCTCCACCGTGGAGAAGCGCTCGCCGTAGTAGGCCAGCCGCCGATCGGACCCGAGCTGCGCCGGATAGAAGGGCCCGACCCACTCGTCGTAGCTGAAGCCGCTGGTGCCCACGTGCATGCGCATCGAAAACCAACGGTAGCAGGCCCAGACCGTGCCCGCCCGGGCGGGATCGGGCCCATGGTGCACGGAGCCTCTGCGCCCGCGGCCCCGGCTGCTAAGCTCCCTGCCGATGAGCGACGAGCAGGAGCAGGGCAAACCGGGAGCACGGCTACGTTCCGTAGGCGATGCACTGGGCGGCTGGGCCCGCCGCGTGGGTGAGCTGGTGGCCGAGGTCTCGGGCACACCCACCGTGCCCGAGGAGCTGCGCGAGCCGCTGGCCACCGCCCGGACCCAGCGCCTGGCGGGCGAGCTGTCGGCCGCTCGCAGCACGCTGCGTTCGCTGGTCGAAGCCCACCCCGGTCAGCCGCACCTGCGCTACGCCCTGGGCCTGACCTTCGTGCACGACTTGATCATGGGCGGTCGACCGCTGCGGCCGCTCGCCGATGTCATCGCCGCGCTGGGCGACGACGCCCTCGGCTCTACCCCGCGCAACCTGCTGCAGGGCGCGCACGACCTGTACGAAGACCGCCCCGAGCCCGCGCTGGATGCCTTGCGACGGGCCACCCGCGGCCTGGCCGACATCCCCAAGACCGACGCCCACGAGACTCGGCTCATGCTGCACCTGCTCGGCGGCGTGGCTCAGCTTCGGCGCGGCGAGCAGGACCGTGCCCTCCGCGAGTTCCACAAGGCTCGCACCCAGCTGCCCCCCGAGCTGGGGGCCCCGCTGCGCGCGATGTTGCTGCGCCATGGCATCACCCTGCTGCTGGCCGCCGACCAAGCCCCCGAGGCCGAGCGGTGGGTCGAAGAAGCGCTCGAGCACGACGAAGGCGACGCGCTCGCGGCCGAGCTGTGGATTCGGGTCCTCGCCGCCAAGGGCGATGCGGTGGGTGCTCAGGCGCGCCTGGAGGCCATGGGAGACGACCCCGCCCTCGACGAGACCCGGCTCATGGTCGGGCTCACCGTGGGCCTGCCCGACGACGGCGGCGACGACCTGTCCACCGTCGCCATGCGGCACCTCCAGGCCGACCCCACCAACCCCGAGCATCGACGGCGCTGGGCCTTGGTCGAGCTGGCCAACGACGAGTCGCACGACCTAGCCGATCAACCCGATCGTCGCCGCGAAGTCGTCGAGGCGCTGGCCAACGCCGCCCAACAAGCGCCGCGAGCCGTCCGCGACCGCTACCTCCAAGAGCTCGCCCACGTCGCGCTGCGGCTCGATTGGTTTCCGCCGCCCGTGCGCGACCCCATCTTCGATCGCCTGCGCCGCGAAGAGGGCACCGCCCCCGAGGAGCTACGACTCGTCCGCGCGCGGCACCGCATCGCGGGCGGCGAGCCCTCCACCGAAGACTTCCAGCCCGGCATGCCCCCGCGCTTCCGGGCCGACCCCGATCTCGGCGGCCCCGCGGGCCCCGATCCCGCCAGCCCCGTGCGCGACCCCGATGCCCGCGGCACCGTGCTCGCCAGCCAGCGTGCCCTGGCCGCAGCCGAGCGCTGTCAGCTCGAGAAGCAAGACGAGCTCGCGCAAGACCTGCTCGTCGAAGCGTTGATCGAGTCGCCCACCTTGCCGCGCGCCCGCACCTTGCTCGCCGCCCTGTCGCAGAGCGGCGAGGCGGCCCGGCTCGAAGATCGCCTCGGCTCCGCCACCACCCTGCTCGCGGGTGTACCCAATCGAATCCTCGGGGTCTCGCTGGCCGGGGTACAGACCGCCATGGCCCAGGTCGTCGCCGCCCGCGAGCGCCTCGCCCGACCGCTGACCATCGCGATCATGGGCGAGTTTTCGGCGGGCAAGAGCACCTTCGTCAACGCCCTGCTCGGCCAGGCCGTCGCGCCCATGGGCGTGCTGCCCACCACCAGCACGATCAACGTGTTTCGTCGGGGCCCCAGCGGCGCCCAGGTGCACTACCGCGACGGTCGCATCGCCACCCTGCCCGCCGAAGACGTCGAGTCCTTCCTGCACGGCCTCGACGATGCCGCCGCCGCTCGCATCCGCCACGTGGAGATCGAGCGCACGGGCGGTCGCGTGGGCGAAGCCGCCGTCGTCGACACTCCCGGCCTCAACGCCCTCGACGCCTTCCACGAGCAGGTCGCCCGCGAGTTCCTCGACGAGGCCGACGCCGTGGTGTGGATCTTCTCCGCCACCCGCAGCGGTGCCGCCACCGAGGCCGGCATGCTCGCCAGCCTCCGCGCGGGCGGACGCCAAGTACTCGGCGTGCTCAACAAAGTCGACACCCTCGAAGACGACGAGAAGACCGAGCTGGCCGACTACCTGCGTCAACAACTCGGCGAGGTCCTCGTGGAGGTCGTGCCCCTGTGTGCCCGCGATGCCCTCGAGCACCGCAGCGGCGAGAGCAAGGGCCCCGACCCCTTCGAAGACGTCGAAAAAGCGCTCGAGCGCCACTTCCTTCAGCGCGCCCGCGAGCTCAAGCGCAGCCTCACCGCCCGTCGGCTCAGCGAGGCCCTGCGAGCCGCTCGCGAGTCTGTCACCGTCGCCGTCAAAGCCCTCGAAGAGCAAGCCGACGCCGCCCTCGAGGGCATCCGCGGCGAGCGAGTCGCCGCCCATCCCCTGCTGCTGCGTTTCGGCGATTCCATCGAGCAAGAACTGCTCGGCGTCGACGACCAGCTCACCCGCGAAGGCCTCAGCCTCGGCGTGCTCGTCGCGGGCAAAGGCCTCGCCAAGGGCCCCCTCGATCCGCAAGACGCCGACTACCTCGCCGCCGCCTTCCGCGAGGGCAGCATGACCGCCCTGCGCCGCGCCTTGGCCCCGCTCGGACACGAAGACCCCGCTGCCGCCCACGTCCTCGACCAGCAGCTCGTCCCCTGGGCCCAGGGCCACGTCGAGGGCCTCCTGCACGCCGGCTTCCTCCCCGCCTTGCTGCGCGAGCACGGCTCCAAGATCGGCGGCGGCGAAGCCTCCATGCGCTCCGCCTTCCGCGAAGCCTTGCGCCCCGTCGCCCGCGCCTGGGCCCAGCGCGCCCGCCAGCTCACCCGCGCCGTCGAGCAAGCCCGCGCCCGCCTCGATCGCGCCGCCAGCAGTGCCCCTCGGGCCGAGGCCCTGCGCCTGCGAAGCGCCGTCCTCACCGCCATCGATGCCCTGATCGAAGCCGCCGACGCCGAGCACGAGGCCACCCAGTGACCCTCGTCTTCGGTGCCGACGAAGCCGGCCGCGGCCCCATCCTCGGCCCCATGACCATCGCCGTCGTCGCCGTCGACAAACCCGCCGAAAAGGCCCTCGCCAAACTCGGCGTCGCCGACTCCAAGCGCTTCGGCAGCGGCAACGAAGCCCGCCAACGTCGCCAAGACCTCGCCGCCCAGATCATCACCATCGTCCCCCACCACCGCCTCCGCACCGTCGAAGTCGAAGAGATCGACCACTACACCTACCGCGGCCTCCTCAACGCCCTAGAACGCCGCGTCGTCCTCGAGCTCCTCGACGCCCTAAAGGCCCCCCGCCACGCCCGCATCATCTGCGACGGCGCCACCATGTTCGCCCCCCTCCGCGCCCACTACCCCAACCTCCAAGCCCTCAACGACGGCGAGTCCGCCCACCTCGCCGTAGCCGCCGCCTCCATCATCGCCAAAGACGCCCGCGACCGAGCCTTCCACGTCATCGCCACCCGCTACACCCAAGAGTTCGGCCCCATCAAAGGCGGCGGCTACCTCAACCCCGCCACCAAGACCTTCCTCTCCGCCTACCAACAACGCTACGGCACCCTCCCCCCCGAAGCCCGCCGCAGCTGGGGCGCCACCAAACAACCCAACCTCTCCCTCTTCTAAACGCCCTCGTCGACATAGCGACACCAACCCGCGCCCACTCGGGAACCCCCCACAATCAGGCACAACCCACCCCCCCCCCGCTCCAATTGAGACCGAGTGCGCGATGGCTGAACCCCCTGCCCGTTCAGAAGCCTGCCCACGATCGGGCAGGACCCACACCACCATCCGAACAGAAGACCAAGTACGCGCAGACTGAACCCTCCCTTGCCCATTCGAGGATCTGCCTACAATCGGGCAGGACCCACACCACCATCCGAACAGAAGACCAAGTACGCGCAGGCTGAACCCTCCCTTGCCCATTCGAGGATCTGCCTACAATCGGGCAGGACCCACACCACTTTCCGAACGGGAGACCGAGTGCGGGGAGGGCTGAAGCGACGCCGCGTAGGATGGAGGGGGCCCGGTCGCGCGGAGGCGGCCCCGTACAGCCTCCGAGAAACACCCCGCTACCACGGCCGCCGAGCACGTCCGGGGAGGGTTCCAGCCATCAACAGGCGAGCCCTCCGCTCGAACCAACCACAACGCCCTCCAAGCAAGCCCCCTTCGCCCAACCACCACCGAGCAACCGCAAAGCAAGTCTACTTGCGACCGAGCAAGACCCACACCGCCCTTCGAACTCGAGACCAAGTACGCAGAAGGCTAAACCCTCCCTCGCCCGTTCGAGGATCTGCCTACGATCGGGCAGGACCCACACCACTTTCCGAACGCGAGACCGAGTGCGGGGAGGGCTGAAGCGAAGCCGCGTAGGATGGAGGGGGCCCGGTCGCGCGGAGGCGGCCCCGTACAGCCTTCGCGAAACACCCTGCTACCACGGCCGCCGAGCACGTCCGGGGAGGGTTCCAGCCGTCAACAGGCGAGCCCTCCGCTCGAACCAACTCGACCCCCCTCCAAGCACCCACCCGTCCGCAAAGCGCCAAAAAACCCACCCCCAAAATCAACTCGAGCGAGGCCAGCTCCCGCCAACCCCGCCCGAATCCCGCGAAAAGACCCGCCCCTCAGGACGCCTTGGTCTTCTTATACATCGCGTCAATCTCCTCCTCGTGCCGCTCGTACACGACCTTCCGCTTCACCTTCAACGAAGCCGTAAGAAACCCATCCTCCACCGTCAACGGCGGAATCAAAGTAAAGTACTTGATCGTCTCAAACTTCGCGAGACTCGAGTTCACCTCATCCACATGCTTCTGCACCGCATCATTGAGCGCCTTGCTCTGCATGTCGTTCGGATTCCCCGTCTGCTCCGACCACTCCTTGAGCTCCTCCGGGTCGATCGCCACCAACGCCGTCACATAGTTCCGCGTATCCGCCACCGTGACGACCTCTTGGATCAGCGGCAGCAACTTCAGCCGCCCCTCGAGCTTCGCCGGCGCAATGTACTTGCCGCCCGACGTCTTCATCAGCTCTTTCTTGCGCCCAGTGATCTTGACGAACCCGTCCCCATCCATCGAGCCGAGGTCGCCCGTATGGAACCAGCCATCATCATCGAACGCATCGCCCGTCGCATCCGGCCGATTGAGATAGCCGCTGGTGATGTTCGCCCCCTTGGCCAGGATCTCCCCGTCCTCGGCGATCTTGATCTGCACCCCCGGGAACGCCCGCCCCACCGTGCCGAGCTTGAAGCGATCCGGCAGGTTGGTGGTGAGGCCCGGGCACGTCTCGGTGAGCCCATACGCCTCGAGCAAGCTCAGCCCGATCGCCAAGAAGAACTCGTGCACGGGCACCGACAGCGGAGCCGAACCCGAAAGCAGCGTGTGCGCCCGGTCCATGCCCAGCCGCGCTCGCAGCTTCGACAGCACGACCTTATCGGCGAGCCTGAACTTCAGGTTGGTGAAAAAGGGCAGCGGCTTGCCCACCGCGCGATACGGGATCGTGGCCTTGCCCGCATTGATCGCGGCGTGGAACAGCTTCTGGCGCAGCGGAGGCGCCCCCGCCACCAGCGTCTCCACGCGTGACTTCATCTTCTCGTACACACGCGGCGCAGCAGGAATGAAGCCGGGCCGGGTGTCGCGAAGGTCGTCGCCCAGCGTGGGGATCTCGGCGATCACGATCGGCGCCCCGTAGTAGGGCCCGGAGATCTCGATGAGTCGCCCGAAGCTGTGAGCGAGCGGCAAGAACAGGAACAAGCCCCCGTCGGCGACCGCGTTGGTCAGGATGCCGGTGGCCTCGATGTTCTCGACCATCGACATGTGATTGTGATGGGTCTGGATCACCGCCTTGGGCGGCCCCGTGGTGCCCGACGTATAGGTGTAGGTCGCCGTGTCCGGGCGTTTGACGGCCGAGGCCCGACGCTCGCGGTCGGCCTTGGTCTCCTCGAGCTTCTCGGCGCCACGCTTTTCGAGGTCGGCCAGGCTCTCCCAGTCGTCGGCCGGCTCGAGCCCGGTGGGATCGATGACCACGATGTGCTTCACCAGCACCTGGTCGGCGCCGTACTCCTTTTCGAAGAAGGTGAAGCCGTTGCGAATCTCGCGGATCTTCTCGAGCTGCGCGGCGTTGTCGACGATGGAAACGACGCAGCTGGTGTCCACGTGCACGTAGCCCACCTCGTCGACGAGCAGGGTCGCGTACACGGGCACGGTGCGCAGGCCGATGGCCAGGCAGGCAAAGTCGCAGGCGATCCAGTCCTCGCTGGAGTTGCCGAGGATCGCGATGTGGCAATCGTCGGCGAGCGGCTCCGGCATTGCCGTGAGGAGGCCGGCCGCGATCTTCTCCATGCGATCGCCCAGCTGCTTCCAGCTGGTATCTTGGTAGGGCCCGCCCGGCTCCCGACGAGCACGGACGGCGGGATCGTTGGGGCTGCTGGCGATGCGCTCGAGCACCATCTGGCCCAGGGTTTTATCGGACATTGTTTTCAGAACCCCCGCAGGTTGGGAACGTGAAGAGGGGCGTAAAATAGAACAAAGCGCCGAGCGCGACCATCCCCGATCGACGCGCCGAAGGTTCAATAGGGCGCGCTCGTGTATCGTGGGGCCCGTCCGCTCATCATGCCCGAGCCCACGACCTCGCTCGCTCCGCGACGCTACGCGCCCCGCTCCCTGATTACCGCCTCGATTCGGCTGGTCCTCCGCACCGTAACCGCGCTGCCCACCGCGGTCGACGCCACGCCCAAGCTCGCCGCGCGTCTGCCGGGCATTCGAGCGCACGAGGTCGACATTCCCGTCGCCGATGCCCACACCCCCGGCATCCTGTACCTGCCCGCCACGCCCGAGCCACGCCCCTGCGTGCTGCTGATGCACGGCACCTCGGCATGGATGCCGCTGGCCTACCTGTTCTTCATCGAGGCCTTGCTCGAGCGAGAGATCGGCGTGCTGCACGTCGACCTCGATGGCCACGGGCGACACCCCTTCCCGCTCAGCGGCACCGGCCTCGCCCACACGGCCACCGCGGCGTTCAATTGGCTCGCCGATCGACCCGAGGTGCTGCCCGATCGCCTCGGGGTGATGGGCGTGAGCCTCGGCGGCTCGTGTGCCCTGCGAGCCGCCGCCGACACCGGCCTCGCCAGGGCGATCGGCCTGGTCTCGACCCCGGTCACCGTGTCGATGAACGGCCGCGCCCGTCTGCGCGAGTTCGTCTCCACCCTCAACCCCGAAGCCCTCGAAGGCTGGGCCCAGGTGCCGCCGCATGCCCTGCTCCGCTCGCTGCGAGCCCGCATCCGGCTGCCCGAGGTGCCGTCGTCATTGGGTGCCCGCGAGATCGATCTGTTCGACCGCGTCACCGAGCCGATCATCCAGGAGGCCATCGACGAGCTGGGTCCTCTACGCTGCGCGGCGCGACTGTCGAAGCTCCCCGTGGCCCTGGTCAACGGCGCCTGGGATGCCATTGCGCCGCCCAGCGAAGCGGTGCGCCTGGCCGCGCAGTTCCACGGTCCCTGCGAGTCGCTGATCGTGCCGCGACGCAATCACTTCACCATCATGACGAGCCGACGCGGGGCTCGACACATGGCGACGTGCTTCGACCAGTGGCTGTGACCCGCGGCTGACTCAGCCGAAGGGGTCGCTCATCTGGTCCATGTTGATCGCCTTGTTCGTCTTGGACGAACTCGACTTCGAGCGAGGCTTGGCCTTCTTCTTCTTGCTGCGCTTGGGCCGACTCGTCTTGGGCGGACCGTGATCGCGCTGCGAGTCGAGGAAGTCGTCGATGGATGCACCGTCGAGCTCCCGCGCCCGCTCGTAGTTCGAATCGGCGGCGGCGGAGTTGCCCTGCTGGGCATCGCATAGGCCCATGCCCGCGTAGGCCCGCGCCCGTACGGCGGCTTCATCGTCCTCGAGCGCGACCGCGTAGCTCTGCCGCGCGCCCACGCAGTCGCCGGCCTGCCGCGCCTGATCGCCCGCAGTGATCAAGTCCCAGCGACCCGCCGAGCCCGAGCCGGGCACGACCTCGGGCTCCGTCGGCACGCCGCCGAGGACCTTGCCCGTCTTGTCGGTGTCGGCTCCCTTGGCGTCGTCGAGCTTGCCGTCGATCTTCACCCCGAGCTCGCCTTCGTCGTAGGTCTGGGCGCGGGTGGGCGCGGCCGACTGCGGAACGGCGGCGGGCGGCGGCGGCGGCTCGTCCGGCTCGGCTTCGGCCTTGGCCTGCTCTTCTTCTTCGAGGCTCTGCTCGGCGTCGCCTTCGGCATCGGCGGGTGCGACCGCCCGATCGCCTCGCTTGCGCGTCTTCTCGGCTCGCTCGACGGGCTGCGCCGCGGCGGCCTCGGCCGACTCGGGTGAAGGCATGTCCGCGCTCGTGGGCTGGCTCTCGGGGCGACCGATCCAAAACACCAGCGCCGCCGTGCCGGCTAGGGCCACGGTGGGCACCAAGAAGCTCCGTCGCAGGCGCCGCCACCAGGGTTCCTTGGCCGCCGCCACCGCGGGCGTGGCCGCGGCGCGTCGCGCCTCTTCGAACACTCCATCGAGCAAGCCCGACGGCACCTCTTCCATGGGCAGCGCCTCGCGGCTGGCCACCAGGATGTCGCGATAGTCCGTCAGCCGCTCCCGCAGAGGATCGCCCACGCCGGGCTCGTCCTCGAGCCAACGCTCGAGGCCACCCTCCTGCTCGAGTTCCTCGAGGGCATCCTCGAGGCGATCGAGCTGCGCGGGACTCCACTCAGCCATGGGCGAGGCTTTCCTCGGACACTACCGAGCATACCGCGTGACGCAGGTCGGCCAGCTCGTCGCGGAGCTTGTCGAGCGCATAACGCATGCGGCTCTTCACCGTATTTTCGGGGGCGCCCACCGTCTCGCCGATCTCTCGGAAGGACATACCCGCCATCAGCCGCATCACAAAGACCTCGCGCTGATCGACCGGCAGCCGATGCACGGCGCGGTTGAGCCGCTCCCGCAGGCGAGGGCTGTCCGCGCCCAGGTCGGGCGAAGGGGTGGTGCTGGCCAAGGTCGACAGCATGTTCGAAGAACTCTCGTGCGCCTTGCGGCCGCGCAGCGGCGCATCGAGCGACTCGTGATCGCGGAACCGGGCGCGACGGCTTTCGTCCACGCACAGGTTACGCGCAATCGTATAGACCCAGGTGGTGAACCGGGCCGAACGCATGTAGCGGTCCTTGGAGCGGATCACTCGGAACAACACGTCCTGCAGCAGCTCCTCGGCGCGGGCAGGCGAATGGACGCTCCGCAGCAAGAAGTTGTACAGCCCGCGGCTATGGCGTGTGACGAGCACCTCGAAGGCGTCGGCATCGCCGAGGCGAAACGCCTCCATGAGGGACTCGTCGCTGCGAGCTTCGTCCTGTTCTGGAGTGCGCATCACGTGAGCTAGACAGCGGGGAGAGGCCGCCGTTCCTCGGACGACGGCGAGAGCGGAGTCCGCCCAGTTCGGGGTCGGACCCACGGTCGGGCCCCCCCAGTAGGTTGGCGCGGTATGCGTGTTCGACATGGCAAGGTGGCGTCTTGCCCTGCCAACGGCCGGACCGGCCCGACGATCTCTTCCGTCGATCGCGAATGTCGCCGGCGCCCGAACCGATCGAATTCGAGCCTTCTCGCCCTAATTCAATCGGTTCGGCCCGAACGTTGAGCTGGATGCAAGGGAGGGCGGTATTGAACTTCACACCAGGTTTCCCCCTAGCCGTCAAAGTGTCGACGATTTCCCGACATCCGGCGTCAAGTTTCTGACAAGCCGTCGAACCTCCGTCGGTTTGTCATCGGATTGACGGCTGTGGCCCCCGGTCATGGTTCCGCCGAGCCCCAAGCATCTCTTTGATCTCAAAACACTTTAAAAGAATGCCAGGCGCGTGCACCCCGTGGCACACCGCTCGCATTCTAAGGGGCTGTCCCTGGCGAGGGACGAACGGTAGCGAACGACGCAAGACAACGATTTCCACGAGGCGGTGGGCTCTCAGTCTCCCCCGACAGCGGGCCCAACTCTCTCTGCCTTGTAGGGAACACCCCGACCCCTTCCCTTGGTACCTCCCCCGGTGCCAAGGGTTTTTTTATTGGTTGTCGCGCGTGGCCAACGCGGGCGCGCCCGAGTCGCATCCGGCAGGCGACGTCATGCGAGGGCAGCAAACCTCGGGTCGGGCCCGACCGTCGAGGTCATGAGGGGACGGCCAGCCCGCGATGACGGAGAGTGCGCCGACCCTCGAATCCCGCCGCTCCCGGCTGGCGCGCGTCGGACCGGGCCTCCTCATCGGTGAGTGAGTCTCGCCGAGCCTCGTGCTCTTGGGCCTCGGAAAACCAGTGGTGGTACTGCGAGCGCGCGTAGAGTTCTTCGTCCTCGCGGTCGCGCTCGAGGGCGTCGGCTTCGATCGAATCGACGAGCTCACCGAGCGCACCGTCGTCGCCCCGATCGCACAGGACCACGATGTTGTACACGAACGCGGGCAAGCCTTTGTCGACGAGGAACCGGGCAACCTCGAGCATGCGCTCCGCAGACCCCGCGATCGCATTCCACTCGCCGTAGAACCACCAATACCCCTCGATGCGCTGGGCGGCCTTGGCCGCGGTGCGACGGACCTCTGCGTCGGGATCGGACGCCGCCATCGTACGCAGGAACTCGAGCGCGGTCGGGTCGGCACACCAGCCGAGCGAACGTAGGGCTTGGGCGCGAGCAAAGGGATGGGGATCGAAGCGCCCCTCGTGCAGCGTCTGGATCGATGCGGGATGCGGGCGTTGACCGAGCGAACGATAGATCCGGGCACGCACAGAGAAGTTGGGATCGCAGGCCCAGCGCATGAGCGTGGGGAGATCGAGGCGCCCGTAGTTCTTCATGTCCCAAGCCAGCCAGTGACGCTGCATGAAGGGCTGCGTGGCGAGGCCCGCGTCGGGCTGACGGACGAGGCGAGCGGGGAGAGCATCGTTCGAACGCCCGGCGATCGCCGTCGCGATGCGCTCCTCGACACCGGGATCGAGCCAGCGGGCAGCCGCGAAACATGCGTTGGCCTCGACAGTCCACCCTTCGGCTTCGGCCGCCTCGCCGAACTCGACCCACCGCTTTGGATTGTCGATGGCCTCGAAGAACCCACGCCACTGCTCCGACGAGACGTAGTCACCACGATGAGACTGCAGGCGCAGGTACAGCCCATCACGTGCGCTCCGAGTGGCCGCGTCGTCGGACTCACTGCCCGTGAAGCCGAACTGCCAGGACTTGATGGAGATGAGCGAAGGATCGGGCGGCGTGCGAATCGAGGCCTTGGCCGCGGCGAGCCGCTCGTTCATCTCGCGGATCGCGATGGCCTTGTGCTCCTCGAACGAGTGCAAGGGAGCCGGCACCGGCATGTACGGAGCGAACGGCATGATGTCGCCCGGGTACCGATCGAGTCGTGCATCGATGCGAGCGCGCAGTTCATCGGCCATCGCCGGATGATACGCGACCCGACGCCTGTAGCCGGACCGAGACGACGAGCGACTACTGCAACGGGATCGGCGTCAGCACGAAGTCCTGGCCGCCCGAGTGGCAGCCCGTGCAAACCGAGATGCCATCGCCCGAGGCGACGATGCTGCCGTTGAACCACTCGTACCAGTACCACTGCTCGCCGCCCTGGCTGAGGTCGGCGAGCTTGACCGAGACCGACCACCCGCGGCGCTCACTGCCGCTGCCGTAGAGCTCTTTGACCGTCGCGGAGCCGGCCGGGTGCTCGGCATTCCCGGCTTCGAGCGAATCGAGCAGCGCGGGCGTCACCCAGGTCTGGACGTCTCCGAAGTGAGGCCCGGTCGATCGATGGATCCCGGATTCGCTGGGCCAGTCGAGGTAGGGCTCGGCGACCAACCACTCCAACAGGTCGTCGCTGTTGGTGGGTACGACCAGCGGATCAGGATCCTCGGCCGCGGCCGGCAGACCATCGTCGCCACCGTTGGTGTCGCCGCAGGCCATGACCAGCATGAGCGAGAGCGTTGCGAAACGAATCGAGCACGCGCGCACGTTCAGCACGCTCGGGGTACGCACGGCGCTCGAGCTTGGTTACCCCCGCAGTCGCGTCGTCGCAGGGGCGCGCCCGCCACCGCACCGAGCGGTCGCCAACCGGACACCATCCCTCGCGGTCTTCCCATCTGCGGCCGAATTGGGCCCGAGAGCGCCTATTTGTGATCAAACGCGACGCGGGACCGACTGACTCGAACGGACGAGGCGCGGTCGCTCAAACCCGCCCGACTCGCACACCAAAGGAACGACTCATGACCTCCTCCCCCTCGAGCACCAGCGTCGAGAGCATCGTCGACGACGCCATCTCTCCGCTCATCTACTCTGACACCCCCTCGGCCACGCTCACCGTGGGCGCGGCGGTCGGGGTCTACATTGGCGGCACGCCGTACTTCTTTCCGTTCGGCGTCTCGTCGATCGGAGGCTCGGCTCCCACCGAGAGCACGCTGTTTCAGATCGGCTCGGTGACCAAGGTATTCACCACCAGCCTGCTAGGCGCGTCGCCCTACCAGCAGGGCATCGACGCCAAGACCTTCTACGAGTCGAACATCGAAGATGCGGTGCCCTCGGCCTACTCGTTGCAATCGTGGCAGCAGAAGATCACCTACGAGCAGCTGGCGACGTTCACCGCGGGCATCAACCCCAGCACCCCCGCCCAAGACTCGGACCAGACCCAGTTCATCCAGTTCATCGACGATCGCCCCGACCCCGGCTCGCTTCCCGCCGCCAACGACTACTCGGACTCGAGCATCGGCCTTCTCGGCCAGATCCTCATCTCCGCCGCGGGCATCAGCGACTACTCGAGCTCTACCGCCGCCGACAGCTGGTACGACACCAACCTGTTCTCTCCCCTATCGATGAGCTCGAGCGGCCACACCCCGCCGCCGAATGCCGATGTCGCCACGTTCTACAAGTTCGAAAGCGGCAGCTACGACGCAGTCCCACAGTCGCCCTGGACCCCATGGGGCACGGCCGGTCGCACGCTGTCCAACGTCAGCGACATGCTGAACTTCATCATGGCCAACCTCGGGGTCACGACCATCAACGGCCAGTCCGTCCCCAGCGCCCTCACCAAGGGCATGGCCCAGGCCCAAGCGCAGTGGACCACGACCTCGGGTGGAGCGGGACAGGGCTTCGCGTGGACGAGCTACCAGGCGGGCGGCCAGACCATGCTGCAGAAGAACGGAGGGCTCCCCGGATGTGCGGCGGTGGTCGAGCTGTGCCCCGCGCTCGGCTTCGGTGTGGTCGCGCTGTCCAACTGCGGCTCGGGCAGCCCCGACCAGATGACCGGCGCCCTGCAGCCCGCAGTCGGCAACATCATGAAGCAGCTCGTCTCGCTCGCGTAGTCGACGTCGCCGATTCACGGGACGAAGACCTGCTTGCCCGCCGTCTTGCGAGCCTCGAGGTTCGCGAGCACGGTAGGCAGAGCCTCGAGTGAGTGACGCTCGGGCTCTTCGGGATCGATCACCCCCTCGGCGATCCACTGCTCGATGAGGCCGAAGAGCGGAGCGAAGTACTCGGGGCGCTTGCCCATGTTGAGCCCCATCAGCTTGACCGGGTACTCGAACACGAGCTGGTGATTGTCGATCGACGCTCGCTCGCCGCTCGACAGACCGTAGACGACGATGCGCCCCTGGGGGATGACCGCCTCGAAGTTGCGACGGAAGGTCTCGCCCCCCACCATCTCCAAGATCAGGTCGGCACCGCGCCCGTCGGTGGCGTCCTTGACCGCCTGCACGAAGTCCTCGGTGCGGTAGTTGATCAGCACGTCGGCGCCGAGGCGCTGCGCGGCCGCGAGTTTCTCGGCCGACGACGCGGTCGCGATGACTCGCGCGCCGAGGTGCTTGGCCAGCCGAACCGCGGCCTGGCCCACGCCTCCCGCCGCCGCATGGATCAGCACGGTCTCGCCTTCCTGCACCTGCCCGAGGTGATGCAGGGCTCCCGCCGCCGTGTACCAGCTCGTCCACAGCGCGGCGCCCTTGGTCGGCGTCCAGCCCTTGGGCAGCGGTCGCGCCATCGCGTCCTGGCACACCATGTAGTCGGCGAAGGCTCCACGGCCAAAGCCGATGACCTGGTCGCCGGGCTTGAACTTGGTGCCCTCGCCCGCGGCCACCACCTCGCCCGAGGCCTCGTAGCCCGCGAGGTAGGGTGCCTGCGGCCCGCCCGGGTAGCGCCCGCGCGACTGCATGGTGTCGGCGAAGTTGATGGCGGCGGCGCCGATCTTCAGCAGCAGCTGGCCGGGGCCGGGGGTGGGCACGGGTGCCTCCACGACGTGGGCCGCCGAAGGGCCGTCCCAGCTGGTGATCTCGAGGGCTTTCATGGTGTTGGGGATGTCCATGGACGCCAACGTAGGTTGTTTCCCATTCGGTGATAATGGGGTCGAACAGAATAAGATTTATGAAATGATTCACAGGTGAGCACCGCGTCGACCGAGGCCCTCGCCGGCATTCCCGTTCTCGTTCGCGTCGCCGAGACCGAGAGCTTCAGCGAGGCGGCACGCCAGCTGGGCATCTCGCCTTCGGGGGTGAGCAAGACGATCTCGCGACTCGAGGAACGGCTCGGGGTGCGGCTGTTCGATCGAACCACCCGCAAGGTCGCGATCACCGAGGAAGGTCGGCGCTTCTACCAACGCTGTCGGCAGATCGTCGCCGACATCGAGGAAGCCGAGACCGAGCTGACCGAAGCCCAGGCCGGGCCGCGCGGCACCGTGCTGGCGAGCGTGCCCGCCGAACTGGGGCGGCGGGTCATCGTCCCCGCCCTGCCCGAGCTGCTGCGACGCCATCCCGACCTCGAGGTCCGCCTGGAGCTGACCGATCGCCGGGTCGACGTGGTGGGTGAACGCATCGATCTCGCGGTGCGCATGGGCGCCGACCCGCGGGGCTCGGACCGCCGCTTGGTGCAACGCACCATCGCCCACAGCCAGGGGATGCTCTGCGCCTCCCCGAGCTACATCCAACGCCACGGGCGCCCGCGACGTCCCGAAGACCTCGCCAAGCACAACATCTACTTCTATGGCTCTCACCGTGGCAACACGATGCGGACCTGGCAGTTTCAGCGCGACGATCAACGCCGCGCGGTCCCGCTGTCGGGCAACGTGACGCTGGACAGCGGCGACGCCCTGGTGGAGCTGGCGCGGCTGGGTGAAGGCGTGATCGCGGTGTTCGATTTCCTCGCGAGCCCGGCCATCCGCGAGGGACAGCTGGTGCGGCTTCTCCCCAGGTGGCAGGTGTGGCAGCGGATGCCGGTCAGCCTCGTGTACCCCAAGCATCGGCAGCTGTCGGTCAAGGTCACGACCGTGGCCGACTTCATCGAGCGAGTCGTGGCCGAGGGCCTGCGTGCCTAGCTCGCATCAGTAGCGGACGATGGGTGCCTGATGCAGCCAGCGCTCGCCGGCCAGCATGCTCATCATCGCGTGAGCGCAGTCGGCATAGGTGATGCTGGAGAACATGCCGAAGTCGTCGTAGCCCATGCGATAGGACTCGGTGCGCGGCCCCTTTTTGATCGCGATGGGACGAACCCCGAACCATCGGATGCTGCGGCTGTCGTCGAGCAGCTCGAGCTGGTGGACCTTGTCGTGGTGAAGGAAGCCGAAGAACTTCTCGCCCGTCCACGTCACGATCCGCGCGCCCAAGTTCCGCTGCTCGTCGGGCATCGGCGCGCTGCCTCCACCACACCAGATGAAGCGGTCGACCCCGTGCTTCGGCATCGCGGCCAGGATGTGTCGGGTGACCTCGGTGCACAGGTTCGGCGGAGACTTGCGGCTCGCACCCAGGGCAAAGAGCACCGCTTCGGTGCCTCCGGCCAAGGCCCGCTCGACATCGGCCGGGTCGAGCGCATCGCCCTCGACCACCTGCACGCGCGAGCGCAGGTCGGCGGGGAGCTTCGACGGCGTGCGTACCAGGGCGGTGACCTCATGGCCCGCGTCCACGCTTTGCCGGAGCAACTCTCCCCCGACGCCTCCAGTGGCCCCAAATAGCGTAATTTTCATGATTTTTGGCTCTCTTCGCCTTCACCATGGTCGTGCGCATACGCTCCGCCAAGGTGCAAAAGAGGCCTTCAAGCGTGCGAAAATGAACGCATGAACTGGGACGCGCTGCGCTTCGTTCTGGCCGTCGCTCGCACGGGAACGCTGACGGGAGCCGCGACCGCGCTCGGCGTGGCACGGACAACGGTCGGGCGACGGATTCGCGACGAAGAGGAGGCGCTCGGGGTTCGCCTCTTCGACCGGACGCCGGACGGGTGGGTACCGACCACCGCGGGCGCGGAGCTGGCCGAGACTGCAACGCGAGTCGAAGAAGAAGTCGTCAGCGCTCACGCCCATGTGCTCGGCCGCGATGCCGCCCTGCGCGGCCCGCTGCGACTGTCGACGCTGAGCTTTCTGTTCACCGGGTTCGCAGAGATCTTCGATGGCTTCTTACTGCGGTATCCCGACGTCGAGCTCACCATCGGTACCGCGATCAGCAATGTGTCGCTGTCGCGCCGTGACGCCGACGTCGTGTTGAGAGTCGGCGATCGCCCGGCCGAGCACTTGTTCGGTCGCAAGGTGAGCCGCGTGGCGTTCGGGGCTTATGCCGCGTACCGCCTCGTACAGCGGGTGGGCCCCGATGCTCCGTTGAGCACGTACCCGTGGGTCGGCGTCGACCCTTCCGATGAATCGTCGTGGATGCGGAGCTGGATGGGCAAGCACGCCCCCGGGGCTCGAGTCGTGCTGCGTTCCAACGACTACGCCGTGTGGCGGCACGCGGTCGGTGAGGGCATCGGGGTCTCGGTGCTCACGCGCGACGACGGCGATGGCGATCCGAACCTGGTGCGACTGGATGCTCCGCTCGACTCCGCGACTCGGGACCTGTGGGCGCTCACGCTTTCGGACCTGCGAGACAACCGAAGGATTCGAGCGCTGATGGATCACCTCTACGAGGGCTTTGGGCCGCATCGGGAGCGTGCTGCGTCCGACTCATGGCAGGAGCCGCGACGGCCGGCCGAGGGTGTTCGACGCGGGTCGTAGCCGAGGGCCGGGGCACATCGTCAGACTCGCCCATGGTCGATCGCCGCTCCGCCGGGCACGCTCGAGCCATCTGCGGCCATGCCCATCCCCGACGCGGGTCCGTGGGCGCTCCCTGCTCCGCTGCCGCCCTTCGTACCGCCTCCGCCGATCGAGCCGGTCTTCGTCGACTTCACGAAGGGACTCGGGTGCCCGCCCTGCGGAAGGACCCAAGAGTCGTACCGACAGCTGCGTGATGGGTTCTTGGTCTGTGGCACTGGCGGCTGCTCGTTCGAGCGCTGATGCGAGACCCCACCACGTGCCCGCGACCGACCGACGTACGGTCGGGTCGCGGACCGTGCCGAGGAACGCCATCGCTCACAGACCCTGCACGAAGGTCACGACCGCGTCCGCCAGCTCGTCGGGGGTGTCCTCGGCGATGTAGTGGTAGTTGGGCGTGTCCTCGCGACCGACCTGCACCGAGCTCAAGTTGAGCATGGAGGACTCGAGGCTGCCTGCCAGCATCGCACCGTTGCCGTTGGCCCACGTGCCCGGCATGCCGTAGATGAACAGCTTGGGCACATCGGCGGTCTGCAGGAACTGGGCGTTGCCCATCGAGATCTCGATCTCGGGCGCAGGCATCGGTGGCTCACCGCCCGGGCCGTCGGGGTCGAGCACGGGGTGACCCGTGGTGTCGAGGAAGGGTAGGTACTGCGGGAAGAGCAAGATCTGCTCGCGCTCCTCCGGCGTGGTGAAGGGCGCACGGTAGACCTCCTTTTCGGCCTCGGTGTAGATCCGCGACGTCGCCCCGCCCGCGGGATCGAGCAAGAAGCCTTCGATGAGCCAGTTGTCGTCGACGAGGTTCGGCCGAGCGGTGACCGGGTCGAGCATGTTGGGCACGAACCACTCGGGAATGCCCGCCAGGCCGGGAAGCGGCGAGAACGGACCCTCGAAGAAGACCACGCCCTTGATGTTGTCGGTGTGGTTCGCGGCGTAGGCCAGACCGATGGCGACGCCCCAGTCGTGCAGCACGAGCGTGACGTTCTCCAGCTCGAGCTCGTCGATGAGCGCGGTGAGGTACTCGACCTCCTGCCCCGGGGTGACGGGATCGGTCTTGTCGGAGAGGCCGAAGTTGATGAGATCGGGCGCGATGACGCGGCCCTTGTCGGCCACCGTCGGGATCACGCGGCGCCACATATACGCCTGGGTCGGCAGGCCGTGCACCATGACGATCGGGTCGCCCTCGCCTTCGTCGAGGTAGTGCATGTTCAGCCCGTCGGGCATCACCGCGTAGTGGGAGAGGTAGTCGTAGCCGTCGTACGCGACGTCCGGCTCTTCGCCGGTCTCGTCGGCCCCCGTCGCATCGGTGTCGGTGTCTTCGATGCCGGTCTCGCCGACGTCGGTGTCCTCGATGCTGGTGTCGTCTGCGTCGGACTGGCAGCCCACGGCCAAGGCGAGGAAGAAAGGAATCGTGTGTCGCATGGGAGGATCTCCCGAGCCCCGCGGGGCTCGAATCAAAGTGTCTACTGTCACTGCCTACGGCGGCTCGGCGCACGGCCACCGGAGTGTTCGGTTGAAGGTGGGCGACGAGCCCCATGCTCGTCGTCCTGGGGAAGAAGCTAGGGTCGACGAGCTGCGCGGGCGCTGGCCATGAACTGGTACACGGCCAGTCCGGTGTCTCTTTGCAGCCCGCGGAGGTCGTGCAGGCGGTTGGTGATGACGTACTCGACGTCGCCCCCCAACCCGCGCAGGTGGTCGCGGTAGCGACGGTTGAAGTTGGCCATCAATCCCTCGGCGATGAACACCGGGGTGCAGGACAGGTCGGCCCGGCGGGCCCACGCCCAGGGGGACCAGCGGGCGAACACGTCGGGGTCTCCGCCGAATTGCTCGGCGGCGAGCGTGGGATGGCCTTCGGTGAAGGTCGACCAGTCGTGCATGGCCCCATCGAAGATCCCGACGGTGCCGTACAGATCCTGGTGCTTCAGACCCAGCGTGGCCGCCCCGAACCCACCCATGGAAAAGCCCTGGATGTGCGTGTTGGCCCGGCCCCGCAGGACATCGTACGTGGACTCGACATGCCGGCGAAGCACCTCGGTGACGAGGTGCGCGGTGGAGTGCGACCCGCGGACATCGTCGGCCCACATGCTGAAGTGGGTCGGGTCGTACGGGGCGATGACCACCATGGGCACGCCCTGCGTCGCCTCGACGGCGAGCTCCTGTTGCTGGGCGATCCAGGTGACGTCGCGGCGGACCCAGGTCCAGCGAACACCGGCCCCGTGCAAGTGATACAGGACCGGTAGCGGGCGGCGCTTGGCCTCTTCGGGGATGTAGGCCCAGTAGCGAATCCCGCCCGCGTCGTCGGCCACGACCGTGCCCCGTCGCGGCGACGCGGGGAACGACTCGTAGGGGAGCGCGGACCGAAACGCTTGCCACGCGGTGGGGCGTCGGTCGGCGGTTTCCTTGCTCGCCACCACGGCATCCAGGGTGGTCATGCTGCGGCCTTGGCTTCGACGTGCCCCTTGAGGTCCTGCAGCAGCGAGCTGAAGCTGCTCGACAGGCCGCGCTTGACCAGGGGAAAGAGCAGATAACCGTGGAAGCGAAGCTCGAGGTCGGAGTCCAAGCGGACGACCGAGTGCCCCTCGTCGACTTCCTCGACGGAGAAGCGCACCACGTTGCGGGCGACGGGCAGCGCCGCCGAGGCGCCTTCGAACTCCACGTTCACATCCAGCTCGCGGGCGTCCTCGTCCCAGCGGGTGATGGTCTCGATGGCGCGCTTCGATCCCTGCTCGTCGAACTCGCAGATGCGGCCGTTTTGCGCGGCCCCCATGACGGGCGCGGCGTCGGGAAGCGAGTAGGACTTGACGACGGGCGTGTACCACTGGCTGATCTGGTCGAACTCGTGCGCCAGGGCGTGCCAGACTTCGCTGGCGGGTCGTGCAACAGTCTCGGTGACGGTGAGTTTCATGGGATGGGCTCCTCGTTGGCTCACCTTTGGGATAGCCCCGAGACCGGATGGAGTCCTGGACAAGATCGGAGGGTCTTTCCACCACTATTTGATGGAATCGAAGCCTAGAACGAGCGAAACACACGCCGTTTCAGCCTAGCGTGGCCTCGAACCGTGGCAATCCACCAAGTTCTGTGTGAGTTTCGACGGGCAGACACCGCGAGATGGCCGGCATCGAGAACATCGAAGAGCTCCGAGTCTTCGTCCAAGTGGTCGACTCCGGGAGCATCGTCGGCGCCAGCCGAGCGCTTGGTCTTCCCGCGAACACGGTGGGTCGGCGTCTGGCCGCCCTCGAAGCTCGGCTCGATCGCACGCTCATCTCTCGCACCACCCGAAGCCAGAGTCTCTCCGAAGCGGGCACGGTGCTGCTCGAGCAGGCGCGACGAATCTTGGCCTCGGTGGACGTCGTCGATCACCTCCTCGAAGAAGATCGAACCGAGATCGCGGGCCTGGTCCGCATCTCGGTGATGAGCGCGCTGGCACATCAGTTCTTCGATGCTCTGCGCGCGCTGGTTCGCCGCCACGAGCGGCTGCAGCTGCAGGTCCGGGTCATCGATCGCCTCGTCGATCCCAACGCGGCCGGAGCCGATGTGGTGATCACCGCGGGGCGGCTGACGGACTCGAACCTGATCGTCCGCAAGCTCTTCGACGCTCACGTCGTGCTCGCGGCGAGCCGCGAGTACCTCGAGCAGATGGGGACCCCCGAGCACCCGGAGGACCTGAAGCACCACTACACCGTGCCGCTCATCTCCGAGTCGCCCACGACCGAGTGGACCCTGCAGGCGGCCGACGGCAGCGCGACCTCCGTGGAGCTGACCTCACGGGTGAGCGTGGATGGCTCGCGTACGCTCATCGATGCCCTCAGCGCGGGCCTGGGCATCGCCCCCACCTCCACGCGGGTGCTGAAGCGTCGACCCGACCTGTGCCGGGTGCTCCCGGGCTATTCGCTGGGCACCTATCCGCTGCACGCCATCTACCCCCACTCGGGTCCACGAAGCCGTCGGCTCAATGCCACGGTCGCGGCGCTCGAGACCGCCCTGCGGGAGACGGACGAGCGCGACGAGCGAGGTTGAGTGCCCACGATCTGGTGCTCACGTCGATCAGCTCGCCGCCAGGGCGGGGACGGAGTCGGCCACGAGGTTGCCGGTCTCGAGATGGTAGCGAAGCCCATCGAGCGAGATGCCGAAGATCTTTCGGAACGCACGCTTCATCACCAACGCGTGAAGCAACCATCCCAGGGGGCCGAAGCGCAGGTCGTAGTCGATCGAGAAGGTGACCTCGAGCCGTTCGTTCGCTCGTTCGACGATGCGGATGGTGACGACGAGGTTCTTCAGCGGTCCAAAATCCGGCAACGTCATCGCGATGGCGTTCGGCTCCGACTGCTCGACCACCGTCTCGATGACGCTATTGCCATCGTGGAACTCCACGCGGCGTGAGGCACCGAGCCCGCGATGGTGGTCGGTCAACACGTCGACTCGCGCGACGTTCGGGTGCCAGTGCTCCACCGCCCCCATGTCGGAGATTGCGGCCCAGGTGGGGGCGATGGCAGCGTTGATCTGCTGTGTGTTCTGAGCTCGGTTTCCCATTGCACGGCGGAGACACGCGCCCGCATCGACTGTGACCGTAGGCGGCGATTTTTTTTCGATCGCCCCGGCCCGCCGCCGCGTGCCTCACGCAAAACCGCCTCAGTAGCCCGTGTACCAGACGTAGCGGGGGTGCTGGCTGATCGCCCGCGAAGCCAGCATGCCCGACTGCGTCGCCGCTTCGACGCAGCCCGCGTTGATGTCGGTGGTGGTCCAGTCACCGCACAGGAACAGGCCCTTGCACCACGACTCGCTCTGACCGAGCCGCAGCTTGCCCGTGCCCGGGTGGCTCAGCACGTACAGGTCCCAGGGCTGCATGCCGACGTTGAAGTACTGCAGCTTCAGCCGCTGCTCGCCGCTGCTCCCGTCGGGCCCGACGAGCTGCTCACAGAACGCGAAGAAGGGCTTGGGCGCGCGGTTGTAGAGGTCTTGGTAGTTGGCCTCGAGCCACTCCATCGCCTCGGCCTTCCACTGCGCCTGCGTGCGTGCGGTGTACTCGTGGTCGGTGAAGGGATGCCCCTCGAGCGGGTGGCCCGACTCCCATGCCCCGGTGTGGTAGGCCAGGAACGCGGGCGGGGTGGAGACGCCGTCGGCGTTGGCCCAGTCCTCGCGCTGGATGAGGTGGGTGAAATTGCCGAAGCTGCCCTCGGGCTCGGCGAACTGCGTGAACAGGCCGAGCCGATCGGGAATGCCTCGCACCCCGTCGGGGCCGTAGACCTGCTCCTGCGGGCACTCCATCCACAGCTGGAACGACACCGTCTGGCATAGCGCCATGCCGTCGATCATGTCGGCCCAGGCCGCGCAGTAGGCGGGGCTGCTCGGCTCGATGAGGTCCTGGGTCACGGCGGGCAAGGCCCCCAGCGACATGCCGCAGACGCACAGGTCGATGTCGCGGCCGACCTGCAGCTCGATGGTCTCCGCGCCTTGCCACGGCGTCCAGGCGTCCTCGAGGTCGTACTGCGCGAGCGCCTCGCCCTCTTCGAGCTGGCGGTAGTCGGGGCGGTTGCCCCACGGCTCGAAGCCCCGGGGGTTGTTGGGCAGCTCGGGCAGCCAGTGCGGGTCGTAGTTGCTGGGCCCGCCCTTGACCGTGGCCTGACGCTGGATGCGAACGGACTTGAGCCGACGCTCGTCCCCGTCGCGCTCGACGTGGAGCGCCTCGACCTTGTGGAAGAAGTTGACCTTCACGCCCAGGTTCTTGAGCGCGTGGTAGTAGGGGCTCATCAGCGTCTGGGGGCAGCTGTAGCGGAACTCGTAGGCCTGGAAGCCCTGGTAGTCGAGCAGCAGCAGCAGCCACCGAATGCCCACGCCGGCCGCGAGGTGATCGGCCACCACCGGCTTGGTCTTGCTGGTCGCGAAGCTCGAGTCGTACAAGAACAGCACCATGGGGCTGCGCTCGTTGCCCTCGGTCACCCCGTGCTTTTGTAGCCACTCGACCAGGTCGTAGCCGTCGAGTTCCTCGAGGTGAGAGACCCGCTCGCGGATGAGGCCGATGGCGATGGTGACGGTGATGTCGAGGCCGCTCCACTCGAACCACGCGTCGGGGTCCTGGAAGATGCGCTCTTCGTAGTCTTTCCCCGCCCGGCGACGGACGCCCGCGAGCTGGTCGGCCACGAAGTTCATGAAGCGGGTGCCGGCCGCCATGTCGTCGGTGATCTCCTCGAAGACCACTTGCTCGACCCAGTTCTTGATCCGGTCGAGGGTGTCGATGACGTCGAAGATCTGATCGTCGTCTTCGGGATCGTCGGAGGGAGCGAAGGGCACCGCCATCCGGCCGAAGTTGCGCTCGAGCCAGCTCTGTCGCTCGACCTTGAGCTCGTCGGACGACTCGTCGGCGGCCCCGCGATTGCGACGACGCAGCTCCCGGGCCTGGCGGCGCGCCTCGTCGACGGTCACCTTGACCGCGCGCGCCAGCCCTCGCGGACCGCGGGGCTCGAAGGGCACCTCCCCGGGCACGCCGTCGTTGACCTCGCTCGAGGTGGCGTAATAGCGCCAGTGCTTCTCGCCTTCGGCGTCGGTCCAGCGCCCCATGAGCCCCACCGTGTTGGTGCCCTCGAAGGCGCGGGCGTAGGGGCCTTCGCCGTCCGCCAGGCGCTGCGCGGACCAGGGCCCCTGCCCCAGGTTGATGGGGATGTCGGCCGCCTCGTAGACCTCGCGAAGGGTGCGAAAGGCGTTGTTGTAGAAGCCGAGGAACGCGTGCAGGCCGTGCTCTTCGATGCGATGACCCAGCTCGGGGTTGCGGCCCGCCGCACACTTGCCGCCGAGGCGATACCCGAGCGTGTACAGGGTGACGTCGTAGCGCTGGGTCTTGGCGAGATAGAACGCGGCCGCACACGCAGCCGGACCGCCGCCGAGCACCGCGACCCGCTTCTTGTACAAAAGCGGCGCCTTGGGAAAGCGCAGCTTCACGCTCTGGGTGGGCAGCGAGATTTCCTGCGGGACCCGGATGTGAAACGCACCGAGTTCCTGGGCGGCGAGCGAAGGCGACACGATGCGCTCGCGCGGGAAGGCGGGCGGTGACACCTCGCCCTTGATCTGCACGACCGCGTTGACGTGGGTCAGCTGAGCGCCCGAGTCGTCGAAGAGCAGGCGATGGATGCACCCCAAGAAGGGCCCGCCCCGCTCGTGGAGGGCGTGCTCGTCGATGATGCGGAACGCCTGGGAGATCGTGGGCTGGTCGAAGATCTGCCGCACCGCATCGAAGCCGGGCACGGTGGTCGGCGCGACGGGGTCGCCCTTCTTTTCGAACCAGGCCTCGATCACCATCTCGCCGTCGTCGCGGTCGTAGATGCGGTAGGCGTTGTCGTCGACCTCGATCTTGGCCCGGTCGCGCTCGAAGCCGTAGACGCGGCGCCCCATCATGCACGGGATGAGATCGTCGACGTATTGCTGCGGTCGATAGATGAAGGGGCCGCGATGCGGCACGTGGGGATCGGCGTGCTGGACGAACGGCACCCCCAGGGTCACGCCCGCGTAGTCACGGCCCCACGCGCGGGACTGCAGCTGCTCGCGAGCGAAGAGCAGGAACACGGGGTGACGATCGGGGGCACAGATCGGCTGCGGCGCGAGCTCGAGGCCGCGAGGCAACAAGCGCTGCGCCTGCTCGCGGGGCAGCAGCTGAATGACCACGTAGCCCTCGAGCGAGCCCGAGGTGCCCTCGCGAGCGCCTACCGCCTCGCGCGTCGAGTCGTCGGACCCCGCCAGGTCGGTCAGTGCTTCGAGCGGCTCGGCGCCCCCGGAGACGGCCAGCGTCCACGCACGCTCCTCGAAGCGGCGACGTTCCTCGTTGCTGAAGTCGGCCAAGCTCCCGCCATTGTAAGTCCCGAACCGCGCGTCGGCGTCGAAAATGGCGTAGTCATCCCTCAGGGGAGGGCGCCTGTTCAGTGAGGCGAGGGCTCGGCGGGGCTGTCAGCGACGGACGAAGCCGGGCGCCGCCATATCGGTGAAGCGGTCGGGTCGGACGACGCCTTCTCTTTCCATGAACGCATCGCTGTCGGCGAGCAGCGTCTCTCCCTCGCTTCCGCCCACGATGGCCGCCAGTCGCCGCTGCGCCGCCGCCACGTGGATCGCCATGCCGCGGGACGACGCGCGCTCGATGGCTTCGCGGAGGTCGGCGATCGCGGCCTCTTCGTTGCCCTGCAGCGATGCGACCCCGGCCCGCATCAGGTGGGCGTAGGCCTTGGTGAACACGGCGGGGATCTTCATCAGCTTGCTCGCGCAGCTCTTGGCCTCGCCGAGCAAGGGTGCCGGATCGGCGGCAGTGGTCGCTCCCGCGAGGGCACAGGAGCCGCGCCACAGCAGGAACTCCGCCTTCGCCAGGGCCGCCGAGAGCACGGTGAGCTTGCGAACCTCGGGATAGTCCCGCTCGCAGACCGACCACGCCCCTTCGGTGTCTCCCCGATAGCGCCGCAGCGCCCCGGTACCGGAGACGTAGTTGAGCTTGTGCGCCTCGAAGTGACGCGGTGCCTCTCGCCGACAGATCGCCAGCTGCTCTTCCGCTTCTTCGGCCCGGTCCTCGGCCATCATCACGTTGGCGAGCAGGCCGCGGGCATAGCCCTGGACGTAGGGGTTGGCCCGATCGGTGGATTCCCGCAGCAGCATGGGGGCCCGGGTGGCGACCTCGCGCACTCGACCCATGAACCACAGACACAGGCTGCCGTGGCCGTCGCAGTAGGACAGCTCTTGGGTCATGCCCGTGCACTGCTCGCGGAAGATCTTGGTGGCGCGCTCGAGGTCTTCGACCGCGTTGGGCCAGTGGCCGACCGCCATCCACACGTGGCCCCGCGCCTCGATCACGAAGCCGCGGGCGGAGGCGCTGTCGGTCTGCTCGGCGAGCTGCTCGGCGTCGGCGAGCAGTTCCTGGGCCTTGGGCAGCTTCTTGTCCGCCCCCAAGATCGCCTGCATGTGCGCCTCGATGGCCAAGGCCCGAGACAGCCGCATGGGCTCGCCGCAGCGCAGCGCCATGCGGAGGTGCCGGGCGTGGAAGTCGGCGCCGAGGATGCCCTCGGTGTAGACGAGCCCGCGCGAGGCGGTCCATGCCGCGTCGAGCCGTTCGAGGTCGCTGGCCGAGATCTCCGAGGCGTCGCGCAGGCGATACTTCAGCCCGCGCATCCCCAGGGCGGCGCGGTGCCGCAGCAGCGATGCGATGGCGCGCCCCGTGGACTTGGGCAGGCCCAGGCCGACCGACTCGAGCACCGTTCGCAGCGCCACGCGGCCCTCTTCGCTGTGCCCGCTGGCGAGCATGTGGTCGGCCGCGCGGCGGGTCCACTCGAGGTTCTCGCGATCGCGACCGCCATCACTGGCCCGCAAGTAGGCCTGGGCCGAGTCGTACAGGCGCCCCGCGTTGGCCAGCGCTTCGGCCAGCCGGGCCTCGGTCTCGGGGACCTCTTCGGGGGGCAGCGCCGACAGGTCGAGCGCCGCCCGATACAGCTGCGCCGCGCGATCGAAGGCGAGCGCGGCCTCGGCTTGCTCGGCCGCGTCGAGGGTGTGCCGGGTCGCCCGCTGGTCCTCGCCCGCTTGGCGAAAGTGATGCGACAGCGCGACGGCATCGGCATCACCCGAAGACTCGAGGGCGCGACCCAAGGCGAGGTGGATCTCGGCGATCTGGTCGCGCTCGATGGTCCGCAGCGCCGTCTCGCGAATGCGGTCGTGATAGATCTCGACGAGATCGTGGTCGCGGGGGCCGTGGATGCGCACCAGCGACTCGGCCCGGAGCTGGGACAGCGCCCCGCGAGCGGGCTCTTCGCCCATGGCCACGTGCACCGCGATGCCCTGGCTCACCTGACCACCCGCCACCGCAATGACGCCCAGCAGGTGGCGCGCCGCCTCGGGGAGCGAGCGCAGGCGATGCCGGATGACGCTGTCGAGGCTCACCGACGAGTCCGAATCGGACACCGGGATCTCCGCCTCTTCGGCCAGCCGCTGCGCATAGCGAACCAGCTCACCCACGAAGAAGGGGCTGCCCTCGGCCTCGCGCGCGACCTCGTCGGCCAGCGCCCGGTGACGCTTGCTGCGATCGCCCAGCATGCGCAGCGCGAGGTCGGAGGCCTCGGTGCGGGTCATGGGGCCCACGCGAATGCGGCGGACGTCGACCCGCTCGTCCTCTTCGAGCTCCCCCACCAGGCGCGCCAAGGGGCCGTCCCCCTCGTCCGCATCGGTGCGGTAGGTGGCCAGCAGGAGCATCGGCGGGCCATCGGCGTCGCGCAGGATCGCGTCGAGCAGGATCGCCGAGTCGAGGTCGGTCCACTGCAGGTCGTCGATGTGCACGACCAGGCGGCGGCGGTCGGCGATGCGCCCCAGCAGCTCGCGCAGGGCACCGAAGGCGCGGCGCCGGGCCTGAGTCGGATCGAGCCCGAGCTCGTCGCGCTCGGGCGCACTGGCCACGGCGGGGATCGACAGCAGCACGGGGAACAGCCGCGCCACCGCCCGCGGGTCGCGGGGCAGCAGCGCCTCGATGTCGCCCGGGCTCGCGAGCCCTCGCAGGTGCACGCACAGCGTGTCCATCACCGAGTCGAGCGCCTTGTAGGGGATGGACTCGCGCTCCGAGCACTTGCCCTGGAGCAGCACCGTGTTCTCGTCCCGGCCGATCTCGGACAGGAAGCGCTCGACCATGGCCGTCTTGCCCATGCCCGAAGTGCCGTCGACCAGCACCACCACCGGACGACCGCGACGGGTGGCCTCGGCCGCCTGACACAGCGCCTGGTGCTCGACCTCGCGGCCCAGGTACAGCGTCTCGGCCGAGGAGGAGGGATCGACGGGGCGCGGGACGTCGTCGGACGAGCCGCCGTCGATGTCGAGCGCGGCGATGCGCCGCAGGACCTCTTCGCCGTTGGGGCGGGCTTCGGGCTCGCGCTGCAGCAGGTCGACACACAAGGCCTCGAGCGCGGGCGGGATGCCGGAGACCACGGTCGAAGGCGCGGGCGGGGTGTCGTCTTGCTTGGCCGCGAGCAGGGCGAGCATGCCCTTGCCCTGGAAGGGCGTGCGCCCGGTCAGCGCCTGGTAGAGCATCTCGCCGACGCCGTACCAGTCACTGGGCGGACCAAGCCGCTCGCCCAGCGCCTGCTCGGGAGACATGTACAGCGGCGTGCCCAGCACGGCCCCGTCGTCGGTCACCCCGAGGTCGACGTTGATGTCGTGCTGGCGCACCAGGCCGAAGTCCAGCAACACCACTCGACCCTCGTTGGAGATCAAGACATTCGAAGGCTTGATGTCACGATGGAGGATCTTGCCGGCGTGGATGGCATGCACCCCCTCGGCGAGCTGCCGCAGGGCATCGTGCAAGCGCGGGTAGTCGCGGCAGGGCCGGCGCTGCGACGAGTCGGCGGCGATCTTCGGACCACACAATGCGGACACGAAGTCTTCCCCGTGGATCAGCTCCATGGTGAAGAACAGGCGATCGCCTTCGAAGTGCAGCTCGTGCAGCTGCACGACGTTGCGATGCTGCAATCGCACGAGCGAGCGGAACTCTTGCTTGAAGCGATAGAGCGCCTCGGGGCTCAGGCGACTGACCGACTTGATGGCGAGCGCGGTTTTGCCCCGCGGGTCCATCGCCTCGTAGACGACGCCCATGGCTCCCTTGCCGAGACGCTTGACGATCTCGAAGCGACCGAGCGTGATGGGATCGGAAGCCTCGGGCGGCAGCGGCCCTTGGCCGACGACGTCTTCGGTGGTGCCGAGGCTCGGCGCCCGCAACACCTCGCGGGTCTCATCGTCTCCCGCGCCTGCCGGAGGCTGCTTGCTGCGCTCCACACCCACGCGTGTAGCCAGCGTGCCCTTTTTGCCCGTCGGGTTCAATACTCGGGCCCTTTGCGGCCCAACCACGGTCGTGGGGAAACCCCCGGGCCCAGCCGCGGGGCCTGCCCCCCAACGATGTCACCAGGTGATCTGATGGACCGGACTCTCGGCGTAGTCGATTCCGGGAACGAAGCCGCTGAACGACCCGGACACTGCTCCCGCGACCTCGATCCGGTAGTCGGCGCCCGCACGACCATCGAAGTTCACCACCCGGATGCCATATGTGCCGCGTGGTGCGTTGGAGTAGAGCAACACATTTTCGACGTGGGTCCCGTTCTGATTGATACAGGTGCCGCCCACGCAGTCGTCGACATCCAGCTCCCCGTAGTCGGTCAACGGGTTCTCGTAGCTCATCCAGTCGCCGTTGGGCACAAACACATGCAGGTCGAAGTCGGTCACTTCTTCCCACGACAGGGAGATGCGAAGCGAGCCTTCGCCCACACACACCCCCTCGAAGCAGGTCTGGCCATTGTCGCAGTCGGCCTCGATCTCGCACCCGGTGCCGGGGGTCGTCGTGGTGGCGACCGTGCTATCGGCGGTGGTGATCTGGTCGGTGACGCCGAACCCGTCGGTCTCGGTATCGATCTGTCCGCCGTCCCCGTTGCCATCGCCAAAGGCACCGGTGTCGTAGATCAAACGCTCGACACAGCCGGTCGTCGTCGCGATGAGCACCATCGCGGCCGCGGCAACCCACTGGCTTCCACTCTGCACCAAGGACTACTGTACGCCGCCTTGCTGCCCGGTTCCACACGGGAAGGCGCCACGCCCGGGTCTATCCATCCCGGAGCCCGCTTTTCGACGCCGGAGCGAGCCGGTCCCCGGCGTTCGGCGCAGACGGCACCAACGCACCACGACGACGGGCGGCTCAGCCGACCTTCGACGAGGTGCCGTTCTTGTGCATTTCTTTCCAGTTGCCCGCTTTGCGCTTGCGGCTCTGCAGATGCACCAGGCAGGCCTGCAAGCCCTCGCGCAGGCGCTTGAGGGTGATGAGCTCGTGCAGCTCGACCCCCAGGTCGACCAGGGTGCGGGCGATCTCGGGGCCGATGCCCGTCACCACGCAGAAGGTGCCCAGCAGGCGAGCGGACTTCACCAGCTTGATGAGGTGATCGGCGGTCATCGTGTCGACCACGTCGACGCCGGTCAGATCGATGATGACGCAGGCCGCGTTGGTGTCGGCGATGCGCTGGAGCAGCTTCTCGGTGATGTCCACCGCGCGCTGCGAGTCCACCGTGCCCACGATGGGCAGGGTGAGGATGCCTTCCCACAGGTCGATGATCGGCGCAGAGAGATCGCGGATGGCGATCTGCTGGCGGCGAATGGTGTCGAGCTTCTCCTCGAGCGAGGCCCGGGCCTCGGTCATCGCCTTCATCGCGTCGTCGCGGCGCTGGGCCGCGGTGCGAAGCTCGTCGATGAACAGCGCGACGACGTGCTCGAGCTCGCCGAAGTCGTCTTCCTCTCGGACTTTGACCTCGTTGAGCGCCTCGGAGTAGGCGGCCACCGATGCGGCGGAGACAGCCGACATCAACGACTCGAGTCGGGCCCGCGATAGGGTAATCAGATCATCGCCGCTCATGACTTCACTCCGAAGAACTCGTTGAGATCGTAGTCGCGATCGCCCAGCAGGGTGTGTTGGATGCCCGCGGCTTCCATGGCCTCCTCGATCGTGCCCATCGTCTCGATCTCGTCGAGCTCGATGTCCATCGCCTGGAGGGTCATGACCACTTCGGGCGTCAGCCCGCACATCACCGAGCGCACGCCCATCAGCCGCGCGGACGCGGCCAGGCGAGCGAGCACGGCACACAGGTGTGAGTCGAGGGTATGGACCCCGGTCACATCGAGAATCAGCCCGCTGACGTCGACGTCGCGAATGCGCCGGAGCACGGAGCGCGACAGATCGTCCGCCTGACGATCGGAGACATCGCCCTGGAGAGCGACGAGGAGCTGGTCCCACATCTTGAGGACCGGGATCGTGGGGCGGGTCTCAGTCATGGATCTTCGTGAACGTCGGCCGCGAGAACGGTCGCGTCGTCTGTGGACCGGGCAAAGTCCCGTAGAAGCGAATCACACAAGTCCGCGGGGCTCAAGCCTTCGTGGTACTCGCGCTCGACGCGGGCCTTGACGCCATCGGAGGACACCAGGAGGCGATCGCCGGCCCGCAGGGGAATCTCGAACAGGTTGACCTTGCGTCGGAGCCGAGCCCCCAGGATGCCGGGGGTCAGCAGCGCGGTGACTGTGCGATTGAGCGCACGGAGCTCGACGTTGCCCACCCCGAAGCCCCGCAGCATTCGCTCGTCGAGCACGGCCACGAGGGCCGCGCAGCCCCGTGAGCCCCGGAGGTCGCGATGCAGCCGGTCGACCAACCCAGGGAGATCGAGTGTGCCGTCCCACTCATCGAGCACGGCGCAGGCCCGGGCCGAGGCCTCGGCCGCCTCGCGTCCGTGACCCGAGCCGTCGAACACGGCGAAGGCCGGGCGATGGATCCACTCGCCGAGCCACACTGCGTCGCCGTTCTCCGTCTCATCCGGGTGAGGACGCGTGCGGTGGGCGAGCTCGAGTCTCACAGGTGCAGCTCCGCCTCGACTCGGGTTCCTTGCTCACCGCTGCTGATCTCGAAGCGGTCCATCAGGCGACGCACGCCCAAGATCCCCTTGCCGAGACCGGTGCGGCTCTTGTAGCGCCCGTCCAGGATCTCGTCGAGGTTGGGGATGCCGGGGCCGTCGTCGGTCGCCAGCACCTTGAGGCCGCGAAGGCCCTCGGATAGCGGCACCAGCTCGACCTTGCCGCGCCCGGCATACTGCACGATGTTCCGGGCCAGCTCGCTGACGGCGGTGGTGAACTTCTGCGCGGCGAAGCTGCGGGCGCCCATCTTCTCGGCCAGGGTGCGCGCGGCCTGGCGAGCGAGGCTCATGTCGGCCTCGGAGTGGAGGTCGACGAGCACGGACGACGGCTGGTCCGGGGTGAGCACCTCTCGGAGCTCACCGACCGCGGTGTCGATCTGCGACTCGCTGGTGAACAGGCGCAGGCTGGTCTCCAGCGCCGCCGCGAGCTTGGGGTATGCACGAGTGTCCTCGAGCCGGGAATCCATCCCGACCTTGTTCATCGCGCGACGCAGCGTCATCTCGGCGTGAAGCCGAGACATGTAGCGCGCGAGAACCTCGAGGACCTTGTCCTTCATCCGGTGCACTCGTGGAGGCGCTTACGCGCGATGACGGTGGTGCCCCGCGAGACTTCGGTCTGCACCTCGACCTCGTCCATCAAGCGGCGGACGGACCCGAGGCCTGCGCCGAGGCTGTCGCGGATCGGCGTGTACGCGGTGTGCTTGCGACCGCGACTGACGCCGTCTTCGCTGGCACGCGAGAGGTCGGCGATTCCCGGACCCTGATCGATCGCGCGTAGTTCAATCCCGCACTCGACGGCCCAAATCTCGACGCGCCCACCGCCGGCGTGTCTCCAGCAATTGCTCGCGAGCTCACCGGCCGCGAGAGCAACCTGAGCGACCTCGACCGAGGGAAAACCCAGGCGAGTTGCAAAATCTTTGGCCAAGCTACTGACCACGAGGGGGTCGGTATCGGAGGCCACCGGGACCGATAGCTTCTCCAAAATCGTAGGGGACAATAGCACCCCCACCCAGACCGAGCGAAGGGCCGTTCCGTGATCTCCTGACGCCGCAGTGCAGGTTGAATGAGTCCAAGAGGCGCGTTCTGGGCCGTTTCGCGCGCTGCGGCCAACTGGCCGGGTGGAAATCCCAGGGCTCGTGCTCGGAAACGGACAAAGCCGAGACGCACACATTGTGTGCATCTCGGCTCATTGCATGTGGGCCGTTGCGGGCCGCTGCGCGAGCAACGGCCCGCGGGTGGAAGTCAGCCCTCGGCCATGGCCAAGCGGTACTGCTCGGCCAGCTCGGGGCGGCTCACCTCGTAGATGAGCGCCTCGAACTCTTCGCGAGTGGTCCCCGCCTCCGCGAGGATCTCGTCGGTCTTCTCGGGCTCGGCCTCGATCTTCTTGGCCAGGCCCGCCGCCTTCACGACGCGCTCGTCGAACGCATCGTCGGCTTCGTCCGCGGCGTCACCACCGTCCGCGTTGCCGTCGGCCTTCTTGCCGTCGTCGGCCTTCTTGCCATCGGCGTTCTTGCCGTCGGCCTTCTTGCCGTCGGCCTTCGCGGTCTTGCCGTCGTCCTTCTTCTCGCCGGAGTCGCAGGCACCGAGGGACAGGGCCAGGCCCATCACTCCCGTGATCAACAGTCGATGCATGGTCATGGATCAGCCCTTGCCTTTCTTGCCCTTGGGTCCGCCTTTGGGTCCCTTGCCCTTGGGGCCGCCCTTGCCTTTGCCCGCGGCCTTCTTGGCCTCGGCGTGGGCCTTCTTGGCCTCCTTGCGATCGCCCTTGGCTTCCTTGCGATCGCCCTTGGCCTCCTTGCGATCCTCGCGAGCTTCCTTGTGCTCCTCGCGAGCTTCCTTCAGATCCTCGCGTGCCTCTTTGCGCTCCTCGGGAGTCTCGGCCGCCTTCAGATCTTCTCGCGCTTCCTTGCGATCTTCGCGGGCTTCCTTGGCGTCGCCCTTGGCTTCCCGATGGTCACGCTTGGACTTGCGGTGCGCCTTGCGAGCTTCCTTCAGCTCGTCCTTGCGCTCCTTGAGCTCTTCTTTGCGCTTCTTGTGCGCCGCCTTGGCGAGCAGCTGCACGACCTTGCCCTCGCCCTTGAGCTTCTTGCGCTTGGCGTGCAGCGCCTTGCGACGCTTCTTGTTCTTCTTCTTGAGCGTCTGCACCTTCTCTTCGAAGGCCTTGCGCTCCTCGGGCGTCATGTCCTCGAGCTCTTCTTTGCGCTCGCGGATCTTCTCGGCGATTTCCTTGGGCGTGGCTCCGGCCGCGATCTGCTTGCGAATGAAGCGATGCAGGCCTTTGCGCTTGCCCTTGGTCTTGGTCGTCTCGGTCTCGGCCAGCACCATCTCGGTGGCCGTACCGGCACTGATGCCGCTGTCCTCGGCGGTGGTGAGAGCTTCTTCGAGCTCTTCTTCTTCCACTCCGGCATCGCGGGCGTCGGCGATTGCGACCGGCAGGTCGATCACCAACAAGATGTCGTCTTCCAGCGCTTCCTCGTCGCTGACGTCTTCTTCTTCGCCTTCGGCCGGGTTCGCGGTCAGGTCCGTCGCGGGCTCGGCCCACGCGGTGGACATCGCGGGCAGGGCCAGAGCGATGCCCATGGCGAGAGCTAGGGTGCTTCGAATCATGGTCGATTCCTCTGTTCGTGGTGGGGTCCGATGACGAGCGATGGCACTACGCAACGACCAAAGACTCGCCCTCGCCCGAAGCTATGCCGCGCTGGCAGGGCGAGCAAGCACGGTGATCGTTTTGCTCCGCGAGAATTTTCTACGACCGTTCGTGCACGGGGGCACGGTGCCCCAACGTGTCGTCTTGCACCGCGAGATTCCGTGCTGGCTTGACGCAACGTTTACATTTCGACGTCGCGCTCGTGCGTTGGTTCGTCGAGACCACGCGTGTGCACTGCGGACCCGCGCAGATCGAGTGAGCCCCATCGCCGCGCGAGCGCGAACCAATGAAGATCACGCAGGGCCTCTTTTGGGCCGGCCGTCGACGATGCATCGCGGGTCGATCGCGAGCGCGTTCGAACACCTCGGCACTCACGCGTCGACGCCCGAGCACCGACCGGCCGATGCATCGACGCGAACGCGATCGTCTCGAAGGTCCACCGACAACGTCGATCGACGAACCCCGATCGACCGCGGACCAACTACGTTAGCTCGAGCGGACCGTGACATCGGCATCGCCCGCTCGCGCATGAGCGACCCGCTGCCACGACGCGTACGCCAACAACCCGAGCCCACCGACCACCACCGTCAACAACACGGCGCGGCGCAGCCGGAGCGCGCGATCGTTGGGCGGCGTGGGAGCGACCGCGACCGCGGGGAACAAGCCCGAGTTCTTGTTCGAAGGCGGCGGCTGCAGATCGATCTGCTGAAACGGCTTCACCCGCAGCGTCTGTGACTGACGCGAGGACGATTGCTCGCTGGCGAACGTTGACGTCGTCGGAGTGGAAGCCATGTGCAGGCAGGCGCCAGAATCATAGCCGAGCCGAACCGAAGCGGTGCGACTCGTGCGAACTTCCGCAATGATCGGTACGGAGCCTCGCTCCGGTCACGATCGTACCGGCGCGGACCGAGGGATCCGCGCGGATCGAACTAGACACACACGACGGGGAATCGCCTACACGAGCCGCGGGGCCCGTGCCGGCATCAGCTGCCTTTACGCAGCTCGGTGAGCACTTGCTTGGCCAGAGCCTTGAGCGTGTCGAACACGCCGACCCCGGTGGTCGCCACCGCTTCGAACTCGGGGACCTTGGTCGTGTTGAGCACTTCGGAGAGCTCTTCGACCGGCACCGCGCTCGGCAGATCTCGCTTGTTGTACTGCACGCAGTACGGGAGCTTGTCGAGGTCGTAGCCCTGCTCGGTCAGGTTGTCGCGCAGGTTCTCGAGGCTCTCGATGTTGGCCTCCATGCGCTCCATCTGGGAGTCGGCCACGAAGCAGACCCCGTCGACCCCCTTGAGGATCAACTTACGGCTCGCGTCGTAGAAGACCTGGCCCGGCACCGTGTACAGGTGGAACCGAGTGCGGAAGCCACGAATCTCGCCGAGCGAAAGCGGCAAGAAGTCGAAGAACAAGGTCCGCTCGGTCTCGGTGGCGAGCGAGATCATCTTGCCCTTCGCGTCGGGCTTGGTCTTGTTGTAGATGTACTGAAGGTTGGTGGTCTTTCCACACAACCCGGGTCCGTAATAGACCAGCTTACAGTTGATCTCGCGGGAGCTGTAGTTGATGAAGGACACGGCGCACGCCTGGCTGTCTCGACCGTAGCGAAGCCGCGACTAGTCGTTGAAGAGGTTGTCGATGTCCGCGTCGGTGATCTCGGCGAACACGTTGGCCTGCTGAGGGCTCTCGGCCTTCTTCGAGACATCGTCGAGGATGGCTTCGAGATCGGCACTGGCCTTCTTGACCCGCAACCGGACCAGGCCATGGGTGGTGTTCTTATCGAAGAGCACTACCAAGATGACCCGACGGCCCACGATGGTCATGTGGACGCTGACGCCCTGACCCTCGTGGAACTGACCGGTGAACTCTTCCTCTTCGATGAGTTTGGCGATGCCACCGGTCGCAGCGACGTTGCCTGCGACCAGCGAACTCAACGAAGTCGTGTCCAGGTCGGAAGCAGAGCCCGAAGCAGCGATCAACTGGCCGTTCTTGTCGACGACCAAAATCGCCCGTGCGCGCGAATCTTGCTGAAGGCGGTCGGCCACGGTCTGGATCCGCCGCACTTCCTCCTCGTACATCACGAGCGAAGGGCTGAGATTGCTCAAGGGGAAACTCCTCGGAAACAAGGCTCGACCCCTGGGCGAGATCCCTCGTGCCAGGGTGCATAGCCTGGCCCCAACACGCCCACGGGGACGGCAAGGGCCGAATGCGGGCACACGCTATCAGACTCCCTGAGGCAAGTCCACGGCCACCGGAGCCCATCGGTCCGGGCCCGCCGAACCCCGGTAAAACGCCCCTGGGCCCGATTTGCGGCGCAGCAGTGGCCCATCACGGGTCCCGCCTCGGCCGGGCCTTGACGACACCTTCTTAAATGACCCGCGTCACGAACCGACCGAGCCCGGGGCAGCCCGGGCGAGGGAGCGGTTCGACCTACAGTTGCCGCCGGTCTTCGAGGGCCCGGTGCAGGGTGGTGACGTCGGCGTACTCGAGCTCGCCACCCACCGCCACGCCCGAGGCGATGCGGCTGACCTTGACCCCGAGCGGGCCGATCAGTTTCGACAGGTATAGGGCCGTGGCGTCGCCTTCGACGTTGGGGCTGGTGGCGACGATGAGCTCCTCGACGTCGGGGCGATCGTCTTGCGATTGCAGCCGAGCGAGCAGGGCCTCGATGCGGAGATCGCCGGGTCCCACCCCGCCGAGCGGATCGAGCACCCCGTGCAGCACGTGATAGACGCCGCGAAAGACCCCGGTGCGCTCGATGGCCATGCGGTCTTGGGGCTGAGCCACCACGCAGATCACGGTGTGATCGCGACGCGCGTCGGAGCAGCGACTACAGATCTCCTCGGAGGTGAAGTCGCAGCAAATCCGGCACAAGGTGAGCTGGGTGTGCACGCCGTCGATCGCCTGGGCGAGCGCGTGCAGGTAGTCGGGCTGCGCCTTGACCATGGCCAAGGCCAGGCGCATCGCCGACTTGTCACCGATGCCGGGTAGCTTTGCCAGCAGGCCGGCCAGGCGCCGTAGCGGATCTCCGCCCGGGGCGGCCGGCGTCTTGCCTCGCTCGCTCACAGGCCGGGGAACTGCCCCGCCATGCCGGGCGGCAGCATCGAGCCGAGCCGCTGCTGCGTCGCCTCGCCCGCTTTCTCCCGCGCCTTGTCGAGCGCGTTGTTGACGGCCGCGGTGATGAGGTCTTGCAGCATGTCGCGCTCCTCATTCATCACGGCGGGGTCGATCTCGATGCCCTTGATCTTGAGGCCCGCCGTCGCGGTGACCTTGACCATGCCGCCACCGGCCGCGCCTTCCACGGTGACGTTGTCGAGGTCTTGCTGCATCTGGGTCATCTGCTCCTGCAGCTGCTGGACCTGACCCATCATCGAGGCGATGTCGAACTCGCTCATGCGGCGGAGGATAGCGCAGCGTCCGGCCGCGCGCCGCCGCGACCGAGCTCAGCGCTCGATCCACGTCCCGCTGTCGGCCGGGGGCGGATCCAGCACGAAGCGGCGAACGGGCGCGGGTGTGGTCCCCGGCGGCACGAAGCCGTAGCCGAAGATGTCGTCGCGCCGCAGCTGCCGGTCCGGATCCCATGTGAGGCTTCCCGACGCGCCTCCGGCGGTGAGCGATGCGCCCGATGCCAGGGCCTCGCACTGACCGAGGAATCCGCCGCGCACCGCGTCGCCCGCTCCGTCGAGCCGGGACAGCACCTCGGCCAGCGCCGCGCCGCTCGGCTCCTCGCTCGCACAGACCGCGAGGTTCAGCGCCTGTGCGAGATCGTAGGCCAACGCGGTCGAGGCCGGGGGCACACCGCCGAAGCGAGCGTTGTAGCGGGCCTGCAGCTCGGCCACCACGGTCGGATCGGGCACGCCCGCTCGGGTGCCCTCGATGGAGTCGCGCAGCGGTTCGAACGAGTCGGTGATCGGGGGTGTCTCGAGCACGCCCTGGACCACGTCTTCGAGGGCGTCTTGTGAGGTGTTGGTCACCACGAAGCGAGGGAAGGGACCAGGGCTGCCGTCGCCGAGCCACACCGCCAGGTAGCTGCTGACGATCTCGTACCGCAGCCCGCCCGTGATGATGATGATGGTGGCGGCCGGGCCTCCGTTCTCGGCCCAGGCCGTCTGCACCGCCATCGCGATCTCGACGAACACCTCTTCGGCCGATGGAAGGTCGGCCGGGTCCGTCACCCTCGCCACCACCGGGGCCGGCCCCTCCGCGAGGCTGGTCAGCGCATCGGCCCAGGCCTGGCCGCCTTCGTCGTCGATGGCGAACACGACCGTCTCTCCCGGGCCCGCGGTGGGGCCGGCGAGGGTGACTCGCTCGGCCACCGCCGCCGCCTCGAAGACGGGCGCGTGCGCCATGCTCCAGCGCAGCGGATCGAGCGGCTCGGAGAATTCGACTTCGAGCGACATCGTCAGCACTCCGGCCTCGTTGGCGAGGGCGTCCACCGAGGACCCGAGCGCCCAGTGGGCGAGCCCCACCACGCCGACCTCGAGCAGGTGCTCCGCGCCCGCCGTCTCCAGCTCGGGCATGAACTGGGTGTCGCAGAGGATCCACGCGGGCGCGTCCTCCCCTTCGAGCGCCGCGAGGTCTTGGGCCGCCAGCAACACCCCCGCCTCGAAGTCGGCCGTCAGGAAACGGTCCCTCGGCATCAGCAGGCCCAGTCGCACCGTGTCTTGCAGCGGCACGTCGGCCGGAGCCCACAGCACCTCGCATCGATCGTTGACGATGGGCGTGCAGATCGCCTCGACGCACACCTCGCCATCGCCACACTCACAGGTCGGGCCCGTCTCCCCCGAGCTCGCGACCCCGGTCGAGTCGACGCCCTCGGTCGTGGCTCCGGTGGCCACCGACGTCGCCCCCGCATCGGTGTCCGTCTCGATCGCACCGGTCGAGTCGCCCGTCGAGCCCGCGCCGCACGTTCCATCGGGACACTGCGGAGCATCGTCCGCACACCCCATTGCGAGCGTACCCAGGAGCACGGCCGCCCCCGCACCCAGTCCACGAAGCCACGTCATGGCTGGACTATAGAAGATTGGGGCCGAGGCGCGCGCACGCGCGACATCGCTACACGTCGTGGACGGGTTTGGTGCTCAGGAGCATGCCGCCGAAGGTCCGCAGCACCGACTGGATCCCGGGGTGCTCGTGGGCTTCGGCCTCGACCTCGGCCCGGTGGGCGGCGCGACGCTGCTGGACCACGAGCAACACGCTCGGCAGATCGGGAAGGTACGGCTCGCCCTCGATCAGCTCGACGGTGAACGGTGCCCCCAAGTGATCGCGCATCGCTTGCTCGAGAGCGGCTCGCATCTGCGGGTGCTTGGTCAGCTCGGTGTGGGCGAAGCTGCCACGGGGTGCCGCGACGCGAAGAGCACCGCCGGCCAGGGTCATCAAGCCGACACCGCCCAGCACCGCCGCGAGGAACTCGTCGGCCTGACGGATCCGTGCGAGCAGCTGCTCCCAGGCTTGGAAGGGCTCGAGTTCTTCCCACGGGAGCACGCCATCGGCGGGAGGCGGGGGCAGGCACGGACCCACGCCCATGCGAATGGCTTCGTCGGCTTTCGGGGCCCCGGCCTTGCCGTTGGGCGCGGCACCGTTCGGGCCCGGTGCCGCAGCTGCAGCAGCAGGGGCCGGGGGCGGAGGCTCGGGTCGCGGGTCGCCGCCCGGCTCCGGCTCGGCGCGCACCACCGTGGCGGCCATGGCCATGAGCTTGGCGGTGAAGCTGTTGTCGTCCGGCTTCGGCTTGGCGGGCTCCGGTGCCGCGGCGGGTGCCGGAGGTGCGGCGGCCGGCGTCACCGAGGGGCTCGGAGGTGACGACGGCGCGAAGGATGCACCGTTGGGTCCCGGCGGGGTCGCGTGGGACGGGCCCCGCTGGGGTGGTGCGTCGAACCCGGGACCCGGCGGCGGGCCATCGAACCCAGGGCCGCCCGGAGGTCCGTCGAACCGCCCCGGAGGCGGACCGTCGAATCCTCGCCCTTGCGGTGGGCCGTCGAATCCGGGACCCGGAGGAGGGCCGTCGAACCCTCGTCCTTGCGGCGGGCCATCGAATCCTCGTCCTTGCGGCGGGCCGTCGAATCCTCGTCCTTGCGGTGGTCCGTCGAATCCCCGTCCTGGCGGCGGCCCATCATTGCCGCGACCCGGAGGCGGGCCGTCGAATCCTCGCCCTTGCGGCGGGCCGTCGAATCCCCGTCCTGGCGGCGGGCCGTCCATCGGCGGAGCGCCCGCGCTGGCCGGCGGCTCGACGGCGGCTCGAGGCTGCGGTGCACGCTCGACCGGCTCGACCCGCGGCGCATCGGCGCCCGCGAAGCTACGCCCGCCAGCACCGCGCGACCGACCTCCGCCGGAGCCCGCCCCGCGACCGGGCCCTCGCGCGGGACCCCCTCGTCCGCCACCCCCACCGGGCGGCGGCGCCCCGCGACCGATGGAGTGCAACCGATCGACCAGATCACCCAAGGGGATGACCGGCTCCGCGCACGCGAGATCGAGCAAGCCCATCTCGATGAGCAACCGCTGCGTCCGCGACTGCGGCAGACGATCGATGACCCGCGAGAATCGATCGAAGAGCTGACCCAAGTGCGACGCATCCACCTTGCCCGCGGTCGCTTGCAGCTGGGCGATCTCCGCTTCGGTCGCATCCGGCAAGACCTCGGGGCCATGGCAGACCCGCACCACCGCCAGGTCGCGCAAGTGCTCGAGCACCTGCAGGCCCAGCACGCTCAGGTCGTTGCCCGCGGTCACCAGCGCGTCGAAGCGCTGCATGGTCGCGGTGGCATCACGATCGAGGATGGCCGCCACCAGCTCGTGCACGGCCCCCGCGTCGGCTTGGCCGAGCAGGCGCCGGACCTCGTCCTCGCCGACCGCCTTGGCGTCTTCGGCGAACGCGATGACCTGATCGAGCAGGGTCAGCGCATCGCGGACCGAACCGCCGCCCGCCCGCGCCACGATGCGCAGCCCGCCTTCTTCGACCGACAGCCCCTCGCGCTCGAGGATCGACCGCAGGTACTCGACCAACACGGGCGGCGAGACCCGCTTGAAGTCGAGGCGATTGACCCGCGACAAGATCGTGGGCAGGACCTTCTGCGGCTCGGTGGTGGCGAAGACGAAGTTGACGTGCGCGGGCGGCTCTTCGAGCGTCTTGAGCAAGGCGTTGAACGCCGACGTGGTCAACATGTGGACCTCGTCGATGATGTAGACCTTGCGACGCGCCGTCTGGGGCAGGTAGTTGACCTGCTCGCGGAGGTTGCGAATGTTGTCGACCGAGTTGTTGCTCGCGCCGTCGACCTCGACCACGTCGACCGAGCGGCTCTCGGACACCGCCAGGCACTCGGCGCACACGTTGCACGGCTCGGGCGTGGGGCCCTTTTCGCAGACCAACCCCTTGGCGAAGATTCGCGCGGTGGTGGTCTTGCCCAGGCCGCGGGCGCCCGCGAAGAGGTAGCCGTGGTGAACCCGATCCTGCTTGATCGCGTTGCCCAGGGTGCGCCCGATGTGCTCCTGGCCGATCATGTCGGCGAAGCGCATCGGCCGGTACTTGCGGGCCAGGACGACGTAGCTCACGGGGCGAGGACGGTAGCACGCCCGACGCCTTCGGCTCCCGCGCCAAGGGCCCGGGCAGGGGCCCCCCGCCAGGGGCCCGTTTTTCGCCCCGTTGCGTGATCCGGGCACGAAAAACCCGCGGGCACCGGGGGCGCTCCGCGGGTCGTCCGAGGTCGTGGTGTTCACCACCACGACCGAGATGTGGCCGTTTCAGGCGAGGTTCGTCAGGCAGTGCGCGGCGCCGCTGACGGTCACGCCCTTGCCCTCTTCGATGTCGAGCGTCTCGACGACGCCGTCCTTGACTCGCATCGAGAAGCGCTTGCCACGAACGCCGAGGCCCGCGACGGAGATGTCCTGATCGAGGCCCATCGCCTTGGTGAAGGCACCGTCCCAATCGGGAAGCATCGTGACCTTGCCGTCGGCGCCCTGCTCTGCGGCCCACGAGGCCATCACGAAGGGATCGTTGACGGCCAGGCAGGCGATCTCGTCGACGCCTTTGGACTTGATGTCATCGGCCTGCGAGACGAAGCCGGGCAGGTGCTCCTTGGAGCACGTGGGGGTGAATGCACCCGGCACCGAAAACAGCACGATCGTCCGTCCGGCAAAGAACGAGGTCGTGTTGACCTCGCCCAGGCCGGTGGCGCTCAGCTGCTTGAGGGTCGCGTCGGGAATCTTGTCTCCAACCTTGATCGTCATCGTTCGCTCTCCATGCGCGTGGGCGCGCCATGTGCGGTTCGAAACCGGCCGGACGCTACCACGCCCTGGTCCCCAGGGTGGGCGGGACGGCGTCCCAGCCATGGAGATTGGCTCCGAAGCGTGATACGAGAACACGGGTTCCGATGACGGACACCACGCCGCCGAACGCCCCCGACGACGACCTGCCCCAGCGCTCCCCTCCCGCCGGACGGCGAGAGGGTCGAGTCATCGGTGGCAGTCCCGTGGCGTCCAAGGCCTCCGCGAAGGCCCCCAAGCAACCGGGAAACATCCCGAGCAGCTCGGGGTCGTCCAAGAGCGCGAGCCTGTCGATGGCCGACATGCTGATCGGCTCCGTGCTCGCCGATCGCTACAAGCTGCTCAACCGCATCGGCGAAGGCGCGATGGGTTGGGTGTTCATCGCCGAGCACATCGAGATCGGCAAGCGCGTCGCGATCAAGGTGCTGCGTCCGTCGCTGTGCCGCCTCCCCGAGGCCGTCCGCCGCTTCCGTCGCGAGGCTCGCTCCGCCACCTCCATCGGCTCCAAGCACATCGTCGACGTCACCGACTTCGGCACCACCGACACCGGCTCGGTGTTCCTGGTCATGGAGAACCTCGAGGGCGAGGATCTTTCCTCGTGGCTCAAGCGCGAGAAGTTCCTGCCCTGGCGCCGCGTCGTCCACATCGTGGAACAGCTCTGCGAAGCGCTCCAGGCCGCCCACGACGCGGGAATCATCCATCGCGACGTCAAGCCGGCGAACTTCTTCCGGGTCGACAATCACAAGGATCCGGACTTCATCAAGATCCTCGACTTCGGCATCGCCCGCCTCGCCAACCCGCAGGACAGCATCGTCACCCAGACCGGGGTGGTGATGGGCACGCCCGACTTCATGGCGCCCGAGCAGGCCATGGGCAAGCACGTCGATCACCGCGCCGACGTGTACTCGCTCGGCGCGAGTGCGTACGCGTTGCTCACGGGTCGGCCGCCCTTCGAAGGCGCCAACGAGTACGACGTCATCTACAAGCAGCTCAACGACGACCCCACGCCGCCGAGCGAAGTCGCTCCGGTCGCGGCCGAGCTGCCCAAGTGGCTCGACGACGTGATCTTGAAGGCGCTGCGCAAGGACGCCGACGATCGCTACGGCACCATGGCCGAGTTCGGCGAGACCCTGCGCGAGGCCAAGCGACGGGCGCTGGGCGAGACCGGGCCCACCGAGATCGCGGCCGACGGCAGCCAGACCGGCGCCTCGTTGTCCTCGACCACGGGGACCAGCCCGGTGACGGCCGGGAGCTCGGTGATCGCGCAGCGCGGCGGCGTCCCGCCCTCGACCTGGGTTTGGGCGGGAGTTGCGCTGATCGTGGCTGCGGGCCTGGGCTACGCCCTGCTCGGCTGATCGCCTCGAGACCGCGCCCGAGGGCGCTTCAGAGGCAGTGGCCCGCCCCAAGGCCGGCCTGCGCCGTTCGCGACGGCTCCGCAAAGAAATTTCGTCGCCCCCGGAATGAAGCCTCGCCGGGCCCGGTTCGTCTATCCGAGCGGAAGACGTCCCTTCTTCCGTCATCCCTGACCCCGTCCCCTCCGATCTGAAAGCCGAAGCCGAGTCCCCCTCCCCTGGGACTCGGCTTCGATGTTTTCGAAGGTCGGGTGCTCGACGACGAGGAGCGATCCGTCCGTCGCGCTACCCTTGCGCGCATGTCGGTGGCCACCGCCCGACCCGATCTCGCCGCAGACGACAAGGCCCTGCTCATGGGCCTTCGAACCGTGCTCAAGGGTTCGTCCTTCGACGACGACTTCTACCGCGACTGCGAGCGCGTCGCCCCGCACATGCTGCCCGCGGTACGCAACCCGATGGTGCAGTGGTCGCTGCGTCGACTCGAACGACCCGCCGCCTTGCTCGCCCGCTTGTTTCTGTACGGCGACGACGTCGACGGCTCGATGCTGGCGATGGTCTTCCCCGAGGCGTTGATCGGTCGCCTTCGCGAGTACGGCATGCTGCGGCAGGTCGACGGCGGGTGGCGAGGCAACATGCGCCTGTGTCCGATCGCCGGACTGTGGATCGGCTCGGACGAGCTGCACCGTCGCGACGAAGATCCGGTGATGGGCCCCGGTCCCACCACCATCGCGTTGGCGCGAGCGATTCCCGAAAACCCCGGGCGGGTACTCGACGTCGGCTGCGGCGCGGGCACGCTGGCGCTCATCGCCGCCTCGCGCGGGGCCAAGGAAGCCGTCGGCGTCGACGTCCTCCCGCGCGCCGCCGCGTGGAGCCGCTTCAACGCCGCGCTCAACGAGCTGCCCATCGAGCTGCACACGGGTGACCTCACCGTGCCCGTGAAGGATCGCCAGTTCGACCTGGTCGTCTCGCAGCCCCCCTTCGTCGTCGCGCCGCCCGAAGTGAAGACCGCGACCTACCTGCACGGCGGAGCGATGGGGGACGAGGTCGCGATGCGGCTCATCGGCGAGCTCCCCGGCATCCTGGCCCCCGCGGGCGAGGCCCGGCTGATCTTCGAAAGCGCCACGCGACCCGAGTCTCCTCTGTGGCAGCGCGTCCAGGGTGCGCACGGCAGCAGCGAGATCGCCCAGCTGCTCTTCGTCGCGCGCGGCAGCTCACCCAACATCCTCGCCCTCGGCTCGGCCGCCAGTCACCACCCCGCCCTCGACGACGCCTACGCCCGCGATGCCCAGGCCTACCGCGATCACCTGCAGGCCCAGGGCATCGAACGCACCGAGTACGCGCTCGTCGTGCTCGGCAAGGTCTCGGGCGCGCCCGGCCTCTCCGTGACCATCGAGCAGGACAAGCTCGAGCGCGTCGACGCCGATGCCATCGACTCTACCTGGCTGTCGATGGTGATCGCCTCCGAGCCCGACGAGCACCTGCTCGGTCGCACCGTCGGATTGCCCCCGGACACGTGGCTCGTGCACGAGCACGCGGGTCAAGGCGAGCAGGCCCGCATCAAGCTGCGGCTGCCGCCCGGGCGCGGCGGCGACGAGATCTTGAGCGAAGCCGCCGCCGTGCTCGTGGACCTGTTGCGCACCCCGAGCCCGATCGCCCATGTCGTCGAGCGCTACGCCGCCGCGTGCAAAACCGAACCGGCCCAAGTCCATGCCGCCGTGCTCGACTTCGTGCGACAGTCACTCGTCTCGGGGCGCCTCGTCGTCACGGGGCCTCCACGCTGATGCAACGGTCGAACTCCAGCGCCGCCCTCCGTACCCGCCTGTCGCTCGTCGCCGCGTTGCTCCTGGTGGGCGCATGCCCCGACCCCGAACCCGAGCCCGAGCCCTGCGCGGGCGATGGCGACCCCGTGCTCGCGCTCGCCAACCGTGACGGTGAGGCCCCGCTCGTCGACGGCGACGACGTCGAGGTGTTCCCGCCGCCCCAGGGCGGTGTCTTCACCGAGTTCGACGTCACCATCGAAGACATGGCCGCCTCCGAGCTCGATGCACTATGGGTCACCATCGAGTCCGACGGCAGCGGCGACACACTCGCCACCGTGCGTTTTTTCGGCGAAGGCCTGCCGCTTCAATGTACCGAGGAGGAGGTCTTGGTGGTCGACAACCTACCGGTGGGCTTCGACAGCTCGGTGACCCTCGCCGGCCTCGACGGCATGCCGGTGGTGATCACCGCCACGGCCGAGACCAGCGAAGGAAACTTCGTCTCGCGCTACGACGCCACACTTCGCTCCACCGACTACTGACACGGGCCGCCGCGTGAGCGCACGAATCCGTCGTGCGAAAGCGCCGAAATATCGACCTCGCGCGACCGGGGCGCGCAGCAAACTCATCCATCGTGCTCGCAACAAAGCGTGGCCCCCTGCATTAAACCCGCTATCATCGGCCGCTGGACCGAAGGGGACCCACAACGGCGATGAGGCGGAATCATCGACTGCGCGAAATCGCGCTCATCGGGACAATCGGACTGACGGGAGCCTGCCAAGGCAGTCTCACCGATCAGCTGCGCGACGCGATCGCAGAGCAGAGGATCGAGCCGCTCGACCACGGTCGCCGACCCGACGAAGACCTCGTGGCACTCGGCGAGGCGCTCTTTTACGACAAAGAGCTGTCGGGCAACCGCGACGTCTCGTGCGGCACCTGTCATCACCCCGCCTCGCGCACGGGTGACGGCCTGTCGCTGTCCATCGGCACGGGTGGTGTCGGAGTCGGCACCGACCGTCAGCTCGGCTCGGGCAACTACCTGCTTCGCAACGCGCCCGACCTGTTCGACCGCGGTGCCGACGGATGGGAGACCTTGTTCTGGGACGGCCGCATCGAGCTCGGCGAGCCCTGGCCTCTGCCCGACGGCGTCACCATGCCCACCGCGATCGGCGACGACCTGCTCGCCGCTCAGGTCATGACCCAGATCGCCCACCGCGACACCATGCGCGGCTACCCGGGCGACGTCGACGTCGACGGCACCACCAACAGCCACGCCAACAACGACGACAACGCGCTGCCCGTGATCTGGGAGGCGGTGATGGCCCGGCTGCTCGCGATCGACGAGTACGTCGCGCTGTTCGCCGATGCCTTCCCCGACGTCCCGCGGGCGGAGCTGGGCTTCGAGCACGCCGCCCTGGCCATCTCCGCCTATCAGGTCGGCGCCTTCTCGCTGCCCAACAGCCAGTGGGACCGCTTCATCGAAGGTGAGGACGGGGCGCTCGTCGACGCGGCCAAGCGCGGCGGCATCTTGTTCTACGGCGACGCACGCTGCGGCGAGTGCCACTCCGGCACGCTGATGACCGACCAGGACTTCCACAACGTGTGCACCCCTCAGGTCGGCACCGGCCTCGACTGGGGCCGCGGGGGCTACACCGGCCTCGCCAGCGAGCGCTATGCCTTCCGAACGCCGCCGCTGCGTGGCGTCAGCTTCACCGCGCCCTACTTCCACGCGGGCACGCACCGCTCGCTCGAAGAGCTGGTCGAGTATCACATCGACCCCTGCACCCAGATGCGGACGTACACGGGTGAAGACCTCGAGCCGCGCTTCCAGCAGCTGCTCGTCTCCCAAGAGGAGCTCTTCGCCGAGATCGAGCAGACCGCCGATCCGATCGCTCAGTCGCCGATCAACCTCAGTCGCGAAGAGATCGCCGACATCGTGCAGTTCCTCGAGTCGACCTCCGATCCCGACGTCGTCTGGGACATCACCACCATCGCGCCGGCCTCCGTGCCCAGCGGTCGACCCGTCGACTGAAGGCCGCCCCGCGCCGAGACCCTCACGCTGCGCGGGCTTCCAGAGGGCCCACGGCCTGCGTGGCCAGGTCCCATAGCGCATCCTGGAACGCGACGTTGGTGTACGCCTCCTGCATCGGCTTTTGATCGACCAGAGGTCCCAGCGCCTTGCCTTCGGGTGCACCCAAGATGTCGCCATGGGTGCCGAGCTTGCCCGACAGCACATCCGCACACTTTTGGCCCGCTGCGTCGGGCCACTGCGCCTTGCCGGTCCACACCATGATCGGGAACGCGATCTTCTGGAACACGAACTCCTTCCACTTCGGCAATCCGCCCGTACCCGCCGTCGCTCCCGTGAGGCCGGGGCTCATGCACACCACCTCGAAGCGCCCCTCGAGTTCGCGAGCGAGCCGCTGCGACCACACCGATGCGTAGAGCTTCGACGTTCCCAACGCGACCGGGGGCTCGTACGCGGGACGATTGCTGCCCTCGCCGTGCGCATAGGCGATGAATGCCGCCGCGTCCGAGAAGTCCGGCTTGACCAGCGGCGTGCCCGGGACCCCGCGGCCGCCCTCACCACCCATCACCACGATGCGCGCGGACGGTGTCAGCAACCCTCGGTTCAGCAACTGCGCCAGCGTCACGTGACCGCCCAGCGCATTCATGAAGACCGTCTTTTCCACCGTCACGCCGCGTGACACCATCGTCTGATAGTCGTCGCTGTACACCCACCCGCCCGCGCTCAAGAACACGCGGTCGAAGGGTGCGTTGGGAAGCTTCGCCACCGCGGCCCGGATGGCCTCCGGATCCAGCATGTCGAAGCCGCCGTACACGGTCAGGCGCTCCGGGTCCGCGCCCGTCTCCGCCAGGATCTGCTCGCGTGCCGCCTCGCCCTTGGCCTCCGACCGGCAGGCCATCACCACCTCCGCTGCCCCTTCCCGCAGCAACGCCCGACACGTCGCCGCCCCGATCCCGCCATTGGCTCCGGTGATGAAGATTCGCTTTCCTTCGTTGCTCGACATTCGATCGTCTCCTGATTCTCCGCGCCGTGCGGTCATCACGCGAAACTCGGCTACCCCGGCCAAAGCCCTCGAAGAACTGCCACCCGACGACGACGACAGGAGACATACCTTCGTGATTTCAGCGATTTGAGTGCGAGTCGTTCGCCTATCCAGCGGCGCCGCATCATCAACCTAGCGCCGATCGACTCAACCAAAAAGAGGAGCAATTAGAGAATCAGAACTCCAAAATTCGAGATAATCGACGCCATGCTCGAGAGCCTCGAGGAGCTTCGCGTCTTCGTCCAGATCGTGGAGTCGCGGAGCATCGTCGGGGCCGCGCGAGCGCAGGGCCTGCCCGCCAACACCGTCAGCCGCCGCCTCGTCGCGCTCGAAGAACGGCTCGCCACCAAGTTGCTCAATCGCTCCACGCGAAGCCAGAGCCTCACCGAAGCCGGGCGGGTGTTCCTCGTTCGTGCGCGACGGATCTTGGAAGAAGTCGAAGACACCGAGCAGCTCATGGCTCGCGAGCAAGAGCAGCTCAGCGGCACCATCCGGGTCAGCGTCATCAGTGCCATGGCCCAAGACGTGCTTCGAGCCGCCCGCCCGCTCATGGCCGAGCATCCTGGGCTCCGGATCTTGCTACGGACCCACGAGCGCTCCATCAACCCGGTTACCGCCGGACTCGACGTCGCCTTCGTCGGCGGTGCCATCCCCGATAGTGCCTTGGTCGCCCGCAAGCTCCTCGAAGTGCGCTCCGTGCTCGTCGCGAGCAAGGACTACCTCGAGCGACACGGCAAACCGAAGACCCCGCAGGACCTGGGAGATCACCACCTCGTCTCCTTCGTTCGCGAGCCTCCCGTCTCCTCGTGGGTCCTCACCGGAGCCGATGGTCGAGAGCACGTCGTGCCCGTCGATGCCCGCCTGGAGGTCGACTCCTCGCGCACCATGGCCGATGCCCTCACGCAGGGCTTGGGCATCGGCCGCGTCGCCCCTCGATTCTTGCGGCTCGGCGCCGACCTCGAGCGCGTCCTGCCCGACTACGTACAGGGGGCCTTCCCGCTCTTCGCCGTCTACCCCCACTCCAAGCACCGCAGCGCCCGGGTGCAAGCGCTGGTCGACGCTTTGCAGTCGTCGCTCATCGCCGACGAAGCCCGCCCGGCCTAGCGCCAAGGGCTACGTCGTCTTCGGGTGCATCCCCGCCACGCCCGTGCGCCAGTCGTCGCCATCGGTGCGCGCACCCTCGAAGGTCTCGCGAATCAGCGGAGCGTAGCGAACCACGTCCGAGCTCACTCGACGCACCCGCTCGATCACCCGGTGGTTCACCAGCTGGTTGCCATCGAAGTCGTCGGGTCGAGCCGCCGCGTGAAAGGGCAGCGTGAACCCGTGGCACCAGTTGAAGCTGTTCTTCACCGACATGATCGACATGTCTCCGCTGCCGCCGCCCGTCACCGCCAGCACTCCCGCGAACTTGCCCGCCAGCTCCAGGTACAGGAAGTCGAACCAGTTCTTCAGCGCCCCGCTCATGTTCCCGTGATACTCGGGCGTGATCAGGATGAAGCCATCGGCCTCTGCCGCCGCCTCGCGCACCGCCACCACCTCCGCTTGTCGGCGCTGGCGAGGATCCGTCAGCGACATCACGGGCAGCGGAGAGTCCACCAGATCCCAGATCCGCACGTCGCCACCCGTCGCCTCCGCCGCCTCGCGAGCGATGGTGGCCACCGAAGTCAGGCGGCTCTTGTGGGCGGTGGTTCCCTGAACGATGAGGACCTTGGGCGACATTCGAGGCGCAGTGTAGCGACCCTGGCTCGATGACCAAACCATGACCGTCGGATGATGCGGGCATGACCTCCCCATGCGCGGTGCTGGCCATGCTGGGAGCATGCATGCTCCCCTGAAAATCGCCCTGGTCGCCTCCTTGCTCACGGCATGCGGTCAGCAAGCCAAAGACGAGGCCGTCGCCGCCACCCCCACGGCCGAAGCCACCAAGGCCGACGCGGCGACCTTCGCGTCCGACGATCGACAGGCAAAGCTCGAAGGCAAGGACATGCCCGATAACGAGCGCCTCGTCATTCGCAACGCCAGCCTCCATCTTCGCGCCGAGTCTCCGGGCGCCGTAGCCACAGCCGCCGCCGCGCTCGCCCAGCAGGTCGGTGGCTTCGTGGCCTCGAGCGACACCCAGGGTGCGGGCGAGCACGTGTACCGCATCGATACCTCCGTGCGGGTGCCCGCCGATCGCTTCCAGCACGTGCTCGCGCAGCTGCGTGAGCATGGTGAGCTGTTGCAGGAGACCATCACGGGAGAAGACGTCACCGAGCAGCATGCCGATCTCGGTGCGCGGCTACGGAGTCAGCGAGGGCTCGAGGAGCGCTTGCTCGCGATCCTCGAGACGGCCGAGTCCGTCGAGGACGTACTGGAGGTCGAGGGGCGCTTGGTGTTGGTGCGGACGGAGATCGAGCGACTCGATGCGCGAGTGCGAGGCATGGAGCAGCGGGCGGCGATGGCTACGATCGGGCTCGTCGTCGAGGCGCCGAGTCGGGTGAGCGTGACGGAGGCCGAGGGGGCTGGGAGTCGGATTGGGCGGGCGGTCGAGGATGCGGGGGGGTGGTTGGTTGGGGGGTTGGTGGGGGTGATTCGGTTTGTGGGGGCGGTGTCGCCGGTTGCGGTTTTGGTGATGCCGGGGTGGATCTTGGGGGCGCGGGCTTGGAGGCGGAGGCGGCGGGAGAAGATGTTGGTGGCGGCGGCTCGAGGTGGAGCGACTCGGGTGAATGAGTGATGGGTGCTCTGATCGCGGAACGGGAGGCGTTCGGCGGAGGCCCGGTTTCCTTCTTGCGAGCGAACCGTTGAGGACCTGTGGGGCACGCACCGTCGAAGCTCGACTTAGGGACCGCAACCTGAGTTCTTCTTGTGGGCGAAGAAGGGGAGACCTGGGAGCGGGCACTTGGGCTTCGATGGGGGGAGGGGGGCCCTGTTGACGCCAGACGCCTACCCCGGACGTGCTCGTCGGCGAATTGGAGAGCGCGCTGCTTGTAGAAACATCTAGTCACCTCCTCCGCGCGACCGGGGGCCCCTTCCGGCTACGCGGGTGCCCCCCGCGACTTGAAGCCTGACTTTGATCGGGCTCCTGGCACGTACTGCCGCACTGAGTGGTGCCTGCGGCTCAGCTACGCTCACGAACACTCGTTGACAGGAACGATACGTCGACTACTCCCGGCTAGGAGAGAGCCTATACGGACGTGGCCAGACCCAATGGCGCTATTGAGAACCTGGTACGGGGGCCAAAGCTGGGTCGGTCGCGATCAGCACTCTCCGGGTCACACGAGATAGCGCGCAGGTCGTGAGGCTAGTGGCGGCTCCAACTCGACTTCGTAGAGTTCCGTTATGAGCACATCCCGGAGCGAATTGTCGTCGGCTCCCTCTGGCCAGTGAATCGCGAACTTGGTCTTCAGGTACCTAGGCGTCCCAGCGTCCATTTCTGTTTCACGAACGATCACCAAATACTTGGTCGAATCGGGCGAGAGGCCGGACATCTCGCCTTGAATCAGCATGGTTTCCCAACCCACTCCACCCATGCGGCCATCTGCTCTTTCCGTATACCTCGCATCCGAGACAATGACGACGCGATCGGCCATCGAAAGTTCATTGCTCATCCACTGCGGCATATCCATACCTCTACGCAGGTGCCACTGGTCGAGACGAGCGTTGATCCCTTGCTGTCTCAAGAAAATCCCGAGCTCAGCCACCCAGCCCTTGTGGCGCTCGCTCGTGCCCGAGTAGCTGAGAAAGATACGAATCGGCACCGCCGAACGTAACCGATCGTTCGCATCGGGTTGCACGGCCTCCGCACTGAGCTTCTCGTAAACGCTGCGGTGCAACACGTGGATCGTCAAGACTGCATCACGCTCGGCACAGCTACGAAACCCCTCCGCCAGTGCATCAACGACGACCTTACTGGATAGCCCCCCCGCCCCGGCTCCAAGCAAGGGTGCAGATATCGTCCGGATGGATTCGTTCGAAACGGTGAACTGACCTAGTTGTTCTCCTATGCGACGGATCTCCCGTCGATCTGAACCCATCCCACGGACAGACGTCGCAAACGCAACATATTGGGCAATATTCTCTGCGCCATCGAATGGCAACATACTGACATCTCCGAGATTCATGGGAGGTGGGCCCGGTATCCTATATTCCACCAGCCTGACAGCAACCATTGGCGTGATCGTGCCACTTGTCGAACATGGGAGTACGATCAAATCAGCACTTCCATCGAACAGGTCACTCAGTTGCAGTTTTACCAGACCGCTCATGCCGTTTTCTCCGGGGCTGGTATATCAGATCGCCGAGCGCCCGGCGAGCCGGCAGGTTGCGCCCCGAAACGACGCAAGCATTCCCTCACCACAAGGCAAGCAAAAGGCCTACGCAGCAATGCGTACCAGAAGCCCGATCAAAGTCGGGCTTCAAGCCGCGGGGGGCACCCGCGTAGCCGGAAGGGGCCCCCGGTCGCGCGCAGGCGGGGACTACCTGCCTCTACAAGCACCCCGCTCTCCAATTCCCCGACGAGCACGTCCGGGGTAGGCGTCTGGCGTCAACAGGGCCCCCCTCCCCCCATCGAAGCCTAGTTGCCCGTTCCCCAGGTCTCCCATTCTGCACCCGCGAGAAGAGCCCAAGTGCCCGCTCCCCAGGTCCATCAATCTGCGCCCACGAGCAGAAGCCAAAGTGTCCACTCCCTAGGCCCGCCTTCTCCGACTCACGCATCCAAGCACACCATCAAAGCCCGGATGCCCACGCCGAGGCCTTCCGCCTCGCGCTCTATCGCGGCGAACCTCCAGCCCCCACCGCCGCCGCCAGACTCAAATCCCCCCGCACCTCCCCCTCATCCAACAACAACCCCCCAACATAATCCCCAACCGCCGGCGCAAACTTAAACCCATGCCCCGAAAACCCCCCCGCCAAGATCACCCGAGCATCCTCCGGATCCCGATCGATCAAGAAATCCCAAGTCGGCGTACAAGAATAGAGACAAGCATGCGTAGCCCCAAACTCCCCCCGCCCTAGCGGCAGATGCTCATCCAACACCCGCCGCAACGGATCCAAATCCCGCGCATGCGCCCCCCGATCCACGGTATCCGCCTCCACCGACCGATCGAGCCAAGGCTGCGTATCGGAGGTATGCACGGCAACCTTCAGCCCAACGATCCCCTCTTCGTTGTACGGAAAGCCATAATAGAACCCGTCGTCGAGCAACGCCCCCCACACGGGAATCGCCTCGAGCGCAGCTCGATGCTCGGCCGCCGGAGTACTCCACGCGAGGATCCGCCGCCGCTCGGTGAGCACCGACTTCAACGAGGGCACGAGCGTCGACAGCCAAGCCCCCGCCGCCAGCACGATCGCATCCGCAGTGAGCGTCTCTCCACTCGACAACCGAACCCCACGCCGCGGCCCGCGATCGATCCCGACGACCTGCACGCCGTACCGCAGTCGCGCCCCCGCCTGCACGGCCTCCTCGGCCATGACGTCCATGCACGCGGTGACGGAGAGATAGCCGCCGGACGGATCGAAGCAGGCGATCCAGTCGTCGGGCATCCGAAACGGCCAGCGCTCCCGCGCATCGATCCCGTCGTGCAGGGTATGCGGCAGGTCGCACTCGCGGCAGGTCTCGATCGCCGCGAGCATGTCCCGCCCACCGTCGGGGCCAAAGAGCAGCAGGCCCGTGCGGTGCAAGAGCGAACGGCCGCTGCGCTGCTGCATGGCGGACCAGTGCGCGTCGGCCTGCTGAATCAGCGGCACGTACGAAGACCCCTCGTGATAGGCCTGGCGAATGACCCGGGTGTAGCCGCTATGGCTGCCGCGATCGTGTACGTGGCCGAAGCGCTCGAGCACGGTGACCCGAGCCCCGCGTCGCGCCAGCGACCACGCACAAGCGAGACCGATCGCCCCTCCTCCGACGATGATGACGCTCGGCTGCGCGGTCACGAGGACCATGCTCGCTCAGGCTCGGCGTCGTCGCCAACCCAGCACGAGCAAGCCCAGCGCCATGACACCACCCCAGCCGCTGCCCTCGGGGCTGACGGAGCAGTTCCACAGGCCGCATTCCTGCACGGGATCGAAGCCGGGCTCGCAGTCTTCGTAGACCTGACGGCAGGGGGCGAGGCGGCTGATGTCACAGTTGTCGGACATCTTCTCGAGGCGACGGATGCAGCGACGGGCCTGGCGCTTGTTGAAGCCGCAGTTGTTGCGACAGGACTCGAAGTTGTCCCAGACGGTCGTGTAGCAGGACTCGGTCAGGGCGTCGCCGTCGATCTGGATGGCGGCGGTCACATCCTCGCCGCAGGTGGAGTGAATCTCGCAGACGAGCTCGGCGGCGCGTTCGTTGAAGGACTCGCGGTCGTTGATCTCGCAGCTGGCGATGACCATGCCGAGCAGGAATCCGGCCCCTAGCCGCCGAACCCAGGGCGAAGACACACGGCGACGGAACGAGCGGCGAGCAGGCATCGCCTCGATAGTGCCCAGACCGTGGTGAACGATCACGCGGCGGGAGAAAAACGAAGGGCGGGCTATTTGAACATCGTGCGGACCCATCGGCCCGCCCAGCGCACGAAGGCGAGGCCGAGGTCGGGCTCGTGGGAGAAGGCATCGACGGGGAGACCACTCATGGGCTCGACCTCGGTCATGAGCACGCTGCGGTGGCTGGCGGCCTGCTGGGCTTCGGCGCGCCGTCGCTCGCGATCGAGGGATTCGTGCTGGCGACGACGGGCCAAGACCATTCCGCCGCTGCGCACGAAGGCGAGGACGTCCTCGAGCTCGCCGGCGTCGAAGAAGGTGCCGTGCAGGCGGCACTGGTCGACGATGACCCCGGAGATCTGGGCAAAATTGCGGCGGATCATGGTCTCCTTGCAGACCGCGCAGGGGCGGTAGACGACCTTGCCGTTCAGCGAGAGCGCGCGGCGCTTGACGGACATGGCCCGACCATCACCGCTGCCTTGCTTGGCGGCGGAGGCGAGCATGGCGTCGAGGGTCTCGAGATCGACCCACACGCCTCCACATCCGCGACAGCCGAACACGGCCCAGCCCTGCGGGTGCGCGGCAGTGGGCTGCAACCGGAAGCCTTCCATTTCGCTACCGGGGCAGGCCGGGCAGGCGCGGGATTGCTGGGTGCTGGCGGCCTGAGCGAGCGGATCGCCGCATGAGGGGCAGAAGCTGGCGCCGGCACTGACGAGCGCGGTGCAGGCGGAGCAGCGAATGGAGTTCCGCGGGTCCGGCGTGCCCATGGGCAACAGCGGGCCTTCGCAGAACTCGCACACGGTCGCCCGCGGATTGGCACAAGGACCCCCGCACGAGGGGCAGTGATAGATCCGCGATCGCCCCGTCATCGAAGGTAGGATATCAGGTCGCGAGTCTCGCACGGGCCCAATACCGGCCGCAGAGACCACGCATTCCATGGCTGTGCATCCCACCTAAACGGGCGATCGGTTGACCTGGCGGTGACCATCTGAAACGCTGATCCCATGCTTGGTTTGAAATTCGGTCGCTGGGTCCACGTATCGATCGCGGGCGGGTCTTTGACCCTCGGCGCTTGTGTCGATCGCGCGTACGACTTTGGTGACTCGGGGTCGTTCGATCCGAACGACCCGAGCGACCCCAGCGATCCGAGCGACCCCAATGATCCGAACGACCCCAATGATCCGAACGACCCGGTCGACCCGGTCGATCCTCCGATCCCGCCCGGCATCCCCGGTCCGCCCGCGCTCATCGACGCGCAGTTCACCGACAACCTCACGCTGCAGCTGACCTTCACCGAAGCGCTGGCGCCCGCGGACGCGGTCGATCCCCGCCAGTTCCGACTCAGCACGGCCGTCACCGCCGACGAAGACTACGGCTTCGACGGGACGGTGTACCAGGAGGTCGGCCAGATGAACGGCGACGGGAACTGCGAAGAGTACTGCTACGAGTACTGCGACTACGACTACTGCTACGAGGAATGCAACGACTACTGCTACAACCCGCCGGGGCCGCCGGTTCGGGTCGTCGCCATCACGCAAATCCCCGAGCGCCCGGAGACGATGTGGTTGACCTTCGACAACGGTCTCACCTCGAACCTGTGCGACTCGATCGAAGGCGGCAGCAACCAGTTCCCGCCGGGCTTCAACGCGGAGCTGTACATCCACTACCTCGCAGCGGGAGCTGCCCCCGTTACCGACAACGAGGGTGAGCTACTACCTCCGCTCGCCGACCACTGGGTGGTGATCCCCGACGAAGACTTCACGTACGTCGAGGGGGTCTTGCCGTTCATGAACCCGCGGCTGCCGATCCCCTGCCCCTTTTAGCCCCGGCCTCGGGGTGTTCCGGGTCGCGAAATCACGCATCCCTTTCGGCCCGCGTTTTCCCGACCCGGGCCTTCGTGGGACGTGACCGCAACCCGGGGCGGTGGTAGCCTGCGTAGTCGATGCATCGGAGCCCATGGTGGGGCCGCAAGGTCGCCCGGCTGCCGGAGCGCGGGGTATTGCTGGTCGCAACCGACCTGCAGGGGAACTTCGAGGACTACACCGCCCTCAAGCAGCTCTACGTCCGTGAGTACGAGGCGGGGCACGACCCTATCCTGTTGCTCTGCGGCGACTTGGTGCATGGGCCGGGGCATCGGCTGGCCAACCCCCAGATGTGGCCGGACTACCTCGGCACGTTCTATCGCGATCGATCGGCGGAGCTGGTCTTCGACTACGAGCGCTGGCTCGAGCACGCCAACACGGTGGCGTTGCTCGGTAACCACGAGCACGCCCACATCGGCGGGCCCGTGGTGAGCAAGTTTCATCAAGACGAAGCGGCGGTGCTCGACGCGGCGCTGGGGGTCGAGGCGCCGCGCATCCACCAGCTGTTCCGTCGCTTTCCCCTGGTCGCAGTGGCGCCGTGCGGGGCCGTGTTCACCCACGGGGCACCGCGAGCGACCGAGCCCGACATCGAGTCGTTCGAACGCATCGAGTACGACGGCTACGACTTCATCGCGATCAACGACATGTTCGAAGAGGGCACGCTGGGCGCGTTGCTCTGGTCGCGACACGCCGAGGCCGAAGACGCCCAGGCTCTGCTCCGTGCCATGCATGGCGGCGATACCCCCCACGGGTTCGTCGCCTACGGGCACGACGTGGTCCGCCGCGGCTACGAGAAGATGGGCAACGAGCAGATCTGCGTGTCGACCTCGTTCGGCTGCGACAACCGCAACAAGACCTACCTGCGGCTCGACCTGTCGCGGGAATATCGGTCGGTGCACGATCTCCGCGAGGGCGAGGAGATCCGCCGCCTGTACCCGCAGGGCTGAGCCGGTCGGGGCGGTGCCCGGGCAGCGTCGCGCGGTGGCGTATGCTCCGGCCCCGTGCGCTCGCTCGATGACTTCGCCCGTGCTCTGGCCCAGATCGACGGCCGCAACTATGGCGCCTACAAGCAGCTCGGCGGCACCTGGGGCGACGACGCGCTGAGCATCGCCCTCGACCACGTGCAGGGCGACCCGTTCGCGAGCCCTTCGCGGGTGCGGGTGTGCATGGACGTGTCGATCCACCAGGTGCCCGTGGCGCTGCGAGATACGGCAACGCGGCGCACGGCGATCGCCGACTTCCTGCTGCGGCGGTTCGCAGGCGCGGTGGCGGGCGGCACCGATCGGAGCGGCAGCGGCAAGTCCGGGCTGGTGCTCGTCGATTCGGGCGACGCCGAGATCCTGCCGCGCTCCGGCTGCGGCTTCGTGGGCGACACCCTCGAGCTGCGCTTTCGCGTGGGCCTGCCCGCGCGCGGACGTCGGGTCATGGGGCGAGCGGCGGCCCGGCTGCTCACCGAAGATCTACCCGCGGCCGCCCGAGCGGTGGTGTGGCCTCGGCTCGATCGCGCGAAGGCGGAGGCGTTCGTCCGGCTCGCCGAAGACCACGCGCACCTCGTGTCGCAGCTGGCCGAGCACGAGCTGGTGGCGTTCGTACGCGACGGCTCGATCCTCCCGCGCTCATCAGGGGTGTCGTCGGCGCCCTTGCGCGACGCGGTGCCTTTTCAGAGCCCGCCTTCCCTTCGCGTCACCTTGCCCACGCTGCACCACGGGGAGGTCACGGGCATGGGGCTTCCCGTCGGCGTCACGTTGATCACGGGGGGTGGCTTTCACGGCAAGACCACGCTGCTCGAGGCGATCTGTCGGGGCATCGACCCGCACGTGCCCGGCGACGGGCGCGAGTGGGTCGCCACCAGCCCCGATGCGGTCAAGCTGCGCAGCGAAGACGGGCGGAGCGTGGTCGGGGTCGACCTGCGGCCCTTCATCTCCGACCTGCCCGGCGATCGTGACACCAAGAGCTTCAGCACCCCTGACGCCTCGGGCTCGACGAGCCTCGCCGCCGCCATCATCGAGTCGCTGGAGATCGGCGCCACCGCCTTGCTGCTCGACGAGGACAGCTGCGCCACCAACCTGCTGATCCGCGACGCTCGCATGCAGGCGCTGGTCGCCCGCGAGACGATCACCCCGCTCATCGATCGGGTCGGCCAGCTCCACACCGAGGCAGGCGTCTCCACCGTGCTCGTCGTCGGCGGCAGCGGTGACTACCTCGAGGTCGCGGACACGGTGATCGCGATGGAGGACTATCGACCGCACGAGGTCACCGAGCGCGCCCGTGCGGTCGCGGCCGAGCACCCCACCGGGCGCGCCGTGGTGCCGCCGGTCGGCCCCGTCGAGCCCGCGCCGCGACACCCGAGCCTCCGCTCCTTCGACCCGCGTCGCGATCGCGGTCGACGATCCAAGGTACGCGCACGAGGGCTGCGGGAGCTGAGCTTCGGGGAGCAGACCATCGACCTGGGTGCGCTGGAGCAGCTGGTCGACGACAGCCAGGCCCGAGCGATCGGCGTGCTGCTGACCTTCATCGGCCGCCACGGGCGGCGCGGCGACTCGGTGCGGGCGCTGGCCGACGCCGCCCTCACGGCCGCGGCCGAGCGAGGGCTCTACGACTTGGATGCCCTCCCCGAGCTCGCGGGCGTGCGACGCTACGAGCTGGTCGCGGCGATCAATCGACTCCGCAGTCTGGTCATCGAGCCCGACGCGACGCAGCGTCGTTGAGCTCGTGTCGCCGCGCGACTTCCCACACGAGTCGCGTGCACCCGACGTGTCCGAAGTCAGGGCACGAACATCAATGACACTCGCCATTGCGTGATGCCTGACGAAGCGCACGCCATCTCGATCGAGTTCAAGATCGGGTCGTGATCCGAGGCAGCGGCACGGTCCCTTCAGCTCGGATCGTTCTCGACATGCAGTTCTTGCACGTGCAATGGTGAAATCGTGATGGCGTGTGTGACCCTGGGAGTGCGGAACGGAATGGCGTTAGGGGCCCTCGGAGCCCTGTGTCTGGGCATGGCCTGTGGCACCCCGGCCGACGGCAGCAGTGCCACGGGCACCACCGGACTGACCGGCATCCTGACCACGCCGATGGAGGACACGGGCGAGTCCGCCGACGACAGCGGTGACGACGACGGCGGCGACAAGCTCGACGTGGGCGGGGGCACCGACGCAGGCGGACCCAACGGCGGTGACTGCCCCGGCGGCGGCAACGGCATGATGGGTGAGGACGTCGAGTTCAGCTACATCTGGGTCGCCAACTCCCCGCAAGGCACCGTCTCCAAGATCGACACCATGACCGGCACGGAGGTGGGCCGTTATGCGACGGGCCCCGCCACGCAGTCCGAGCCGTCGCGCACCTCGGTGAACCTGTACGGCGACGTGGCGGTGACCAACCGCGGAGCGCAGGGTGGCGGCGGTGGTGGAGTCACCAAGATCGCGGCCCGCATCGACGACTGCGTCGACACCAACGGCAACGGGACCATCGAGACCTCGAGCGGGGCCACCGACGTGCTGCCGTGGGGCTCGGACGAGTGCGTGCTGTGGAACATCCCGCTGCCTTCGAACTCGTACGAGCACGGCCCGCGCCCCACCGCGTGGGAGGGCACCGTGACCCAGCAGGGCTGCGCCTCCCCCAGCCCGCGACTGTGGGTCGGCTGGTACAACTTCGCCGGAGGCCTCGGCGTCTTCCATCGCATGAACGGCAGCACGGGGGCCATCGAAGACACGGTGGAGATCCCGTGGAACGGGCTGAACTTCGGGCCCTACGGCGGCGCGGTGAACAAGGACGGCGACCTGTGGGTCATCGGCTGGCAGCTCGGGCCGCTGGTGCGGATCGACGGCGACACCCTCGACGTCGAGCGCATCGAGATGCCCTCCCCGCCCCTGCCCGATCAGCAGTGGTCCTACGGGATGTCGCTCGATCAGTACGGCAACCCGTGGATCGCCAGCGGCGGCGCGGCGGCGCTGTACGACATCACCGCGGGCCAGTGGCAGTTCGTCAGCACGGGCAACCAGTCCATGCGCGGGGTGATGGTCGACACCGAGGACCGCGCGTGGTTTGCCGTGGACTCCACCGGTCTGCTCGGCGGCTGTGGCATCGGGCTCATCGACGTCAACACCCGCAGCGTGGTCGCGCCCGCGATCCAGCTGCCCGGCTGCATCACTCCGGTGGGGGTGAGCATCGACGTCGAGGGCTTCGTGTGGATCGTCGACCAGGGCTCCAACCAGGCGTTCAAGGTCGACCCCGACACGTACCAGGTGCAGCTGACCGTGCCGGGACTGCAGGCGCCCTACACCTACTCGGACATGACCGGGGCGGGGCTCAACCTGGTCATCAATCCTCCGGCGGGCTGATCGCCTCGGCGGGACTCGCCGACGGCGGCGGTTCGCTCGGCGTCGTCGGCTCGAGGGAAGGCTCGACCGGCGGGGTGGCGCTCAACGGCTCGGGCGGCGCCTCGACGACGGTGGTTCGTGGCGGCACGGGGCGGTCGACGATCGGCGGCGCGTCGATGTCCATCACGAAGTCCGTCAGCAGCGTCAGCAAGGTCGAGTTGAACACGTCGTTGTGTCCACACATGACCTGGCCTTTGTCGTAGACGGACATCAGCGGGGTCGGGGCCCGCTCCCAGCCGTCGATCCAGCAGCGCTTGCTCGGCGTCTCGAAGGCATGCGCGTGCGCGGCCGCCCGGGCCGAGGTCTCGAGCGCATCACCGCTGACACATTCAATGCCGACACCGGGCTCGTGATAGTCCGTGTAGTGCCCCACCGCGGTGAGGTACTCCTTCTTCTCGTCGCCTCGGGCGTCCTTGATGAACTTGCCCCTGTGCCCCCGGACCCGCATGCCCATGGTGAAGGGGGTCTGCGTCATCCAGTCCTTGTTGGTGGTGAGCATCAACAGCACCGGTTTTTGCTTGGGATGAAAGCCACCGTTGGCGGCGATCTCCTGGGCCAGCTCTCGCGCATGACGGTAGCGACCCGCCTCGAACGCAGGGTTGAGCAAAACCGTGATCTGCCCCAGGCCGTGCACCATCGGCACGGGCTCGCCCCGCGAGGCAGCGTCGGCCGCCACCGCCAGCTCGGGCACCAAGGTCGCCTCGAGGGCGGAGTGCACCACTGCCGCGCCGAAGCTGTGGCCGATGGTCACGAAGCTCGACTCGGGGGCCGCCACCGTGACGCGCTCGGCGAACCGCTGGATCCGCGTGAGCACGGAGACGGCGGAGCGCTCCCCCACCCGATGCGCCCCCCGCTTGCGCGCCCAGAAGGTGAAGATGCTCCGCCCGCGATACGAGCGGCCGCGCCAGCCGACGTACATGCCACGCACCTGTCGGGGCGTGCCGCCTTCACGGGCCACTCGCTGCGCTTCGTCGGCGGCGAGGTTGATCAGCATGCAGCGCATCTTCACCACGTCGCTGTCGTTGGGGTGCGAGTCGTGATGCCAGCCGTGCACGTAGGTGACCATGATGACCCCCGCGCCGTCGGTGGGCTCGAGCGCCTTCAGGCTGGTCTGGAGCTGGCGGGGATCGAAGGCATTGCCGTGGTCGTCGATCTCGACGAAGCCGAGCTTGTACAGGTCCTCGCCGCCGCGCTGCACCCACTCCACCGTGCGCCCGAGGTCGTCGTCTCGCCGGTCGCGGCGGCGGTTCTTCGCCGCGAAGGCATCGCCGCACGACTCGCCCCGCTTGTCGGGCTCGGGCGGCGCCATCGCACAGGGGTTGCCCGTCAGCTCGACCGGCGTGGGCTCGGCAATGGTCCAGCCTTCTTCGGGGCTGCCCTCCATGCGGTAGGGCCGATTCCAAGCACAGGCCGACAGCACCACCGCCAGCCCCACCAGCGCGAGCACGCGCGCTCCCATGACCGTGACGACCCGATGAACGACAGACCCATGCACGTGCACGCCGACTGCATCGATGGTGTCACGGGACGGGCAGGCACGCGATCGTCTTCGCTCGCTTCGTCGCCCCGGATGGCCCGCGGGTGGACCACCCGGACGGCCCACCCATGGGCCATGGTTCGATCGAGCCACCTGCACTTCGGTGAAATTACGTGCGCGCAACGTCGGCATGGATCTGGCTGTGTTGCTCGAGCATGGTTCCGTCATCCTCTCGCGCCCGCCCGCGCTGCCCCGTCTGCATCCGCGCCCGCCCAGCGGCCCGCCCTCGCCTCTTGCCTCGGGTACCCGTTCGACACTGGGTGTTCTCGCTCGGCGAGTCGGCGGGGACCCGGCGCTCGGCCGATCCTCGGCTGCGCTCGCCCGTGACCCGGGCCTGCATCGGGGCCGTGTTCGCCTGGCTCCGGCGCGCCGCCGGTCGGGCCTCCATACCCGGGCCGCACGCGTGCGGGGCCGTCAGCACCCTGCGTCGCTTCGGCCCCGCTCCTCATGCCCCCGTTCATCTGCATGTCCTCGCCCTCGACGGGGTCCATACCCGGCAGGACGGCGACGCGCCCGTGTTTCACCCCTTGCCCGGGCCACGGCGTCGCGATTCGAAGCGCATGGTGGCCGAGCTCCGCGAGGCGCTCGATCGGCTGGTCGGGGACAACCGCTCCCGGGCCCGCGCCGTGCATCAGGTGGTGGCGGGGCCCATCGTGCACCCCGTGGAGGTCACCCCCGGGCCCGACCCCAGCCGGGACGGCCGGCTCCGCTATCGCCTGCGGCACCCCTTCGCCGACGGCACCACCCATGTCGAGCTGTCGGCGCCCGAGCTTTCCGTTCGTCTGCAGGTCCTGGCGGGGCGGCTTCGACCCGATGTGACCGCACACGGCGTGCTGGCTCTCCAACCCGCGACCCGTCGCCTCCCCGAACCCCTGAACACACCCTCCAAGCGCTCCGAGGTGCCCGTCGGGCGATGTCCCCGATGCGACACTCCCCTACAGCTCGCGGAGGTCCACCGGGGTGAACCGGAGGCCGCGTGAGTTCCACCGCTTGTTCTGTCGGTTGGACGCAACTTTGGGGAAGCCGGTGACGTTATGGTCCGGGCGTCAGCCCATGCGTGATCGGATCCGGCAGGTCTTGGCCATCGCCCTCCCCATCATCGGGGGGATGACCTCGCAGAACATCCTCAACCTCGTCGATACCGGCATGGTGGGGACGCTCGGCGACGAGGCCCTCGCCGCGGTGGGCACGGGGAGCTTCGCCAATTTCCTGGCCATGGCGTTCATCACCGGGCTGTCCGCCGGGGTGCAGGCCATCGCCTCGCGGCGCAAAGGCGAGGAGCGCGACTCCGAGACCGCCGTCCCGCTCAACGGCGCCATGCTCATCGCCCTGGTCTTCGGCCTCCCTGCGTCGATCGGCCTGTACTTCGTGGTGCCGCACATCTTCCCCGTGCTCAACCCCGACCCCGCGGTGGTCGAGGCCGGGGTGCCGTACCTGCAGGCACGCATCTTCGCCATGGTGGCCGTGGGCATGAACTTCTCGTTCCGGGGCTACTGGAACGGGGTCAACATGTCGCAGCTGTACCTGCGCACCTTGTTGGTCATGCACGCGGCCAACATCCTGCTCAACTGGCTGCTGATCTTCGGCAACCTGGGCATGCCCGAGCTCGGTGCGGCCGGGGCCGGCGTCGCCTCGGCCATCGCCACCTATATCGGCACCGCCTACTACATCTATCTCGGGCTTCGGTACGCCCGCGCCAACGGCTTCCTTCGCGGCCTCCCCGAGGCCGAAGACCTCCGCACCATCGGTCGGCTCGCCTGGCCCAATGCGCTGCAACAGCTGTTCTTCGCCGCCGGCTTCAACGTCCTGTTCTGGATCATCGCGCACAGCAACATGGCCGACGCGGCCCATGCCACGGCCGAGGTCGCCGCGGCCAACGTGGTCATCAACGTGACCCTCGTCGCCGTCCTGCCCGGCCTCGGCCTCGGCCTCGCTGCCGCCTCCCTCGTCGGTCAGGCCCTCGGCCGCAAAGATCCCGAAGACGCCAAGGCCTGGGGCTGGGACGTCGTCAAGATCGCCGCCGTGATCATGACCGTCCTCGGCCTGCCCATGCTGCTGTTCCCCGACCTCATCCTCGGCGTCTTCCTGCGCGAGCCCGAGACCATCGAAGTCGCCCGCGGCCCCTTGCGGCTGGTCGGTGCCACCATCGGTATCGATGCCGTCGGCATGGTGCTCATGAACGCCCTCATGGGAGCCGGCGCCGCTCGGACCTCCATGGTCGTCTCCATCGCCACCCAGTGGCTGCTCTTCCTGCCCATCGCCTACGCCCTCGGCCCCGTCCTCGGCGCTGGCCTGCTCGCCATCTGGACCGCCCAGATCGGCTACCGCAGCCTCTCCGCCATCATCTTCGCCGCCATCTGGCGCAAGGGCAGCTGGGCCTCCATCCAGGTCTGACGCGGCTGGTCCACGCCATCGATGCGGGCTAAAGTCGATCCATGGAGCCGCGAGTAGGCAAGGTCGTCAACGGCGCCATCGTTCTCGAGGACACCGAGGACTTGACCGAAGGCGCCGCGGTCACGGTGTGGATCGACAGTCCGAGCGACTCCGTCACGGTCAGCCGCGAAGAACTCGAGGTCATCGATCGCGGCGTGGCCGAGGCCGATCGCGGCGAGTTGCTCGACGCCCGCGCGTTCCTCCAGCAGCTCCGCAGCGGAGGTTGAGCCATCGCCACCGTCCGCTTCACCCCCTCCGCGGCGAGGGAAATCGAGCGCGCGCGCTCATGGTGGCTGAAACATCGAGACAAAGCCCCGCTCGCGTTCGACGATGACCTCGGCGAACTCGTCGCGCGTCTCGAAGAACGACCGCTCCTGGTCGGCGCGCGCGTGGAGCAACGGGCAGGCATCCGGCGCGTCCATCTGCGCCGGGTTCGCTACTACCTGTACTTCCGGGTGACCGACGACGGCAGCGCCGTCGATGTCGTGGCCCTGTGGCATGCGAGCCGGTCCGGTGAGCCCAGCCTCGGCTGACGCCCGGGCGCGGGGCGGTTTTTTCGATTGCGGAGGGAGGTGGGATAAAGTCCTACCCCCACGGGTCCGTACTCGTTTCGGTGCCGTGGGGCCGTGCGTCTCATGTCGCGTCTGACCCCGATCTTCGCCCTGGTGGCGCTTCTGGCCTCGTTTGCGGGGTTTGCTGGCGCCCAGCCGCCAGGTGAGGGGCAGGCGGACCCGGCGGCTCGAGCGGGTCCCGAGGGGGCCTCGAAGGCTCCGGCGACGACGGTGGATCCGCGGAGGGTTCGGGCGCGCAGGATCGAGGCGTTCATCGCGGGCACGCTCGAGTTGGCCGTCGATCCGGCGGATCTGTTCGTGATCGACCTGCGGGATGCCGCGGTGGTCGGGCCGCAGGGGTCGCGGCTGTTGGCGTTGCTGCGAGCCATCGGCGAGCCCGCGGCCCCCGTGCCCGCACCCACGCGACGGAGTCGGCGGGCCCAGCCCGTGCCCGAGCCCGCGATGGAGCCGACGGGTGCGCTCGATCCCGCGGCCGAGCTCGACCGGGCGTTGCGGGCCTACCTGCGGTTGAGCCCGAGCGAACGCGAAGCGGCGTGGGCCACCCACGCGCGACGGCAATCGGCGGTGGTGGACGAGCGAGAGGCTTCGGCTCGGAGTCAGCGACGACTGGAGCGCATCACCGTCCATGCCGAACGCCTCGAAGCGTTCATGGCCGGGACGCTCGAGCTTTCGATCGATCCCGAGTCGTTGCTGCGGCTCGACCTCAACGATCGGCACGAAGCCGCGCTGTCGGAGAGTCGGCGCGACACGTGGCCAGCCGGGTCCGCGGCGTCGCCCGATGCACGGCCGAGCCCCACCGAAGCATCGCCGACCGATGCCCCGGCGAGGTCGGAGCCCGAAGAACAACCAGACTCGGACGCGAAGCCCGAGACGCCGACCGCCGACGAGCCCGACGCTCTCACCGAATCCCTGGCCCGCGCCGAGGCACGCCTCGATGGTCTTCGCCGCGAGTTCCTCGCGCTTTCGGACTCCGAGCGCGCCGTCCTGTTCACCACGCACGAGACGCGACGCGAGCAAGCGCTCAAGGCCGAAGCCGAGGCTCAGGCCGCAGCCGAAGCCGCGGAGGTCGAAGCAGCCAAGGCAGCCGAAGAAGAGGCCGAAGCGCTGGGCGAGGACGCGATCCAGCAGATCTCCGAAGCGGAGGCCGAGGCCGACCAGGCCGCCGTCGACCGCGAGCAAGCGCTGGAAGCGGCGCGTCGAGCCAGCACGAACGCGAACCGAACGCTGGCCGAAGAGCGAGCGCGGCTGTTCTCGATCAAGGAAGCGCAGGCCCGGTACGAGGCGGACATCAACCGTCGCAAGTCCGAGCGCATCGAAAACCACGACCGCGCGCTGGAGTGGAGCCGTCGCGTGGACGACCTCGAGCAGGGCACGCTGTTTGGCGCGCGCCTCGAGCAAGAAGCGGATCTGCTGTACCGGACGATCCGCGACGACCTGTCGTTGGCTCGCACCCGACTCCGCGACGAGCTGCGGCGGGTGAGCGACGCGGGAGCGGGCGTGCCGCTCGTGGGTGAAGGGCTCGACCGAGACCTGCCCGCGGATGTCGACCGGGGCGACCTGTCCTCGCTGCGCCTGCAGCTGCGCGACAACGAAGACGCCCTGACCCAGCTCGAGCAAGAGGTCGCGTGGGAGCTCGCTCAAGCCCTGCGCGACGATGTGGTGCTGCTCAACCGCACCCGCCTGGCGCTGCTGGAGCTGGCCAGTACGGATCTGCGCGGCGAGGTCACGGGGTTCGGCCCCGAGGGCATCGATCAGGTCCGACGCGAGCTCGATCAGATCTCGGTGGAGCTGGGCTTCCACCTGCTCAAGCTGCCGCACTACAAGGACCTGCTGGTCGATCGCCTGCGAAGCTCGCCGATTCGCGTGTTCGTGGGCGCGGTGCAGGTGTTGCTGGTGGTGCTGCTGGTCTGGGCGTGGCGCAAGAACGCGAACACCCTGGTGCTGCGCGCCCGTCGGTGGCTCATCCGTCGCCCGGGTCGACCGCGCTGGACCAATACGCTGTCGTCGGGCCTTTGGTACTTCGATCGGGTTCGTCGTCCGCTGGAGCTTTTGCTGGCGCTATGGCTGCTGCTGGGCCTCGCGGGCAACCTCGACGATCTGCCCGAGCTGACGCTGCTGTGGATCGTGGTGCGCTGGGTGCTGCTGGGTCTGGCGGTGATCCTGCTGCTCGACGCGCTGGCGGCCCGGCAAGCGCTGTTCTCCCGCGAAGGGGTGGACACGTCGGCGCTGCGGATCCACTCGCTGCGCCTGGTGGGCATGAGCGTGATCGTGGTCGGCCTGCTGCTCGGGCTGACCTCGGCCATGGTCGGCCAAGGGGCAATCTACTCGTGGATGCTCTCGACCTGCTGGGTGCTCAGCGGCCCGGTGGCGATCTATCTGGTGATCCGCTGGCGACCGACGATCCAAGAGCGCCTGGGCATGCTGCCCGAGGACAACGTGTTCGCCCGCTGGCTTCGCCCGCGCACCGACGCTCGCATCGGCTTCTTCGCCGCCACGGTGGGCGCGGTAATCCTGATGGTACGCGGCCTGGGCAAGTGGATCCTGCGCTACGCGTCGGACCTCGAGACCACCCGCCGCGTGCTGGCCTACCTGTTTCGCCGCGAGGTCACCAAGCGCGCCGCCGCGGCCTCGAAGGCGGAGTCGGTCGAGCCAGTGGATGCCCATTGCTACGAGTGCTTCGATCCCGACGAGGTCGACGCCCCCGAGGTCGTCGAGGCGACACAGTCGGAGCTCGAGCTGGTCGCTACGCTGGCCGAGACGCCGCGGTCCACCCTCAGCGCCATCGTGGCCGAGCGCGGCATGGGCAAGACCACCTTCCTGCGACGCCTTCGACAGCGCGTGGGCTCCGACGACATCAAGGTGGTGACCTGCCCCGAGATCGGCCTCGAGGGCCTCATCCCCCGCATCGCCGCCCTCGCGGGCGACAGCACCTTACGGGGCCCGCAGCTGGCCGAAGCGCTGCGACGAAGCTCGTTGCGGATCGTGGCGATCGACGACGCCCATCGACTGATCCAACCTGCGATCCGCGGCCTGCGTGAGCTCGACGATCTCATCGCGCTGACGCGCCAGGTGGGCGGCAAGGTCTCGTGGGTCTTCGCCATCGGCTCGCCCGCGTGGCACTACCTGGAGCGAGCCCGCGGCGATCGAGTGTTCTTCGAGCAGGTCATCGACCTGCCGCGGTGGACGGAGCGACAGCTCGGGGGGCTCATCCGCAAGCGCTGCGAGGTGGCGAAGATCGATCCGAGCTTCGAAGGCCTCGTGGTCCCCAGCCAGGTCGAGCAGCTCGGCACGCCGGACGCAGGGCGCACCGAGAGCAGCTACTACCGGTTGCTTTGGGACCACTCGCGGGGCAACCCGGCGGTGGCTCTGCATGCGTTCCGCGAGTCGCTGTTCGTCGAGCCCGACGCGCGCACCGTCGTGCGACTGTTCAAGGAGCCGCCCGCCACCGAGATCGAGTCGCTGTCGCTGCCGCTGTTGTTCGTGCTGCGGGCCATCGTCCGCCTCGATCTGGCGCGCGAGCACGAGGTCGTCGCCGCCACTCAGCTCCCGCCCACCGACGTCTCCGACGCTCTGCGTTTTTGTCAGGCCCGCGGCTACATCGAGCCCTTCGACGCCGGGCTCCGCCTCTCGTGGCACTGGTACCGCACCATCACCACCGTGCTGCAGCGCCAGCACCTGCTCTCCACGCCATGACTTCGTCGCGACGACCCCGCCTCGTACTCTCCCTCGGCTCGGCCCTCGCCGCGTTGCTGCGGTCGGCGCCCGCATGGGCCAGCGAGGAGACCAGCTTCGAAAGCCTGGGGCAGATCGCCCGGCTGATGCGATGGAGCGGGGTGGTGACCTCGATCTTCGTGGTCATCGGGGTCGCGCTCGCCATGCGCTTTTTGCATGACAGCGTGGCGCGACTCAGCCAGCGTTTTCCCAGTCGCCGCCTGCTACTGCAGAAGGTCGCGACCATCGCCCAGTTCCTGGTCTACATCGGGACGGGTGTCACGGTCATCGCCCTGAGCTTCCGGCTCAACGACAACGTGCTGACGCTGATCGGCGGCACGGTGGCCGTGTCCGTCGGTTTCGCGATCAAAGACGTCGTGGCGTCGTTCATCGCGGGCATCATGATCATGATCGATCGGCCCTTTCAGGTGGGGGATAGAGTCTCGTTTGGTGGGCAATACGGGGACATCACCGCCATCGGCCTACGCTCGGTGCGGCTCCAGACCCTCGACGACAACACGGTCACGATCCCCAACAACAAGTTCCTCAGCGAGATCACCTCCAACGGCAACTACGGCGCCCTGGACATGCAGGTGGTCATGGATTTCCACATCGGACCGGACCAAAACGTTCGCCTCGCGCGCGAGCTGGTCACCGAAGCAGCGGTTTCCAGTCGCTACGTATTCCTCGAAAAACCCGTCGTAGTGCTCGTCAACCAGGTAATTCTCGACAAACACGTGGCGGTCCGCCTCCGCGTCAAGGCGTACGTGCTGGATACCCGCTACGAAAAACTGTTCGAGACCGACGTTCACCTGCGGGTTCTCGATGCGTTCGCATCGGAAGCCATTGCGCCACCCGCCATGCTGCACCGGACCTGGGGCGAGCTGTCACCGGCGACCGCCATCGGTCCCACCGGCTAGAGGATCGACTGAGCATGGCGGATTCCGGGCGGGAAAACGGCCTTGTCGAGCGAAGCCCTCGTTCATCGACTCGGGAATTTCGGTACTCTGAGTCGACCATGTCGAGGAACGCGGCGCTGCTCATCGACCTCGAGAACTTCTACCTCGCCCGCGAGGTCACGGAGGCCGGCGCCGACGACCACTACGAGTTCAACCGCGACCTGGAGCGCCTGTCCGGCTTCGCACGGGAGCTGGTCGGCGAGAAACGTCGCCTGATCGTGCGCCGAGCCTACGCCGATTTCAGCGCATCGCGACTCAACGACGACATCGAGGTCGGCCGCCCGCGTCGCGACTACTTCCTGCGGAGCGTGCCCACCCTGCTGATGGACCAGGGCATGGAGCCGGTGCAGGTGTTCCGCTTCCCCGGCGGGGGCCGAGGCGTGTCGAAGAACGCGGCCGACATGCGGCTGGCGATGGACGCCATCAGCCTGGTGTCGAACGTCGACTTCTTCATCCTGGTCACGGGCGACAAGGACTTCATCCCGCTCGTCCTCGAGCTGCGGCAGCGCAACGCCTACGTCGTCGGGCTCGGGGCCCACGGCAGCATCGCGCGCACGCTCACCGCCTACTGCGACGAGTTCCACGAGTTCGAAGCGCTGGTGGCCGCCGACGAGCGACCCCCGGCACCCGCGCGGAGCCTCGACGACGTCGGCCGCGTGCTGCGGGGCATCCTCGCCCAGCGGGGTCGCCTGGACTTCGCCCGGGTCAAGCCTCTGCTCGACCGCGCGTTGGGTCAGCCCTTCGATCCCACGCGCTTCGGCAGCGACACCCTCAGCAGCTTCCTCCGCGACCGGGCCGAGGCGCTGGGGGTCATCGTCAATCAGGCGGCGCTCGACTGGGAGGTCGCGGTGCCCCCCGATCAGACGGCGGCAGCGATCGCCTCGGCGCCCACGCCCGCGCCGGCCGTGCCCCTCACCGTCAGCGAGCCACGGCCGCCCACCCTGATCCTGTATCGCCGCCTGCTGCTGTCGCCGGGCAAGCTGCGGCTGCACATCCACGGCTTCGACATTTGGACGGTCATCACCGATCACGTGTTCCAGCTGTCCACCACCGCCGAGGGCACGCCGTCGATCGTGCTCCACCACGAGCTGCGCAGCTCCGCCATCGACCACCTCAACGGAGAGCGGCTCGATCACGCGGGCAAGACGACCAACGACGCGCTGTTCCTGATCTTCAAGGCGGGGTGCTTCATCTGCGCCGACCCGGGCCCGCGCGATGGCCTGCCCGACTTCAATTGGAGCAACCACAGCGCCAAGCTGGCGCCGGGGATCACCTCCGCCGAGCACCTCCGCGAGCGAGCCCATGCGTTCGTGGTCAGCGAGCTGAGCGATCGCCTACGCGACCTCGACGGCACCACGCCCGACCCCAACCTGGTGGCGCAGCTGCTATTCGGGCCCGATCCCACCGAGGCGACGATCCGCCGGGCGCAGGTGCTCATCGACGGTCAACAGCCGCACGCGACGGGGACCTGAGCTCCCGCGCGGGCGAGTGCGCTAAGGTCCCCGGCGTGAGCGACCCGCACCGAAGCTCTCGCGCGATCACGGTCGGACTCGGCGTCGCGGCCATGCTCGGGGCCTGCACGCCCGACCCGATGCCGGCGCCCAAGCCCGAGCCGATCGTGCTGCAGAAACCCGAGCCGGAGAAGAAGCCGCGGGTTCGACCGGCGCGGACGGTGGTCAAGTTCGACGTCGGCGGGGTACCGCAGGTGACCGACGACCCCAAAGCCAAGGCGGCGATCGAAGCTCACCTGGCCGAGCCCGCGAACACGGCGAGGCTGTTCGTGCCCGACGCGGTCCGCCGCTTCTACGCCCAGCGCGACCACCAACCGGCGTGGACCTGGCAGGGGCACCTCAACGGCAATGCGGTGCAGGTCCTCCGCGCCCTCCGACAGCTCCGCCGCCACGGACTCGACCCGAGCCACTATGGGCTCGATGTGCTCGATGCCGCCGAAGCCGATCCAGAAGATCCGGCCGCGCTCGACCTGGCGCTGACCGATCGTTGGCTGTTGGTGAGCAGCCACCTCGCCGAGGGCCGGCTCGACGCGAAGACGCTGAAGCCTCGCGTGCAGAAGCTGGCGATCGACGACGCGCTCATCGAGGCGCTGGAGGCCTCGATCATCGAGGGCAAGGCCCACGAAGCGATGGGAGGGCATGCACCATCGCACGCGGAGTACACCGGGTTGCAGTCGGCTCTGGCCGCACTTCGCAAGGAACTCGCCGCCACCGAGCCTGCCGCACAAAAGCCCGTGCAGGCCCGCATCGACCGGGTCACGGCCGCGCTCGAGCAATGGCGCACGCGCCCGCACGACCTCGGCGCCCGCTACCTGCTCGTCGATCCCGAGATGAACGGCGTGGTGTTCGTCGATGCCAAGAAGCCCGCGGTTCGCAGCGCCATGACGGCGAGCAGTGCCTGTCGAGCGACCCCGGAGTGGAGCGGCACCTTCGGCCGAGTCACGCTCAACCCCAGCGGCCAGAGCGGGCTGTCACTATCCCCCGACGGGGACGCGCCTGCGATCTCCGTGCACAGCCCCCACCCGGAGGGCACGCCCACGCCCACGCCCGCGTGCTTTCAGCTCGACGATCCCGTCGCCTCGTTGGCCAAGGCGATGGCGGCGGGCCATCCGAAGTGGACGGACCCCAAGGTCGATCTCGCCCTGGCGGCGGACAAACCGGTGACGCTCGAGCTCGTCTCACCGACCACGCTGTTGGTGGTGCATCGCAGCGTGTACGTCGACGCCAAGGGGCAGCTGCAGCTCGGCCCGACACCCACTGCTCGCGAACGCGCGGTCTCGGCTGCCCTCGCCCGCAGCCCCGCACGGCGTCGCAAACGCTGAGCACGCGGCTCGGTCCTGGCCCTCGCTGGGCCGGACCGACCCTCGACGTGCACTCGCCCGCAGAACGTGTCATGAAGCGCGCACCATGACCGACTCCGCCGTGCGCCAACACGATCGCAGCCGCCCTTACGACATCGTGATCTGGGGCGCCACCGGCTTCACCGGTCGGCTCGTCGCCGAGCACCTCGTGCGGACCCGCAGCGACGGCGACCTCCGCATCGCCCTCGCCGGACGCAACCTCGACAAGCTCCAGCAGATCCGTCGCGAGCTGGCGGCCATCGTCGACCCCAGCGCGGCCGACATCCCGCTCGAGCTGGCCGACAGCTTCGACGCCGAGGCCCTCGACGCACTGGCGAGCAAGGCCACCGTGGTCTGCACCACCGTGGGCCCCTACGCCAAGTACGGGGCCGAGCTGGTCGCGGCGTGCGTCCGCCAGGGCACCGACTACTGCGACCTCACCGGGGAGGTCACCTTCATTCGCCGCATGATCGACGAGCACCACGAGGCCGCGGCCGAAAAGGGCACGCGCATCGTCTGCTGCTGCGGCTTCGACTCGATCCCCTCCGACCTCGGCGCGCTGATGATGCAGCGAGGGATGCAGGCCCGGCACGGCGTGCCCGCGCGGCAGGTGAAGCTCGCGGTCACCTCGTCCAAGGGCGGGGCGTCGGGCGGCACCGTGGCCAGCATGCTCGAGCTGGCCGAGCAGATGCGCAAAGACAAGAGCATCCGCCGACTGCTCGGTGACCCCTATGCGCTCGAGCCGGAGGGAGGCCCCCGCGGCCCCGATGATGGCGACTACATGGGCGTGCGCTTCGACGAGGACATCAACGGATGGACCGCGCCCTTCGTGATGGCGGCCGTCAACACTCGGGTCGTGCGTCGCTCCAACAGCCTGATGGGTCACGCCTACGGCACCGACTTCAGCTACCAGGAGTTCATGAGCTTCCGCGCCGGGCCCAAGGGCTTCGCCAAGGCCTGCGCCATCACGGGCGGTCTCGGGGGGTTCTTTGCCGCGGTCGGCTTCGACCCCACGCGGGCCCTGCTACAGCGCTTCGTGCTGCCCTCGCCGGGCGAAGGCCCCAACGAAGAGCAGCGCGAGAACGGGTTCTTCAAGATGCGACTGCACGCCCGCAGCGAGGTGAACGGCAAGAGCGTCGAGCTCCGCGGGCGCGTGCAGGGCTTCAAGGACCCGGGCTACGGCGGCACCGCGATCATGCTGGGCGAGGCGGCGCGCTGCCTGGCCATCGACCCGCTCGACAGCGAGGGCGGCGTCATCACGCCCGCGTCGGCGATGGGTGACGCGTTGCTCGAGCGCCTGCGCGGCGCGGGCATGGTGTTCTCGGTCGACGAGGACTGAACGCGACCGGCTCGAACCAAAAGAAAAACGCGGACCCGCGCCTCGGAGGAGGAGGCTCGGGCCCGCGCCGCGTGACTGAGCGGAAAAGTGATCAGCCCGGGGTGGGCATCGCGTACTCGGCGATCTCCTCGGGAGTCACGCCGAACACGTCGATGACGATCTCCTCGGAGCCGGTGACCGCGGCCTCGAAGTCGGGAAGGCTCTCGACGAAGGGGCCGCTGGTGGAGGCACCGAGGTCGCCGAGATCGACGCCGAAGACGTCCATGACCGCGTCCACGTCGGCCTGGGTGGAGATCCGGGTGCCGGCAAGGGGACCCTCGTAGTCGGGCAGACCGGTGAAGCCGGCGATGAGGCCCACGCCCTCGGAGAGGTCGTGGAGGACGGCGGCGAAGTTCGCGTCCTCGGTGGCCTTCAGCAGGCGACCCTCGGCACGGTTCCCGTAGAACACCATGCGGGCGTACATCGACTGCTCCCACAGGTTGAAGAACTGCACCACGGCGGCGTCACGCTCGGCACCACAGGCCTCGTCGCCCGCGAAGGCCTTGGCGCGCGTCAGGGCCGAAGCCATGTCGGCGTGGAAGCCCATGCCGAGCGCGTAGCCGGCCGCGTCCGTGAGGTCACCCTCCGGGTCGAGGTCGGCGTTGTTGCCCCACGCCGCCGCGATGGCGTCCATGGTGGCCGGGGTGATGTCGCCCTCGGTCTGGGTCGCGGCGTAGTGGTACATGAGGCCCGCCGAGTAACCGCCCTTGTCGACGATCTGGCGAACTTCCATGCCACCCTCGTTGATGCCGCGGAAGTCCTCGGCCCAGATGCCGCCGTCGGGACCCGGCGTCCACACGCCCATCTCGTCGGTGAGGTCCTGCTCGCCCGCGGCGAGGATGGTCATGAACTCCTCGAAGGAGTCCTGCACCACGGGAAGGAAGCCGGGGTTGGCGGCGTCGGCGAGGCTGGGGTCGCCGTCCCACAGGGCGGTGAGCTCGTCGATCGAAGCGATGTCGACGTCGCCGGTCTCTGCGCCACGCATGGTGGTGCCGCCGGTCAGGGTGTCGAGGGCAGCGCGGACGGCCAGCGCGTCGGCGGCGTTGGCATCCCAGTCGGGTGCGTCCCACTCGCCGGGCTCGACCTCGCAGGCGGGCTCGCCGGTCTCGCCGGCGGTCGTCTCGTCCTCAGCCTCGGTGTCAGCCTCGGTCTCGCCGGTCGTCTGCGGCGTGGCGTCGTCGGTGTCCGGCGTGTCGGTCGTCGCGGGCGTGTCCGTCGTCGTCGTCCCGTCGTTGCCGGTATCGGTGTCAGCGGAGCTATCGTCGCCACAGCCCCCGGAAAGAGCCGCGATCAACGCAGCGCCGGTGAGCAGCGAAAAAGTCTTGGAAGTCTCGGTCAGCAGTCTCATGGCCAATTGCCTTTGATCGCGTCGCGGGTGCAGGCCCACGCTCGCGCGCCGAGGCTTACGATAGATGATAATCAATTTCAAATTAAAAAGAATAGAGATTGCGCACAACTTTTCGCCTTGCTACGAGCAGTAGCGGGCAATACTGAATATCAGTATCACCTTCGGCGCTCATCTATGATGAGGCTCGGTTTTCGCCATGCCTGCGCACTCTCAATCCAATTCGCCCGCATCCCGCGGAGCCTGGTTCCTCCCTCTCGTCTTGGCCGGCCTCGGTGTTCTGGGCTGGGCCTGCCAGGACTCCGGGGGCAGCAACGACAGCAGCGACGACGACTCGGGTAATGAGGATGGCACAGAGTCTGCCGACGGGACCTCGGACGGCTCGAGCGAAGTCACCCGCCAGGATGTGCTCGCCAGCATCGCGACCCAGGTCATCGTGCCGAGCACGGCCGACTTCGCCACCCAGGCCGCGTCGCTGCAGAGCGCCGTCGATGCCTACGCCGCCGCGCATACCGATGAGGCCACCCTGCAAGCCGCCCAGGACTCGTGGCGCGAGACGATGTCGCAGTGGCAGCGGCTCGAGCTGATGCAGGTCGGTCCGGCCGCGTCGTCGCTCGCCGGCATCGCGGGCGAAGACGTTCGAGACGAGATCTACTCGTGGCCCACGGCCGACACCTGTGCGGTCGATCGAGCGCTGGCCGACGAAGACTACGCGGCTGACACGTTCTTCGTCACGGAGCTCGTTTGGGCCTACGGTCTCGATGCGCTCGAGTACTTGCTCTTCGCCGCGGGTGACGAGCACACGTGCCCGACGCAGGTCCAGCTCGACGGGCCTTGGGCCGCGCTGAGTGACGACGAGCGGGCCAGTCGACGGGCCACCTACGCGGCCGTGCTCGCGGGACACATCGCCGATCAGGCCAGCACCCTCGCAACGCGCTGGGACCCGGCGGGTGACGACTACGCGGCGCTCCTCGCCAATCCCGGATCCGGCGACTCGCCCTACGCCAGCGATGTCGAGGCCCTCGACGAGATCTTCCGGTCGATGTTCTACGTCGACAAGCAGACCAAAGACGCCAAGCTCGGCCTGCCGCTCGGGCTCGTCACCGGTTGCGATGCGGTGCCCTGCCTCGACCTTCTCGAGAACCCCTGGAGCGCCGACGCCGGACCGGCCATCGTCGCCAACCTGAGCGTGCTCCGAGATCTCATCCAGGGCGGCTCCGATCCCGAGACCGCCGATGGCTTCGACGACCTGCTCGAGCAAATGGGTGAAGGGCAGATCGCCTCGACCTTGCTCGCGGACATCGACTCGGCCATCGCCACCATCGAAGCGCTCGATGCCCCGCTCGCGCAGGTCATCGCCTCCGACACGGCGCAGGGCGAAGCGGTGCACGCCGCGGTCAAGAACGTCACCGACACCCTCAAGGGACCCTTCGTGATGGCGCTGATGCTGACGATCCCCGCCGAGGGTGCCGGCGATCACGACTGACGCCGGGGGTCGATGGAGTTCGGGCGCGACATCCTCGACGCGTTGTCGCAGCCCTTGCGCGCCCTGAACGATCCGGGCGAGCGGATCTTCTGGCTCTTCCTCGCCACGGCGATCGTCCTGCCCTGGCTGCTGCTGGGGCTGCGTCGGGGCACTCGTGCCCTGCGTGAGGGGCTGTTTCGGCCCTCCACGTGGACGAGCACCTCGAGCCGCGCCGACGTGACCTTGCTGTTCATCAAGGCGTTGTTGTTCGGGCTGTGGCGCATCCCGTGGCTCGCCGCGACGACCGCCGCGACCCTGTGGGTCGGACTGTCGTTGCACCGATGGCTCGGTCCTCCACCCGAGCTGGGTTGGAACCGTATGACGGTGGCCATCCTCTACACGGGCGTGCTGTTCGTCGGCTGGGACTTCAGTCGTTTCGCCCTGCACATGCTGATGCACCGCGTGCGGCGGCTGTGGGCGTTCCATCAGGTGCACCACTCCGCGCGGGTGCTCACCCCGCTGACGCTGTACCGCACGCATCCGGTGGAGACGCTGCTCTACGACGGACGCGGACTGCTCGTCACCGCGTCGATCACCGGTTTGTTCGCCTACCTCTTCGCTGGCTCGGCGCGGCCGATCGAGCTGCTGGGCATCGGCGTCTTCGGGTTTTCGTTCAACCTCTTCGGCGCGAACCTCCGGCACTCCCACGTCTGGCTGAGCTTCGGCCGAGTCGAGCGGTGGCTCATCTCACCCGCGCAGCATCAGCTCCATCACGGGCGGCTGCTCGAACAACAACACGCAAATTTTGGTACATGGCTCGCACTCTGGGACCGGATCTTCGGCAGCTGGGCGCCCAGCCCCGACGAAGCGCCGCAGGACTACGGTCTCGAGGAAGCCAACCACCGATTCGATCGCGTCATGTCCATGCTCTTGGGTCCTCTGGTCGATAGTGTTCGAAGCCATCGCGTTACGACGACGACGGCCGCGCTCTTGCTCGCACTGTTGGTGGCTCGCCCTGCCGCTGCACAGCCAACATCCTCCGAAGGGACCGAGCCGTCCGGCGACGCACCCGAGGACACCGCGGCTCCCGATGCTTCGCCGGAGTCGGCGGAGCCCGGCGCCGAGGCAGAGCCTTCGAGCGAGCCGACCGAGTCCGAGCCGACCGAGCCCACGTCTGCGGAAGGCGAACCGACCGAGTCCGAGCCCGAGACGCCCGCACCCGAGCCCGAACCCGAACCCGAGCCCGAGCCCGAGCCCGAACCCGCCGCCGAGCCCGAGCCCGAGCCCGAGTTCATCCCCACCGAAGAGGTCCCGCTCGAAGACCCCGCCGATGCCGTCGCCGACGACGACGACAGCGAAGTCCGCATGGTGAAGGTCGGCTCGATGTTCCCCGCCGACGAGATCCCCCGCGTCGCCGGCTCGGCGCACATCATCGGTGAGAAGGAACTCGAGCGGCACGAGTACGACGACGTGCACCGCGTGCTCAACACGGTGCCCGGCGTCTACGTGCGCGGCGAGGACGGCTTCGGCCTGCGCCCCAACATCGGCCTGCGCGGCGCCAACCCGGATCGCTCCGCCAAGGTCAACCTGCTCGAGGACGGCATCCTCCTCGGCCCCGCCCCCTACTCGGCACCCGCCGCCTACTACTTCCCGCTCACCACCCGCTTGGTCGGCATGGAGGTCTACAAAGGGCCCGGCTCGATCCAGTACGGGCCCAACACGATCGGCGGCTCGATCAACCTGCGCACCCGCGAGATCCCCGACGAGCACCAAGGCGGCGTCGACCTGGCCGGCGGTCGCTTCGGCTACGCGAAGGGCCACGCCTACTACGGCACCCGCTACAAGGGCTTCGGCATCTTGATCGAGGCGGCACGGATCCAGACCAACGGGTTCAAGGAGCTCGACACCGGGGGCAACACCGGGTTCATCAAGAACGACTCGATGCTCAAGCTCGGCTACCGGACCCCGGGCGAAGGCCGACGGATCACCCACGAGGTCGAAGCCAAGGTGGGTCTCGGCTCCGAGAACTCGAACGAGACCTATCTCGGGCTGACCCGGGCCGACTTCGAGAGCACGCCCTATCGCCGCTACGCCGCCAGCGACGAGGACAACATGAGCTGGTGGCGCTCGCAGGCCGAGCTGACCTACTTGCTGCGTCAGCGCGACACCCTCGAGGTCGAGGCCCGGCTCTATCGTCACGACTTTGCTCGCGTGTGGCGGAGGCTCGATCGCTTCTCTGGAGGCCCCGCCCTCACCGACATCCTGGCTCAGCCCGACGGGGGCCAGGCCGCCGTGTTCGCGGCCATCCTCCGCGGCGACCAGGACTCGCAGCTACCCCAGCACACCCTGCTGGTCGCCAACAACGACCGCCGCTTCGTCAGCCAAGGTGTGCAGTCCGCGTTCCGCTGGAAGCCCAAGTGGGAGAAGATCAAGCAGGAGCTGGAGGTCGGGGCCCGGGTGCACCACGACCGGATCAACCGCAACCACACCTCCGACTCGTTCAACATGATCTCGGGTGTGATGGTCTCCGATGGTGGCCCGCGAACGCCGACGGTGACGAACCAAGGCTCGTCCGTGGCGGCCGCCTTCCACGTGCACGATGCGCTGACCTTTTGGGATCGCTTCACGGTCGCCCCTGGCCTGCGCATGGAGATCGTGTCGTCGCGCTTCATCAACGAGCTGGCCGACAGCCAAGACCGCCGCATGGACACCGCTCTGACGCCGGGCATCGGCACGCTGTTCCAGGCCACCCCGTGGCTGCAGGCCTTCGCCGGAGTGCACCGCGGGTTCTCGCCCGTCGCCCCCGGTCAGCCCGAAGAGGTGGAGCCGGAGTTCAGCCTCAACTACGAGGCAGGTCTGCGCTCGATCTGGCAAGGGCTATGGGTCGAGGCGGTGGGCTTCGCCAGCGACTACAACAACCTCATCGGCGCATGTACCTTCTCCGCCGGCTGCGTCGACGGTGACGGCAGCGACCAGTTCAACGCGGGCGCGGTGCTCGTGTACGGCCTCGAGTCGCTCGCCCGCTATCGCCACCGCTTCGACAACGGCTTCGGGTTCGAGCTCGGCGCTCGCTACACGTACACCGGGTCGCGCTTCCGCAGCGACTTCTCGTCGGCCTTCCCCCAGTGGGGGGAGATCGAGGAAGGCGATGCCCTCCCCTACCTGCCCGAGCATCTCGCGGGCGGCACCGTCGGCGTCGGCGGGTCGCGCTGGGACGTCGTGGTCAGCCCGAGCTACACCGGAGCCATGCGCGACATCGCCGGCCAGGGAGACATCCCCGACGGCGAGCGCATCGACGGCTTCTTCGTGCTCGATGCTTCGGTCGAGGTCCGCGTGCTCGATCGCTTCCGGGTCTATGGACAGGGCGCCAACCTGACCAACAACGCCTACGTCGCGTCGTACCGCCCCTTCGGGATCCGCCCCGGCGCACCGCTGACCTTCAGCTTCGGCGTGAAGGTCGACCTGTTCCCCTAGCGCGTGGGGTAGGCGTAGTCGCAGTCTTCGCCGTCGCAGATCTGGTTGTGGCGATCGATGCCTTGCTCGAGCTTCTCGGGCGAGAAGTCGTCGTGCAGGACCTGGGCGCGCTCTTTGTCCCAGTCCTCCTCGAGATACCAGCGTGACGAGATCCCGCGAATGTCGAAGTCGAAGGCGGGCTGCGCCTTCACGGCATTCGCCCGCATCTCGTAGGTGTTGGCGATCTCCTTGTCGGCCGAGGCCACATACACGGTCTGGCGCCCCCGCTCGGTATGGAACGCATAGCCGTGCGGGAACACGTCGGCGAAGGTGGTGCGGTCGTGCTTGTACATGGGCGTGCCGTTATGAAGGTTGGCCACGACCACGCCCTTGGGCGACAGGTGCTCGTACAAGGCCTGGTAGTACTCGCGCGTCTTGAGGTGCAGCGGCACGAACACCCCGCGGAACGCATCGAGCAAGATCATGTCCCAGCCGGGCTCGCGCGCGGCCTTCTCCACGAAGAGCCGACCGTCGGCGGCATGGGTCCGGTAGCGCGGGCTCTCGGGGACGTCGAAGTACTTGCGAGCCAGGCGGATCACCTCGGGATCGATGTCCACGCCGTCGATCTCCAGGTCGGGGACCCGCTCGAACAAGTAGTTGCTGATCTGCCCCCCGCCGAAGCCGATCATCAACAGACGCTTGGGCCGAGGCTGGAGCAGGAAGCCCGCCATCATGGTGCGGGTGTAGTCGAGGTCGAGGCTCTTGGGGTGACTACGGTCGAGCCGCGACTCGATGTAGAACACGCCGTCGACCACGAAGTACATGGTGACGATGTCGCCGTTCTCGGCGATCACGATGTGGTTGTACGGCGACTTGGCTTCTTCGAGCACCGTCTCTCGCGGTGCCATCGAAGCCTGCGCGCGGCGAAGGGGCAAGCCGGGGACGCCGAGCCCGTAGCTCGCCAAGCCGAGACCGGCACCTGCACCTCGTAGCCATGCGCGTCGACGAAGGGTCACGAGCATCAGCGTAGCAGCGACCGCGCCGATCCCCGCAAGACCGGCGCACCACCGCGAGCGACGACCGCCATTTCGTCGAAAATTTGCAGCGCCCGTCGGGCGACATCGGCAACCGCTTCGTCGGAAATTGGCGGGTGGTCGCGGCCTCGTGATTGGTTGCCCTCGTGCGACGCTTCGCCGCCAGTTTGGGAATTGTCGCCCTCGCCACCGCTCTCGGAGCGATGGTCGTGGGTCAGCTGGTCGTGCTGCCGGGGCTCGAGAGCCAACACGGGCTCATCGACGCCAACCTGCTGACGCGAGCGGTGGCCCCCGTGCACCTGCGCTGCGTGGAGCTGGCGCTGGTGAGCTCGGTCTTGCTCGTGGGGCTCACCCCGCAGTGGCTGCGCTCGCGCCTCGCGATGACCTTGGCCCTATTGGCGGTCGGCAGCACGGGAGTCCTGCGCATGGTCGCGCTGCCCTCGGTCTACGACGCGTGGGCCCGGGTCGACCGCATCGCGCAGGCCCCCTACGACCGGATGGTGCGCGCCGAAGGCCTCGCGGAAGAAGCGTACTGGCTGGGACTGGGCTCGATCGCGGTCCTCGTGCTGATGGCGGTGCTCGTCGGGGTCCACTGGATCCGGCCCATGCCGAAGCCCTCGCGCAAAGAAGAGCCCACGCTCTCGGACGAAGCGACGACCACGCACGACGACGCGATCCCCGACGCAGCCTGAGAGGCGTTAGGATCGCTTCATGCGATCCTCCATCGCGGCCTCCGCCCTGTTGCTGCTCACCGCCTGCCCCGCGGACCCCGGGGGCGAGGACGAGAACTCGGACGCATCCAGCTCGGGCTCGAGTTCGAGCGCCACGCCGCAAGGCGACACCTCGGGCTCGGTCACGGACGGTACGACCGGCGGCGCCGCGGACACGAGCGAAGGGTCGTCGGAGGGATCGAGCGGCGGGGGCTTCCCCGATCCGATCGCCGACGAGTGCATCGACGACGTCTCGGCCGGCGATCACGTCTACGAGTGCGGCGACTTCAGCTACGACGTCACCATTCCCCCCGCGTGCCTCGAGCAAGCCTGCGGCCTGATCTTCGACGTGCACGGCTTCACGATGAACGGGGCAATGCAGGAGGCCAATACCCACATGCGAGAGCGGGGCGCCGAGCGGGGCTACATCGTGGTGCAGCCCAACGCCAACCCGGCCCCGCCCGCGTCGAGCTGGAACCCGGGCATCGACGACGGCCCCGTCTTCGACTTCATGCTGCGCATGGCCGACGCCTTCCATGTCGATCGCGACCGCCTGCACTTCACCGGGTTTTCGCAGGGCGGCTACATGACCTGGCGTGCGGTGTGCGAGCACGCCGACGTCCTCGCCTCGGTGGCCCCCGCGGCGGCCTGTGGAGCCGACCCGCTCGGTGACTGTCTGTTCACCGCCGACAAGGCGCCGGCCGAGTCGGTGGACATCCTGTTCATCCACGGCACCAGCGATGTGCTCGTGCCCTATGCCTGTGCACCCGTTCGCCGCGACGCGGTGGTGGCCGCCTACGCCCTGGGCGACGAAGAAGTGCTGACCGAGAACGAAGAGTATCGCTGGACCCGACATACCGGCGACGACGGCACGGTGTTCGAGTTCATCACCCACGAGTACGCGGCCGCGAACCTGATCGTGCTCGGCGGGCACTGCTTCCCGGGCAGCGACGACCCCGGCGATGCGACCGGGCAGCTGCTGTCGTATGCGTGCGTCGAGCCGACCGACCTGCACTGGGGCGACACCGTGCTCGACTTCTTCGACGCCCACCCCCGCGACTGACGAACGCAGCGCGACAGGCGAACGCCCGCCCCGGCTCGGAGGCGGTTTTGGCCGGCCTTGCCGTGAGCACGGGCTGCCGCTTGTCGGACCGCGAAACCTGCCCTATTGGTGGGTCTGCTCATGCACCAGCGCATCGTGGTCCAGAAGTACGGGGGCTCCTCGGTCGCCGATGTCGAGAAGATCCGGCTCGTCGCGCGCCGCGTGGTCGAGACCCAGAAGCACGGCGCCCAGGTGGTGGTGGTCGTGTCGGCCATGGCCAAGACCACCGACGAGCTGCTCGCGCGCGCCAAGGAGATCTCGCCGTCGCCATCGCGGCGCGAGCTCGACATGCTGCTGTCGTGCGGTGAGCGAGCCTCGATGGCGTTGCTGTCCATGGCGATCCACGAGCTCGGACACGAGGCGATCTCGCTGACCGGGTCGCAGTGCGGGATCATGACCAACAGCCGGCACTCGGGGGCGCGCATCATCGACGTGCGGCCCTTCCGAGTCCAAGACGAGCTCGAGGACGGCAAGGTCGTGATCGTGGCCGGGTTCCAGGGCGTGTCGTACAAGCGCGAGGTCACCACGCTGGGTCGCGGCGGCTCGGACACCACGGCGGTGGCGTTGGCTGGGGCGTTGGGGGCGGAGTATTGCGAGATCTGCTCCGACGTCGACGGGGTGTACTCGGCCGATCCCCGCGTGGTGGATGCGGCCGCGCTGGTGCAGGCCATCTCGCACGACGAGATGCTCGAGCTGGCCTCGCACGGGGCGAAGGTGCTGCACGCCGAGTCGGTGGAGTTCGCCCGACGGACGGGCATCGCACTGTGGGCCCGGGCCACCGCGGGTGAAGGCGGAGGCACGCGGATCGATCGCCCCGAGAACTTCGAGCAAGGGCACCCGATCACGGGCGTAGCCGGGATGCGCAACTTGGTGCGGCTGCGGGCGCGGATCAGCCAGAGCATGGATCACATGCTGTCGGTCGCGGCCGACGCCTCGCTGCCCGTGCTGCACCTCGATGCCGACCACGAGATCGCCGACCTGTGGTTTTCGCCCACGGACGTGCCCGACTGGGGTCGCGTGCGAGGCAAGCTGATGGGTCAGGTCGAGATCGACGAAGGCTGCGGCGCGGTGTCGATCGTGGGCGACTTCTTCGGGCGCAACGCGGCCAAGCTCGCGCGGGCACGCTCGGTGGCCGCGGGCGCGGGGATCGTGATCAAGGCCATGGCCACCTCGCCGCTGCGCGCGACCTTCTTTTGTGATGCCGACGATGTCGACGGCCTGACCCAGGCCCTGCACCGGGCCTTCCGCGGGTCGTAGGCGGACGCGAACTCAGTCGATGCGCGGGGCGAGCGAGACCTCGATCTCGCCGTCGTCCATGCCCATCTCGATCTGGGCCCGGTAGGTCTGACCGGTGTCGTCGGCGAAGTAGAGCGTGGTCTCGGCGACGGTGAGCGCGACCTTCTCGTGCGCCTGGTCGGTGACGCCATCGATCTGCGTGGCCGAGACCTTGTCGGTGAGATCGGGATCGCTGAAGAACCCGGGATCGACGTAGTCGTAGCCCGCGCCCTCGGGTCGATGCTCGGCCGCGGCGAAGAACAGATAGACGGCACCATCGTTGGCGCGACGGAAGTAGAAGTCGACGGGGTCGTCGTCCTCGGAGTGATTGCCGAGCAGCAGATCGGAGAGCTGACTGGCCTGATCTTGCAGCAGGGGCCGCAGCGCCTCGGTGACCTCGGCGCCCGTCAGCCCCACGGGGATGTCGGCCAGCGTGAACGCGACATCGGCTCCGCCCTCGGGAATCGCTCCGAGAGGCGTATCGTGCAAGCGGATCTGGAAGACCTCCATGACCGCCTCCCAGATGTAGTGGTCGTCGTAGTCGACTCCGACCGCAAATCCAGGATCGTATTCGACCCAGCCGGGTGGGTTCTCGCCACCGATGAAGATGTCGAGGTTCACGTAGTCCCCCGTGAACTGGCGGTCCGCGTAGTCGCGATGGGCCGCCGCGGTCACGACGTACTCGAGCGTCCATGGCTCCAGCCCCCACACGGAGTTCGACGACATCGGTGAGCCCGGCAGGTTGCCGTGGCACTGGACCTGATCGATACACGAGGGAACGAAGGCGTGGTCCTCGGGGAGCCCCGCGCGCATGTCGATGAGCAGATCGCCGATCACTCCGTCGATGGAGAAGCGCTCGGGATCGGAGAAGTCGAACTCCAGCTCGTCGTCGAAGCTCGGGCCGACCCGGTCGTCGACGACGGTGGCGAATCCCTTGCCCGCGCTCGCGTCGACCCCATCGACGATCCGCAGGTTCGACTCGGCGACCACGTGCATCTCGAACGCGGGGCTGAACAGCTCACCGTACACGTCGTCGACGATGAAGCCGGGATGCGGACCGCTGGCGCCGTAGCGCTCGGCGAGCGGCGCGAAGTCGGCGAGGGCGTCGGCCAGCGTGATCTCGAGGGCGCCGCTGCCACCCACCGCGGGATGGGACTGCACGAGGTTTTCGTGCAGCGAAGCGACCAGCGCTCCATTGGACACGATGGGATCGGTGCGAGCGATGCCCAGCGCGTCGGCGAGCACGTCCGAGAACACCTCGGGGGACGCGGGAAACTCGAAGGTCTCCTCCACGGGCTGAAGCGACGAGCCGCTGACGTCGACGTTGGCCGGCGTCATGGTGAGCAGGCGGATGAGCGCGAACTCGGGGCTGAGCTGCCACTGCCCGTCCTCGCCGAAGCTCTGTCCCAACGCGGTGAGCGAGCAGTCGTACTCGGGATCGGGAGCGTCGGTGCTCCACTCGGTACCACACGCATGACGAAGGGCGGCGATGGTGCCCTGGAGCATGGTGCTCGGGTCGAGCTCGATCAGCTGCACTTCGTCGGCGAATTCGCCGAAGAGCTCCTCGACTTCGCCGCGGTTCATCTGCAGCCCGAGCGGGGGCGGCACGTCTTCGTTGAGCCGCAGCGTGTAGCGCTGCTCCTCGCCGAACTCCGCGTCGGACTGTGGACCCGTGCTGTCGTCCGCGGTCGAACCGCTGGCATCGCCGCCATCACCCGTGCCGCCGTCGGAATCGTCGGTCATGACCACCGAGGGCCCGCAGGCGCACAGCAACGCGATCGCAGCCACGGGAGCGAAGGAGGCGTTCACGGTCGGCCACGCTAGCAGGCGGCGACCCATCGACCAGTCGTCATGCATGGCGAAACATCACCTCGGGCCCGCGCAATTCAGCGCAGGCCCCTGTCATTCGGGTTCGACGATGCGCGGCGGCTGCACCACCAGGCCCTCGACCGGATCGACCGCATAGGCTGTGGCCAGGGAACCCTGCAGGCTGCCGAGCAACAACTCGACCACTTTGTCGCGCGGCAGGTCGCGACCCCGCAGCCAGTCGACACATGCCGCTTCGACGCCGCCGATCCACGCTCGCATGGCGATGCGATACGCGGGCCGCGGAGCGTCGAGGCCCAACCCGGTGAGCATGTTGCCGACGATCTCTTGCCGGGTCTCTTCGAGGATCTGGGCGATCTCCGGATCGGCGCCCAAGCCCCCGGTGACCAGGGCCGCGTAGGCATCGGCGCGCTCCTCCACGAAGCGCAGGTACGCATCGATACCCTCGGAGGCGCGTACGCTCGGGTCGAGCGTCGGGTCGGGATCGATCGCCTGCACCAAGCCCTTGGCCGCATCGCGAACGACCGCCACGTAGAACGCTCGCTTGCCCCCGAAGTAGTGGTAGAGCAGCCCCTTGGACACGTTGGCCTCGGCCGCGATGTCGTCGATGGAGACTTCGTCGTAGGCACGACGGCCGAACAAGCGCAGCCCGAGCTCGAGCAGCTGTGCCCGGCGGCGACCCATGTCGAGGCGACTGCGCAGGGGTGTGCCCACGAATCTGCATGATGCCGGTGAGTTGACCCTGATTCAACTCGGTGCTAACCATGATGTTGAACTCGATTCAAGTCCAGTTGAATCGCGCAAGAACCCTTCCAACGCCCGATTCGAGGCTATCGCCAAGGCCGCCGACAGGGCGCCAGCTCCGCGTTCGACCCGTCACCCTCCGTAGGAACGAGCCCATGCCCGATGGATCCGTGTCCCCGCCCCGCCCCCAAGGCACCGTGCCCCGCGTTCGCAAGATGGGCCTGTCGTTCGCCGACATCCCCCGCCATTGGTTTTACGGCAACCGGTTCATCACCCACAGCGCCAACGCGCTGAACATCCTGTTTCCCGCGGGCGAGCGGTTCTTCGTTCGCAGCGTCAAGCACTACCTCCCGCAGATCACCGACCCCGTGCTCCGCAAGCGCGTGCGCGGCTTCTTCGGTCAAGAGGGCAGCCACGGTCACGAGCACGAGCAGATCTTCGAGATGCTCGAGTCCCAGGGCTACGAGGTCCGGGCGTGGTTGGACTGGTACGACAAGGTCGCCTACGGCGTGCTCGAGAAGATGATGCCGCCCAACATCAACCTCTCGGTCACGGTGGCGCTCGAGCACTTCACCGCGTCGATGGCCGAGGTCGCGCTGACCACCGAGTTCCTCGACAATGCCCCTCCGCAGATGCGGCAGCTGCTGCGCTGGCATGCGGCCGAGGAGATCGAGCACAAGTCGGTAGCCTTCGACGTGCTGCAGCAGGTCGATCCTCGCTACTGGGTTCGCATGCTCGGCATGGTGCTGGGCGGCGCCGCGCTCATGCTGTTCTGGCGCTCGTCGACCAAGAACCTGCTGAAGCAGGAGCCCGGCTACACGCGCAAGCAGATCCGGCACGATCGCAAGACGGCCGAAGACCGCGGCCAAGATCGGCAGGCATTGCTACGCGCGATGCGTTCGTACCTGCGGCCCGGCTTTCACCCCGACGATCTGCAGACAGACGACCTGGCCCGCGAGTACCTGGAGAGCATCGGTCGGCTCGAGCACTGAGCCCGACGCGCTAGCGAATGGTGCGTGCCCGCGGGCGGCGTTGATCCTCGGGGCAGAGCACGCCGCTTCGACCGCCGTGGGTGAAGCCGCGAAGCTCGGTCCCGCATTCGCGGCACGGCTGCCCCGCTCGGCCGTAGACCCACAGCGCCCCCTGGTTGCGACCCGACTTGCCGTCGGCATCGCGATAGTCCCGGAAGGTCGTGCCGCCGTTGCGTAGGCCCTGGTCGATGACCTCTCGGACCGCGTCGGCCAGCCGCTCCCAGGCGGTGGGCCCGAGGCGACGGGCGGGTAATAGAGGATGGAGGCGAGCGACGAACAGCGCCTCGACCGCGTAGATGTTGCCCACGCCGGCCACGACGCTCTGGTCGAGCAGGATGTCTCGCAGCGCCCGCTGGCTCGTGCCCGCCGCCGCCTGAAGGTGCGCCCCGTCGAACTCGCGGGCCATCGGCTCGGGGCCCAGGTCGCACAATGGTGGCTCGGCGAGAAGGTCGGCCCACGGGCGAGCCCGCACCCCACCGAAGCGCCGCGCGTCGACGAAGCGCAGCAGGCGATCGTCCCCGAGACGAAACTCGACGTGGGTATGATCGGCTCGAGCATCGCCGGGGTGGGCAATCTCGACGCGACCCGTCATGCCGAGGTGGATGAGCAGGCCGCGATCGCCATCGTCTGGGCCGTCGAGTCGCCACAGCAGGTGCTTGCCGCGGCGGAGCCAACGCTTGGGCGTGCACCCGCGGAGCTGAGCCAGTCGCTCGTCCCGCCACAGCGTGCCCGTGCGCAGGTCGAGCTCGCTGCGCCACAAGCCAACGATCGGTGCTCGCAGCTTGGCACGCACCAGGCTGCGGCGGACCGACTCGACCTCGGGAAGCTCAGGCACCGGTGGCTTCGCGGGCGCGCTGCAGGGCAGCGAACTGTTCGGGGGTCAGTCGCTCGGGGCGAAGCTTCGGATCGACGCCCGCCTCTTCGCACCACGCGCGGGCTTGCTCGCGAGAGCCGACGCCCCCGAGGGCGTTGATCAAGGTCTTGCGACGACGCTGGAAGGCGGTGCGCACGAGCGAGAGGTATCCCGCCTCGCTGGCCACCTCGCCGCGCGGCGTCTCGCGAGGATCGAGGCGAATCACGGCCGAGTCGACCCGCGGCGGCGGCAGGAAGGCGCCGGGCGGCACGTTGACCACGCCTACGATGTCGCGCACCCGAGACAGGGCTACCGTGATGCCACCGTAGGTCTTGTTGCCCGGCGAGGCACAGAGTCGATCGGCGACTTCTTTCTGGATCATGACGATCCACGGCCCGGTCTGGTGGTGCGCCTCGAGCAAGCGAAAGAGCAGCGGCCCGGTGAGGTGGTAGGGCAAGTTGCCGACGACGGTGGTGCGATGCTCGGCGGCATTGGCCGCGTAGTCGAAGCCGACCGCGTCCGCCTCGTGCAGGCGGAAGCGAGGGTGGGAGCCGAGCTCGGCCCGCAGCACTTCGCACAGGTCGCGGTCCCGCTCGATCGCCTGGATCTCGGCACCCGTCTGAAGGAGGTGGGCGGTCAGCGTGCCCAGGCCCGCACCGATCTCCACCGCGTGATCACCCGGGCCGATGCCCGCCGCACCGACGATCGCGGCGTGTACCGAGGGGTCGCGCAGGAAGTGCTGGCCCCACTGTTTGCGCGCGGCCAGACCATGGCGACGCAGGACTCGGCTCGGTGGTTCGATCACGCGATCTGCATCCGGGGGTCGTCGAGGGGAAGGCTGGTGTGCACGTCGATGGGATCGCGGGCGCCCGCTTGGAGCCGGGCCGTCGCCGCGGCGCCGATCATCGCCGCATTGTCGCCGCAGTAGCGCAGCGGCACCGCGCCGAAGGTGAAGCCGTGGGCCTTGCCCGCCGCGTCGGCGGCCGCTCGCAGGCCTCGGTTGGCCGCGACACCACCGACGATGTGCAGTCGATCGCGGCCGGCCTTCTTCAGCGCGCGGCGAGCCTTGAGCACGAGCACATCGACCACCGCGGCCTGAAAGGAGGCGCATAGATCGAGCAGCTCTTGGCGGGACTTCGGCTGACCGTGCTGGTCGACGTGCACCCGCACCGCGGTCTTGAGTCCAGAGAACGAAAAATCGAAGGAGGGGTGTTCCGCCATCGCCCGCGGGAACGCGATCGCGGTGGGATCGCCCTCGGCGGCGAGCCGATCGATGACCGGACCGCCCGGGTAGCCGAGGCCGAGCATCTTGGCGACCTTGTCGTAGGCCTCGCCCGCCGCGTCGTCTCGGGTCGCGCCCAAGATCTCGTAGCGACCGAGACCGGCGACGTCGACCAGCTCGGTGTGTCCGCCCGACACCAACAGCGCCAAGTGGGGGCACAGCGGCTGCGCCGGTCGGGTGTCGTCGCCGAGGAACGCCGACATGATGTGGCCTTCCATGTGATGCACGCCGACCAGCGGGAGCCCAGCCGCCGCCGCCAGGCCGCGCGCCATCTGAACGCCGACGAGCAACGCACCGACCAAGCCGGGACCCTCGGTGACTGCAATGGCGTCGAGGTCGGCGAGCGTGACCTTGGCTTGCTGAAGCGCCTCGTCGACCACGGGAACGACCGCGCCCAGGTGGTGGCGGCTGGCCAGCTCCGGCACGACGCCGCCGAAGCGACCGTGGACCTCGATCTGCGTTCGAACCACCGACGACCGAACGACGCGACCGTGGACCACGGCGGCGGCCGTCTCGTCGCACGAACTCTCGATCGCCAGGACGCGAGGCCCGGCCGAGGACGCCTCGGACACGGGGCTCAGCCTCCCTTGCCGAGCGTACCCTCGAGGCGACGAACCTGCCGCTTGATCGAGGGAGCGAATTTCGATTTCGGCGCCAGGTCGAGATAGCGACGATAGGCCGCGACCGCCTCGGCCGTGTCCCCTCGCTGCTGGCGAACGACGCCGAGGGTGAGGTGCGCGTCGGCGTACTCGGGGTCGGCATCGACCGAGGCCTCGGCCGCGGACAGAGCATCGTCGAGCTTCTCTTCGTCCATCAGCAACGTGGATTGCAGGACGAGCGCGCGGGAGTTGGTGGGCTCGGTGGCCAGGACCGAGGCGACGGCCCGCTTGGCATCGGTGCGACGACCCACCTGGCTCATGCGCTCCGCCTCGACGAGCGTGCTGTCGATCTTCGCCGGGTCGACGGGCTCGACGGGAGGCTCGGGCGTCGCCTTGGTGCCCGCATCGGCGCCGGCCGAGTCGGCGGCGGGCGGAGTCTTGGTCTTGGACTCGGGCGGGGTCTTCTTCCCGACGTCGGTCGGCGTGCCGCTGCCCGGATCCTTGGCGCCGCGATCTTTGAGACCGAAGTACGCGAGACCGGCCACCGCAGCGATGGCCGCGGCACCGAGCATCAACCCCCAAGGTCGCTGGGGCTTGGGCGCGGGCGATCCCTGTCGCGGCGGAACCGGACGCTCTCCCTTGCGGTCGTCGTCGCCCTTCCACAGACCCGACTCGTCGGCGGGCGTGGTGACCTTGACCCCGATGGGCTCGAACTCGGCGGAGTCCGTTTCGTCGGGTGGCGTCTGGCGGGCGTTGGTGGCCGAGTCGGGGGCACTGGGATCACCCGGGATCGTCTCTGCCTCGCTGCCCGGACGGTCGGGGCGACCGAAGTCGGGCATCTCCAGCTCGAGCGTGGGCCGGCTGTCGTCGCGTGGCGAGTCGGTGAGACCGAGTGCCTCGGGGGAGCTTCCTTCTTTACCGAACTGCGACAGCTCGGCCAGGGTGAGGTCGCCGATGTAGCGCGGGGCCGACTCGGGCTCGGGGTCGGGCGTGCGGCTGACGTCGAAGGCACCTTGGGCCGCGGCTCGCAGCACGCCGACGGGCGGGTTCACCTGTCCCGATTGCGGAGCGATGAGAGCGGTCGTGCCGGTACGGTTGGGATCCCAATCATCCTGCTCGAAGGCGGGGGCCTCGACGACGGTGTCACCCGGCTCGAGCTCCCGGAGCGTGGAGTGAATGTTGATGGGCTCGGTGGGATCGTTGTGCCCGGGGCTGGCTTGAGGCACGCCCGTGGGAGCGGCCGGCTCGGGCTCGGCTGCGGGCTCGGGCTGGCTCTTGGACCCCGGCGGAGCAAAGCGAGGTATGGATCGCTCGGACTCGTCGTCGGCGGCCGAGCTCGGGTCGGCCTCGTCTGTGGTGGCGTCGAGGTCGAGGGGCTGCACCGCACCCGCTTCGGCATCGTGGGGCTCGACCGCACCCGCCTCGGCGTCGAGCGGCTCGATCGCACCGTCTTCGTCGGTCTCGTCGGCGGCGGGCTCGGGTGCCGGGCTCACCGGAGCGGGAGCCGGGGCCGGCATGGGCTCGGCGACCGCGGGGCTCGACGAAGCCGAAGCACTCGCGGTGGGATCGGCCGCGGAATGAGGTCCGGTCGAAGGCGCTTGGCGAAGCTGGGCGACGTCCGGCTCGCGGACGGGAGGCGCTCCCGTCGGGCGTGGGATCTGGAAGCGGCCGCGCGGGGGAGCATCGATGCCGTCCTGCATCGCTGCGACGCGCTGGCGGACGATGGTCGTGACCGGGTGCTCGCCGTTGGGCGCGGGCTCGTCGAGCGGCACGAGGCGCGAGCCAAAGGCGGGGCGAGGCGCGGAGTCCTCGGGGATGCCCGGCACGAGCACGCCGTCTTGCTCCTCTTCGTCGGTCTGGAGCTGCGGGAACGGAGCGGGATAATTCGGCGGCGGGGGCAGAGGCTCCGGCGACGTCGAGGAGGCGGTCGGAGTCGGAGCCGAGGGCTCGCGCGGCACGGGCTCGCGCGAGGGCGAGTTCCAGTCGTCGAGCCCGAGACCCGCGGCGGACGGCGGCGGATCGGCGGCCTCGTCGTCGTCGGCCGGACCTTCGTACGGGGTCAGCAGGCCTTCGAAGAAGAAGGTGGAGACCGCGGTCAGAGCTTCGATGTCGTCTTGGCCGCTGTCGTCGACGACCTCGATGATCGTCAGCTTGCCCGTGAACAAGCGGAGGATCGCGAGGTGCTCTTCGGACAGCTCGCTCTTGCGCTCTTCGAGCTGCTCGGAGTCGACGGCGAGCAACGAGTCGAGCGGGGGCAGCTGCTCCATGAGCCGACCCCACTCGTCGACCCGGCGCATGCCCTCCATGAGGATGCCCTGCGTGCTCTCGGTGATGACCTGGTGGCGGTTGACCGTCTTGAACTCGACGTCGAAGTGGCCGTCGCTCTGCCCCAGCAAGCGATAGATCGCCGACTCGCCTTGGAGCCGACCCATCTCCGCGTCGACGATCGCACCGTCGCGGAACCACAGCGTCGCTTCACCGAGCTCGGTGGTCAGCGAGATGGTGCCGCTCTTGCGCGAGATCTCGATGGTCTGGATGAGGTCGACCACCGCCATGTCGGCGAGCTGACCGCTGAACTTCGTGCGAGCGGCGTCCTTCTTTTCGAGGCGCTCGTGCTGCTTGCGTTGCAGCAGCATCGTCACTCGCGTCGTGATCTCTTTGATGTAGATCGGCTTGGTGAGGTAGTCCTCGACGCCGAGCTCGAGACCGCGAACCTTGTCTTCGATCGACTTCTCGCTCGTGAGAAAGACGAACGGGATCAGCTTCCAGCGCGGGTTGTTCTTGACCTGCACACACAGGTCGAAGCCGTCGCGGCTGGGCAGGCGCGTATCCGAGATGATGAGATCGGGCTCGGCGTGCTGGAGAAACTCGAGCGCTTCTTCCGCCGACTCGGCCGGAGTGATGGAGAACCCGGCTTTGCGCAGGCTGACCTCCAACACTCGTCGGTTTCGAGCGTCGCCATCGACGATGAGGAGATTCTGCCGTGCCATACCAGCCGTCCCAGGAAGCCGCTACCGAACTAAACGCTCGTAGAAGAGGGTGGTCGGTCGGCCAGGGGCTCCTGCCTCGAAGGACGGCGTCTGCCCTGCACGATCAGTGATGATTGCCTCGCGTGTGCGTGCCACGGAGAAACTGTCCGACGATAACAACCGGGGGATGCGCATCGCAAGTCGTGGGCGGAAGGGCGAGGAAGGAAAGCTCCGTGAGCCTAGCCGAGGGCTAGGGGAGTTCTGGACAGGCCCCGGGTAGACCACGACCGGGAGTGGGCGAACCGGTTTCGCGGCGATCGACGAGGGCAGCGGTAGGATGGCCGGACAATGTCCGCACCGCAAAGAAGCCAAGGCCCCGCAACGCCGGCCTGGGCACCACCGCAGGGCTTTGGACCGCGAGTCAAAGCCGCTTGGGTCACCGTGGTGCTGATGGGCATCTGCATCGTCGCGTTTGCGGCCACCGTGGGGGTCTGTGCCGGGCGGGTGGAACAACCGGCCGAGATGCTCACCGACTCACTGCTCGACCTGAGCGTGTGTCGCCCAACGCTCGAAGACGCAGGGGCGCTTCGTCTCTCGAACCTATGGTTGGACGGTGCCTGGTGGCGCGTAGTTAGCGCCGGACTGCTCCATGGTTCGGTGCTCCACCTCGTACTGAACACTTGGAGCCTATGGGTGGTCGGAGAGTGGTGCGAGATCACGTGGGGTCACCGCCGGACCGTGGTGTTGTTCCTGCTCGCCAGCGTGAGCGGCTGTCTCGCCTCGGCCGCGTGGGTGGAAGCGCCGATGGTCGTGGGGGCATCGGCGGGGATCATGGGGATGGCGGGGGCGCTCTTCGTCGGGCGACTGCTCGGCAGGGGTCACGTGGCGGTAAGGCTGCGGCCGATCTCGGCACGTGTGCTCGGCGTCTGGCTCGGGGTGCTGGTGGCGCTCGGGTTTTTCATCGACATGATCGCGCAGGCCGGGCACCTCGGCGGACTCGCGGGTGGACTCTTCCTCGGGCTCGCGTGGTCGGGTCGAGAGGCAGTCATCGCGGTGAGCGGACGACTGGGGTTGGCGCTGGGGATCTCGGGGTTGGTGCTCGCGGCTCGGCAGTCGTCGGGTCGCGAGGGGTACTACGAGTACTTGGGCCAGGGGTATCTGGATCGAGGGATGGACCAGGAAGCGGCGACGGCCTTTGGGCGGGCGCTCGAGCGACGGCCCGAGGAGCCTTCGCTGGCGAATGATGTCGCGTACAGCCTGGCGAAGGCGGGGCGGCAGCTGGGGTATGCCGAGGATCTGGTGCGGCTGGCTCTGGTGCAGGAGCCAGAGAACCCGTCGTACTTGGATACGCTTGGCTGGGTGCTTTGCCGCGGGGGTTCCGAGGACGCTGGGCGGGTGGAGTTGGAGAAGGCGTCCGAGCTCTCCGAGGGGGAGGACGAGGAGATCGAGGGGCACCTCGAGGACTGCGGTTCGGTGGGTGTCGAGGGGTGAAGTCCGGCGGTGTTTCACGTGAAACACTGACCGGCGGGGAGCCAAGGTAGCGGAGTGAGGCGCACCCGGGGAGGAGGCCACGGGCTGCTCGGGCATGAGTCCTCGTTGTCCTAGCGCGAGGAAACGGGCCCTCGAAGACGACGCCGAATACCCAGAAGCTGTGCGCCCGTCCCCGCCTCGGCTGGAGTTACGGAGCCGAATGTTGGCTAGCGGCCGGCCAAAAGACCTCGCCCCGGGCTGCGGCTCCGACTTGGAATCGAGGAGTCGAATGAAGCCCAAATGGAGACCTCGTCAGGCCTCAGCCCTCTGACCCTTGCCCACGAGGGGGCGCAGGGTGGTGGACCTACAGGGACCGCGGGAGCCCTAACCGATACACTCCCGCGCTGGTGTTTCACGTGAAACGGTCCAGCAATCTGCGGCTCAGGCTAGGACCGGAGGGCCCTCGAGTCCCAAGCGAGGATGTGCTCTGCACGGGGGGCAGAGGCTCGATGTTTCACGTGAAACACATCGGCCAGCCAGTCCCGCACTCGGCTTCCCGCGTGCCAAAGACGGCACCGAAGGGCACGCCCCCGCAGTCGGCAGGAAGCGCCGCAAGGCGCTGGGCGAACCGACGCCCGCTAGAGTCCAACAACCCGAGCAGGCTGTCCGTGGCAACCGAAGACAGCCGCCAGGCTACGATCCGCGGCCACGCGGGACCTCGCTCCATTCCGTAGCCTCGCCAATACGCCGGACCCGTACCCAACGGGCGACGCCTGGAGGTCCAGATCGCGAGCAGGTTGGCCGGTGGTTACCCCGGCAAGGGGCCGGAACCTAAACGGGAGTGCGCACCCGAGGTAACGCGGCCTCTTTGCCGCAAATCGGCCGTAAATAGGCGTAGAAGGCCACGCAGGCATACAAATGCGCGAGGCGCTCTCAGATCCAATTCTGAGAGCGTTCATGCTCTCGCCGCACCACAGCCCTTCCGAGGCTCAGAAAGCCGATCTGAATTGATCTGAGAGTGTCTCAGGGCATCTCGAAACAGAGTCATCTCGCCAGGGAGAACGGTTGATGCCCGACGAAGGCCCGCACCCGCGATGTCCTCGACGAGCAGCTCGAGCACCCTGGATGTCGCCGCATCAAGCCACGGACGCAGAGTGTTTCACGTGAAACATGGCCAGAAGAAGTGCCCCTCGCCCCCGCCCAAGGCGATTCTCCGCGTTTCACAGCCAAAAAAGCGAAGAGCCGAAGCCGGCACCCAACCCAACGTGGCGCTCATCCCCGTCGAACAGCGCCCCACGAGCACACCATCGAGACCCAAAGCGCGAGCCTAGCAACCGGCTGGCTAAATCGAGCAGGAACCCACGGAACAGCGCGCCCTCCCAGCCCACCAACCCAGCCCTTTCCGCAAAATAGACCAAGAGACCGCGGCCCCCATCCGCCCAACGTGGGACCGGAGCCACCTCCACCTTCCCACGTGGCCGCGGCGACCATCTCGAACCCCCACGTGGTCACCATCCCCCCACCGCTGTGCCACGTGAAACGCCCAAACCGCGCATTTTCCGCGATTTACAACTCCTCGCCGACCCGAAATCCCAGCACCCCCCACCGTGAACACTCCATCTCGACCCCCGATTTACGCCCCCCCACGTGGTGAACACCCGAATCCACGTGGCAAAGCACGACTCCACGTGGGATCCGAGCCTCCACGGCCTCCGCCAACCACTTTTCGGCCGAAAACACCGCCCGACTGGACAAAACGAAGAACGGCATTTCATCTCGTGACTCTAGCCCACTGAACACCTCTTCATTCCACGTGGAACCGGCCCAACGACCCCGAATTACCCTCCCTCTCCCCTTCCCCACGGACGCCAGCCCGAGATCCAAAAACGCCGCGCGGCGCTCCCTCGGCTCGATCAACTCCATCTCCCACGATCGAACCGCGGCCACGACCAACGCGGGCAAGCCCCCGCCGCTCCCCACGTCGACCCATCGACAGGCGTCCCCGGCCGGCAGCACTCGATCCACCACGCCGACCCCGAGCAACGCCTCCTGCACGTGTTCATAAAGGACTGCCGGGTCCGTGCCCCCAACCAGATTGATCGCACGCCCATACTGCCGCCAGAGCCCAACGAGACGCTCAACCCGGTCCCAGCCGTCCTGATCGACGTCGATCCCTACCTTTTCACACCACTCGCGCAGGTCGCTTCGCGTCACTCGGGCATCTTGCCATGCCGAGGCTTGGTCTATGCTCCCGGCCCATGGATCCCACGCAACGTGCCCGCCAGCGACTCGCCTCCCTCGAGGCCGCGGGCCTGCGACGTCACCCGCCGCGGATCGACCGTCGCCAGGGCGTTCGCTACGAGCTGAACGGCACGCCGGTCGTGGGCTTCTGCAGCAACGACTACCTCGGCCTCGCCGACCACCCGGAGCTTCGCGGCACGTCGAGCCCGGCCGGCGCCAGTGCTTCGCGCCTGATCTGCGGTGACCTCCCCGACCACCGCAACCTCGAAGCGTCGCTCGCTGCTCTGGTCGGCGCCGAGGATGCCATCCTCTTTCCGAGCGGCTTCCAGCTCAACGTCGGCGTGTTGCCCACGCTGCTCGAAGCCAACGACCTCGTCGACAGCGATGCGCTCAACCACGCGAGCCTGATCGACGGCATGCGCTTGGCTCGAGCGCGCCCCTCCATCCTTCCGCATGGCCACGCGCCGTCGTCTCGACCCGCGCGCACCGACGCCGTGCACTGGTGGGTGACCGAGTCGATCTTCTCGATGGACGGCGACCGCCTCGACCCCGACGCCGCGGCCCATCACCTCGAACGCGGCGCGTCGATGTTCGTCGACGAAGCGCATGCGATCGGTTTGTTCGACGGCGGCCGCGGCTTGCTCGGACACCACGGCCTCGCCCCCACCGTGCTCGTCGGCACCTTGAGCAAGGCCTTCGGCTGCGCGGGTGCATTCGTGGCCGCCTCTGCGCCGCTCTGCGATCTGCTCCGCAATCGCGCGCGCAGCTTCGTGTTCAGCACGGGCACCAGCCCCGCGCTGGCCGAGCGCATCTCCGCTTCGGTCGCGTTGGTCCGAGGTCCTGAAGGCGATCGTCGTCGACAACGACTGTGGAGCAACGTCGCCCACCTCGCGTCGGCCTTGGGCCTGTCCGAGGCCGAGCCGCCGTCGCCCATCATGCCGATCCTCATCGGTGACAACGAGCAAGCCGTGTTCGTCGCGAGCCAGCTGCTCGAGCGGGGCTGGCACGTGCAGGCGATCCGCCCCCCGACCGTGCCCCCCGGCACCGCTCGACTCCGACTCACCGTCACCGCCGACCACGAGCCCGAGCAGATCGATGCACTCGTGGCCGACCTTCGCGACCTCCTGCGAGCGTGCGATCTTCCGCTGCGGATCGAACGCGGACTCGTGCCGTCCAAGGCGCCCGCCTCCGCCTCGCGCGACGCTCACCCCACCCGCCGCGGCGCCTGAGCGGCACCCACTTCGATGCCCGAATCTCCGCCTCGGATCTTCGTCGTCGGTACCGACACCGGCGTCGGCAAGACGGCCGTCGTCTCTGCGCTCTTGCACACCGCACGCGACCGCGCCGACCTGTGCATCGTTCCCTTCAAGCCCGCCCAGAGCGGCGACGACTCGCCCTCGGACACCGAGCGGCTGCTCACCGCGGCGGGCCTCGACCACTCCGAGCTCGACGCCGCCTGTCCGCTTCGCTACGGTCCGCCGCTCGCCCCCGGCCTGGCCGACGATCCGGCGCCGTTCCTCGACCCCGTCTTCCCCAACCGCACCGCCGTCCCGCCCGTGGTCGTCACCGCGCTGGCGGAGTGGGAGCGCCGCACCGGTTCCACGCTGACCCTGATCGAGGGCGCGGGCGGTCTGCACGTGCCGATGCCCGGCGGCACCTGGCTGCGGTCGTGGATCACCGCGCTCACGCCCTACACCCTCGTGGTCGGTCGTGCCGGACTGGGCACCATCAACCACACGCTCGCCACCATCCACGGCTTGCGTGAGCTCGGTCGTCCGCCGCTCGGCTTCATGCTCAACCACACCGAGGCGTCACCCGATCCCTCGGTCAGCGACAACGCCACGGTCATCGCCACCGCCTCCGGCATCCCGCACCTCGGGACGCTGCCGCACGGTCCCGAGCCCACTCGCGCCGACGACCTCCTCGACGCCCTGCTGGCACGACTCGCCGCCGCCGGTCCGCCCCGCTGACCGATTCGCGACTGCGACTCGCTTCGGCGTGTGTCTCGAAACTCCCCGCTCGAGGCCGCGGCCGTGGCCGACCCGCGGGCATCGTGTCGTCCGTGGTCGCAAACCGCCGACCGCATTCTTTCCGCTGTCGATACGCGTGACTCATCAGCTCCGAGCTCGCCAAGCGACGACTCGACATCAGGCTCTTCACCTCACTCCATCGTCGCCAGCCCCCAAGCGAACCTCGACCCTGCCAACCTCTCTACGGCGAGCAGCCCGGCCACACGCCTCCGCCTTCGACATGCAGCAGCTCGCCGAGCCAGTCCACCGTCGCTCGTACTCGACCCGTGTTGCGCAAGTCGGCATGCGTCAACACCCAGATGCTCCGATTGAAGACCGGGAGCTCCGGCGACACCTCCACCCGCATCAGCTGCGGGTCCGGCCCGGCCAGCATCGTGGGACTGAACCCCACGCCCACCCCCGCCTTGATCAACTGATACAGCGCCAGCGAGCTATCCCCCCGCACGACCACCCGCCCCGCATCGATCGTCTTGCTCACCCACCGCGCCGAGTCGTGATGCCGATGCGCCTCGTCCCAATCCACCCACGGCCAGGTCCGCGGATCGTCTCTTCCCTCGTCGAGCATCCGCGCCCGCAGTGACCGATCGACATACACCGCCTGCTCGAAGAGCCCGAGCCGCCGCCCGACCAAGGTCTCCAGCGGTGTGTCCGTGAAACGGATGGCAACGTCGGCCTCGCGCCGGGTGAGACTCGCGATCGCCAACCCGGTGACGAACTCGAGCTCGATCCCCGGATGACGAGCGGCAAAGTCCGGCAGGGCGGGCATCAACCCCGCGAGCATCGACGGCGACACGGCTACGGTGACCCTGCCTTCGAGCCGATGATCCTGCCCGGCGATCCTCCGCCCGAGCCCATCGACCTCGGCTTCGATCCGCGCCGCGGTCTGAGCCAGGTCCTCCCCCGCCGCGGTGAGTCGAAGCTGCCGACCCTCACGCTCGAACAGGTGAACCCCCAGCTTTTCCTGCAGCACGGCGATACGACGCGAAACGGTGGGGTGGCTGATCCGCAGGGCCTTGGCCGCACCCCGCAGGCTGCCTTCGCGATCGATGGACAGCACCAGCTCGAGGTCCGACCACGGAATCTCGGGACCCCCGGGGTTCGCCGTTCGACCGCTCTGCGCCATTGGTTCATCCGCGGACCACCAATGTGCAATCTTGGCGGTTTTTCCTTCCACAGATTTACCACATGGTGTGGATGTCCCAACCAACGGAGACCGACACCATGGCCAACAACATCAAACGCTACGGCCCCTGGGCCATCGTTACTGGCGCTTCCCAAGGCATCGGCGAGGGCTTCGCCCGCGAACTCGCCGGGCGCGGCTACCACCTCGTGCTCGTCTCGCGCCGCGCCGAGAAGCTCGCGGATCTCGCGCGCGCCCTCGAGCATGAGCACGGCATCCAGACCCGAGTGGTCGGCGCCGACCTCAGCGTCCCCGGCACGGCCGAATCCATCCTCGAAGCGGTCGCCGATCTCGACGTCGGGCTGGTCATCTCGAACGCGGGCGCCGCTCGCATGGGCGGCTTCCTGCAAAACCGGGTCGAAGACCTCGCCGCCGACCTGCACCTCAACGCGCTCAGCCACATGGAACTCGCCCACGCGTTCGGCAGCCAGCTGCGCTCGCGCGGCCGAAGCGGTGGCCTGTTGCTCGTGTCCTCCACCGCGGCACTGCAGCCGGTCGCCCTCGGAGCCAACTACTCGGGCGCCAAAGCCTTCGTCTACAACCTCGGCGAGTCGCTGCACCGAGAGTTCGCGGAGATCGACGTCGACGTCACCGTGCTGCTGCCCGGCCCGACCAACACCAAGGGTCTCAACGAGCGCACCGACGTCGCGATGGGCAAGCTGCCCATGCCCGCGATGAGCGTGCAGACCCTGGTCCGCGAGGGCCTCACCGCGCTGCAGCGTCGCAAGTCCGCCCACGTCGCGGGCGCGATGAATCGCTGGAGCGCGCGACTGATGCCCCGCCGCTTCATGGCCTGGATGCTCGGCACGGTCCTGCGCCGCAACACCGCGCCGCACCTGCTGCCCTCGGCCCCGATCGCGCTGTCCCCCAGCCCGGGCATGCGCCCCGTCGACACCCACGCCGCCTGACCCCACGCATTCGCTCAACGGAGACTCGTCATGGAACTCGCACTTCAAATCACCGTCGGCATCGTCAGCCTGCCTCTGCTCGCCCTCGGTCTACGCTCGATGCTCGCGCCCCGCGGCATGGGTACCGCCATGGCCATCGCACCACGCGGCGCCGCCGGCCTCAGCACCATTCGCGGCGTCGCAGGGGGCCTGTTCTTCGCATCCGTCTCGATGCTCGCCCTCGGCTTGCTCACCGGTCAGACCCTATGGTTACTCGCGGTGGCGATGATCATGGGCGCGGTCATGCTCGGCCGCTTCGTGGGCATCGTGGCCGACGGATTCGACCGCGCCGTCCTTCCCCCTCTGGTCGTCGAGGCGGTCATCGGCAGCGCCCTGGTCCTGGCTCACCTGTGCCTTTGAGCCACGACCGCGACCATCGACCGCACGAACCCTCTCACCGCTCGCCCGATCGTCGTCCGCCTCCGCATCCTCATCTACTTGCCGATGCAGAAGCGGGCGAAGATCGCCGCGAGCACTTCTTCCCCCATCGCCCCGAGCTCACTGCGCCCGGTGATCTCTCCCAGCCGCGACGACGCCACGCCCAACGCAAACGCGGCCAGCTCGAGCGTCTCGTCGTCCTGCAACAGCCCGAGCGCCTCGTCCATCGCCTCCACCGCTTCGGACGCCCGCTCGCGATGACGCAGCAGACCGATCCACGCCTGGTCGTGCCCGGCCGCGAACCACTCGAGCAACGCGCCGCGCAACGCCTCGAGGTCGCCGCCGCCCGCATCGGGATCGACCGATACCCCGATCCACTCCGGTCGACGGCATCCTCGGTCTCGCTTGCTCTCCACCCGCATCACGGTCGCGACCCGATCGTCGAGGGCGGGGGCTTCGGCCTCCCCGACATCGGCCGCCTCGACCCACAACACCACGTCGGCCCCGTCGACCTGCTCCCGACTCAGCGCGACCCCGGCTCGTTCCACCGCCTCGGCGCCTTCGCGTAGCCCCGCGGTGTCGACGAGCACGCAGCCGTAGCGCCCGAGGTCGAAGTCCGCCTCCACATAGTCGCGGGTCGTGCCCGGGGTCTCGGAGACCAGCGCCCGCGAGCGCCCAAGCAACGCATTGAACAGCGAGCTCTTGCCCGCGTTGGGCGGCCCGGCCAGCACCACCCGCGCCCGCGCTCGCGCCCGTCGCCCCGCTTCGAAGCGCGCGAGCCAACCCTGCACCGCGCCTCGACTCGTCGTCGCTTCCTCGCGCCACCGCTGGACATCACCCGGATCGACGTCTTCGGGAAAGTCGAGGTTCGCCTCGATCTCCGCCCGCAGCTGCACCAAACCTTCTCGCAGCGTGCCGACCTGCACCCCGAGCTCGCCGCTGGCCAGTCGTCGCGCCTGATCGAGCGCCGCATCGGTCTGCGCTCCGATGATCGCCGCGATGCCTTCCGCTTCGTCGAGGCCGAGCCGCCCCAGCTCAAAGGCCCGCCGCGAGAAGTCCCCGCGCCCCGCCGCTCGGGCCCCGCCGTCGACCAGCACCCGCACCACCGCCTGCACATTGCGCTCGCCCGCGTGCACGTGCAGCTCGACCACGTCCTCCCCGGTAAAGGAGTGCGGCCCCGGCATCAGCACCACCAGGCCGTCGTCGTGCCGACCCGCGCCCAGCTCGATCTTTCGTCGCGCCAGTCGTCGGGGTTCGGGCAGCGAGCCCACCACGCCCTCGACGATGGCCACCGCTCGCGGGCCACTGAGTCGCACCACCGCCACCCCGCCATCGGGGGTCCCGGTCGCCACGCCGACCAACGTTGCCCGCTCCATGCTCCTTCCCTACCTCGAACCCTCGCGGCAACAAAGGGCCTGGGCCCGCACCACGAGCGTTCGAAACGAAAAACGGGCGCCGCACCCTGCGACACCCGCTTTGTTTCGACCTCCGCGGAGGCGTCCCGGTCGTCTATCGACGGTCGGGGAACACCACCACGTGTCGGCGGCGACCCTCGCCCTCGGACTCGGTGGCGAGCCCGTCCATGTCGGCGATGGTCATGTGCACGACGCGGCGCTCCATCGCGCTCATCGGCTCGAAATGATAAGGCCGACGGTTGTCGAGCACCTTGGAGCCGACGCTCTGCGCGAGCTGCCGCAGGGTCTTCTCGCGACGCGTGCGGTAGCCGGCGACGTCGAGGGTGATCCGCATCCGCGGGTGGCCCTCGGCCTGGAGCACGCGCAGCGTCAGGTACTGAAGAGCGTCGAGCGTGGCGCCGTGCCGACCGATCAGCAGGCCGCCATCATCGGGCGAACAGTTGAGGTCGCAGTGCAACCCGTCCTCTTCGATGTCGATGTCGACCTCGACGTCGACTCCCAACAAGCCCAACACGGTCTCGAGGAAGGTTCGGACGACGGGCACCGCCTCGCCGTAACGCTCCTCCGCGGACTGCTCGCCCGCGTCCTCGTTTTTTCCGTCGCTGTCCTTGCCCTCATCCGTCATGCGTCGCTCGTCCTTCGTCGCCTGATGGCCACCGCGTTCAGGTGGCCGCTTCTTGCGTCTCGGTTTTCGTCCTCATCTGGATCATCGTCTGGATCAACGACAGGACGATATTCGCGAAGATATAGACCCCCAGACCGGATGGCAAAAACAACATGAAGACGGTGAACATGATGGGCATGACCCAGCGCATGAGCTTGGCCTGAGCCGCATCCATGGTGCTGGGCATCATCTGCTGCTGCAGAATCATCAGCGCGCCCAGCGCAAGGGGCAGAATATAGAAGGGATCCTGCTCCGTGAGGTCCGGCAGCCACAGGAACGGCTCGTGGACCAGCTCCACCGCGGCGCCCAGCATGCTGTAGAGGGCAAACCAGATCGGCAGCTGCACCAGCATGGGGAAGCAGCCCGCCAGCGGGTTGACCCCCGAGCGGGAGAAGAGCGCCTGCATCTCCTGGCCTTGTTTTGCCCGGTCGTCGGCGTACTTCTCCTTGATCTTGGCCATCTCGGGCTGGATCTCCTTCATCCGCTTCATCGAGCTCATCTGCTTGAGCGTCAGCGGAAGGGTTGCGCCCTTCACCACGACGGTGAGCAAGACGATCGACCAGCCCCAGTTGGCGACCAACCCGTGGAACCAGCGGAGCAGGCCGAGCAGCAGCTTGCCCAGCCACTCGGACAGACCGCCGAAGAAGCCCCAGTCGATGGCCTCTTCCAGCTCGATCGATGCGTCGACCGCGGAGAAGGTCTTGAGGCGCTCGAGCTCCTTGGGCCCGATGTACAGCCCGAACACGTGTGTGCTCGCACGGCCCGGCTCGACGGTCTCGGCCGCCGTGCTGACGCGACCCTCGACCCCGAGTTCGTCGTCGGTCTGCGAGATTTCGCAGTCCTGGGCTCGCTCGCTCGGGACGACGAGCATCGTGAAGTACTTGCCATCGACCCCGGCCCAATCGATCCCGCCCCCGTACCGGATCGGTCCGTCCTCGACGTCGGACTTGTCCTCGTCCTCGATGTCGTCGGAGGTGCGGCAGATGCCGCGGCGGATGTCGTAGCGAGAGTCGCTGTCGCCGATGCGGGTGCGCACGTGCACGCGCTCGGCGAGGGAGTCCGTGCCGCGGTTGTGGACGTCGACCTGGACCTTGGCCTCGTAGCCTTCGAGCAAGGTCAGCGTCTGGACGACCTCGATCTGCTCGCCGACGTAGGCGAGGGTGATGTGGTCGTCCGCGGTCTCGCGAACTTCGTACGCGGCACCGCGGGGCACGAGGAGGTTGCCGTCGTCATCGCTCAGGCTGATCTCGAGGGTGCGCTTGCCTTCGAGGCCGAGGCTGTCGGTCGCGGTGTCGTGACCTTCGAATTGAGGCGAGAGCAGGTGCACCGCCGAGACGGCGCCGCCTCGACCCGGCGAACGGTTGGTCACCGTCAACGCGAGCAGGTCGTTGCGAAGCTCGTGCTCCTCGGTCTCGATCTTCGGCCCGGTGGGCGCGGCCGCGGGCTCGCTGGGAGCGGAAGCCTCGCCGGACGTCTTCGCGTCGTCGCCCTTGGACTTGCCGTCCTTGGACTCACCGTCCTTGGACTCGTCGACTTGGGCGGCGGCGTCGGTCTCGGTCTCCTCGAGAGGCGGCCGGGGGTTGAGGAAATCGAAGACGATGAAGATCGTGGCGCAGAGGGCTACGGCCACGAAGATTCGTGTCTGGAAGTTCACGGCTGGACGCTCGTTTCGGGCAACTCGTCCCGGGTGGGCACGGTGGGCACGGGATCGAAGCCCCCGGGATGGAAGGGATGGCAGCGCAACAAACGCCGCATTGCGAGCCAACTACCCCGCAGCACGCCATGGTGATGCAGAGCGTCGCACGCGTAGTGGGAACAGCTCGGATAGAAACGGCATCGCGGTCCGAGCATGGGCGAGATCAACACCTGGTAGAGGCGAATCATGCCCACGAGGGCTCGGCCCACGATGCTCATCGGTTCTTGCTGCTCCCCAAGCGAGAAGCCAAACCACGCATATCGTCGACGACGGCTTCGAACGTCGTGTTCGCCGCGTCGCGCTTGGCCACCCACACCATGTCGATTCCGGTGGGGAGCCTAGTACGCTCGCGACGAAATGCCTCTCGAACGAGGCGCTTGATTCGATTGCGCGTCACGGCCTTGCCCACTTTGCGGGTAACGGTGACGCCCAATCGAGGGCCCGGCAAATCATTGGGTTCCGAGGAGCCGGGCGGCTCGCGCTGCGAGTCGCGTTTGGTGGGCGCGACGAACACGAGAAAGAAACGCGTGTGGTGCTTACGACCGCCACGCTGAACACGAAGGAATTCCCGCCGCCGCCGGAGCCGAAGGCGCCGCGGGAATCCTTCTGGTTTCATTACTTGGATCCGGTGCCAACCGTGAGGCGCTTGCGTCCGCGCCTGCGACGAGCCGAGAGGATCTTGCGACCGTGGCGAGAGGCCATGCGGGCGCGGAATCCATGGGTACGCTTACGGCGGGTGCTGTGGGGCTGATAGGTCCGTTTCACGACTGAAGCTCCTTTACAAAGCGGCGATGGTTCGCCGGGTCTTTGTAGTGCGGTCGGGGGCTAGGCCCCGGTTCCGGGCGCGGATCGATAGCAGTGGCCTTGTACCGTGTCAAACCGATCTCCTCGGCCGCGATCGCGATGGGCTCACGAGATCTCGCCGACACCGCGGAGTCTAAATTTCTTTTCGGTCCGGCCGACCGAACCCGCGGCCATGGGACCGTGTGGATCCGCCGATCACGGGGTGGCCGCCGGCCAGTTCCCCAGAGAAGACCGCCGCGCACCCATCTGCACGCTCATTTCCCTACATCTTGACTCGGCGTACGGTGTTCTCTGTCGTTACATTCCTGGGACAGTTGGCACGCGATTGATCGACACGGATTCTGGATCGAAGCCGCGCCCGCAAACCCGCTTGGCAAGCCGACTTGCGGGCCCTCGTGCACGCAAAGTCGCTTGCCACCGAGCGAGTACGAAACGGCCTCGATCCGCCGCGAAAATTCGCTAGTGATCTTCAACGGATCCGCACTTCGAGCCCGCGGGCCGAAGATCTCGTTTTCGGTTCCGCCCGCGCACTTCGATCAAAAAGCGCAGTGATTTCGCTCGATTGCGATCGTGCGGGAGCAGCGTGCTTGAGATCTCGAAAGTCCCCGAGTAGAAGCCTTCTCCCTTGGCCGCGGCACTGTCGTTCGCGCCGTCGGCCATCCCGAAAAACACGCTTCGTGACCCCCGTCCGGGTCCCTACTGCTCATAGGCTGAGCAACTCGAACAGCCTGTGGATAGGGGCATTTTGCCCCCAGCAAAATGCGTGTTTTTTCAACGCGTTCCCCATTTCTCCACAGGTTGGCTCACCTGTGGATGCGAGGTTTATGACGAACATCTGGACCGAGGCGCTGCGCGGCCTGCAACCCCGTCTAGGGGCCGAGACTTTCGACCTTTGGCTTCGACCCCTCGAACTGCTCGAGGCGGAGGAGACGTTGGTGCGGCTTCGCGCGCCCAGCCAGTTCATGAAGGAGTGGTTCGAGAACCACTACAAGGCCGCCGTCCTTGAGGAGATGCAGAGCCAGGGACGCATCCTCCCGGTCATCGAGCTCGAGGTGGCGCCTGATGCGACGACCCGCTCGACCGACGCCGAGCCCTCGACCTCCTCCGACACCCCTTCCCCCCACGCCCCCGCGCCGACTCCCGCGGCAACGACGCGGAGCGCCCCACCCCCGATGGGCCTGGCCGAGCGCTACCGCTTCGACACCTTCATCACCGGGGCGAGCAACGAGCTCGCATCGTCGGCCGCCGCCGCGGTCGCCGAGGAGCCCGGCCATCGATTCAACCCCCTGCTTTTGTACGGGGGCGTCGGGCTGGGCAAGACCCACCTGCTGCACGCGGTCGGTCACTCGATCCACCGCACGCACCCCGAAAAGCGCATCGTCTATCTGAGCGCGGAACGCTTCATGAACGAGTTCATCTCGGCGGTCCGCTATAACCAGTTCGACGACTTCCGCAAGCGCTACCGAGAAGACTGCGACGTCCTGCTCATCGACGACATCCAGTTCATCTCCGGGCGCGACCGGACCATGGATGAGTTCTTCCATGTGTTCAACGCGCTGTACGAGGCGGGCAAGCAGATCATGGTGACGGCCGACCGCACGCCCAGCGAAATGCAGGGCATGGAGGAGCGGCTCACCTCGCGTCTCAACTGGGGCCTCGTCGCCGACGTCAAGGCGCCCGACCTCGAGACCCGCGTCGCCATCTTGCGCCAGAAGGCCGAACAAGACGGAATTGGCATCCCCGACGACGTCTGCGTGTACTTGGCCAGCCTGGTGCGGTCCAACGTCCGCGAGCTCGAGGGCGCCCTGGTCCGCGTGTCGACCTTCGCCGCGCTCAAGGGCAAGCCGATCACCGAAGCCTTCGTCCGCGAGGTCCTCGGCGAATCGGCCGAGCCTCAGCACCGCGGGGCGCCGCTCACCGTCGAGGCCATCCAAAAGACGGTGGCCCAGTACTTCTCGGTGCGCATCTCCGACCTCAAGGGCCCGCGCCGCCACAAGGGCATCGCTCGCCCCCGCATGATCGCCATGTACCTCAGCCGCGAGCTCACCGGGGCCAGCTTCCCCGAGATCGGGCTTCGCTTCGGCGGCAAAGACCACTCGACCGTCATCAACGCGTGCAAGCGAATGACCGCCATCCAAGAGGATGACCCCGAGCTGCGCGCCACCATCTCGACGCTTCGCACTCAGCTGGTTCGAGCCCGTCGCTCCTGAACCTCGCCCCCCTCCCCCGTCTCTTTTTTGGGCCGGGCCGAACCCATCCACCCTCAGAAATTTCCCCTCGAGCCGGCGTGCATCTTCGTGCTGCCGGGTCGAGCAACCGGTCGTGGAGACACGATCCTGTGGATGAGCGGTGGATATCCCTGGGAGCAACCCGGGGAGCATTCTGGGGATCCCCCGCCGCCACCGGTTCTCCCCTGCTGTCCACAGATCGATCCCCCCCGCTATCCCCAGGCTGCGGGTTCCCGATTTCGGCATAAAATCATAAACTTGGGGCGCAGGACCAGGCAGTACGCCACATCTCCACAGAGCAGATCAAGACGAGGACTTTATTAATTTTAACTAAGGGTTAAGTGTCTGTCCGCGACCTTGGCCAAGCTTGGTCTGGACCCAGCCCGACGCTTCGCGCTTCACTTGCCTCCTGCACCCGCAGCTGACCTGCCCTCTCATCGAGGAAAGCCAACGTTCATGGAATTCGAGATCGATCAGGCCCGATTCCTGTCCGCACTCTCTTTGGCGCAAACCGTCGCCGACAAGCGCAGCACCATGCCCGTGCTCGCCAACGTCTTGCTGCGAGCGAGTGGCGAAGACAGCGTGGTTTGCTCGGCCACCGACATGATGATCTCGCTGACCGAGACCATCCCCGCCGAGGTGAAGAACTCGGGCAGCCTCACCGTGGGCGTCCGGCATCTGCACGGGGTGGTCAAGACGCTCCCCAGCGGAGACCTCGGCTTCAAGGGTCTCGAGAATCACTGGGCGCAGATCACCGCGCGCAAGAGCGAGTTCAAGCTCATGGGCATGCCGGAGGGCGACTTCCCCGAGCTTCCCGATCCCAAGACCTCGGGCAAGGGCAAAAAGCCGGTCGAGTTCGCGACCATCACCGGGCACATCCTCTCCGACCTGATCAACAAGACCGAGTTCTCGGTCTCCACCGACGAGGCGCGGGTCAACCTCAACGGCGTGCTGCTCGAGAGCGACGGCACCACCGCCACGATGGTCTCCACCGATGGCCATCGGCTCACCAAGTACTCGCGCCCCATGGAGGGCCTGACCCTCGACAAGGGCATCATCATCCCCCGCAAGGGCATGGTGGAGATTCGTCGCGTGCTCGACCGGATCCCCGGTGAGGTCGAAGTCGGCGTGGGCGATCAGCACCTGTTCTTGCGCGCAGGGGCGCTGCTGCTGTCGGTCAAGCTCAACAACGTCAAGTTCCCGCCCTACCAGCAGGTCATCCCCGCGGGGCACAAGCGCGAGGTCACCGTGGGTCGAGCCGAGCTGGTCGGCGCGCTGCGTCGCGCCGAGGTCATGGCCCCGGAGAAGACGGCCACCGTCCGGCTTCGGCTCTCCGAGGGCACGCTCGAGCTGACCGCCGACAACCCCGACCTCGGTGTCGCCCACCAGGAGCTCAGCGTCGAGCTCGAGGGCGAGCCGCTCGAGGCCGGCTTCAACGCTCGTTACCTCATGCACGCGCTCGAGGTGATGGACGGCGAAGACGTGAAGCTCCAGTTCCAAAAGGAACTCGATCCCTGCGTGATCAAGCCCGCCGACGAGACCGACTTCCTCGGCGTGGTCATGCCCATGCGGATCTGAAGAACGCGTGCAGCTCCAGGCGATCGAGCTTCGCGACTATCGCAACCTGGCCGAAGCTCGGCTCGAGCTCGGCCCGGGCTTCACCGTGCTGTGGGGTCACAACGGCGCGGGCAAGACCAACATCCTCGAGGCGCTGTACCTCGTCAGCACGCTGCGCTCGTTTCGAAGCAGCGACCAGGGGGTCTTGGTCCGCCACGACACCCCCGGCGCCCGGGTCGGGGTCGAGGCCTTCGACGACACGCTCGGCATTCGCACCACCCTCGAGGTGAGGCTGGAGCGGCGCGGGCAATCGACCCGCCGCACGGCCAGCGCCGACGGCAAGGTCGTGCGCTCGGGCTCGAAGTTCTACGGGCGCATCCGGGCGGTGCTGTTCACCCCCGAGGACCTGGGCGTGTTGAGGGGTTCACCGACCGGGCGTCGGCAATTCATGGACCGGGTGCTCTTCGCCCGTGACCGGGCCCACATCACCGACATTCAGGCCTACGAAAAGCTCCTGCGCTCCCGCAACCGCGTGCTGCGCCAGGTCGACGAGCTGCCCAAGGCCGAGCGGGAGCACCTGCTGTCCACCTACGAGGCGGGGCTGGCCGAGTGCGGGGCCCGGGTCTGGACGCGGCGGCTCGACCTGCTCGATTCCCTGCAAGAGCGCTTCACCAGCGCGTTTGCGGCGATCCACGGGGAACTCGGCGAGCAGCCCGACGCCGGCGATGCTGCCGCGGCCCGGGCGTCGCTGCGCTACCAGGCCCGGCTGGGCGAGGTCGACGAGGCCGAGCGCGAGTCCGTGCTCCGTGAGGCGCTCGCCGAGCGGCGCCCGCTCGACGAGCGCCGTGGAGGCACCAGCATGGGTCCTCACCGCGACGACCTAGTGGTGGAGCTGGATGGGCAGCCGGCGGGAGACTTCGCCTCTCAGGGCCAATCTCGGGCCCTGGTGCTGGCCTTCAAGCTCGCCGAGGTCCAGTCCGCCCGCGACCGCGACCAGACCCCCCCCGTTTTGCTGCTCGACGACGTCAGCTCCGAGCTGGATCCGAGACGCACCGCGCTGTTGTTTCGGACACTTGCGGCACATACGGGTCAGTGCCTGCTCACGACCACTTCGCCCCGGTATATCGACCTCCCGGCCGATGTCGCCTCCCGCCATTTTCGGGTCGATCGAGGCACCGTACAGGCCGACGATCAGGCCTCCCCCGAGCCTCCGTCCGAGGCCTGAGTCCGGGGTCGGCGACACCGCTCGGAGCCATCCTCGAAGATCGTGAAATTCTTGGATTTCTGGGCTCCGCCTGCCCTGGTCGCGTGCGGGTGCCCATGCTATGGTCCGGCCCCGTTTTCGGGGGACTCGTCCGCCCCCTTTTTCAGTTCCAATGGTGCCCAACGATCCCCCTGCTGGCGGTGATGCCCCCGAGACCGCGGAGCCCGACTACGGCGTCGATTCCATCTCCGTTCTCGAAGGCCTCGACGCCGTCCGCAAACGCCCCGGCATGTACATCGGCGACACGAGCGACGGCTCGGGTCTGCACAAGATGGTCTTCGAGATCATCGACAACTCGATCGACGAATCGCTCGCGGGTCACTGCGATCGCATCGAGGTCACCATTCACCTCGACCAGTCCGTCTCCGTCGAGGACAACGGCCGTGGCATTCCCACCGGGCCCATGGAGCACCAGGGTCAGACCGTCGATGCCGCCGTCGTCATCATGACGGTGCTGCACGCGGGCGGGAAGTTCGACAACCAGAGCTACAAGGTCTCGGGTGGTCTGCACGGCGTCGGTGTCTCCGTCGTCAACGCGCTGTCCGACTGGGTGAAGCTCGAGATCTGGCGCGACAACAAGGTGCACCGCTGCCGCTTCGCCCGGGGCATCCCCGCGGGCGACGTCGAGGTCGGCGGCACCACCAACAAGCGCGGCACCCGAATCACCTTCCATCCCGATCCGCTCATCTACGCGAACATCGAGATGGAGTTCGAGGTCCTCGCGCAGCGCTTCCGCGAGCTGTCGTACCTCAACCCCGGCGTGACCATCGTGCTCCGCGACCTGCGAGACGGTCGCGAGAAGACCTTCGACGGGGCGGGCGGCGTCGCCAGCTTCGTGCAGCTGTTGGCGCAGACCAAGACCGCCATCGGCGACCTGGCCTACTTCAACAAGGGCATCCCCTTCGAGTTCGAGGGCCAAGAAGCCGAGCTCGGCGTCCAGGTGGCCTTGCAGTGGACCGACTCCTACTCGGAGAACATCCTCTGCTTCACCAACAACATCCGCAACAAAGACGGCGGTACCCACCTCACTGGTTTGCGGACCGCGCTGACCAAGACGGTCAACGCCTACGCCAACGAGAAGAACCTGCTCAAGCAGCACAAGGGCACGCTCGCGGGCGAGGACATCCGCGAGGGCCTCGTCGCCGTCATCTCCATCCAGCATCCCGACCCCAAGTTCAGCTCGCAGATCAAAGACAAGCTGGTCTCGGGCGAGGTGACCAGCCTGGTGTCTTCGGGCGTCAACGAGGCGCTCAGCCAGTTCATGGAGGAGAACCCCAAGGGGGCCAAGCTCGTCGTCGAAAAGACCATCCTGTCCGCCCGCGCTCGGGCGGCCGCCCGCAAGGCTCGCGAGACCATCACTCGCAAGGGTGTGCTCGATGGGCTCTCCTTGCCCGGCAAGCTCGCCGACTGCCAGGAGCGCAACCCGGAGAACGCCGAGCTGTTTCTCGTCGAGGGTGATTCCGCGGGTGGTTCGGCCAAGCAGGGCCGCGACCGCAGCATCCAGGCCATCTTGCCCCTACGCGGCAAGATCCTGAACGTCGAGAAGGCGCGCCTCGACAAGATGCTCTCCAGCCAGGAGATCGTCACCCTCATCACCGCGCTCGGCACGGGCGTCGGCGACACCTACGACATCAACAAGCTTCGGTATCACCGCATCGTGATCATGACCGACGCCGATGTCGACGGTTCGCACATCCGTACCCTGCTGCTGACCTTCTTCTACCGGCACTACCCGGACATCATCGATCGCGGCCACCTCTACATCGCCCAGCCGCCGCTTTACAAAGTCCGGGCCGGCAAAAAAGACATCTACCTCAAGAACGACCAGGCCCTCGATCGGCACGTCGTCGACAACGCCATCGACAACCTCACCCTCGTCGTCGACGGGCACGAGGTCAGCCGCGACGTCCTGGCCAAGGTCGCCGGCCACGGGCTGCGGTATCGCGACATCCTGCTGGCGATGGCGCGAGATCATCGGGCCGAAGTCCTCGAGATTTTGCTCGACACCATCCAGGCCGATGGCATCGAGACCGTCGTGGCCACCTTCGACGATCGCGACGCTGCCACCACGCGGGGCGAGGCGCTCACCGCCCTCATCGGCGAGGCGCTCACGCAGGCCACGGCCAGCTTCGAGGTCGTCGACGACGAAGAGGACGAGTCCAAGGTCGCGATTCGCATCGGCATCAGCCAAGACGGGCTGACCATGCACGAGACCATCGATGCGGAGCTCATCGGGTCGCCAGAGATCGAGGAGCTGCTGCGCATTCGGGACGAGATTGCCGAGGTCGGGTCGCTGCCCTTCCAGCTGCGTCGAGGGGACGACACCAACGAGATTGTTCGGGTCGTCGATTTGGTGCGGCAGATGGGTGAGGTTGGGCGGGCGGGGCTCAACATTCAGCGATACAAGGGTCTCGGGGAGATGAATCCCGAGCAGCTTTGGGAGACGACGATGGATCCCGAGCGGCGGGTGTTCTTGCAGGTGCGTGTCGGCGATAGCGTCGAGGCGGCTCGGATCTTCCCTGTGTTGATGGGGGATGATGTGGAGCCTCGGCGGAAGTTCATTACCGATAACGCGCTGAATACTCGGAACCTCGACGTTTGATGCGTTGGGGGTGAGGAGGGCCCGGGGCTTCGTCTTTGGCGGAAGTGCCCGGGCTTTTTGCGTGGTTGGCTTGGCTCTTCGTCTGTGGTCTGCTTGGGCGTTTGTTGGGGGCGGTTGTTGTTTGAGTAGGGCGTGGTGCTTGGAGTTGCGGTGGTGAATTTTTCGAGCGGAGGGCTCGCCTGTTTAACGGATGGAACCCTCCCCGGACGTGCTCGGCGGCCGTGGCACCTGGGTGTTTCTCGAAGGCTGTAGGCGGCCGCCTCCGCGCGACCGGGCCCCCTCCATCCTACGCGGCTTCGCTTCAGCCCTCCCCGCGGCTCGGTCTCCCGTTCGAAAGTTGGCTCGGGGTCCTGCCCGGTCCAGAGGTGACCTTGTTTCACGTCGCGGTGGTGAAGTTCTCGAGCGGAGGGCTCGCCTGTTTAACGGATGGAACCCTCCCCGGACGTGCTCGGCGGCCGTTGCAGCTGGGTGTTTCGCGACGGCTGGTGGGGGCCGCCTCCGCGCGACCGGGCCCCCTCCATCCTACGCGGCTTCGCTTTAGCCCTCCCCGCACTCGGTCTCCCGGTCGAAGGTCGGCTCGGGGTCCTGCCCGGTCCAGAGATGACCTTGTT
>JBCCHT010000017.1:0-226546 GCA_039028615.1 Myxococcota bacterium | reverse complement strand
GGCGACGACCTGTGCGACATCGAGGACCTGGGCGGCGAGACCTGCGTGACGCAGGGCTTCGACAACGGCACCCTGGCCTGCAACCCGACCTGCGACGGCTTCGTGACCGACGGCTGCGGTGTGTGTGGCAACGGGGTCATCGATGGCAGCGAGAGCTGCGACGCGGCGCTGCTGGGCGGCGAGACCTGTGCTTCGCTCGGCCTGATGGGCGGCGAGCTCGGCTGTAGCCCGAGCTGCCAGTTCGACTTCGCCAACTGCGACATCCCGGGCGCGCTGTTCGGCAGCGACACCCACTACAACGGCTTCTCGCTCACCCCGCCCGTGCTGCCCTGCGACGACATCAGCGCCACGGGCACGCCGACTGGGCTGACCGACGACAGCTACCAGGGCGCGCCGCTGGGCTTCACCTTCGAGATGTACGGCACCCCGTTCACCGACATCTTCATCGCCTCGAACGGCACCGCCTACTTCGGCACCGACGCCAACCTCAACCTGTCCAACAGCTGCTTCCCCGGCGACACCCCCTACGTCGTCGACGACAACATCCTCGCCGTGTTCTGGGACGACCTGAACCCGAGCACGGGGGCCAGCGAGGTCTACTACGAGACGCTCGGCCCGGTGGGAGCGCGGCGCTTCGTGGTGCAGTGGGACACGGCCCACTTCTCGGGCGACGCCTCCGACCTCATCCGCGTGCAGGCCATGTTCCACGAGGACACGGGCGGGATGACCGTCTGCTATCCCGACACGCTCAGCGCGGGCAACATCGGGGACAACGGGGCCGAGGCCACCTCGGGCATCCAGGGCAGCATCACCAACGGCTTCAACTTCAGCTGCAACACGCCCGACCTGACCAGCGGGCTGCAGCTCATCTACCTGCCGATCTAGGCCCCGGCTCCGAGACCCTTCGAAAATGAAGACGGGGCCCTCGTGAACGAGGGCCGCGTCGTCAATTGTACGAAAGTACGGGGCCCCGGACCCGACCACGGAGGGCGGATCCGAGGCGAGGTGCTACGGAGGAGGGGCAGGCGCGTCCGAGGTGATGTAGACACACCACTCGTCGAGCGTACCGATGTCACCGCCAGCGTCGTCCGTGACCTGGAGGGTCCAGTCTCCGCCGATGGCCTCGCCGTCGAAGTCGGCGAGCGAGCCCGCAGGCGTGACGTTGCCCTCCATGCCGACCGGATCGATGCAGTCGGGGGCGATCGCCGCCTCGTCGTTGAAGATGGCGAACACGTCGTCGATGCTTCCGCACAGGTCCTGGGCGAGCTCGACCGTGGTGCCCGTGTCGTCGTGCACCAGGAACATGTCGAGGTCCGCGCTCCACGTGTGCGTGATGTCGACGAACACGTCGATGTCCGCGACGTTGGCACCCGCCGGCAGCGTGATGGTGGACGTGGTGGTCGGGTTGATGCTGTCGATGGCCGTACCCGGCTGCGCGCACGCGGTGATGACCGTGTCCGAGCACTCGCTGGTGTCGAAGCCACAGGTCGGCGAGCAGTTGATCACACCGCCGACGAAGCCGAGATCCTGGCAGTTGGTGTCCGCGATCTCGTTGTTGTCACAGTCCTCGGGAGCGGTGACGATCGAGTCGCCGCAGTTGGTGCAGCCCGAGGTGTCGTAGCCGCCGCAGTCCGCGTTACAGGCCAAGGTGCCGCCGCCAAAGCCCTGGCTGACGCAGTCTTGGCCGTTGAGGTCGGTGCCGTCGCAGACCTCGGTGCCGCCGACCGTATCGTCGCCACAGGTGGTGCAACCGCTGGTATCGAAGGCCGAGCACGCGCTGGCCGCGTCGCACGCGAGCGTGCCGCCGTCGAAGCCCTGCATGACGCAGTCTTGGCCGCCGAGGTCGGTACCGTCGCAGACCTCGGGAGGCTGGATGGCGTCGTCGCCACAGGTGATGCGGAAGCAGCCCGCCAGGTCGAACCCGCACTCGGCGGTGCAAGCGAGCACGCCTCCGTCCAGGCCCTGGGTCATGCAGTCTTCTCCGCCGAGGTCCTTGCCTTCGCAGTCCTCGCCGTCTTCGATCGCACCGTTGCCACACACGGCGTCGACGCACGCGGAGGTATCGAAGGTACAGTCGTCGTTGCAGGCCAGATCGCCGCCCGCGAAGCCTTGGTCTTCGCAGGTCGCGTCGCCGAGGTCCTTGCCGTCGCAGTCTTCGCCGTCGTCGACGACACCATCGCCACAGGTATCCCCGCCGGTCGACTCTTTGCCTTCGGTCGTGTCCTCACCCTCGGTATCGGCTTCGGTATCGCCGGCCGTGGTGTCCATTCCGGTCGTCGTCTCGGCATCGGTCGTGGCGACGTCGGTCGTGTTCGGGGTGGGGAGGGTCGTGATTCCGGTGGTGGCCGTCGGAGTGCCGGTCGTCGTGCCCTCGTTGTCAGTGGTCAACGAGGGAGCGTCGTCAGCGGGGCAGCCGGTGCCGGAGGCTAGGAGGAAGAAAAATGAAAACCCGGCTAGGGCCGGGCGTATGAGTTCTTTACAGCGCTTTGCGTAGGTCATGAGGTACGTTTCGTCGGCCTCGATCGTGAACCAAACGCGACTTCCGAGATGTAAGCTCCGCTACCGCGAAGTTGTGCTGCTGCTCGGCGCCCTCGACCCTCGGTTCAAACGAAGTTCATTGCTCGGATGTCCCAACACGGGAACGAAGCAGGTGCAGAAATCTCGAGACAGGGTCGAAGCGACCCCTTGATGCCAGGAGCAATCGCGGCTCGGCGAAGAATGAACCGCGGGTCCGAACACTCATGGCTCCCCAGGAGCGTAAACGAGCGGAGCTGCAGCGGTTGATGTGTGTGATGGCCGACGACGTCTCGGCTACATGTGCCCAAAGTCGGGACGATGTAGGGGCCGATTTTCGCGGGCCCGATCGCCCCAACAAAAACGCCGCGAGCTCTCGGCCCGCGGCGTCGTTCGTTTGGCGTTCGCCTCGGCTCAGCCCACGGGGGGCGGGGGCGGGGGCGGGCTGTCGTGGCAGACCCCGATCTCGAGGATGATGTAAAGCAAGATGAGCTCCTGCGGGATGAGCCCGGGGTGCTCGCCTTCGTCGGTGTGATAGGTGCTGAACATCATGCGCCCGCAGCCGTACTCGGCGCTGATGGTCATGGGGCGCAGCTCGTTCGAGGGGCTGCACACGGGGCAGGTGCCCTCGACCCAGGGGTGGTGCCCCACGTCGATCTCGTTGCCCTCGTCGTCCTGCACCATGATCGACGGGATTGCGTCGATGCCCGACCAGTTGTCCACGATCTCCACCGTGGGCAGCGACAGCAGGTTGGGCTGACCGTTACCGATGTCCTGCAGCGCGGGCGGCAGCGCATCGAGCCAGGCCAGAAGGTCGGGGTCGAGCACGATGCCCGTGGTGTCGTAGTAGCCGAGGTCCGGGTTGGAGGCTTGGCCGTGCAGCGTCTGGTAGTTGGGGAAGGTCTGGTACAGGTACTCGTTGGCCCAGTCGGTGACGTACCACTTGCCACCCTCTTCGACCCACTGGCGAATGTTGTCCATCCGCTGCTGGCTCAGCGTGCCCATGCCGGTCTGCGCCATGCAGGGCACGAAGATGATGTGGTACTGGCGCATCGCGTCGAGGTCGTCGAGCAGCGAGCCACCGTCGGCCTGACCATAGAGGTCGAAGTGCTCGGTGCCGTCGACGAGGCCACCGTTGGCCGTGACCTCGCCCAGGCCGATCTTCGCGAGCACGTTGTAGATGGTGTCGTTCGAGGTCTCGACGACCGCGATCCGGGGGATGTAGTGACCGTCGCCCGGGTTCCACTCGCCGGGCAGGTTGCTGTCGGCGGGGGCGATGGTGTTGTCACCCTCGGTGATGTCGAGGGGCGTGACGTGCAAAAACTGGCCCTTTTGCACGACCAGGTTGCGCCCCATGCCCGCGTGGGCCGGCAGCTCGAAGGTCCCGTCCGGGTTGGTCAGCACGAAGTCCGAGTTGCAGGGGATCTCCACGCACTCGGAGCAGTAGACCCCGTCGGGGACCGGCTCGGCGTCGCCCGAGGTCACGTAGACCACGGCGCCGCTGATGGGGATCTCGAGGTTCGGCGCGAACACGGTGCCGCGCAGCGTGGCGTTGGTGGGCGTCGGCGTGCAGTCGTCCCCGCCGTCGTCCGCGTTGCCGCCTCCGCCGTTGCCGACGTCGAAGATCCCGGCCGTGTCTCCGCCGCCCGAGTCGTCGGCCGCGCTGTTCGTGCCGCCGGTTCCGGGCAGGGGAATGCCACCCGAGGTCGGTCCAGCCTCACCGGGTGTTTCGGTTCCGCACCCAACGCTCATCGCGGCCGCAACGACCAAGCCCAACACCATCCGCACTCGCATCTGCATCACCCTCTTGCTTCGCAATGAAGCTGTTGGTCAGCCTACCGTAAATGAGGTGGCTATTGGGCGTGATGGCAGGCTCCATGGAGCCGGAGCCCGTGAGATCGCTAGAACTGAGGATGCTCCGAAATCCTGGTTACGGCGTTTTCTTCGGGCAAACACGTCTGGTTCAATGGAGCCATTCTCGACGCTCGGGCGATCCGACGACACTTTGCCCGGCCTCCACGAATCTGAATCGCCATGACCGATCACTCCGATTTTGCTCCCGATTACGTGCAGGCACGTCGGCGTTTCCTTCAGTCGGCCCGCGAGTACGAGGGCGTGATCCATCATTATTCGCAGTCGGGCCAGGGCCCGCGGGGTGAGCCGCTGGTCACCGACGTCGCACGCTTCGGTCGACCGGACGCCGAGCGCTGGCTGGTCCTGCAATCGGGTACGCACGGCGTCGAGGGCCTGTGTGGTAGCGGCTGTCAGCTCGGCTGGCTCCGTACGCGGGCCCAGGCGCGACCGGACGACGTCTCCGTGTTGGTCGTGCATGCGATCAATCCCCACGGCTTTGCTTGGGAGCAGCGCGAGACGGCCGAGGGTGTCGACCTCAATCGCAACTTCATCGACCACGACGCGCCGCGGCCGAGCAACCTAGGATACGAAGCTCTGGCGGATGCCTTCGGCTGCCCACAGCTCGAGGGGCCGCTGCGGGAGCAGGCGGACAGGGTCATCGACGAATACGAAGCGACGCACGGCGAGTCCGAGCTGCTGGCCGCGCTGGCGATGGGCCAGTACACGCATCCGGGCGGGCTGTACTTCGGGGGGCACGCGCTGACGGAGGCGGGGCAGACCTTCGGCATCATCCTGGCCGAGCACGTCGCGGACGCGAAGCGGGTGGGGGTCATCGACTTGCACTCCGGGCTCGGGCCCTACGGCGAGGGCCTGGTCATCACGCTCGACCCGCCGGGGAGCGCGGCGCTGGCCCGGGTGCGGCAGTGGTACGGCGAGGACGTGTTTGCGCCCTTCGACGATCCGGACTCGCTGGTGCCCGAGGTGCGGGGCCACTTGATCGGGGCGAGCGCGCGGCTCTTGCCGCAGGCGGAGGTCACCGCGATCGCGCTCGAGTTCGGGACCTTCAGCACGCGCAACGACACGGAGGTCTATCGGGCGATGCGTTGGTTGATGGCGCAACAGCCCGGGTCGGTCCAGGCCGAGCAGGAAGCGGAGATCCGGGCGAAGTTTCGGCGGCACTTCTATCCCGATGATGAGAAGTGGCGGGCTGCGATCTGGGACCGGGCGCAGGCGGTGATCGAGCAGGCGCTGGTGGGGCTGAAGGCCTGAGTCCGCGGCCCTGCCGGGGGTCAACCTCGGAAGTTCGCGGTGACCAGCTGATGGTCGGAGGCGTCGCTCGGCTTGGCCTCGCACGACTCGAGCGTCCAGTCTCGCAGGAACGCGGGGTCCGCCCAGATGTAGTCGATGCGGGTATCGAAGCGGCAGGTCGGCACGGGCCCGACGCACCCCGCCTCGCGCCAGCAGTCGACGAAGCCCGCGGCCCGCATCCACGACACCGCCTCGGTCATGGGGGCTTCCCACCGGTTCTTCACTCGGACCGCGGCGATCTCGGCCCAGCGCCGGGTGTTGTAGTCCTCCTGAGCGAGCGCATTGAAGTCGCCGAGCCACACCGAGGGTAGGGGTTCCAGCCGGGTCAATGCCTGCCGCACGCCCTCGAGCTGGGTGAGGCGAGTCTCGAAGGACACGTGATCGAGGTGCAGCACGACGACCCGGAAGCGACGGTCGCCCCACCCGAAGTCCCCCGCGATCGCGCGTTGCTTGGCCCGTCGGTGGCCGGCCGCCTTGGTGCGATCCCACGACAACCGAGACCACTGCCCGATCGGCCGGCGGCTGGCGATCGCGTTGCCTCGCGCCTGACGATCCGACACCTGGAGCCCGAGCGCAGCGGCGGCCGCGACCAAGGGCGTGACGTGTCGACCCTTGAGGGGCTCGGTCGCCGCTCCGCCGACCTCCTGCAAGCCGAGGATGTCCACCGGGTGTCGCTCGAGGTGCTCGATGACCCGCGGCAGGTTGGGCTCGAACCTCCCGTCACGCCAGCCGTGCACGTTCCAGGTGCCAATCGTCAGGAGTTCCGCCAACCGTCCTTGCCTTCGTCAGGGAGCCGTGGGCGCGGGCGAGCCACCGTGCTGCTCGAGCCAGGTCTGGCACATCGCAGCTTGGCGTGTCCAGGCAGGCCCGGCCGCGTGCATCCGCTGGAGCCCTTCGGTCGCCATGCGCAGGGCATCGTCCCGCTCTTTGGGCTTTGTGGCCCACGTGGCCTGGGCGAGCAGGCACTCCGCCTCGCCGAGCTCGGCGGGGAGCACCTTCCCGTCGCGTCGCAGCTCGAAGGCCTTCTTCAGAGAGTCGAGCGCGAGCTCCGGTTGGCCCAGACCCAGGTACGACTCACCGATACCGATCCACGAATACACCGTGGTCCGCAGGTTGGGCAGGCCGAACGACTCGCATATGGCCAGGGCCCGCTGGTCGTAGGCGAGGGAGTCGTCCATGCGACCCTGCGCCCGGGCGATGAGCGCGAGGTTGTTGAGCAACACCGCCTCCAGGGGCTTCTCGTTTTCGACGAGCACGTCGCAGGCGGCGAGGGCTTGCTCGCACACGGCCTGGGCCTGCTCGTACTCGCCCATGTTGTACAGCACGAAACACAGGCTGTTGGCGCTCTCGATGCCGGTTCGATCGAGGGTCTCGGCCTCGGGCACGGGCGCGCCGAGCAGCTTCTCGTAGGCGGCCCGCGCTTCGGCATGGTCTCCGAGCATGTCCTCGATCTGCGCGATCATGCCGAGGAATTGTCTGCGGAAGATGGGGAAGAAGGGCGTGGCCTCTACGACGGCGAACCCTTCGCGCAAGGCCCGGAGCGACTCTTCATGGTGGCCCTGAGCTTCGAGGACCTGCGCTTCGAGGTAGAGGACGATGACGTTCTCGGGGTGGGTCGGGCCAACCCATTCGCGGGTGAGCTGGCGTGCCTGGCGAACGGCGGCGAGCGCCTCGTCGAGCTCCATCGTTTGGAATCGCTGTCGACTTTTCTCGAGCAGGAAATCGATCTCGTGGGGAGTGCCTTGGCCGATGGTGCGGGCGATGAAGTCGAACGCATCCTCCAGCTCGGTCCTCATCTGCTGGCCTCTCCCGTGCCTCCGCAGCAGGTCCAGGTACTGGCGGCGGCGTTCGAGCTCGGCACCGACCGGTTGCTCGAAGTGCTTGGACAGGTGCAGCGCAGTGCGATTCCATTCCTCCCGACGATGCTCGTTCTCGTCGGTGCGGTTGGCTGGCACCATCCGCAGGAGCACGAGGGCGACCTCCATCGTCATGTGAAGGTCACCCTGCTCCAGGCTCGCGCCGTAGGCGTCTTGCATGAGTTCCTGGGCGGGGTCGTGGTCGCGGCGGAGGAGGTGGTCCCTGGCCCTCGAGATCCTCACTTCCGTGACCAGCCGCGGATAGCCGAGCGCTTCGGCCCGGTCGCTGAGTTCGGCGAGCCGCTCGGGATGGTCTTCGACCTGGTGCGCCCGGCGATAGACGTCGAGCGTGGCGAGTTCGCGACGGATCTGCTCGACCTCATCGGCGATCTCGGCGGGGGGCTGCGAAGGGTCCAGCGGTCCCTCGGTGCACTCGCGCGTGAAGGGCAGGTTCCGCGTGAGCTGGGGGGCCTCGGCCACGACCGACGCATCGGCCTCGCCGAGCAGCGCGACGAGGTCCTCGGCTTCGCGCCGCTGTCGGTCCAGGCAGGTCATGCGCTGCTCGTAGCCTTCGTCGGTGCGCTCGTGCCGACTTCGACACAGGGCCGTGTACGCGTCGCCCCAGCTCGTCGCCCAGGCATCCATGGACTTGGCGGCGGCGTCGAAGCTGGATGCACCGAAGGCCTCGGACTGCGCCCCGAAATGCTCCCGCAGCGTGTCGCGCTGCGTCGGGTCCCAGACCGCGGCGGATTTTTCTCGGCCATCGTCGCAGGGATCGACGGCATCGAGGGCGGCGGTACGACCCATCGTGAAGGCGAGCACGGAGGCTCCGAGCACGGCCGCCCCGCCCGCCAGGATCCGGCGACGTCTGACGGCGGGATCGCGCTGGAGCGTGTGCAGCAGCGCCTCCATCGTGGGCCAGCGCTCGTCGGGCCGGGCCGAGAGTCCGCGCGTGACCGCGTCGAGGACCCAGCCGGGTACGGTGTGGCGGGCGGGAGGCGTTTGCAGCTGGCCCTTCAGGATCGCGGCGGCCGAGCCTTCTCGTTCATCGCCCGCGAAGGGGTGCTGCCCGAGCAGGGCCTCGTACAGCGCGATACAAAACGAGAACTGGTCGCTGCGTGGATCGACGGTCTTGCCGCGCAGCTGCTCGGGCGACATGTAGCGCGGGGTGCCGGCCCGAGCCGTGCCCGCGTATTCGTCCCCCTCCATTGCGACGGCGATGCCGAAGTCGGTGACCTTCACGACCCCGTCGTCGTCGATGAGCACGTTGTCGGGCTTGAAGTCGCGGTGCACCATGTCGGCCGCGTGGGCGGCCGCGAGTCCCCGGCCCGCATCGACGAACACCCGCACGATCTCGGTCCACGGGCGCGGCGCTTGCTGGCTCAGCCATCGCCCGAGGGTCTGGCCCGGCACGTACTCCATGGCGAGGAACAGGCGCTCGCGGTGCAGACCCACGTCGTGCACGTTGACCACGTGCGTATGTCGAAGCCGGGCCATCGCCCGCGCTTCCTGGCGCAGGCGGTGCTCGGTCTCGTCGTCGTCACCCTCGCCGACGCGCCGCCGCAGCAGCTTGAGCGCGACCTTGCGATCGAGCTCGGGGTCGTAGGCCAGGTACACCACGCCCATGCCGCCCTCGCCCAGCTCGCGCTCGATCTCGTAGCGCCCGAGGGTTTGCACGACCTCCTCGTCGACCTCGCCGAACATGCGCGAGAGCACGTCGGCGTGGAGCACGTTGCGGTCGAGGGTGTCGTCGGCGAACAGCTCGGCCCGGGCGGCGTCGGCGGAGTCCGGCTGCGACTCGGCCGAGTCCTCGGGCTCGCGGTCGGTGGGCGCGCGGCGCTCGTCGTCAGGCGTCGTCACCCGTGTCGCCGATCTGAGCCCGCACCTCGTCGGCCCAGGTCTCGATGCCCATCATGGTGGACTGCGCTTGCTCGGGGTTCTCGGCCAGCGCCTCGATCGCCTCTTGGAGCTTCTGGCGACCGCGATGGCTGTGCGTATAGACTGTGTTCACGGGGATGCCCAGCAGCTCGGCGATCTGCGGTCCCTTGAGCTCTTCGAAGAATTGCAGCTCCAGCACGATCTGCAGGTTGATGGGGATCCGTCGCAGCGCACGAACCAGGAGTCTGGTCTCGCCTTGCCGCGCGATGAGGTTGCTGGGGGTCTCCGGGCCCTCGTCCACGCAGACCACGTCGAAGTCGTCGATCTCGCGCTTTCGTTTGTACTTTCGTCGGATGTACTTGCGCAGCACGTTCAGCGCGATACCGAACAGGAACGAGCGGAACGACGCGGTTTCGCTCGCGCGATCGAGCGCGCTCACGCAGGCGAGCATGGTCTCGGAGACCAGCTCGGAAGCGTCTTGTTTGTCGCTGACCTTGTTGCGAAAAAATCGCTGGATCAGGCTCGCATAGCGCTGCACGAGCACGGTGGCGGCCCGGCGATCGCCGTCCTTCCACCGGCCCCACAGCGGCCAGTCTTCCATGGCGCGTAGCTCTTCGCGTGACGGCGTCGACCCAGACACGCCGCACACGCTACGCCGTTTCTACGGGCGGCGTCACCATGTGCACGCGGCGCAGCGCTCAGCCGCCGCGGCACTCGTCGTTGCCAGGGCGTTGGCGGCAGTAGCCGCCGAGGCGCCGATGCTCACCGAAGAAGCACGACGGCGCGCCGTGCCGTCGCCGCGTGTTCCGGGGGCGCTTGGTTCGAGGGCCCGGAGTCGTGTTGCTCACCATGTCACAGCAGCACCTCTTCGATGGGCCCGGCTGCGTCTTGGGCCTCGCCGCCGTCGATCTCGGTCTCGTCGATCCCCATCGCTCGGTACACGGTGAGCAGCGCGTTGGAGATGTTGCGGGACGAGGCCTCGCCTTCGCCGGGCGCACGGTAGTGATACCCGGTTCGCAGCTGTCCGCCCGCGCCCCCGATGAGCAGCACGGGCACCCCGTCCTCAGCGCTGTGCGTGCGGCCATCCATCATCTCGGAGGCGGCCATGATGCACGCGTGGTCCAGCAGGTTGCCGTCGCCGACCGGGATCGCCCGTAGCTCGTCGAGCGTATCGGAGAGCCGGTCCATCACGTAGGTCGCGACCGCGTCGATCATCTCGGGCTGCGAGGTCTCGCTGCCGTTGAGGTCGTTGTGCGTCAGCAGGTGGAAGCCATCCCGCGCGCCCACGTCGGCGATCACGGGATCGGTCTGCATGCCGCAGAACATGTAGTGGATCGAGCGGGTGAGCCCGCAGGCGAAGGCCTGGGCGATGAGCTTGGAGAAGGCCGCGTTCTTGAGCGCCAGAGGCTCGACGGACGCACCGTCGGGGCCGAACTCGCCGTCGGGCATGGGCGGCAGCTGACAGCTGATCTCGGCCAGCTCGGAGATCGCCTGCTCCGTCTCGTACAGCCCCTCGAGGTGGGCGTCGATGCGCTGCCGATCGGCGGTGCCCACCCGGCTGCGCAAGTGATGCGCGCTCTCCAGCACGGCATCCAGCGCGGCGAGCTCGACCTCGGCCTCGGGGGTCAAGCCGCCCTTGTCGGGATCGGGAGAGAACCCCGAGAACAGCTGCTGGTAGATCGCGTGGGGCGAGGTCTCGGGCGTGCGCAGGTCGAAGCCCGCGCCCCACGAGAACGAGTGCCCGCGGTGCACCCCGTTGTAGTGCCGGCCCACCGCGGACATGCCGAGCACCAGCGAGTGGAAGGGCGGCGCGTCGTCGCGCTCTTGAAGACGGTCACCGACGAGCTGGTCGACGCTGGGTCGGTCGGAGCCCATCCCCTGGTAGGCCCCGTTGCCGTTGTACTCGTCGCGCTGTCGGTACTGGCCCGAGAACACGGTGGCGCGCATCTGGTGGTGACTGCCCGGCCCGATCACCCGCAGGTTGGTCAGCGGGGTGACGTACTCCTTGTGCCGCGCCAGCGGGGCGAGGTTGGGGCTCAGCTCCCACTGTGTGCCGCTGCCGGTCGGGGTCCAGTGATCGAAGGTATTGCGCAGGTTCCCGACGCCGCTGCCCCACGAGTAGCACATGAAGAAGGGCTGGATGGCCGAGCCGTCGGCGTAGGCGAGGCCGTGGGTGTCGAGCATGGCCTCCAAGATGGGCAGGCCGACGGCGAACGAGGTGCCCGCGAACATGCCGCGAAGCATCGTGCGACGACCGATGGCGCGTGATTTGAAAGCCATGACTACTCTCCCTCCGTGAACGTGGTGAAGACCTGGTGGCGGGCCATGGCCCGCATGAGCCCGACGAAGTCGCGGTCGTCTTCGACGAAGTCCTCCGCGAGCTCCTGGACGGCGACGTACTCGGTGGGCAGCAGCTCCCGGCCGAGCTGGTGACGCAGAAGCTGGCGGACCACGCAGTGGGTGAGCTCGTCGCTGTCGGCGAGGATGCGGCCGAGCTCGCGGCTATTGGCGAAGGGCTGCCCGAGCAGCTCGCCATTGGTGTCGAGTGGAAGGTCGAACGCCTCGCCGTCGAAGTAGACGGTTTCCTCGAGGCGATGCCGACCGATCGCGTCGAACTCCTCGAGGGCCAGGCCGGCCGGGTCCATCAGCTGATGGCAGCCTGCGCAGACGGGGTCGGTGGTGTGCCGCACGAATCGCTCCCGCTTGGTCTCCGGCCCCTGCGGCGGGGGCAGGGTGGTGTCGACGTTGGGCGGCGGTGGTGGAATGGTCAGGCACATCAGGCGCTCGGTGATGAAGCGGCCCCGAGCGGCGGGCGAGGTCTGTGCGGGATGGGCCATCACCGCGAGGTAGGCGGCGGTGGTGAGCAGGCCGCCGCGCGGGCTTTCGGGGTCGTTGGGCACCGCTTCGAATTCATCGCCGAAGGCGCCGGGGAGGCCGTACAGCTGTGCCAAGCGGTCGTTGACGTAGATCCGATCGGCGTCGAAGACGGTGTCGAAGCCGACGCGGCGCTCGAACAGGATGTCCTGCAGCCATAGATCGATCTCTTCCTTCATGGCCGAGCGCAGCTGCTCGTCGAACTCGGGGAAGAGCTCGGCGTTCTTGCCCACGTGCTCGACGACGTTCATGCTCCACCAGTCGTCGAAGAAGCGCAGCACGGCGCCGCGGCGCTCGGGTTGCTCGAGCATCTCGCCGATGAGGCGATCGATCTGGGCGTCGAGCACGTCGTCGTCGTCGAGCGAGCCGTCTCGGGCGAGCTCGATGAGCGTGGCGTCGGGTACCGAGTCGCGGAACATCAGCGCCAGGCTGCGCGCCTTGGAGTAGGCGTCCTTTTGCCCGTTGCCCGCGTCGGTGGGGTAGAAGTAGAGGAACTCGGGGCTCTGCAGCAGGTTGATGAGCGCCCACTGCACGCCGAGCCGCACCTCGCCGAGGCGGTCGTTGGCGTCGACGACGATGCGCAGCAGGGCCTGCAGCACCGGGTCGTCGTCTTCGATGGCGCGAGAGAACGCGCGCTCGGTGGTCGCCTGGAGATACGCGACGACACAGGGATCCTCGGGCCCGGTGGGGGTGCAGCCCAGGCGCTGGATCATGTCCGCGTCGGTGCCCATCGCGGCCGCAGCCGCCTCCTTGGCGGCGACGCGGTAGCGGTTGTAGCCGACCGGGCCCGTGGTCACCGTGCCCGCGACCATGTTGGGGAGCTGGAACTCCTCCTCGTTGAGACCTTCGTCGGGCAGCTCGATCTGCGGGGTCCACTCGGGCAGCGCGAGCAGATCACGGGTCGACTGCAGATACTGCCCTCGCGTCAGCCGACGCATCGGGACCGGGCCGACCTCGAGCTGGGGCTCGTCGTCGCTGCCGGGCTCGGTGCCATCGGTCGTCTCCTGGTCGGCGCCGCCGCTCGAGCCTTCGCCCAAGGGCACCTGTTCCAGCCCCGAGTAGCACCCCCCGCACAACAGCAACCCCCACGCGATCGTCCCTATCCGCACGCGTCCACCCTAGAGGGGCGCGGGCGGGTCGGCCATCGGCCAAGATCCCGAACTCATGGGATTTTTTGTGTCGGTCAGATGACCGACCCGGTCATCGGTCGCGCTCCCAGCAGGGCGTGAGCGCGATGGGAGCGCGCGGCGTGAAGTCCTCTTCGTTCAGCCCGCAGTCGCCGTTTTCGGCGGCCGATTGATTGCCGTCGCAGCCCACGAAGGCGGACTCGGGCCATACGGGCGGGTGGCACAGGTCGAAGTGCACCGAGTCCTCGATGAGGATCCCGGACAGCCGCGGGGCGCTGGTCCACGAGCGCCCGTTCGAGCCCGGCACACAGCCACCGTTGGGGCCGACGACGTCGCAGTCGTCGATCGGCACCGAGAGGATCTCGCAGATGTTCTGTCGTGCCCGCGTGCGGCGAAACACCAGATCGAACGCGGCGGGAAAACCGGAGAAGGACCCGTTGGTCATGCGCAGGGTGTCGACGTCCTCGACCAGGCCGCCCGCGTGTTGACCCGAGGTCTGCTGAAACACCACGCCGTAGCCGAACTCCGCGTTGTGGCCGTCGAGCAGGCCGTTGCGCACGGTGACGTTGGAGGACTCGTGAAGCTCCACCAGGTTGCCCGGGCGACCAGTGTCGAGCGGATTGACGATCGAGAAGCCGTCGATCACCGCGTCGTCGCTGCCCGACAGGTGAATGAAGCTCGCGGGCGGCCCGGGCCCGCGGATGTCGTGCCCTTCGATGTCGGTCAGGCGGGCGCCGGGCGTGGCGGCCAATTCGATTCCGGTCGAGCCCCGGGTGACGCGAACGCGCTCGATGACCGTCTCCTCGGAGTTGCTGCCCGTGATGTTGGCTTGGTTGCGGTGTTCGTGCGCGCCCGGCTCTTCGCGGTCGTGCACGATGACCACGTCTTCGATGGTGAGCCGATGGGCGGCGGCGAAGCTGATGCCCGGGCCCCCGTCGTGGTGGATCTCGCAGTTGCGGATGACGACGTCGTCGAAGCCGGACACGGAGATGGCGGGCACGCCCGCGGCGGTGATGCGCAGCCCCTCGATCATCTCGCCGTGGGCCTTCACGACGAGCGGGCCCGACTCCACCAGGGGAGGGCAGTCGGTGGGGATCCCCGTGGTGGTGGTGCCGTCGTCCGTGGTGCCGTCGCCCGTGGTCGATCCCGTCGAGCCATCGCTTTCATCGATCGATTGGTCTATCGATGGAGCACCGCTGGATGAATCGGTGCCGCCGGCCACCATCGCGTCGGCACACTGGTGCGCGAGGTCGGCGCTGGCGTGCTCGCCGTAGCGATGACCCGACGCGCATGCGTCGTCGGGAAAGCTGCAGAACCCGGTGGCTTCGCAGCGACCGTGCGTGCCGCCCAGATGGCATTGCGCATTTTCGGCACAGAGAAACGAGCGATGGCAGCCGCTCGCGGGAAGGGCCAGGACTTGGGCCAGAGCGACGCCCATCGACGCGCCCAGTCCCCACTGGGTGTATTGCCCGAGTCCACGCCGGACCCCTCGTGCCGCATGGGCACGGCAGCTCGCCCGTCGTCGAAGCCCCGCCGTCGTCGTTTCCCCCTCGATTTGGAGTAGGACCGGGCTTCCGCCCTGTCAAGCGATCGCGCCCCGGCCCCAATGGCGTGCGCAGCCTGCTAAGGTGGAGCAGTGACGGATGGGGTCACGCGGACACGGCCGGTCAACGCACTTCCGCCGAGCGACCGGCGCGCGTACCTCGTGGTGGAATCGGGCGACGGGGAGACCCGAGAGTTCGAGCTGGGCGAGGGCGGGACGGTGTTGGGGCGCTTCGAGGCGGCGGATCTTCCGCTGAGCGTGGAGGGGGTGTCGCGCAAGCACGCCCGCATCACCCGAGCAGGGGCGGCCGTCAACCTCGTGGACCTGGGCTCGAAGAACGGCACCTTCGTCAACGGCGAGCGCATCGACGTGGCCGCCTTGCACCACGGCGATCGCATCCAGCTCGGTCCGGTGACCTTGCGTTTCGTGCTCGTAGAGCCGGGGACGGCTCCGAAGGTCGAGGCGCCGTCGCCCGTGTTGCGGCTGACCCCGCGGGAGCGAGAAGTGGCGATGCACGTCGCGCGGGGGTCGACCAACGTGGAGATCGCCCAGGCCCTGGGCATCACGCGGCGCACCGTGGCCACGCATCTCGAGCGCATCTACGAGCGCCTCGGGATCCACTCGCGCGCGGCTTTGGCCACCCTGGTCGGGCAGTCACCCACCGAATCTTCGTCGTAGCCGACCGAAGGCTCGTTGTTGCCCGGCGTCGGCGCGGCCGCGTAGGATCCCCCGGTGAGCGACCGGGGAACCACGTCGGGCCGCGCCTTGGGGCACGGCGAGCCGACCCACCTCGGCAAGTTCACGCTCGTGGAGCCCATCGGCCAGGGGGGCATGGCGCAGCTGTACCTCGGGCGTACCGCGGGAATCGGTGGGTTCGTCAAGGAGGTGGTGGTCAAGCGCATCCTGCCGCACCTGGCCCAGGACGCGGAGTTCATCGCTCGCTTCATCCAAGAGGCGCGGCTGGCCGCGACCCTCGACCACCCCAACATCGCCTCGGTCTACGAGGTCGATGTCGACGACGACGTCTACTTCTACTCGATGGAGTACGTGCGGGGTCGCGACCTTCGGCAGGTGCTGCGACGCATGGCCGAACGGGGCGAGCGGGTGCAGCTCGACGAGGTGGTGGCCATCGTCTCTGCGCTGTGTGCCGGGCTCGCCCATGCCCACGAAAAGCGCGGCCTCGATGGTGAGCCGCTGGGCATCGTGCATCGCGACGTATCGCCGTCCAATGTCCTGGTCGGCTTCGAGGGGGCGGTCAAGCTCACCGACTTCGGGGTGGCGAAGGCCCGTACCGGGCTGGTGTCGACCGACGCGGGGGCGCTGCGCGGCAAGCTGCCGTACATGTCGCCCGAGCAGTGCCGCGGGGAGGCGATCGATCGGCGCAGCGACGTCTATGCCGTCGGCGCGCTCATGTGGGAGATGCTGACCTCGCAGCGCCTGCACCGAGCGGAGACCGACGTCGGCCTCATCCAACGCATCGCGCACGCGCAGGTGGAGTCGATTCGAGCGCTACGGCCCGACTGCCCCGAGGCCTTCGACGAGATCGTGCAGCGCACGCTCAGCCCCGACCCGGCGACGCGCTACCCGAGCGCGGCCAAGCTCCGCGACGACCTCGAAGAGTTCGCGCGATGTCACGCGCTCACCGTATCCGCGTCGACCGTCGCGCGATTGATGGCCAACGTGTTCGGCGACGAAGAGCGCTCGAAGCTCGAGGCGGCCGCCCGCGATCCGACCGAGGGCACCGCCACCGCCACCGCCACCGTCGAGCCCGATGTCGGCGCATCGGCGCGGGTGATGACGAATGTCGACAGCATCGCGGTGACGCGCCTGCGGGGCTCGCTCGACCGGACCGAGCCCCCCACGGTCTCCGAAGATGGACCCACGCGGCATCTCGATGCGGCGGTGAGCCATGACTCGAGCCCGGCCACCGATCCCGATGACGACCCCACCGTCGATTTCATGACCTCGCGCTCCCCCGCTCGGGGGCGGATCGTGGGGGCGGTGGTGCTGGGAGCCGCGCTGGGGCTCGGTGGGTTGTATGTGTATGGAGACGGCGACCAGTCTTCTTCGGTGCCCGAGCCCGCGTCCGAGCCTGCGTCGTCCTCCGCTCCGCCGCCGTCCCCCGCGTCGGAGCCGAGCGTCGCCGCGGCGGCCGAACCGGGCGCAGATGCAGCCGAGGGCGAGCCAGGAGCGGTGCAGCCCGAAGCGGCGCCCGTCACCGCCGAGCCGGCCGAGCCCGCGGCCACCAAGAGCACGCGCAAGCCCAAGAAGAGTCGCCGACGCCGATCGAAAAAGCCCACCGACGCCAAGCCGATCAATCTCGACTCCGCCATGCCTCCCGGGTTGAGTGAATGAGCGCGGCGTCTTCGTTGCTGCTGAGCGCTTGGCTCACCGGGGCAGGGGCGCCCTCGCCCGCTCCGGACCCCGATCCCTCTTCACTGTCCGGGGCCGAGGCCCACCGCGCCGGTCTCGAGGCCTACGAGCGGGAAGACTACGACGCGGCCGGTCGCTACTTCGAACGCGCCTACGGGGAAAACGAGGCGCCCGGGGATCTGTATGGATGGGCGCAGGCGATGCGAAGCCTCGGTGAGTGCGAACAGGCCATTGCGCTGTACGAGCAGTTCATCGCGCTGGACCTCGGCGGCGAAGCCCAGCGCGCGGCCGAGCAGAACATCGAGCGGTGCCGCGAGCAGATCGCCGCTGCGCCACCGACCGTCGTCGAGGAGCCCGCGCCCGCCCCGATCGTCGACGTCACCCCCCCCGAGCCCACGCCGCCCATCGATGAGCCCGTGGCCACGAAACGACGACGACGTGTCGATCCGGCTGGCCTCACCCTCACCGTGCTCGGCGGAGCGGCGATGGTGGGCGGCGGCATCGTGCTCGGCCTCGGCGAGTCCCGCCGTCGCACCCAGGCCGACTCGGGCGATTACGATGGCTTCGATGCGCTCGACGGCGGCATCGATCGCATGCACATCGCGGGCGGAGCCGCGCTCGGCCTCGGGGCCACGCTCGCGGTGACCGGCATCGTGCTGTGGGTCGTTCGCCATCGCGCCCGAACGACCACGGCTTTCGGCCGCCGCCGCGGCCTCGCCCGGGCCGCGCGGACCCTGGTGCCCCGCGTGCACTGGACCCGCGGGGCCATGACCGGCTCGACGTCACCCTAGTCGAGCCGGATCGGGAAGGACCGACGATCAGTCGCCGCCGCCACACCCACCGCAGCTGCTGCCGCAGCTGCTCCCGCAACTACTGCCGCAGCTGCTGCCGCCCGAGTCCGAGCCGCTGTCCCCGCTGAACACGGAGTCGAGCCAGCCGCCCCCGTCACTGCTGGAGTCGCTGCTGCTGGTGTCGGTGCTGCTCGAGTCGTTGCCGATGAGCGCCGCATCGCTGAACTCCGACTCGTAGGAGTGCCCGTCGTGGTAGCTGACGTCGCCGCCGGTCGGCGCCTCGAAGTCTGCGTCGGGATCGAAGGCCGCGCCCTCGCCTGCTTGCACGGCATCGGCCCCAACCTCGAACATCGAGCTGCCCGATTCGTCGACCACGGTGGCGTGGCTGAGGTTCATCGAGTGCTCGTGGCTGAGCTCGGACCACAACCACGTATAGAAGAACACGTCGCCGAAGCCGGGGTAGCCCGCGTGCAGGGGCTCGACATCGGGATCGTCGTGATCGTAGTCGACGTCCTTGGCCTTCTTCTTCTTGCCCTTGGGGCGAATGATGTTGGTGTGCGAGTCGCGGTGGATCTCGTCGCACTCGATCGCCTCGAGCATGGCGGTGTGCAGGCGCTCGACGAAGCCCTCGAAGTGCTCGCGGTTCTTGCTGACGAAGCCGTCGTAGGCCTCTTGGTTGGCGAACACGGGCGCGAGCTGTTTCTTGATCTGCTCCGGGTCGTTGCCCCCCTCGCTGGGGGACTTGAGCACGCCGTTGATCTTGATCGAGATGGGGAAGTCGCCGACGCGGTGCTCTCGACGGATCCGCAGATCGAGCAGGTACTTGAACAGGTCGTCCTCGTGTTCGAGCACGAGCTGGAGCAAGGTGAAGGGCTTGGCCTCCTGGTCGGACGACTCGGCCTGCTTGACGAAGTGCTCGATGGCCTCGCGCAGGTCGTCTTCGCGCCCTTGGGTGTCGAGGTAGACGTCTTGCTCGTCGCGCGCGAGCCGGATGATGTTGTCGACGCCGACCGAGCGCATCGCCATGTTCAGCTGCTGGAGCACGGACACGGCGGTGAAGGTCTCGACCTCGCGCTTGGACGCGGACAGCCCCGCGCTCAGGTAATAGAAGAGCTTGCCGAAGGCCTTGGTCGGCTTGATCTTCTCGATCTTGGTGATCTCGCTGGGGTCGATGGACAGCGCGGAACTGAAGTACATGGCGGAGGGCTCGCTTGGGTGAGGGTGGCAGGTGGGGGTGGGTGTTAGCGCGGCGAGGACGGCAGGGACTCGCACGCGCCGCATTCGGCGGAGGCGGTGAGGGGACCGCGATCGCCCCAGTGGGCGGGATCGGGATCACCAAAGAACAAGGAGTATCGACGCATCGTCTCGTGGAACTGACGGGCGTTGTCGTCCCGGGTGCCCCCGGGATCGTGATGCACGTAGCTGCCGAAGTGCTCGTCGCAGAGCCGGAAGTAAAGACGCGTGCACAAGACCAGCTCGTGCCAGGCGTCGTCGACCCGCGGACTGGGGGTGAGGGTCTGGTCGGCGGTGGCGACCAGGCTCAAAAAGCGCAGGACCTCGGTCAAGACCGCGCGCGCGCCGGTCTCGTCGACGTCACAGGCGGCGGCCAGCTTGTCGAACAAGATCGGCTTGGCCTCGAGCACGGTCGCCGCGAGGGACTCGTGGTCGAGGTGTCGGGGGTCGATGCGTGGCATCGGGCACCGCACTGTAACTCGACCAACACGGCCCGCGACGGGCCCTTTGGCACGCTACGCACCGAGATTGACGCCTCTGGGGGCCTGACGTAGCCTGCCGAGGCCGTGATTGCGCCGCAATTTCCCGCCCTTGTTGGTTCCTCGACGCCTGGTCTGTTGCTCGCCGACGTCGACCTCATCGGCTTGCTGTCCGCGTCGCAAGGCATCGTCCTCGTCGTCGTGATCATCCTGCTGTTGCTGGTCGCGATGTGCGCCTTCGTCATCTTCTTCAAGCTGTTCCACATCACGCAGGCGCAAGGGCAGTCGATCACCTTCCTCGACCGCTTTTGGGAGAGCAAGCGGCTCGACGAGATCTACCAGGTCGCCGAGAAGCTCAAGCGCAGCCCCATCGCCGCGATGTTCCGGGCGGGCTACGTCGAGCTGTCGAAGGTCAAGCGCTCGCGCGGCGGCCAGCCGGGGCAGATGGGCATGGAGGCTCAGGTTTCCATGCACGATCGGGCGGGCGACTCCGACAACGTCGAGCGGGCCCTGGCTCGCGCGCGGATGAGCGAGAACACCAAGCTCGAGAACCTGCTGCCCTTCCTCGCCACCACCGGCTCGGCCGCGCCCTTCATCGGGCTGTTCGGCACGGTGTGGGGCATCATGGAAGCCTTCCTCAGCATCGCGGCCCAGGGCAGCGCCGAGCTGGGCGAGGTCAGCCAGCCCATCGCCGAGGCGCTGGTCACCACCGCGCTCGCCCTCGCCAGCGCGGTCCCCGCGGTCGTGGCCTACAACTACTTCCAGCGGCGGTTGAAGGTGCTCAACGCCGAGATGAGCAACTTCTCCAACGATTTCATGAATATCGTGAAGCGTCACTTCTTCTAAGCCGGGACGCTGGGGCTACGCGATGAGCATCATCAACGAAGAGCTGACGACCGATGAGCCGATGACGGCCATCAACGTCACGTCGTTGGTCGACGTGATGTTCTGCCTGCTCATCATGTTCATGGTCGCCACGCCGCTGATGTCGCCCGAGGGCGAAGACGTCACGCTGCCGGCGGCGCGCGGCGAGGAAATCACCGAAGAAGAGTTCCTCTACTCCGTGATTTCAATCGATCAGACCGGTCGTGCGTTCTTGGGACCTCTGCCTCTGTCGGAGAAGCCCGAGAAATTGCAGGAAGAGATCGCCAACAACGTCAAGATCCAGGAGGACGGACGGGTTTTCATCCAGGGCGATCAGAACGTCGACCATGCGCGCGTCATCGACATCCTGGTCGCGCTGAAGCTGGCCGAGGTCTCTGAAGTCGGCTTCGTCACCGACCCCAACCTCAAGCGCATCGCGGAGATGAATCGCCAATGAACGCTCCCCGCCCCGTCAAGGTCCGTACCGGCAACCCGATCTCGGCCGTCTTCGGCCAGCTCTATCGGGATGTCGCCGACCTGTTTCGGCAGCCGCTGGCGTTCGTCAGCGGTCTGGGCGGCATGCTGCTCACCTGCGGTTTGCTCTACTTCGGCTTCGGCGTGCTGGCGAACGCCGAGGAGACCGAAGAAGAGGACGACGAGTTCATGATCGACTTCGAGCCGGGCACGCTGGTGAAGCTCGGTCAGGAGATCGAAGAAAAAGAGCTCCCGGAGAAGATCATCGTCCAGGAGACGCGTCCCGAGGAAGACACCGTCAACGAGACGGTCACCGAGGACGAGAAGGCGGTGCCGGTCGAAGAGCCCCCGCCCGAGCCGGACGAGAAGCCCAAGAAGACCGACAAGCCTCCGCCCAAGGTCAAGAAGGACAAGAAGCTTCCCACCTCGAAGCTGCCCACCACCGCCAACACGCCGCACAAGCGGGACCTGCCCACCGTCAAGCAGGACAAGGGTGACCCGTTCGGCGACCCGGGGGGCTGGGACGACCTCAAGAAGGACGGCGATCCCTGGGCCACCTCGGTCATGAAGGCGCTCAACGGCATGAAGGTCGGTGCCTTCGGGGCCAAGCCGCCGCCGGGCAACTTCAAGTTCGAGATGTCCATCTGCAAGGACGGCCGGATCACCTCCGTCCGCAGCAAGGGCGGCACCCTGGCCTCCGATGCTCAGGGCTCGGTGAGGCTCGCCCTCGAGCAGCTCAAGATCCCCCGGCCGCCGCCCAAGATCGCCAGCAAGATGAAGGGCAATTGCACCAAGCTGCGGTACCGCTTCAACTGGAGCGCGGGCAAAGTTCGCTGAGAGCCGGCTCGAGGGCTGCGACCCTCACGGTTACTTCGACGTAAACGAAGGCAATACGGGGCGGTCCCGATCCGTCCCAATGCCGCATGAACGGTGCTCCCCCGCCTCGATTTGGACCAGGTTCCAGTGGTGACCCACCGCGGAACTCTGCCCCAATCGAGGCGCAGGTGGCCCCCGCGCGTGACGTGGTGGTCGTCGAGCGGGGGGCCTTTCCCTCCCCGGGCACCGCCGTTATCCTTTCGTCGAACGGACAAGGTCCACGGATGAACCGAACTCTGCTTGGAACCATGGTGATCGCCTCCACCCTCGCTGCGGGGGCGTACTGGGCCGGTCAAGACGATGTCTCTGTCGTATCGGAGGCAAACGCTCAGGACGTCGATGTGGGCGCGGGCGGTGTCACGCTGCTTCGTCTCGCCGTACCGGCGGGTGACGAGGTGGGCAACATCGTGCGTCGCGACGCCGACATCTCGGCTGGCTTCGAGGTCATCGACCGTCGCTCGCTGCCCGCCGCGTTGGTCAAGTCGACCCGCTTCGATCGCGACGCCTGGAACAAGGTCGGCGCGCAAGCGGTGATCATGAACGCCAAGGTCGGCAACCAGATCAAGTTCCAGCTCTACGATCTGGCCAAGGGCAGCAAGCCCGTGCTGTCCAAGGGCTTCCCCGCGGGAGACACCCGCAAGGCGGCCCACATGTTCATGAATGACGTGATCAAGTACTACACCGGGATCCCCGGCGTATTCGGGTCGCGCATCGCCTTCGTCCGGACCCGTCGCAACCCCTCGGTGAGCAAGAACGTGTTCACCATGGAGATGGACGGCGGCAACGTCTCGGGCGTCACGGGCAACCGTTCGCTCAACATCCTTCCCTCGCTGGGCCCCGGCGGCCAGGTGGTGTTCACCAGCTACGCCAAGCGCAATCCCGACCTGTGGATGAGCTCGGGCGGCGGGCCCACCCGCGTCAGCAAGTACCCCGGCCTGAACCTGGGCGGCGTGATGAGCCCCAGCGGCGGCGCCATTGCGCTGACCCTGTCCAAGGACGGCAACAGCGAGCTGTACAAGATCGACACCAGCGGCAACGTGCAGGCGCGGTTGACCAACAACCCCGCCATCGACGGGTCGCCCACCTGGAGCGGCGCGGGCAACCAGATCGCGTTCGTCTCCAACCGCGCGGGTGGACCTCAGGTCTATCGCATGAGCGCGGGCGGTGGCGGGGCCAAGCGGGTGACCAAGAAGGGCAGCTACAACCAGACCCCCGACTGGAGTCAGGGCGAGGGTGAGCTGGCCAGCTGGATCACGTACGCCGGGCGGGCCGGCGGTGGATTCGACATCTTTGCGGTCAACGTGAAGAGCGGGAAGATCAAGCGGCTCAGCCAGGGTGGGGGGCGGAATACCGATCCCTCCTACGCGCCTGATGGGCGGCTGGTGGCGTGGTCGTCGTCGCGTGGCGGTATCGTCGTGGCGAACGAGGACGGCAACAACCAGATCACCGTGATGAAGGCCGGTAGCACGCCGGACTGGGGGCCGCGGGCTTACTAGGCGCGCTGCTCTGAAGCGGAAGAGCCCGAGGTGGATGCCTCGGGCTTTTTCGTTGGTTGTGGGCGAGCCGGGGGCTTTGGGCGCGGGGGTGCCCGGGCTGGATGCGTTGGCTGTGGCGGGCGCGGGGAGGTTCGAGAAGGGCGCGTTGGGTTGTGGGGAGGGGTTGGCGTGCCGGTGTGGCAGGTCGCCTGTTCGCCGGATTATGGGTACCGACCGTGCTCAAACAGTGGTTTCGCGCCTGGCTGCAGCGTACGTCCTCGGGGGCGGTCGGTGGACTGCGATTGGTTGTCGGGATGGCGCTACCAAAACTGCGCGCGGCCGGTACCCATAACCCGACGAGCGGCTCCCGCTTGGCTCGGTGGGGCTGGGCCGATCCGGAGGGGCGGATCGTTGGGGCTGGTGGCGCGCCCGGTTCGAAGACCGGGGTTCCCTCGACTCGATCGACGTTGATGCTGGCGAAGTCGGGTCTTCGTAGTGCGAGGGGCGAGGTGGTTCGGCTCTTTCGTTTGGCGCGCGATGCCGAGCTCTCTCTTGTCTCGGCCCTCACTCGAGCGAGATCAGAATGAAATCGCTTGATCGGAGTGGTGGCCGATCGCGACGGGCACCGACCTTGGACGCCGAACGGCACAACCGCAGTCTTCGTTGGCCTCGAACACCGCGCCCAACTGGCCTTCGCCCTCGAGCCCCACTGCTCGACCGAGGGGCAAGCGACTTCCAAGCACTGCAGCGACCGCAGCCGCCTTCACACCAAGCGGGACTCGACCGAGCGGCAAATGACTGCCAACAAGCACTGCAGCGACCGCAGCCGTCTTCACACGAAGCAGGACTCGCCCGAGGGGCAAAACGACTGCCAACAAGCACTGCAGCGACCGCAGTCCCATCACACGAAGCAGGACTCGACCGAGCGGCAGACGACTGCCAACGAGCACGGCAGCGACCGCGTTGTTCGTCACCGAACGACTTATGCAATGGAGAGCGAAGGCGACTTCCAACAGGCCCGTCAACTAGTGCTGGTTCATCACCCAACACTGCTCGAGTGAGGGCCGACCTCAAACCGGCGCGCCACCAGCCCCGATGACTCGTCTCTCCGGATCGGTTCAGTCATACCGAGCCAAGCGGGAGCCGCTCGTCGGGTTATGGGTACCGGCCGCGCGCAGTTTTGGTAGCGCCATCCCGACAACCAATCGCAGTCCACCGACTGCCCCCGAGGACGTACGCTGCAGCCGGGCGCGAAACCACTGTTTGAGCACGGTCGGTACCCATAATCCGGCGAACAGGCGACCTGCCACACCGGCACACCAACCCCTCCCCACAACCCAACGCGCCCAACTCGAATCTCCCCGCGCCCCTCATCCCGATTGACGTCCGCCCTCCGTTGTTCTGTGATCGTCCCGATGGCGGTGGCGAAGAAGAAGGCGTCCGACGAAAAGGGGAAGACGACGAAAAAGGTCGCGAAGAAAAAGACCGCGCAGAGAAAAAAGAAGAAGGTCACGAAGGGAAAAACAGCCAGCAAGAAGAAGGCCGCGAAGAAAGCGACCACGAAGAAGAAAGCGACCGGCAAGAAGGTCGCGCAGAAGAAGGCCGCGCCGAAGAAGAAAACCGCCGGTAAGAAGGTCGCGAAGAAGGCCGCGCCGAAGAAGAAAACCGCCGGTAAGAAGGTCGCGAAAAAGAAGGCCGCACCGAAGAAGACCGCGCCGAAGAAGAAAACCGCTGCTAAGAAGGTTGCGAAAAAGAAGGCAACGCAGAAGAAGAGCGCGAAGAAAGCGACCACGAAGAAGAAAGCGATCGGCAAGAAGGTCGCGAAGAAGAGGGCTGCACCGAAGAAGAACGCAGCCGGCAAGAAGGCAGCGCCAAAGAAGACCGCGAAGAAGGCAGCGCCAAAGAAGACCGCGAAGAGGAAGGCAGCGCCGAAGAAGAAGGCAACGCAGAAGAAGAGCGCGAAGAAAGCCGTCGGCAAGACGACCGCGAAGAAGACCGCTGCGCGGAAGAAGAAGACTGCGAAGAAACGAGGTGTCCGCCCGTTCCCGATCGCATTGACCCTGCACGAGACGCTGCAGGCCGACGGCGTCCTGATGCTCGTCAAACGCGGCGTCCGAGTCAGCCGCTTCTGCGAGCTCGTCGTTCAGCCCACGCGCACCACGATGCGCGAAGGCAAGGTCGGCACCAAGGGCAAGCGGACGACCAAGGGCGTTCGCGCCATCGTCGGCCGCAGCTGGGCCGTCCGTCAGGCGAAGGCGCTATTGGCCGATGGCTATGAACTCGAGGGGATCGAGATCCCCGCGTCCGTCATGAAGGCGTGGCTGGCCGAGGTCGCTCGGATCGGCCGGCGGCGCGGCTGGGAGATCGACTCCGAGCGCATCTTCACCTAGATGCGCTCATCGAAGCGCGGCGCTCAGCGTCGGCGTCGGCGACCGAGGACGGCGAGCGCGGGGAGCATCCACAGGGGACCCCAGCCGGGATCGTCGGTTTGGCAGCTGCAGCTGCCCGTGCCAGTGTCGTCTTGGCCGGCGCTGTCGGTGTCGCCGGTCGAGCCGGACGAGCCACCGGGATCGGTGTCGGCGTCGCCAGTGGTGCCGCCGGGCAATTCCGTGTCGGCTCCGCTGTCGCCACCCGAGCCGTCGAGACCGGTGTCGGCGTCGCCAGTGGTGCCGGTTCCCGTGCCTTCGCCTCCGCCGAATGGATCACCACAGGTCGCGGCGGGTCCGCTGAGCATGCCGCCCGCGCAGCCAGCTTCCCAACCGGACAGCGAGGTGCCGGGCTCGAGCGGGAACTCGGTGCAGGCGTCGCTGGGGTTCCAGGTGCCGTCGACGTCGTGGCACGGGGTGACGTCGATGCCGGTGGTGTCTTCCATCCACTCGACGTAGGGGCTGATGCGGCCGTAGATCGACTCGTCGGCGCAGTTGCCCGAGGTGCCGCGCGAGGTGACGCCGAAGACTCGCCAGGAACCATCCTCGAGCTGGAGGTAGGCGGGGCCGCCCGAGTCGCCGTTGCAGCTGCTCGTTCCGTTGCCGCCGAGGTTCACCTCGGTGTCGCCCTCGAGGTTGTTGATGGTGGTGACGACCTCGTGCTTGATGCCGAAAGAGCCGCTGTCGGTGATGCCGTAGCCGACGAGGGTGACTTCTTGCCCGGGGCCGAGCACCTCGGTCTCGCAGCCCATGAGGATGGGAACGATGGGCACGTCGAGCACGGGCTCGGAGAGGGTGCAGAAGGCGACGTCGATGCCACCGCCCGTCTCCGGTTGCCAGCCGGGGTACATCGTGCAGGTGTCGACGGGGACCTGACGATCGGGCGCGTCACTGTTGGTGCCGAACTCGGCGAAGGCGGGGGCCTGGCCGCCCGCGAAGAACAGACAGTGCGAGGCGAGTACGACGACCTCGGGATGCACCAGGGTGCCCGTGCACCCCTCCATGAACACGGTGGTCGGCCAGGCACAGTCCTCGCTCGCGGTTCCGCCCCAGATGGGGTCGGGTTCGGGCATGGGCACGGTGAGTTCGGCGGCTTGGGCCGTGGTCACCGACCCCATGGCGAGGCAACCGAACAAAGCTTGGCGAAGGCGTGTGCGCATCGAATGTTGCATGGAGAAAACCGAGCGTGCCCTTCACGATAAGCCACCGGTGGTTGCGTTTAGCGATGCTCGTTTTCGATGAATTTCATGGAGCAAAACGAGAACGTGCAGAGTCCGCATCAGGGAATCCATAATCGACGCCGGAAGATGTAGGGCAAACGGTGTCCAAGTAAGTGGAGGGGCGACCTTATGGGGGGACTTTCATTTACGACGGAACCGATTCGCCAGCGCGCTCGAGCCTTGGCCGCCGCCGGCAAGCACGATGCCGCCGCGGTCGAGTACCAGGTGCTGAGCGATATCGATCCCACGGACATCAAGGCGGGGATGAAGCTGGCGCATCACTTGGCGCAGGCGGGGCAGGGCGCTCGCGCGGCGGATGAGTACCTACGCTTGGCGTTGCTCTACGCGCGTCTCGGCCACGAGCGTCGCGCGATGACGGTGGCCTTGCGAGCCCTGCACTTGGACTCGAGTCGGGTGGTGCTCGACCGCCTGGCTCCGTTGGTCGTGCACCTCGGTGCGGATTCGATTGCGCTGTGCGAGCGAGTGGCACGAACCCACCTGCTGACCGGGCGCGGCGAGCAAGCCCGCGACGTGCTCAGCGTGTTGGTGCAGGTCGATCCGGGCTCGTTGTCCAAGCGCTTGCGACTGGCCGAGCTCGACCTCGCATTGGGGCGCATGCGTGAGGCGATGAACGAGCTGCGCATCGTGGCCGACGGGTTGCGAGCGCACGGGCGCACGGCGGAGCTGATTCGAGTGCTGGAGATGATGCACACCCACGGCGGAGCGGACGAAGCTGCGCTGCGAGAGCTCACCATGATCTACCTGCGCTGCGGCCAGCTCCGAAGGGCCCGCGCGAAGCTGACGGCGCTGCACCACATGAAGCCCGACGATCGGCTGACCCTCGAGCGATTGGCTCGCGTGCAGGCTCGCCTGGGCTGTCTGAACCTCTCGTTGGATACGCTCGAGACGCTGCTGCGATTGGTCGCGGCGCAGTGCGATCGCCGAGAGGTGCGGGCCGTGCTACAGCGGGCCGAGTCGTGGTCTTCGGAGCACGCGTACCAGCAGGCGATCGACTCGCTCGGGCTGTTGTCCTGGAGCTTTGGAAAAGAACGTAAGGTGCCGGATATTGTGGCGAAGCGTCGGCCTCCGCGGCCTCCCGCGCCTGCGGCGGCGCCCGAGATCATCGTGCTCGACGAGACCACCGAACTGGAGTTTCTGACCGATGACGGGCTGCCATTGGGCAGTGGCGTGGTGGTGCAGGACAGCGGGTCCGAGGCCTCCGCCGAGCTCGTGGCAAAGTGACGCTGTCGACCGTATAGTTCGCTCGACTTGCGGCTCGAGCTTCATTGTCACTCCGTGTGCTCCGACGGAAGCCTGACCCCGACCGAGATCGCCACGCGGGCAGCCGACGGTGGGGCGACGCTGTTCTGCCTGACCGATCACGACACCTGGGCGGGGTACGACGAGACCGTGGCCGCGGTGGGCGATCGCTGCACGGTGCTGCGCGGCGTGGAGCTGTCGTGTCGCGAGTACGACCGCACGGTGCACCTGCTGCTCTACGGTCTGAAGGAAGGCCCGGGGCTCGACGCCCTCGAGCAACGGCTCGTGCGTGTGGCCGAAGACCGACGCGATCGCATCCGCCGGATCTGCGCGCGGCTGAAGGCGCTGGGGCACGACCTCGATCCCGAGCCCATCCTCGTCAAGGCGGAGGGCAGGATCCCCGGTCGACCCGACGTCGCCAAGGCGTTGGTCGAGGCGGGCATCTGCACGAGCACGCGGGAGGCCTTCGATCGCTTTCTCAAGGACGGGGGCAAGGCCGACGCCCCCATCGAGCGGATCGGGGTCGACGAAGGCCTGGCCATGGCCCGGGCCGCAGGCGCACGGGTCTCCCTGGCGCATCCCCACACGCTGGGTCAACCCGCGCTGGTGCGTGACCTCTACGTTCGCTTCCGCGATCAGGGGCTCGAGGGCATCGAGGCGTTCTACGGCCGCTACGGTCGGGCGCAGTCCGAGGTGTGGCTACGGTTGGTCCGCGAGTTCGACCTCGTCGCCACGGGCGGCTCCGACTTCCACGGCGACCTCGTGCCCGAGGTGTCGCGGCCGGTCATCGATCTGCCGGCCAAGCATGCCGAGCGACTGACCCAGTGGCTCGAGCTGGCGGCGTAGCGTAGGCCCAGCTCAGTTCGGCGGGACGGGCTCGGGCAGCGAGCGCGGTCGTAGCCGGCCTTGTCGTCGCTCGGGGACGAGGGGAATCTTGGGGGCCCGACTCGCGAAGATCTCGCTGAGCTTGCCTTCGGCTGCCTCGGTCTCCACCGCCGTGAAGCCGACGATCGAGCCCTTGGCTTGGTCGGCAAAGTGGTCGGCCACGATCTGGGGGACCACCTGGTATTGGCGCAGCGCCAGCGGGGTCTCGTAGGGGATGCGCGTGGACCAGGTGCCCGCGCCGGCCTCGGACTCGGAGCACGCGTAGCAGGTCTCCACGGTGAGCACGATCTCGAGGTCCATCGAGGGGCCCGAGGGGCGGTAGTCGGGGACGAGCTCGGTCGCCTTGATGCCCTTGGCGCTCGAGGGCGCGTCGTCTTCGAGGTCTTCGGCCTTCATCCTCGAGGTGATGGCCGGCAGCAGACCCTCGAGTCGCTCGGCGCTCGGCTCGGGCACCATGTCCTGCACCCGGCCGCTGGAAATGTCGAAGATGATCGGCTGGCCCTCGAACGAAGGATGGGCGCTGTCGCATTCGAAGCTGTGGACCAGGCTACGAACGAAGAGGTAGGGACCCAGGTTGCCGGTCACGACGAAGCTGCGTTCGAACTCCATCAACGGATAGACATCGGGCTGACGACCGCCGTGCGGGTCGTTGAGCTTGAGGACGAGGCCCTTGCCGTGCGGGACGAGGCGCGCCGCGGTCTCGGTGAGCGAGACCCAGTCGTCTTCGCCGACGGGCCCCTCGCTCGGGTACGCTTCGCACGCGACGTTCTCGAAGGACACGTCCCTGGTCTCCCAGGTGTAGATCTGCTCGCCGCTGGCGAGGATCAGGCCGCCGCGGGTGCCGAGGTACTCCTGCCCGTGCTCGGTCTTGCGCTTCCAGACGGTCTCGTAGCGAGGGGTCTCGTCCGACGGGAGCTGGCGCCAGATCAGGTAGCTCAGCGCAGGAGGTGGGGTCAGGCTCGGTACGAGGGGGCCGGGGATCTTGGGGAACTCGACCGGACCCTCGCTGATGACGGTGCCCGATCGCGGATCGGCGACGGGATCCTCGTCGACGACGGTGGCCGGCTCCGGGTCGGGCTCGAGCAATGGGGCCTTGGGCGCACCGCCGGACCGTCGGGGGTCGGGGCCGTCGGGCTCGACCGCGTGCGTCACTTTGGTCTTGGCCGCAGGCTTGGGGACGAGCTTGGGTTCGTCGACGGACGAGGCCTCGTTGGCGGAGGCCTCGTCGGTCGCCGCGGTCTCGGGTTCGTCCGCTGCCTTGGCGACGGCCTCCTTCTTTTCGTCCGTGCTCGGCTTCAGGGCATCGAGGTCACACGCCAACGTCGACGCGGCGAGCACGATGGCCGACAGCCACACCGTCGAGCGGTCGCGCGGCGGAGCCCACGGCGTGTCGCCGGAGGCGGGCATCGTGCATCGTTCCTGCGATGGACCATGAGTGCGGGACGGCATGCATCGAGAGGGATGACGACCGGCGGGATTCCCATTCTCCTCGGGTTGTGAACGTACTCACGTTTTTCCGTTCGCGCCGCCGTCCACCACGGGCGTGCGCGGTAGACTCGTACCGTTGGAGTTCGCCTCTTCCCTCGCGATCGCTGCGTTGGCGACCACGGTGGCGACGGCTTCGGGTCCCGCGGCGAGCGAGGGGCAGCCGGTCACGCTGGAGTGGACGGCAGCGCCTGGCTGCCCGGGGAGCGATGCGGCGCAGCTCGACCTCGAGCGGCTCTCGGCCGGCCGTGTGCGAGCCAGCGACGAAAGCCCCACGCGGGTCGAGGCGACGCTGCGTCACCAACCGTCCGGGGCACAGCTGGACCTGACGATCGAGCACGACGGTCGACGGGAGCGGCGACGGCTCGATGCTGCCGATTGCGAGACCCTGGCCCGCGCGGCCGTGTTGCTGATCGTGGTGACGGTGGCGCCCACGGACGCGACGCTCGAGCGCCCGGCATCGCCTCCGCCCCCGCCACGCGACGATCCACCGCCGCCCGTCGGTCCGACTTCGGTCGCACGCGCCGATCGGCCGCCCTCCGCCCAGCCGCCGCCGAACCGCCGCAACCGACTGCGCCTGGCGGCCTGGGCCGGCCCGGGCTTGGCGCTGGCCCCCGCCACCACCTTGGTCGTGGGGGGTTCCGTGGGCTTGGCGTGGGAACGCTTTGGACTGTCGCTCACCGGGTGGCACGCCCTGGCCGCGTCGCGCGAGGTCGAGCCGGGCATCGGGGTCGAGGGCGCGGTCACGGCTGTCGGCATCCAGGCGTGGATCGGCTTTTCCGCGGGCCCGCTGTTCATCCCCGTGCGGCTGGGCCTGGACGGAGGGCGCCTGTCGGGCGCGGGCACGGGCGACCGGGTGGTGCCCAACTCGACCGCCGCGCCCTGGCTCGCCGCCACTGCGGGGACGGGGGTTGCGTGGCCCACGCACTCCCGGATCGCGGTGCAATTGGCGGCCGATGCCGTGATTCCGCTGGTGCGTCCCGGGATCCACCTGAACTCGGGATCGCAGGAGCAAGAGGTCTTCAGGACCCCCCAGGTGGCCGTTCGCGTGCTCTTGGGCCCCGTGCTGAGATTGTTTTGACGAAACGAAGCCGGGCCGGTGCATCACACTGGCCACGGACATCCGTCATGGGCCGAACCCTCCCCAAACCCGCCGCGGTCCGCCGCCTGGAGGCGCTGTACCGCCGGCACCATCGCCGCGTGCGCTGGGTGCTGCGGGGCCGTGGCATCGCCGAGCACGAGCTCGACGACGGGGTGCACGAGGTGTTCTTGGCGTTGCATCGGCGCGAGTCGAAGCGAGACCCCGCGCTCTCGGAGGAGCTGTGGGTGGTGGGCGTCGCTCGCAATGTGGCGTTCTCGGTGCGACGCGGGCAAGCACGACGGCTGCGGATGCTCGACGATGCGCCCGGGCCCGATCCCGAGCGCAGTCTCGACGACGAGCTGGGGCGCCGCGAGGCCTGGCACGCGCTCGAGTCGTTCCTCGGCACCCTGCCCGAAGATCAGCGCGAGGCGTTCATCTTGATGGACCTGTGGGGGATGTCGACAGCCGAGATCGCGGACCTCACGGGAGCCCCGGCCAATACCGTCTCGTCGAGAGTTCGGCTGGCGCGGGGTCGCTTTCGACGGAGCTTTCCGCGGCCCGAGGACGATGCGAAGTTCCTGCGCGAGGCGGCACGGCAGTCTCGGCCCTCGCGGGAGCGACGACGGCGAACCCTGGCGGGAATCGTGGCCGCGCTGCCCGTGGGGATGGTGCCCGAGCCCTCCTCGACCGGCCTCGGTTCGACGGTGGGGCCGATGATCGCGGGCGCCGTGGCTGCGGCGGTGGTGATCATCGGGGTGCGGAGCGTGGTGGTGGACGACTCGGCCCCGAGTACGGAGCGAGCGCAGCCCACCGCGCGGGCCGAGCCGACGAAGGCCAAGGTTCCGAGCCCTGCACCCGCCGAGGTCGCGGCCGCGATGCCCGATGCGGACCCCGTGCGGCCGACCGAGCAACCCCGTGTGCTGGCGACGGACGACTCGAGCACATCGCCGACTCGACGTCCTGCGGGTGCTCCACGTTCTCCCGAGGAGCAGCCCGAGACCCCGGGCCCCTCCGCTGCGCCACCGCCCGTCCAAAGCGTCGGCGGAGCCTCGCCGACCACCGATTCCCTGATCGAGGCGGTCACCATGCTGCGGCGCGCCGAGTCGCAGCTGGCCGCGGGCGATGCCTCGGCCGCGCTCGCGTCCCTCGATGCCTACCGCGAGCGCTTCGACCTCGATCCCCTCCGTCGCGATCAGCTCCGCATCGAGCGACGAGCTGCCTGCGCGACGGGACAGACCGCCCGAGCCACCCGGGCCCACGGCGCCCTGGCGCGCGCGGGGCTCGTCGACGCCAACAAACCGGTATGCCCGTGACGAAAATGCGGCGGCGAGGTGCAGAGGTCGTCGATGAAGATTGATGCATGTTCCTTCGCCGCGATCGCCTGGGCCTGCTTGGGCTCGCTGGCGTGCACCCTCGGCACCGACAACGGCGGCGAGATCGTCGAGGGCACCGACTCCGGCGTCGCGCCGCTGCCGACCACGAACGCGGACGGCAGCAGCGGCTCGGACGAGAGCGGTCAAGCCGACAGCGGAGGAGGCTCCGGGGGCTGCGGCTGGGACGAGGACTGCGGCGATCTCTCCGTCTGTGTCGGCGGCGAGTGCATGGCCATCGGCTATGGCGATTGCATCGGTGTCGATCCCGAGTGTGGCAACGGCGAGCTCGATGCCCTCGAGGAGTGCGACGGCGGAGGCGATTGCGAGGCCACCTGCCTGGGGTGGATCGACGGTGGATCGCTGCAGACCTCGATTCGAGTCGTCGACATGGCGGTCACCAGCACGGGTGAAGTGGCGGCGGCGTTCGATCCCGCGACCGGCCTCGCGGTGGCGGCGGTCCTGAGCGAGGGCGCCCAGCCCGAGCTCACCATTCCCATCGACGCGACCATCACGACGCCGACGGCGGTCGCGGCCGATGCCGCCGACAACCTGTACGTGGTGGGCCAGTTCGCCGACGGCACGGCCAGCCCCATCGCGGTCGTGGCGAGCTACGCCCCGGATGGATCGGAGCGCTGGGCCCAGACCCTGGGGGCCCCCGAGGCGCTCGACGTGGTGGTGGACGGTGATCGAGTCATCGTGGCCGGGGGCTCCTCGCAGCACGACGTCATCCCCGAGTCGGTCGTGTGGACCTTCGATCTCGACGGCGCCTCGCTCTACGAGATCGCCACGAGCCTCGATCAGCGCTTGGTCACCGCGGTCATTCCCGCCGGCCCCGACATCATCGGCCTCGTGCGGCCCCAGAGCACCGCCTCGGAGGGCGCGGACCGCATCATCTACTGGGAGAACGACTTGTCGCTGTCCACGTGGCGCATCGAGCTCCACGACAGCTTCCGGCCCGAACTGCGGGTGATCGAGCCCGACGGCGCGGGGGGGTTCTGGGTGGGCGGCAGCGCGAGCCGCTACCCCATGGTCGTGCACTGCGACAGCCAGGGCAACGTGATCGAGCGCAACCGCTGCATCGGCGGGCGCGAAGGCGCGGTCACCCAGCTGGCCATCTCCGACACCGGTCGCGTCGCGTTCGGGGCGATCATCGACGAGGACGTCGACTTCCCCTCCTCGTGGTTCGGCGTCCTGGATGGCGGGGTGACCACCTTCGGTCGCAACCCCGGCATGAACCCCAAGTCGGACCTGGTCTTCGACGGCAGCACGCCCGCCTCGCTGCGCTGGTCGGTCGAGGGGTGGGTGCAGCTCACGTCCACGCCCTTTGCGTCGTCGTCGGGCTCGAACTGGGAAGAGCTCTTCTCGCCCTAGCCAGGAGCCGGGACGGCGGACGGCGGCCTCGCTACGATGCCGCCGATGCCTGCCCTTCCGCCCGGCCCCCGGCTCCCCGCGCTCGTGCAGGCGGTGCAGTTCGGTCGCGACCCGATCGGCTTCCTCGAGCGCTGTGCCGCGCGCTACGGCGACGCGTTCACCCTGCGCCTGCCCAACGATCCGCCCCGCGTCGTGTTCAGCGATCCGGCGAGCATCAAGCAGATCTTCGCGATGCGCCCCGACGCGTATCGCTCGGACAACCAGAGCATCCACCTCAACCTGGGCGAGCACTCCGTGCTGTTCCAGGATGGCGAGCGGCACCGACGGCAGCGCAAGCTGATGACCCCCGTGCTCGGGGGCGCCCGGCTGCGGGCCTACGCGGAGACGATGGCCGCGGCGACCCGGGAGGAGCTCGACACCTGGCCCGTGAACCGCGACTTCGCGGTCAGCCCCCGCATGCAGCAGGTCACGCTCGACGTGTTCTTGCGCTGTGTCTTCGGGCTCGAGGGAGAGGAGGCGGTGCGTCAGCGTCGGCGGGCCATGGCGTGGCTGGAGGGTGTGATCTCGCCGCAGCTGTTCGCCACCGGGATGGTCGTCAACGCCAATCGGCTCCGTCGCATGCTCGATCGCGCGGTGGAGCACATGCGGGCGCCCGGACCTCGCCCGCTGTTGTTCCGCAAAGTGGCGAAGGCGAAGGTCGAGCTGCTCGACATGCTGCAGGCGCAGATCCGTCAGCGCCGAAGCGAGGGCACGGAGGGCCGCGACGACGTGCTGTCGATGCTCGTCGATGCGCGCTACGAAGACGGCGCGCCGATGGAGGACGAGGACATCCTCTCGCAGCTCATCACCCTGCTCGTGGGCGGGCACGACACCACGGCCAACTCGCTGGCGTGGGCGCTCTCGCTGCTGGCTCGGCACCCGGAGGTCACCGCACGCGTGCACGAAGAACTCGAGGAGGTCTTCGGCGACGGCCCCGTCGATCCCGCGCGGGCCAAGGAGCTGAGCTATCTCGACATGGTCATCAAGGAGTCGATGCGCCTGGTGCCCATCGCCCCGGCCGTGTCGCGCACGCTGACCCGCGATCGGGAGCTGGGCGGCCTGCACCTGCCCGCGGGGACCATCGTGTGGGCCTCGGTCTACCTGACCCAGCGGCGGCCCGAGCTGTGGGACGACCCCGCCGCCTTCCGACCGGAGCGCTTCACCGATCGCAAGGCCGGCTCCAACGAGCTGTTCCCCTTCGGCGGCGGGGCGCGGCGATGCCTGGGTGCTCTATTCGCGACCTTCGAGATGCGGATCGTGCTCGCCGAGCTGCTGCACCGCTTCGACCTCCACGCGGCCGGACCCGCGCCCTCGGTGATGTTCTCGGGGATCGTGATGTCGCCGACCGGCGGCGCACAGCTCCGGGTCACCCCGCGTCGCTAGTCAGCCGAGCACACCCCCAAGCCCTCCCACGCGTGATGAGGGGCGCCGTCGTCGAACACGGGCTGGCAGGTCTGCTCCGGTAGGCACGGCGAGTCGTCGCCGACGGTGCAGTAGGCCGAGCAGCAACCATACGCCCCTTGGCAGTCGGGAACCGCCAGGCCGTCGGCACAGGCCAGGCCGGGATCGCACTCGGCCGCGATATCGCAGGGGTCACCCACTGCTCCCGCGTCGCCGGAGCTGTCGGGGCCGCAGACGTAGGAGTAGCCGCTGCCGATGCAGGCCTCTCCGGGCCCGCACTCGTCGAGGCGAGGGTCACAGGCGGGGAAGCACCACATGCCGAAGGACGCATCGCCCGCGATGACACAGAAGTTCTGAGGGTCGTCGCAGACGGGGGTCGGTTCCGATTCGATGCAGAACGCCAGGCAGTAGCCTTCGTTGGTGCGGGGATCGACATCCCAGCACATGGCGCCCCGCGGGCAGTCGTCCAGACCGCCGCCCGGCCCGTTGAACTGGCTGCAGGCCTCACCGACACCGACCGGATCCTCCGCCACCGGGAAGCAACCCCAGTGACCGCCGAGGCTGTTGGGATACTCGGGGTTGTAGGTCATGCACTTGAAGCCGGCCGGGCAGTCCTGCCGCAGAATGCTGCAATCGCTCGCGACCCCGAGATCGGGATCGTCCACGAAGCCACCGTACGGATCCCCCGTCGTGTCGTCCGCCCCGGTCGTGGTGCCGACACTCGCGCTGGTCGACGACGTCCCCACGCCCGGGTCCCCGCCGTCGGTGGTCGATGTCGAAGCGACCCCCGTCGACTCACCGCTGGGCCGCGTGGGGACCGGTCCGGTGGAGCCACATCCAAACGGCAGCGCCAGGAGCAACAAGGATCGCAACTTCATCGACATCACTCCGTGTCAGCCAGGCCCGAGGGCGCACACGCCCACGTTTTCCCAGGCAGGATGCGGCGCCGGATCCTCGTCGTAGAACGGCTCGCAGGTCTGCCCGGGTGCACACGGTGAGTCGTCACCGACCGTGCAATACGCCGAGCAACATCCCGACGACATCGTGCAGTCGGGCACCAGCTCCGCACCCACACACGCCAACCCCGGATCACACTGGGTCACGAACTCGCAGGGATCCCCCGCCGCCCCCGCCTCACCCGACGCATCCGGCGAGCACCCGAAGCTGAAGCCATCACCCGATGTGCACGTCAGCCCCTCACCACAGTCGTCTCCGAGCGGATCACACACGGGCAGGCACCACATCCCGAACGAAGCATCCCCCGGGATCCGGCAGAACGTATCCGGGTCTTCGCAGGTCGGGTTCTGGTTCGACCCCATGCAATACGACACGCAATACCCCTCGTTGGTCTCGGCATCGACGTCCCAACACACCGCGCCCACCGGACAGTCATCCAGCCCGCTACCGACCCCATCGATCACCGTACACGTCTCACCGACCCCGACCGGATCCTCCACCACCGGGAAGCACCCCCAGTCGTCACCCAGACTCCCCGGCCCTTCCTCGTTGTAGACGATGCACTTGTACCCACGCGGGCAATCCTGCTGGAGGATGTCGCACTCCTGCCCCACCCCAAAATCCGGAGCCGGCCCCGTACTCGTCTCCCCCCCATCCGAGCTGTCATCCACAACCCCCGTACTCGACCCCCCGCTCACCCCGGAGGGCATCGTCACCAACGTCCCGCCCCCAGTCGAACCCGTCGCCGCAGCACCACCAGTCGATCCACCCCCAGAGTCGCTGGGCACGGGATCGCTAGGCCCACACGCCAGGGGCAGGACGAAGATAAGGACCTTTCGAATACTCATATTCCTTGCGAATGTACCTGACATTTCAACCTCAAGGAATCGACGACAAAGGGACCATTTCCCCACCAAATCCCCCGCCCAAACAGCCCCCATTCCCCCGTCCGCTCGAAAGCGCCCCGCCCAAGCAGACCTTCTCCACCACCCGCCCATAGGCCCCAGCCTCGCCCAAGCAGACCTTCTCCACCACCCGCCCGTAAGCCCCAGCTCGCCCAAGCAGGTCCCCTCCATCGTTCGCGAGGAGACCTCAGCTCGCCCAAGCAGGTCCTTTCCACCGTTCGCGAAGAGACCTCAGCTCGCCCAAGCAGGTCCTTTCCACCGTTCGCCCTGAAGCCCCCGCGCAAGCAGGCCCGTTCACCCGTTTGTCCGGAAGCCTCAGCCCGCGCAAGCAGGGCCTTTCCACCACCCGCCCGGAAGCCCCAGCCCGCCCAAGCAGGCCCTTGCCCCCGTCCGCCCGGAAGCCCCAGCCACGGGGAGGGCTGAAGCGAAGCCGCGTAGGATGGAGGGGGCCCGGTCGCGCGGAGGCGGCCGCCACCACCCGTCGCGAAGCACCCCGCTGCCACGGCCGCCGAGCACGTCCGGGGAGGGTTCCATCCGTTAAACAGGCAAGCCCTCCGCTCGAACATCTCGCCGACCTACCGCCAACCGCAGCCCCTCCAACCAAGCGCGAGCACGCCCCATCCGCGCACCCCCAAACCAACGAATAGCCGCCCCCTCAGACGAAGCGCTCATCCTCCGTCCCCCCGTCCGCGCACCCCCAAACCAACGAAAAGAGCCGTCCCTCGAAAGGGACGGCTCTTCCTTCGTTGCCTGGGTTCAGCAGCAACCTAGTCGCGAAGCTCGGTCAGCATCGCATCCACGTTCTTCTTCGCATCCCCAAACAACATATCGGTGTTGTCCTTGAAGAACAGCGGATTCCCAACCCCCGCATACCCCGTACCCATCGACCGCTTCATGACGACGGTGTTCTTCGACAGCCAGCACTCCAGCACCGGCATCCCCGCAATCGGCGAGTTCGGATCATCCTGCGCACTAGGATTGACGATGTCGTTCGCCCCAATGACCAGCACGATATCCGTATCCGGCAAGTCATCGTTGATCTCATCCATCTCGAGCACGATGTCGTACGGCACATTCGCCTCCGCCAGCAGCACGTTCATGTGCCCCGGCAGCCGCCCCGCCACGGGGTGAATCGCGAAGCGGACCTCTTTGTTGGCCTTACGCAGGATCTTCACCACCTCGGACAACGAGTGCTGCGCCTGCGCCACCGCCATGCCGTAGCCGGGGATGATGACGACCGAGTTGGCCTCACGCAGCCGCTCCACGACCTCGGCCGCCTCGACCGAGGTGACCTCGCCCTCCGGGGTCTGGGTGGTGGTGCTGCCACCACCCCCGCCGCCATCGGTACCGAAGCCGCCCAGGATGACGCTGAAGAACGAGCGGTTCATCGCCGCGCACATGATGTAGCTGAGGATGGCGCCGCTACTGCCGACCAGCGCTCCGGTGATGATGAGCAGGTCGTTGCCGAGCATGAAGCCCGCCGCCGACGCGGCCCAGCCGGAGTAGCTGTTGAGCATGGAGACGACGACCGGCATGTCGGCGCCGCCGATGGCCATGACCATGTGCACACCGATGACGCAGGCGATGCCGGTCATGATGAGCAGCGGCATCAGGCCGGGGTGGTCCGCCGCGTGCCCCGCTACGGTGAACTGGTAGCCGAGGTACACGCTGACCAGCACCATGCCCAGGTTGAGCATGTGGCGGGCGGGCAGGATGAGCGGCTTGCCGCTGATGCTGCCGCGCAGCTTACCGAAGGCGATGACCGACCCGGTGAAGGTGATCGCGCCGACGAAGACGCCGATGTAGATCTCGATCTGGTGGATGGTCAGCTCGGTGGAGCTGGCCAGGGCGGGCTCGGGGCCGATGTAGCTGCCGATGCCCACGAGCACGGCGGCCAGGCCGACGAAGCTGTGGAGGATGGCCACCAGCTCCGGCATGGAGGTCATGGCCACCCGGGCGGCGAGGAAGGCCCCGATGATGGCGCCGGGCAGCACGGTCAGGGCCAGGGTCCCGTATCCGGTGACCTGGGCGCCGGCCGTGGTGGCGACGAGCGCGATGACCATGCCGATGATGCCGTACAGGTTGCCGCGGCGAGCGGACTCCTGATTGGACAGCCCGCCGAGGCTGAGGATGAACAGCACGCTGGCGGCGATGTACGCGACGGTGAGCAGACTTTCGGTCACGGCGTACCCCTACTTCCTGAACATCTGGAGCATGCGCTGGGTGACCAAGAAGCCCCCCGCGATGTTGATGGTGGCGACCAAGATCGCGGCGCCGCCCAGCAGCACCGTGGCTGACATGGGTTCGCCGGAGATCTGCAGCATGCCGCCGATGATGATGATGCCGCTGACCGCGTTGGTGACGCTCATCAGCGGGGTGTGCAGCGCGGGGCTGACGTTCCAGATGACCTGCCAGCCGACGAAGATGGCGAGCACGAACACGGTGAAGTGGGTCAGGAACGAGGCCGGGGCCCCGAGGCCGATGCCCAGCAGCGCCAAGCCGGCCATGATGAGCCAGACGGGCGAGGTCTGCTTTTGCGGCATGCCGTGGCCGCCTCCCTTTTTCTTCTTGGGAGGGGGCGGCGCGGGGGTGGGCGCAGGTGCGGGCTTGGCTGCTTCGGGCTTCTTCTCGGCGGGCGAAGGCTCGGGCGGCTTGGGCGGAGGCCAGGTGATCTCGCCCTCGTGGGTGATGAGCGCGCCGCGAACGACCTCGTCCTCGAGGTCGACCTTGTAGCCCTCGGCCCCGCCCATGTCGTCGAGCAGGTGGGCGATGTTGGTGCCGTAGAGCTGGCTGGCCACGCTGCCCATGCGGCTGGGCAGGTCGGAGAAGCCGACGATCTTGACGCCGTTGTGATTGACGATCTCACCGTGCTTGGTGAGCTCGCAGTTGCCTCCCTGCTCGGCGGCGAGGTCGACGATGACCGAGCCGGGCTTCATCGCCTCGACGTGGTCCTTGAGCACGAGCTTGGGAGCGGGCCGCCCGGGGATGAGCGCGGTGGTGATGATGATGTCCACCTCTTTGGCCTGCTCGAGGAACAGCGCCATCTCGGCCTCGATGAACTCCTTGCTCATCACCTTGGCGTAGCCGCCGGCGCCAGCGCCGTCCTCCTCGAACTCGAGCTCGAGGAACTCGGCCCCCATGCTCTCGACCTGCTCCTTGACGACGGGGCGGGTGTCGAAGGCACGGACGATGGCGCCGAGGCCCTTGGCTGCGCCGATGGCGGCCAGCCCGGCCACGCCGGCACCGATCACCATGACCTTGGCCGGCGGGACCTTGCCCGCGGCGGTGATCTGTCCCGTGAAGAAGCGGGGGAAGTTGTTGGCCGCCTCGACCACCGCGCGGTAGCCCGCGATGTTGGCCATGGAAGACAGCGCGTCGAGCTTTTGCGCCCGGCTGATGCGAGGCACCGCGTCCATCGCCAGCGAGGTGACCTTGCGGTCGCGCAGCATCTCGACCAGCGCCTCGTTCTGCGCGGGCCAGATGAAGGAGATGAAGGTCGAGCCCTCTTCGAGCAGCTCGATCTCCTCGGTGCCCGCTTCCTCGTGGTAGGCGGGCGGCCGAACCTTGGCGACGATGTCGGACTGGCCGTACAGGTCGACCACGCCATCGGCGATGGTGCAGCCCGCCTCTTGGTAGGCGGAGTCGGGGAAGCTGGCGAGTTCACCCGCTCCCGACTCGATCACCACTTCGAAGCCGAGCTTTTGGAGTCGCTTTGCCGTATCGGGGGTGGCCGCGACCCTACGCTCGCCCTCGTATATCTCCTTCGGAATGCCGATTTTCATGGAGCAGAACCCACGCGCGCGAGACGAATATCATGGCCGTGCCAAAGCGGGCCAGTGACACCGCAGGGCCCCCAATGCTCGTCAGCACACGTTGTCCCGAGAGCGGCCCGATGGGGCATGGGCGGGGTCGCTGGCCGGCTGTCGGTGCGCTGCTCGCGTGGGCTCGGCTACCATCCCGGCCATGGCCAGCGACGACCCGCTCACCCACTTTTCTCCGGCGGGAGCGGCCCACATGGTGGAGATCGATGCCAAGCCGGAGACGCCTCGGCAGGCACGGGCCATCGCCCGCGTGCGGATGGCCGCGGCGACCTACGATCGCATCGCCGCGGGGCAGGTGGGCAAGGGTGACGTGCTCGGGGTGGCTCGGCTCGCGGCGATCGGCGCGACCAAGCGCTGCGCCGAGCTCATCCCCTTGTGCCACCCGGTGCGAGTGACCGCGGTCAGTGTGACCTTCGAGTTGCTCGATGACTTGCCGGGAGTGGAAGTCTCGGCCGAGGTCCGGGCGGTCGATCGCACGGGCCCCGAGATGGAAGCGATGATGGCGGCGAGCGTCGGTGCGCTGACCATCTACGACATGTGCAAGGCGATGGACCGCGGCATGGTCGTCGAGCAGACCCTGCTCGTCGAGAAGCGAGGCGGTAAGTCGGGGCACTGGCGACGCAACGCTTGAGCGTTCGTGCGCCGGGTGTTTCCGGCCGAGGGTTCGATTGAAATCTTTCGTTGCGCGCGTGGGGATGTGGCGCTTTGCCCCGAACAGTGAGTTCCCCCCAAGAAGGAAGGGATTGACCTACGGTTCGCGCGAGAACCCGTGTGTTCCTCACCAAGCGAACGACGCAATCGGCGAGTTATGCATGTTCACCCCCACGAAAGGCCTCGATGTGTGTGGCAGGATAGGCTCCGTCCATGCCACGCACGCTCGTTCCGTTCTCGCTCGCCCTCGCTCTCGCCGCCTTCGGATGCGATGACGCAGGCTCCAAAGCAGAGACCAAGGCCAAGGCCGAGAAGAAGGACGAGGCCAAGGCCAAGGCCAAGGACGAGAAGAAGGGCGAGGCCAAGGCCGACGAGAAGAAGGCCGGTGCCGACGAGACCAAGGTCGCGGCCAAGGCCGACGCTCCGACCCATGACATCAACCTCGACGAGCAGGGCCGTGGCCTCCGGGGCTTCGATCCGCTCGCGTATCACACCGATGGCCAAGCGCTGCTGGGCAGGGCCGAGCACACCTTCGAGTGGAAGGGCGCCAAGTGGCAGTTCTCCAGCGAGGAGAACATGAAGAAGTTCTCCGCGGAGCCCGAGCGCTACTCCCCCGCCAACGGGGGCTGGTGCACGTTTGGCGTCGTCCTTGGCAAGAAGTTCGACGGTGACCCCAGCGTGTGGCTCATCGACGACGATTCGCTCTACGTGTTCCTCAACGAAGAGGTCAAAGCGAAGTTCCTCGAAGACCAGGCCGGCAACATGACCAAGGTCAAGACCAACTGGCCGACCATCGAGAACCAGTCCCCCGCCGCGTTGGAGGGGTAGCGAGGGCGTGGCGGTCCCTGCCGCATGACGATCGCGCGTCAAACCATCCTGCTGGGGGTCATCGTCGCCGCGACCCTCATCGCGTGGTCCGTGCTCGAGCTGCGCGCCCAGGGTCGGCTCGACGCGATGCTCGACACCCAGGCCGCGCTGGTCGAGCACACGCGGCAGCTGTCGCAGCTCGAAGCGTTCCTCCAGCAGGCCCGGCTGGAAGAGCGAGCGCTGCTCGACGCCCATCGCCCCGACGACCACGAACGATTCACCCGCGTCATCGAGCAGGTCCGCGAGTCTGCCGAGGCGCAGGGCTCTTCGGACGAGGGCACGCCCGAGCAGACGCGGCACCTCATCATCGAGACGGTGGCCGCCTACGAGCGCTCGGTGGCCCGCACCGTCGAGCTCCAGCGCCGCATGGGTCTCGGCTACGGCAACGACACCGGGCTCGTGCCTCGCATGCGTCGCGTCGGTCAGCAGCTCGACGACGACCTGGCCGCGGGCGGTGACTTCCGGCTCCGGGCCGAGCTCGCGCTGGCGTGGGTCGACGAGCGCGACTACAGCCGCACCTTGGACTCGCGGCTCGCCCAAGCCCTGCTGCAGCGCATCGATCGCATCTCCAAGGCGCTGCACGCCGAGGGGTTCCCGGCCGACTCCCAGCTGCCCACCGCGCTCGAGCGCTACCGGGCCATCGTCTCCGAGCTCACCGACAGCGTGCTCGAGCTGGAGCTGCTCACCGCCCAGAACACCCTCGAGTACGACCAGATCGGGCCCCACGTCCGAGAGGCCCACACCGCGCTCGCCGGTCGCCTCGAGTCCACCGCCGACACCATCCGCAGCCAGCGATGGAGCGCGACCGTGCAGAGCACCGTCGTGTTCGTGCTGGGCCTGCTGGCCATCGTGGTCGCCGTCATGCGGCAGATCGTCGGCGCGCGCCAGCTCTCCGCGCGGGTCGACCAGCTCGCGGCCGGCATCGGTCGGGTCGCGGCCGCCGACTTCACCGCCGCCGAGTCGCTGCCCCGCGGTGACGACGTCATCGGTCGGCTCGGCAACGACGTCCGCGACATGGCCAACCAGCTCGAAGAGCAGATCCAGGCGCTGGAGGAAGCGCGGGCCAACGCCGAGTCGGCCAACGTCGCCAAGTCGCGGTTCTTGGCCAACATGAGCCACGAGATCCGCACCCCCATGAACGGGGTGCTCGGCATGCTGAAGCTGCTGCGCTCGACCGAGCTGACCCCCGAGCAAGCCGAGTGCGCCGCGGTCATCGACACCAGCAGCCGCTCGCTGCTCGCCCTCATCGACGACATCCTCGACCTGTCCAAGGTCGAAGCGGGCAAGCTCGAGCTCGACGGTCGGCCTTTTGCCCTGGCCGGCGTCCTCTACGGCGCCGCCGCCCTGCTCGCGTCCAAGGCCCGCGAGCAAGGCGTGGAGCTCGAGGTCTGCATCGATCCCGAGGTGCCGCCCCGGCTCGTGGGTGACGTCACCCGCCTCACCCAGGTGCTCAACAACCTCGTGGGCAACGCCGTCAAGTTCACCCGCGAGGGCCGGATCGACGTCGAGGTCAGCGAGCGCTCGCGCGACGACCAGCGCTCCGAGCTGCTGTTCACCGTGCGCGACACCGGCATCGGCATCCCCGCCGACCTCCAGCGGCAGCTCTTCGAGCCCTTCACCCAGGCCGAGGTCTCCACCAGCCGCAACTACGGTGGTACCGGCTTGGGCCTGGCCATCTGCGCTCGGCTCGTCAAGCTCATGGACGGCGAGATCTGGGTCGAGAGCGAGCCCGGCAAAGGCTCTGCGTTTCAGTTCACCGCTCGCTTTCCCCGGGCCGCCCCCGAGCTGTCGTCGACCACCGCCACGGATCGCAGCGTCGACGGCGAAGACCCCATGCCCACCAACCTCGCGCAGCACCTCCCCGCGCGCATCCTGCTGGCCGAGGACAACCTCATCAACCGCAAGGTCGCCACCCGCGTCTTCGAGAAGATGGGCTACACCATCGACGTCGCCGAAGACGGGCAACAAGCCGTCGAGCGGGTCGCCGAGCACGACTACGACCTCGTCTTCATGGACGTCCAGATGCCGAAGATGGACGGCTACGAGGCCACCCGCGCCATCCGACAGTCCCGCGACGACGCCCGCCCGCGCATCGTGGCCATGACCGCCAGCGCCTTCGAGGGCGACCGAGCCGCCTGCTTCGAAGCCGGCATGGACGACTTCATCAGCAAGCCCTTCTCCATCGCCCAGCTCCGCACCGTCCTCGAGCGCTACGCCACCAACGTCGTCTCCGACGCCTCCTGAAGGCGCCGCGATTCCAAAGAGTGTTCGGCTAACGGGCACGGAACCAACGGGACGCCATCCAGAACTGCCGTTCGAGGCATCGCCAATCGATGCTCAACGCGAGGCCTCCAGGCCGCCCCTTTTGGCGACGGCCGTTCGCCTCGCTACGGTCCTGCGGATGGTCGGTGTCCTCTAGTTCCTCGAATCACGAGGTGAAGTTGCGCGCGACGGGCTGGGTGCTCGTCGCCGCGTCGCTTGCCGTGTTTTGGGCGATTGCCCTCGTGGCTCGGCATGAGCTGCTGACACCGCTGTCGGGGGCGGGGCCGAGCCGGGTTCTGATTTTCGTTGCGTATCTGCTCATCACGGTCGTCAGCCTCCGGGCACTGATCGTCGGCCGCCATTTGACCGAGCAGCAGGTTGGTTTGCGGGGAGCCGCCGTGTCGCTCAGGCCGGCCATCATCTATGTGACCGTTGTGAGTGCGGCCATCGTAGCCTGGTTGTGGGGATGGGTGTGGTGGGGCTCGAGCCTTGGCCCCGAACAGCGAGAGTTCGCGACGGATGTGATGCAACAGTTTGCCCAGCTTCGGCTGGCCAACGGCATAGGATCCTCTCCCGCTTCGATCTGGGCGGCCGTGGTCGTATTTGGGGCCGTGGGTGCGTTCGCCGAAGAAGTGATCTACCGGAGCATCTTGCAGACGGCGATCGCGTCGCGGTTTGGAAACCGAATCGCAGTCGTGTGCTCGACGGCGGTGTTCGTCGTCGCCCATGTATGGATCTACGGCTACTCGTACGGTGGATGGCCCATGGAGCCGATCCTCCTCGGGGGGTTGTTGGGTCTATTGTTCGCTCGCCATCGGTCGTTGCTCGTCGTCACGGCGGTGCACCTGACGTGGAACATGACGATCACCGTTACGGCAGCCCTACTCGCCAGGGGGTAGAGCGCCTGCCTATCCGGCGAGCGAGGTTTCGAGCGCAGCGAGGCGCTCGAGCAGCGGCGCCTTCATCTGCGGATAGACCCAGCACGCGTCGGGCAGGGCTCGGATCGCGGCGAGGGTGAGTACCGCGGGCACGCCCTCCTGAGTGCTGTGAATGAACCGTCGCGTGGCGACGGCGTCCGCTTTGGCCTCGACGACGAACACGGCGATCTCCTCGTCGTGGAGCAGCGGCTCGAGCTGCTCGGCCTCGGGCGTGGCCGCGCCCATGGTGGCGTGCCACCAGCCGGGGACTTCCTCGGCGAGCTCTCGGAGGGCGGCGACGCGCGGGGTCTCGCCGGGCTCGACCTTGCCCCCGACGGCGAGCATCTTGTCGCAGAGGTGGGGGCCCAGCAGGTGATCCTTGCGCTGCAACAACGCCACGGCGTAGCGCTGGCCCTTGGCCTCGACGGTGGCGATGGGGATGAGGTAGGCGCGCATCAGGAGCCCCACTGCCCCGGGAGCTGGATGTCGGCCCGACGGGCGCGGTTGAGCCGGACGAGGCCCCAGTCGGGGGCGGCGTGGCTGCGGACGAGGTGGTCGAAGTCCTGCACCATCCACGCGGTGGTCTCGCGACCGGTGAGCTCCATGCCCGTGCGCGCGCTGGGGGCATCGGCGGGCGGCTGCCAGTCGTGGGCATGGATGGCGGCCCAGCATCGATCGACGAGCGCTCGGTCGGCGGCGAGCATCGGTCCGTAGTAATCGAGCCAGGACTGCACTTCGGGGTTGTCGCGGGCCCAGGCGTATTCCTTGCCCATGTGCAGGATGTCGGCGATGCGGTGGGCGATCTGCTCGAGGGACAGGTGCCGGAACAGGCCTTTGCGCAGCCCTACGGCGACACGCGGCGCGACGACGGGGCGCAGCTGCGGATAGGTGTCGAAGAGCCACTCGCCGTAGCCGAACTCGGTGAGGGTGAGCACCGCGACCTCGCCCGCCATCTGGATGCGCTTGTAGGCGATGCGCCCCGCTTCGGTGCGCTGCGGGTGCGGCTGCGGCCATAGGTTGTGCAGGCAGTCGTGGACCCGATACATGACCGAGCGGGTCACCCGGGTCTGGAGGTCCTCGCCTTCGCCGCGGAGGGTGAGCGGCACGGGGGTCCAGCCCGGGCACCACGGGCCGCCGCTGGCCGCCAGGGTGACGCCGGATTCCAAGATCCGCGAAGCGACGCCCTTCCACGCGGGCGGCAGTGCGAGCGACAGGAATTCCTCGATGTCGTCGGTCTCGAACGCGCGGTACAGCGGGGTCATGGGCGTGCGACGCGGAGGCGTCGTCGATTCGAGATGATAGCGCGTCCCCGCCCCGCCGGGTCGACGAGGGCGCCACGAGCCCGGCGCCTAGAAGAACTCGTAGAGGCCCTCGTACCAGGTACGCACCGACGGCGACGGGCCCGAGCCATAGGCGGTGTAGAAGGCCTCGGTGAGCTCGGCGTCGATGATCACCTTTTCGTCGCTGACCAGGGCCAGGGTGATGTCGCAGCGGGGATCACCGATGTCGCCGCCCGCCCAGTCGATGAACCCGGTGACGGCCCCGTCGGCGACGAGGACGTTCTCGAGGTTGAGGTCGCCGTGGATCAGCGTGGAGGGCACGGGCGCGGGGCGAGTGGCGAGCAGGTGCTCGAGTAGCTCGGGGCTGCCGTCGCACCAGGGGAGGTTTTCGCGGGCGGCGTGTAGCTGTCGGTCCAGCCAAGGCCCTCGACCTTCGAAGAAGGCGGGCGCAGGGGTGTCGTGGAGCCGCCGGGCGGCCGCGCCCACGATGCGCATCAGCTCGAGCTGTTCGGCTCGACTGCCGTGGAGCATGGCCTCGGCGCACTGGATGCCCGGCCGTCGTGTCATGACCAGCCAGGCCTCGGCCCCGAAGTCGAGGAAGTCGAGGACTTCGGGGACGGGCAGGCCCGTGCCCCGCAGAGCACCCAGCACCTCGCGCTCGCGGCGGAGCCAGCTCAGGTAGAGGGGGTCGGTGCAGCGCTTGAGCACGACCGGCCCGGCGAAGGCGACGCTCGAGGTCATGCCCTGGTCGGGATACGCCAGGGTCGTGCCCGCGGGGAGCCAGCGCCGCAGGGGCTCGGGGACGTCGGTGGGCTCGAACGGATTCACGGATTGCTGCCTGCGCGAGGCGGGCCGCACCTGGGCCCTCCACCGAGTTGTAGCCGCTGCCAGCGAGGCACGAGGACGCAAAGTTAATCTGAGTATTGACTAATATAAGTGAAGGCTAATAAAGTACCATCATGCCCATGGACGTTGCGCGCCTGGTCGGTGCCGTCACGCGCGAGATCTCGACGCGCGAGGTCGATGGCAAGCCGGCGCGGGTCGTGGTTGCCAGTCGTACCTACGACACGAGCCGGGAGGACCTGTGGGATGCGATCACCACCCCGCAGCGGCTGAGTCGCTGGATGGGCCCGGTCACCGGGGAGCTGCGGCTCGGCGGGCGCTTCTCGGTCGAGAACAACGCGAGCGGGCAGATCGTCGAGTGCGAGCCTCCCGAGCGGCTGCGGGTGACGTGGGAGTTCCAGGGCGACACCAGCTGGGTGAGCCTGCGTCTGACCTCGCAATCCGCAGAGTCGACGGAGCTGCAGCTGGAGCACGTGGCCCATGTGCCCGAGGAGTTCTGGGACGAGTATGGCCCCGGGGCGACGGGGGTGGGCTGGGAGCTGGCTTTGGCGGGACTCGAGAGCGTGGTGTCCGAGCGACCGGACGGCATGCCGCTGGGCGACGAAGCGGCGGTCTTCGGCTCCGCGGAGGGCAAGGCGTTCGTGGCACGGTCCAGCGAGGCGTGGGGCGAGGCTTCCGTTGCGGGGGGCACGGCCGAAGACGCGGCCCGGGCCGCGGCCCAGCGCACGACGGCGTTCTACTCGGGGTGAGGGGGTCGGCCATCCACGCATTCGATGTACTCGGTGACCCGGTCCGGCGTCGTGTTCTCGAGGCGCTCGCCGAGCGAGAGCGCAGCGCGGGCGAGCTGGTCGAGGTCGTGACCGAAGAGTTCTCGATCTCGCAGTCGGCGGTGTCGCAGCACCTGCGCGTGCTTCGAGACCACGGCTTCGCCACCGTGCGCCGCGAGGGCACGCGGCGGATCTACGCCATCGATTCGGCGGGAGTGCGGCAGGTCGACGCGTGGCTCGAGCAGTTCCGCGGTTTCTGGGAGAACCGACTCGAGGCGTTGGCGACCGAGGTCGCCCGCGGCAAGCGCAAGAAGAAGCCGCGGTGATCGACGGCGTTGGCGTCGGCCCCCGCAAACGCGATGGTGAGTCAGTGCCCGGGCGCGGCCGCATTCGCGATGGCGAGGATCCGCTCCTGAACCTTCGAGTCGTAGGCCGTGGGGTGGAGCTTCTGCTCCTTGGTGTTGGTGTCGAAGTAGCGGCCCGTGACGCCTTCGAGGTCCGCCGTGGTCGCCCCCCAGATCGTAGACCGTGCCGCCTTGGCGGCACTCTTGCCGCCGTCCTTCGCGAACATGATGCGGAACAACGGCAGCAGCAGCTTCATCGCTCCGGGCAGTGACTTGTGGGACATGGAGCTGGTCATCGCCGTGGACGCGCGCCCGGGGAACACCACGTTGACCGACACGCCCTTGGGCTCGAGCTCGCGGGACAGCGCCATCGACATCGATTCCATCGCGCTCTTGGAGTGGGTGTAGGTCATCAGCCCTCTGAAGCCCTTCTCCGCCTGGAGGTTGTCGGCGTCGATCGCCGCGGGCTTGTCTCCGCCGGTCACGTTCAGCACTCGCGCATTGCCGGCCGCCTCGAGGGCGGGCAGGAGGGCATGGGCGAGTCGCCGCGGCGCGAGCACGTTGACGGCGAAGTGCATCTCGATCCCGTCGGCGCTGTTCTTGGGCTCATTGCCCAGGTAGCCCGCGTTGTTCACCAGCACGTCGATGCGTTCGAAGCGCTCGAGCAGCTCCTTCGCGAGCGCGTCGACGCCCGCGATGGAGGAGACGTCTCCGATCACCAGCTCCACGGCGTCGTTGCCGGTCTCCTCGCGGATGCGAAGGCGTGCCGCCTCGCCGCGCTCTCGGTTTCGGCCGGTGATGACGACGCGAGCGCCGGTCTTCGCGATGCCGAGGGCGCTTTGGTATCCGATGCCTCCCGTGCCGCCGGTGATGACGATGGTGTGGTCGCTGTGGGTGCTCATGACGTCCTCCGTGGGTGACGCCGTCCATCCTGGGGTGCTGCACGGGTGCGCGAAAGGTCGACGCATGCGCACTGGATGTGCATTAATGCAGCACTGAGAGCGCGATGGATCGCTGGAATCAGGTGAGAACGGCGTTTGCAGTCGCCCGCCTCGGCACCGTGAGCGCGGCGGCGGAGGAGCTGGGCATCCATCGCGCCACCGTCATTCGCCATATCGACGCCCTCGAGGCGGACCTGGGCTCGCGACTCTTTCAGCGGCACGCGCGGGGCTACACCCCGACCGAAGCGGGTCTCGACCTCGAGCGGGTGGCTCGGACCACGCACGAGCAGCTCGACCAGCTCGTGGCCCGCACTCGCGGGCGTGAGGCCCAAGTCACCGGAGAGCTCATCGTGACCTCGGTGGAGATCGTCTCGCCGCTCGTGAGCCGAGCCCTCGCTCGTGTTCGGGAGGCCCACCCGGACATCACGGTGCGCTACGTCGCGAGCGGTCGCATCCTCGAGCTCGCCTACGGTGAAGCACACTTGGCCGTGCGGGTCGGGTCCCGGCCCGACCATCCCGACAACGTGGTCCGCCCCTTCCTGTCGCTACGCTCGACCTTCTACGCTCACGATCGCTATGTGCAGCGGCACGGCCTGCCGAAGTCGGATGCCGAGCTGGCCGAGCACGTGTTCGTCTCCCACGAGGATCCCGGTCGCACCGCGTTCTTTCGGTGGTTGGAGTCGGCCGTGCCGTCGCAGAACATCATCCTTCGCAGCGGGAGTCAGCGGGTGCTGCTGGAGAGCGTGCGCGCGGGCATCGGCATCGGGTTCCTGCCCATGTTCGAGGGCGCGACGGACCCCGAGCTTCACCGAGTGATGCCGCCGCGCGAGGATTGGTCGGTGCCGCTATGGCTCGTGACTCACGTCGACCTGCACCGCAGCGCGAAGGTGCAGGCGATCTCCAAGGCACTGCTGGAGGTCGCCGAGCAGGCCCGGCCCTCGCTGGAGTAAACGGCGACCTATCGATCGAAGCGACCGGGGGGATCGTCGCGGTGCAGCCACTTTTGCGGGCCGTGCTTGGCCTCGAGCGCCTGGCCTTCGGGTGGCATGGTGCTGGCGACCACGATGGCGCCGTCGTAGCCGAGCTCCTCCACGGGATCGACGGGGTTCGAGCGCAGCTCCACGAACGCGAGCTGGCCGAGCGAAGTCGAGGCGGCGAGGGCCTCGGAGGCGGGCAGGCCGAGGTGATTGTCCGCCATGGAGATCCAGCGCAGCTCCCCGACATGCTTCGAGGCGGCCAGCAGCTGCACGTGGATGTCGTGCAGGCCGCAGCCGTCCATCGAGAGCGAGCGGATGCCGGCCAGCAGCGGGGAGTCGGCGAGGCGCTCGTCGACGTCGCGGACCCCGCGGAGGTTGAGGTGCTGGACGGGCGCGAGGGCGCGGATCTGTGCGCCGTGGTCGAGCCAGGCCTGAGCGCTGCACTCGAGCCAGCCCGCGAAGCCGCGCACGAAGTGGACGGCGTCGACCCATCCCGAGATGGGCTGGCGCCACGCGGCGCCGTGGCGCTCGACCAGCGTGTCGATGTGCTGCTGGAGGCCCGCGGCCTGCCCGGTACGGACGGCGTCGGGATCGGTGTTGGCCAGGTCGATCTGCGAACGGATGAGGTCGCCCTGCGCCCGGACGTCGGGGTCGGCATGGGCGTCGCACCACGTGGCGTAGGCGAGCCGGGGCGCATCGTCATCGGGGTCGTCGAGGACTGCCTGGAGGAGCCGTGGGTCGTGGATCATCGGATCAGTACTCGTAGGTCAGCTGGGCGAAACTCGGCAGGTTGAGGCCCGTGGCTTGCTGGATGTCGCCGAGGTTGGCGTAGCCGTTGCGTGCGTTGCGGTTCTGGACGATCTGCAGGGCGACGGCCGCATTACCGAGCAACGCCCCCAGCTCCGCGAGGGTCATGGTGTTGACGTTGGTGTTGAGGTTGGCCGGGCTGAAGTAGTGGTTGGCGATGGCCGTGTTGGCCCCACAGATGATGAAGCCATCGGGGACGGCGGACACGGGCAGGGTGGCGTGGTAGTGCCACATCACATCGGCCGCGGTGACGTTGGGTCGACCCGCGTTGTTCCAGGTGGCCCACGCATTGCCCGGGAAGTCGTTGCACGCCGCGCCCAGGATGCGCACCACGTGATCCGCGGTCTCCATGGCCACCATGCGACCCTGCCTCACCACGGGCTGGAACTGGAGCTGCCGGGCAATGGCATAGGGCTGACCGACGTGCTGGGTGCCCTGGCCGTTGGGGATCACCAGTCGGTTGTAGCGCGGAAGGAGCTCTTCGGTGGGTCCGACCAGCAGCGCCCGATACTGCGGCGAGAAGGTCCAGTACCCCTGGGCATCGAGCGGGTCGCGGCTATTCCACCAGTCGCGGATGTGGCAGGGCCCGTTTTGCGGTTGGTAGTGGTAGAGGCGGACGTCGACGATGTTCGGGGTATGGCGCGCGACGGTCTGCAGGGCGGCGCCGCGACCCATGCGATGGGGCGTCGTGCCTGCGAGCAGATCATCCTCGAGGTTGATGCCCACCGCGAAGCGACTGCCGTAGGCGCAGCGCTGATTGGTGTTGGGATCCTTGAGGTAGGTGATGTTCCGCGGGTTCTCGAAGATCGGCATGAGCTGGTCGCGGCCGAACCAATCGAGGAAGCAGTTGTTGACCCGAGATTTCTCGGCCGCATTGAGGCCCACGCCGCCGCCCGCGGTCACGCAGATCCGCTCTCGGGCGTTCCACTGCACCTCGTCGCGGATGGCGTCCACGCCGTTGAGGGTCCTGCGCTCGCGCCAGCGCCGGATCGTGATCCAGTGCTCGGGGGTGAGCCACGGCGGCGTCTTGGCGTTCAGGGTCTCGGGGCTATGGCCGCCCGCGGGGGGGTACACGTGGGGGCGACCGGGGCCGGTGACGAGGTCGATCCCCGCTGCGTAGACCCAGCGCGCGACCTCGGTGATGGGGTGGTACAGGCACAGGCGATAGTTGGCCTCTTCTTCCGGGTCGAAGTTGGGCCAAGGGTCGGCGAGCCGAGCCGCCACCGCGTTGTGGACGTCCTGTCCCTCTACTTCGTTCTGGATCCCCGCGTCGACGACCCCCGGAGCGTTGCGCGACTCGATGAGGGCGACCCACTCCTGGGCGACCTCGACGTTGTTGAAGGTGTTGAACTCGGCGTCGACGCAGCCGCCGAAGTGCTGGGAGTCGAGTCCACCGTCGATGGTGAGGTTGGGCCCCGCCCGCGAGGGTTGGTTGGCGGCCTGGAACCCCGGGAGGCTCAGCAGGTAGTTGGGCTGTCCCAGGCCGTGCCGGAGGTAGCGCGGCCACGGGTTGGGGAAGCCGACGAACAGCACGGTGCGTCCGCCGATCCGATTGCGACCCCACGGCGACCCCTGCAGCGTGGCGTAGTCGACCACCGCCATCGGCCCCCGGCCCACGATCACGTAGTAGACCGTGGGCGAGCGCTCATCGATGGTGTTGACGTCCTCGAGGCTGATCTCGACCACTGGCGGCTGAGGGCCCGCGGGCGGCCCCGCCTCCTCGGCTTGAGCGCGCTCCGTATTGAAGATGTCGATGCCGAGACATTGTCCCATGACTAGTTCCTCGTCGTGCCCTGGCTCAGCGCGGCGAGCCGAGTGTGGCGGGCCAAGAGCTCCTGCGCGCGAGCATGCAGCCGGCGGGCGCGGGCCTCGGGGTCTCGCTCGGTCGCGTCGGTGAGGACCTGTCGGACCCAGGGATGGAAGGGGTCGCGATCGATGGCGCTGCCGAGCAGCAGCGTCAGCGCGAGCATCATCATCGGCCCGGCGGGGGTGGTGAGCCCGTAGTGTTGCGCGGTGGTGTGGGCCCAGCGGACCGCCTGCGCCACGCCGCTCGGGCCCAGGGCGTCGTGCTTGCGGCGGTACAAGTGTCGCGCGAGCAGGGTGAGCGCTTCGTCGTCACCCGCGTAGGTGCCGGCCAGGGCATCGAAGCTGCGGGCGCCGACCCAGCCGAGCGCCCGTCGGTAGTACTCCCCCTGGGCACCGACCACGGGCTCGAGTGCCTGGCTGGCCGCGCCGAGCAGCTCGACGATGGCCTGGCGTCGCGGCGAGCGAGCGCTCTGCCGCAGCTGATGACCCGCCCAGGGGTGCTGCGGGTCCTGGTCGAAGTGGCTGCCGAGCATCAGCATGAGGGTGACGAAGGGGCGGATCTCGGCGGCATGGACGAAGCCGTAGTGGCGGGCGCGAGCGATGCCGAAGTCGATGGCCGTGCGACAGCGAGGGTCGGTGAGGACGACGCAGTGATCGGGGAAGCGCACCCACAGGTGCTCCAGCACTTCGTCACGGAGCGGGTCGAGCGCGGGATCCGGCGAGGGGCCGGAGGCAGGCGAGGGACTCATGGGGGTCGTCATGGGATCACAGCTGGCCGAGATGGGCATCGAACAGGGCGGCCTTGGTCTCCGCGTCGTCGAGGCCGTTGATGGGCAGGCGATGGTCTTGCTGGAAGCGGCGCAGGGCCGTGGTCGCGGCGGCATCGTCGAGGGGCCGACCGTCTTCCGAGTACCCGAGGTTGGACAGGCGGGAACGAACGCCGCTGTCCTCGGTCATCGGGTCGAGCGCGCGGGGGATGACCCGATAGGTGCGCAGGGTGTCGCCTTCGCCGACGCGCAGCAGCCCGGGCGGCACGTTGGGCGGCACCTCGATCTCCACCGCGCCGCGGATGTTGGTCCTGCCCCGCAGCACCTGCGGGCCGCACTCCAGGGTGTAGGGGCAATCGACGAGCGGCTTGCCTCGCGACTGCAGCCGCAGGCGGATCGTGGCCAGCGCGGACTTGCGGCGGAAGGTGTGCTGCGCGTCCGCGTCGACGTCCACGAGGCCCAGCCGGAGCGCGGGGATCTGCACCACGTCGCCCGGGGCGAGCACGAAGGGGCTGCGGCGGGCGTTTCGAAGCGCCCCGTTGCTGCGGTGGCCCCACAGCCAGGCATGCGTAAAGCCGTGCTGGGCGGCGATGCTCGCCAGGCACTCGGCCGCGCCGACCGTGTGCGGGGTGGTGGCGGTATTGGGCGGTCCGTCGACCCGCGGCGCGGTGGGGCCGTCGCGCAGCTCCCATGCCGACGCATCGAGATCGGGAAACGACACCTGGTGGCGACCGGGCGGGAGCCCCTCCACGCGGCATCGCCCGTCGTCGCCGAGTCGGTGCTCCTCCGGGTTGCCGTCCCCGGTATCGAGCTGGAACCGTGCCCCGGCGATGGGCTGGTCTTCGCCGCCGACGAGCACGACCTCGAGCCAGTGATCTTCGTTGCCGGCCGCCTCGCGATTGCCGTCCTCGCCGCAGGGGGTGGGGGTGCCATCGAGCGGAGCCTCCCCGAAGGCGCCTTCGGCCATCCGCGACGCTTGCCCCAGCTCACCCTGCTTGCCGGACATCGTCCACTCCGGTCGACGACTCGCGATGCATGGCCTCTCGCAGCAGCAGGTCGATCTTGGAGAGCCGACGGTGGACCCGGGTGCCGCGGAGGATCTCGCGGGCCCACGGCTGCTGGTCGAAGTCGCGACCGAGCACGAACATCGCGCTCACCAGCTTGCATGCGTCGCGCTCGGTGGTGAGCCCATACTCCAGCGCACGCGTCACTCCGCCGCGGACGAACTCGTCGAGCGCCTCTCGGCTCATGCGACGTACGGGCCCAGGAAAGGCGCGGCGCAGGTGGTCCCGAAGACGCACCTCGAAGTCCAGCTTCAGGTTGTGGGACAGGTCCTCGAGTTGTCGTGGTCGAAACGTGAGCATCCGTCGGAGGAAACGGGCGCTCGGGAAGTCGCGTCGACCCATCCGCCTCGTGCGGAGGGTTGCGGCGTCCCGGCGTCCGTGCCCCCGCATTCGAGCACGCACAGCGCTCGACGCCTCTTAAGGTTGGCTTAATCCCGCGGCCAATCGATGTTTGGTGGCCGTGCGTGCATCTGTGGCGAGCCGCAGCGAGCGGCCCCGTCGACGGCGGGGCCGGCACGGATGATACCCGCTCGGTGCGGGACTTCGCCGCGATCGGTGGTAGCGTTCGAGGGTCGCGTGGGTCGCCGAGATCCACGGCGGGCCTTGGGTTGTCGGATGCGGGGTTGGATTGCGGATGGGCGTGGGGTTGCCGTCATCGGGGCGTGGCTGGCCATCGGCGGGTGTTCGGACCCCGTGGTCTCGATCTCCGGGGATGGCCTGAGCCCGGCGCAGCGAGCCTCCGGTCAGGTCAGTGAAGAATGCGCCGTCGTCGAGCAGCAGCTGCGGTGCTGGTTTCTCGAACCCCACGAGGGCGACCAGCAGCTGCTGATGCTGCGCGACGAGCTCGAGCCCGCGCTCCCTCTGCCGGCCGTGCCCCTGGGGACTTCGGCCCCCGTCAGGGGCTTCGACACCGCGTTGACGAGCCGCTCGCGCTGCGCCGCCCTCGGGGGCGAAGGCGTCAAGTGCTGGGGCTACAACGAGGGCCACACCACCGCCGACTTCGACGACTACCAGCTGGGTCGACCCGAAGTCGACATCGTCGTCGGGGACGAGGCCGACGAGCGAGGCACGGGCCTACCGTTCGTAGCGCTGGGGGCCACCGACGTGGTGTCGGTGACGCAGAGTCAGTACGGCTACTGCGCCTTGTTCGAGTCCGGCGGCGTCAAGTGCTGGGGCAGCGGCAACCCGACCTCGGGCCTCGGCGACCTCGAGACTCGCGGCGACGAACCCGACGAGATGGGCGATGCGCTGCCCTTCGTCGATCTCGGCACCGATGTGCACGCGGTCGGGCTCGTCGGGATGTTCACCCACGTCTGCGTGTGGACGGACGATGGTCGGGTGAAGTGTTGGGGCCACAACGACCTCAGTCAGCTCGGGACGCCGCCCTCGGAGCCGATTGGCGACGAGCCCGGGGAGATGGGGGACGCGCAGCCCTTCGTCGACCTCGGCCCGGACTTCGTCGTCGTTCAGGTCACCGCGGGGTCCAACTACAGCTGTGCGCTCAGCGACGACGGACGGGTGAAGTGTTGGGGGGCCAACGCGACGCCCCACGTCCCGGGAGCGCCGAACGACGAGGAGGGGTCTCCGACCAACTACGGTCGGTTGGGGCAGGGCGATCGCCGCGAATCCATGCCCGCCACCGGGGATGCACTACCGCCCGTCGATCTCGGCGGGACCGACGCCAAAGTGGTCGGCATCGCGGCGGGTTCGACCCATACCTGCGCGCTCTTCGACCACGGGCGGGTCAAGTGCTGGGGCAGCGGCGGCGGGGGGAAGCTGGGCTACGGCAGCACCGACAACATCGGGGACGAGCCCGGTGAGATGGGCGACGCACTGCCCTTCGTGGACTTGGGAGACCACGTCGCCGTGAAACTCGGCTGCACCCAGAGCCGCTCGTGTGTGCTGACCGACGAGCCCTCCGTCTTGTGCTGGGGGCCGCTCGGCACCGACGACGGGCTCTATCGTCCCGGGGCCACGCCGGGGACGATGGGCGATGCGCTCATTCCCATGGCCACGCCCGAGGAGCTCGGGGTGGCCGGGCCGTAGCCTTCACTTGGGCTGCAGGCGGTCGTCGTAGTCGACGATCTTGGCGCTGGGCAGGACCGCTTGGATCTGGGGCCGCAGCACGGCCGCGTTGCCCACGACCACCACTACGGGCAGGGCGTGGATGTAGCGCAGCGCGGCCTTGCGAATCTCGGGCAGCTCCACGCGGGTGATGCCGTCGCGATAGCTCTGCCAGTAGTTCTTGGGCAGGCCGTAGATGATCTGGTGCTTCACCTTGCCGACGATCTGGTCGGCGGTCTCGACCTGGAGCGGGAACGAGCCCACGAGGGTGCGGACGGTGGACTCGAACTCGTCGCGGGTGGGCTCGGCGGCCCGGATGCGCTCGATGTGCTCGAAGATCCCGGCCAGCATCGCGCCCGCGGTGGGGGTGCGAGTCTGGGTGCTGATGGAAAAAGTGCCGGGGGCTTGCCCCGAGGAGACCTTGGAGCCGATGCGGTAGGTCAGGCCCTGATCCTCGCGCAGGTCCTGGAAGAGCCGGGCGCTGGGGCCCACGCCGAGGATGGCGTTGGCGACCTCGAGCGCGGGCCAGTCCTCGTGGTTGCGAGCGAGGGCGACGTTGCCCACGCGGATCGAGGCCTGCACCGACTCGGGGCGATCGACCAGGTGCACGAGCAGCTGATCGGGCAGCTCGTAGCGCGTGAACTGGTTGAGCGGGTTGGGGGGCAGGTCGCGCAGCTCGGCCGAGGCCCACCCGCCGAAGGCCCGCTCGACCAGCGGCTTGGCCTCGGGCACGGTGATGTCGCCCGACAGCAGCAGGAACGCGTTGTTGGCCCGGTAGAAGGTCTCGTGGAACGTGCGGATGTCGTCGACGCTGATCGCGTTGATCTCGGCCTCGGTGGCCAGCGGCCGCCCGTAGGGGTGGCCTTCGGGGTACACGACCACGTCGAAGAGGGTGTCGGCCAGCGCATCGGGGTTCGAGCGCGCGGCACGGAGCCCGGCCTTGGCCCGCTGCTTGAGCTTGCCGAGGGCGCTGCTGGGGAACAACGGGTTCTGCACCTCGTCGGCCATCAGCAGCATGGCGAGCTTGAGGTCGGAGTCGAGGCTCTGGGAAAAGACGGTGGAGACGTGGGTGCTGGCGAAGGCGCCCAGGCTCCCGCCCACGAATTCGATGGCCTCGTCGAGCTTGGCCTTCGAGCGGCTCCGCGTGCCCTCGCCGAGCATGTCGGCGGTGAAGGGCGCGAGGTACTCGTGGTCCATGGTGCCGCAGCGCACCACGAGCTGCGTGTTGACGAGCGGGACCTCGTGGTTCTCGATGACGTAGACGGCCAGCCCGTTGTCGAGCACGAAGCTCGCGATGTCCGGGAACCCGACCGGCTTGGGCGCGGTGGGAGGCGGCGGCGCGGGGTACTTGCGACCGGGCTTGGTCTTCTTGGGCCCCGCGGGGGTGGGGCCCGGCGTGGGCGAGGGCCCCGGAGGCGTGGTCTGGCCTTGCGGCTGGCAGGCGCCCAGGATCAACGCGAGCCCGAGTCCCACCGGGCGGAGGGTACGGGCGAGTCGTGCGGTCATGGTGATGGCAGTGCTCATGGCGGTCACGGCTCCGTTCGTCAGCGAGGGGGCACGATTTCCAGCGTGAGCCAGTTGTCGGTCAGGTACTTGTTGGCGACGCGCTTGATGTCGCGGGAGGTCACCTTGCGGTACTTGTCGAGCTCGGCGAGCGCGTGGGTGGGGTCGTCGTGGAACAGCGCCCCCTGGGCGATGCCGCTGGCTCGGCCGTTGTTGGTGGCGAGCTGCGAGATGGCATCCACCGCGAGCTGGTTTTGGGCCTTCTGGAGCTCCTTGGAGCTGATGCCCCGCTTCTTGACCTTGGCGATCTCGGCCTTGACCACCTTTTGGATGGCCGCGAAGTCGTTGCCGGGGATGGGCACGAAGGCGCCCGCCGACATGCCCGCGTCGAGGCCTCCGCCCATGGAGTCGGTGGGGATCGACGCGACGACCATGCGCCGGTCGTCCTTGAGCAAGCGGGTGATGCGGGACGAGTCGCCGCGGAGCAGCGCGCTCATCAGGATGCGCACCGCGTGGTAGTCGGGGTGACGCCGCGGCACGGTCTTCCAGCCGATGAGGTACAGCGGCTGCCGGGCGAGCTTGTCCTCGACGGTGCGGGTGAAGGGCTCGGAGACCGAGTGGTCGATCGCCACGTGGGCGGGGCGGTCGGGCCCGCGGGACAGATCGCCGAAGTACTGGTCGACCTTGCGCTTGACCTCCTCGTACTCGACGTCGCCCACGATGGCCATGACCGCGTTGTTGGGCACGTAGTGCTTGTCGAAGAACCTCTGCACGTCACCGGTGGTTGCAGCGGCGAGGTCCTCGTCGGAGCCGATGGTCAGGTGCCCGTACCCGGTGTTGGCCCACGCCTCGGCGAAGAACTCCTGCAGCGACCGCAGGTAGGGCTGGTTGTCGTAGCGCATGGCCTTCTCTTCTTGGACGGCCTGGCGCTGGTTTTCGAAGTTGTCGTCGGTGACCTCCAGCGAACGCAGGCGGTCGGACTCGAGCCACAGCACCATGTCGAGATAGTGGCTGGGCACGACCTCGTGGTACTGGGTGACATCGGCGGTGGTGAAGGCGTTGAGGCTGCCGCCCGCGCCCTCGATGTACTTGAAATGACCGCCCTCGGGCACGTTCTCGCTGCCCTTGAACATCATGTGCTCGAACAGGTGGGCGAAGCCGGTGCGGCCGGCCTGTTCGTCGCGCGAGCCCACGTGGAACGCCAGGTGCAACGCGAACGCGGGGGTCGAGTGGTCCTCGAGCACGAACACCCGCAGGCCGTTGCCCAGGGTGAAGTGCTTGACCTTCATCTCGATGCCCTGGACCGAGCCGACCTTCTCGCCCTCGTCGGTGACACTGGCGAGGGCGGAGGGCGTCGTGCTCAGCACGCCGAGCAAGGCGAGCCCGGGTACGATGCGGTGCCAAAAAGAGGATTGAGGCATGATCAGGCGCTCCAGTGGGGCTGAGCGCGCGGGAGCGCGCAGCCGCGAATCGACCGTAGCAGGCCGAGCGACTGCCCGTCCAAGGCCCGGCGCAATGTCCGGCCTCGGGTGTGTCCCGTCCAGACCTGGGCCGATCGGCGGCCGCGTTCAGTCTCGCGAACGGCCGCCCGAGGACGCGGTCACCGGGGTCTCGACGGGCTCGGTATCGCTGCCGCTCACCGCCTTCGCGTTCGGGCCCTTGTCGTCGGGCAAGCGGCCCGCGTACGAGCCCAGCCCGTTGCGCACGCCGAAGGGCCCCGAGTAGTCGCGCAGCCGCGCGCCCGGATCGTCGAAGGCGCCCGAGTGCTCGGTCGGCCCCGCGCTGCGAGGCGGCGGGTCTTTTTGGGTGAGCATGTTGATCGCCCGCTCGGCGTGCTCGATGCCCGTCTTCCACTGCAGCCCCCGGGCCAGGCGCAGGGCCTCCTCGGCGTAGCGCAGCGCCTCGGCGAGGCGGCCTCGCGAGGCGCGGGCGCGGGCGCGCTCCATGAGCAGCTCGGTGGTGGTCAGGCGATCACCGAAGTGGCGCGCCTCATTGAGCGCGCGGGCCAGGTGCTGCTCGGCCAGCGCGAGCTGATCCATGTCGCGCAGCACCCAGGCCATTTGGCCGTGGCATCGCATCAGGCCCAGCGGGTCGCCGACGCGCTCGGCCTGGAACAGCGCGTGCTCGCACCAGGTACGGGAGGCGGGCAGGTCGTCGTTGGCCCGATGCAGCTCGCAGATGCGCAGCAGGTACCGCCACAGGTCGAGGTCGGCCACGGTGCGCGGCCCCTCGCCCAGCGTGAACATGTCCAGGCCCTCGCCGAGCTCTTTGATCGCGGTGGCGCGGTTGCCCTTGCGGTGGTGAACCTTCCCCACCTCTTTGCAGATCTGCATCATGGTGGTGCGGTCGTCCGCCTGCATGGCGGGCGCGAGGGCTTTTTGCAGGGCCTCGAGGGCGTCGTCCCACTGCCGGAGGCGACCCAGCTGGACCCCGAGGGCGCAGCGCAGGGCGGCTTCGTCGGCCGGGTCGCTGGCGCGCTCGATCTCGCGGCGGAGCAGGTCGACGGCGCGGCCCGAGGCCTCGGGGCTTCGCATCACGCGGCTGGCGTGGCGGGCGACCTCGGCCTGGAGCGCGCGGCTGGTGCCGCCGGTCAGCATGCCGGACAGGCGCAGGGCGGCGTTGAGGAAGTCGGCCGCGGTGGGATCGTCGAAGCAGCGCTCGGCACAGCGAGCGGCGTCGAGGAGGATCTCGGGGGCCCGGGGATCGCGAGCTCGCACCAGGTGCACGGCTCGGCTGACGACGGAGATCCGAGCGACCCGCGACAGGTCGGCGGCCAGGCCGTGCAGCTGCTCGCGGTAGCGCGAGTCGAGCTTGGCGTAGACCACGTTGTGGAGGATCCGGTGGGCGAAGCCGCGTTCCTTGCTCGACAGCGCGACGAGCAGGCCCTCGGCGTGGGCCCGATCCATGGCGTCCTTGAGGTCCTCGGGCTCCCAGGGCTTGGGGTCTTGCCGCGCGAGGTCGACGAGGTCGGCCTGGGGAAAGCGCTCGCCGAGCACGGAGGCCAGCTCGAGCACGCGCCGCACGGTGGCGGGCTGCTTCTCCAGGCGCATGCGCAAGAGGTCGGCCTCGGTGGCCTTGGCCGGAGCCGCGATGCCGTGCATGGCGAGCCGAATGCACTGCTCCAGTCGCAGCGGCGACATGGGAGCGGCCTCGAGCACGCTGGCCGAGGGCGTGGGATCGCCGGTGACCTGCGCCGCGACCTCGCGCCACGCCTCGGTGATGTCGTCGACGTCGAGCGGCTCGAGGCGCTCGGTGACCCCGCCCAACCAGTCGAGCGAGGGCTCCTTGCTGGTGATGAGCGCCAGCACGGGAACCTCGGTGGTGTTGGTGCGCTGGGCGAGCCGACGCAGGACCTCGCGCGCGGCGTTGTCGTAGCCGTCGATGTCCTCGAAGATCAGCAGCAGGGGTTGCCCGCGGCCTCCGGCCAGCAGCGCCTGCACGGCGGAGGCGAAGCACTCCCGGCGGCGCACCGCGTGCTCGAGGTCGTAGGCGGGGCCCTGCAGGTGGAACAGCTCGGCCAAGCCGGGCAGCTCTTCGAAGCCCAGGCCCACCAGGTTGGCGGCGCGGAACAGGTCCTGGGTGGTGCAGGAGCTGGGGTCGATCTCGAGCAGCTGCGCGACGATCGTCTGGATGGGAAACAGCGGGGTGCGAGCGCCGCTGGGATCGGCGCTGACGTAGTGCACGCGCCAGCCCGCTTGCTCGCCCATCTCGGCCATCTCGTCGACGAGCCGGGTCTTGCCCATGCCGCGCGCGCCGATCATCAGGCGCAGCTTGAGGCCGGCTTGCGGGCGCCCGAGCATGGCGCTGGCCGCTTGCACCTGACGGTCGCGGCCGACCAGCGGCAAGCCGCCGGCCACGGTGGGATCGGTGGCGAGCAGCTGGCTTCGGCTGCTGCGCTGACCCGAGCCCGCCTTGGGCGTGGACTCGGGCTCGTGGGACGGCGCGGGAGCACCACAGGCGGGGCAGAAGCGGTGCTCCGGCTTGATGCTCGCGCCGCAGGTGTTGCAGCGAATGCTGCCCGTGACCCGCGGCGTGCTGGTGGCGGCGATGAGCTCCTCGCGGAACTCGAGCGCCGACGCGTAGCGGTTGTTCGGATCCTTGGACAGCGCCCGCAGGCACACCGCCTCCAGCGGATCGGGCGGGACGCCGCGCAGCCGACTGGGAGGCACCGGCTCTTCGTGCAGGTGCTTGTGCAGGATCTCGACGGCGGACTCGCTCTCGAAGGGCGGCCGACCCGCGAGCATCTGGTAGAGGATGACGCCGACCGCGTACAGGTCGGAGCGCGCGTCGAGCTTGTGGCCCCGCGCCTGCTCGGGCGACATGTACTCGGGCGTGCCGCACACCATGCCCGCCGAGGTCAGCCCCGGGCCGGCATTGGTGGGCGTGTCCATCAGCTTGGCGATGCCGAAGTCGAGCACCTTGGCCAGCTCACCGTAGGTGCGCAGCTGCTGGACGAGAATGTTCTCGGGCTTGAGGTCGCGGTGCAGGATGCCGAGGCCATGCGCTTCGGTGAGCGCGGCGAGGATCTGCAGCGTGAGGTCGACGATGCGCTCCCGGGCCAGCGGGAACTGCTCGGTGATGATGCGCTCGAGGGTGATCCCCTTGATGAACTCCATCACGATGTAGGTCACGCTCTCGGCGGAGCGGCCGTAGTCGACGACGGAGACGACGTTGGGGTGGTTGAGGCTCGCGCAGTTGTGGGCCTCGGCGGCGAAGCGAGCGTGGCTCGCCTCGTCGTTCATCAAGTGCGGCGCGAGGATCTTGACGGCGAAGGGCTTGTCGAGCGTGAGCTGCTTGGCGACGTACACGCGCCCCATCGCGCCTTCGCCGATGAGCTTCTCGACCTTGTACTTTCCGGCGAGTTCGAGACCGAGGTACGGGTCACCTTCGGTCGCGGCGACGTCGCGGACGTCAGCGCCGCAGCTCGCACAGAAGACCGCGTCGACCCGACACCGGGCTTGGCACGACGGACAGATCTTGTAAGGGGCGCCGATCACGAAGATTGCGGTCCAGGGGAGAGCTGTACGGGACCGGTATCATCCCACAAGCGGAGGTGTTGTGGGCATGGCCTCCCCCCCAGCGGATTGTCGTTCGCCATGGGCTTCGTGCCAACTCCCCGGTCCGAATTCGGGCGGATCCCGACATTGATCGGGTGACTTGTGGGTGAAACGCTACCGCGCAGAAAGCGGAGCCCGCCCCATGTGGGCCAACAGTGCCCACTCCTGGGGCATCTGGCCCCGGAAAGGGAGTGTGGCTGGCCGGCCCGTGGGCGCAGGGCTCGCGACTCTCATCACGTTGACACCGTCGGGAGCCATTCCTATAACCCGGCGCTCGGACGGCCCTCGCGCAAACCCGGGCGAAGGTTCTCTTTTTGGGGCGTCGGCAAGTGGTAAGCCATCGGTTTTTGGTACCGACATTCGCAGGTTCGAATCCTGCCGCCCCAGCCACACTTCTCTTGATGCTCTTCACCCTTTTCCCGTGATCCCGGCCGGCCCGCCGGGCGCACCCTTACGGGACCCCGTGCACAAGACGCTGACCATCTTCGGCGGCAACTCCAACCCGAATCTCACCCAGGACGTCGCCAGCTATCTGGGCGTTCCGGTGGGCAACTCCCGCGTGGAGCGGTTCTCCGACGGCGAGATCTTCGTCGAGATCGGGGAGAACGTTCGAGGGGTGAACTGCTTCATCGTGCAGTCGACCTGCTCGCCGCCCAATCGCAACCTGATGGAGCTGCTCATCATGATCGATGCGCTCAAGCGGGCGAGCGCGGGCAGCATCGTGGCGATCATGCCGTACTTCGGGTACGCGCGGCAGGACCGCAAGGTGAAGCCACGGACGCCGATCTCCGCCAAGCTGGTCGCCGACCTGCTCACGGCGGCGGGGGCGACCCGGGTGCTCTCGGTCGAGCTGCACGCGGGGCAGATCCAAGGCTTCTTCAACATCCCCTTCGATCACCTGCTGGCGACCCCCGTGCTCCGCGAGAAGCTCGAGCGCGAGGGCTACCGCGGCGAGGACTCGGTGGTGGTCTCGCCCGACGCCGGCGGCGTGGAGCGGGCTCGGGCCTACTCGAAGTACCTCAAGTGCGGCCTGGCGATCATCGACAAGCGCCGCGACAAGCCCAACGTCAGCCAGGTCCATCACCTGATCGGTGACGTGAAGGGCAAGCGCGCCATCCTGGTCGACGACATGATCGACACCGCGGGCACGCTGTGCAACGCCGCCATCGCGGTCAAGGAGCACGGGGCCACGTCGGTCTCCGCCCTGGCCACGCACGGCGTGTTCTCCGGCCCCGCCATCGACCGACTCAACAAGTCGGTGCTCGATCGCATCTGGGTCACGGACACCATCCCGCAGGCGAGCCGGGTCGAGGCCTGCGATCGCCTCGAGGTGCTCGGCTTGGGCCGCCTGTTGGGCGAGGCCGTCAAGCGGATCCACCACGGCGACTCGATCAGCAGCCTGTTCCACTGATCACGACTTCCCTCTCGGTTGTACGGGCCCTCGGCGGCGAGCCTCCAATGGTGGATGGCACCTATCCGAGGCCCAAACCAAAAGACCAAACGACATGAGCGAATACGGAAACATCAGCGCCACCGTGCGCACGGGTAAAGGCAAGGGCGTCGCCCGCCAGCTGCGAGCCAAGGGCTTGGCGCCCGCCGTTCTCTACGGCCAGGGCCAACCCGCCATCTCGCTGTCCTTCGACCCGCACCTGTTCGAGAAGGCCAAAGACCCCGCCCGCGGCTACAACACCGTCTTCAACCTCACCATCGAGGAAGAGGGCCAAGAGGCCAAGGTCGTGCCCTGCATGGTGGCCGACGTGCAGAGCGACGCCGTGCGCGGCGACCTGGTGCACCTCGACTTCCTGCGCCTCGACCTCGAGGCCCAGGTCCATCGCCGGATCCCGGTCCGCTACGAGGGTCGTCCCCCCGGCGTGGTCAAGGGCGGCAAGCTCAAGACCTTCCGTCGCGAGGTCAAGGTCTCGGCCAAGCCCGGCGACCTGCCCGTCGAGCTCGTCGTGGACATGGGCAACCTCGATGCGGGTGACACCATCCGTATCGCCGACGTCTCGCTGCCCAACACCAGCTTCCGCGAGCGTCCCGATTCGCCGCTCGCCCTCGTCGAGATGCCCAAGGCCAAGAAGGACGAGGGCGAAGAAGAGGAAAAGAAGTAATTCTGGTGACCTGGTCGCGGCTCCCTTCGGGAGCGCGCGGCCCAACCCGCTATGGCGGACGCATCACCATGGCTACTCGTCGGTCTGGGCAACCCAGGCCGCGAGTATGCACACAATCGCCACAACGTGGGGTTCATGGTGGTCGAACGCTGGATCGACCGCCACCTCACTCCTGGGGTCGGCGTGTCATGGCGTGAGAAGTTCCACGCCCGCATGACCACGGCTTCCGTGGGGCGTGACCGCGTCGTGGCTGTGATGCCACAGACGTACATGAACTGCAGCGGCAAGAGCGTGGTCGCCGCGGCCCAATTTCACCGGGTCGGGCCGAAGCGCACGATCGTCGTTCACGACGAGATCGACTTCGATTTCGGCCGTGTCGCGGTCAAGGCAGGCGGTGGCCACGGTGGCCACAACGGCCTGCGAGACATCATTGCGCTGACCGGTTCTCGCGATTTCGTACGCATCCGCGTCGGAGTCGGACGTCCCACTCGAGGTGGTGACGTCAGCAAATGGGTGCTCGACGATTTCGACCCCATCGATGCCGCCAACCTCCCCGATCTCGTCGATCGCGCCCAAGAGGCCGTGACTGCGGTCATGACCGAGGGCGTGAAAGCGGCGATGAACACCATCAATCAACAATCTCCCCCCCGGGGATCGGCTGCCACCCCCTAAGGGTTTTTTGGTATGTAGCCGCTCGCTCGGAAAGGACCAGTCTTCGTGGACAGTCAGACGTTACTCCTCCTCGCTCCCATCGCAGGTGTCATTGCGTTGGTGTACGCGTTCGTTACCGCCGGTTGGGTCGGTAAACAGGACGCCGGCAACAACGAGATGAAAACCATCGCGGGCAAGATCCAAGAGGGCGCCATGGCGTTCCTCTCGGCCGAGTACAAGGTGCTCGGCTTGTTCGTTCTGGTCGTCGCCGGCGTGCTCGTCGGCCTCAATGTCTCGACCGGCAAGGGCTCGCCCCTCATCGGTGTCGCCTTCGTGGTCGGTGCGCTGTGCTCCGCCGCTTCGGGCTACGCCGGCATGAAGGTGGCCACCCTGGCCAACGTGCGAACGGCAGCCGCGGCTCGCGGTGGTCTGGCCCCCGCCCTCATCGTGGCCTTCCGCGGTGGCGCGGTCATGGGCATGAGCGTGGTCGGCCTGGCCCTGCTCGGCCTGGGCGCCCTGTTCTTCGTCTTCAACGGCCAGTTCGGCGGTCTCGAGAACGTCGAGAGCCAGGCCTTCGACGGCCCCCTGTACAAGGTCGTCAACCTCCTCGCCGGCTTCTCGATGGGCGCCTCGTCCATCGCGCTGTTCGCCCGCGTGGGTGGTGGCATCTACACCAAGGCCGCCGACGTCGGCGCTGACCTGGTGGGCAAGGTCGAGGCCGGTATCCCCGAGGATCACCCCCTCAACCCCGCCACCATCGCCGACAACGTCGGTGACAACGTCGGCGACGTGGCTGGCATGGGTGCCGACCTCTTCGAGTCCTACGTCGCCTCCATCGTGGGCGCCATGATGCTCGGTGCGGTCGCCGCGGGTGCTCGCATGGAGCTGGTCCTGCTGCCGCTGGTCATCGCCGCGGTCGGCATCGTGGTCTCGCTCATCGCGACCTACTTCGTGAGGACCAAAGAGGGGGGCAACCCTCAGCACGCGCTCGACGGCGGCTCCTTCGGTGCTGCCGGCGTCATGCTGATCCTCTCCTGGTTCATCATCGACTACTTCCTCGGTCAGGCCTCCGCCGGGGGTCACCCCGCGCAGCTGGTCATCGGCGGCAAGATCCAGAACATCGAGACGATCAACCTGGTCGCCGCCATGGCGGGTGGTCTCGGCTCCGGTGTCGCCATCGGCCTCATCACTGGCTACTACTGCTCGAAGAACAAGCCGCCCGTCGACAGCATCGTCGAGCAGTCGATGACCGGTCCGGCCACGAACATCATCGCAGGTATCGGCGTGGGCTTCCGCTCCACCGCCCTTCCCATCGTGATCATCGCGGGCGCCATCTTCCTGGCCAACAACTACGCCGGCCTGTACGGCGTCGCCCTGGCCGCGCTGGGCATGCTCTCGACCACGGGCATCGGCCTCGCCGTCGACGCCTACGGCCCCATCGCCGACAACGCGGGTGGTATCGCCGAGATGTCGAGCCTGCCCCCCGAGGTTCGCGGTCGTACCGACAACCTGGACGCCGTGGGCAACACCACCGCAGCCATCGGTAAGGGCTTCGCCATCGGCTCCGCCGCGCTGGCCTCCCTGTCGCTGTTCGCCGCTTACCAGCAGACGACTGGCGCCAAGGTTGCGCTGACCAACCCCGAGGTCCTCATCGGCCTCCTGGTCGGCGCCATGCTGCCCTTCCTCTTCTCGGCCATGGCCATGAAGGCGGTGGGCGACGCGGCGATGGAGATGATCCAAGAGGTTCGTCGCCAGTTCCGCGAGATCAAGGTCCTTCGCCCCGCGCTGCTCATCGTCAAGAAGGCCGAGGACGAGGACCGGGCCCTCACCGACGAGGAGAAGGAGCAGGTCCTGTCCGCTGCGACCGAGACCGACGTCAAGCGCTGCGTGGAGATCTCCACCCAGGCCTCCATCAAGCGCATGATGGCCCCGGGCGTCCTCGCCCTGGCCGCTCCGGTCATCACTGGCTACTGGTCGGCCGAGGCCCTCGGTGGTCTGCTCGCCGGTACCCTGGCCTCGGGCGTCATGCTCGCCTTGTTCATGTCGAACGCGGGCGGTGCCTGGGACAACGCCAAGAAGCAGGTCGAGGACCAGAAGAAGGACTTCGACGAGAAGGTCAACACCGGCAAGGGCTCCGAGCGCCACAAGGCCTCGGTCATCGGCGACACCGTCGGCGACCCGTTCAAGGACACCGCCGGTCCCAGCCTGAACATCCTGATCAAGGTGATGACCGTCGTCGCCGTGGTCATCGCTCCGTTCATCGTGAACTGATCTTCATCCGAGACGCATCGCCGGGATTCGTTCCGGCGATGAGCAAAAGGGGCCCCTCGGGGCCCCTTTTCACGTGGTTGGCGTCGATTCTCGTCGGTTTCACCCTCTGTAGGGGTTATGCTTACCCCCGCGAAAGGGGACGCTGGATGCATCCATTTTTTACTGGGGTCTGGGACGGAGCGATCGGCAAGCCGCCGCAGCTTTACTACGGGGCGCGCCGCACGGCGGGCAACTTGGGCTTCCAAGGCGCAGAGGCCTACTCGGCCATCACCTTCCACAACTCGATCACCGCCCAGGCGATGCGAGCCGGGCTGAACGTGGCGGTGGGTCACCACCCGTCGCCGACGCAGCTCGCCGAGCTGTGGGGCGCCCTGCCGACCCAAGCCCAGCTGGACTTCAAGAACTGGGCCTGGGGCGTCGGCGGGCAGCTGGTCGGCGGCTCGGCCATCTCGGCCATGACCTCGAAGGTCCTGGTCGACGGCTTCAAGGTGCCGCGCCAGGCCGCGATGCCCGTGATGTTCGTGCTCAGCACCCAGGGGGCCATGGCCGCCCTGTGGCGCGACGCGTAGCCGCGGCAGGGGCGGGTCGTGTTCGACTCGCCCCTCGTTCGCGCTAGGGTGGGGGCATGCGAAGCATCGCCCAGGCCGTGCTGATCTCCTGCGTTTTGGTGCTCACCGCGTGCAAGGGCCAGCCGCTGCCCGCGGACAAGGCCGAGTTCGCGGGCCACTGGGTCGGCCCGGGCATGGACCTGGTCATCCGCCCCGAGGGTCACGTGACCTACGAGAAGGTCGAGGGCAAGGGCCGCACGTCGATCGAAGGTCCGCTGCAGGGCTGGCAGGACGACGACTTCATCGTCGGGGTCATGGTGGTCAAGACCAAGTTCGAGGTCACCGAGACCCCCCGCGAGCTCGACGGAGAGTGGACGATGGTGGTCAACGGTGTCCGGCTCAAGCGGGTCGAAGGCGAAGGCCAGTAGCCAGGGCCCCCGCGGTCAGCCCAGGCTGGCGGTGTCGACCCAGCCGGGCGGGACCCAGGCCACGGGCTGCAGGGCATCGGCGCGCCGATAGGCGCCTTGGCCCAGCTCGTCGCACCGACACAGCAACACCGAGCGCTCCTTCGACCTCGAGTCGATGCACTCCAGCCCCACGGGGCGGGGGCGACCTTCGGGGGCCTCGAGCAGGGCCCAGCCGGGCTCGTGGCCCGCGACCACGCGCTCGATGAACTGCTGCCGCCATCTCAGGCGTCGCAGGGCCGCGAGCAGCAGGAACAGGCCGAGCCCTCCCAGCGCCGCGGCGCCCACGTACTGCATCGTCATGTACGCGGGGTTGGCCTTCCAGCCGTAGAACGAGGGCGGGTCGGGCGTCAGCACCACGATCAGGGCCGGGATGAGCAGGGCCCAGGCGCCCAGCAGGGCGGTGGCCCGGTCGGCCGACTGCGGCGAAGGGTTACGCATGGCGAAGGCCACGGCCGACAGCGGCATCGCGGCCACCAGGCCGAAGAAGGTCCCCGCGATGAGGCCGATCGGCGCGCCGAGGAGCATGACGATGGGCAACGCGAGCAGGGCACTCGGGGCTCCGCCGAACACCACGAAGCCCGTGAAGTAGGCCACCGGGGCCGTGGCGACCCCCAGCAGAGCGCCCAGGAAGGTGATGCGACCGTGCGCGGTGTCGCGGGTGACGATGGGCTTGCGCAGCACCAGCACCCCCATCCAGGTGATCATGCCCGTGGTGGCCAGCGTTGCGCCGACCCACGGCCCGGGCTCGAGCACCGCGAGCATGCGCATGGCGAACATCGCAAAGACCAAGCCGATGGCGAAGGTCACCCGGAGCGCGACGGGGCGTAGCCGAGCCGGGGCGAAGAGCGGGGCGGGCAGGCTCACGCTCTCAACGTAGCCGGCGATCGGGCTCGCGGCACTCGGATTGACGCGACCGGTCCACAAACGACCGCGACCTGTCTCCGGATCGGGACGAGAGGTCGCGGTCGGTGGGCCGAACGGAAGTGTCCCGCGAGGGCGACGCTCGCCCCCGCGGTGCTACGCGGACTAGCGGCTGGGTCCGCCGCCGCCCACGGTGTTGAGGGCGAATCCGGTCATGTCCGAGTAGGTGTAGGCACCGGTCAGGCCGTTGTAGGAGGTCACGGTGCCGGTATCCGGGTCGACACGATGCGCCCCGCTGCCGTTGACCGCCCACACGTTGCCGTAAAAGTCGATGCTCACGCCGTAGTTGCTGGGCACGGGCCAGTCGTGAACGATGGTGAAGGTCTCGCGATCGATGCCGCGGATCACCCCCGAGGTCCCGAGCCACAGCAAGCCATCGGGGTCGCCGTCGGCCATGCATCCCGCGGCGAAGTTGCCCAGGTCGTTGCTCACCGTCCAGTCCTCGGTGACGGGATCGAAGCGGGCGACTCGGCTCGCGCAGTTCCACACGTAGCCGTTGACGTCGACGGTCATGCCGTACCAGTGCGAGGTCAGGCCCGTCGACGACGGTCCGTCCCACACCTGCACGGCCATGGTGTCGATGTCGACGCGCACGAGGTGGTTGCCCGTCGCCCAGCCCGAGGTCCACAGGTTGCCCTCGCTATCCACCGCGGCCCCGTAGAGCCCGAACTGGTCGGCCTTGAGCCCGGGGATGGCCACTTGGTCGAGGACCACGCCCGCCTCACCGTCGATGAGCACGACCTCGGTGTCGGTCTGGCCCCAACGCCCGGCCGACCACAGCAGCTCGTTTTCCCACTCGCAGGTGCTCTGGTTCCACTCGCCCGGAGCCCAGGCCACCGGTCGCTGGCTGTCGTAGTCGAAGGGGATGTGCCACGCCCGGCACTCCTCTTGATCCCAGGGCAGGGGGTTGTTGTCGGTCGACGTCTGAATACCCGGCGTCCCGTTGCTCTCCACGCAGTCTTCGGTGGTCGCGTAGAACTTGGTCACGCCGCCGGAGCGGTTCGCCACCGCCACATGACCCGAGAGGCTGACCGAGGTTCGCGAGGGGCTGCCGGCCAGGTCGGGTCGCGTGTAGTAGCGCCCGACCTCGGTCACCGTCTGCGTGTCGATCTTCGAGATGGTGCCCTGGGTGCTGTTGCAGGCCCACAGGAACGAGAACTCGGGCTCCTTGCTGCCGCCGCCTCCATCTCCGCCGCCCATACCGGGCATGCAGAAGCCCTGGCCGCCGCCGTCGGGCATCATGCCGACGTCGAAGGTCACCGGGGGCGCACCGGTCCCGTCGCCACCGTCTCCGGGGGGATCGCCGGTTCCCGGCGCGGTCGCATTCGAGGTCTGGGCACCGCCACCTTCGTCGTCGCCACCACCCGAGCCGGCATTCGAATCGGAGGTCTCTTCCGCATTGCCGTCATTGCTCGGCGGCGACGTGGTCACATTCGCGCCTCCGTCACCGTCACTGGCTTCATCGACGGAGCCGCATGCCCACGAGCACAAGCTGACCGCTAGACAACAAGAAAATCGAGCACCTTTCATCATCCATCCCCTTCCGCCTCACATTGAACCACAGGATCCCAGGCGAAACGGCGTGCGATCGGCCGTTGGCGATCGGCCTGTGCTCACATTGCGGAGGGCGAATCGTTACGACCACCGTGCGCCCTTCGAATGGATCGTCGGGTTTGCGAGGTATGCCGACGCGTTTCGTGACGCACGGATTGGGGTCGAGCACGACCCGATGGGGCTCGTGGCCCTCAACGGATTGACGTCGTCTCTATCGACGCGGGGTCAGCCCTCGGGCTCGAAGCTCTGGCACGCGAGGTCGATGTTGTTGCCCAGCGCGTCTTGGATGAGCAGCGGCACCTGGTTCGCCCCGTCGCAGATGTTGCCCGTGAACCCATTGGTGCCCGCCTGCATCTGGGCGAACTCCCATAGCCGCGGGGCGTGATGCGCCTGGGCGCACTCGAGCCCGCCGCCGCAGCACGTGGCCGGCTGCTGACAGGTGTTGAGCCCTTCCATGATCGTGGGGTCGCCCGCGACCACGATGGTGGCCAAGGCCTCGGGCGTGCCTCCCTTGAGCGTGACCAGCTGGTCGTAGATGGTGGACACGGGCTGCGGCGACTCGGTGCACAGGAACCCGGCACAGGGCCCACCCGAGTTCGCCTGGTCGTACGCTCCGTAGTCGTCCACGTCGGTGACCATCACCAGCACCAGCAGGGCGTCGCTGCGCAAGAAGCCGGTGGTGTCCAAGGCCAAGGTCGACAGCGAAGAGCTCAGCACGTGCTCACAGCCGGCCGAGGTCCCGCCGTTGCCCAGCACCGTGCCGGCCGCGGTGGAGAACGCGGACGAGATTTCCTCGGGCGTCATCTCCATCGAGTCGAACCATGGGTTGCCGTTGGCCCCGAAGCCGATGAAGCCGCCGTCGTTGTCGTTGGTCAGGCCGATCCGATACTCGACGCCGCAGTTGAGGCCCTCGAGGTTGGACACGATCGAGGTGAAGGCCTGCGAGGCACTGAGCGCGCCGATCTCCTCGCTCATGGACAGCGAGGAGTCGAGGGCGAAGAGCATGTCGACCTGGGTGCAGCCGAGCTGATTGCAGGGCAGAAGGAAGTCGGACTCGGGCCCCGTGCCGTCGTCGAGCGAGTCGTCGTCGTCGTTGCCCGTGGTCGAGACGTTGCCCGGGCCCGTGCCGTCACCGTCGATACAGATGTCGTCTTCGCAGGTCAGGCCGGGGTCGCACGAGCCTCCGCCCGTGCAGGCACAGTTCAGCGCACCCACGGGGCAGTCGATCATCACGCAGGTCCCGTTGACGCAGGTGAGGTTGATGTCGCAGGCCCCTCCCGCGGTGCACATGCAGCCCTGGCTCCCGATGCTGCAATCGCTCGCGCCCCCGTTGCAGGCCCAGCCCGCCAGTGCCCCGATCCCCAGTCCTCCGATCCACGCAAGCCAACGCATTGGAGGCAGGATATCACCGGGCGCGGGGCGGCTGCGACAACAACTGCGGCCGCGCGATGGGGCCGACGAACCCCGGAGGGGTGTCGCTCGAATCCGACGATGAACCAGCGTTCGGTACCAGAACGAGCCGGGCTCGTTTCACGGTGATCGATGGGGTGCTCTTTTTGCTCGCGCGGTCCATGATCATGGGTGATGGAATCGACGCACGTGGGGCGGAGGCGGCGACTGGAGTTGATCGGATCGTGCGTGTGCATGGCCGTCGCGATGCTCAGCGGCTGCAGCGACACCCAAGCCACGGACGAAGACGAAGCCCTGACGGAGCCCGAGGTCCCGCTGTCGTGCGAGTCCGTCGGTCTGCCCGCCGACCGTGGTCGCTCGACCTGGTACGGGCACTTCACCACCGCGTTCGAGTTCGGCATCCCCGAGATCGGCGAGCGCCTCGGCATCATGCCCGACCCGGCCGACGGTGTCCTCGTGCTCGCCACCCATCCCCACTACGACTGCAACGTGCTGTTCCAAGATGTCGGCTCGCTCAACGGGGAGACCTTCGCTACGCAGAGCGTCTACATCTTCGAAGGGTTGTTCGAGATGGGCACCTACGAAGTCGGCACCGACGTCACGCAGTGGGGGGCGGAGTACCTCGGCGACGGGGAGGGCAACGGCGGAGGCAGCAGCGGTGAGTTCAACGGTGGCGAGATCACCATCTCGACCACCACGTCCGAGTGCGTGACGGGCATCGCCGCGGGCTTGGGCTTCGCGGTCACGCCCCGGCAATCGTGCTTCGATTGACGCCCGCGTTTTCGTCAATGAATTGACCTGCACGGCCGCAGCTCGACCCTGCGCTTTTACCTGTTGAAGAACGTTGTTTTGATGCGGTTGCTGCGCGATCTCGATCTCGGGATTCAATACGCCGCCGCGCCTTTTGCGTGTCATTCGAAGCGTCGTCGTTCACGCCCCGATCTCCGCGGCCTACAACGCCCCGCGACGCAGGATTCGGTAGCTGATCGCTCAATCTGGTCCAAACTTGCCATCGATGGGACGCCACGATCGGGCTTCACGCATGGACTCGGTTTGCTCCGCACGATGGCCGCTGGCCCTCGCAGGGCTCGGGTTGATGCTGCCGCTCGCGGTGGTTCATGCCGCGCCCACCCACGTCGACGACGAGCCCGCGGCAGCGACACTCGAAGTTCGCACCATCCTCGAGGCGCAGGTCGACATCGATGGAGCCACCTACGAAGGGGCGCCGGTCGAGGTCGAGGTGCCCGCGGGTGAGCATCGCATCGAGGTGACGGCACCGGGCTACCACCCGTGGCGCGCCACCGTGCGTCTCGGGTCGGGCTCCCACATCACCATGACCACCGACCTGCTGTCCTCCGAGCCCGCGTTGCTCGCGAGCACTCCGGGTGACGGCATGCTCCTGTCGACCTCGGGTGCGGCCGTGTTCCTCGGCTCGCAGACCACGGCCGAGGCGAGCCCCTTGCTGCCGAGCCCGCCGCGCGCCAAGGGGGACGTGTTCATGACCACCTTCCCCGTGAGCTCGGACGTCTTCTTGGCCGAGCCGGCCGCCACGGGCGCGAACCCGTTCATGCCCTCGCGCGACGGCAGGCCCCAGGACGTGTTCATGTCCAAGACCTGGACGAAGGTGCCGCCCCCGCTGCCGCCCATGGCGACCATCGACCCCGTGCCCACGCAGCCCGAGCCCGAGCCGGTCTCGTCGGCGGAGTTCATGCCCACGCGGGCCTCCGCTCCCGCGGTGTTCATGCCGGCCAAGCGAGCCCGGGTCCCGCCCGCCGTGTTCCTGACCGAGCGAGTCGCCGCCGAGCCCAGCGCTCCGGCGCCCGCTGTGCTCCTGCCTGCGAACGACGCCGAGGCTGCGCCCGGCGTGTTCATGCGCAACCGCGAGCCGAGCCCGCCCAGCCCGTTGCTGCCGACCTCCGGGAGCTCCGGGGCGGACGTGTTCATGCCGACGCAGTGAGCCGCGCTCACGCGGCACCGGGCTCGACCTGTCGGGGCTCGACGACGGACTCTCAGCGAGCCGTTGCCGAGCCCCTCTTCGTTGCGGTACCCCAAGCTCGATGAGCCCCCGCGCCCTGGTCTTCGATTGCGACGGCACTCTGGCGGACAGCATGCCGGCCCACTTCGTCGCGTGGACCGACGCCCTGCGCCCGCATGGCCTGGTGTTCTCCGAGGACCGCTTCTACGCCTGCGCCGGTATGTCGACGCGGCAGATCATCGAGATGCTCGCCCGGGAGCAGGGGCGCACCATCGACGCGGCGGCCATCGCCGTCGACAAGGACGAGCAATTCCTTCGGCATGTCGACCACGTGCGCCCGATCGAGCCCGTCGTCGACGTCGCCCGTCAGTTCCGTGGCCAGGGGCCCATGGCGGTGGCGACCGGCAACGTGCGACGGCTGGCCGAGGCGACCCTCGGGGCGATCGGGATTCGCGATTGGTTCGAGGCCATCGTGGCGACCGACGACGTGCAGCGGCCCAAGCCCGCGCCCGACACTTTCCTCGAAGCGGCCCGGCGCCTGGGCGTCGACCCGACCCACTGCCGTGCCTACGAGGACGGCGAGCCCGGCCTCGACTCCGCGCGGGCGGCCGGCATGGAGGTCGTCGACATTCGACCTTGGCTGAAGTGAGGCCGGGCGTCTAGGGCTCTTCGCCCAGCGCCGCCGGCATGGGCATGGCGTTGATGTGGTCGCCGATGCGGATCTGGATGTAGGCGTCGCGGGCTTCCAGGAAGCGCGCTTCGGCGGGGGCGACCTTCGCCTCGATCTCGGGATCGACCGCGGCCGCCATCCCGGGGGCGGCCCCTCGCATCGCCTCGATCACGCTGATGAGGCCGCGCGGGCCCATGGACGGCACCGCCCGGAGCGTGAGGCCGGTGTCGTCTTCGTGCAGTGAAAAGCCCACCGGACCCACTGCATCTCCGATGGGCACCATCCGTTCGACGATGTTCTCACCCCGTAGCGGGTGGACCTTCATGAACTCGGCGTGGGCGGCCTCGAGCTCGGCCCGCCTTTGCGTGCTCTTTTCGGAGTGCGGGACCTCGGGGTCGGCCAGCAGCTCGATCATCGGATCGGTGCGGCTCGCTCGCATCGTGGCGCCGACCCAGCGCATGCCTGCGCCCATGCCATAGCCTGCGCTCGTCGTTCCGTCGGGGGTCGTGAGCAGCTTCGCGACCGGGCCATCGCTCAGCGTGTCGAGCACCGACCCCGCGGTGCCCTTCGCAATGCGAGCGGCCATGGCGGGGTTGGTGCTGATCACGAGCCGAGAGCCCACCGCGTCGGCGAGCAGCGGGCGCGAGGTGTCCTCGCCTTCGATCGCGATGCGCCCGTCGGGCCCTTCCGACGTATCGTCGAACTGCGAGATCAGACCGAGCAGTTCTTTCGCGGCCGCGTCGTCGACCGTGGACACCGCGACCGTGGTGTCGATGCTTCGCTGCACGGCCATGAGCCCTCGTTCGGGCACGAACTCCCCCGCCTGGGTCACGCACAACTCCCAGCCGCCGGCCATGGACTCGCCCAGCACCGCCCGCTGGTCGGCGTCGAGCTCCTCGCCGAACTCGCTCCACTCGGCCACCAGCACGGGCAGCACTCGCGCCGCCACGTCCGGGTCGAACTGGCTGGCCATGCAGTAGAGCATCGGTCCATCCGCGGTCCTGATGACTTGGATCGGCTCGGTGCGAGGGGTCAGCAGCCGGCGAATCGTCGACGTCTCGTCCGCGCTGAGCCGAACCTCGAGCCGCTGCTCCGAGCCCATCAACGACGCCCCGATCCCGATGCCGCCGATCCCCTGGGTGAGCATCAGCGTGACCAGCTCGGCCGCGGACGGTCGCTCGAACGACGCCGTGATGGCGGGAGCGAGCGCCTCGACGAGCGACTGGGGGTTGATGAACGCATTGAGCTCGGCCGGCTTCAGTGCCGTCATCGCGTCGGTGTAGACCTCCTGGGTCGCCAGCGATTGTTCGGGAGCCGTCCTGGCCAGGACGTCGATGTGCGGGTTGTCGGCCGTCATGCCCGAGACCAGCGCCATCACGTTGCCGCGGACCACCATGATGATCCGCGGCTCGATCTCGAATTCCCAGACGAGCACCCCGTCGCGCTCGCCCGCGATGCGTCGGTTGCCGGCCCGGTCCGAGCTTCGGCGAACGAACTCGAGTGCTCGCTGTCGGTCCTCGAGGCTGACGAACATCGTCGTGGGGGCCGTGGGGAAGGGGCCCATCGAGATGGCCACGGGTGCGTCCACATCGAACCCGTTTTCCTTCCACACCTCGGTGCGGGACACGTCCTGCCCCCACGCTTCCACCAGCCCGCTGCGCAGCTCGTCGATGGGAATCAGCCCCGAGTCCAGCGCTCCCCCGGCCACCAGCCCCTCCAGCAGCAGCCTCGGCTGCTCCATCCACACCATCGCCATCGTGTCGCTCGGCAGCATCTGCGCCGGGCTCTCGACCCGGTCCTCCGCCGGAGCCGGCTCCGTCGGGTTTGGGGCCTGCGTGCCATCTTCGGCCCGTTTGGGCCCACACCCGGCAATGGCCACGAGCAGGCCACAGGTCAACAGACGGTTCCGCGAGTACGGGGCAAGCGAGAGCACGTCCCTACGGTGTAGCGGATGGCCCGTTGGCCTGCCAGCACGCTGCCTCAGCCGAGTCGCTCGTGCCAGTAGCCAGGTCTGCGACTGGAGCAGGCGAACGCGAGCACGGTCGGCATACCGCGGATCTCCGCCATCAAGATCGCGTAGCGTTTGAAACGTTGGAGCCGATAGCGACGCACGGGGGTTCCGGCCGTCGTGGTCGCGACGATGGTCCCCGCGCCCGGAAGCTTCAGGGCCGTTTCGAGTCTGGCTTCGAACTCGGCGAGCAGTGCCGCGCCGAGGCCCTCTGCGGCTTCGTGCTCGTACCACGCGGCCGCCTCGGCGAGCTCGAGCGCCGCCTCCTTGCGAATCGCGTAGCGCTTCACCGGTCGGTGCTTTGAAACCGGGCCTTGAGATCGTTCAGCACGGATTCGCCGTCGAGGGCTTCTGCTTCGCCACGTTCCAGCTCGTCGGCGCGACGTACGGCCTCGGCGACCCACGCCGACTCGAGTTCGTCGACGGAGTCTTCGGAGATGCTGTCGAACAACAGCTCGGCGATGCGGCGCCGCTCGTTGCCCGGAAGCGCGAGCGCTCCCCTGAGGATCTTCTCGGCGACGGCGGTCACGAACTCCAGTCTACGCTACGTGTCGGTCGTCGGCCACGAAAGTCGAGGCACTACGTCGTGTGCGTTGATCCGCCATGGAACCAAGTGACTCAGTGCGTTCGAGGCCAGGTGCTCGCGAGATGATTCCGCTGCCCGTCAGGACTCGGGCTCTTCGAACTTCATGGTGGCCATGAGGTCCACGAGGTACTGGCCGCCTCGGTCGGGGAAGGTCTCGCGCATGGCGGCGAGGAATTGTTCGCGGGTGCTCACTTCGTCGAAGATCTGCTGGGAGGCTTCGAGGTAGGCGATCATGTCGCGGATGCCTTCGTTGCCCACGGGGTGGCCATGCCCGGCGAGCACGTGGGTGTACTCGGTGGCGTCGGCGTAGGGGCGTAGGCGTTCGATCCAGCGGTCGATCATCCCGGCAGCTGTGAACCCGTGGACGTCGGTGGCCATGAGGTCTTGCAGGATCAAGGTCTTGGCGGCGGGGATCCGCACCACGAGCTGGTCGTTGTCTTCGGCGTCGACGACTTGCTCGAACACGAGGTCCACGCCACCGATCGTCTGCGGTCCGGGCGTCAGATCGTGGTCGACGAAGCGCACCGCGTCGGTCACCGCGTCGCACTCGCCCTCGGTCTCGCGATGCATCCGCAGGTGGAAGCGGTGCCGCTGCTTCATGTCCAGGCGGGTCTCGGCCAGCGCGTAGGTGGGTCGGTCCTCGAAGTATTCGAGCCCGAAGTAGTGATCGGGGTGACCGTGCGAGACGATGACATGGGTGATGGGCTTGCCCAGGCGGTCGGCGAAGGCCCGGAACTGCTGGGCATAGCCGCGGAAGAGCTGGGTGTCGATGACCACGAGGCCATCGTCGGTCTCGATGATGTGGGTGGCCGTGCGCACGCTGTGGTCGGGCGCGATGAAGCTGTGGATGGTGACGCCCCCCTCCTCGTAGGTGAGGATCTCGGGGGCGATGCTGGTGTCCACCTCGTGGCACTCGACGGCAGGCTCCGCGGGGGCGGCCGCCGACGGCTCACTCGGGCGCGAGGCACAGGCGGTGAGCAGGACACCCAAACACAGCGGGACGACCGAGCTAGTCATGACGATGGCCAACCTACGCCCACGAAGCGATGAGCGTTAGCAAGCGATGTCGACCTCTGTGTTCGCTCTCATCGAACAATCGCATATCGTGGCCGGGAGGACGATCTACGCGCCAAGCTCCCGCGGATGGTCGTGTTCGCGAAGTCGAGAACCGGTGCTCGGTGACTCGCAATCAACCCAGCCGCGATGCGGCCGAGATGCATTGGGACAGGACCACAAAGAGCACCCCGTAGCGCCAGATCGGGATGTACGCGCTGGGGCCCGTTCTCGTCCCGCGGCTGGCAAGGCGGTGCGAGAATGACCACGACAGTACCGCCACCTGAATCGCCACGATCGCGACGACGAGTGAACTCCCCGGTCCTCCGGACAGAGACGTGACGAGGGCGTGGATCCACATCACGCTCGCGACCGGGATCATCAGCATGATCCTGCGCCGACGAAAGCTGGTGTAGTCGAGCCCCGGCCGGGTGAGCGCTGCACCGAACCCCACAGACACGAGGGCGGCCGCAACGAGGGGGGTGCTCGGGCGCTGCGGAAGCAGACCGAGATCGAGGCCGACGCAAAAGGCGATCGCGGCCATACCGAAGATCGACCCGAACTCGTTGATGATCGTGGGCCACCGGATCTGATTTTGAGATCCGTTCATGAACGCTCGCCCGCAGCTCATGACCAGGTGCCCGACGGGGAGGGCAATCCAGTGGCGAGCATTCGGAAACAAAACCCATAGCGATACGATCGCGGCGGCGCAGCACGCGATTTCCGCGCCATACCCGAACAGACCCGCCAGATTTTGCTCTGGCGTGCCAGAGTCCAGGGGAGCGGCGGTGCGGTCGGTCGGTGAAGTCGCGAGGGACATCGCATCAGGAGTCCCCACCGAGCCTGATTCCGTTCAACAATGCGCGGAAATTCGAGGTGCCCCGATTGACCCAGGGCGTCAGACTCACGCTCAGCTTTGCCCCTCGAGGCGCGGGTCCGTTCCGAACTACGCTCGTGGCGGACGCGCGACGCTCACCTCGTGCATCTCGGTTGGAAGATCCATCGCGGCCAGGAAACGCTTGGTCGCCTTTGGCTCGATGATCTCCGTGATGATGCGCGGGGAGAGCCGAATCTGGAGGCCGGCAACGACCCGCGACACGCGAGGGGTTTCAAATAGCGTCTAGGGCGTGGCCATCATCGTCAGCCAGTAGTTGTTGCCTTCGCCCGTCTTCGAGCCGGCGAGGGCGAAGGTGTCCTCGCCGTCGGAGACCGCGAACGCGTCGAGACTGCCTTGGCCGGGCTCGATGGGCGCCGACCAGATCGGAGCCAGATCGAGATTGGTGCGCTGCAGCTGGCCTTCGTGGGCGACGAAGAAGCCGGAGTCATCGGCCGCGGGGGCGAACACGCGGAGGCCGGGCGGCAAGGGATCGGATGTCGACAGCAGGATGCCGTCGGCATCGACGTGCTGCAGCTGGGCGAAGCCGTTGAAGTCCGACGCCACCATGTAGACCCCGCCCTCGGCGTCACCCCAAAGCCCGGCCAGCTCATGGTCCGTGTAGAGGGTCCACTGCTCTTGCCCGTCGGCGGAGAACTTGCGCAGCTCGATGGTGGCGCTCGTGTCGTCGTACAGGTACGTGCCCGCATGGAAGACGCTCTGATCCGACCCGACGGCGACGGGGGTGTCGAGGAGCCCGGGGTTGCCACCCACGTTGGTTTCCCAGAGCACGGACCCGTCGGGGGCATGGCGGCGCACGATGGACTGCGGGCAGACGACTCCGGCGCACGCGTAGTTGTAGGTCACCAGGTGATCGGTCGCGTCGATCAGGGCCGCGCTCGTCCCGAAGTCGCACTGCCCGAAACCGCCGGCTTCGGCGTAGTCGATCTGCCAGGTGGGATCGAGCGCGTCGTCCAGCGCCATGGCCCACTGGCCATCGGTGCCGCTGCCCACGATGGAGGCGCCACGGGCCCGCAGGGTGCCGTCGCTGGCGAAGGCGATCTTGGAGAACACCTGACCCTCAACCACCGTGCTCTCGAGGAGCGAGCCATCGGGGGCGATGAGGTCGATCCCGGTGCGTCCGTTGGGGTACGCGTCGGTGCCCCCCGTGCGCCAGGCCAGCGCGACGCGGCCGATGGGGTCGATCTCGACGTCGCAGGAGAACACCGAGCCGGTCTCGGTGTCTACGACGCGAGTCCACGTGGGCTCGGCCGGCGAGGGGCAGTCGCCGATGCATCCTCCCGGAGAGCCATCCGTGCTCTCGGTGCTCGCCTCGAACTCGGTGTCGTCCACTGCGCCCGTATCACCGTCGTCGTCGAGCTCACCGCTGGACTTGATCTCGAGCACGCACCCGGTCAGCCACATACTGGCGACGAGGGCGGAGGCGATGGAGGGCCGAATCATCATGCGTGTCATCGATGAAATTCAGTCTCCACCCGAGCCCGTTTTCGTGACCGAGCCGGCACAAGTTTCGTCGATGACCGCCAGGTGGGGCGAGCCGGGGTGTGCCTTCATGAAGCGTTCCCGCTGAGCGCGGGCGCGGGGTGTGTCGCCGAGGGTGCAGTGGGCGCGGATCTCGATGATCTCGAGCTCGGTGAGGAACACCCCGGCCGGGAAGCGCTCGCGATAGTCGGCGGCGAGGCGCAGCGCAGCGGCGGCGTTGCCTCGCGATTGGGCGGCGCGGGCCTGGCCGAACCGCAGGGTCTGCGCTTGAAGGCTCGCCGCGGTGCTCGGTGAGGCGGTCTTCGGTGCATTCGAGCTGGGCGCGGGCGTGGGCTTCGTCGTCGAGGGGGCGGCAGCGGCTCGTCGAGCCGGGACCTGGTCGGGCGCAGAGATGTCGCTGGCGGGCTCGGCCCAGGTGTCCTCGTGGGCGAGCCCCCCGATCGTGTCGGACGGGGGCGGTGGAGCCTCGGATTCGGGGGCCTCGGGCGGCGTGGTCGATGGTGGGTGGGTCGAGGCGTCGGCGGTCGGCTGCTGCACCGTCGCGGTCGACGAGGGCTCGTGGGTGAGCCGAGCGACGCCCGCGATCATGCCCACGGCCCCGCCTCCGAGCGCCAACGCCAGCCCCGCTGCCTTGGCGAACCCTGCGAGACCCGGCGCCGCGACCCGGCCGGGAGCCGACGCCAGGCTCACCGCCAGCGCGCTCCCAACCCTCTTGCGGGCCTCTCGCGAGGGCCGTGGCGTCTGCTGCAGCTCGGCCACCGCAGCGCGTCCGTCCCAGCCGTTTTCCGTCCGCACGTCCTCGGCGAATCGATCGAAGGCCTTGCGAGCCGATCGCAGCCGCGCGGACGCGGTATTGGGATTGATGTCGAGCAGCTGCGCGACTTCCTTGGCCGTCATCTGCTGCAGCTCGCTCAGCACGAAGACGTTGCGGCGAGGCTCGTCGAGCCCATCGAGGAAGCGGCGGACGACCCGGGCGGCGTCGGTGCGCTCGAGGTCGCGCTCGGGTCGGGTGGCGCGGGGGCCCACGTCGCGCACGGCGGCCAGGCGTCGATCGTGGCGCCCGACCCCCCGTCGATGATTGGAGGCCACGCGACGTACGACCCCGAACAGCCAGCCCCGCGGGCTCGATGCGCTCGCGAGCTCGGCCCGGCGGCGATGCGCGACCAGGAACGCGTCGTGGGTCGCGTCTTCGAGGTCGGCCGTGGCGACGCCGAGCCGTCGCAGGCACGACCACACGAACCAAAAGTTCTCCTGATAGAAGCTGGAGCGTTGCACGGGGGCTTTGGGTGAAGTGTCCACCTCGCCCGAGTTTCGTGATGCGCTCACGGAAAACGCAGCTCGATTCCCAATTTCGCGCGACCTCCGCCGACCGGCGCGGTGAAGAACGGCGCCAGCGTGCCCACGGTGAAGCTCGGCCGGGCCAGGTTCAGCACCCCCTGCGCACCCAGCCACAGCGCAAAACGCTCGGTGGCCCGCCAGGCGACATGGGCCTCGGCCAACGCGGCTAGCTGCAGGCTGAGCTCGTTGGTCGGGTTTTGCACCGCCGAGCCCTGCCCGCGGGCGACCATCGCTCCCACTTCACCCGCCAGGCACAGCGGGAACTCCCACGCCCCCGTCGCCGGCACCCAGCAGCCGCGCGCTTGCCCCGAGAAGGCTTGGAGTTGCAGGCCCACATCGGCCAGCACCGGGTGCGCACGAGACTGTGGCACGGCATAGGCCGCGCCGAGCTCGAGACGGAGCTGCGGCCGGGTCATGCCCACCGCGAAGGCGAGCCCTCCGTCGACCGGGGGCACGATCGCCGCGCCGACGAAGCCCTCGAGTCGCAGCGAGGGGCGGACGCCGGTCCGAGGAGAGGGGCTCGGCGCGGGTGCGTCGTCGCGTCGGTCACTGGCGGTCACCCGCGGCGGCGGGGTCTCGGTGCTCGACGGCGGTGTCGAGGGAGGCTCCGGGAGCGAGGACGGGGGAGGCTCGCGAGGGAGAGTGTCGGCGGGCGTGAGCGCCTCGATGTGGTTCGAGACCGCGATGGGATCCATCAGCGTCGCCACCACCAGCGCCGTGGCATGAGCGAGCGGCTCGCAGCTCGGATCGCGAATGCTCCGCTCGTCCCGCCCCGAGCGGGTCACGACGCTGAGCCGGAGCCGAAACGCCTCGCCGTCGGGGACGACCGTGGCCTCCGCGCGCACGGCCTCACCTTGGTTGCGACTGCGGGCCAGCAGGGTCGCGATCTCGTCGCGGACCGCATCGGACGAGGGGCAGCTCGAGGGCGCGTCCCAGCGCAGCTCGATCGGCTGCGGGGGGTCGTGATCGCCCACCTCGACCACGGGCGCCCCGACCGAGGCCAGGGTACCGAGGAGCGCGGGGACCAGACTCATGGGGGTTCGGACGCGGCAGCTCGCCGCGGCTTACACAGTCTAGCCTGCCGTTTCGCCCGCGCAGCCGTCGGGGCCATGGAAGCCGGGTTTCGATCGCCGCGACCACGCTGACGAGCGAGTCGAACTGCGGATCTTTCCATGCCTTCGACCTCGGACCTCGATGCGGGCGACGGGACCCGTGGCGGACGGGTTCGAGTCTCACCTGGACCTGCTACAGTCGAGCATCGGTCGAAGCGATGGGTGCCTACGATACCTACGCGGGTAAAGTTCAATGTCCCGCGTGCGGTGATTTCATTTTCTTGCTCGGGCAGACCAAGGTCTTCGATCCCGACTTCGGGGGGCTCTATGGTCGTCGCTTCGCGGTGGGGGTCGAGCAGCCCCTGAGCTTTCCCCCCTCGACGATCCTGGCCGAGCCGTCGTGGGACTACGACTGGTGGCGGGTGCAGGAACCGTCGCCGCCGGGGCGGCTGGCGTTACTCGTCGATCTCGACGACATGCGTGTGTGCCCCTGCGGGCGGCCACTGGTGATCGTGCTGCGCTTTGCCATCGACGATGCGGGCCCGAGCGCGACCCTCGAGTCGATCGATCTGTACGACGCGCTCGAAGACGACGTCGGGGCGCATGTCGACCTCGCCGATCTCGCGGGCATGTTTGCGTCGGCAGAGGAACTGGCTGCCCTCACACCCGAGCAGCGGGCGGGGCGGCTGCGTGAAGCCCTGGCGGAGGTCTTCGAGGGCTTCGAGGGGGGTGGGCTCGGGCCACCCTCGCCCTGGACCGACCTGTGGGGTCCCATGCGATGCGAACACTGCGGTGTCACGCGGACGCGAACCCTCAGGACGATGTTGAGCCACCACGACTACGTCACCAGCGTGCTCGGCCCGAGGTGGCACGGTGGCACCTTGGAGGTCGGCACCCGCATCGAGACCTCGACGAGCTGGCGCGAGGTCGACGAGGACCGCGGGTACTTCGTGCGCCTTCGACATCCCCTACCGCCCGACACGCTGACGATCTGCGGGTGGCGGGAGTCGTTCGGATGCAGCTGCGACGCGGGCTCGCCCGTGGCCATCGCTCGCTTTCGGGTCGATGACACCGGGATGGTGCTCGAGTCGGTCTCGCTGCGGGTGCTGCGAACCGAGCGGGACCTCGACGACATCGACTTTGCCTTCTCCCCGATGTGCTCGCGGGGACGCCTGGCCATCGAGGGGTCGAGGCGCAAGTGGGTCCCCGCGGATCGCAGCGAGGCGATCGAGTGCGTGAAGAAGCGGTTCGGGCTCGGGGCGTCGTAGCCCCGCGCTTGACGGCTACGGCTGAACCGGTGCGGGGCCGGGCCCGGCCTTGCCATCGGGCATGGTGCCCGGAATGGCCTCGCGCTCGAAGCTCTGCGGTTTGTTCTCGAGCTCCGCCATCATGTACAGCCCCGCGACGGTGAGGATCACGATGATGCTGAGCACCTGGAAGGGCAGCGAGATCAAGATCCACGCGTTGTTGTCGAGGGCGAAGCGCTGGCGCTTGCGGATGCGCTTGCTGACCTTGTCGTAGAAGTCGGGCGGGGCCTCGACGTCGGGGAGGGTCGAGACCAGCGACATGACCCGGCGCAGCTGCTCGAGCTCCGACTTCGTCTCGGGATCGTGCTCCAGCGCTTCCTCGAAGGCCGCGGCATCCTCGTCGCCGAGCTCGGCGTCGAGGTAGGCGGTCATCAGCTCTGCGCTGGTGTCCTGAGTGGAAGGCATGGCGGGTACTCCTCGAGAGTAGTGTGGACGGGCTGGGTTGGCACCCTTTTTGGTGGGTTTGGGAGGCCCTTACTCCAGATAGTTGCTCAGGCGGTCTTTGAGGGCGACGCGGGCGCGGTGCAGGCGCGACTTGAGCGTGCCCTCCTGAAGCCCGGTGATGTTGAGGATCTCTTGGTAGGACAGGCCCTGGATGTCGCGGAGGATGATGAGCAGGCGGTGCTCGGGGTCGAGTTGCCCGAGCTCGCGCTGAATGGCGGACTGCAATCGTGCGCCCTCGGTCATGGCCTCGGGCCCCGCGATTTGCCCTTGGAGGCGCACGGCGGGACCACCGTCGCCGGGGTCGTGGGCCTCGGGGGTGTCCTCGACCGGCACGCTGCGGTGGAAGTTGCGACCGCGCAGGTACTTGATGCGGTTCTTACAGGTGTTGCTCGCGATGCGGTACAGCCAGGTATAGAAGCGACCTTCGCCGCGGTACTGCCCGATGGCCCGATGCACGGTGATGAAGACCTCTTGCGCGAGATCTTCGGCTTCTTGGCGGTTGCCGATCATGCGCAGCATCAGCCCGAAGATCCGGTGCTGATAAAGACGCACGAGCTCTTCGAACGCGCGCTCGTCCCCTTGTCGCAGGCGCCGAACCAAGCGCCGATCTCGAAGGTCGGCGTGCTGCCGCTCTTCGGCCGGGGTGGGGGCCTGACGCGGAGCGGCAGGGTCGTCCGCTGCTTCCATCGTCAGGGGTCGCTCGTCGCTGGCCGTGGCTGTCACGGGGGGTTGCCGGTCTAGACTACCGCGAGGCGCGGAGGTTCCGGGCGAAGCGCGAACATGTTGTGTCGCACCGTCGGGTACACCGACCTCCCGGGCCACGGGGCGCTCTCGAAACGGCGCATCGGAGCCCCTCCCGGGTCGTCGGTTCGCGGGTGGATCGACCATCGAGTCGAAGGCTGGTCATCCGGTCTGCGCAGACCCTGCGTCCCTGTAACCAGCAGGTGCACCCCGATATCCAACTTTAGTTCTAAAACGAAACCGCGTGAGTATTAATCGACCGTCAACATGTAACCAAATCAGGTTAAACATTATGAAAAGTTTGTTGGCTTACATAAAAACAGCGAGCTAATCTAAGGCCGTGATGGTGTTCCCCCCCGCCAGCCGAACCCTGACGGTGTCCCTGATCGCCAGCCTGAGCCTGCTGGCGACGGCCTGTACCGACATCACCGTCGACGGGGTCATGGAGGAGGATCCCGGGATCCACCTGCCCGGCAGCACGGGTGAGCCCGACGACCCCGATACCGCGGATGACCCCGATGACCCGGGGGCGGATTCGGGCTCCGATGACGGCACGGTCGATTCGACCAGCGGGGACGATCCCACGGGGGACGACCCCGGTGACGACGACGGTGACAGCAGCGGTGAGCCGGCGGGCGACGACGGGCCGCCGCCCTGCGAGGTCGAGAGCCTCCAGCTCCAGGTCGAGCAGCCCCAGGTGGTCCTGTTGCTCGACAAGTCGTTCAGCATGGTCGACAACTCGTGGGATCACGACGCCGACCCGGTGACCCCGGCGGTGACCCGCTGGAACAGCCTCCACAGCGTCGTCGACACGCTGACCCACGACATCGAGGACGGCATCGAGTGGGGCATGATGCTGTTCCCCTCGGACACGCTCACCGACAACGGCTCGGGCACGGCGTGCTTCGTCGATGCCGAGGTCAACAGCCCGGTGGGTCCGATGAACGCGGATGCCATCGTCGGTGCGCTGCCGGCCGCGGACACCTTCGACTTGTTCGGGGGCACGCCGGCCAGCGCGGGGCTGTCGGTCGTGCTCGATCACCTCGAGGCGGTCGCCGATGGTCGTCCCCAGGCGGTGGTGCTGGTCACCGACGGCGCGGCCAACTGCCTCGACGGCACCACGGGCAACGAGGTGTTCATCCAGTACGACTCGGGTCTCGAGCCGATGGTGGCGATGGCGGCGGCCGACGGCGTGCCCACCTACGTCATCGGGGTCGACATCCTCGACCAGGTCGGCAGCTTCCCCGCCGACAACCCCTACGAGCGCCTCAACGAGATCGCGCTCGCGGGCGGGGTGCCCCAGGGCGGCGACGAGGCCTTCTACAATACCAGCGACGAGGAGACGCTCCTGGTCGCGCTCGAGGGCATCGCCGACGAGCTCAGCTGCACCATCAACCTCGGCCAGGACGCCGAGTTCGAGGGCCAGCTGACGGTGCGCGTGGGCGAGGACGAAGTGGCGCGGGTCGACGAGTGTGGCCCCGACGGCATCGGCTGGCGCTACATCGAAGAGGCCGCACCCTTCACCTCCATCGAGCTGTGCTCGATGACCTGCGAACAAGCCCACATCGCCTCCGCCCTCGACATCGACTACGCCTGTATTCCGCCGGCCTGAGGACAGAGCGCACAGCGAACGACGCGCTCCGTGCCACGACTTCGTGTCGTGGCACGTTTTTTGGTTAGGACGGCGTGCCCGCGGCGAGCATCGCCGCGAAGGCGTCGGGCTCGGCGGCGCCGGCTTGGATCATCACGCCGAGCAGATCCCACGACTGCCACAGCTCGGCGACCAGGCCGTCGCGGAAGCGAATCGACAGGAAGCCGTGCATGTGGATCGGCCGACCGCTGGCGCGATGCCGATAGCTCAGCGTGCCGCGGGCCATGACCTGGTCGCCCTCGGACATCGACTCGTGCAGCTCGAATTCGAACTTCTCGAAGGCGCCGTTCACCGCCTCCCAAAACGCGACCGCGCCGTCGGGCCCCACGATCGGCTCCGGTCCCAGGTTGTGGAGGACGGCATCCTTCGGGGTCAGGGCGATGAGCGATTCTCTGCGCCCCTCGGTCCACACCTCCCGTTAGAAGCGCTCGATGAACTCCGCATGGTCGTCGGATTTGGCCTTGGACATACGAACTTGCTAGCACTCGAGTCGCCACGAAAAGAGGTGCCGATGGGCCACTGTCCCAATGGCGTCGCATCGCCACGGATACACGCGAGACGCCGCAAAACGCCGGTCGGGGCGCCCACCGTCATGGTGGTGCCCGGCTCGATGGCCGTTGTCACTTATGTGCATTGGGGCCCACCGCAGCGCTATAGTCGCCTCAGTACCCGCCATGTCCGATTCGACGAACGATCCATCCACGGCGAAGACCCGCATGATCACCCGCTGGATCGGTTGTGGCATCGGGGGGGCGATGCTCATCACTGTGCTGTCGCTGTCCTTTGCTCAGGATTGCGTCGACCGGACCGAGGGCCATGTGCTCGCGGTCGTGCTCGCCCTGGGGGCCGCACTCCTTCTGTGGGGCGTCGTCGGCGGTCTGCAGATCGACGTGCGGCTCAAGTTCAAGGCGCTGGGTGAGATCGCGGCCGCGGGCGTCGCGGGTATCTTCCTCGTCGTGCACTTCGTGGCGGTCGACGGCATCGTCGGCGAGGACTGCCACGCCGGACCCACCGAGCCGGAGGTCTACGTCTTCAACGGTCGGGTGCACCTGCAAGGCGACGTCACCAAGTCGATCCAGGGGGCCGAGGTCACCTTCGACCTGCCCGATCGCGTCGTCAAGCGGACCACGGACGGCGACGGTCAGTTCTCCCTCGCCATCAAGGACGGCGCCACGTCGGTGCGCGTGTGGGCGACCAAGGCGGGCTTCGAGAACTCCGAGGCCAAGGCCGTCGAGCTGCCGCTGTCGGAGACCAAGTACGTCATCGAGATGAAGAAGGCGGGCTCGCCCACGAAGCCCGGGCCCAAGCCCGGCAGTCCGATGGGGACCGTACCCAGCGCCATTCCCTCGGATGCCAAGCCGATGCCCAAGGACCGCGGGGGTCTGCGGATCAACACGGGGGCGGCGGTGCAGCCCAAGGCCGATCTCGACAAGGCGAAGGAGTCCCCTCGGGGTAGCCTGAGCCTGCTCCCGTAGCCGGCCGAGAGTCGCCGCGGGCGAGGCGCCCGGCGGCGAGTTGCGTGCGCGGCACGTGATAGCCTGCGCTCGTTGTCGCGCCGATTATCCACCCGTCCATTCTTGGCTGCGCTCACCCGCTTTGCCGGGTCCGAGTTCGCCGATCGCAACGGCCTGCGACCCATCGCCGAGCGCTTGCTCCACCGGGCGGCGAGCGAGGCGGTGCGCACGGGCAAGTCTGCCGGTCGCGCCTTCGCTCCGCTGGGTGAGCTTCGCAAGCGGTCGAAGCTGAAGCCGCGCGAGGGCAAGCCCTCCGACGCCTTCGACCTGACCCCCACCGAAGACCAGCAGATGATGCGCGACGTCCTGCGTCGCTTCGCGCGAGAGTCGGTACGGCCCGCCGCGCACGATGCCGACATGCATCCCGAGCGCGGCGCCGAGGTGCTCGAGGCCGCGGGTGAGCTGGGGCTCACCGTCGACGTCATTCCCGAGTCTCTCGGCGGCACGGCCGAGCACCGCGAGATCCTCTCGAGCGTGCTGATGGCCGAAGACCTGGCCTGGGGCGACATGGGGCTGGCCCTGGCGGCGCTGTCTGGTCGCGGTTTCGCGGCCGCGCTCACCGACTTCGGCACCGTCGACCAGCAAAACCGCTACCTCGCCGCGATGGCGGAGGAAGACGCTCCCGTCGCCGCGCTGGCCATCGACGAGCAGGGGCCGCGGTCCAACCCCTCGCATCCTCAGACCCGCGCCACCAAGGTCGACGGCGGCTATCGGTTGGTCGGCACCAAGGTCATGGTGCCGATGGCGACCTCGGCCGATCTGTTCCTGGTGACCGCGTCCGTCGACGGCGAGGGCCCCACCGCCTTCGTCGTCCCCGGCGGACGAGCGGGCCTCACCCGCACCGCCGCTCGCACCATGGGCTTGGCCTCGGCGCAGCTGGGCACGCTGGAGTTCGACGGCGTCATGCTCGACGGCTCCACCCGCGTCTCGCCCGAGTACGACCACGCGCGCTTGCTCGACCTGGCCAAGCTCGGCGTCTGTGCCTTGGCGGTCGGCACGGCTCAGTCGGTGGTCGACTACGTCATCGAGTACTGCAACGAGCGGGAGGCCTTCGGCGAGCCGATCTCCCACAAGCAAGCGGTGGCGTTCATGATCGCGGACATGGCCACCGAGGTCGACGGCATGCGGCTCACCACCTGGCGAGCCGCGGCCCGAGCCGAGCGGGGGCTCGACTTCCATCGCGAGGTCAAGCTCGCCCACATCCTGTGCAGCGATCACGGCATGAAGGTCGGCAGCAACGGCGTGCAGCTGCTCGGCGGTCACGGCTTCGTCCGCGACCATCCCGTCGAGCGCTGGTACCGACAGCTCCGCGCCGTTTCCATTCTTTCCGGAGGCCTCGTCGCATGATTTCCCTGGAGATTCCCCGTCGCCTGCGCGGCGTGGCCACCATGGCCCGCGACGTCGCCCAGGGCATGTTTCGCCCCATCTCTCGCAAGTACGACCGCGCCGAGCACGACTATCCCGTCGAGCTCGACTCTCTACGCGCCATCGTCGACGGCATGGCCAAGGGTGGTAGCTCCATCGGGGCCACCGAGATCAAGCGCGAGAAGAGCGAGCGCAAGGGCGTCCGCAACGGCAAGAACATGGCGGCCGTCCTCAACGTCGAGGCCCTGTGCTGGGGCGACCTCGGCCTGCTCCTCACCATTCCCGGCCAGGGCCTGGGCAACGCCGCCATCGCGGCCGTGGCCACCCCCGAGCAAAAAGAGCGCTTCGACGGCAAGTGGGCGGCCATGGCCATCACCGAGCCCAGCACCGGATCGGATTCCGCCGCCATTCGCACCACTGCGCGGCTCGACGAGGCCACCGACGAGTGGGTCATCAACGGCGAGAAGATCTTCGTCACCTGCGGCGAGCGGGCCGACCTCGTCGTCGTGTGGGCCACCATCGATCGCGACCAGGGTCGGGCGGCCATCAAGAGCTTCGTCGTCGAGCGCGGCCGTCCCGGCTTCGATGTCGTGCGCCTCGATCACAAGCTCGGCATTCGGGCCTCCGACACCGCCACGATTCACTTCACCGACTGCCGAGTGCCGCGGACCAACATCCTCGGCTCCGAGGAGATCCAGACCCGCAAGGGCTTTGCCGGGGTCATGCAGACCTTCGACAACACCCGTCCCGTGGTCGCAGCCATGGCCGCGGGCGTTGCTCGGGCCGCCCTCGATCGCACTCGCGAGCTGCTGCGCATGGAGCCCCGCTGGCGTCGCCCGCGTTGGCAGCTCGACGCCACCGAGGCCGAGCTGCAACGACTCGAAGCCGAGCTCGAGGCCGCCTGGCTGCTGACCCTCAAGGCGGCGTGGATGGCCGACAACAACCAGCCCAACTCCATGCAAGCCTCCATGGCCAAAGCCAAGGCCGGGCGCATGGCCAACGAGGTCACGCTGCAGTGCGTCTCGTTGTGCGGGGCGCTCGGGTACTCGGAGGACGAGCTGCTCGAGAAGTGGGCGCGGGACTCGAAGATCCTCGACATCTTCGAGGGGACGCAGCAGATCCAGCAGCTCATCATCGCGCGCCGCTTGCTCGGCAAATCGAGCCGCGAGCTGCGTTGACGCGGCCACGGGCGAGGCGGGGGCTAGACCCCCGCTGAGCCCTCGCAGCGCGGGGTTGGTTGTTCGGTCGGGGTTCCGTGGTAGGCACCTGGACGAGGGCAACGCGAGCCATGAAGATCTTGATCACCGGAGCAACGGGCCTGGTCGGTCGTGCGCTGACGCTGCGACTGCAACGCGACGGTCACCAGGTGGTGGCGTGGGTTCGGAATCCGGTCGCGGCTGCGGGCACGCTGGGGGCTCAGGTCGAGCTTTTGCCCACCGACGAGGGCGACGCGGGCCTGGCCCGCGCGATGGAGCAGGTCGACGCGGTGGTCAACCTCGCGGGTGCGCCCGTGGCCAAACGCTGGACGGCGAATCATCGCCAGGCCATGCGCAGCAGCCGAGTGGGGGTGACGCAGCGCCTGGTGGACGCCATGGCGAGCGCCAGTTCGAAACCTCGGGTGCTGGTCTCGGGCAGCGCGGTGGGCTGGTATGGCGATCGCGGCGACGAGGTGCTCGACGAGGACTCGGCGCCCGGCGAAGGCTACCTGGCACAGCTGTGCCGCGAGTGGGAAGGCGCAGCCGAAGGCGCGCGAGAGCACGGGGTTCGGTTGTGCACCCTGCGGATCGGAGTCGTGCTCGACGGTGAAGGCGGTGCGTTGGCGACGATGCGCCCCTCGTTCGCCGCGGGCCTGGGGGCGGCGATCGGCTCGGGGCGCCAGTTCATGCCCCTCATTCACCTGCGGGATCTGGTCGAGCTCGTCGTGCAGGCGCTGACCGACGAGCGCTACGAAGGGGCGATCAACGCGGTGAGTCCCTGCGCGGTCTCCAATCGCGATTTTTCCAAGGCGCTGGCGCGGGCGCTGGGTCGGCCGATGCTGCTGAAGGTCCCCGGTTTCGCGCTGCGCCTGGCGTTGGGCGATGCGGCGGCGATCGTGCTCGCCAGCCAGCGCGTGGTGCCGCGCCGTCTGGAAGAACTCGGCTTCTCTTTTCGTTTCTCCCAGCTCGACGCGATGCTCGCGGATGCCGTCGACCGGGGCCATGCCCACGTGCAGATCGGTCCCGCCGTCGATGTTCCGCAGTCGGACTACCTGAGCCGTCGGCGACCTCGCTACCTGCTCGAGCAGCGCACGCTGATCGGTGCCCCGCTGGCCGAGGTCTTCGAGCTGTTCTGCCGCGCCGAGAACCTCGGCGTCATGACCCCGTCCGGGCTCGGCTTCGAGATCCAGACCCCCGGCAAGCTCGACATGGCCGCGGGCACCCAGATCGCCTACCAGATTCGCCTGGGCCCCGTGCCGATGGGGTGGCTGACCAACATCGAGGTCTGGGAGCAAGGGCAGCGCTTCGTCGACGCCCAGCTGCGCGGGCCCTATCGCTGCTGGTACCACGAGCACCGCTTCGAGGCCGACGGCGACCGCACGCTGATGGTCGATCGGGTCTGGTACGCGCCGCCGCTGGGGCTGCTGGGGCGTGTGGCGAACTGGATGTTCGTCGCGAAGACGCTGCGGCGGATCTTCGGCTATCGGCGTCGTGCGATCGACCTGCGCTTCGGCGTGGTCGGCTGACTCCCCGCCCACCCGAGGTACACTCCTCGTCGTGCTGGGGAGGCTCCTGCTCTACGCGATGGCCATGATCGTCGGCTTCGGGCTCGCGTTCGGCGGCATCTTCATGCTCGCGGCCGCGCCGGACCCCGACCAGCTGCTCGCGTGGTCCTTCGTAGTGACGGGCGTGCTGACGGGCGGGCTGTGCCTGCGCCAGGTCATCGTCCTCAATCGTCGCATTCAGCATGAAGCCTGGGAGGCGGCCGTCGCCGACCCTTCGTCCATCTATACCCGCTGGACCGACGACGAGGGCCGGGAACTGCTCCTGGCGAAGTCGGGGCTGTTCATCGGCAAGAACCACCACGCGTTCACCGAGTTCTATAGCCAGCTCGCGGGGATTCGTGTCGACGGGCTAAAGCTCGAGATCGAGCTGTCGGTCGGGCCGCGCCCCGATGCGCTGATTCAGACGAAGTCGGTCGCATTTCCCGAGCGGTTGAAGCCCGAGATCGAGGCGGCGGTCGCAGACCTTCGCGCGTCGCTCGACCGCTGACCCACCGTGTCACTCGGCGGGCGCGGGCACGGTCATGCCGGTCCGCGGCTCGATGCTCTGCCCACCCTCCCCATCCGACGGCGGCAGCACGACGGGCTCGTCGCGACCGAGCGCCGCGAGGATGTCGTGCAGGATCAAGTAGTACGCGGGCACCAGCAGCAAGATGATGAAGGTCGCGAACAAGACCCCGAAGCCGAGGCTCACTGCCATGGGGATCAGGAACTGAGCCTGGGCCGAGGTCTCGGTGATCATGGGCATGAGGCCCAAGAAGGTGGTCAGCGAGGTCAGGATGATGGGGCGGAAACGGCGGATCCCGGCGGCGTGGATGGCCTCGAAGATCGACCGCCCCTCTCGTCGGTAGACGTTGGCGGCGTCGATCAGCACGAGCGAGTCGTTCACCACGACGCCGGACAGGGCGATGATGCCCATGACGCTGATCATGCTGAGGTCGAAGCCCATGATCACGTGGCCCATGATCGCGCCGACGAGCCCGAAGGGGATGGCGGCCATGACGATGATGGGCTGCGTGTAGCTGCGGAAGGGGATCGCGAGCAGAGCAAAGATGGCGATGATCGCCAGCTGACCGCCGGCCCCGAGCGCACCCATGGCCTTGGCCTGCTCGCGCTGCGAGCCTCCGAACTCGTACTGAAGCCCGGGGTACTTCGCGAGCAACGGTGGAATGTGCTCGGCCTCGAGCGAGGCCAAGATCGCGTTGGGATCGGCCTCGCCCATGCGCACGTCGGCGGTGACCTCGACGAAGCGCTGACCCTCGGCCCGGTTGATGACCGGCCAGCTTCGCCCGCGGCGGATCTCGGCGACCTCGCGCAGGGGCACCTCTCCCCCCGTGGGCGTGCGAATGAGCAGGTTCTCGAAGTCGTGGACGTAGCGGCGCTCGTCCTCGGGCAGGCGTACGACCACCCGCACCTCGTTGCGGCCGATCTGCTGGCGCAGGGCCTCGGCGCCGTAGAAGGCGGCCCGCACCTGGCGGGCGACATCCCCCGCGCTCAGGCCGAGCACGGAGGCCTTGTTGGTCATGGTGAGGTCGAGCTGAGGCTTGCCCTGCGAGAACCCGTCGTTGATGTCCCAGGTGCTCGGGTAGGTGGTGAGCGTCTCGGCGAGCTCGGCCGCGGCCTCCTCGAGCACGTCCATGTCGGTGTGCTTGAGCTCGACGTTGATGGGCGCGCCGGGGCTGGGGCCCATGGCCAGCGAAAAGCGCATGCTGTCGACGCCCGCGACCCGACCGACCTCCTTGCGCCAGCGGGAGAGGAACTCGGAGGCGGAGATCGTGCGCTCGGCGGAAGGCACGAGGAAGACCTGCACGTTGGCGATATGGCCCCCGACCACGGCGCGGTTGGCCACGCCCGGATCGCCGGGCAAGGGGGTGCCGAGCTGGCTGAAGCGACCGCGCACGATCCCTTCTTCGCCGGTCTCGGCGACGACCTTCATTGCGGCCTGCATCACGTAGCGGCGCACGCGTTCGGTCTCGGCGGGGGCGGTGCCGTAGGGCATCTCGATGCCGCTCACCACCAGCTCGCCGTCGATCTCGGGCATGAAGCGGAACATGATGCGCCCGCCCGCGACCCAGCCCACGGTGGCGATCAAGATGGCGACGCCGATCGCCAGCGACAGGTAGCGTCGTCGCAGCGCGACCTTCAGCACGGGGGCGTAGATGTTGCGAACGAAGCGCTCGAGGGCGCGGCTGACCTTCTGTTGCTGGTGGTGCAGCGCGGCGTAGAAGCCCTCTTTCTTCGGGTCTTTGAGCGCGGCGAGGTGCGCGGGCAGGACCCACAGCGACTCGACGAGCGAGATGACCAGCACCGAGATCACGATGCTGGGGATCACCCGGTAGAACTTGCCCGAGAAGCCGGGCACGAAGAGCATGGGCATGAACGCGACGACGGAGGTCGCGATCGAAAAGCACACGGGAATGGCGACTTGCCGGGCGCCGCGGATGGCACCTCGCAGGCGCGGCTCTCCCCGCTGTCGGGCCTCGTAGATGCTCTCGCCCACCACGATGGCGTCGTCGACCACCATGCCCAGGGTGACGATGAACGCGAACAGCGACAGCATGTTCACGCTGACGTCCATGGCCGGCATGAGCAGCAGCGAGCCCAGGAAGGACACGGGGATGCCCATGGTGACCCAGAAGGCCAGCCGCAGCTCGAGGAAGAGCCCGAGCACGAGCAGCACGAGGGCGAGGCCGATGTACGCGTTGCGCATCAAAAGGTCGATGCGCTCGACGTAGATCTGCGACCAGTCGGCCCAGATGGCGACGTGCACCCCCTCGGGCAGGCGGGCCTCGATGCGCTCGACCTGCTTCTTGACCGCGTCGGCGACCTCGATCGGGGTCTGATCGCCAGAGCGATAGACCTTGAGCATGATCGCGGGCTTGCCATCGTAGTAGGCGGCCTGCTCGGTGTCGGCGAAGGTCTCGCGCACGGACGCGATGTCGCCGAGCGAGACCTGAGTGCCGGTGGGACTGGTGACGACGGGCAGCTCGGCGTACTCGACCCCGCGCTGCCGTCGCTCGGCGGTGCGCAGCAGGACCTCGCCCGCGTCGGTCTTGATGGCGCCGCCGGGCAGCTCGATGGCCGAGGCCCCGATGGTGGCGGCGACCTGCTCGAGGGTGAGCCCGTGCTCGCGCAGCTTGGCCAGCGGCACCTCGACGGAGGTCTCGTGCGGCGGCGCGCCCATCAGCTCGGCCTGGGTCACCAGCGGATCGAGGAGCAGCTCGTCGCGGGTCCACTCGGCGAGCGAGCGCAGCAAGGCCTCGTCCTGGTCGCCATAGAGGATGAGCGAGATGACCTCGACCCGATTGGTGACGAGCGAGACGGTGGGGCGCTCGGATTCCTCGGGCAAGGAGGTGAGCCGATCGACCGCGTTCTTGACGTCGGCCAGCAGCTTGTTGGCGTCGGCCTCCAGCTCGAGGCTGACGTAGACGCGCCCGCCCCCTTCTTGCGCAGAGGAGGTCACCCGGTCGACGCCATCGAGGTTGCGCACCGCTTCCTCGATGGCCACGATGATCCCCTTTTCGACCTCGGAGGGGCTGGCCCCGGGATAGGGCACCGAGATGGAGACCATGTCGAGCTTGAAGTCGGGGAAGACCTCCTGCTTGACTCCCATGCCGACCATGATCCCGCCGAGCAGCAGCGCCAACATCAGCAGGTTGGCGGCGACCGGGTTGCGGGTGAACCACGAGACCACGCCCTTGCGGTCTTTGGGCTCGAGCTGTTGTTCGGGCACGGCCACGGGCACGCTCTGGTGACTAGGGGCTCTCGGGGGGCGGAGGTTGTTCGGACTTCGAGCCGGGCGCGGTCTCTTCTTCGAGCTCGACGGGCATGCCTTCGGTGGCGAGCGGCAGGCCGCTGACGACGTAGCGCTCGCCTTCGGTCAGGCCGTCGCTCACGAAGACCTGGCCTCGCTCGCGCCACACGACCTCGACCTCGCGGGAGCGCAGGCGGCTTTCGCCGTCGACGACCCAGACGTGGGTGTCGTCGTACATCGCACGGCGCGGCACGGACACGACGCGGGGCAGGGTCTTGCCCGCGATCTGGCTCTCGACGTAGGTCCCGACCAAAAGCGGGGTGGGGCGCTCGCCCAGCGGCTTGCGTAGGCCCATGGGGTCGTCGACGGCGATGATGATCTGCGCCATGCGCCCGCGCTCTTCGACCTTGGGCAGCAGGCGCAGCAGGTAGCCCTCGCGGTCGAGCTCCCCCGCCGCGCGATCGATGATGGTGGCCGAGGAGCCCTTGGCCTGGTCGGTGCTGACCCGGGGAATCTCGAGGTGCTTGAGCTGAGAGACGGGAATGGAGGCCTGAATCCAGAACCGGTCGACCCCGGCGAGGCGGGCGACGGGCGCTTGCGGACCTACGAGCTGCCCGATCTCCACGTTCTCGCTGACGACCACCGCATCGAAGGGGGCACGGATCACCGTCTTGCCGACGTCGCGCTTGGCCTTGTCGATGCGGCTGCGGGCGGAGCTGACGGCGGCCCGGGCCGCGTCGAGATGAGGCTCGCGCATGACGTAGGCCCGGGCGTCATCGGAAAAATCGTCGGGGGCGTCGCGCCACTCTGCCTCGGCGACTTGGCGCTGCACCTTTTCTTCGCGCACCTGCAGCCGCGCCTGAGCCAGGTCGGCCTTGGACATGTCGACGGCCGAGCTGTAGTCGCGCGCGTCGAGCTTGACGAGCAGGTCGCCGCCATCGACGAGCCCGCCGTCGACGAGCCGATCGGAGTGCTGCACGACCCGCCCCGCGACCTCGGCCTGCAGGGTGACCTCGCGCTCGGCTCGAACCACCCCCATGACCGCGATCGAGACCTGGTGCGGTCCGGGCCGGGCCACCTTCGTGCGGACGAAGGTCACCGGATCTTCGGGTTCTCGCTGCTCGGCTTGGGGGCGGCTGGCGACGAGGAAACCCGCGATCGAAACACCCGCGGCCACGACCACGAGCGGCAACAAGGCACTGCGAATTCGAGGCATGTTCGGCGAAGCGCTCGCGGGCGATCATGGCCCGCAATCGGCGACCTGCAAGCGCCGTCGGGCGGCGTAGGGCAGCCGTGCTGCCGGCCCGTCGATGCGCCCGGGTGACGAGTCCTCGCCGGCCAACCAAAAGAGCCGCGAAACCCCGACTGAAGGGCAGCGCCGGGGTTTCGCGACCTGATGCCCACCCGATGGGGCTTCAGCACTCATGAGAGTTGACCCGGCGATCCCCGGTTGGGTTTCGGACCTCGCTCGATCCCGTACATTCGCCTGCGCGAGGGCCGCTTTGGGGGGGCCGGACCCTCACGGCCTGTCTCACACAGGTGAAACAGGGCACGGGCATGGTGTTCGTTCGAGCATCCCCCAACGCGACGGCAGGCGAGGCTCGGTCCACGGAGGCGACGCCCGCTGGTTGGGTGTAGCCATTCTTCGCGTCACGGCGGGAGAGGGGTGAATCTCTTCGCGGCGCGATCGCGACTGGTTGGCGCCGCCTCGGGGCCGTCCATCGTCGGACCGTCGCGTAGGGGATGTCTCGTCTTGTCGGTGCGCTATCGTGCGCCCATGAACCGGCGTTCGCAGGGCATCTCGGCCCGTGGCCTCATGGTCGGGGCGCTCGTCACGAGCCTCGGATGCGCGCTCACGCAGCGGCCCGCGCTCAAGGTCGTCGATCCCACGCTGGTCGAGCAGGGCACCGAGCTGACGCGAGAGCGCCGCAAGGGAGGCTTCGCCCTCGGGCCCTACGAGATCCACGACGTCGGTGTGCGCACGGAGGCGCCCGATCCCGACGGTCCGCTCGCGCGCGAAGACGTCCCTCGTCCGGTGACGCAGCATCGCGCGGGATTGATCTTCGATGCGCCCACCGAGCGCAGCTGGACCACCTCGTGCACGATGCAGCGACGGGCCTCGAACGCGGGCGACTACCGGGCGGTGCTCGATGAGAACGGGGACGAGATCTCACTCGACTGCGTGGCCAAGTCCCGCGGCCTGCCTCCGTGGAACTTCAGTACCCGCGCCGCATTGTCCGGGAACTTTGTCGGAGCGCTGAAGCAGACGGGCGGCGACGAAGAGTTCAGCATCGAGGTACTCACGCGGGTGACGCACTTCCAACGCGTCGAGCGACTGCTGCCCGTGCCCGTGGTGCAGCTGCGTGAAGGCGAGACGGCCAAGGTGGCGATGGTGATGGGTCGTCCCGAACGGGCATGGATCACCGAGGGCTTCGACCCGGTCACGATGGAGGCCTCTCTCGCCGTCATGCTGACCCTTCGCTACATGCCGTGGGAGCTGGCCGAGTAGCACCGCGTACCCCCGCGTAGGTGTGGGCCCTGTGTCACCGACCCGGACCGAATTGGCGACGGCTTCAATGCACTATGGTCAGGCGAAACCTGATATGGTGAAAAAGGTGTCGCGGGGGACACAACCTTGGGTTTATGTCGATGACAGTGCATGGCCACATGTCGTCCTGAGAGGACCACCAGTGTTCGATCAGGCGTCTGTGGTCGGCATCACCACTGGCTTGGACGCAGCGCTCGATCGAGGTGAGCCGTTCTGTCTCGAGGTCGATCTGACGCAGTCGACACGCCTCGACTGGAAGGAACTCAAGGCATTTGGTGCCTATGCTCGTGCGAGCAAAGAGCGTCACAATGCCCTGTTGTTCACCGTCGCGCTGGTCATTCTCTCGGCCATGGTGCGGGGGGCCATCAAGGTGCTGTTTCAGATTCACTCCCCGGGATACGCCCATCGAGTGCTGCAACATCGCAGTGAAGCCCTCGAGTACATGGAACCGTATCTGGCGCAGCTTCGACAGGGCATGGCCGCCAACGGCTGATTCGTTCGAGCGCTTCACCAACTGCGATGCAGTGCGACACCGACTGACGAATCGCTAGATGTGATGGTGTCGGCTTGTTCGTACATGCATGCATGGAGGGCGCGAGTCGCCGAAGTGGACCGAATTGATGACGACGTTGGTGATCTTCTGTCGGGTGTCAGCTGATAGCCTGAAGTCGTGTCGGAAGGCTCTTTGCCCCGAGACTTCGTCGACGAGAGTGCTTGGCCTACGCTCGTCGTACGGGGTCCGAAGATCGTCGATGCCCATGCGGCGCGGGCCATCGTGGCTGGTCTGGTGGCGGGGCTCGATCGGGCGCAACGTTTTTGCGTCGTGGTCGACATGACGGCGACGATTCGGTTCGAATGGTCGGAGATCAAAGTCTTCGACGCTTTTGCTCGGGCCAACGGAGAGCGCCTCGACTCGCAGGTCGCCGCGCTCGCGCTCATCATTCCGTCGGCGATGGTGCGCGGGGCAATTCGGGTGTTGTTCAAGCTCAAGGCGCCCGGGCATCCGTACCGAGTCGTGCACGAGCGAGATGCCGCGCTCGAGTACATCGCACCGTATCTCTCCGAGCTGAGCCCCCGGGCTGCCGCCAATGGGTAGGCTCGGCCGAGCGAGAGCGAGGGAGTCGTCGTGACTCGAACGCTCGTCGACGTGAGTGCGTGGCCGTTGGTCGTCCTGCGTTTCTCACGGGTCGTCGATGCCGAGACCGTGCAGCAGGTGGCGACCGGGTTGAGCGCGACGCTCGATCGGGCCGAACGGTTTTGCATGCAGGTCGACATGACGAACACGTCTCGGTTCGAGTGGGCCGAGATCAAATCGTTCGACCGGTTTGCTCGGGCCAACGAAGATCGTCTGAATGCGCACGTGGCCGCGTTGGCGCTCATCATTCCTTCGGCGATGGTCCGCGGGGCGATCCGGGTGATGTTCCGGCTCAAGTCCCCCGCGCATCCCTACCGGGTGGTGCATCGGCGGGAGTCGGCGGTGGAGTATCTAGCGCCCTATTTGGCCGAGCTGGTGCCCCACGGGGTCGTCAACGGCTGATCTCTGGCGTCCGCGCTGGCTCCGCGGCCGGGAGGCAAAACGCCCGATCTCGCCCGAGACTGGGGGCTGGGGCCTACGATGGCGCTTGCCTGGCGATGGCCAGTGATCGCAGATCATTGCGATTTCACCCCACGTAACCTCGTCGACGCCCCGACGACACACCGCCGCGCGGAGCGCGATTTGGGGTTTGCTGTCGCGGGTCGCTTTCGTCCATGATGCGCGCGGTGCAAGGGGCGGAAGCAAGCAATCCGAGACCGCGGGCGTGCGCTCGTGAGGACCTCGGTGCGGCCCGCTCCCAAAGGAGCATGGCAATGCACGACGACACTCGTCGACTCTCCCGGCGCAGCGGATTGGGCTTGGCCCTGTTCGTTGGCCTGACTCTGAGCTCACCGCGGCCGGCCGACGCAGCCGAGCCCCGCAGCAAGGTCCTGCTCAACGGCGAGCTGGTCCAGGTGACCTTCAACGACGGCGACAGCTTCCGCGTGCTGTCCGGCGATCTGCAGGGCGCCAAGGCTCGCCTCGCGGGCTACAACACGCTCGAGTCCTACGGCCCCGTGCACCAGTGGGGCAGCTGGACGGAAAAAGAGCTCTACGTCATCGCCAAGATGTCGGCCCTGCACGCGCGCAAGGGCTACTGGGAGTGCACCACCGACGGGGCGCTCGACACCTACGGCCGCATGCTCGTCGACTGCCCCACGCTGGCCGAAGACCTCATTCGCCGCGGCATGGCCCACACCCTGACCATCGACGACGAGCCCGGGCGCCCCGAGTACGTCGCGGCGCAGCGCGAGGCCATGGAGGCCCGGCGCGGGATCTGGTCGCACGGCGTGCCCGACTTCATCCTCACCTCGCTGCACTCGGCCGAGGAAGACACCGAGGGCAAGGGCACCTACAACCGGCTCGTGTCCACCGAGGACGGTCACTCGGTGAAGTGGCGTCACAAGAACAAGTACTCGGAGTGCCGCAAGGTCTGCAAGATGCGCTACGACGTCGAGCCGGCCATGGTCGACGACGTGATCGCGGCCCTGCGCGGTGACTCGGCGGTGGCCGCCATCATCGAGTCCCTCGACGACGCCGCGCTGCGTCGCATGGTCGAGGAGTTCGCCGAGCACCGCCACATTGGCCGCGACATCCCGCCCGACCAGCGCGAGCAGATGCAGCGCCACATGATGGGCTACGTGTCGTCGGGACGCCTGGGCAACGCCGAAGGCCAGCCCAGCTCCTGCATGGTGCACATCGACTTCAAACGGCGCTTCGGCACGGGCCGCGCAGCATGTCTCAAATAAGGCGCGCGCTCTCGGGCATGGCCCTGCCCCTGCTCGCAGCGTACGGCATCGGTGCCGCGTGCTACGAGGAGCCTCCATTTCCCGTTCTCGGCTACGAGAACGACGAGCTCTCGTGCACCGATGATCTCGACAACGACGGCGACTGCCTGATCGATTGCCAAGATCCCGACTGCCTCACGCTCAGCACCGTCTGCGGCGAGATCGTCCCCGAGTTCCCCGTGGACACCCCGGAGGACCCGGCCTTCGGCTGCCCCACCATCACCCTCGAGGACGGCTCGACCCGGCGCGATTGCAGCGATCAGCTCGCCCTGTGCTCCGACCGCGTCGACAACGACCTCAACGGTCAGTTCGACTGCGGTGACCGCAAGTGCCAGGACGTCTTCGAGACCGGCTGCCTGCGCGAGGTCACCAACGAGCTGTGCAGCGACGGCATCGACAACGACTCCAACGGGTTCATGGACTGCGGCGACTTCGGCTGCAGCCGCAGCCCGCTGGTCGACGTCTGTGCCGAGGGCGGCAACGATAGCTGCGGCGACGGCCAGGACAACGACGGCGACGGCAAGGTCGATTGCGAGGACGACTGCGACCTCGAGTGCATCGAGGACAGCCCCGAGTACCTCGCGGCGCTGGAGGCCCTGGGGCTCGAGGACGATCCCGACCTCGTGGGCGAGCACTGCTGCGCGGTCTTGGCTCGCGACGACAACCAGTCCTGTGCGGCCACGCGAGCCTGCGCTCCGCCCGAGACCGGCCCCGACGCGTGCCGCGACGGGCTCGACAACGACTTCGACGGCTACATCGACTGCGCCGACTACGGCTGCTCGCGCAGCGACGACCCCGAGGTGCTCTCCTTGTGTCAGGAGATCGCCTTCGACGATTGCCGCGACGGCCAGGACAACGACGGCGACAACCTCATCGACTGCGAAGACGATGACTGCTCGCAGAGCGAAGACCCCGACGTCCTGACCATCTGCGACGATCTCGAAGAGACCCTCGCCGACTGCTCCGACGGCCGCGACAACGACGGCGACGGGTTCTTCGACTGCGACGACCCCGAGTGCGGGATGAACCCCGGCGCCGACTTCATGGCCCACTGCAACGGCGAGGAGAGCTCGCTGTCGCAGTGCACCGATGGGCTCGACAACGACGGCAACGGCTTCACCGACTGCGAGGACTTCGGCTGCTCGCAGAGCAGCGACCCCGCCGTGCTGGCCGCCTGTGAGGCCAGCGTCGAGAGCTGCAGCGACGGCATCGACAACGACGGCGACGGCTTCATCGACTGCATGGATTTCTCGTGCTCGCAGAGCAACGACCCCGGCATCGAAGACGTCTGCCCGCAAGAGAACACCCCCGAGACCTGCGACGACGACATCGACAACGACGGCAACGGCTTCATCGACTGCGAGGACTTCGGCTGCTCGATGAGCGACGACCCCGTCCTCCAGGAGCTGTGCGGCTCGGCCGCGACCCTGCTGCCGCAGGGGCCGATCCACGGCGGCGGGGGCAAGAACCCCGGCGACCCCGCGGGGGGGGCCGAGGACACCGTCGCCGAGTGCAGTGACGGCGAGGACAACGACGAGGACGGCTTTGCCGACTGCGCCGACTTCTCGTGCTCGATGAGCACCGATCCCGAGCTCCAGGACCTGTGTCCCTCCGAGGACAGCGTCGAGGAGTGCAGCGACGGCATCGACAACGACGACGACGGGTTCATCGACTGCGCCGACTTCTCGTGCTCGCAGACCGAGGATCCCGAGCTCATCGAGCTGTGCGAGGCGGTGCTCGAGGACGACGTCGCCAGCTGCACCGACGGCATCGACAACGACGGCAACGGCTTCATCGACTGCGGTGACTTCGGTTGCTCGCAGAACGACGACGTCGCCGTGCGCCAGGTCTGCCAGGAGAGCCTGGGCCTGAGCAACGACGAGACCGACCAGCGCTGCTCCGACGGCCTGGACAACGACAACGACGGCTTTACCGACTGCGACGACTTCGATTGCAGCCACAACGCCGAGGTCACCGTTTGCCCCGAGCTGGGGTACTGCGCGACCGGACGGCGGGAGTGAACGAACCGATGATTCAGAGGCAAAGTGCCCTGCACCCCTTCTCGTGGCTGAGCTGCCTGGGCCTGTGCGCCCTGCTACTGCCCGGCGTGGTTCATGCGTCACCGTGGAGTCCCGGGCTCGGCCTCGGCTCCGTGGAGCTCGAGCCCGACACCCCCGCCCAGGTGAGCCCGGAGCAGAGCGCTCCCGACCAGAGCTCGCCCGCGCAGCACACCCCGCGCCCCAAGGAGCTGGTCTGCGACGACGGCCAGGACAACGACGGCGACCTCGTCTTCGACTGCGGCGACGCCGACTGCAAGAAGGACCCCGCCTGCCAGCCCGACGGCGAGGAGGAGTACAACGACGCGCGATGCAGCGACTGGGTCGACAACGACTCCGACGGCTACGTCGACTGCGACGACTTCGACTGCGGCAAGACCGACGCCTGCAAGGGCTCCTGGGACCTCGCTGGTCCCGCGCCCAGCACCTCCGGCGGCGACACCAAGACCACCACGACCGGCGGCACCAAGGTCGTCACCGACGGTAGCTCCGTGGGCCTCGAGCCCGGCCAGACCCCCGACGACTTGCTCGGCGTGGGCGGCGACGCGGACGGTGAGCGCAACAACTACTTCTGCTCCGACGGCATCGACAACGACGGCGACGGCAACATCGACTGCAACGACCTCGGCTGTCGCATCGACACCGCGGTGACCGTCTGCCAGGGCGAGGGCGACTTCCGCTTCTCCGTCGTGGCCCGTCTCGAGCAGAGCGCCGTCATCCAGAACGACGCCGAGGCCCAGCGCAACGACGGCGAGTTCGAGCGCTTCGACACTCAGTTCAGCTCGATCCAGATGCGGGTGCTGGGGCAGATGCCCTTCATCCAGAACTCGTTCTTCCTGCTCTCCATGCGGGCCGAGCGAACGCCCCGCATGACCTTCGCCCTCTTCCAGGTTCCCCTGGGCAAGAAGGGGCACTACCTCAACGTCAACTCCGGCGGCGGTGGCCTCTCCCTCGAGCTCGTTCGCTCGGTGCACAAGCGCCTGCTCGCCGACCCGGCGTTCTACGTCTACAACGCCTTCGAGCAGGGCAACGGTGCTGCCGTCGAGGTGGGCGGTCCGCTCGACAAGAAGGGCAAGTTCCTCTACCGCACCTTCATCGGCGGCGGCTCCGGTCGCTTCAACGGCAACATCGGCGGTCGCTTCTTCCCCGACGACAACCGCAACTACACCTGGTCGGTGGGTGCGCAGAGCTGGATGAACATCGTCGGCTACTACAGCCGCTGGGACTCGCCCTTCCTCTATACGCCCGCTCCGACCACCGTCGCGGTGGCCGTGGGTGCCAAGTACGACCAGCGGGCGCAGGAGCGCTATCCCGCCGCCAACATCCAGACGGTGGTCCGCTGGCGGCGGTTGATCTTGCTGGCCGAGGGCTACGCGAAGCGGGAGCTCAACTTCAAGAACTACCAGTTCGCCTACAACGCCCAGCTCGGCGTGCTGCCGATCAAAAAGCGGCTCATGGTCGCCGCCGACTTCGGTCAGTACCTCACCACCGAATTCGAAGATCCCCCCGCCGAGCTCGGCTCGGACTTGCGTCGTCAGCTGCGCGAGCTGCAGTACCGTGTCGCGGCCCACGTCTACCTGTGGCGCAACGTGTTCTACACGACGCTGATCTGGCGTGACCGGCAGATCGAGCCGAACGAAGCGCAGGGACAGGTCGGGATCCAGAACCTCCGCGACCTGCGGCTGTTGCTGACCTACCGCTGGTAGGCGCGGCGTAGGAGCGAGGGAGGCTGACCTCCCTCGAACACGAACCCGACGGTCGGAGACCGTCGGGTTCGTTCGTTTGTGGCTCAGTCGTCACCGAAGCGGCGGCGACAGGACGTTGAACCCCCACAGGTCGGTGCTCTCGAGCAGCAGCATCTCGCTCCCGGCCGTGTCGGCGTGCCGGCTCCACAGGCCCCGGTTACTCAGCTGCCCCGGTCCGCCCGATTCGAAGGTCCCGTAGAAGAACTGGTCCTGCGACGGCGATGCGTACCCCGTCGTGGCCGACATGCCCTTCGGTAGCGGGTGCGGTACCGCGACCGGCTCCGAGGGCTCGCTACCGGAAAGGTCGAGCATCCACAGGGCCTGGGGCACGTGGGCGCCCGCGGGATCGCTGACCGAATAGAACACGCGCTGGCCGATGACGTCGACCGAGCTCACGACGTCGCTCATCGGCGTCAGCTGCTGGGCGGCGCTGAGCGTGTCGCCGTCGATCGACACACCCTGCAGGCCGCCGACGCCCGCGATCCACACCGCCCAGCCGTCGAGCAGCAGGACCGGATCGGGCTGAAGCACAAAACTGTAGGGCACGGTGCCGATGGGCTGCGGGGTGCCGGGGTCGGGGCCGTGGAGCCACGCGACCTGCACTTGGTCGAGGCCGGCCTGGTACACGGTGGTGAAGAAGGCGAAGGCACCGTCGGGGGTGATGAACGCTTCGTGAATCGAGGCGCTCGGAAGATCGATTTCGATCACCGGTTGCGGAACGCCGTCGACGACGGAGACGAGCTCGGCGTCGAAGTGAAAGTCGCGGGCGCCGGGAGGGCCGTCGAGCTTCATCACCTGGGAGGCATCTCGAGCGAAGACCCAGTTGCCCCAGCTCGAGGGATCGATGGGGAACAGCTCGGTGACCGTGGTGGCGGGCCAGTCCGAGACGTCGGCGTGCACCAGGCCCGAGCTGCCGGGGCCCACGCCGAACAGCGCGCTGTCGGGACCCATCACGGACCACGCACCGTAGGTCTGCTCCTGCTCGGTGAAGGCGGTCAAGGCGGTGAACGGCTCGGGGGTACCGTCGACGATCGGGGCCACCCATGCCTGCCCGGGCAGGTCGCCGTCGTTGCCGAAACCCCACAGCCACCGGGCATCGGGCGACAGCCTCAGCGAGAGGCGATCGGGGGCGTCGGGCAGGGGCACGGCGGTGCTGGGGTCGCCCTCGAGGTCGACGATGAAGCCCTCGCCGGCTTGCCCCGCGGACTCGGCCACGGTCACGGCCAAGAGGGTGCGAGCCTCGTCCATGTGCAAGGTGGGGGCACCCGCCGGGAGGCCGCCGACCTCGATCACGGGCCCCAGGGGCTCCGCGACGAGATCGTGCAGCACCAGCCGATGGTCGAAGCCGTTGCGGACCGCGTAGGCCGACCACGTGTTGGTCTGGAGTGCGCCACGGATCGCCTCGTCGGGCGCGGTGCGTTCGACCAGGGTATGAAGCTCCGGCACGACGCCCGGCTCGGTCACGTCGATGACCTGCAGGACCGGAAGAGAGGGCCCCGAGCTGACGACGACGGCGTAGGACGGTCCGTACTCGGGCTCGGCCGGGCCCCCGCTGCTGCTCTCGTCGTTCGAGCCGTCGCTGCTGTCGGCGATGCCTTCGTCGGTGCTCTCGAGGCCCGCACTCGTGCCCTCGGTGCCGGTCTCGTCGGAGTCCATCATCGGCGCTTGGCTGTCGTCTCCGCACGCGATTGCGAGCACGAGCGTCGACACGGCCAACACGCGGGCTCGGGTCTGGCTCCAGCGCTGCTCGCTCGATTCGAGGGCTCGAAAACGGGTCATCACCCAGCCCATTGACCCGCGGGGCGCAGTCGATGACACGGCGATGGGGAGCTTGGCGGAGGGGTCGAGGGCGAAACCGGCCTATCTTGCCGTGGGACGGTTCGGATTGGCGTTCCGAGAGGCCCGAGCTAGGCTGCGGCCATGCGTGTCCTCCGGCTGGCGATCCATGGGCTCGGCGTCGCGGCGGCGCTCTTCGTCGGGTGTTCGCGCTCCTCCGAGCCCGCCGCGAAGACGCCCGAATCGGTGGTGGTCGAGTCCGAGTCGCCGACCGCGGAGGCGCCGGGTCCCACCGTGCTCGCGGCGGTGCGGGTCGACCAGCGCTCGACCTTCATCACGCTCGATGGCAGCCCGGCCTTCGGTGAGCAGGCCTGGGACATGGCGTATCCCTTCTCTTCGGGGGTGGCGATGGTCATCGCGAACGCGGGCGAGCTTCGGAAGGACGACGGTCGTGATTTCGCGGTCGGCGGCCTGTACCGGCTCATCGACGCCGAAGGCAAGGAAGTCTCCGATCGCGACTATCCGTCCATCGTTCACGCCCGCGAGGGCGTGGTGTCGGTGCGGGGGATGATGGGGCAGCACCTCGAGAGGCTCGACGGCACCCAGGTCGGCAAGGACTTCGAAGAAGTCGGTAACGTTCGTGAAGGGCGGGTCGTCGCGGTGGGCATGGCGGACGGGGAGCCCTCGCTCGGGTGGCTCGATACCTCGACCGGGAAGTGGGTCGTGAGCTGGCCCCGCGGGGAGTTCAAGCAGCTGTGCCGGTTCTTCGATGGCCTCGCGTGTGCCCAAAACGCCGAGGGCCAGTGTGGTTGGTACACGCCCGATGGCACCGTCGCCATCCCGGTTCGCTACGACGCCTGCGGGAACTTCCACGATGGCGTGGCGTGGGCGGGCCTCCCCGGCGCCCACGTGGGCGTGATCGAGAAGACGGGCCGCTTCGTCGTGGAGCAGAAGTACGACGAGATCACCGATGCCTCCGAAGAACGCATGTTCGTCAAGGTCGGTGAGCGCTGGGGTCTCCTCGACACTACGGGGCGGGTCATCCTCGAGCCGCAGTTCTTCGCCGTTCGCTCGTTCTCCGAGGGCTGGGCTTCGGTGCTCCGCGAGGGCGGAGGGGGAACGACCTACATCGATCGCGAAGGGGCGGTGGTCCTGGAGCTGGAGTTCCGGGCCCTCGACTTCCACTTCGATCGCGCCATCTACTTCGACAACGACACGGACAAGGCCGGCTTCATCGATCGAACGGGGGCCCCGGTCATCCCGGCCACGTTCGATACGGTGCACAACTTCGGCGATGTGGCGGTGGACAACCCTCCCGCCCCGCTCGACTGGACCCGCTAGGCGGTGTCGCCGGGTCGGTCGCGTCGGAGTCGAACCGCGACGTGGTTGGCGTAGCGGGTGAAGCCGAGGGCGAACGCGAGGCGTACGGCGGCGACGTTGGCCTCGAGCGTCTGGTACAGGACGTGGGTTCCATGCTCCACGGCGGCGCGCGTCACCGCCGACAGAGCAGCGGTCGCTCGCCCCTGGCCTCGGTGGTGCGGATCGGTGAGGACACACAGATCACCCACGCCCTCGCCTTTGCCCCGGAGGCCGCCCATCGCGGTGATCGTCGGACCGTCGGCATAGACGTGGGCAAAGGCGGTGGCGTCTTGCAGGCTGCTCGTGCTCCATGCCTCGGCGCCGCATCGTCGTTCGAAGTTCTCGATGGCGGCCCGGTCGGCCGCGGTCACGGGCCGCACGTGGGGCGACGGGGGCTCGGGACGAGGCTCGACCTCGAGGCAGCCCTGAAAGGCGGGGCCGATGCACCGCTCGCAGTCGTCTCCGAGCGAGTCTTGCAACGCCGACGGGTCCAGCAAGCGATCGAGGTCCCACCGACCCCATCGCTGTCGCAGCGTGCTCACCCACGCGGGTGGTGCAGACACCACGACCCGCTGGGCCCGGCGAAAGCACCACAGCCCGCGAAACCCCGCGAGCCGCACATGAGGCCGAAACGACACGCCGCGGCTGCTCCAGTCCTCGGGCGCCATCCCGAAAAACTCCGCCCAGTACTGGTCGTCGCGGTGGCCCATGGCGGAGCCACCATAGCTCAAGGGCAGGGCTCGAGGTCCCGGGCGGGCGGCTTGCACTCCATCCACTCCCAGGGAATGCAGGCCGATGGCAGCTGCACCACCGGGGTATCGATCCGGTCACACACATAGGTGATCGCGGTGTCGCACGGGATGTTGTTGGGCCAGCAGTCGATGTACTCCTCCGGGCCCAAGCAGGCGCCTTCCTCGGTCTCGACGATCGTTCGCCCTCGAAGCGGGTAACACAGCGGGTGGGTCTGACAGGAACTCTCGGGGAACCCAGAGCAGGATTCCACATCGGTGTCTCCCCAGGTCTCCACGGCATTGGAGTCGCCCGTGGTGCCCGTCGAACCGGTCGTGGTGCCCGAGCCATCCACGGGGGCGGTCGTGCCCGTGGTCGACGTTGCGCCCGAGCTCGTCGAGGCGGGCGTCGCAGCGATGGTGGTCTCGGCCGAGGTCGTACTGGTCGTCGAGTCCCCCGCGTTGCCGTCGTCTCCACAGGCGGTCAGCCACACTCCCAGTCCAATCAATCCAAGCTTCCAATAGTTCATGCCGATCATTGTGGCCTCCTCTTCGCGAGGTCGGCGACTTAAAAAACCGCATCTTCGTTCAGATCGCCGCAGAACGACGGTTGGGTCCGCTTGGTAGCATCGGGCGGTGAGCGACGAACCGCACCGCGTGGAAGTGGTGGAGTACGACCCCGCGTGGCCGCGACGATTCGCGCGCGAGCGCGATGCGCTGCAGGTCTCGCTCGCGAGCTGGCTCGCGGGTCCCATCGAGCATGTGGGCAGCACGGCGGTGCCCGGCCTGTGCGCCAAGCCGGTCATCGACATCATGGTGCCCACGCGGAGCCTCGACGACAGCCGTCCGGCGATCGCGGTGCTCGAGGCTGAGCATGGCTACACCTACTGGCCCTACAAAGCGGACGTGATGCACTGGTTTTGTAAACCGAGCGACGAGGTTCGGACCCATCATGTGCACCTGATCCCCGTGAGCAGTCGGCTCTTTCGCGAGCGCCTGTTCTTTCGCGGTGCCCTGTTGCGAGACGCGGATCTACGGCGGCGCTATGCCGCGCTCAAGCAGAACCTCGCGGCACGGTTCGCGTACGACCGCGAGGCATATACGCAGGCCAAAGGCCCTTTCGTGGCGGAGGTCGTCGCGCGGATGCGTGCGTAGATATTTCATACGATTACAACGACACGAGGATCGCGGGTCTTCGGGTTCTGCCTCGACGACCGAATCGTCGATGTGGCAAAGGCGGTGTTCATCCAAGTGGCCGAGTTTGGGCTGTGTTGACGAACTCATGTCCTGAGTTGTTCTGCAGAGTGATGGGGTCGAGCTGATACGCTGATGGAGAATGCCGATTCCACTCGAGGAGCTGATCCCGGCGAACCGTGACATCCAGATCGCCTCGATCATCTCCAATGGCGTGATTCGAGTGCTCGGGATCTGTGCCGGGGCGTTCATCGTGTGGATGGGGCACACGTCGCTGCTCCAGGGCGTGAAGGGCGAGTTTCAGTTCGACGGCAAGATGGCCAAGCTCAAAGGCAGTGCCCCCGGGCTGCTGTTCGTGCTGCTGGGGTCGTCCGCCGTGGGTTGGTCGCTCAACACGCGGCACGAGGGAGGGATGGACGTGCAGGCCAAGTCGACGCAGGAGGCCGAAGGCTCGGAGGCGTCGTTTCGGAGCAGCACGGGCCAGCCTTCGCCCGAATCGCCTTCGCAGGCGGCAGCCGATGCTCTGCCTCCCGCCGAGTGGCAGGGGCCCAGGTCTGGTCGGACGTCGTCTCGGGGACTGGCCGCGGACGCTCCGCCTCCGGGCATGTTGATGGCGCCCCCCGCTGCGTCACCGGAACCGACGACCGGAGGGGCCGAGCAGCCCTCGACCGCGGAGACGGGCCCGTGAGCCTAGCCGCCTTGGCTCTGATGGCGGCCATCGGCCCCTCCGCGCCGCAGGCCGTCGACGTCAATGCAGTATGGAAGGACTTCCAAGGCAAGCGCTACATCGCGATGCGGGACTCCGTGGAGGCGGTCCATGGAAGGCGAGCCACGTTCGACGAGCTGAGCCCGGGCATCGCCGCGTACTACGGTGCGGCACTATGCCTATCACCGCGGTGGGAGGTCAGCGATAACGAGGTCGAACATGGGGGAGGCCTGATTCGCCAAGCTCGGGCCGTGTTCGCCGGGGGTGATGCTGCGACGATAAAGTGGCTCGATGCGGTGAGCGAGACCTGCAAAGGCGCCTTGGCCGAGCGTAGGTCCAGCCAGGATGAAAACGGCGTGCAGGTTGCGTTTCGCTCGCACCACAGCGGAAAGCTCCGCGAACGGGGGCACTACTTTGGACAGTGCATCGTTCGCACAGACGAGATGCCGCGAGTTCGGCGGCTCGCGCTATCGGATCCCGCGGACACGGTGGTCGAGCGCGCGTTGTCTCGGTATCAAGCCCCTGAAGCGAAGCATGAAGTGTGCTCACCCTTCGTGGCTATCTCGACCGTAGACCCGCAAGCGATCTGTACGCACGCCGCACGTTTCCTCGAGCACTTCGAGGCCTTCGATCCTCCACCTATCGACGCTTGGATCGAGATCCACCACTACGACGCGTCGTCTCGCCTGGCCGAGCATGCCTTGGTCAATGATGGAATCATGTGTACCGAGGCCGAGATGTTCGGCTACTACGACGAGCGGAGTCATGCGGTCGCGTATCGGGCCAAGCCCGGGCAGTTTGGCACCCTGCGTCACGAGCTCGTGCACGCGTTTCGGTCCTCGGCGGACGCTCTGGGCCCGCGTTGGTTCGAAGAGGGGTTTGCCGCTCTGTATGAGGTCACCAACGCCGAGTTCCGAGCGGGAAAGAACCCTTGGCGAGAGAAGCTACTCAGCGACGTCCAGAGGTCCAACGACGACATTCTGCGTTCGCTGACCCGAGCCTCTCCTTCACAGATGCAGTATGGGTGGTCGCAGAACGAACCGAAGTCCTTTCCCGCTCGCGAGAGCGTTGCTCGTCGGCTGATGATGAACCTTCAGCATCAGGGCGAGCTGGTGGAGTTCATCAGCCGTGCCGAGTGCAAACTCGCAGGTCTCGACGAGGGGGAACTGTCCACCTCCGACTGGATCGAGATTCTGAACGCGACCCGCTCGGACGGAGCTGCACCGGAGTGCACGGAGCATCGCTTCGAAGATGAAGCGGCCGCCGGGGTTAGGCCGTCCGCGCTCCGTTCGGCGGAGGAGGGCGCGGCGGCAACCGAGGAGGTCAGTTTGCCGCCTGCGGTCGAACCAGGGCCGGAAAGCCCGCGTTCGGGAGAGTGGGTGTCGTGCTGCACGGTCGGGTTCCGCGACGGTGGGACCCCCGGATCCCTCGGCCTGATGCTCGGATTGTTGGCGCTATCGCGGCGCCGACGAGACTGAGCCGGCCGAGCTTCGCTCAGCCGCGGCCGGGCCGAGACTCTTGCCGCTTCATGGCGGCGACCATCGCCTGGATCGCGGGCCGAGCCGCGTTCTCGTCGGTGCCCTCGGCCAACGCGAAGGTCGCATCCACGGCGCTGCGCCCCGCCTTGGTGGTGGCGGAGATGGTCAGCGACACGCCCATGCCCTCGGGTCCGCCCACGTTGACGGTGGCCGAGTTGCCGTCGGCGCTGCGCTCGTAGCCCTCGTAGCGCCACGCCGCGAACCGAGCCGTCCGCTGCAGCGCACGCACGAGCCGATGCATCCGCGCCCGGCTGCGGCCCAAGGCCGGGTGCTCACCTCGAGCGGCGAGCACCTGCGCTTCGTCGACCTCACCGAGCGCATTGACCCGGTCGTCGCAGGTCGACGTCTCGAAGGCCCACCTCACCAGCGCGATGAGATCGGCATCATCGCACCAGCCCTCGACGCCCAGGTCGAGGCGGAACTGATCGGTGGTGAAGGCGGTGGCTGGTCGCTGGGTGTCGCTGCCCGCGGCGGGGGCGAAGAACAGAGTGACCGCGCTGCCCTTGCGCTCGAACCGAAGCTCTACGCAGCGGCTGCGGGCATCGGTGAAGTTTCGCGACGAGGTCCAGCCGCTCGGCGGCGTGGACTTCTCGAGCTCGGCCACGAAGGGGGCGACGAGCACGGTGAAGTTGTTCTGGTCGGGGTCGAGGCTCCGCAGTCGCTCGAGGCTGACCGGTTGGAACTCGTCGTCGCCGTAGACCTGGATGTAGTCCTTGAACACGCCCGAGCAGCGATCGGCGAAGGCACACTCGGTGCACCGCTCCGTATAGGTGCGCTGCCGGTTGTGCACGGCGTACTTGTTGCGCGCCTCGTTCTCCAGCCCCGACGAGCTGGTGGACTGGGTGACCGTGTTCTCGCCGCCGTGGTGGATGCGGTGGCCCCACTGCGGAAGGACGCAGTACGGCAGGTTGCCGATGTTGACGTCGAAGTTGGGGTCCCAGGCGTCGAAGCCCTGCAGCATCTCGTCGTAGTAGGGGGCCATGACCGAATACTTGGGCATGATCTCCCGCAGGTACTCGTCGGTCTTGATGCCGCTGCTCTGGGGGCGAACGATGTCGATGTGGAGCTGCTTGATCCCGTGCTTGGAGACGAGGCCGGGATAGTCGGGCAGGGAGCGGTAGCTCTCCTCGCACACGCACATGTTGGCGGTGACCCGCTGGCCTCGCTCGCGCAGCTTGTCGATGCCCGTGATGATGCGTTGGAACGAGGTGGGCTTTTTGGTGACCGCGACGTGGGCGGCTTCGTTGGCGCCCTGAATGGAGATCCGCCAGGTGAAGCGGCCGATCTTCAAGCAGTCATCGATGAAGTCCCTCTGGGCGAGCCGTACCCCGTTGGTGAAGATGACGATTTCCTCGAAGCCGAGGCTGGACGCATGCTTCAGCGCGGGGAAGAAGGCGGGCTGAATGGTGGGCTCGCCGCCGAGGAAGACCAGGCGCACGGCGCCTTCGCGACGGGCTCGCTCGATGACGTCGAGGATCGGCTGAGCGTCGAGCGGGCGGACCATTCGCCGCTTGCTGAGGTGCCCGCTGACGCAGAACACACAGCGGTTGTTGCACATGTGCCCGAGCTGGATCTCGAACTGATGCCCCGAGCTCTGCGCGGTGACGGTCGAGGCCTCGATGAGGTCGCGGGCGCTGGGCTCCGGGACGTCGAGGACTTTGAGGCCGACTCGAGTCACGCGGCGACCTGCTGGCGTTGGGCAAAGGGCACGACGATGCTCCGCCGACCAATCTATCGCGCCACCGAATGGCGCTCAACCTCGCAGATTCAGCACGCTAGAGCAGGGTGCCGTGGAGGGCGCGTCGCCGCGCTTCCTCCCACACGGGCAGCCGTAGACCGGCGAGCTGCCCCACCCAGGACTCGGCGTCGCGGGCCTGGCGAAACACGCCGTCACGGTCGAAGTAGGTCACGGTGTGCGAGGAGCGATTGCCTCGCATCATCTCCAACGATCGCTCGAGCACGGGGGCGAGCTGCTCGGTGGAGGGGATCCACGCGGTGGTGGCCGGGGGCAGCTCGAAGCCCGCCGCAGCCGCGGCATCCCGGACGAGGCGGGGCGCGACTCGGCAGACGCGGGCCGAGATCTCGGTGGCCGACTCGGGCTGACCGAGCGCATGGTGAGTGAGGGCGAGGTTGATCCACCCCGAGATGCGCCCGGGCTTGACGCGCACCGACTCCCGCAGCTCGGTCAAGGCGCTGTCGAGCTTGCCCTCTTTGCGGTCGGCCTCTCCCAGGTAGATGTGGGTGGTGGCGCTGGGGACGGCATCGAAGCTCTTCTGGCAGGCGTCGATCTGGGCGAGGCCTTCTTCGCGACGACCGGCCATGAGGTGAATGGCGGCGCGACCGATGAAGGCCCAGCGTGCCTTGTCGCGGAGCATGGCGGCGTCGAAGTCGGCCATGGCCCCGTCGAAGTCCCCGAGCCACAGTCGCACCTCACCGCGGTAACACCACGGATGGGGAGAGTCGGGATACTGCGCGATGATCTGCTCGAAGGCCTCGAAGACCGCCTCGGGGGGCCGCAGGACGATCGACTTCACCGCTTCGGCCGAGGCTTGGCGGCTCTCGGAGCGAGAGTCTCGCTTGCTGGTGGCGACCGGCCGGACCCCGGTGGGGCCGTCGGCGAGCGGGGACACGCGGGTGAGGTTTTCCCCCCGAGATCCACGGAAGCTGGGGAGGATGGACAAGACGTAGTCGCGAGCGGGGTGCGGCCCCGGGCTCTGGGCGGCGTCTTCGATCGACCACGGCTCGTCCCAGTCGGCGAGCAGCTCCTTGAATTCGTCGTGGCGCCGCAGCTCCACCAGGCTGAGCATGGCGCCCTGGAGCAGCGTGTGGATGGGGCTGTCGTGCACGCTACGAGCATCCTTGAGCGCTTGCTCGGCGGCTTCGATGTCGCCGAGGCGAAGGTGCGCTTCGGTCAGCCAGGTGCTCGCGACCCAATCTCGGGGGTGCTGCACGAGCACTTGCTGGAGCATGGTGCGCGCGTCTTCGAATCTCTCCTCGGTCATGGCCAGCGCAGCGCGCTCGCGGGCGACGTCGTGGCGGCCGGGTGCGATGTGGCCGATGCGATCGAGGGTGGTGCGAGCTTTGTCGACGTGCCCGGCCACGTGCTGGAGCTCGGCCAGGCAAAACAGCACCTCGGGGGCACGGTCCATGTGCGGGGCCGCCTGGGACAGCACGTGATAGGCATCGTCGATGGCCTCCACTCGCATCAGCTCCCGCACGGCGCGGAGGAGCTGCTCGGGGTCGTTCCCCGCGTTCAAGGTCGCCTCGCGGAGAAAAACGTGGGCTCGCGTGGCGTCGCCGAGCTGCAGCAACAGCTGAGCGAGCTCGATGCAGCGCTCACACCTTCGGGACGGAGTGGGCTGGTGCCCCTGCTCGAGCAAGCGCAGCGCCGATTCGATGAACCCGGTGTGCTTGAAGACGTTGCCGCAAAACGAGGCCAGCGGGGTGCCCTTGCCCGGGAGCGGATCCATCGCGGCGAGGCGCTGGAGGCCGGCGATGTCACCGTTGATCGTGGCGGACAGCACGTGCAGCCACTCGCCTCCGCGGTCGGTGACGACGGCTGATGGGAGCGGATCGAGCAGCGGCAGCAGATCACCTCGGACCAGCAGATCGATGAAGGTACGGGCCGCGACGACGAAAGGGTCCTCGCTGTCAGTCCAGCGCTTTGGGGGCTCGATCGATCCCAGGCTGAGGGTCGACAACAGCTCCATCAGCGGGCGCAGATCGTCGGACGCCGCGCTCGTGCGATGCATGACACCTCCCTTGAGGAAGTCCATCACGATCGTATGGCGCAGGATGTCGCGCTCGATCGAGCTTTCGGGATCGCGGCGCTCGGCCGCGAAGCGGGCCAGGTAGGGGCGCACGGGCTCGCCGTCGCCGACGACCTTGAACTTGGCCTGGTCCCACCACAGACCACGGCGGTCGTTCGTGAGCGGCAGGCTCAGTGCGAAGCGCCCGCCCGCCGCGGTGCGGAACTGGTAGACCAACCCACGGCCGAGACGAACGCGCACGCGAGTCACGGGAGCGTCGGCGATCCGCGACAGCCAGCCGGGGGCGGGCTCCAGGGGCGCTGACCCGGGGTTTTCACGTGGGGGCGGTCGCGAGGGGCTCACGGTCGTTTCGATCCGGTGACGCGAAGGAGGCGGAAGTGGGCGTGGTCGGGGTGCCCCGACGCGTAGCCGGGGCGGTAGTGGCCATCGTACAGCCGCGAGGGGGTTCGTTCCTCGGCGACGAGCTCCCACTCCAGTCCGTTCAGCATGGCCTCACAGGCGGGGTGCAGATCGTCGTCGGGAGCCTTGAGGCCCTCGCAGGCGAGGCCTACGTATAGATAGGTGCACTGCGGGGGTCGCTCGACCAGCGCGCGGACCTCGGGGACCAGCGGGTCGCTCGCGCCTTCGGTGACGCCCGAGTCGTGGGTCGGCGCGCTGACGACTCGGGCCTTCTGCTTACCCTCGTGGACGGTCGTGGTCATCCGCTGGTATCGCGCGTCGCTCGGGAGCTGGCCGCTGTACTCGAGCACGGTGCAGTCGTCGGGAACGAGCGCGGCGGTGCGCTGCACGAACTGGAACTCCCGCATGTCGTTGTACCCGGTGTCGGTGATGAACGACGAGTGGATGAGCGGAGCGACGACGATGTAGGCGAGGATCGCCGTCCGCCACCGTCCCGGCGGGAGCGCGGCGAGGCCACACCCCGCCAGCATGACGAAGGGAGTGACCAGGTGCAGGTGGTAGCGGGCCTGCATCGCGGGGGAGACGGGCACGATGTACGCGTGCGCGACCAGGAACATCATCAGCCAGAGCACCAGGAACGCGAGCACGCGCCGCTCGCCGCCTCGGACCAGCGACCATCCCCCGAACCCGGCGAGGGCGAGCACCCCGGTGGGGGTGAACATGGGGTTGAGCAGGATGTTGTACTCCCAGTCGAAGAGCACGCCGAGCGAGCGCACGAGTACGGCGAAGCTGAGCCCCTCGTCGACCTCGTTGGCGAAGCCGTCGAGCAGGGTGGGGACGCCGATGCCGAAGGTCACGACGCTGACCAGGCCTGCCGCCGCCACCACCCAGCGCTTGTCCAGATCGCTCCAGCCTCGCACCACGCAGGTGCCCAGCATCAGCGGCATGTACATGATGTTCAGCGGGCGGATCTCGAACATCATGGTCATCGCGCCCGGCAGCAGGACGAGCGCCGACATGCGGGCCCAGTCCTGCTTTTCGCGGGTCACGATGTGGATGAGCACGAACACCAGCGCGGTCGTGGTGATCGAGGGGATGAAGGCGGTGTCGGTCTGCGAGAAGCGAATGTGCAGGGGGAGCGCGGCGAGGATGAAGGCCGCCCCGAGGGCGCGCTTGGGGTCCGCGAGCAGGTAGCGCCCGTGCAGGTACACGGCGACCGGGGCGAGCAGGGCAAAGGCCCATACGGAGCCGAACACGAGCGACGTCAGCGCGATGCCGTCGGGGAACAGCGAGGACAGCAGCGAGCTGCCCATCGTCGATTGGGCGGGAGCGATGACCCGCGAGTAGGGCCAGGGCGCCATGGCCACTGCGGGAGAGAGCCACGCTCGGACACCCCACGCGCCGAGGCTAGTGGCGGCGAGCAGGGCGGCAGGGCGCGTGCCGTCGCGGCGGGTGGTGGCGACGAGTACGACGGCGAGCACGAGCACCATGAGGCCGAAGCGAAAGAGGCCGTCGTCGCCCCATGGACGGGTCAGCAGCGACAGCGAATCTCTGATCCGACGCTGCTCGGCGGGCTGGCTCGAGACGGCCTCACCCTTCGTGTCCCCGTTTGTGTCCCCTTGCTTCGCTCGCTGGACCTCGTTGCTCCCGGGGGCGACGGCGATCGACTGCCAGAATTGCCCGTCGTCATTGTCGGCAGCGGCATCGCGGACCGCGGTCAGGCACCGTCGGAGCTGCGGCTCGTCGTCGCCCTCGAAGGAGACGGCGAAGCTCGGGAGGTCTCGGTCGCCCCCAAACAGGTCGGCAGGCGGGTCCAGCTCCATCCGCGCTTCGCGGTCGTCGTCGAGCTGCACGCCCACTACGATGCGCGAGGGCTCGATGGCGATGTTGCGGAGCGTGCACGCGTCCGTGACCCGCTCGCCCAGCCCCAACGGCGCAAACAGGCTCTGAATCCGCGCTTCTTGGCCGGCGGGGATCACGGGGGCCGCCATCGCTCGGTGAGGCCACAGCGTCGCCAACAGCACGCCGAGCAGCGGAAGGAGGCGCGTGACGACGATGACGAGCGGGCGGAGGCCGGGCTCTCGCACGTCCTCATCGAGCCGTGCCCGCGCCCGCGATCGCATCGGCGGCACGATAGCAGATCACCGGATCTGGGAGATGTCGGCCGCCGATGAGCGAGATTCTCGAGGGGGCCTGGTTCACGTGTCCACGATCGTGATGTCCGACCCCCTCGTGACTCGAACCGTCGTCACCCATGGGCTTCGTGCGTGCGAGGAGACCCGACGATGCTGGCCCTAGCCGCGCGGCCCACAGGGAGTGCGGCGACAGTTCGTTGCGCTCCGCAGAGCGAATTCGCAAGTGAGCTTCGGCGGCGTTTCGGGTGTGCGAATTCCGTCGAGCCTGGCCGGGCAGTCCTATAGCGGCTCGCGATATTTGATGCATGATGGGGCCGTGGCGGGGCGGACTCTGGTGGGGGGAGTTGCGGTGTTGCTCGCGACGACCGCGTGCACCCTCAATACGGCCGGAAACGGCGGGGGGGCGGCAATCGACGGCGATTCGAGCACGGGCGCCGTGGCGTCGACGTCCGGGACCACCGCCGCTTCTCCCGACGACGGCTCGTCGGGTGGCGCCACCACGCCCGACGTCACCACGGGGCCGATGAACGATGCGTCCACGGGTGCGATGGCCTCGTCGACGACCGATGAGCCGTCCGACACCACCTCGGCCTCCACGGGTCCGGAACCGGAGGCAGCTCACTCGTGCGCCGAGCTGCTCGCCATGGACGGCGCGACGCCGACGGGGGTGCACACCCTGGTCGATGCCGAGGGCGTCGACTACGAGGCGTTTTGCCTGATGGACTTCGAGGGCGGCGGCTGGACCCTGGTGGGTCGAAGCGCGCCCGTGGCTGCGTCGGAGCCCTTCGGCTGGCGTACGGCCCGGGGATCGGTCGAAGACATGAACGACGCGTACTCCCTCGATGCATGGTCGCGAGGGCTGTCGTTCACCGAGCTGCTGGTCACCGACCGCACGAGCGACGCATCGCTGCCCTTCGAGCGGGCGTATCGGCTCGGGGTCGCGGACGACTTCATCGAGAACTACGCGGACGAGCCGCTGGCGACCGCGTTCGCGGGGACGCTGCTGGGTGACTGCACGCCCACCAACCCGCCTCGAATGCTGGACTACGTCGGCTACACCGAGCGCGACGACGTGTTCTTCTTCCGCGACAACATGGGGTCCAGCGGCTTCGGCCTGCGTGCGAACGGGTGGGGCCTGGCGCACAACGATTGCTGGCGCGGCGCCGAGCTGAACGGCGAGCAGGGCCTGCTCTTCGTGCGCTAGGGCGGGGCTACGCCTCTTCGCGGAGCTCCACGCGCTGCCCGGGCAACAGCGGCTGCTGTGCCTCGCGGTCGTAGTAGAAGACCAGGCCGGGATCGACTTCAATCGTCGAGGCCGCGACGAAGAACACCCGGTCGGCACCACCCGCATTGCCATCGATCGCGACCACCGTCGAGTCGGGCTCGGGGAGCCCCACCCATTCGAAGAACGCTTCGCGCTCCTCGGCGGTGGCGACTCGGAATCGGTGCGCGCTGATGTACTCGGGCAGCTGGGTCGCGACCACGTCCACGAAGTGCACCGCGACCTCGTGGTAGTAGCAGTGGTCGAAGCTCCCCACGACGACGAGGCGGCTGCTCTGCCAACGGTAGATGCGGAACTCGTCGATGTTGGTCTGGGCCAGGATCAGGTTGAGCAGGTCGAGCCCGCGCTGGCCGACGAACTCGCGCGAGACATCGAGCGATTCGATGGCCGCGGCGGGCAGCACGGTGCGAAGGCGATCGTCGAGCGAAGACAAGCCGAGGCCATGGTAGCGCGGTCACGTGGTCGCGGCCCCCCGGACGGGGGGTGGCTCGCCACCGCAGGGCGGGAGATGCTGCGGCAACGCACCCGGCCTGCGCTCGCAGGGGGGCGAGGAGCGAGGAGTCGGATGAAGAAATTGCCCGTGTTGACCCGTCCCGTGTCGCGGAGCGCTGCCTGGGCGGTGCGCCCGTCGTCCGCCGTCCGAGCGAAGGGCATCGTGCGGCCGGCGTCGAGTAGCCAGACCCCGAACCGCGACGAGATGGCCAAGAAGCTCGACGACATCGATCCCAAAGATTGCTCTCAGTCGGCTTGGCTCGGCGGCATGAAGGCGGTGAACGGCACCTTTACGGCCTTGGGGAGCGACCTGCCCAAGGACACGACGGAGAAGATGGTCGAGAACATCTCCGAGCAAAAGACGATGCGCCAGTACTCTCAACGCGAGCTGGAGCTGTTCACCGAGTGCAGGAACGATACGTCGAATTCCGAGGGGGAGCGAAGAGCGTGTTCGTTCGGCGTCATGACGCAGACGCAGATCTCCAAGATGCTAGAGAAGCTGGAGCAGTGTCCGCTCAGCAATAGCGGCAACAGCAATCAGTAGGGGCTCATCCCTGAGCCTCGGCGGCGGCGATCCGCTCGCAGAGCAGGGCCACCTCGGCCATGGCCGCCGGGTCGTCGCCGGGCACCGAGTAGCTCAGGTTCAGCTCGCGCGTCTGCATGTAGTGCGGCTTCGAGGAGCGCGGGGCGATGAACAACCGAAACGCGGCCGAGCGGGGATCGCTGGACACGCGGTTTTTCTGTCCCGAGAGCGCGAAGAGCAGCTCGCGTCGGTCGTCTTGGCAGAACATGCGCGCCAGCTCGAACTGCCCCGAGCCGATCGGCGTGCCCGTACCCGACACCCCGAGCAGCGCCAACACTTCTCGGCGCTGGCTCTCGGTGGCGTCGCGCTTGTTTCCGCCACCGCTTCGACCGCGACGCAGCGCCCGAATGTCTCCGCCGTGGTCGCTCTCGAAGCGCTCACACAGCGCATCCGGCTGGCGTAGACCCAGCTGTCGTTCGTCGTCCCAATACTCGCGGCGCGCCTCGACCCAGTCGAGCACCAGGGCCAGCAGCGGCAGCTCGTCGACCGCGCCGTGCTTGTTCGAGAACTCGGCGAGCAGGGTATAGGCCGCCTGCGCCTCCGGGCGTTCGAAGCGGTAGGGGTGCTCTTCGCTGTATCCGTAGCGCTCCGCCGAATCGAAACCCTCGGCCCCGTAGGAGCGAAGCAGCAGGCCGTCTTCTTTGGCCTTCCAGTAGAACGGGATGTCGGGATAGAGGCGAATCTTCGACAGCACGACCTCTCGCCGAAACCGCATGAGCTCGGTGTTGGCGAGCGCCTCGAGGTTCACCCGTAGCGACTCCATGGTCACCCACGGGTGCCAGAGGATGAAGCCGGGCGACATCTTGTCGAGGTCGACCACGTCGGCAAAGCGCTGGCCGACCTCGCGCAGGTAGAGCAGCACCTGCTCGTTGGTCTCGACGGTGACGCCCTTGTTGTAAAAATCGAGGGTGGGCTGGTGGAAGTTCTCGATGCCCACCAAAAAGGGGCTGAGCCGATGCCCGCCGTCGCGCGCGAGCGCGAGCGCTTCCTCGAACTTGTGGGTGCGCTTGAGGAACAGGTCGGCGCGCGCCTGGATGAGCAGGTGGAGCGGTCGGGCCCCCTGGGCGGCGAGGCCCCGGACGAGGCCGGGCAGGTACGGAAAGGGATCCTGATCGAGCAGGATCATCTCGTACGCGTCGGGCAGATCGGCTTGGACCTGGCCGATCTGCCGCACGCAGTGCGCGGCAATCTCGGGCACGTGGCGCCAGTCCTCGGACAGGTTCACGTCACAGAAGGCGCAGCCGCGGGTGTTGGTGGTCTCGGGATCGAGGGACAGGCGTCGCCAGACCTCGACGGTGGACACGGGCTTGCGATAGGGACAGCCGGGGTTGCCGTAGATCACCGCCGCGGGGGGCCGACCCGCGGCCTCGGGGTTGACGCGAATGCGGCGAAAGTTGGAGGTCCGCTCCCAGCGAGGTTGGACTGGCGCGGGCTCGGCGGGTGGGTTGTCGACCAGCGTGCCCTCGGCATCGCGATACGACAGCCCCGCGAGCCCCGAAAGCCCGAGCGGATCGGGGGCCTTGGCGATGGCGCGCAGAGCCTGCAGCGGCGAGGCTCCCAGCACGCAGTCGTAGGGCTCGGTGGAGTCGATCTCCTTGGTGGGATGCAGCACGAACAAGGGCTGCTGGCCACGCGCCGCCAGCAGCTCGCGGACCCGACCGGGCAAGGTGGCATCCCAGATGCGATGGAACACCAGGACGTCGAACGCATGCTCGGCGAGCGCGTCGGCGAGCTGGGACAGCACCGCGGTGTTCTCGGTCTCGTTGGCGCCGTCGAAGACCGCCTCCACGACCTCGTTGTCGGCCCCCTCGAGCCGCAGCTGCCCCGAGAGCATCGAGATCTCCCCGTCGTGGAGATACGACCCCTTGCGTAGGCTCTGGAACACCAGGAACGCGATGCGGCGCGGGCTCAAAACGGGCGCATCTCCTCGTCGCCGTGCCGCCGCACGTAGGCCCGGCGGACCCCCACGCAGTGTTGATCGAACGAGCACTGCGAGCACCGATCCGCCTTCACGAAATCGCGGGCGCCTCCGGCATCACGGTGGATCTGGTCCATCGCGTTTTCGTAGTAGCGGAGGTCGCCGTCGAGCATGCACGGGGGATAGCCGCCCTGGCCGATGAGCCCCGAGAAGGTGATGTCGTTGTCGAGGCAGAAATCGAGCGCGTCTTTGACGTGGGGCTTGATCTCCTCGAAGGAGGGCAGGATCCACGGCGACGACTGGCTGCTGATCTCCTGCGCGCGGGCGAAGCAGATGTCCAACATGCCCTCGGGGAACTCGGCCCGCAGCCAACGCACGAAGCGCGGGACGTCCTCGTAGTTGAGCTTGTTGATCACGTGGGAGACGCGGGTCCAGACCCCGAGCTCACGGAAGGTGTGCATGGCCTGCACCGTCTTGGCGAAGGCGCGGGGCTGCTTGGTGATCGCGTCGGACTCGGCCGCGTCGGAGCTGTGAAGGGACACGCACGCGGTGGTGAGGCCCGCGGCGGTGATGCGCTCGGTGTACTCGCGTCGGGAAAACTTGACGCCGTTGGTCTGCACTTCGACGTCGGTGATGCCGTGCTCGCGGGCGCGAGCGATCAGCCGCGCCAGCCCCGGGTGCAGCGAGGGCTCGCCCCCGGACAGCACGAGGTGGGTCACGCCGCTGTGGGCGAGTCGATCGACCTCGGCCAGCAGCCGCTCTTCGGGCACGTCGGGGTGGCTGAGGTCGACGAAGCAGAACGAGCAGCCCATGTTGCAGTGGCCGTTGATCCGCAGCAGCCCGCGCTTGCCCGTGTGCTGGCTTTCGAAGGGCGAGACCCGCGTGTACTGGATCTCCTCGAGGCGATTGATGGGCTTGGTGTACCAGCCGTTGGCCTCGGCCACGGTGATGGGTCGGAACTCGCGCTGGCCTCGGGTCTGCACGTAGGCGTCGTCGACCCCGGGACACGACGACGCCAGCTCGCAGGTGCCACAGGCGGTGATCCGCCGGATGCCCTGGGCGCCGCGAGTGGACAGGTGCTTGAGTCGTTGGTTGAACAGGTCGCCGTAGCGGTCGAGCTGTTGGTCGGCGGCGCAGGGCGGGATGAGCTGGCGCTCGAAGATGCCGATCTCGCGTCGCATGGCCCGGGTTCGCTCGAACACGCGGGCCATGGCGCGGCTGGCCTCGGGGTAGCTCAGCAGGTGGCGGCGCAGCGCCGGAGGCACGCGCTCCATCTCGGGGACGGCGACGAGCACTCCGTTGATCGGAAGCTCGTCGAGCCGGTCGAGCAGGGCCTCGAGCTTCGGGAGTGTGGGCCGAAGCAGGGGCACGACGACGTAGGTCGACAGGTTGCTGTGCGCCGCGTTCTCCAGGCCCTTGGCGCAGGCCTCGAAGCGCACCAGGCTGCGCATGAGCTTGCCCCACAGGTCCGGGTCGACGGTGGGCATCACCACGTGCACCTCGCCGACGCCGCAGCGCTCGAGGAAATCGATGACCGCGGTGTGGGCGAGCCCGAAGCCGTCGGTGAGCAGCTTGCGACCCTCGACCTGGGGCGGGCATTGCTCGAGCAGGCGGGCGAAGTCGGGGTGCTCGAGGGGGTCGCTGCCCGCAAAGGTGACGCTGGTGTCCTCGGACAGGCCTTCGACCTGGGAGATCAGCTCCGACCAGGGCACGGCATCACGACCGCCCGCGCCTCGTCGATTGCAAAACCGGTACAGCGGGTCGTCCTGCTGGAAGACGGTGATCCGCACGCTCCGCACCCAATGATCCTGCGCATGGGCACGTGGCACTGTCAATCAACGTCACCCCGTGCCGAAGGGTGCGACGAGGCCCAGCGCAGGGTCGGTGCGGTGCAGGGTCTGTGTACCCAGGCGTAGTTCGGCGTCCGTCAGCTCCAGGCGTCCCGATGCGCCGATGGCCCTGGCGAAACGAGCCATTGCCGCGCTCACCCAGGTGGGCACGGTGGCCCCGGCGATCGGCACCGGGCCGGGGGAGCCGTCGTACTCGGCCGTGGGCTCGATGACCACCTGGTGCTCGTGGTCGAAGTACAGCACGGGGCGCGCGAGGACGTGGCGGAGCCGCGCGGTCAGTCCCGGCTGCTCTCGCTCGGCCTCGGCCAGGGTGGCGCGGGCGTACGCGAGCGCGGCTTCGCAGCGGTAGCTGCACGGAAAGAAGGGCACCAGCGTGGCAAACAAGTTGTTCAGCTCCCACGGCCAGGGGCCGGGGTGCTCGGTGCAGGCGGCGGTCCAGTAGCGATTGCGGGAGTTGTTGCTGCGATCGTCGAGCGACGCGAACGCCTGCACGCAGCACGCGGGGTAGCCCATCAGCGCGCCGAGTTCGGTGATCGATCGGCTGGGGTCACCCTCGGCCTGTAGCCGGGCGGTGGTCGCGGCTGCGTCCGGGTCGGCCGAGATGTACAGCTCGACGCGTCGCTCGCCGCGGTCTCGGTCGTCGATCCACTGGTCTTGCGCTTCGACCAGCACGCCTCGCTCGCGTCGCTCCACGGTGAAGTCCGTGACGGCGTCTCGGACCGCGGCCTCCTCCGAAGGCTTCAGCGTCAAGAAGGCGACGGGCTTGATGCCCGCTCGGAGGGCGGCGAGCTCGAGGGGCAGCGTCGGTAGCTCGACCGAAAGCGCGTCCGCGGGGGTCGGCGCATCGAGGGCGGGGCCGCGCAGCCCGAGCGCGCCCGGCAGATCGGTCGGCCGTTGCCCCCGGATCCGGGTCGAGTGCGCCAGGGCGCGGCGACTGATGGGAAGGCGCAGGTCGGAGAATTCACGCTCCATCCAGCGCGCATCGTCGGCGGCTCGGCGCAGCGAGTCTCCGCCCGCTGCGTTCGGATCGAGCAGCTGGTGCAGCGCCCGCACATCGGCGTCGGGCACGTGCCGATCGGCTTCGCGTCGCCCCGCGCTGCGTTCTCGTGTTTCTCGATCCGGCTGCCAGTCGAGTCGCCAGCGTCGTCCCGCCGCTCCGTCCACCACGCCGCTCAGCCGCGGCCCCTGGGTGCGGAGCCGAAGGTTGGCGCTCACTCGGCCTTCCACCGTGAACTCCAGCTCGGCGGTGCCGCGGGAGCGCAGCTGCGTGACGCGGCCGTCACCGGTCCACCGCCGAAGCACGGCAGCGGCGCGGGTCAGCACTTCCCACAGATCGCCGTCGTCGCAGCCGGGCACGCCGCCGATCTCCAGCGACACGTGCCGAGCTCCCGCGACCTGACGCGACAGCCATCGCACACCGGGCAGCGTGTTCCAGCCGCTCGCCACCTGGATCGCACCCCAAGCCTTCGCGGGCCCGTCGTTGTCCACCATGCGCGCCAATCCGCGGAACCACGGCGAGGGCACGAGCCCGGCTCGCTCGTGCTGGATCAGCCGTTGCACCACCTCCAAGGCCGCCCGCGGGGGCACAGCCGCAGCGACGGTCGCATCGGGAGTGCCCTCGAGCGCCGCGTCCAAGTCTCGCAGGGCCACGTGTCGGGCCAGCTCCAGCCGCGGGGAACGTTCGATCAGCGCCGCCCATCGACGTGCCACCACGCCGTCGCCCACCAGGATGACGCGGGTCAACGGGCGCGATGCAGGGTCTGCGCGTGGCGAGGAGCGTTGGGAGCCCGGGCCAGGCGGGGCTCGGACTGCAACAGGGCATCGACGACCGCGCGCGCGTTCGCGGCCACATCGAGCGCCTCTGCCACGGTGGGCAGGCCTTCGGGGGACTCACCGCGAAGGACTCGGTGGAACGCGGTCAGCATCCCGGCCAGCTCTCCCCGCTGTCGTTCGTAGGGGCGAGCGATGCCGCCGTGGGTGGTGGTGATGTCGCGGCCGACCCGGGCCCACGCTCGATCGGAGCCCAGAGTGAGCCGCAACGCATCGGCCGAGCCCGCGAAGTCCAGGCTCAGCTCGGCGGTGGTCGATGCGTACTGCAACCGGGCGTCGACGCGGCGAGGGCGAGAGGTGCCGGAGATCCGCGCTTGCTCGACCGTCGCGACGCCGCCGCCCGCCGCTCGGCCCACCAACACGAGCCCGTGATACAGCAGCTGGAACATCGCATCCGCGGACCAAAAGCGCGGTGTGTCGGGGGCGCTCGCGGGGAACGAGCGGGTGTAGCCGACCTCGCGGGGCCGAGGTCCGGCCAGGACCTCGGCGAGGCCATCGGCGAAGAGCACCTGGTGCGCGGGCACGACCGCGGAGCCCTCTTCGGACAACAGCTCGACGAGGGCGTCGGTGTGCTCGAGCGCCACCACCGGTTTTTCGACGAGCGCTGGGATCCCGGCCTCGCGAGCGCGGCGCAGGGCCGGCAGGTGGTGGCGCGTGTTGCTGGCGATCACCATCCCGTCGGGGTCCTGCTCGTCCTGCGCCTCGGCCATGTCGCGGTAGGCCGGGGCATTGCCGAAGGCGCCCAGATCGCCATCGGGCGCGTGCGGAGAGGCGACGCAGCCGATCAGCAGCTCGGGCGTGCGAATGAGCTCTCGCGCCAAGACTCGCGCCCGATTGCCCGTGCCGACGAGCAGCACGCGGGGCTGTCGGGAGTGACCGGTCTCCTCCGGGAGCTCCGGCTCGACCTCGGGCGTCGGCTGCGAGCGACCCTGGGTGTACTCGGCCTCGGCCTCCCGATCGCGGAACACGTCGGGGACCTGGTCGAAGGGCACGGGGGCCCACGCGTCGGCTCCGGCCCGTGCATCCGGGGGCAGCTCGCCCGGGAGCGCCCGCAGCTCGTCGAGGCCGTACATGTCCGCGTAGGGGCGCCACAGACCCGTACACACGCGGGAGTACTTGCACTCGTCGCAGACCGGGCTGCGGATCTTCTGGTACGAGTCCTCGGCCGCGGCATTCGAGGAACTCTCGAGCACGTCGGACCAAAACTCGAACTCCCGCAGCTGACACGGCGGGATGCCCTGGCGAGAGCCGATGTGAAAGCCCTGGCCGATCTGCTGGGCGCGATACATGGCGTCACGCAAAAACGGCATCACCTCCGACATGCGCGGCACGAGGTCGATGCGCTCGAGGGCCTGGAACTGCGGGGTGATGAAGGCGAAGGAGATCGGCGCCTTGCCCTCGAACTGTTCGTGTACGAACTCGGTGTAGCGCCGCAGGTAGCGGTAGTTTCGCGAGTTGATGACGTGGTTGAGGACGACCTCGACCCCATGTCCGAGCAGGTTCTTCACGCCCGCGATGGTCTTGGCGAAGTCGCCGACCTTGCGGGTCTGGTAGCGCGAGACCTCCTCGGTGTGGGCGTGCAGCGAGACGAACGCGTGGGTGAGCCCGGCGTCCGCGACCGCCTGGGCGCGCCGCGGGGAGGCGAGCAGTACCGCATTGGTGACCAGCTCCACCACGGGCACGCCGACGCGCCGCGCGGTGCGGATATAGCTGGTGATGTCGCGGGAGAGCATCGGCTCGCCGCCGCTGAAGGAGATGCGCTCGACCCCGGTTCGGCCCACGCGAGCGATGCGGCGCAGCATCTGCTGCTGATCGGGCCAGATGTCGCTGGAGGTCTCGTTGGCGCTGCAAAAAGGGCAGTCTTGGTTGCAGTTGACGGTGGGCCGCAGCACCACGTTCTCGGGGGTGGACGCGGCGCGCCGCCGAAGCTCGGTCCACCGCGGTCGCGGGGTGGTCCGCTGCTCGTACATGCGCTTGGGCTTGCGGTCGAAGGGCACCAAGCCGCGCCCGTCGTGGGCGGCGCGATAGGGGGCGACCACGCCTGCGCACTGGGGTCGAACCTTGCAGGAATCGCAGGCCTTCGGATACGAGGCCCCCGGCAGCGGCTCGGCCTTGCCCTTGGGATCGAAGCGCACCAGCGGCCACAGGTCCTCGTCGCTGGGGATGGCGCACTGCGGGATCCCGTCGGGCTGATCGATCTGCACGCGGATCTTCTCGGCGATGCAGCGGTGGAAGAACGCCTCGACGTCGGGCCGACGCTCGTCCCACGGGGGCGGGGCGAACACGGCGGCCATGGTGTCGGCCTGCGGAACGAACAGCCGGATGTGCTCGAGGCGAGGCGCGACCGCCCGCACCATGTCGAGGATGCGGTCGAGGTTCTGCAGCCGTGCGCTCAGCACCGGGACTTCGATCTCGATGCCCAACCCGGCCTGCGCGAGCGTGGCGATGCCCTGCAGCGCGGAGCGCAGCGAGCCCGCGCGCCCGGCCATCTTGTCGTGGGGCGTCGCGTGGTGCGAGAAGATGGGCACCAGGACCGCGTCGAGCCCCATTCGCGCGAGGCGGGTCGCCGCTTCGGGGCGCGCGAAGGCGATGGCATTGGTCCGCAGCACCACGACCTTGCCCGACTCTCGGACCTGCTGCACCAGCTCGGGGAGGTCGCCTCGGGTCTCGGCACAGCCCCGCAGGACCACGCGCTCGGCGGTGCTCGCCAGGGCGCCTTCGAAGCGCTCGGGATCGTCGGATCGGCCGCAGTCGCAGGGGGCGCAGCCCAGGGTGCACCGCCCGCGGAACAACACATCGACGGAGTTTCGCGTGCGCTGCATGGAACGACCAGATGCCCGCTACGAGCCCGTAAAGAGCGCTGTCGAGTATCGCCCAGGGGGTTTCGCCGATCAACCGAGGGGAGCGAGGAACGCTGGTCGCGACGGGGCGACGGAGGGTCTATGCTGGTGGGCGTGACGGCAGGATCGAGCCCGTCCTCCGGGGACTCGTCGCAGCGCCCGTCAGAGCCCGTTTTTCGCGATCCGCCACCCGCCGAGATCGAGGGAGACCGGCTGGCGTTGGAGATTGCCGGCATCCTGGTGCGGGCCCCGTCGCTGCCCGTGGACTTGCCGGCCTCGGGTTTGCGCCTGTTGGGCGTCGAGGTCCCGCGGGGCAGCATCGACTTGGTGTTGGGTCTGGAGGCTCCGGTCGCTCATCTGCGGATGCGGCGGTTCCAGGGCGTCGGCAGCATTGCGGTCGAGGTCGAGGTCGTGCGGCTCAACCCGGGAGCCGATCGCTACATGAAGGTCATGCAGACCTTGGCCGATCGCGTGGCGCGAGCGACGACGGCGGCGCGCTGGAAACAAGCCGCCGAGGTCGCGGCACGACTGCGACGGATCCCGGTCGGCGTGCGCATGGAGTTCCACCGACAGATCGTCGCGGGGGTGGAGCCGCGCGTGGGCTTGGTGCGGCTCGGCTACCTGTGCAACCAGGACTGCGGCATGTGCTGGCAGTCGCGCGACTGGGGTGGGTTCGGGGCGGAGCAAGTACGGACCTGGATCGAGGACCTGTACGCCGCGGGGGCGCGTGCGTTGCTGATCTCGGGCGGCGAGCCTTCGCTGGACGCCAAGCTCCCCGAGCACCTGCGCTTCGCCCGGGGGCTGGGCTTTTCGACGATCACCCTCGAGACCAACGCGATCCGCTGTAGCCGAGGGGACTACGCGCAGACCCTGAGGGAGGCGGGCCTCACCGACGCCTTCGTCTCGCTGCACAGCTCCGATCCCGAGGTCTCGGACGCGATCACCCGCGCCCCGGGGACCCACGGACGCACGGTCGCGGGCATCCAGCGGCTGCTGGCGGCCGGGGTGGCGGTGAAGCTCAACGCGGTGATGACCAGCGCGGGCCTCGAGCGATTGCCCGAGCTGCCGGACCTCATCGCCCGCGAGTTCGGCCACCGTGGGATCTCCGGCCTGATGCTCTCGTACCCGACCGAGCCCTACGAAAAGCAGCTGCTGCAGGACATGCTGCCCGAGCCCCACCAGCTCCGCTCTGCGTTGCGCGAGACGGTGGAGCGGGCGGTGGCGGTGGGCCTCGAGCTCGACGGGCTCGATGGACCCTGCGGCCCGGCTTTGTGCGCGTTCGGGGCCGATCCACGCGTCGTCAGCCTGCGTCCGATCCCGGGTCCGCTGCCCCGTCACTTCCGCGTCAAGCTCCCGTCCTGCGATGATTGCCGGGTCGCCGATGCCTGCTTCGGCGTGCGCCCCGAGGAGCATGCTCGCTACGGTGACGCGGTGGTGGAGCCGCTGGGCACCCGGCCGACGGCGGGCTAGGATCGTAGCTGCCCATGACCACGCGTGCACAGCAGGCCGCGGCCGAGATCCGCGAGCGAGGCTACGCGGTCTTCGAGGACGCCTGCCGCCCGGACGCGGTCGATTTCATCCGCGAACGCATCACCACGCGCTACACGGAGATCGGGTCGCCGATCACCTTCGCTCGCCCGCCGCTCGAGCCTGCGCCCGACGTGGAGGTCTCGGTGGTGGGCCTGGTCTTTCACCAGCTCGGCAAGCACTGCGGCGAGCTGGCGGGGCACCTGCTCGATCCCGAGGTGGTGGCCTCGGCCCGGGCCGTGCTCGGAGACGACATGTTCCTCGAGTACACCGCGGCCATCGTCAACCACGGCGACCGCCCCTTCTTTCCCTGGCACATGCACGTCGGGGGCGTCGACAACCTGGTCTACCGCAAAAAGGGGCTGTTCCCCACGTTCACGCGGTCGGAGCGGCTCACCATGCTGCTGTACCTCGACGACTTGACCCCCGAAAACGGCGAGCTGCTGGTGTACCCGCGCCGCCTCGAGGATCCGACGCGGCCGCCCTTCGACCCCAACGACGAGCACTGGGAGGGGCAGGTCGAGCTGTCGTGTCGCCGGGGCACGGTGGTCTTGGCCGAGCAAAATACCTGGCACGCCGCCCGCCCCAAGCGCTCCGCGGGCTTGCGTTCGTTCGTGGCCTGCTACTTCACGGCGAGCCATGCCGAGGCGCCTTCCTGGCGGGACGAGAGCTGGAAGCCCTACGTGGGCGACAGCGAGCTATTGCGCTCCTTGGTCTGAATCCGTCAGGATCGAGCCGTGCTGTCTGCCTGGGTCCTCGGTCTCGCGCTGCTGGGTGACCCCGGGGCAGGAGAACTGGGCGCGGGCGAGTCCTACGCCGAAGACCTCGTGGGCTCTTGCGATCCCGAAGTCGTGCGCGCTCGTGCGACGGCGTTGATGCCCGAGCTCGCGCCGATCACGGCCACCGTCCACGGCGCGGTCATATTCCTGGAGATCGAGACGCTCTCGGGGGAGACCGGTGCGTTGGCGCTTCAGGTCGATGGCGATCAATTCGTCACCAGCAGCAGCGCCACACGGCTCCCCGAGGAGCTGGGGGCGGCGTTGACCGGGCTCGGCCCCGCCTTGGCCGAAGATCCGATCGTCGTCGCCGAGCTCACGGCGTGCGAAGTCGAAGCGGCCGACAAACCCGAAGACTCGATCGTCGCCTTGATTCAGCCCGCGGAGAGACGGACCGAGGCGGGATCGTTCGAGCTCGAGGACATGGTCGCGGAGTGGGACGAGTCCACCAAACCGCGCGGCTCGGCCGAGGACGACGGGGCTCATCTGCTGGCCCGCGTCCCGTGGCTGTTGTTGTGGGTCTTCTTGCTCGGGACGGGGCTGGCGACCTGGCTGGCGCGCTCTCGGCGTTCCGATGGGGCGGAGCGCGGTTGGGTGCCGCTGCCGTCGCCGCACGGTTCGACGATGCTGGCGATCATGGCGGGGGCCATGGCGGTCACCGGGGTGTACCTGGCGATGTCTGGCCACGGCCTGCCCATTCGCCATGACTCGATGCGTGATCTCGCCGTCGCCCGTGACTTTTGGGTCGAGGGCGTCGGTCCGGGAAGCCACTCGTCCTCCATCCCGGGAATCCAGCACGGGCGTCTGTGGCCGATGGTGCTGGGGGCCTTGCGCTCGATGGGTGCCGACCTCGGTACGATCTCTTGGATTCGAGATCTGAGCGCCGCTCTCGCGGCCGCGCTGTGTGCCGTGCTCGCGGTACGGCTGCACGGGGTCGGGGGTGCTTGGGCGGCAGCGCTGGCGGCCGGACTCCTCGGCCCGTGGCTCGCGGTCCACCCGTTGCTGTGGAACCCGGCCATGGCCACGCTGCCCTTGGCGGCGCTGTTCTTGTCGTGCTCCCTCCTGCTCGAGCGCGGCGGTCCGTCGCTCGCGGTTGCGGCCGGGGCCATGGCCGGCCTCGCGATGCAGGCTCATCCGACCAACGTGTTCGCCATTCCGCTGGTGGCCGGCATCGCCAGTCTTCGCGCCCGCTCGACCTTCGACGCCCTGCTGGCCGCCAATGCTGCGTTCCTGACGATCGCGATCATCGACCCCGAGTCGGTGTTGAGCTGGCGCAGCACGGAATCGGCGGGCCCTCTGCCCGTGGTCATCGCGCTGGGCGTCCCGGTGGGCGTTGGCCTGGGCGGTCTGGTGCGCGGCCGTTTCGAGCGCCTGTCGGCGGTGGCTCGTCAGCGGGTCCTGATCTACGTCGCGACCGTGCTCGTCGTGAGCGCGATCGGGGCGGCGGCCATCCTCGTGGAACTCCCCCGGCGCCACTACTTCGCCGCGGTGGTGCCGGGCGTCGCGTGCTTCGCCGGTTTCATCGGCGCTCGATTGCTGAGCCTCATTCCGAACCCGCGGTGGCAGGTCGCGGCATGGCTGGCCGCGGGTGCGGTGGCGTACAACCAGGGCCCCGAGGACCCCGAACAGGCCTACGGCCTCGAGGATGTGGAGTTGCTGGCGAAGGCATTGCACGCTCGCGGTGTTCCCCGCGATCGAGTCGGGCTCTCGGTGCAAGCGCCCTCTCGATTCGCCCATGTCGTCGGGCTCGCGCTGCTGTACCCCGACACCCCACTGGAGTCCGAGCGTCAGGCCGGGCAACGGCCCATCGTGGCATTCATGTTCCCCGACGAGCCTCCAGAGCTCCCCGGAGGCTGGGAGCGCGTGCCGCTGGCCAGCCACGTCGCGGTGCTCGGTCTCGGCCCCGAGCCGTGGGTGCAGCGCGGCGAGTTCGAGGCGTGCGGCCAGATCGACGGCGAGCGCTGGTGCCAGCCCGTGGTCGACGCCGGGCAGCTCGATCCCGAGGCGACTTGGCACCAGCGGGCGCGGAACATGGACGTCTCGCCGTGGCCCGAAGCGGTCGACCCCGCCACCGTCATGCAGCGACTCACCGTGCGTACGGCCGACGAGGGCACTCGGTACCTGATCCTCCGGCGGGGGTGGGACCTGGTCGAGTGCAGCGCGGTCGAATGTTCGGCCACCGATTACACCGCGGAGTCCAGCCGGACGCAGGTCATCGAGCTGACCAGCCCAGGACCCGTCGAGGCGCAATTGGTGCTGAAGCAGCGCGAGGTTGGACCTCCCGAGGCGATCGTGGGCCTCGTTGCGGAGCTCGAACAGCTCGATCCGTGGATGGTGGAGAGCCTGCGGCTGCGGTAGGGTGGGATACGAGCCGCGAAGCCATGGACGCCGACTGCCCCGCCATCGATGACCCTCCCGGGGCAGCCGCGGGTCACGTGGCACCCGAGTCGGCGTCGGCATCGGCGGGCATCATGGAGGCGCTGCGCCCCGCCCAGTGGCTGCACTTCGCGATCTTGCCCTTCGCCTGCTTCGATCGCGCGCTCCCGCTCATGGACAGCGTGCCCGCGCTGGTCCGCGGCGTGGTCTTGGCGGCCATCGTGCTGGGCTGGGGCTACCTGCTCAACGCCATCTCCGATCGCAACCTCGACCTCAGCGCATCGAAGAACCCCTTCGTGCAGGCGCGTCGTCCGTCGCGCTTGCACTACGCACTCGCGGTGCTGATGCCCTGCATCGCGCTCGCCCTGGCCGCGGGGGCGTCGTCGTTGGTGCTCGGGGCCACGCTCACCTGCATCGTCTCGGGCACGCTGTACTCCGCGGGTCCGCGGCTCAAGGGCTATCCGATCATCTGCACGCTGCTCAACGTGGGCTGCTTTGCGCCGCTGATGGTCCTGGGCTTGGTCGGCGACACGATGAGCCCCGCCCAGTGGGCCTTGGTGGGCACCTTCAGCGCGTTGCTGCTGCAAAACCAGCTGCTGCACGAGGCGGCCGACGCCAAGGAAGACCGCGACGGCGGACTCCAGACCACTTACGGCCTGCTGGGGGCTCGGGGCGTGGTGTTGGCGACCGCGCTCATGGGTCTTTGCGTGGTGGTGGCGTCCTGGTTTCTCGCCGAGCGAGCCGGGGTCTCGCTGTGGCTGGCCGTGCACGCCATTCCCTACGTCCTGGTGTTCCCCGTGCTCTTGTGGCGCTGCGGATCCGATGACGCCAAGGTGGCCACGCTGCGCTCGCAGCATCGTCTCGCCAGCGCGGTGAGCGGGGCGCTGCTATTCATCACCGTGGTCTAGCGCGCGGCCACGTCGCGTCGCGTTCGCAGGCGGTGGAGCGCGGGCGTGAAGGCCAGGCCCACGACCGCTTGCGCCAGGGTGCTGCCCGCCGCGAACGCGACTCCAGCCGACACCAGGCTGCCCAGTTCCTGGGTACTGGCCGCGGCGCCGAGCAGCGAGAACGCGGCGAGGTCTCGGGCCCCGATCCCGTGGGGCACCAGCGGCACCGCGCTCGCGATCGTCAAGACCGGCACCACGACCAGCGCCTCCTCCAGCGGCAGCACGATGCCGAAGAACGCATAGCCCACCCAGATGCCCAGCATGTGCAGCAGCACCGAGGGCAGGCGTAGGACCAACAGCCGCAGCTGCGTGACGACCCCCATCGCGTGCAGCTTGGAGAACACGGGGAGTCGAGCGAGGGCGCCCGGAGGCCGCAGCAGCGCGGCGCCGTAGAGCATCGCGGCCCCCAGACCACCGAGCACGCTCCACGTCAGCCAGGCAGGCGAAGACGTCGACAGGACGGGGGCGAGCCCCACCGCGAGCAGCCCTCCCAAGGCGGTGCCGTAGCAGACGAGGGTGGTGGCCAGGACGTCGGCGACCCGAGCCCCGTACTCGCGCACGAGCAACAGGCTCACGTGGGCTTGGCCCACATGCACGTTGATCGCTCCGGTGAGGTGCGCCGCGCCGCGGACGATCGCGTACTCTCCGTATCGCAGCGCGGGCGCGGCATGGCGATGGGTGGGGACCGCGGCCACGGTGTCGAGCAGCAGATTCAGCAGCGCGAATCCCACACAAAAGACGCCATAGAGCAGCGGATCCACCGAACGGAACGCCGCGAGGACGGCCTCTCCCGACGCGGCCGCGACCACCCAAGCCACGATCGCGAGCCCGAGTGCCCACCGCAGCACGAGCGCTCCACGGCTGCCCGTCGGGCGACTGCTGGGGCCGGCCGCGGCCTCGGCGGAGTGGCTAGTGTGGTGAGTCTGCAATCCGCTCCAAAATAGCACCGCCCCCGCGGCCCATGCCTGCGTTCCTCATCGGTTGCTCAGGCCCAATGAACGCCCTCTTCGTGCCTTGGCATGGCCCGCGCTGACAGCGTTCTTTTGAAACGGATTGCAGACTCACCACACTTGAGCCCATCGGTAAAACCTCTCGCGCCCTGGGGCGCGGCACCGCATGCCGTTGGTAGGCTCGAACCCGCGGCGAATTCCCGCCTCGTCCTCGACGCGCCGCTCTGCAGACGAGCACTCGGGAGGGTTGCGAGAGGGGCTCTGGTCACCGGGTTGGGCAGCGTATCGCGGTTGTTGGGGGCCTGGAGCCGATGTGCCGGGGTGGGGTGGTACCCTGGCCCTCTGCCCGAGATGCGCCGCCGACTGCCCGTGATTCCGTCTCCCGATGCCGCTGGCGACGAGCCGAGCGAGGCGGTGAAGTCGGAGCCGGAAGAGACCGCCCCCCTGGGGCCCGAGCTCCCGACGCTCCCGCTGCGGTCGGTACGACGCATGACCCGGCCGTCGGTGCCGACCTTGCGTCGCATGGCCCGGGCCGGCCTGCCCCTGGTGATTCAGGGGGCGCTCGAGGATTGTGCCGCGGTGGGTCGCTGGACGCCGGAGTACCTGCGCGAGCACGCGGGTTCGCTGCGTTCGAAGGCCTATGTCGTGCCCGACGGGCAGGTCCGGCTGGATGCGCGAACCGGCTTCCAGCTACGGGAGATCGGCCTGGCCGACTATGCCGCCGACGTCATCGCCGGGCGCAGACCCGAGGGCTACTTTCGGGCGCCATTGGATCGCCTGCCCGACGAGCTTCGCCGCCAGTGGGTCGATCCCGAGTACTGCCGCGGAGGCCTCCGCCTGCGACGCAACCTGTGGTTCAGCGCGCAGGACACCGTCAGCCGCCTGCACTTCGATCTGCCGAACAACCTGATCGCGCAGGTCAGCGGCGCGAAGCGCTTCTTGCTGTATCCGTTCGGCGAGTACCGCAACCTGTATCCGTTCCCGCCGTGGTCGAGCGTGCCTCACCTGTCGCGCGTCGACCTCGGCGCCCCGGACTTCCGCCGGTTCCCCCGCCTGCCGCTGGCGCAGGGCTGGCACTGCGAGCTGTCCGAGGGCGACATGCTCTTCATGCCGGGGCGAATGTGGCACTACGCGCTGTCGCTGGGGCCCTCGGTCACGGTGAACCATTGGTGGTCCTCGGTGGCGACGCTGCCGTTTTCGGTCGCGTCCGACCTGTACAAGCGCCTCCGCGGTCTAAACATCTGAGCTGGACGCTCGATCGCACGCCGAGCTTGGCGACACTCGCCACCTGGCAGTGGCCGTAGCCAGTGGGTCGAGTCGCGGCAGGACGCCCCTGTTTTTCGGGGTTGGTTGAATGGATTGAGTAGCCCGGGGGACTGCACCCTGGACACCTTCGCTGCCGCGTTCGGCGGCCGAAAGTAAGTGCCATGGATTTGCTCTCCGTCTCGACCCTGACCCTCCAGCTCGCGCTGCTCGGCCTCGTGCTGTGGGCGGTCATCGAGCTGACCCGCGGCTCCCGATCGATGAGCGTGGCGCTGTTCATCGTGCTGCCCGTGGCGATCCTGCCCCTCATCCTGCAGACGGAGTGGAACGGCTGGTTCAACCTCGCCAAGTCGATGACGATGATCTTCGTCGGGGTCTATCTCACTGCGATGCGACTGGGCCTGCGCAGCCGGGCCTTCACCGTGCTGTTCTCGCTGCTCTTTTTGCTCAACATCGTCGAGGCCACCGCGCAGGACTTCTCCAGCGGGCACTGGCTCAACTTCGCGGCCGGTCTGCTCGTCATCGGCTTGCTGCCCGCGCCGCAGACCCTGCGTGTCGACGACCGCCACTCGCTGTCCTATCCCACGTCCTGGTGGTTCATCGCCGCCTACACCGTGTGGAACTTCTGCTTTCTGTTCTCCTACGAGTCCGTGCGCGGCTACCAGGGGGACTACACGTACATCGCCGCGCTGCTCCTCGCGGTGCCCATCTTCGCTGCGCTTCGCCTCGGTGCGCATCGCTACACTCAGGCGCGGGCGTATTCGTTGGCGTTCTGCATCACCATGACCGAGGCGTCGGTGGTGGCGCTGCCCGAGGCGTGGCCCCTGGCCGAAGCCTCGCTGTTCTCCCCGCTCGCCCATCAGGCCCTCAGCGCGGTGAGCCTCGTGGTCGGCGTGGTGGCGTGGTGGCAGATCCGTCGCTCACCCCAACAGTTCGGCACCACGCTGTGGGGGTCGCTGGTGCAGCTGCCCAAGCCCACGCGTCCCGCTCTCGCCGCCTGAGCCTGCCGCCGACGGAGCCCTATGATGTCGAACACGGGAAACACCCTCGTGATGGCGCAGGCCGGGATGTCCGGGGCCTTCGCGGTCGCGACCTCCTCCACCTTTCCCTTCGTGCCCGAGCTGCGGCGTCGCGAAGAGGTCCGGGTCGCCCCGGCACCCGTCGAGCGGGACGAGGCGATCCTCCGTGCTCGCCTCGGCCACTTCTTCGTGCTCGTCGCCTTGCTGCAGGTGTTCCAGAACCTCATGGGCGCCGCGTTCGACGAGATCGTCGCGGTCGTGCCCGTCTACGTGTTCTCGCTCGTGGGGCTCGGGCTCTCGACCCTCGCCGCTGCGATCGCGACCCCCAAGATCATGGGGCGACCGCTCCGCAGCTTCGGGCTGAACCTGCACCGCGGCGCGATCGGGGCCGCCGAGGGGGCGCTGGCGGGCCTGGTCATCGTCTTGGCGGTGGCCCACGCCCAGCCCGACCTGCCCATCGTCACCACCGTGCTGGAGTTCGCCACCTCGCCCTTCGCGGCGGCCTACATGGTCTCGGTGGTGCTCCAGGAGCTGGTCTTCCGCGGGATGTTCGTCACCTGCCTCGAAGAGCTGCTCAGCGACCGTCGCGGTCTCGTCTCGGTGGGTCTGGCTTCGGTGGTCTTCGCCAGCATGCACCTGCCCTTCGGGTGGACGATCACCGCCCTGACCCTGGTGGCGGGCTGGGGCTTCGGCCTGCTCTACCGACGCCAGCGCAGCCTCGTGGGCGTCTGCGTGGCCCACTTCATCCTGGGCTGCCTGGCGACGGCGGTCGGCTTGATCTGAAGCGAGGGCTCAGCCCCGCGTCGCGAGCCCGAACGCGTTCATCACGACCTCGGGCCGTCCGCCGAGCATCATGTTCATCTCTTGCAGCGGCTCGCAGGAGCACCCGGCATCGGTGGGCTGCGGCAGCTGCTGGAGCGCCTCCACGTAGCCGAGGTCGCGGCCCGACACGGCGCCCGGGGTGCGGTGCGTCAGCAGGCAGGGCACCACGATCCCGTCGGGCATGACGTGGCAGAAGTAGCGCGAGGCGAAGCAGTCGCTGCAGCTGTGGAGCCGACGGCCCTTGGAGGCCAGCGCGTTCAAGTAGGTGCGCGAGGGGCCGACCGGGTAGCCCTCGTCCTTGCGCTGCAGCAAGAGCCGCGCGAGGTCGGCCACGCCCGCATCGTCGATGTCGGGCGAGATGGGCTTGTTGGTGTCGCAGTCGGCGTCGTGCTCGAGGTGGAAGTGAGCGCGGAAGCCCATCTCCTTGGCCATCTGCAGCACGAAGTCGATGGTCTTGCGGCTCTTGGGGGTCACCACCGTCATGGTGACGACCTGGACCCCGCGAGACATCGATAGCTCGATCGCCCGCACGACGCGGTCGTAGGAGCCCTTGCGTCGCTGGGTGTCGTGCACTTCCTTGGGGCCGTCGATGCTCACGCAGACGACGTCGAGCAGCGCGACGTCTTCGATGCGGTTTTCGACGAGCCAGCCGTTGGTGTTCATGGAGGCGTGCACGCCCCGATGCTTGAGGTGGCGGATGACGGCGCCGCAGTCCTTGCGCAGCAGCGGCTCACCCCCCATGACGCTGGCGCGGATCATGCCCGCGGCGGCGAGCTCGTCGATGCAGTGCTGCCACTCCTGGGTGTCCATCTCGCCCGCGGCGAGATCGGGCACGTTGCAGTAGACGCAGCGGAAGTTGCAGCGGTTGGTCAGCGAGAGCGTGACGGCCAGGGGAATCTTGCCGCCCCGGACCCGCGAGGCGACGTAGCGACCAAAGGGCAGCGCCAAGCTGGCCATCTCGGAGATGGTCTTGAGGTGCTTGCTCATGTCAGCCTCAGTGCGTTGAGAACGGCGGCGGGCTTCAGGCCGAGGAGAAAGTTCATCTCCATCAGGGGTTGCGACGAGCAGCTCGCGTCCGCCGGTTGTGCGAGCTCGTGGAACGCCCGGAGATAGCCCAGCTCGGCCCCGGAGATCATGGGCCCCTGGTGCTGGGTGAGGAAGCAGGGGACCACCATGCCGTCGGGGCGCACCATGCAGGAGTGCCGAGGCACGCGGCACTCGGCACACGACGAGAGCATGCGGCGGCCTCGCTTGGCGAAGGCGGACAGGAAGGTGCCGGAGATGGCGATGGGCGCCCCCTCGGCCTTGCGGGTGGCGAGGTGACGGGCGAGCTCGGCGAGTCGCTCGTCGGTCAGCCCGGGCCCGATGGGATTGCGGACGTCACAGTCGGCGTCGTGCTCGATCTGGAAGCCGGCGCGGAAGCCCATGTCGCGCGCCATGTCGATCATCTCGTCGATGTGATCGATGCTCCCGGGGGTGACCGGTGACATGGTCACCACCTCGACGCCGCGACCGCGGAGCAGCTCGATGGCGCGCACGGCCTTTTCGAAGGAGCCTTTGCGCTGGCGCTGGACGTCGTGGATCTCTTTGGGTCCGTCGAGGCCGATGCAGACCAGGTTCAGCTTGGCGACGTCGTCGAGCTTGTGCTCGACCAGCCAGCCGTTGGTGTTCATGGCCGAGTGCACGCCGTGCGACACGAGGTGATCGATGATCTCGCCCACGTCTTTGCGGAGCAGCGGCTCGCCTCCCATGAGGCTGCAGCGGATCATCCCCCCCGCGCGGAACTGGTCGATGGCCGAGCACCACTCTTCGGTGGTCAGCTCATCCCGCTTGGTCCCCGGCATGTGGCAGTAGACACAGCGGAAATTGCAGCGATTGGTGAGGCACAGCGTGACCGCGAGCGGGTGCTTGCCGTCGACGGCTCGGGCGGCGAGGAAGCGCGCCACCGAGCCGACCGAATGCGCCGTCGTGGCCCACGATTTCGCTGCTCCCATCCCATATCAGTAGTCCCATGCCGGGGTAGTGGCGTCAACTGCAAGCTGCGGTAATGGCTCCGCTTTTGTCGATTTACGACAGGGGCCGCAGCTCCGTTGCACCGTAGAGGCTCAGGTAGCCGCGGCGCAGACCCCAACATCGCGTGCGCTCCCGGCAGTCCTCGCACACCGGAGGCTTCTCGAAATCTTCGCCGGGCTCGCCGATCTGCTCCAGTTGCTCGTAGTCGTCGAGGCCATCGGGTTTGAGGCACAGGGGGATCGAGCACATCGATTCGAATCCCGCGACGCGCAGGTTCAGCTCGCGCGCGCGACGGAGCCCGTCGAGGAGCGGCTCGGTGACGTCGGAGTAGCGAGGGATGAGCTCGGAGGTCCGCGGGACGAGATCGGTCGAGGGCGAGACGAACGAGAAGGTGAGATCGAAGTCGGGCCAGCGCTCGGCCACCAGCTCCACGGTGGCGCGGAAATCGTGGGCGTTGGTCTGGCACATCACGAAGTTGAGCCGAGTGCGGACACCGAGGCGGGCGAGCTGGTCGACTCCGGCCACCGTCTTTGCCCAGGTGCCGGGCGCTCCGGTGACGGGGTCGCAGATCTCGGGCCGGCTGCCGTGCAACGAGACGAAGGCGGTGTCGACCCCGGCCTCGATCACCGTCTGGGCGAGCTGCGGGTCGGCGAGGCGAATGGCGTTGGTCTGCAGCTCGATGGAGGGGATGCCCGCGTTCTTGGCGTGACGCAGGTACTCGGGCAGCCGCGGGTTGAGGGTCGGCTCGCCGCCGGACAGCGCGATGTGGGCCCCCTCGCGGGCGGCTTGATCGATGGCGGCCAGGACCGCGGCGTGGGGCGGGTTGGGCAAGTGGGTGGAGACGAAACAGAACTCGCAGGCCTGGTTGCACGCGAACTGAACCCGGATGGTGTGCACCAGCCAGGAATTGCCCGCGATGTCGCGGCCGGGCTCGCGGCTGACCAGCTCGCGGGCGATCTGGTCGTCGACGCCTCGCACCACGGAGAGCTTGCGGCGGATTCGCTGGGTGGTGATCGGGGCGGGCTCGAGGTCGGGCTCGCGCTCGAGGGCGCGGGTGGGGAAGCCGGGGCAGCGATCTTCGATGGTGCAGCCCTCGCAGCCCGGTCGCCGCGCGTAGCCGGGTTGCGAGGTTGCGCCGCGGTCGAGCGCATAGGCATGCGCGACGCGGTCGGGGCGGTCGAACATGCACGGCGGCGGCAGCCCTCCCGCGGCCAAGCGCAACCGCGTGGGGTGGGCGTCGTCGCGGCGGGGGGGCGGAAGAGCTCGCAGGGCGGTCGCCGTCTCGTCGATGGCCGTCACCGCGTCGCGCAGCCGGACGGGATCGGGGTCTGACCCAGGCAGTCGCAGCCACAGCGTGGAAAGCTCGAGGTCTTGCTCTCGCAGCTGGGCCGGTAGCTTCGCGAGGGTGTCGAGGTTGGCGCGCAGCACCGGGACCTCGGCCTCGAGCGGGAGCCCGGCTGCGGTCGCCGCCTTCATGCCGGCCAGGGCCAAGGCAAAGCTGCCGCGGATCCCCGTGATCTGGTCGTACACGGGGCCCCATCCCGGCAGCCGCACGCGCAGACGATCGACGCCCGCCTCGCGCAGCGACTGGGCCCGAGGCTCGGTGAGCCCGACGGCCGAGGTCTCGAGGAGCACCTGTCGTCGCTCGCGGGGGCCGAGCTCGGCCGTCTCTTGGTCGGCGCTGCGGCTGCGCTTGGCGAAGGCCACCAGTCGCTCGAGATCGCGGCGTCGCAGAGGCTCGCCGCCGCTGAACACGAGGACGCGCGGGTCGTCGCGCAGCGCCTCCGCGATGGCTCGCGGAGCACCACGCACGATGGCCGGGTCCTCGCGGGTCGAGCAGGAGCAGTGGCTACAACGGAGCGAGCACGAGCGGTTGGTTTCGACGCGGACGACGTCCATGGCTCGACTACCGTTCGACCCCCGGGTCCGTGCTCGAGGCGGCTGCGCTCATGCTCTCCAAGGTTAGTACGCTTCGTCGGCGTCCGTGGGCTTTGGTTCGGGTTTCGCGTCAATCGGGCGGTCGCGTGGTCTGAGCTGCGAGTCGAGCAGCACCAGCCACGCCGCGGTGGTGGCCAAGGGCACGAACAAGATGTTCCGCGGGCGCAATTCCACTACGGCCGCGGCGGCCCCCGCCGCCAAGCAGGCGACGCCCAGCAGGAGCGCGGGCTCCGATCGGCGGCGAGCGATGCACAGCGCGACGAGTCCCACCGCGCTCGCGAGGCCGACGGGCGCGCCCAGGTCCCAGCCCGCGAACGAGGCCACGGTCGCGGCGCGCGTGGTCATCGGATCTTCCGGGCGCAGATCGGGGTTGTCCTCGGATGCTCGATCGCCGCTGTGGATCAGCGTGCTGTCGGCTCGGGCGGGGTGGAGTGCCCCCGGCAGCAGCGGTGCGCTCCATAGCCCGAGCGCAAAGGCGACCCACGCCATGGTCGGCCACGATCGATGCTCGCGGGATCGTTGTCGTCGCACCAGCTCGAGCACGACCAGCAGCAGTGCGGCCGCCCCGTAGAGCAGGTCACACCACAGGACGAGGCCGGCCGCGAGCGTGGCGCTGGGCCACGAGGGACGGTCTTCGCGACCGTGCAGGGCGAGCAGCACCACGGCGAAGAGCATCGAAGCGAGACCGTAGGGGCGCGCGATGACTCCGGCTTCTGCGAGCACGGGGCTGCCCACGCACAGGCCGAGCACGAGCAGCCCCACCGGCTTCGAGCCGCGGAACCACGCGAGTGCGGCGACTGTCGCGGCGGCGATCATGCTGGCCACCATGCTCGGGCCGCGTAGCCATGCGATCGAGGAGGCGGCGCGGTCGAAGGCGAATGCGGACCAGCGGTGCTGAAGGAGCCGATAGAGCGGCGGGTGCACCCAGGCGTCGTGGTCGTCGGCGAACACGGGGAGCTGCGAGGCGCGGCCCCACACGTCTTCGTCGCTGTCGAGAACCGCCGACGAGCCGAGCCAGCCGCGCAGGGCGACCGCAGCCAGCACCACCGCGACGAGCACGAGGAGGGTGATGAGCGGCTGCCTTCGCGAGCTCGGTGGGTCGGCGTCCGAGCTCGCGGCGGGTGGCGTGCTCGCATCGCCGAGGACGATGAACGCGACCAGCGATACCAACGCGCCGAGCACGAAGGTCCACTGCATCACCGCCGACGGGGACGACCCCAGCGCCTGCGCGGCGGGGCCCAAGATGCCCTGACTCGACACGGACACCGGCTCGGACACATCCCACCCCTCGGGGACGGCACTGGACGGGCTCTCCGAGGTCGGGACGCTGGCGTCGAGGGTCGTGCCCCAGATGTCGCCGTCGTAGCGGGCGGCGAGGGACTCGAGGCTTTGCTGGCCGTCGAAGGGCGTCGAGCGGTCGCACCTCCACCAGGCGCTGACGAAGTCGCCGTGCTGGGCCTGCCCCTCGGGCGGCGGCAGGCCCTCGAGATCCAGCCCTCCGCAGCCGATCGCGAGCACCCCCGCGGTGCCGGACCAGCGCGGCAAGGCGCACTCGCCCGCGACGTCGCCCTCCAGGCGGATCTGCAGGTGATCACTCGCCAGGCTCACCCCGTGGACGGACAGCCCCCCGACGCCGCCTTCTCTCAGCGGTGCAATCCAATCGAGCATGGCGACCTCGCGCCCCGGCTGAATCACCGGTCGCTCGGGTCCGCTGGGATCGCGGCACGCGGGGATCGTCGCGATCGCCGGAGCATCGGGCTCGGCGCTCGCCGTCTCGGTGCGCGGCTCGGCCTCGGCCGGCACCCACAGACTCGACAACGCCAGCCCGACGATGCCGAGCAAGAACACCAGCAGGCACAGTCGCGATTTCGAGACCGGCCGAGTCATGGGCAAGACGCTCTAGGGTCCGACCAGCGAAGCGAAGAGGGGGTCGTCCCCGTCCCACTCGGCGAGCTTGGGATCGGTCAGCGGGGTGGCGGGAGCATGCGCGGCCCGGAAGTAGCTGCCCACGAAGGCCCGAATCCCGGGCTCTTTCTTCTGGTAGGCGGCATGCCAGGTGCACTGCTCGATCACCACCACACTGCCCGCTGGGCAGTTGATCTCGACCTGGCCCGGCCAGTAGTTCTGGGTCGTCTCGTAGGGCGGCGGGGTCGGGTCGGTGATCTTGCGTGGCAGCACCAGCAGGGGCCCGTTGTCTTCGTCGAGATCGTCGAGATAGAGCAGGTGCGTGACCCGAGCGGAGGTCTCGAAATCGGAGAAGGGGCGCTTGTTGTCGTAGTGCGCGTCGTCGACCCCGTCGATGTGCGTGTGCCAGTCGAAGAAGGGGCGCGTCTCGTCGCTCAGGACCCCGGCCGGAAGCTCCAGGCGCATGCCCTCGCCCAGCAGGCCGCGCATGGTCGCGATGATGTTCGGCTTGTATAGCCGCGGAACGACCTGCGGGTACGCGCTCGACAGTCCGTGGAAGATGATCCCCGCCGGCCCCACCTCGACGTTGTCCGCCGGTCGCACGGGAGGGCTCGCGGCCAGAGCTGGTCGCCCCAGCTTGTCCCACTCGCCCATGAGCAGGTCGCGAAAAAAGGCCACCTCTTCGGGGGAGTACGCGTGCTCGAAGACCCAGTAGCCCTGCTCCCGCAGCGCGGTCAGAGCCTCGGCATCGGCCTGGCCCAAGCTCGAAGCGGTCGCACTCACGACCCCCAGATTAGTACGTCTCGCCGACCGCGGTCGAATGGGGCCTCGGGTGCCGTCCCGCCGCACTGTTCGCCCCCTCGGGCAGGGGTTTTGTGCTAAGCGGGTGATCGTGTCGTCCCTGATGCGTCGCGTGCCCGTGCTGCTCGTCGTGTCCTGGCTGCTCTTCCTCGCGCTGGGCATCTGGACCTCGGGACGCACGCCGGCACACCACGAGGAGATCTCGACCTTCCCCACGCGGCCGGCCCGAGTCCTGGTGATGAACCCGCAGACGGAGCAGCTCGAGCTGGAGCCGTCGTGTGCCGACGAGGATCCGCCGGACACCGTGTCCTCGAAGGGGCGACCGCAGCTCGCGGTGTGCGTAGGTGGGCTGACGCTGCCCGTGCTCATCGCGTCGTACGCGTCGGGCATTCCGCACTGGCACGCGCTGCTGGGCTGGCCGCTGCACGACGGCACGGTGATCGGCCTGCGCCGATGGGTCTTGCTCGTCGGCTTGTTCTCGCTGTTCCTCGTCCACCGCGTGGTCAGCCGCCTGCAGGACGAGCTCACCGCGGGCATCACGACCCTGGTGATGGCGGTGAGCCCCGTGTTCATCCTGCTGCACGCCACGCTGCTGCAGTTCGAGGTCGCGCCGTGGCTGCTCATCCTGATGGCCGCGCTGGTGGTCCTGGGGCCCAAGGGCAACACCACGCCGCGGCGGCCCTGGCTCACCGGGCTGCTCATCGGTCTCGCCACCGCCTCGAACGTCAAGGCGGTGTTCCTGTTGACGATCATCGTAGCCGTCGCCTGGCGGGTGAAGGCCCTGCAACGGGTGACGCGCGGCGACGTGGGCAAGGCGGCGGTGGGCTTCGTGATCGGCCTGATTCCGCTGTGGGGGCCCGCTGTGGTCTTCAGCGGTGACCGGCTCAACCAGCAGGTCTCCAACCGCACCTCGTTCTTCTCGCGCTCGACGACCCTGGCCGACGTGGGCCGCGAGTTGCTCAACGTCATCCGCTTCGCGTCGGACACTGCCTCGTACTCGAGCCCCGACTGGGAGCCGCTGGGCGTCATCGGCATCCTCACCGGGGCCCTCATCGGCCTGTGCATGATCTACGTGGTGGTGCAGGCGGTCCGGGTGATGCTCTCCCGCGGCGGGCACCCGGTCGAGGCCATCTCGGGGCTGCTGATCGTCGCGTTCATCGTCATCAGCCTGAAGCTCTACAACAAGCCCCAGGGGGCCAACTACGCCCCGCTGCAGGGGATCTTCGCCATCACCATCGCGACCGCGATCACCTCCTTCGTGCGATGGCTCGGGGACAAGAACGTCGCCGGCTTCGGCAACCCCGTGCGGGCGTCCATCGCGATCGCGTCCCTGTTCATGTTCGGGCTGACCCACGCGATCTACAGCCGCCTGAGCGACATCGACGACGTGCCGATGCCCATCAATGCGCGGGCCGAGCAGCGCCTGATGACGTACCTGATGGAGCATCCCGATCCAGACGCGACCCTCTACACGACTTACTACAACCTCGCGGGGGTCATCGATTCACTGGGGCGCGGCGAGCTGTCCACCGTTCGCCTCGAGCGAGTCTTCAACAGCTGCCCCAACGGCGACATGGAGTGTGTCGACACGCGCTTCGGGCTGCTCATGGACTACCCGGGAGCGCTGCCGGCTCGCATCGTGCTGCCCGCGGCGGTCACCGTGCGAGACGAGGGCAACGCGGGGGCCTATGAGGGAGCCATGACCCGCGCCGCCGAGCGAGCCGGCGTCACCGTGACCCTCGAAGGCGACTTCGCGGTGGGGGTCGACGGCGATGGCGTCCCGGCCATTCGCCTCGTGCGCCTCGATCGAAGCTGAGCCTGCGAGCGGGGATCAGGGCTGCGGCGGGAGGTCGGAATCCCACACGGCCACGCCGCGATCTTTCAGCATCCCGAGCATGGCGATGGCGCGGTCGCGCTGCCAGTCCTCGGTGCGCGTCTGCTCGAAGCGTGGATCGTCGAAGTCCTTCTCCGCGCCTTCCTCCCCGCGCAGCACGTCCCAGGAGACCCCGTCGACGTACTCGGCCAGGGTATCCGCGAGCTCTTCCAAGGGGCCGGCGAACAGCGGCTGCACCACCGCGACCGTCTTGATGCCGGCCTTGCGGAGGGTGGCCAGCAGCTCGAGGCGCTCGGGCACGCTCGACGCCCGGGGCTCGAAGTGCTTGCGGACCTCGTCGTCGACGGTGGGGAGCGAGACGCCGGCCCAGGGTGCGGGCAGGGTGGCCATCAGCTCGAGGTCTCGCGCCATGAGCGTGGAGCGAGTGAGGATGAGCGTGGGCCAGGGGCGTCCGCTGTCGCGAATGGCCTCGAGGCAGCGCTGCGTGATGCAGTGCTTCTTCTCCACGGCCTGGTAGGCGTCGCCGACAATGGGGCAGAACTTGATCGGTCGGGGAGGGAGCCGCGCCAGCTCTTCGCTCAGCACCTCGGGCAGGTTGGCCCGGACCTCCACCCAGCTGCCCCACGGCACTTCGACCAGCCCCATCATCTGCCGCATGAGCCCGAGGGTGGTCTGCGCGTAGCAGAACCGACACCCGATCACGCAGCCGACGTAGGGGTTGATGGTGTAGTAGGGATTGTCGGCCGGGCCCGCGGCATCGAGCGCGGTGGGGACGAACACCTCGCGAATGCGCGCATCGACGGGGGCCTCGGCCGCCGCTTCTTCGCGCAAGGCCTCGATGACCGCGTCTTCGTTGCCCGCGATGATGCCCGCGATTCGCTGGCAGACCGCCAGCCCGAGCTTCTGGTCGACGACGTTGTGGCCGCCCTCGTCGCGGTAGCTGATCGCCAGCAGCTTCGAGCGCGCCGCCCATCGTGGGGTGCGATCGACGGGGGTGACGTCGATCCAGATGCGCTGCTCGCCGGCCTTGAGCCGCAGCCGGATGCCCAGCTCGGTCGAGGTTCCATCCAGCTTCACCCCGGGCAGCACGTCCTCCCCCACGGTGAGCGGGGCGAGGAGGGCTCGCAGGTGCTGGTGAACGTCCATACCGCCTCCAATGGTAAAGGGCACGGTGCCGAATGGCCATGAAGGCCGCGCGGCGAGGGGCCCGAACTCAGAGCGACTCGAGCAGGTCCTTCACCGTCGCGTGGATGCGAGGGATCAACGTCGTCAGTCGCTCGGCGTCACCGTTGCCGAGCGCACCGCGATAGGAGTAGGCGACGCCACCCAGCTCTCGGAAGTGTCGCTGACCTTCGGCCGCCGCGGTGATCTCGAGCGTCAGCCCGTCGCGACCGCCGCCCAACGCGAGCAAGAGCGTGCCGTGGTGGGCCCGTGCGGTGTCGAGGCTCCAGCCCACACCCGCGCCCGCGATCTGCTCGCCGACCGGGGCCACGCGTGCGGCAGACAGCGAGTCGTCGCGACGGGTCGGCCGCTCGGTCCGCTCGGCCTTCGCGGGAGTATTGGGGCGGAAGTCGACCCAGTTGGGGCCGATATGAGGGCGATGGCAAGACTGGGCGATCTCGAGGACCCGGGCCCACTCCGTCTGCAGCTGTTCGTGGGTCCAGCCCGCGCAGCGGGTGAGCATGAAGGTCTCGGGATCGAACTCGAGGTCGAGCTCGGCGGCGCGCTCGAGCAGGGCGTCGGGCAGCGCGAGGCAGTAGAACACCCGCACCGTGGTGGCGAACTCCATGGCGCGCTCGAGCGTCTTTCGGAACGCACGCGGGTTGTCGCCGGGCAGGCCCAAGATGAGCTCGAGATCGATGTCGAGCCGACCGCGGATCTTGTTCATCACGAACTCGAAGCGCGGGATGTCGAAGGGACGGCCCAGGGCGTCGAGCACGTCGGTGTCGAAGCTCTGGATCCCCACCGCGACCTCGGCTCGCCGAAAGGTGTCGAGGAAGTCCAGCTGATCGTCGCGCACGTGCGACGGGTAGATGTGGCCGAGGACCTGGCAGTTCTCGAGCACGTGCTCGCGCTGCTCGGCGGCGATGAGGTTTCGGAACGCGCGCGGGCTGAGGTTGAAGCCGGCATCGAGCACGTAGACCCGCTCGACGCCCGACTCCGCCATGCCGCGCAGGTGCCCGGCGAGGTACTCGACCGAGTGCACGCGATCGGACCGTTCGTCGCCCCATTGGCAGAACGCACAGCTCATGGGGCAGCCGCGGAAGGTCTCGAGGAAGCCGACGTCGTCGCGGGGCACGGTGCCGAGCTGATAGGGCGAGGCGTAGCCGTCGAGCGCGGGGCGTTCCTGCGGCGTGCCGTGCCGCCAGCCGAGCGGGGAGGAGAGCACCAGCCCTTCGATCTCGCTGCGCCAATCGTCGTGCAGGTGCTTGCGGGCCAGCTCGCGCATGACCTCCTCGCCTTCGCCCAGCACCACCGCGTCGATGGTGCGATGGTAGGGCGCATACGGAGGCAAGGACAGCAGGGACGGGCGAGCGGCGGGGCCCCCCATCACGAAGCGCACGCTCGGGTCCCACTCCCGCACCCGCTGCGCGACCTCGCAGAAGACCTTGGCCGACCATATATAGGTAGAGGCCGCGACCAGGGTGGGGCGGAACTCCCGAATGCGTTCGAAGAACGCCTCGGGATCGTCGGTCCGCAGATCGATGAGCGTGGTCTCGACCCCTTCGAGGTCGGGGGCGCTCTTGAGCGATGCATCGAGCTTGCGGGCGGCGTAGGAGAACGGAAGCACGCCGCCGGATTTGTCGGCCCAGACGAGGTCTCGCGCCAGGAACGCGATGCGTGGCTCGGCAGACATGGGCTCAGGCTTCGTCCCGCTGACTCCAAGAGACGTAGCTCGGCCGGATGTCGGCCACGGACGGGGTCACGCGCTCGCCCCCGGAGACGATGAGCTCGGGACTCCCCAACACCGTGGGATCGATACGCGGGTCCTCGCGGAACAGCACGAGATCGGCCGGCGCTCCTTCTTCGATGCCCGACTCGCCCAGCCATGCGCGCGCGGCCCAGCTCGCGGCTCCCACCGCGGTCGTCGGCTCGACGCCCAGCTCGCACAGCTGCCGGACCTCGTCGCCCAAGCTGACCTCGGGGAACATGTCGGTGCCCGCGAGCAGCGGGACCCCTCGCTCCACCGCGAGCGGCAAATGTCGTTCCATCCCGGCCATCGCGTCCTGCACCCAGATCATACGGTCTCTCTGGTCTTCGCGCTGGGCGGCTCGCCACATGTGCACCGCGATGCCGACCAACGGGGTCCAGGCGATGCCCGCGTCCACCATTCGGTCGAGCAACGTTTTGTCGATGCCCCAGCCGTGCTCGAGGGAGTCGACGCGAGCGCGGATCGAGGCTTCGGCGCCCGTGTGGGTGAAGCAGTGGGCGGCGACGCGCCCTCCTCGTTCGTGCACGGCCGCGACGGCGGCGGTGAGCAGGTCGGGCGCATAGGTCAACGCATCGTCGCCGCGAAAGCCGGTGTTGACCCGGCCGCGGTAGTCGCTCGACCAGTCGGAGAAGATCTTCACCCACCGGGCGCCGGCCTCCATGCGTCGGATGCACGTCGCCACCAGCGCCTCGGGTTCGGTGCACGTGAACGGGAAGTCGTCGTAGCGCAGGACCATGTTGCCCGCGGCCTGGACTCGGGGCAGCCCCGGCCAGTCGGTGAGGTCGGTGATCTCGTCTCCCACCGCGCCCATGTCGCGGATCAACAGGACGCCCGTGGCCGCGTACTCGGCCCGTTTTCCGTTCATCCAGGCGGGCGTGCCGACCGGCGAGTCTCGGTCTTGCGGATAGCTGATGTGGCCGTGGCACTCGACCAGGCCCGCGGTGAGATAGCCGCCCGGCTCCGCGATGGTGGTGGCACCGTCCACCGGTTCGAGGCGAATGCGGCCGTCGACGATCCACAGGTCTCGAAGCTCGGTCGCATCGGGCAGCCAGCGGGCGCGCAGGTGCAGCCGCTCGCGGGCACGAGGCTCACCGACCTCGGTCCGCACCGAGTCTCGCTCGTACACCCGCGGCCAGCGGTCGCTCTGGGCGAGGTCGCCGGGCTCGGCACCGGGCAAGGCGGTGGTGAGCAGCCGCGCCATCTTCGGGGTCGTCGGCGGCTTGATCCGCGCCCCGTCGGCGAAGCAGTGCAGGGCCAGCACCACGCGATGCCGGTCGCTGTCGTTGGCAAAGGCGCCGTGGATCGTGCGGCCGTGATGGAAGCTGACGTCGCCCGAGAACACGGGGGGCTGGGTGTCCACCGTCAGGCCGTTGCGCTCGATGATGCGGTCGTACTCCGACTCGCTGGTGTCGCTGATGTCCTCGATGTCCGCCAGGCCGAGCCGATGGGAGCCGGTCGCGAAGCGCATGAGGCCGTCGCCGTCGCGCACGTCTTGCAGCGGGATCCAGCAGGTGATGCTCTGCTCCGCTTCGAAGGGAAAGACCGCTTCGTCTTGGTGCCAGGGGGTGATGCTGGCTCCCGGCTCCTTGATCAGCCAGTCCTCGCAGAACAGACGCACCGATTCCACGCCCATGAGGTCGGCGGCCATGCGGAGCACCCGGCGGCCATACGCGAACGCCCGCACGGTGACGTTGGAGTGACCGAGGTCGGTGATCTGCCGGAACGCGCGGGCGTAGGCGTCCTCGCGGGTGTCCTTGCTCGAGGCTTCCTCGGGCGGGCTGGCCAGCGCCTCGAGCATGGGGGGCCGAGCGGCGACGATGACGTCGCGACGCAGGGCGCGGCGTACCAGCACGTGTCCATCGCGTCGGAATGTCTCGATGTCGGCCTGGCTCAGCGGCGTCTCGGCATCGAGCTGCGCGCACTGGTACGGCGTGGGGAACAAGGCCGGCCCGCGCTCGCGCACGACCGTCTCGGGGCGCGGCGGCGGCTGTGCGCTCGGATCGAAATCGAGCTCGTGTAGGACCTTGGCGATGGCGACGAGCACCGGGTCGAGCAGCCCCCGCGCCACTGCGGGCAGCTCCTTGCCCTGGTAGCTGAGCGCATAGCGACCGATGGTTTTGTAGCTGCGCTGGCCTTCGACCACCGCGCGGACCTCGAGCACCAGGCTTCGGGTCTCACCCTCGCCGCCCAGATCGACGGGCAGGCGCAAGCCGTCGCCCCGTTGCTCGGCTCGGCCCAGCCGCCAGCGCCCCGCCGTGACGGCTTCGACGCACGATGCGAGCGAGTCCTGGAGCTGCGGGCGGCTCATCCAGGATCGAAGATGCTGAAATCGCTTCCGCGGCGCAAGTCATGGCTCGCGACACCCGGTGAGCGCGCCGCGGTCGGCGAAACGGGCGACCGTCCGCCATATGGCCGAGAACGGGCAGCAGAGCACCGCCTCCTCCGGGTCGACCCTCGTGGTGAAGACCGCGGAGGGGCGGGGTGACCACCCCCTTCTCGGTGCTCGGGGCGAGCATTGCCGCTCCCGGATCTTCGTCGTCTAGTCGTCTTCGATCTTCAGCACCGCCCGGAGGCGGGCGGTGCCGAAGTCACGTAGGTAGCCTGGAAGCTCGGCCTCGATGCACGCGCGAGCCTTCGGGCCTCGGACCGAAATCTTCGGTGGCGCATCGGCGTGCCCCTGGACATCGATGCGGTAGCGCTCGCCCGGCTGGAGCTGCAGGCGGCACGCGCCCACGATGTTCTCGAGGTGCAGCTTCCAGTCGGGCCCTTGCGTGATCTCTTCGGCCTCGCGGGGCTCGGGGCGCTCCTCCGTGAGGTGATCGAGCTCGTGGAGTACGTCTTCCTCTTCCTCGTCGAAGGCGAGGCGCCCCAGCTGAGCGTCCCGCCAAGGTCCCGAGGCGATGACTCGCTCCCGGTCGCGCTGCAGTCGCTCCCGGGTGTGGGGATCGGGCTCCAGCTCGGTGAGGTGATCGAGCACGAGCGGGATGTTGGGTGACTCGGGCGCGACTCGGAGCGCGACATGCCCCACGTGTCGGGCGGTGGCGATGTCGTGGTGGAGCGCAGCGTGGACCATGAGCCGAGGCGCCATCAGCCCTACGACGCTCGGGGGAATGGTGGTATCGGGCGCCTCCGTACCGAGGGTGGTCAACGCGGAGGCCAGGCTCTCGGTGCACGCCCAGGCCTCCGTGTACTCGTCATCGAAGGGATCGACGGCGGGCTCGCGTAGGCAGGCGATCGCATCATCCCTCGCCCCGACGACGTCCCCCGCGACCAGCCGGTATCGGGCGCGTCGCCCTCGTTGCCGCGCCAGCTCGGGTGAGTACGGTTGCGTTTCGAGGTACGCGATGACCTCGTCGAGCAGTGCGACCTCGTGCTCGTCTTCCTCGTCGTAGGTGTCGACCAGGAGCACCATGAGCCGCTGCTCGAACTCGGGCTCGAGGTCCATCGTGAGGGTCTGCCGCAGCAGCTGTTCATCTCCGGTATAGACGATGACCAGCTCGAGGGCGTGTGCTCGGATCAGCGGCGGAGTGCGGGGATCGTCGGCGATCTCCTTGAAGCGCTCGACGAGCTCGTCGATGTCCGACTCCTCGTCGTAGACTCGCATCTCCGCTTGGAGGTAGCGCTCCTCGGGAGTCAGAGTGCCGTTCCGTTGCTTCGCTTCCGCCAATCGCGAGCTCACGCGGTCGCGGGCGTCCATCATCCGCAGCTCGGCTTCTTCCACCGCATCGTCGTGGTGCCGCTCCACCGAGTCGAAACAATCCGACGCGCGTTCGAAGAACTCGTCCGTCTCGTTGGCCACGGCGATCAGGTAGTACAGCTCCTGGACCGCACGGGTTCGCTTCGCGGTGGCGTCTTCGAAGCGGTCGAGAGATTCCAAGAACTCGACCAGGGCGGCGTGGGCCTCGGGCTCGAGTCCGGGCTCGACCATGGCCGGGTCGAGATCGGGCCCTTCCCACGACCACGACAGCCCCCATTGATCCGCCCAGGAGGGCAGGAACACCTCGTGCTCCCCGAGGTTGATGGTGCCCTTCGGCGGAGGCGAGGCGGTGACGCGCAGATCCGCGGGCGGGCGCGCAGGGTACAGTTCGCGCAGCGAGACCCAGGTGGTGGGGTCTTCCATGGTTTCGACGTCGGGCGGTATCTCGATCCCGAGCTTCTCCACGCAGGTCAGCGGCGGGGAGGGGGGCTGGTCCGGTGCCGAGGTGGCCGGGGCCGTGGAGGCGGGCGTTGCCCGGGGGCTGGGCCCGCAGCCCATCAGACCCACGAACGTGAGCATGGCTCCATGAAGCGCGCGCCGACGGACCTTCGTTTGGGGCATCGATGGAGGTATGCCCACGCCGCCGGTTTTCTTTCACTCTCGGGGCGAATCGAGCCTCGTGTGTGACGAATTTCGGCTCCGCCCGCGGACGCGCTCCGCTCTCGGTGATGCGTCGCTCTCCACCACCGACGGAGAAATCGTACGGGCGTCGACGCTCAGTCGTTGAGCACGCGGAGGCTCTTCACCCCCGGCTTTTGGGCGGGCTTCGAGCGGGGGCGACGTCGCAGCGCCTCGGGTCCGACCAAGCCCTTGCGAACATCGAGCCGCATGCCGCCCGGGTCGCGATCCCGGACCGTATTGACCGCGTCCTTCACCAGGGCCGCCAGCGCGCTGCGTTGCTCCGGATCATCGAGGTCGGCCCGCAGGTTGCGGTAGTGCAGGTTGAACGACGCGCTCTTGGCCAGCGCGTGGTCCTGGCTGAGCGCGGTGAGCAGCACGTCCACACGCACGCCCGGCCGAAGCTCGAAGCGATATACGCAGGCGCGGCGCTGCATGATCACCTCGGCCAGCGTCGCGCCATGGCGCTCCGCGACCCCATCGACCAACGAGGTCCACTCCGGCTGATCGGTGGCCGGCGCATCTGCGTGCCCGGGGCGATCCGAGCCCACCCACGGCCCGTACTCCGGCTCTTCCCAGTCGGTGCTGCGCGCGTACGGGGTCAGCACGTCCTCTTCCCAGCCGTACTTCGTGATGTACGGATGGTGCAGCCCCAGGCACGACTCTGCGTACTCGCAGTGGGCTTCGTACGCGCACGCGAACTTGGGATAGATGTCGTAGAACTCCTCGACGATCAGCACATCGGACTGCGTGTTGTCCTGGCTCTTGGCGTGGTCGCCGAGCAAGCAGCGGGGCACGTACTTCACCGCCGTCTCGATGCCGTACCCGTTGGCCCGGGCCAGCGCCTCCCGCAGCGACGGCGCGAGCTTGTGCATCGGCGACAGCAGCTCGCGCTCGTCGGTGTAGTCCTCCATCGGGAGGTAGTTCCACCACTCCATGCGAACCGGCTTGAGCCGCTGTACCGTCTCCACGATGTCCGCCAGGTGAGGCTGGTTGAGCGTGGTGAGGACCGTGTTGGTCATCAGGCACACGTCGAGCGCCGCCAGGTTCTCCATGCCCGCGATCGCCTCGTCGAAGCTCCCCGGGCGGCGCGAGATGTAGTCCTGCGTCTTCGCGTCGTGCCCGTGCAGCGACACGAAGAACTCGTCGATCCCCGCGTCCACCAGTCGCTTGGCGAACTCCGGCTTCGCACACAGTCGCCCGTTGGTCTGCAGGCGGATGTGCTCGAACTTGCCCACGTCCCGGGCGTAGTGGACGTAGTCGAAGAGCTTCGCTTCGAGCGTCACCTCGCCGCCCGTGAACGTGATCCGTCGGTAGCGCTGCGACTTCGCGTTGTCGTCGGCCGCCGCCTTGAACACCTCGAAGGGCACGCCCTTGAAGTAGTTCATCCCCTCTTGCACGATGCAGAACCGACACGCGCTATGGCAGTGGAACTCGACGGTGACCGTCAGGTCCTCGAAGCGTGTCGGATCGAATCGGCCCTTGTAACTCTCCATGCCGATTCCTCAGGCCGCGGCCCCGCGTGCGTCCCGAACCACCGCCGGGTAGGCCGGCAGTCTCGAGAAAGGATGAGGCCGAAGTCGCACCGCAGGTAATCCTACCCCGGGTTTTCAAGGTGCTGATATCACGAGGTTTATCGCCTCGAAGGGGTCGCGGACGGGAGTCTACGCGCCGTGGGCCTCCAGCAGCGCCCGCTGCGTCTGCGGGCCGACCTCGCCGTCGACGGTGAGGCCGTGGTCGCACTGAAACTCCTCGATGGCAGACCGCACCCCGTAGGTATCGGGCCCGGGCGCATAGCCGAGGTTCTCGAGTCGAGCGAGCCAACCCGGCTCGGAGTCGACCGGCTGCAGGAACGCGATGTCCAGCTCGAGCCACTGGCCCGCCCACTCCAGCGACAGCTCGCGGGTATGGGGACCGAGCTCGATCTCGAGGTCACCCTCGGGGCCCGTGCTGAGGTCGTGGCGCTCGCCATCGAGTTCGACCCGACAGCGAACGTAGGCGTAGGGGATGTCGCCCGGTCGCTGCAGCCGAAGCTTCAGCGTGGGCAAGGGGAGGGGGATGACCACGCGATGGCGACGGCGCGTCGGGAGGTTCTCGAGCACGCGCGGTGCGGCCTCGGGAATCGCGACCACGTCACCGGGGGCGAGTACACCGGGATCGGGACGACGCGAGCGCAGTGACGCATTGTCGGGATGGGACCACACCGCCTCGACCCGCTCGTGCCCATGGTCGTACGCGAGGCGAACGACATGGTCGCCGGGCTCGATCGTGTGTCGGCGAGTCATCGAGAAACGACATGCTACGCTGGCCGCGGTGGCCATCACAATACGGTCCGCGGCCGGCAACAAGGTTCTGCTGGTCCCGCGCCGAGACGTGCTCACGGGTATGCCCGAGGATGCGGCGCGTCGGCTGGTGAAGCGCTTGCTCGCGGAGCACCCCGACCCCGACAGCGTCGACGAGCGCGAGCTGGTGAATGGCCTGACCAGTGGCCGGCTGTCGTTGGTGCGGCTCGATCGCGAGCCGGGCATGCTCGATGAGCCCCGTGTCCACGACTTGCTCGAGCTGGGGCCGATGGATGGTGTGCCCGAGCCTCCGCGGCCGCGACCCGATGCGTGGGTCGGGGTGGAAGTGGTCGACCCTCGGGGGCGGCCGTTGCCGGGCTATCGCGTGCAGGTGCTCGACCCCAGCGGGAGCACCCATGCACTCGAGCTCGATGCGCAAGCGACGGGCCGACTCGATGGGTTGTCCGAGGACGGTGGCTGCACCTTCACCCTCGAGCGCGTGGCCCCCCATGAGTGACGACGAGCGACGCCGTGTCTCGGTGTCCGTGTCGCCGGACACCCACAACCGGCTGCGGGCGCCCCTGCGTACGGTCGCGTGCTGGCGGCTCGGTGACGGGGTGTTTCGCTTCGATCACAAGCTCATCGGTCCGCGCGCCAAGCCAGCTTTCGATGAGTTCTGGGCGATCCGGGAGCGTCACCCCGATGCTCCGATCGCGCTGTTCGGGCACACGGATGCGGCGGGTAGCGACGACTACAACCATCGGCTGGCGGCCGAGCGAGCGCAGGCGGTCTATGGCGTGCTCAATGCGGACCCGAGCATGTGGTTCGAGCTGTTCGCCCAGGGCCCTGCGGACATGGCTCATCTGCGCGAGATGCTGCGTGAGGCCGGCTTCGATCCCGGCACCGAGGCTTGGGGTAGCGCGACCGAGCAGGCGTTGAGCGAGTACTTTGCCGAGCTCGGAGGGGGTCGACGACTCGAGCCCTTCGACTATCTCGATGACGGCGAGCGGGCCATGCAGTCGTGCGCCGAGTTCAACCCCGTGCTGCGGCCTGCGGCGAGCCTGCTGTCGCGGCTGTCGGGGCCGCAACGAGTTCGGCTCTCGTCGGTCAATCGGAGGGTGCTCGCGTACTTCTTCGAGCCCGGGACCTACGTCGGAGCGCAGTGGCCGTGCCCCGTGGCGGGCGCGGGCGTCGACAAATGTCGATCGCGGCAGTGGTCGGATGCGGGGCGTCGGCGTCGGCAGCCGAGTGATTCGTTGCAGTACTGGCCGCGGATTGTCGGTGGGAAGCCGAAGGAGCCGTTCCTGCGTAGCGATCGGACGTTTACGTGTCGGTACTACGATCGATTGGCGCGGGGGCACGAGTGTGAGCTGGTCGACCCGTGGCGGCCACCGCCCGATCCGCCGCCTCCGCCTCCGCCTCCTCCGCCACCGCCTCCTCCGCCACCACCACCACCTCCGCCCACGCCTCCCAAGGTGGAGACGTGGTCGCTGAGGGCAAAGTGCGAGGACGATGCCCACGTCAACCGGCGGTCGATCTACAGCTCAGGACGGGATGCGATCGAGGTCGTACCGGGGACGATGAACGACCTCATCCTCTTCGAGACGGAGCCGGTCACGACCGTCGATTGGGAGGTCGACGGCGTTCCTAACACGGCGCCCGTCGCAGACCTCGTCGCCAAGCACATTCCGCTGTACGACCCGGGATTCTTCGAGCTGATGCGGTACACGCCGAAGCGGCACCGCGTGACGGCGAGCAAGGATGGCCGCACGGAGACGTGCGAGGTGAAGGTTTATCCCGACGCCGCGTACCACTTCGACATGGAGACGATCCGGAGCCTCCTGCGCAAGGATCTGTGGGATGTACCGCTGCGGATCTGGAAGGAAGCCGGAAACCTAGTCGCCGAGGACTTTGAGCTGAGGGTCCTCGAAAAGGAGGACTTCAAGGGCGGGCTCACGGGTGAATGGCGAGAGCACCCGGGGCCAAAGGGAACGAAGAGAGATTTTCGGAGCTACTTTGGGTTCTTCTTCTTCGTCGATGCCACTCCGCTGGCGAAGTGCTCGGTGGAGATGGAGATCTCGTTCTCGAAGCTCCTCAACTACCTGAAGCGGTCAAAGATCGGTCGCAAGATTCTGGACAAGCTGCCCGATAAAATCCGCTCCCGTTTAGGCTCCATCAAATTCGAGGGCTCTTTCTCTGGGGACGTCGGAGGCACGCCAGACTATCGTGTGGAGCACCCGGACAAGAAGATCCCGTCGTTTGGTACTGGAAAGCCGGGAGCCTCAACGTTCGAGGTTGGGGGAATGCTCAGGTGGACGGGGGTTGGAAAGGCTGACTTTGACGAGCTGATCTTCGGTGAAGACTATGACCTTCTCGGATCGATTACCGTGACCGTGTCCCTGGGGCTCGATGCGATGATGGGATTCATCTTCGATGTCGACGACGAGCGCTTCGGCGCCTATCTCGATGCCGAGTTCAAAGGACTCGACGTGAAGGTCGAGTTTGAACTTGCGGGGGTCATCGATGAGGAGTTCGAGTCCAAGGGATATTTGGCTCAAGACTTCGATCGCTTTCACGTCGAACTCAAACTGTGACTACGGTGTTGGCGTGCCGGCGCAGCGTAGGCCCAGATGGTCCTGGTACATGAACGGCCAGCCGCGGAAAGTGAAGGTCCGCTTGTTCGATACGTATTCCACTTTCGACGGATTCGGCTCTGTCCCCTTGGTCGCAGGCGGGTGAGCAGAACCGTAGTTCCCTTCGTCATCCTGAGCCACGATCTCGTTGAGGCTGCCCATCATGTCGTAGATCCCTTGCTCCGTGCGATCTGTGGAGTATTGGCGAGCACGGCACGGAATGGGGTCCGTGAAGTTCTGCCCCGGCCGTATCCAGGCGCCGCAATAGTATTCTTTGTCGGATTCGGTCTGGCTCCCCCAAGGGTACTGCTGGCCCTTGCCCGACTCCGCTGCCCACGTCCACTCCGCCTCGGTCGGTAGCCGCCCGCCGATGAACCCACAATACTGCGTCCCTTCATCCCCCCCGATGAAGTTGATCGGCATCTGATCATCGTCCCCCAACAACGTCGCCTTGCGCGGCGGGTCCATCAAATCGGGATCGATCGCATCACAAACCCCGGCCTCCAAACACCGCCGATACTCCGCAACCGTCACCTCGATCTCCCCGAGACAAAACGCCTCCAACCCGTCGTCAGGTGCCGGTTCGAGCAAGATCATCCCATCCGGGCACGGCCCCGAGCGCGCAGGCACGGCTCGCGGCGGATCGAGGACCTCGGGTGCCCGCGCCACGCTCTGTTCCCGCGGTGGCTCCCCCGTCGTCGGCCCGGAGACGGGCTTGCTGCAGCCGACGGCACCAAGCCCGAAGACCAGCGCAATCCCACCGAGCCGCCCGCCTAGAAACACGAGCGAAACCCGGTCCGAAGATTGGCGATCTTCCCATCGCGACCCACGTACTCCGTAGTCACATCGAACATGATGTGCTCGAGCCGATCGCGGTGATCGTTGAGATAAGCCCGCATCGCCTCCGGAAACTCGAAGCGTGCATGCACGAACTTCAGCTGGTCGATGTTGATCCCCGAAAACCCGAGCACGTCGCAGTCATCCCGCCGCCCGACGTAGACCCTGCGGCACGCGAACAGCTCGGGCACCAAGGCCCGCCCGAGGAGCTGCCGATCCTTGGAGTAGTCGACGAAGCGACTGTCCTTGATCTGCGCGAGCACGTCGTGAATGTCCCGCTTGGGGTGCAGAGCGACGTCGTGACCGATGGGGTGGAGCCCGTCGCCATCGATCCGCGACAGCTGCATCTGCCGCGGCGTCGCACCCGGCTGATGAAGCTCGATGGCCATCGCGGGTGACTGCGCCGAGGTGGCATCGAAACGCAGAGTGAGCACCGCATACTCGGGCAGGCTCTCGACGGCCGGCAGCTCGACGCCAGGCATCAAGGCTTCGCGCAGCGGGCCAAATACTCCGAGCGCGCCACGACCGTCGTCGTCGTTGAGCACCCGGATCTCCCACGACAGCGCCCCCGATTCGTGGTCCAGCACGACCGTCCAGATCGTACGGTCACGCCCCACGAGCGACTGAATTGCCCGCAGCGGCGCCTCCCAGGTCTCGCGCACCCCCGCGTGCGACAGCGAGTTCCACAGCAGGTTCTCGGCGCGGATCTTGCCCTGGATCGGTCGCAACAACCGGTAGGTGTCGAAGCTGACGCCGATATGAACGTCGTGCTCGCTCGCCGGGTAGAGCTCGACGTCGGGCGATGAAGAGGCCGCGGGCTTTTCCGAGGAGGACAACGCCTTCAGAGGGTATGCGCGGCGCCGAGGGCTCGCAATCTAGACTCTCGCATCCAGCGAGAGGGTGCCGTCGTCGTTGGCGGTGATGGTGCGGAAGATGGGCTCGAGGAAGGTCGCGATGGCGCGTTCGCCCGCGGAGCCCTCGACGTCGGTATACGAGAGGTTGAAGGAGCGGCTTTGCTCGAAGGTCCGCGAGGTCTCGTCCCGGGCGGTGACGAGCAGGTCGAAGCGGGTGCCGTCGGGCATCTGCATGGGGTAGCGGGCTTCGTCTCGGGTGAGGACGATGCCTTCGACACCCTCGGCGTGGGGTCCGAGCAGGGCGAGCCACTGGGCGTGACCATGCGGGGCGCTGCCGTGCTCGCCGATCCGCACGACGCTGCGGTCGCGGGCCCGCCACGGTCGCGTGCGCGGGGCGGGCCGAAGGCGCTCCAGCTCCCAGCCGAAACGACTGACGTGGGCGTGGCTCAACCCGAGGCAGATCTCGGAGGTGTCGCACTGCGCTTCGTGCAGGCAGTTGAAGCGCGGCCGCGCTCGCGAGTCGGCCCGAGGCAGGAAGTCGTGGGGCTCGTGGTTGTCCACGAGCGCGCCCGCGCGGCCGAGCAGGCAGACGGGGACGTGGTGAATCGCGGTCTGGACTCGACCGGCTTCGCAGACATCGACGGCTTCGAGCAGTCGCGGGACGAGCTCGTCGAGCGGGGCGAGCAGCTCCCGCAGCTCGGGCTCGGGGTCGAGGGGCGCATGGGCCCAAAACTCGACGCGCTGGGCCTCGGACTCGATGGCGAGCCGTGCGATATCGGCGAGCTGGTCGAGGTTGGCGCGGGTCATGACGACGTGCACGGAGGCCTCGGCCTCGAGCTTGGCGATGTTGCGAAGGCACCGCTGAGCGGCGCGGAAGTCCTCGGGGCGGTCGCAGAGGCGATCGTGGAGCTCGGGATCGGTGGAGTGCAGCCCCACGCAGATCTCGCTGACCCCGGTGTTGACCACGGCGTAGGCCTGGCGCGGATCGGTGAGCCGCCAGGGTCGGGTATGCAGGCGGATGTTGCGGAACCCGGCCTCGTGAGCAGCTTCGACGGCCGAGAAGCCATAGCGCTCGAGCGGCTCGCCATCGCCCACGAAGACGAGTCGCTCGTAGGGCAGCGTTTCGCCGACGCCCCTACAAAAGTCGAGGAAGGGTCGCGGGGTGAACTCGGGACCGGGCGTGCTCGAGCCTCGCAGCGCACCCGGAGCCGGGCCGTCGTCGTCGAGCATCACGAGGAGATCGATAGCCATGGGGTCTCAGAGCGTGGAGTAGTAGCCCGTCTTCGGGTACTCGAGGCGCCCGTCGGGCCCGCTGCGATAGTCGATGCCGACGTCGAAGAGCAGGTGGGCGAAGTCGGCGTGGTGCTCGTCGACGAAGGACCGCACCGCGTCGGGATACTCGAAGCGATGCAGGAACCAGCGCAGCTGATCGATGCTGATGCCCGAGTAGTAGATGGCATCCGCATAGCGCTTCTTGGCGACGCAGATCTTCATGCACTCGTACAGCTCGGGGAGCACGATGTCGGCGAGGCGCACGGTGGAGAAGTCGACCCACATGCTGCGCCGCACCTGATGGAGGATCGCGTCGATCTCCCGCTTGGGCTCGTGGAAGCGATAGGTGTTGCGGAGCTCGCAGGAGTCCTCGCGCAGGGCGTAGGAGTGCCCGCCCTGGCCCTCGTGGAACTGGAGGTACACGTTGATCTCGGGCACGGAGGCGGCGCGCACGGAGGCGGCGTCGAGATCGAAGCTGTACATGAAGTAGCGCGTGCTGTCGGGGACGTAGGGGCGCAGGTCGAGCACGCCCTTCAGAGCCTGACGGAGCGCGGCGGCGGTGATCTGCTCGTCGTCGCGCTGCGGGTCGTAGAAGTACATCTCCCAGGACAGCCGCCCGTCGAACCACTTCACGCCGAAGACGGTCATGTCCCGGCCAGCGGCCTCCCGAATGGCGTCGAAGGCCGCGTACTCGGCTTCGCTCAGGCCCGCGACCTGCAGGCTGTTCCACAGCAGGCTCTCGCCGCGGAGCTTCCCGGCGGGATCGCAGCGCGGCGGATAGGGCTGGAGGCAATAGTCGAAGAACCGGTCTTGCCCGGTACTCGGGACCAGGGGCGAACGCGGGCGAGCTTCGGCACCTGCGCTGGACACGGCTCGGCACGTTATCACGAAACCGCAGGCGGGTTGGCGGTAGGCTGGTGGAGGTGAGCCACCGAAGCCCGCTGCTCGAAGCCTTGACGGAGGTCGGGGGCGAAGCACCCGCCAGCTTCTCGCGCTTCGATGCGTTGGTCCGCGGCGACGGACCGCCGCCGAGCTTCGAGGAGTACTCGGCGTGGATGGGCGGCGAGCTCCGACCCTGGCGCGAGACCTGTTACTTCGATGCGACGCCGTCGGGCGAGATGATCTCGCTGGCCAATACGCGCTTCGAATCGATCGTCGCAGCGCTGGGCGTATCGATCCCGAAGGAGTTTTGGCGCGTGCTCTCCGAGGGCGGCGCCCATGCGCCCGCGGTGCGCCAGGTGGTGCTGGGCATCGAGGCCGAGCCGTCCCTACGACTGAAGTATTACTTGGTGTTCCGCGGGCCTGCGGCCCAGACGGTGGAGGCCTTTCGTGCGGCCGTGGGGGCGCCCGAGCTGCCGCCCTCGTTGGACACGAGCTCGATGTGCATCCTCGGGCTCGACTTCAATGCCTCGGGCCTGCACGACTTCAAGGTCTACGTGCGGCTCGACGCGAAACGGCTGCCGCGGGTGATCGGCAACTTCACCGCCTTCCGAACGCTGGTGCTCGGGTGTCGCTATCTGGTCTTCCAGCAGTGCGTGCATAGCCAGCGGCGCCAGGTGTACTTCCACTCCGCATCGGCGGAGCTCCTCGAGGGACGGCTCCCGCTCGATCCGAAGCTGCGCGCGATGATGACGACGATGAACGAGCGCCTCGATGCCGCGGGCGCGGGCATCTTGCGGCCGTGGATCGCTTCGTATGTCTACGAGCGACGGGCACTTCACCCGACGCCGGCCAACGTTTACTTCCACTATCTGCGAAAGTAGTTCGAACCAATACGAAGCCCCCGCCACGGGGCGGAGGCTGCGTTTTCACCAAGACGTTTCGAGCGGGGTCGCTACCAGGAACCGTGGCTGCCGTGCGAACCGTGGCTACCGTGCGAACCGTGGCTACCGTGCGAGCCGTGGCTACCGTGCGAACCGTGGCTACCGTGCGAGCCGTGGCTACCGTGCGAACCGTGGCTACCGTGCGAGCCGTGGCTACCGTGCGAACCGTGGCTACCGTGCGAACCGTGGCTACCGTGCGAGCCGTGGCTACCGTGCGAACCGTGGCTACCGTGCGAACCGTGCGAACCGTGACTCGCGTGCTGCGGCGCGACGATCGAAGACGCGTCGGCCAAGAAGACCGGACCCTGTCCCGATTCCGCGAGCGCGAGCGCCCGGTCGGTCAGCGACCGATCCGACGCCGTCAATTGACCACCCACCCCCTTTTTGAAAGTTGGCAGGCCGTTCTTTTTCTTCGTCTTGGGGTCGGCCATGGAACTTGATTACCTTACCATCCAAACCATTCGAGGTGGGGTCGACAGCGACAACTCGCTCGTTCTTGTCGATCGGCCCCGAGATAGCGGCTAGCGCGCTGATCCGCCGGCGTCGATCGACAAACCGAGGGCCATGTTCCCCAATTCGTGCGCGATCAGCTGCGCCCGCTCGGGGTCTTCGTCCTCTACGGTGACCACCCAGTAGTTGGAATCCTGCGACATTTTCACGGTGGAGTAGTCCGTGAAGGCCTCGACCGCGGCGGATACGGACGCCTCGGTGTAGATCTCGCTGTGGAGTCGCATGTTCATGAGGGCTCCTTGCCCGATTTGGGCTCAGATGCGGTCGTTTTCGGACTTTTGTACTTTTCTTCCCAGGAAACGGCGATTCCGAGGGGATCGTCGAGGCCCTCCTCGGAGAAGTCGAAGTCCTCGAGGTCGTCGAGGTCGGGGCGTCCGACGGCCCCCGCCATGGACGCGAGGGTCACCGCCTCCAGGATCACCTCTTTGCGCTGGTGCAGGTGGGTCCTGCAGACCGCAGAGAGCAGCTCATTGGTGAGGCTCCCAACGATATCTCGGACTGACTCGCCCTCCCGCGCGTGGATCTGGATGATGTGATTGCCGTCGTCGTCGCGGTCGATGCGGAAGTAGCCGCGGTCGAGCAGCGCATATGTGGCGGCAAAGATGGCTTCTGCCGGGTAGACCCGTGCATTGCACAGGAAGTCGACGCCGCCATCATCGCGCGGAGTGTAGGACTTGGGGAAACCTTGGAGAGCGCTCATGGGGTGGTCGAACGCGGGTCCCAGCCCGCCGATGCCGCGCCATTGTACACCACCGGGGCCGGCAGCCGTGGCGGATCAACGGGCGGAGATCGCTCGCGTAGGGGTCCATCCCGCGAACAGAAGGTAGGATTTGCCGAAGTGCCCAAAGCCAATGTCACGGTGCCGCAGGACCTGACCGTCCCGATGGCGGAGTCTCGAACGGCGCGCGGTGTGCTGTCGGCGAGTCTCGGGGCGCTGCTGCGGGCCGCTCCTTCGCTGCCGCCTCCCCCCGGGGCCCCGGCCCGGTTCATCAAGCAGTGGGCAGAGCTCGCACGGCTGCTTCGGCAGCTGGCCCGAGCGAACCCGGGTGCGCTGGCCAGCGTCTTTCGTTGGACCCATGTTTCGACCCTGGCCCGCTGCATTTCGCGGGGCCATCGTCGAGATTTCGCCGTGGCGGCGGAGTACCTGACCCTCGTGGTCTTCGAGCTGTGGGCCTTGGGTGTGCTGGATCGGCCGATCGAGCTGCAGGATTTTGCTCGACGCATCGTGACGCTGCCCCGCCGCGCGACCTGGTCCTGCCCGGCGGAGGTCCGGGTTCTGCGCTTCGAAGGGCCGAAGTTGCTGGGGCTGGATGCCGATGGTCGCCCGGTGTGCACGAGCGTGAGGGACGCAGTTTCTGCCGGTACCGATGCCCAGCTCGAGTCCACGGCCCATGCGCTGCACGGCGGGCTGACCCTGGCCCTCGAGGACAACAACCCCATCGCCGAGCTCGAGGCTCACCCCGACAAATTCGGCAACGCGTTGTCGCTGGGAGATCGCTCCGCGGACGACTGGGTCCAGACCCTCGACGAGGCGCTGGGGATCATCGAAGCCCGGATGCCGACGCTCTTCGCGGAGATGCAGCTGTACATCCAGCGGGTGGTCCCGGTCGGGTTCGATGACCACCAGCACTTGTCGGCGTCGTACGCCGAGGCGATCGGCACCGTCTATCTCAGCCTCCATCCCAACGCGATGGTGATGGCCGAAGCGCTGATCCACGAGTTTTCCCACAACAAGCTCAACGCGCTGTTCGAGATCGATCGGGTCTTGCTCAACGCGTTCACCTCGATGCACAGCTCGCCCGTGCGGCCCGACCCGCGTCCGCTGCACGGGGTGTTGTTGGCGGCGCATGCCTTCTTGCCCGTGGCGAAGCTCTACGAGCGGCTGATCGAAGCGAAGCACCCGTGGTCGTCGCGTCCCGACTTTCGGCGGCGGCTGGCCCAGATCGTGGCGTCGAATCACGAGGCGGTGACGACGGTCGTCGAGGCGGCCCAACCCACGACGGTGGGGCGCGGGCTGGTCGACGAGCTCGCCCGGCTCGATGCGCACTTCATGGAGCGCTACTACGACGCGGGCACGGCCGCGACCGATCTCGGCTAGCGAGTCGACTCAGTCGGCCGGGGCCCAGCGGTAGCGCAGCAGCCACTGGTTGCTCCGTCCGGGGCGCACGGCGTGCGACTCGAGCGGCTCGAGCGGCAGATCGAGCTGAGCGACGATCGCCTCGGCTTCTTCGGCGCCGTCGTTGCGGTAGTGCTCGAACTCGGCCGGGCCCGCCTCGGCGTGGCCGGTCTGCTCTTCCGAGCGGGCCAACCCGAAGGCCTCGTTGTCCACCAGGGTGAGCGTGCCGCCGGGGACGAGCAGGCCGCCGAGCGCTCGCAGCAGCGCCTGGGGCTCGCGCATGTGGTTCCAGCTTCGCAACACGAGCACGTGATCGAAGCGCCCGAGCTGTTCGTCGGTGGCCACGCGGGCGGCGAGGTCTTCGGCGGTGGTGGCCAGCAGGGTGGCCCACGGCCAGCGCTCGCCGAGCTGAGCGATCCGCTGCTCGTGGGGATCGATGCCCACGTACTCGACGGTGCCGGCTCGGGTGAGCGGCGCGAGCAGCTCGCTGTACGGGCCTTCGCCGCAGCCCACGTCGAGCACGCGGCCGGAGAGCGAGCCGACGAGTTCGCGAACCCGGGCGTCGTCGCGTTCGAATACCGACTCTCGTACGGGCTCGAACAGGCCGGTGCAGTCGCGGTACTCGGGGCAGTCGGTGCACACCGAGGCGCGCTGCAGCTGGACGAGGTCTTTGGCGAAGTCGTCGGGCGCGGCCTTGGTGCTGACGTCGAGGTAGATCTGCCCGCGCTCGTGCTTGACCTCCGAGATTTCGCGATCGGAGAAGTCACGGGTGCGGCTGCGATAGCGCTCGATGATGTCGCCGCGCCTGACGAACAGGTGCCGGCCGTACTCCCAGGGGGCGAGCCCGGAGTCGAGTACCTTGCACCGAGGCCCCGCCGCGGGGACGGAGGCCTCGAGCGTGTAGTTGAACGAGTTGGAGCGCGGCTGGTCCATGACCGGGCGCAGCTCGTCGTCGCCGAAGCGCGCGTTGTAGCCGACGTAGAGCCCCGGACACGCCCCCGACAGCGAGCAGCGAGCACACTTGTCGGTCTGGACCTTGTTGTCGTCGTCGACGGGGAAGAAGTCGGGCTCGCCGATCTCCGTCATCGTGTCGAAGCCGTGGGTGCGAAGATCGTCGTAGCGATCTTCGAAGCCTCGCATCAGGCACAGTGGAATGCCCCCGTGCGTGAGCCAGCGACCCCGCGGCGGGACGCCGTCGGTGCCATCGCCATCGGTGAGCGACTCGCCGTAGGCGATGGCCTCGCGCACGCGCTGGGCCACGTGTTCGACCCGCGGGATGATGTGATCGAAGAGGCTCTTGCCGCCGCCCTTGGGCTCGACCATCGAGAACTTGAGCGGGACGTCGGGGTAGGGCAGCAGCGCGTCGACGACCCCTTTGAGGTGCTCGACGTTGTGCTTGGTGATCACGCAGTTGACGGAAAAATCGAGGCCCTTGCCCGACAGCTGAGCGACGGCGCCGAAGGTCTCCTCGAAGGCGTGGCTGCGGACCATCAAGTTGTGGATCTTGGCCGTGCCCCCGTGCAGCGACAGATAGACGTAGCGCAGCCGATACTTGAGCAGCTTGGCGACGAGCTTGGGGTAGCTCAGCATCCGGCCGTTGGTGACCAACCCGAAGTCGAGCCCGAGCGCGGCGGTGTGCTTGGCCCAGGCCAGAAGCTCGGGGCGAATGGTGGGCTCGCCCCCGGACAGCACGATCATCGAGTGGCCGAGCGCCTTGGCCCGACGGATCTTGCGATGCACCTCGATCGCCTCGCCCTGGATGTGGCGGACGTCGAGGGTGTGGCAGAAGCTACAGTGATCGTTGCAGCCGTAGCCGACCTTGATCAGCGCCTTGGTCGGGCGTGCCGAGGGATCGGGTGCGACGGGCCTACGCGTGGTCAGACCCGGTGAGAGGTCTGGCCCATTCACCGTTGACTCGGTCGTTTGTTCGTTCGCGGGTGCCCGAGGCTCACGGCCTACGGACGGCCGAGGCCGGTGTGGCGGATCGGGTGCATGAGGCGACGATCGGCGTACGTCATCAGTGCTTCGGGCACCTCGGGCTTGGCCGTCTCGAGGTACTTGGCGAGGGTGAGCACGCCGACGCCTGCCGCCTCCTCGGTGCGGTAGTTCCCGCTGCCGTGGTTGCACAGGTACAGGCTGAACTCGCCGACGTCGGCCAGCGCCTTGGGCGACCGGCTGCGACGAAGGACGTCGACGCGGAACTGAGTGCCCTGGCCCTTCGCCTCGATGCGGGCGGCACCCTCGCGCATGGCCACGCGCTCGATGGTGTAGGGCCCGACCATCATGCCGGCGGTGAGACCGAGCAGCTGCAGCTCGTCGTGATCGGGATCTTCGAAGCCGTAGCGAGCATCGCCGCGCCGGGCATTGGTGCGAGCGAGGGCCTTGGCCTCGGGCGTCGCCGCGTTCGCTACGGTCGACGTCGCCGCCACTGCTCCGACGGCGGCCACCCCAGAAGCGAGGAACGTACGTCGACCCAGTTTTTCTTGCAGCGTATTGGCCATGGCGAACTCTGTAACGATTGTAGGGGGCGGCTCCTGGGATGGTCAAACGATCTATCGGATGGCGAAATCGCTTTCGCCTCCAGGAGGGCCGGGTCGGATCGCGTTGGATGCGCGGATCGGCGAAAAGGGCAGCCACGCTCGGACGTCGTTCGTGTCCACGTGGGCCGCCGCGCGCCGACGAGAACACCGACATCGGGGCGACGCCGTACCCCACCCTGCGGTAAAAAGCCTAATGCGAGGGCTATGACAACGACCGCAGCAACCTCTGAAGCTCCGTCGCCGGCGATGAAGTCGACCCGGCACGAAGGGGCGATCTCCTGGGAAGTCGACGAGCGGCAAGTGCCGGTCCCCGCGCTTCTCCACGCCGCCTACCGCTTCATCGACCGTTGCTACGTGGCAGTGGAAGCCGCGGGCGAATCCACCATGCGGGTCACCCTCGTCGCGCGCGGGGATGTCGCTGATGAGGACGCCTGGGAGCAGCTGGGCAACGACTTCGAGGACATGGTCGCGGGCGAGGTGCTCGTGCAGCAGGTCGAGGCGCAGAACATCGGCACCATGGAGTTCGTCATGGCGCAAGCGCTCGGCAGCACCGAGCAGCTCGCGGGCGACGACGGGATCAGCGAGGAGGCACTCGAAGATCCGCTCGGCATCGCGATGTCGTGGGAGCAACGCCACGACAAGCCCTCCCCCGACAGCGCCACCGAGGTCCCCGAAGACGCCGCCGTAGAACCGTCGGACGAACCCTCCCCCGAGCAGGCCGAGCAGCAGTAGGTCCGGATTCAATGAGCATGAGACTTTCGCAAACCGAGCCCAAGGCGGGGACGCAGGCCTACTTTCGTTATCGAAAGGTCGGCGACGACTTCCTCATCACCAACTTCGAGGGGAACTGGCTGATCCTGTCAGCGGCGGAGTTCAAGCACTACGTCGAGGGCACGGTGCCCGAGGGCTCGGAGCTCGAGACCAAGCTCAGCGAGAAGAACTTCCTGGCGGCCACCTACGACGTCACGGCGGCCATCGACCAGATGCGCGAGCGCCACTACTTCGTGCATCGGGGCCCCATCCTGCACCTGATGATCGTGACGCTGCGGTGCAACGAGACCTGCGTCTACTGCCACGCGTCGCGGGCCAACCTCGACACGCCCAACGTCGACATGACGCCGGAGACGGCCGAGCGCGCCGTCGACCTCGTGTTCGAGTCCACCAGCCCCTCGGTCACCATCGAGTTCCAGGGCGGTGAGCCGCTCGTCAACTTCCCCGTCGTCAAGCACATCATCGAGTACGCCCGGAAGCGCAACGAGACGGCGGGCAAGCAGCTCGAGTTCACGATGGTCAGCAACCTCGCGCTGATGGACGACGAGAAGTTCGAGTACCTGCTCGAGAACAAGGTGCAGATCTGCACCAGCATCGACGGGCCCGAGGCGCTGCACAACGCCCAGCGCAAGCTTCCCACCCAGGATGCGCACCAGCGGGCGGTGCACTGGATCCGCAAGATCAACCAGGCCTACATCGACCGCGGTCTCGACTCGAGCCTCTATCACGTGGAGGCCCTGCTCACGACGACCAAGTCCACGCTGGGCATGGCCAAGAAGGTCATCGACACGTACATCGACCTCGGCTTCAAGACGATCTTCCTGCGGCCGGTCGATCCCTTCGGCTTCGCCGAGCGCACCCGCCTGAAGATCGAGTACCCGCGCGGCGACTACGTCGAGTACTACCGCCAGTCGCTCGACTACATGATCGAGCTGAACAAGAAGGGCGTGGAGATCCTCGAGCGCTACGCCGCGATCTTCTTGACGAAGATCTTGCGGGGTGTAGACCCCAACTATCTCGACTGCCGCAGCCCGGCGGGGGCAGGGATCGGCGCGCTCGCCTACAACTACGACGGGCGCGTGTTCACCTGCGACGAGGGCCGCATGCTCTACGAGATGGGCAAGGGCTTGTTCGAGATCGGTCGGGTCGGCGAGACCAAGTACCGAGATCTCGTGGGAAGTGAGACGGTGCGGGCGATGACCCTGGCCACCAACCTCGAAGGCCAGCCCGATTGCGCGTCTTGTGCCTATAAGCCGTACTGCGGCACGAACAGCGCGTACAACTACAACACCCAGGGAACGGTGTTTGGTCGGATGCCGGACAACGCCGTGTGCCAGGTGCACAAGGGCATCCAGGACTACCTGTTCGAGAAGCTCGCGAGCAACGATCCCGAGGTGCTCGAGATCTTCGATCGGTGGACGACCTTCCGTCCCCGCGATCACTTCGTCCAGTAGGGACGAATTTTAATAAAGGATCGGAGCGACCGACCACCAGCCGACGCTCGGCGTGGTGGGGGTTGCTCGCGGTCGCAGTTCGTCGAGTCCGAAGCGCTCGAGGTACGTCGGATCGGCACCGACACAGCCGTTGCGAGCCGGGCAGGATTCGCAGGTCGGGCCGAAGCCGGCGGGTTGTTCGAGCACGGCGTGGGGAGCCAAGGGACCCAGCAAACACAGCGGAGCGCCGCGCAGTGCAAACACGACGCGCCGGGCCGCAGCTCGCGCACCCGAACGCAAAACCCAGGGCAGGCTCAAGGCCAATCGAGGGTGCGCGTGGCCTACGCCCTCGGGCGGGAGCTCGGTGCTGCGCAGTGGCAGATACTCCAACGTCCACGTCTTCGCGTCCCAGGCCATCGCCCGGCGAAGCACACCTTCGAGGGATCGAAAGTTCGATCGAGCGACCCGAGTGCGGAAGTGGATCGCCAGGCCGTGCTGTCGAATCTGCCGACACGTCGCCTCGAGGGTGACCAAGTCGGGCGCGGGGCGGTCGGGAGTTTGAGCCGCGATGAAGTCGTGCAGGTCCGCGGTGCCGCCCTCGACTCGCACGCTCACCGCGGTGAGGCCAGCGTCGCGGAGCGCCGCCCAATCGCGTGGAGCCTCGTCCGACGGATCGTCGTGCTGCAGCACGATCTGCTCGAACCCCGCCGAACGAGCGGCCGCCACCGTCGAAACGATGTCATCGTCGGAGCCGTCTCGCGCACGAAGCGCGGCCAGACGCGGATCCTCGGAGGTCTGCTCGCGCCAGCGCTCGTGGCGCTTGGCGAATAGAAGGCCATCAGGCCAGCGCGCGTGCTTCGAGCCCGGGGATGCCAACGGCGGAACGCTAGCGATTCGGGCGGGAGACGGTCAACGCCGAGCGGTGTTTTTCGAACGACGCCCGCGACCCCGCACGTCGGACTGCCGCTTCGCCGTCCCGAGGACCGACGCGAGGGGATGACCCGACCATCGTGGGTTGCGCGAGCCTAGTTCCGCACATCCGTCACGGATTTCCTGCGGGTTCAGCCGATCGCAGCCGGCCGATTGGGGGTGAGGGCCCGCTCGTCCGCCACTCGACCCGTGACCCCACGCAGATCCCGCGGGCGGCATGCCAGACGATTTCGGACGATCTCGATCGCGCCATCGACGGGGTGCCGCCACCTTTCACCGATCATTGCCGAAGTTTCGGCTTAGCTGTGCCGCCGGAGGGCGGTACACTGGCGGCATGCCGCGTCGCAATCGGGTCTTGCCGTTTTTAGTTTATGGCTCTCTAGGAATATTCGCGTGCGGCGACGACGGAGTCGACACCTCGGCCGGCGGTGGAGGAGGAACCACTGCCGGCACGATGGAAGAGACCACGACGGGTGGTGAAGTCGCCACGACGGAAGAGCAGACGAGTGCGATGTCGATGGGTGGAACCAGCGGCGACAGCACGACCTCCGTCGATCCCGACGACACCGGTGCCGACGACACGTCCGACAGCTCGAGCGAAGGCGGTCCTCTTTGTGGTGACGGCAACGTCGACCCGGGTGAGGACTGCGACGACGGTGGCGAGACGGCGAACTGCAACGCCGACTGTACGAGCGTGCTTTGTGGTGACGGCGTCACGAACACGGCGGCAGGCGAGGAGTGCGACGACGGTGGCGAGTCGGCGACGTGTGACTACGACTGTACGCTCGCGGCGTGTGGCGACGGCCTGACCAACCCGACGGCGGCCGAGGAGTGTGACGAAGGCGGCGAGTCGGCCAACTGCGACATCGACTGTACCTTCGTCGTCTGCGGCGACAGTGTCCTCAACATCACCTCGGGCGAGCAGTGCGACGACGGCATGCGCACCGACGTCTGTGATGCGGACTGTACCTTCGTCCAATGCGGCGACGGCTACGTCAACAGTGCCGTCGGCGAGATTTGTGACGATGACGGCGAGTCCTCGACTTGCGACATCGACTGCACTCCGGCCGAGTGTGGCGACGGAGTCCACAACGCCACCGCGGGCGAGGACTGCGACGACGCGGGCGAGTCGGCGACTTGCGATCCCGACTGCACCGTTCCCGAGTGTGGCGACGGCATCACCAACGGCCTCGCGGGCGAGGACTGCGACGACTTCGCGATGCAGACGGCGACGTGTGACGCCGACTGCTCCGACCCGGTCTGTGGCGACGGTGTCCTCAACACGCTGGCGGGCGAGCAGTGCGACGACGGTGGCGTCTCGGCCACCTGCAACGCCGACTGTACGCTCACCTCCTGCGGCGACGGCATCGTCAACGTGTCGGCCGGCGAGGAGTGTGACGACGCGGGCGAGTCGCCCACGTGTAACTCCAACTGCACCCTCGTCGAGTGTGGTGACGGCATCCAGAACGTGAGCGCGGGCGAGGGCTGCGACGACGGAGACCTCGACGACAACGACGGCTGCTCCTCCACGTGTCAGCCCGACTGCGACGACGACCCGGGCAACAACGACTGCGCCAGCGCGGAGCGGATCCCGGCCGTCGGTTCCATCGCCTTCGGCAGCTCGGACAGCACCACCGGCTTGGTCGGTGTCTCGGGCGCCCGCGACTACGTCGAGGTGGTCTTCGACGCCAGCGATGCGGTCGACCGCAGCGGCTCCAAGCTCGGCGGTACGCTGCGGATCTACATCGACGATCCGGCGAACCCGGGCAACCCGGCCGACATCGGCAACACCAACGTCCGCTTCCGCGTCTTCGAGGACATCATCCCGAGCGGCTGCGAAGATCCGCTGAACTACACCGTGCCGTTCAACGACGGCCCGGTCGGCGCGGCGCAGACCGACAACACGAACGACACCACCCTGCCCGGGCCTGGGTTCAACACCCTCTGGGAGTGGTCCGATTCGTGCGACGACACCGACGGCCAAGGCGACGGCAACTTCGGCAACTGCGGCGACGCCAACTACACGGCACCGCACCCGCTGCCGCCCAGCTTCTGGGTCGAGGTCCTTCCCGTCCCGGGTCTGCCCGACGTGTGCGCTCCGTACACGATCATCGCGGAGTGGATCTAGCGCCCACCTAGGGCCGGCGGCCTCGGCCGCGACCTCGTGAAGCCGCCTCTGGCGGCTTCACGTCCTTCAGCTCCCATGGCCAACATCGGCTACATCCAGGTGGTTCGGCACTGTAACCACCTGTGTGGTTTCTGCTCGAACCCGACGTCCCCGTACACGCATGACTTCGACTCCATGCGGGTGCTGGTCGACGACTTCGTCGAGCGGGGCTACTTCGGGGTCATCCTGACGGGCGGCGAGCCGACGCTACATCCCGAGCTGCCCAAGATCGCCGAGTATGCGTCCAATCAGGGGCTGCACGTTCGGATGATCACCAACGGATCGCGGCTCTCCGATCCGAAGTTCGCCCGCGACATGGCGAACGCGGGCCTGAAGCTGGTGCACGTGTCCGTCTACTCGACCCGCCCCGAGGTCGAGGCGGTGCTGCGGGGCACCGAGGGCACGCTCGACTCCGCCTATGCCGCAGTCGGCAACGCGCTGGAAAACGGCGTCGAAGTCAACATCAACTGCGTCATCAACAAGCTCAACGCCGGCCACCTGCACGAGGGCATCGCCCACTGGATCGAGCACCACCCGGGGATCCGCCACTTCGTGTGGAACAACCTCGATCCCTCGATGGGCCGGGCCGAGGTCAACCAAGACATGTTCACGCCGCGGCTGGCCGACTTCGAGCTGTCGCTGCACCGCGCCATGCGAATGCTGCACAAGAGCGGGCGTACCTTCCGAGTCGAGAAGGTGCCGCTGTGCTACATGACGGATTTCGCCTGGGCCAGCACGGAAACCCGCAAGATCGTCAAATGCGAGGAGCGCATCGTGCACTTCCTCGACGACAAGCAGACGGTCCGCCAGACGGCCTGGGGCCATCGCTACGCCAAGAGCTGCGAGCGCTGCTCGGTGCGATCGATCTGCGGCGGCCTCTTCGACCGCGGCGATGGCTACGATCCGGCCGAGCTCTATCCGATCTTCGTCGACCGCGACGCCATCGTCCGATCGGTGCTCTTCGACGGCAGCGACCCCAGCAACCGCTTCCAGAGCATGGAGCAATGGCGGCGTGAGTTTGCGCAGCACAACGCGGGGGCGCTCCCTCAGGCCGAATCGCACCCGTCCATCGCCGTCCCACCCCGGCCCGATGGGAACGTCGTGGCGGTGGGGCGCCTGACCGACCGGGGTCAGCGGCTCTACGAGTCGAAGCGTCGGCGCGAAGGGCAGCGTATCGAGAGTCGCGGGATGAACCTGGAGCGAGGCCGCGACTCATCCGGCGGGAACTGAGCACGGCGGGTGACTCGTGCCTGCAATCGCGGGTGTGTGCCCAAGCTCGGCCAACTTCGCGTCGACCATATCGGCTATAGTGGTGCCCTGTGGACGGGCTAAACGCTGGTGCCGAGACCGCTCAGGAGCGGACCGAAAAGATCGTGGCCCACGAGGCGGCGGCTCACCAAAAACGCAACTGGGTGCGGCTGACCTTCGATTGCAACGATCACTGCATCTTTTGCCTCGACTCGCACACGCACAACGGCACCAACCGGAACAACCAAGAGATCAAGGCGCAGATCCTCGACGGCCGTCGCAAGGGCGCCGAGCGGCTGATCCTCTCCGGGGGTGAGCCCACCATCCACCCCAACTTCGTGGAGTTCGTTCGCCTCGGCTCGCTCGCGGGCTACGAGCGGATCCAGACGGTGACCAACGGGCGGCTGTTTGCTTACCCCGAGTTCCTCCGCGCGGCTCTCGACGCGGGCCTCGGTGAGATCACGTTCTCGATCCACGGGCCCAACGCCAAGATCCACGACGCCTTGGTGGGCACCAAGGGGGCCTTCGAGCAGGAGATCAAGGGTCTCCAGCTCGCGCTGGCCGATGGCCGCCCCATCATCAACATCGACATCTGCGTCAATCGGGGCAACGTCAAGCAGCTGCCCACGATGCTGAAGAAGTTCACGGACATGGGGGTGCTCGAGTACGACCTCCTGCACGTGATTCCCTTCGGCCGGGCCTACACGGAAGGCAAGGAGACGCTCTTTTACGACCTCGAGCAGATGCGTCCGTACTTGCTCGAGGCCTTCGCCTACTCCGAGCGCCCGGATGTCCACATCTGGCTCAACCGCTTCCCGCCTCAGCACCTCGAGGGCTACGAGCACCTGATCCAGGACCCGTACAAGCTCAACGACGAGGTCCGCGGGCGCAAAGAAGAGTACGGCTACCTGCTCGAGAAGGGCGTGCCGCTGGACTGCCGCGCGCCGCATCGGTGCAGCCACTGCTACCTCGAGCCGCTCTGCGATCGCCTCGACGAGCGACGCGAGCGGCTGGCCGAGCGAGACTTCGAGGTCTACCGCGTCGACACCGACTGGGAAGCCAAGCTCCCGCCCGTGTACGGCGGCGACCCGGCCAGTCGTCAGCGCAGCGAGACCCGCGAAGCGCTCATGCTCGACTCCGATCAGACCACCGCGGAAGCGGCCGGTGCCTCGGAGGGCAAGACGGCCGAGCGCCTGCGCCTGAGCCTGCCGATGTACGGCACGGGCACGCCGCCCAAGTATCTCGCGCCGCCCGAGCTCGGGGCCGAGGCGGGCGCCCGACGACTGTGGGTCGTTGCGCCCACCCTCGACGCGGCGCTGCAAGAAGCTGCCCACTACCCCGGTCCGACCGAGCTCGCTCTCGAGCTGGCCGACAACAGCGGGCTCTTCGAGGCGCTCGAGTCCGGCAGGGCGATCTCCGAGCTGAAGCTGGCCCAGGTGATCGTTCGCGATCACGAGCAAGCCCAGCGCTTCCTCGATCTGCGCGGCGACTTCGAGGTCTTGCTCATGCTCGACCGCTCCAACGCCGACTGGGTGAAGTCTCTGGCCAAGGTGCCCGAGGGCTTGATCCTTCGCCAGCCCACCCACGCCAAGCTCACCGCTTCGTCTAAAGCGGACGTCGATCTCAACGCGTTCTTCGCCGAGCTGGAGGCCGAGATCCCCTTCGAAGGCATCCCCGCCTGCATCGCCGGTCGCGAGCCGCGGGCCATGCCGAAGACCTTCGACGGCTCGATGCTCGACGCCAAGGGGCACCTCGAGATCTTCCGCTACGCCAAGAAGTACATCCAGGACCACTACTTCACGAAGTCACTGCGCTGTAAGACGTGCATGTACGACGCCTCTTGCCAGGGTGTGCACGTCAACTACGTCCGGGCGCACAGCTACGGGTGCATGCAGCCGGTGAACGTCGCCGGCGCGGCCGAGTAGGGGCACCCGATGAACCAGGTGCTCGTCGTTCACCCTCCGCTCACGGTAGCGAGGGACTTCATCGACTATCCCTACCTGACCAACCTGGGGGCGCTTCAGGTCGGGGCCTCGCTGCGGCAAGCGCTGCAAGACGAGGGCTCGGTGCGGATCGTCGACGCCTTCTGCTTGCCCGACTCCGACCTGTCGTGGCGAGACGACGACCGGGCGCACCTCGGTGCCCCGGTGGAAAGCGTGGTCGAGGCCTGCCTGCGTGCCGACGAGGGCGAGGCCGCGCCCCAGTGGTCGCATATCGTCGTCGCCTACGCGCCCTTCCACCGCCCGCCGCATCGTGACGACGTGCTCGCGGCCGTGCTGGAGCAGCTGCGGGCGCGCCACCCCGAGGCCACCATCATCCTGGCCGACTGCTATCAGTCCGGGCAGCACTACGTGGAGTGCGACGGGGCTCAGGTGCTGGCCAGCTACCCCGAAGCCGACCACTGGGTGAAGTACGAGGCCGAGGTCTCCGTGCTCGGTCTCGTTCGCGGTGATGTCGAAGGGCGCGTGATCTCGGGCGAGCGCCCGGCCGATCTCGACGCGCTGCCCTTTCCTGCCTGGGACGCGGTGGACCTGCAGCACTACCAGCAGTTTCACGGGCGCTTCGTCGCCAAGCTGGGCCGGGGTGCGTGGGCCTTCCCCATCGACGGGCGGACCCTGCCGCTGGTGACCTCGCGCGGGTGCCCCTTCACCTGCCTGCACTGCAGCTCCAACCCCGATCGCCTCGAGGGCGCGCCCAAGACCCAGCGCCGCTACTCGAAGGAGTACCTCGGGCGCTACGTCGAGTTCCTGGCCAAAGAGTGCAAGGCGACGCGCCTGGCGGTGCTCGACGAGCTCATCAACGTTCGCAAGAGCCACTTCGAGACCTTCCTGGCCGCGGTCGAAACCCACGACCTGGCCTTCGACGTGCCCAACGGAATGCGGGCCGACTACCTCGAGCGCGACCACCTCGCGCGCATGCGCGGCCGGGTGACCACCGTCAGCGTCTCGGCCGAGAGCGGCTCGCTGCGGGTGATCGACTCGGTGGTGGGCAAGCGGCTCGACCTCGACACCATCCGCAACGCGGCTCGCAACGCCCACGAGGTCGGCGTGCCGCTGATGATCCACTACATGATCGGCTTGCCCTCGGAGACGGCGGCCGAGGTCAACGAGACGCTGGCGTTCGCGCTCGAGCTCCTCGACGAGTACGGGGCCTATCCCGCCGTCCAGTTCGCCACGCCGCTGCCGGGGACGCCGCTGGCCGAGGGGCGCTCGTTGCCGATCGTCGAGGACTGGGGGCCGCGCTTTCAGATGGCGCCCTCTCAGACGGGCAGCGAGCTCAGCTCGGAGCTGCTCGAGCGCTTCATGTGGACCTTCCAGCAGCGCGTGCAGGCCACGCTCGCGCCGCAGAAGCTCATCATGAACGTCACCTACGTCTGCAACAACCACTGCACGTTCTGTGCGGTGGGCACTCGGACGCAGATCCAGGGGCACCCCACGCGGCAGCGCGAGCACCTGGTCAAGTGGCGCCAAAAGGGCGTCCGCATGGTCGACTTCGACGGCGGCGAGCCGACGCTCAACCCCGAGCTGGTGCCGCTCATCCGCGCCGCCCGGTCGCTGGGTTACGAGCGCATCAACGTCACCACCAACGGCCGCCGCTGCTTCTACGACGGGTACGCCAAGGAGCTGGTCCGCAGCGGTCTGACCACGCTGCTGTTCTCCGTGCACGGCCCCGACCAGCGCACGCACGCGCAGCAGGTCGGCGTGGCCGAGGCCTTCGAGCAGACCTGCGGGGGCATCGAAAATTGTGTCAAGCATGCGCCGCCCGGCGTAGAGCTCGGCATGAACGTCACGCTCACCAAGGGGAACTACCGCAAGCTGCGGGAGCTGGCGCAGCTGAGCCTGAAGCTCGGCTTGCCGTGGCTCAACATCCAGTTCCTCACTCCCTTCGGACGTGCGACGCGTGGGGTCGCACCCGATACCGCCGACGCGGCTCGCATCGCCACCGAGGTGATCGACGAGTTCCGCGATCGCATGAAGTTCCAGGTCATCAACCTGCCCTTCTGCTTCATGCCCGACCACACCGAGCTGCTGCAGGGGGACCTCGCCAAGCTCTCGCGGCACATGGTGTTCGTGAACAACGAGACGGTGAATCTGGGCGAGTACCTGGCGGCTCGGCGCACCCGCAAGGAGCAGTGCGCTTCGTGTCCGCACGCGTGCTTCTGCGGCGGCTTCTACGAACTCGATCGCGTACCGGAGCCGCCGTGGATCATCGCGGCCGAAGACCTCGTGCGACCCATCGACGATCCGCGTCGGCACGAGTCGATCCCCGCCGGCTTCCACGAGCGGGTCGCGGCCGAGCTGAGCAACCCCGAGAGCAAGTAGTCGGCTCGGGCTCGGTGCCCGACACACGGCTGCGCTCGACGTTATCGAGGACGAGTCATCGACGGCGTGTCGATGTCGCGGATCACAGACCGCGCTTGCCTAACGAACGGTCGGACGACCGTGATCGCGTGGAGATGTTCGCGTGCGTGGCAACGCGCGAGCGGTTCGTTCGTTGCCGTTCGAAGCCGGGGTGCAGTCGGTTCCCCGCTAGCCACCGTGGCCACGACTGTTGTGGCCAGTCCTTTATTGGTGCCGCGCGTTGGTTGATTCGCACGGTGAACGTGGATTGCCGCGTAGGCGCCCTCATGTCGAGTGCTACGAGGCTCAAACCCTTTGACGGTCACCGCAAATGAGGCAGCATGATGGCATGCCCGGTAAGCGCCGCGATGCCGCATGCTCTACGATTTTTTCCTTGGTGTTCGGCTCGACGGCGATCGGTTGTTTCGACCCTCCCGACACGATGCTCGACACGGAGGATCCGACCTCGACCGGAACGGTCGAGGCGACCACCACCACGGGCACTCCCTCTCCAGACGACGAGTCCTCGACGGGCGCGGGGGGGAACACGACCACGAGCGACGGGGATACCGACGCGTCATCGGACACGACCACGGGAACCGGCGAGCCCGAGGATTGCAACGGTGACGACCCGACCGGCTTTGCCGACGGGGTCGAGGTCTGCGACGGCATCGACCAGAACTGCAACGAAGAGATCGACGAGGGCGTGCCCAACGACGGCGAAGGGTGCATGGATCCGGGCCCGCCCACCTTCGGCGATACGGTCGACACGATTCACATCACCGTGCACACCGACGTCGAGGCCGACGCGGAGAGCGGCGACTCGTTCGAGGTGTGCTTCCCGGATCTCGGGCTGTGCCAGGCGCTCGACATCGAGGACTGGGCGGACCGGGGGCGCGCCAACTACGACGTCATGACCATCGACGCGGACGGGGCGGCCGTCGCCGACATCCAGAGCATGGAGTTCTACCTGACCTCGGAGGGGAACGACGCTTGGAAGCCGCTGGGGTTCCAGGTCTCGTTCGATGGCAACCCGGTCTATTGCCGGGACGGGCTCGACATCTACTTCGGCAACGGCGAGGGCGAGCTGTCGGCCTGGGCCGATCCCGACGGTTTCGGCAATCACTGCGACACCATCTGGCCGACCCCGATCACGCACGGTCCCATGCTCGGCGCGATGGGGCCCACCGACGCGCGCATCTGGTACCGCACCGACCACACGCGGGCGGTGCTGCTGCGTGTCGCCACCAGCCTCGTCGAGCTCCAGTCCGCGCCGGTCGTGGACTACGGCTATCCGGTCATCGTGAACGACTTCACCGAGACCGTGCACGTGGGCGGCCTGACTCCCGACACGGAGTACTTCTACGACATCGAGATCGACGGTACGCGCTACGGCCCGTGGTCGTTCAACACCGCCCCCGACGTGGGCGAGTCCGGCACGTGGTCGATGGCGATGGGCTCCTCGGCGGGCGCCGACGACCAGCCGATCTGGCAGGGGGTTCGCGACGTCGAGCCCGACGTGTTCCTGTTCCTCGGCGACAACCACTTCGCTGGCTCCTCCAACCTGACCACGCTGCGGCAGTACTACCGCTACACTCGCAGCCGAGGGCTGCGGAGCGTGCTCCAGCACGAGGCTTCGATCCTGTCGATCTGGGACGACCTGGACTACACGGGCTCCGGTGAGGACGGCAACGCCACTGGCAAGCAGTTCTCGCTGCAGGCCTTCTCCGAGTACTGGGCCAACCCTTCGTACGGGCTCGCGGTCACGCCGGGCATCTTCAGCATGCACTCGTATCGCGACGTCGACATCTTCATGATCGACGATCGCTACTACCGTGGGCTCGACGACTCGATCACTGGTGACGCGCAGGAGCAGTGGCTGCTCGATGCGCTCTCGGCCTCTACCGCGACCTTCAAGCTCATCGCCAGCGGCAGCCAGTTCTCGCTCGACAGCACGGCGAGCCAGTCGTGGGCCAACTTCCCCACGGCGCAGCAGCGCCTGCTGCAGCACATCGCCGACGAGGTCATCACCGGGGTGGTGCTGCTCTCGGGCGACATCCGTCGCTCGGAGTTCCGAACCCTGCCCGCGGTGAAGGGGGGCTATCCCATCCCCGAGCTGACGTCGTCGGCCATGGCCAACAGCTCGATCGCCGCCTGCCCGCCCATCGGCGGCGAGCTGGTCAACTGCTTCAGCGGCAGCAACTACTTCATGAACCTCGAGATCGACACGAGTGCCGTCGACCCGGCGCTCGTGGCCACCGTCTACGACGTCGACGGCACCGAGGTCGACTCACTGACCATCCTCCGCTCGAACCTCGAGTAGTCGAGCGGAGGCGTCGGGGAGCGGACGGAAGCGCCGCCCCCCAACCGGCGAGCTGCTCAGGCGGCTCGGCGTCGGCGGCGACGCGCGGCGCCGAAACCGAATAGAGCGAGCAGGGACCAGACCACGCCCGGGGTCTGCCCCTCGTCGCTGGTCGAGCAGTTGCAGCCGCCCGCGGGCTCGGCTGCGTCGGCCGTGTCGCCGCTCCCGGTCGCGCCCGTGGACCCGGTGGTGCTGGTGGAGCCCGGCGTCGCGGTCTCGTCGTTGGCGTCGTCGCCCGTGGTGTCGCCACCCGCGGCCGTGGTGTCACCCTCGGCGTTGCCGGAGTCCCCGGTCGACCCGCCGCCGCTGCTGCTGCCCGAGTCTCGCTCGATGGTGCACTGCGAAGAGCACCCGTCGCCGTCCTCGGTGTTGGTGTCCTCGCACTCTTCGCCCGCGCTGACGTTGATCACTCCGTCGCCGCACTCGGCCACGGTGCAGTTGTCGTCGCACTCGGCCGACTCGCCCGAGTCGTCGCATTCTTCGCCCGCGGTGGTGTTGACGACCCCGTCTCCGCAGTTGGCGACGGTGCAGTCGATGTCGCAGGTGGCCGTCTCGCCTCCGTCGTCGCAGTTCTCACCCGCCGCGGTGTTGAGGATGCCGTCGCCGCAGGCCGCGACGGTGCAGTCGTCGTTGCACTCGACGGACTCGGCCCCCGTGTCGCAGGCCTCGCCCGCGGTGGCGTTGACGACCGCGTCGCCGCACTCGGCCACGGTGCAGTCGACGTCGCACTCGGCCGACTCACCGCCGGCGTCGCAGATTTCGCCTGCCGTGGCGTTGAGGACACCATCACCGCAGCTGGCGGTGGTGCAGTCGGCGTTGCAGCCGGCCGAGCGGGCACCGTCGTCGCAGGTCTCGCCCGCGGTGTTGTTGACGGTGAGGTCGCCGCACTCGGCCGGGGTGCAGTCGGTGTCGCAGTCGACCGTCTCGCCCCCGCCGTCACAGATTTCGCCGACGGTGAGGTTGAGGTCGCCGTCGCCACAGGCCACCGCGGTGCAGTTGGCGTCGCAGGTCGCGGACTCGATGCCGCCCTCGTCACAGTCTTCGCCCGCGCTGGCGTTGATCTGGAGGTCGCCGCACTCGGCAAAGGTGCAGTCGGCGTTGCAGGTGGCCGACTCGCCCCCGTCGTCGCACTCCTCGCCATCGGCCACGACCCCGTTGCCGCAGCTATTGCACACGGCGGGGCACAGGGCCTCGGCCTGGAACGCGCACAGGTTGTCCCACTCGGTGTCGCAGCAGAAGGGCAGGGCTGCACAGACCGACGCCTCGCAGGTCAGGTCGAGGCAGCCGGGCAGGTTCATCGGGCTGTCGGAGCAGCAGTCGCTATCGGGCACCACGCCGTCGCCGACGACCAGATCGTCGATTGCGAAGTTGCCGCTGGTCGTGGCGACGCCCCCGGGCAGACCGATGTGGATCGACTCGATGCGCTCGGCCGCGGTCACGCCCCAGAAGTTGCCGCCCGCAGGTAGGGCCACGTTCTCGGTGGTGCCGTCGGCGAAGGTGACGAACGCGACGTAGGGGGAGCTCAGGTCGTGGGACTCGACGAAGAAGCCGGCCCCGATGACGCCCGAGCCCGTGCCTACGCTGGTCGTCTGGAACGACAGCCGGAACGAGCCCGTGCAGCCCGAGCAGTAGCGGAAGTCGCCGCCCGAGTTGAACACCGTGTTCTGGTTGTCGAGCCCGGTGCTCTCGTAGTCCGTCTCGCCGAGCACGTTGCTCATGGTGGCGTTGTTCTGGATGAACCCGTAGCCGCCGTCGGAGTAGTCGTCGGTGACGGTGGTGGAGAGGTCGCCCAGAAACGTCGCGGAGTTGTCGTAGTAAGTCGGGCTCGCCGCGTTCGCGGTGGTGGCCGCGGAGAAAGCGAGGGCGCCAAATGGCGCGCAGAGCAGGAGCCTGGTAACCGAAGCCGATCCGTGTGCCAATGTTCTCTCCAAGGAAAAGAGGCGCGAGGATAGCACCGACGATCGGCTTCGCTCCATAGGTCCCGCCGACCGTACGGGCGAGATTTCAGCGCTGTCACGCGTGCGGCTTTCGCCACTTACTCGAGGTCGTAGCCGAGCGTTTCGAGTTCCGAGCCGAGGTTGTCGGCGATCCACGCTCGGTCGTCGTCATTGAACTCGGTCTCCCACTGTGACCCGCCGCGCATGTACTCGCCATTGCGGCGATCGCCGTAGGCACGGCCTCCGCTCATCGCCTTGAAGCTGGTGCGCCCGACCAAGTCACGTAGGGCCTCGTCGTCGAGGGTCACACCCAGTGACTCGGCCAGGCCGGCAAAGGTCTCGCGCGGCTTTTCGAGCATGTCCTCGTAACGAATGCACGGTGCTCCAATACGCTCGGCGTCGTTACGGGCCGTGAGCATGCCGCGGACGAAGCCGCGCAGGTGCTCCCGCACATGGCGAGGGCGATCGGGGAGGAACGCCTTTTTCGACAGGAATACGTTCCTCGGATCTCGCACGATCACGAAGGGCCGGGCGTTGGGAAAGAGCTCCAGCTTCGAGGCGTACTGGAACGCCAGCTTGCACGCCAAGTAGCCGGGGATTGGACACAGCCGTTGCATGAGCACGGCCGGATCGTCGGTCTCCGCGACGGGGACCTCCCCCGAGTCGGCGAAGAGCCCTCCCGTGTCTCCGAGCTCCGAGACCAGCTTGGCGTGACCGGGCTCCACCATGGGGCCGAAGCGAACCGCGGCCCCGCCCGCCCGGCAGATCTCCTCGAGGACTCGCACCAGCCATCGCGTGCCGCTACGCGCGTGACCCAGGACGAACACGTGCGGAGCGGCGAGGAACTCGGGACGAAGCTCGCTCAGGGCGGCGCGCTTGAGCGCGTGCTTGTGCGCTCGGAGCTCGGCGGCGTCGAAGCTCGGGGCGAACGCGGCGAGAAAGCGGAAGTCCGAGGTGGTCCAGACCTCGGCGTTCATCTCCATGCCCGCGGCCCAACGCAGCACGCGGAGGTGGGCGGCGGGGTCTTCGACGGCATGGCGCAAGGCCGCGGCCTGGCTCGACGGGGCGAGTCGCGATCCCCAGGCGGCGGACAGGCGCCCTAGCGCGATGCCGAAGGCGCGCAGGTTCGGGGCCGCGTTGCGGACGGCATCGCCGTAGAGCGTGTACCCGGCCAGCACCAGCACGCCGGGCTTCTTCTGCCCTCCGACGTCGACCACCGCGGGGAAGTCGTCGATCTGCAGGAACACGCGGGTCTCGTGCTCCGGCTGTGCCGGCATCACCGCGAGCTGGATGTCGGAGAGGGGCCCTGCAGACGTCATCGTCGAATCACTCCACCAGGCGTCGGCGGCTCTCGGCGAACAAGAGCACGCGCATGCGGCTGAGTTGTTCTCGCCAGTGCCCCGCGTCGAAGACCCGCCGGAACTTCCCGTCGTGGTCGAAGTAGGTGACGCAGTGGGACGAGCGATTGCCTCGCATCATCGTGAGGCTCTGCTCGAGCAAGACGGGCATGTCGGCGGCGGTGGGAGGCCAGCTGCACCGCGCTCCGCCCGAGGCCTCGACCGCGCGCCGGCTGTCCCACAGAAGCCGTGGGGCCCAGCGTTGGATCCGGGCGAAGACTTCGGCTGCTTCGTCGGCGTGACCCGCCTGCTCGTGCACCAGCGCCAGGTTGATCCATGCCGAGATGCGCCCCGGCTTCACGCGCAGCGACTCGGTCAGTTGTTTCGCGGCCACGTCGAGCTCGCCGCGGCGGCGGTGCATCTCGCCGAGGTAGATGGAGGTCGAAGCGCTGGGGACGGGCGGGAACCGACGGTTGCACTCGGCGATCAGCTCGGGCACCGCGTCGTAGTTGCCTCGCAAGATGTGCACGGCGGCCGGCCCCACGTAGCCCCAGCGCGCGGCATCGCGTTGGAGCCCCGTCTCGAAGTCCCTCAGCGCGTCGTCGTAGTCGCCCATCCACAGGTGGATCTCGCCGCGATAGAAGAAGGGGTGGGGGGACTCGGGGTAGCGCTGCTCGAGCTCGGCAAAGGTCGCCAGGACCTGCTCGACCGGCACGTGCATGATGCTCTTGACCGCCTCGGCCGCCTCGGTGCGGCTCTGCAAGCGGGTCTCGACCTTCTTCATCCCGAACATGCGGACCCCGGTGGGCCCGGTGCTCGAGGGGTCGACCTGTACGAGCACCTCTCCGCGGCTGCCGCGGAGCGAGGCGAGGTGCTCGAGGATCCGTGCCCGGGTCTGCTCGGTCACCATCTGCTCCGGGTCGACCTCGTCGCCCAGCTCGGTGAGCAACGCGGTCAGCTCGGCGTCACGTGACACCCGTCCCTGCTTGGCGAGCGCACCGTGCAAGAGGATGTGGACCGCGCTGTCGTGCTCCGCCCGCGCTTCGTGGTGATGAGACCGGGCCTCGTCGAGCTGCCCGCGGTGGATCAGCGCCTCGACCAGCCAGGTCCGCCCCTCGCGATCCGAAGGATGAGCCGCGATCAACGCTTCGAGCAGCTGGACCGCCCGATCGAGCTGCCGACGCTCGACCGCGATGGCGCCCCGGTACCGGAGGATCTCGGGGCGCTCGGGGGCGAGGGCTTCGACCCGGTCGAGCCGCTCGAGCGCGCGGTCCCACTGCCCGGCGAAGAGCAGCAGCTTGATCAGCTCGACCAGCGTGTCCGCGTTGTCCGGGTCTTTCGTGCAGTACTCGTCGAGCACGAGATACGCGTCGTCGATCGCACCCACCCGCACCAGCTCGGCCGCGACACGGCGAGAGAAACGAGCATCGTGGCCGGAGAGCATGGCGGCCTGGCGCAGGGTCGCCTGGGCGTCGGCGAGCTTGCCCGTGCGCCCCTGGACCTGTCCGAGCCCGAGCAGGACGTCGGCCTGCTCCGTCGGCTCGAGCCCCGCCACGCTGCTGGCGATGAGGTCCACGCCCGCGTCGATGAACCCGATGTCCTTGAAGAGGGTGCCGACGATGTTGGCCAGCGGTGAGCCGGCGAGCGAGGTCTCGCGAGACAGCCGTTGCAGCGCCTCGACGTCGCCGTTGAATAGCGCGTGGATGGGGTCGGCCCAGTCGGTGATGCCGGGCTCGGTCGGCGCGAAGACCTTCGGCCACTCGCCGTGCACCACCGCGAAGTAGCGCGACAAGCCGGCGATGAAGGGGTCGGTGGCGTGGGCGTTCGCGGGCAGCCGCAGCGCTTGGTCCTCGTGGGTGAGGGTCTCCATCAGCTCGGCGAGCGAACGCTCGAGGTCCGAGGGGCGATGAGCATGGGGCAGGGCGGTGCCCGAGAGCCGACCCAGCAGCCACGCGTGGCGGTTGACGTCGGTACGGAAGCTGGCGTCGTCCCGTAGGCGCGAGACGGCGTCGGCCACCAACGTGACCCCCGGGCTCGCTTTGGCCTGCAGCAGGGGCCAGGCGAAGCCCGTCCGCCCGTCGGAGGGCAGCTGAATCCGAGCTGCACCCCCGTCGACCGCCAGCTCGTACACCAGCCCGCGTCGCGTCGCGCCGATCCTGACCCGCCGGACCTCGGCGTCCACCAGCGGTGCGCTCCACGGCGGTGGCTGGCGCAATCGAAGGCCTCGACCCGACCGCTTGGAGGTGGGTTGGGGCCGTGCCGTCCCGCGTTTCGAAGGTGGAGTCACGAGGGGTGGGCTACGAAGTATCGCATGGGCGCCCCGCGGGAGCCGCGCGGCAGCGGACGGTTGTATGCGCTCCGTGCTGCCTGCGATAGTCCAGGGGCTCCAACGTGAAGGCGATCTTGTACCACTACGTGCGAGGCCCCGATGCACGGTTCCCCCGTCCCGGTGGCATCCGACGTCTGGAACCGGAGAGCTTTCGTCGACAGCTCGATCACCTGCAGCAGCGCTGGCATTTCCCGAGCGCGGCGGAGCTCATCGAGATGTTGTCGGGCCGTCGCGAGGCCCCGGAGGACGTGGCCGTGTTGACCTTCGACGACGGTCTGCGCAGCCACTACGACGTGGTCTATCCCGAGCTGCGCTCCCGCGGGCTGACGGGGGTGTTCTACATCGCCGCCGCTCCGCACACGCAGGGCGAGGTCTTGCCCGTGCACGCGATTCACCACCTGCTCGGAGCGGTCGCGCCCGAGGTCGTGCTGCGCGACGCGATGGCGTGGGTCGACGGGCACCCCGATGCGCTGCGGGCCGAGGCTCGCGACGACTATCGGCAGCGCTACCGGGGCGAGGTGGATGCCCCCGCGGGCGCGCTCAAGCGGATGATCAACGGGCGACGGTACCTGCACACGGACGCTCGATGGGCCCTGACCGCGTCGTTGCTGCAGCGCCATCTCCCGCAGCTGGAGCCGAGCATGATCTACCTGAGCCCGCAGGAAATTCAGGACATGGATGCCCACGGGATGATCATGGGCGCGCACTCGATTCGCCACGACTCGCTCAGCGAGCTGAGCGCAGCCGAGCAGCGCGAGGAGATCTTCGAATCGCTCTCGTGGGTCGCCCAGCACTGCCGCGGCTCGGCCCGGACCTTCGCGTATCCCTACGGGGGGGCGGAGTCGTTCGACGAGCGCTCCGTCGACCTGCTGCTCGAGGCCGGCGTCGATTGGTGCTTCAGCCTCGAGCCCGAGGACGTCGCGCCTCACCACCTGGCCGACCCGCGTGCCCGGCAAGCCTTGCCGCGCTACGACTGCCGGCATTTTCCGCATGGCGCCGAAGTGGGAGGGCTGACGTGAACATCCTGGGGATCTCCCACGGGGGCTGGGACACGGCCGCCGCGTTGATGATGGACGGGCGCATCGTGGCCGTCTGCGAGCAGGAGCGCTACACGGGGGAAAAACACACCCGGGCCTTCCCCACCGAAGCGGTCATGGACTGCCTTCGCATGGCCGGGATCACGTTGAGCGACATCGATGAGGTCGCCTTCAACTTCGATCCCGAGCTGATCCCCGAGGGCACACCGCGTCGGGCGACCCGGTCACGGCCGCAGTACGAACAGCTGGTGCAGCGCGAGCTCGGCTATTCCGGCCCGGTCACGTTTCACTCGCACCACGAGTGTCACGTCGCGACTGCGTACTACCCCAGTGGCTTCGATCGGGCGATCGTGGCCAGCTACGACGCGATCGGCGAGAACACGTCGTCTCTGCTGTGTGCCGCCGACCCCAGCGGCCTGGAGGTCCTGCACGGCGGCAGCGCGTTCCCCCACTCCTTGGGGCTGGTCTACACCGCCATCACGTTTTACCTGGGCTGGAAGATCAGCTGCGACGAGGGGATCGTGATGGGCTTGGCCGGCTTCGGCGATCCGAGCCATACGGTACCGCGGGGCTCGAGGACCTACGAGGACGTGTTCCGCGAGATGATCGAGGTCGACGGCGACTTCGGGGTTCGCATCAACCCCGAGTGGTTCGCCTACCCGACGAAGCGCGACACGTGGATCAGCGAGCGCTTCCTGTCGACCTTCGGCCCGCGACGGCAGCCCGAGGCCCCGGTCACCCAGCACCACATGGACGTGGCGGCGGCGGTGCAGCAGCGCCTCGAGACCATCGTGACCGGCCAGCTGCGACGCGCCCGCGAGCTTCGCCCCGACCATCGCCGCCTGTGCCTGGCCGGCGGGGTGGCGCTCAACTGCTCGATGAACGGGGCCATCGAGCGCATGCGGATCTTCGACGACATCTTCGTGTTCTGGGCGGCGGGCGACAACGGCGGCTGCGTCGGTTCGTGCTACCTCGCCCAGCGAGCCCACGACCCCGGGCTACGGCCGCTGCGGTTTCGCAACCCGTATCTCGGCTCGGGCTTCGACGACGCGCAGATCGTGCAGGCAGCCACCGACGCTGGCTTGGAGGCGGTGCGCTCCAAGGACGTGTTCGCGGACACGGCCGAGCATTTGGCTGCGGGCGCGATCGTGGGCTGGTTTCAGGGGCGCTCCGAGCATGGGCCGCGGGCGCTGGGCAACCGCAGCATCATCACCGCGCCCTTTCCCGCGCAGATGAAGGACACCCTCAACCGGCGGGTGAAGTTCCGCGAGGACTTCCGCCCCTTTGCGCCGGCCGTGCTCGAAGACCGCGCGTCGGAGTTCTTCGAGCTGTCGCAGCCGAGCCCGCACATGCTGATCGCGGCCCGGGCCCGCCCGGCCGGCCTCGAGTCGATCCCGGCCACGATCCACCACGACGGCACGGCCCGGGTGCAGACGGTCTCGGCCGCCGACAACGATCGCTTCCATCGCTTGCTGCAGGCCTTCGAGCAGCGCACGCAGTGCCCCGTGCTGCTGAACACCTCGTTCAACGTCAAGGGGCAGCCCATCGTCAACACGCCGCGTGAGGCCATCGACTGCTTTCGGTCGACGGAGATCGACGTGCTGGTGCTGGGCGACTACGTCTTCGACGAGCGCTAGAGCCCGCCGCTACGCGGGACGCTGCAGGTCGTCCCAGGAGAGCAGGTGGTTGTCGTCGAGGTCGGTCGTGGCCACGCAGCCGAGCACCTGGCGGTAGTCGGCGGAGGCGATGCCCGTCCCCGGTCGCTTGGTGCAGATGTGCTCGGGCCCGAGGGTGGTGCCCTTGGGGATCGCCTGGGTGGTGACGACGCTGCGGTAGGCCCACGCGCGCACGGGCGACTCGGAATCGCGGATGCGCTTTTCACCGTGGGAGGCCTCGCCGATCGCACGCACGCCCGCGACGAGGTCGGCGAGCTCGTCGGGCTCGATGGAGACCGAGGCGTCGGGGCCCCCCAGCGAGCGGTCGAGGGTGAAGTGCTTCTCCACCATGGTCGCGCCCAGGGCCACCGCGCCGAAGCAGGTGTAGTTGTCCGGCGTGTGGTCGCTATGCCCGATGGACAGCTCCGGGTAGCGCTGCTTGAGCACGGGGATCATGCTCAGCGTCACGTCGGCGTGGCGCGTCGGGTAGGCGCTGGTGCAGTTCATCAGGCTCACCCGCACCTTCCCGCCGATGGCCTGCACCGTGGCGTCGATCTCCTCGGGCGTACACATGCCCGTCGACAGGATCAGGTGGTCGGCCATTTCGGCCAACTGTTCAAGGTACCACAGGTCCCGCAGCTCCCCGGAGCCGATCTTGAACTCGCGAAGGCCCAGGGTCTGCAGCTCGCGAGCAGCCACGATCGAGAACGGAGTGCACAGGTACTGGATCCCGCGCTGCTCGGCGTGGGCCATGACCTTCGCGTGGTCGTCCACGGAGAGTGCGCAGCGCTCCAGGAACTCCCACAAGCTCTCGTCGAAGTTGTCCGACAAAGGCAGGTCTTGCAGCATCTCCGCCCGCGCGATGTGGTGCTGGAACTTCACGACGTCGGCTCCCGCCGCGTGAGCTGCGTCGATCATGGCGAAGGCCCGATCTAAGGAACCGAAATGGTTGTCGCACGCCTCTGCGACCACGAGGGGACGAGAGGCCTCCAACAGCTTGGCAACGGACATGATGGCGATATTATGCTGGCGCCGTGCCTGACAGAAGCAATGCGCCTCTTGCGCGAGTGCCCGGGTGCCACGGATGACCCGTTCCGTCGCCGTCATGCTCAATGCGCGACTTCGGTCCAGCCGTTGCAAGGACAAGATGACCCGTCCCTTCGCGGGCAGCTCGTTGGCCGAGATCGCGTTGCGCAAGCTGGCCCACGTGGACGCTGACGAGCGGTTCTTCTGCGTGGCCGAGGCCCCCCTGCGCGAGCTGTTCGAGCGGGTACGACCCGAGGGCGTCGAGCTGCTCGAGCGGGCGCCCGAGGCCGTCGCCGGGGATGCCCCGCAGGTGGTGATCAACGCCCACTACGCGCGGGCCAGCACGACTCACATCGCGTTCATGAACGCGTGCCATCCCTTCATGCGGCCGGGCACCCTCAGTCGGGCCATCGATCAGCTCGAGTCCGACGAGAGCATCGACGCCATGACGTCGGTGGTCACCCGACGCGACTGGCTCTACGGCGAAGACGGCCGACCCCTGGTGCAGGTCGACCTGGGCATCGGCGACACCAAGCGCAGCCCGCAGGTGCACCGGGTGGCCCACGCCTTCCATCTGTTCCCGCGCGAGCGGTTCGTCGCCGGCGAGCCGATCTTTCGCGACGTACCGGGAGACCCGTACCTGTTCGACATTCCCGAAGAGGAGGCCGTGGACATCGACACCGAGTTCGAGTTCGGCATGGCCGAGGCGTATGCCGAGCGGGCGGTCGACCCCACGGAGAGTCCATGGTTTCAGACCTAGAACGGCCCGCCCCACGGACCATCGCGGTCTTCAGCGGTTCTCGTGGCGAGTACGGCTACATCCGTCCCGTCATGAAGGAGCTGCAGCGCCGCGAGGGCGTGCAGCTGCGGGTCATCGTGTGCGAGATGCATGCGGACCCCGACTTCGGCGAGACCTACCGCGAGTTCGAGCGGGACGGGTTCACGCTCGACTCGATCATCCAGAACACCCGCCCGGAGCGGTCGGCCACGTCGTCGATCGAGGACCTGGGCGTGCTGATGCAGCGGGTGGCCGGGGTGCTCACCGAGATGGCCCCGGACGTCGTGTTGCTCTCGGGCGATCGCCGCGAGCAGCTCATCGTGGCGATCGCGGCCACGAGCCTGGGAATCGCCACCGCCCACATCCAGGGCGGTGAGGTCTCCGGGCACTTCGATGGGTTCTTCCGCCACGCGATCTCCCGCATCGCCCACGTGCACCTGGTGGCCAACGACCTGTGTGCCCGTCGGGTCCGCGCCCTGGGTGAGCACGGTTGGCGTATCCACGTCGTCGGAGCGCCGCAGCTCGACGAGATCGCCCGCGGGCACATGGCGGCCCCCGAGGACGTCCTGCCTCGCTTCGGGTTGGTCGAGGGCCAGTACCTGGTGGCCTTGTTCCACCCCTGCGCCCAAGATGCCGCGGCGCCGGCCGAGGTCGCCTCCAACCTGCGAGGGGCGCTCGACGAGTGGCTGGCCGAGGCCCCCGAACGTCGGGTGCTGTGGGTCTCGAGCAACAACGACCCGGACAGCGGAGTGATCCGCGACCTGCTCGAGGGGCTCGCCGATCGCTACACGGTGGTGCCCTCGCTGCCGCGCTACGAGTTCCTCTCGTTGCTGCGGTCGTCCGCGGGCCTGGTGGGCAATTCCTCGTGTGGAATCCTCGAGGCGCCGTCGCTGCGGCTGCCCGCGCTCAACATCGGGCTGCGGCAAAAGAACCGGCAGTGCTCGGAGCACACCATTCACGTGGAGACCTCGCTCGAGGCCATTCGCAACGGGCTCGTCGAGCTGGCCGCGCTGGATCTGCAAGACGACGCGAACCCGTATTTTCGGCCCGATTCGTCGCGCCGGATCGCGGACATCCTCGAGCAGCTCGAGCTCACCGAGGCGTTGGTGACCAAGCAGTACGAGGACCCGTTGGACGCGGGCGACCCGTAGGCGAGGGCCGGCGACTTTGCGGTAGAGTGCGGGGGCATGGCCGGCACCCCGCTCGAACAGGATGTGCAGCAGCTCAAGCGGTGGCTGCAGCGCTTGGCCGACGTGCAAGAGGCCTCCCGAGCGGGCAATCCGCTGCCTCCCACCCCCGAAGACGGGCAGCTCCCCACGCTGGCAGGACCCCTGAAGTTCCTGCTGGGGCGCCTGAGCGCGCTGCGAACCGGGCGAAAGGGCCCGACGCAGCGAAAGAACCGGCTGCGGAATCTGCTGACCATGGCCGACGGCCTCGAGCGGCGCTGCGAGCAGATCGGGCGCGCGCACGCGAGGCTGCGGGCGGTGCCCCCGAAGTCGGCCATGGGCGAGTCGGCGGTCAACTCGGCCGACATTTGCCAGCTCGAGTACGACCTCCACGTGGCCGAGGCCACGGTCGAGATCTTCGCGATGTCCCTCGAGCTGGGGCCGCGTACCGAAGCGAACGAGAAGCGACTGATCGCCCAGCAGCGTAGAGCGGCCAAGCTCCACCTCGAGCGCCTGAACATCATCGCCGACCCGAGCATCTATCCCACCGGGGCCGTGCCCCAGGAGGTCCTCGACGAGCGCGACATGTGGGCGGAGGCGGCGGTCACGGGCAAGAGGGTCCAGCGCCAGCGGGCCAGCCCCGACGAGGTGGCCACCGACTGGCTGGACAAGTCCGCCGATCTGGTCGTGCTCTACACGATGATCCGCGACAACGGAGTCACCGATCCTCTGCGGTGGTTTACGGAGTCCGGCATTCGCCCCGCGGCTTCGCACTACGACAACGGGCGCGACGAGGGCTCGGCGTGGAGCTGGACCTCGAGCATGGAGGCTCTGCTGGCGCTGGGGAGACGCCGCCACGTGTTCACGGCCGGCTCCACGCATCCGGGGGAAGACAAGCTGCTGGCCGATGCGTTCGAGGAAGCGCGCGGCGATCGGCGGGACGCCACGCTGGTGCTGGTCCCGCGGCACTGGTGGATACGAGGGATGGATGGGGAGCCGGTGAGGGCCGCGGTCCGTGCCGCCGCTTCGAGCCTGGGCCGCGCCGTGTTGCTCTCGGAGCTGGCCGAGGGGGACGGCGAGGACCCCGACGCGGTCATCGTCGAGTGCACGGGCATGCTCCGGGCGATCTACGGGGTAGGGAAGGGCGCCTTCGTGGGCGGCACCTTGGTCTCGGCAATGGGGCACAACGTGTGCGAGCCGCTGGTCTGGGGCATCCCCACCTGGGCGGGTCCCAACCACCACGCCAACATCGTCGAGTGGGAGGAGGTGCAGGTCGCCATGAAGCCGCACCTGCGCGCGGTCGAGAAGTCCGAGCTGGTCGCCGTGTTCCGCGAATGGTTCGAACGCGTGGACTCGGGGGCCATCGAGCGCGAGCGCCCCGCGGTGCGGGCCGCTCTCGATGCCTACCTGGGCGGGCTGGCGCAGCAGTCACCGTCGCGGGTGCAATCGATCCCCACGTCCGTGTGGCGCTGCGCCTCCCGGGTGACCAAGGACCCGTGCTCCGACTGCGAGAGCACCCCCGAGACCTGCCGGCACTGGAGTGACTTCCAGCGCTTCCGCATGGCGGACGAAGCTCGCGTGCGGTGGTTCATCCCCGGCTTCGCTCGCTTCGTGCTGGAGTGCCGGGAGGAGTCATGAGCTCGCTGCGCTTCGGGGTCCTGTGCGCGCTGGGCTACCTGCTGGTGGCCTGGATCGCGCGCTTCGACCTGGCCCGCGGCACGCAGATCGCCTCGCTCATCTATCCCTTCGACACCTTCTCCATGTACTCCACCGTGCCCGAGCGCCAAGCCAGCTACCTGCTGGCGCGCGACGATCGAGGGCAGGTGCACTCGATCACCTCGTACGACGCCTTCGATTGCAGCGTGCCGATCGACACCAAGGAGAGCATCTGCAACGAGTCGCCGACCATCCAGTACCTGGACGATGACACGGCCAACTACGTGCAGACCCACCCCGGCGGCGGGCCGCAGCGGGTGGAGATCATCCGACGCAACTGGCTGGTCGAAGCGGGCGAGCCCCCGCGGCAGACGGGGGACTGCGTCATCGCCGAGTGTCGAGTGTCCCCGTGACCGATCGCTCCATCACGCGCACGCTCCGGATCGGCCTGGCCACCGTCGTGGCGCTGGATCTGGTCGCCTACTTCTTCTTCGTCGCTGACGCCCGGGCGCGGGCACCGAGCACCGACTGGAATTGGTTGGTGGGCGCGGTGTCGTCGATGCCCGGTCGGAGCCTGCTGATGGTGGTGGGCATCGTGGGCGCGGTGTCCTTCGGCATGCGCCCCGGTCGGCTGCGCTCGGGCGCCGTGGCCTTGGGGGCGCTGGTCTTGCTGAGCACCGCGCACACCCAGCTGTTCGGCTCGCCCTGGCGGCACATGTTCTTCAGCGGCTTGACCCTGCTGGGGTGGCTCGCCGGGCTCGCGCTGGCCAGGTCGCGGGAGCAACCGGAGGACGAGGTCTTCGCGGCCACCGGTTCGCGGGCGCTCTTGGGGGCGGCGTACTTCAGCGCGTCGATCAGCAAGGTGCTCTACGGCGGCCTGGCCTGGATCGACGGCACCTCGATCCAGGCCTCGGTGGTCAACCAGACCGGGATGGTCGCCGACACCTGGCTCAACGGCTATCGGGTGTGGGCCGCCCATTCGCCGGGCATCGCGGTGGCGTTCGCCGTGGCCACCATCGTGGTCGAGGGCCTGGGTATCGGCATGCTCGGCGGGCGACGGCTCCGGGCGGTGGCCGCCTTGGGCCTGGTGGGGATGCACTTCAACATCTTCTTGCTCACCGGGATCATGTACGGCGAGTCGATGTTCCTGCTCGTGCTCTTCGGCTGGCCCTTCCGCGAGCTGACCGAGCCGGAGCCGAGGCCCGGCGGAGTGCTCGACACGCGGATCTTCAAGCCGCTGGTGGCAGTGCTCGCGGTGGGCTGGCTGGGCAGCATGGCCTACCAGGGGGCTCGCTACCATCGGTGGTACGCGGAGGAGACCGATCCTCCGGGGGGCTCGCCGGCATCATCCCCGCGCGGCGACGCAGGCGAGCCCGACACCCCGCGACGCACGGGGATCGATCGCCTCGGGCCCTTCGTCGCGGGCAGCGACCTCGCCGGGTGGTCGCTCGTCGCCCTCGATACCTACGCCGAGGGCCTGCGCCTGACGGCCGAGGGCCCGCCCGGGCGCGTGGTCTTCGAGCTGACCTGCACGCCCTCGGAGCACACCAGCCCCTTCGATCTGGGCGACGCCCACATCTTCCACGAGGGCCCGGTGTCCTACGACGAGATCGAGAGCCTCGGCGACGCCATCCGTCAGGAGATCGAGCGCGCCACCGAAGGCCGCGACGTCTGCGAGAGCTGGCGTGCCTGGGCGCAGGCGGCCGAGTCGAGCTGAGGCCCTACTCGTCTGTGGCGGGCCAGGCTTCTTCGATGAGGTCGGCCAGCACGCGGGCGTTGGGCGGCCGCTTGCTCGGATCCTTGTCGAGCATCTGCATCATGACTCGCTCGAGGTCCTCGTGACCCGGCGGCAGGTAGCGGGAGGGCGGCACGATGGCGGCGCCCGTGTGGCCGCGCATCCAGGCGATCGGCGTCTTGCGCCACTCGTCGATCACCTGGCTCACCGACTTGTCCGCGACGAAGGGGGTATGCCCGGTGGCGAGCTCGTACATCACCATGCCCAGGCTGTAGACATCGGCCGCGGGGGTGAGCTCGCGGGTCTTCATCTGCTCGGGCTGCGCATAGTGAGCGGTGCCCACCAGCATGTGCGTGCCCGTGGCGTCACTGCCGATGATCGAGCTGTCGTCCCAGGAGCGGGCGAGCCCGAAGTCGAGCACCCGGACGTAGACGTCCTCTTGCACGAAGATGTTGGCCGGCTTGAGATCGCGATGCACGATGCCGCGGTCGTGCGCCTCCACCAGCCCCAAGCAACACTGGTGCATGACGTGGCAGACCCAGCCCGGCGCCAGGGGACGATCGAAGTCGTGCCAGCGATCGAGGGGTAGCCCGTCGAGCAGGTCCATCACCACGAAGATGTGACCGTCGCGTTGCAGGCCGCAGTCGTAGATGTTGACCGCATGCGCGTTGGTCAGCGTTCGCATGACCGCGACCTCTCGCAGCGCTCGCTGGGCGACGTCGACCGCGGTCACCGGGGCGAGCGACACCTTGAGCGCGATGTGTTGCTTGAAGCGAGGATCTTTTGCTCGGTAAACGTGCCCAAAACTGCCCGAGCCGATGTGCTCGATGATTTGGAACGCGCCGTAGCGCTGGCCGGGCTTCATGACCACGAGAGGACCTCGGTGTACTGCGAATTCGCGCGTCGCCGCTAGCCGTGTTTCCCCGGCCAGCATCGGCTGAATCATAGCCGCCCATCGGGGCTGGCTACGGTGCCTGCCACTGGGGGCGCGTTTACGGCCCGATCGGCCACACCGGTAGCCAGCTCGAGGCTCGATCCGAGGCCTTGCCTGGCCACGATGCTTGCCAGTGCGTTGAGTCCCATCAGGAACCACATGAATTCGGGAGGTTGGCTGAGGCCATGGGTTGGCACGCCCATCGCATAGGGGGAGGCCAACTTCCTCTGACCTCTAGGGGAAAGGGAAACGTCATGAGCATCTTCACCATCCTGACCTGTGCGATGTTGACTCTCGTCCTGGGCTCGAGCGCCCTGGCACTGACCCGCGAAGGCCTTCTCGACCGCGACTGGTCCAACCGTCGCTTGGCCCCGAAGCGGCCGCTCCGCCACCGCGCCTGAAGCAGGACCCGAAGTTCAAACCCCAAACAGCAGACCCCGCGACCGGCCCGAAACCCATTGCATGGGGGGCGTCGCGGGGTCGCGATGATTTCAGGCCGACGCCTACCGAATCATGACCCAGGATCCGTCACGGCGGCAGAACATCGCCGTGAATCGCCCGGTCATGTGGGGGGCATTGCGGACGCCGAGGGTGATCGGATCCTTGCCGTCCGCGTCGACCAACCGTGCCAGCTTGCGGAAGCCGAGCAGCTGCAGCCGTAGATCGCCCGGATCGGGCAGCGGCAGGGCTTCCACGTCGGGATCGCCCAGCGTGTCGGCGACGCCCAGCAGGCGCTGCGCTTCGTCCTCGCTGTCGAGGCCGTAGGCGATCTGCCAATCGATGGCTTGCTCGGCCGCGACCGCCTCGAGCGTGGCCGTGTCCTTGGATTGCACCAGACTCCACAGCGCCTCGAGCTCGGTGTGCAGCTCGTCGAAGACGACCGGTCCGTCGTTGAGGGTGTCGGCGCTCAGCCAACCCCACGGTGGAAAGGGGGTCATGAGATCGACGGGGATCCGCGAGCGAAAGGCGAGGCCGGCCCGAGCCTGACGCACGACCGGCTCGGCGCCCTCGGGCGTCCACGAGTGAGCGAAGGCCTCGCCCGCCTCGACCCCGCTCGCCTCGAAGACGAGTCGGCCGCGAGGGTCGACCAGGTCGTTGCCGGGAAAACCGAGCACGCGCAGCTCGATCTCCGCTCGTGCTCCCGGAGAATAGTTCGGGGCGTCGCCGGGGGGCCGGACCACGGCCCCCAGGTGGTTTTTGCCCGTGAACACGTGCGGGTTGACGTCGAACTTGGTCTCGACATGGCCGCCGCCGACCCGCATGACCGGCACGTCGTTGACGCGGACCTCGATGTCGAGATCGCTCGCGGTCAGCACCACCTCGTAGATGGGAACCTTGGCGTCGGTCATGGCCGAGGTTCTTGTAGCACGGCCGCTGTAGGCTCGACCCTACGATCTGTGGTCTCCGCCCTGTAGGCCGAAACCGGGAGCATAGCCCCGAGCACCGCGATTTCGCCGGCGGCGCGCCTTGGTACGCGGCGTGCAACTCGGGGTCGACGACTTCTTGGATTTGACAGTCGGACGCCTGGTGGACTTTTGAGGCGACCGACTCGAGCGATGACAAACGAACCCTGAGCGTTGCGCATGTTGTGCAAAGGGGGCCCGCGTCGGTGGCCCCCCTGATCCGAAACCCTACGCTGACAACCTTCGGACCCGGGCCCCCCGTTGCTGGTGGCGGACCCGTGTGGCTCGAACCATCGAACGTCCCTTGGGCCGGTGCACGCATCTTCGTGTGCCGAGCTCGAACGACGCGGGTGCGCCTCGTTGGTGCGCTCGTTTTCCCCAACAACAACACAACGAAAAACAACATGAACGAACCGAAGAACCCCACTCGAGACAACGAACGAGATGACCGGGAGCTCGACATCGTCGACATCGACATCGAGGACCTGGAGAAGGTGATCGGCGGCCGATCGGCGAACTGCATCGTCGTGGCCTGCAACATCAGCGCGGTCGAGCCCTCGCCGAACTGAGCCCGTACGGCTGCCGCGGAGCCCTCCGGGGCTTCGCGGTGGCTCCCTTTTCTCGAGCCGAGGACGAGCACGCATGACGACCGAATCACGACCCCGACCCATCGAGGGGCTGGATCCCATCGCGCCCGACGACGGGCGGCGGATTCTCTACAACCCCGACAGCATGGCCGTGATCCGCGGACCGGCCGAGCTCATGCGGCGGGCCGAGGCGATGGCCGAAGGGCGAAGGGCCAGCGCGGAGCCGAGTGCCGACGACCTCGCCGCGCTGCAGCGGGTCTTGCCCGTGATCACGCGCCCGCCCTCGTTCACCGCGGCCGAAGGGGTCGCCAAGGTGCTCACGCGGCTCAACGTGGGCAACACCTATCACTGCAATATGGGCTGTAGCTACTGCTACAACGAGCTCGACAGCAAAGATCGCAAGGGCAGCGAGGTCCCGCGCGGCATGTCGGCGCAGGTCGGTCGCGAGACCATCGACGCCTTCGTCGACCAGGCGGGCGACGAGAAGCAGCTGTCGCTGTGCTTCATCGGCGGCGAGCCCCTGCTCGAGAAGGCACGCCTATACGAGATGGTCGCCTATGGCCGGCAGCGCTGCGCCGAGCGGGGCATCACCCTGTCGGTCAGCGTCTATACCAACGGCACCGGGGTCACCGACGAACTCATCGACTGGATCAACGACAACGAGATCGGCGTGGTGGTGAGCCTCGACGGGCCGCCCACCATCAACGACGCGCACCGGGTGTTCAAGAACGGCCGAGGCACGGCCAAGCTGGTGCTCCGCAACATTCGTCGCATGATGGATCGGCTGGCGATCCCTTGGCGTCGGGTCAACGCGGTGGCGGCCGAGGCCCGGGCCATCCTCCCGCTGGCGCGCTGGTTCCGAGACCTCGGCTTCAACGACATCCACATCCAGACGGCCTACGGCGAGGACGGGTTCGGCCGCCGCGGCGACGTGCCCGACGTGGTCGAGCTGATGCACTGGTATCGGGAGCGGCTGCTCGCGGGCGAGGTGCTGGCCGTCGCCCCCTTCTCCAACATCCTGGGTCGCTTGGTCGAGCGCCGCGCCAACGTGACCAGCTGGTATCCCTGCACCACGGGGGTCTCCTCGCTCGGCGTGGCCCCGAGCGGCACGCTGTACCCCTGCCATCACTTCCTCGAGGAGGACGACTTCGCCTTGGGGCACGTGCGGGACGGGCTGACCTCGGCCCAGCGCCGGGTGCCGTTGGCCAAGCGGGTCGACCAGCGCGAGCCCTGCCGCAGCTGCTGGGCCCGCCATGCCTGCGGGGGCGAGTGCTACCACCGGGCGCACTCGGCCGGGCGCGGATACGACGGGGTGATCGAGGAGGCCTGTGACGGGCGCAAGTCCCTGATCGGCCTGACCCTCGAGCTGTACGCCGATCTCGCCCGCTCGCATCGGCAGGTGCTGGCCGCCCTGGTCCGACAGCACTACACGCCGCTGGTCCCCGTCGAGCAGGCCTACGCCGCCACGGACCTGAGCGACTACGGCCTGGTGCCCACGCGCCCCGCCACTGCCTCGCCTCGCCATCTCCCCGTGCTCAACCTCTCCCGCTGAACGGTGCCGCGCATGACCTCTGCACTTCAATCGCTCCCCGTGCTCGGGCTCGGCCTGGGCATCGCCGGACACGAGTACGACTCGCGCCTCGATGATCCGCAGGTTCGGGCGCACGTCGACTTCGTCGAGCCCTTCGACCCCGAGCTGGACTTCGGTGAGCTCGCGTCACGGCTGCCGTCGTCGCTGTCGGTGAGCCTGCACGGTAGCCGCCTGTCGCCGATCTCCACCGATCCCATGCCCGCCGAGCTGCTCGCGCAGACTCGAGCGGTGGCCGACGCCCTGGGCGCGGTGTGGGTGGTCGAGGACCTGGCCGTGTGGCGGCTCGAGGGGCAGGTGCCCGTGGCGGGGCCGTTCTGGCCGCCCGTGCTCGACGAGCGGGCGGTGCAGTTGGTGGCGCGTCGTCATGCCGATCTGTGCGCGGCCTTGGGGCGGCCCTTCTTGTGCGAGCTTCCGCCGCTGCCGCTGGAGATCGGGCCCCTGCGTCCCGCGGAGTTGTTCACCGCGCTGACCGAGGCGTGTGGCTGCGGGATCGTGCTCGACGTCAGTCACTGGCTGGTGGCGGCGCAGCTCGAAGGCATCGATCCGCTGGAGTGTCTCGACCGCCTGCCCCTGGACCACGTGGTCGAGCTGCACGTCTCGGGCGGTCGTCGGGTGCCTGGGCCCCGCTGGTACGACGAAGAGCACGGTCACGACCTGCTGCCCGAGTTGGTCGAGCTGGTGGCGCACGCGATCGATCGCTGCCCGAACCTGCGGTCGGTGGTGCTCGAGTGCCATAGCGCGCAGCTGCCCATCGTGCGGCGCTCGCTGTCGGCCCTGGCTGCGCTGCCCGGGATCGTGGCGTTGCGGGCCCTGGCGCAGTCGGGGCGACGGTGTCATCGCTCGCCGTCTCCGAAGACGGCCGTGCTCGAGCGGCTGGGGCAGCCCGGCCCCGCGTCGTTGGCTGCGGCCCAGCGCCAGGTTCGAGCCCTGCTCGAAGAGGGCGAGCGCCTGCGCGCCCACGAATCGGGGGCGTTGGAGGTCGACCAGAGCCTCGCCGCCGTGCCGACCGCGGCGTGGCGCGAAGCCAGCGATCGCCTGCTCAGGCAGATCCGCGTGCTCCCGCCCTTGGCCGATCTCCTCGCCTGCACCGTGTTCGGCTCTCGCGAAGGGGCCTGGCGCGAGATCTTGGCGCAGCGCCCCGCGGGCTCGATGGGCGTGCCCACCAAAGAAGAGGGCTTCGTCGCGTTGAGCACCATGCCCACGCTGCCCGCTGCGGTGCGCGAGGCCTTCGCGTTTCTCCACGACGTCTCGCGCGTGGCCAACCGCGGCGTCCCGGCTCGCCCCCATGGCACCCGAGGCCCGCGGCTCTGCGTCGAATATCGCCATCCGGTCACGGCGGTCGTCAATGCGGTGCTGGAAGGCCAGCCCCCGCCGCCACCGAGTCCCACCACGATGTCCTTTCACCGCGAGGGCGGAAAACTCTCCGTCCGCCACGCCGAGCCCATGGAGGTTGCCTCGTGAACGCACCCGTCCCCGTCCTGCCCCCCTGCCAGCTCCCGCTGCCTCCCGCGCGAGAGGCATTCGTGGGTACGCCCGCCGAGACCCGCAAGGCGATGCGCGGCGGGACCCATCGCGAGCGCACCTTGTTCGAGACGGTAGCCCTGGCCGAACGCTCTCGATCGGTCGCAGGGATCACCCGCGTCGCCGAGATCACCGGGCTCGATCGCCTGAAGATCCCCGCCTACAACACCATCCGGCCCGCGGCCGCCGACGAGACGATCACGGTGACCGGCGGCAAGGGGGTCACTCCGCAGGCGGCTCGGGCCTCGGGTCTGCTCGAGGCCATCGAGCGCTACTGCGCCGAGCGAAACGGACGTCATGGCCCGAGGGGCACCGTCGAGCAGGCACGGGCGTGGGGGCCCATCGTGCATCCGCGCGAGCTGATCTTGGCTCGCAAGCATCGCTTCACCTCCGACGCCTCGCTCGAGTGGTGGCCCGCCCGCGAGCTGGGCGAGGGCGGTGACGTGGTCTGGGTCCCGGCCGTCGCCGCCATCATGCCGCACACCGAAGAGCCCTATCTCATCACGTCGACCACCAACGGGCTCGCCTCGGGCAATAGCCGCACCGAGGCGACCTTGCATGCGGTGCTCGAGCTGGTCGAGCGCGACCTCATGGCCTTCGCGCAGGGCGACCCGCGGCGCGGGGCCGTGCTCGACCTCGACGCCATCGAAGCGCAGCCCTTGCGCGGGCTCATCGACGCCTACGCCGAGGCACAGATCGACATTCGGGTTCGGGTGTTCACCAACGCCATCGGGATCCCCGTGTTCCACGCCATCATCGACGATCCGCTGCGGGCCGATCCCATGCTGATCAACGGGGGCTCGGGCTGTCATCTCGACCCGGCGGTGGGTCTGTGCCGCGCCCTGACCGAAGCGGCGCTGTCCCGGGCCACCGTGCTGTCGGGCGCGCGCGAGGACCTCGACGTGCACCTGGGCAGTCGCGAAGGCAGCTACGAAGACGCCCGCACGCGAGCCGCGGCGTGGCTCGGTGACGAGGGCCGTCGGACCCGGCTCGACGCGTTCGAGGATCAATCGGCCGACAGTACCGCGCAGGACCTGCGCACGGTTCAGGAACGCCTGCGGGCGGCCGACCTCGAGCGCGTGCTGGCCGTCGACCTCACGCTGCCCGACTTGCCCTTCTCCGTCGTGCGCGCGGTGGTGCCCGGGCTCGAGCTTCTGCGCAACGACCTGCGGATCGGCCGACGGCTGCTGCGTTACGCGAAAGGCCAGACCGATGCTTGAGACCGTGGTGTTTCTCGGCCCCTCCCTCGACCACGCGGCGGCGGGGCAGTCCCTCGACGTCGAGTACCGCGAGCCCATTCGCCGCGGCGACCTGCCGCAGGTGGTGGCCCGGGGCGTCCGACGCATCGGGATCATCGACGGCGAGTTCGGCCAGTCGCTGTCCGTCTCGGTCGCCGAGATCCGTCGGGCGCTCGCGGCCGGGGTCGAGATCTGGGGCAGCTCTTCGATGGGCGCGCTCCGGGCTGCGGAGTGCGAGTGCCTGGGCATGCACGGGGTGGGCTGGATCTTCGAGGCCTACCGCGACGGCACGATCGAGGCCGACGACGAGGTGGCCTTGCTCTTCGAGCCCCGCAGTCGCGCCCCCGTCACCGTGCCTTTGGTCAACCTCCGCTGGGGCTTGGCCTTGGCCCACGAAGCGGGGCTGCTGTCGAACGAAGGCCGAGATGCCCTGCTCGCGATCGCCCGCGCGCTGCCCTTCGAGGATCGCTGCTGGGAGGCGCTGGGGGAGCGTGCCGCGGCCGATCCCGATCTCGTACCCGAGGCCGAAGCCCTCCTCGAATTCGTTACGGCTCATCCCCATCGCGTCGACCGCAAGCGGCTCGATGCCCTCGCCCTCCTGCATTCCCTGCGAGACGCCCAGTCATGAACCACGTATTTTCGACGCCCCCCTGTACCGTGGCCAGCGCTCAGTGGCGTAGCACCACCGCCGCCGAGTTCCTGCCCGTGGCCGAAGCCCACGCCCGATTGCTCGGCGCGGTGCGGCCGACCGATCTGACCGGTTTGGATCGACTCGGTGTGCCCTGCTGGCAAGCCACGCGTCCCGCCGCGGTCGATGTGCCGGGCAACATCACCGTGCTCAACGGCAAGGCCTGGACCTCGGGTGAGGCACGGATCGGTGCGCTCATGGAGGCCATCGAGCGCCACTACGGTGAGCAGCCCGATCTCGAGCCCCACATTGCTCGGCCCTCGGAGCTACGCGCGACGGGGCAGGCCCATGTGCAGCTGGCTTCCGTACCGCTGGCCCACGGCGTCCAAGACCCGGGTGACGTGCCGCTGGCGTGGTACCCCGGCCACGATGCCGAGGGGCAGCCCTGCTGGATTCCCGCCCACGACGTGCAGTGCCCCTACCGTCGCATCGAGGGCGCGGCCAACCCCGTCGCCTGGCGCAGCACGGGGCTGGCGAGCGGGGCCAACGAGACCGAAGCGACCTTCTACGGCCTGCTCGAGGTGATCGAGCGCGATGCCTGGGCGGTGGCTCGGCTCGCGCGTCGGGCCACCCCGGTCGACCTCGAGTCGTGCACCTCGCCCCGCTTGCGAGCCCTGCGTGAGCGACTCGAGGACCTCGACATCGGCCTCGCCGTGCATCGCTTGCCCGGCTTGGGGGGCGTGACCACCTATGCCGCGGCCCTGCGCGACCTGTCCCGCGACGACGGGATCTTCCCCGCGTTCGGCCTGTGTGCGCATCCCGATGCCTTCCTCGCGCTCGAGCAGGCGGTGCTCGAGGCGACCCAGTCGCGCCTGGCCTTCATCAACGGCGCCCGCGAAGACTTCGATCGCATCGCCCAGGAGCTGCAGCGCGTCCGTGAGCTGGGCCCACAGCCCAAGCAGATCTGGCTGCCCAGCGAAGGCCCGGCCGAGCCCGCCCCGCGCGAGGCCGCGACGCCGCCGGACGATCTGGGTGATGCGCTCGATGCCATCGTGGCTCGCCTCGCCGAGGATGGCTTCGATCGGGTGCTCCGGGTGCGGGTCAATCCCGCCGACGATCCCGTCGCGGTGGTGCGGGTGATCGTGCCCGGCATGTCCGAGGCGATGCACGACGGCTTCTGGCTCGGTCGTCGGATCCGCGTGCGGGGGCGGGCTTCGTGAGCGCGGTCGCGGCCATGCCCCGGTCGTCGAACCGCAGCGAGATCGAGCGCGCCCGACGGTGGCTGGCGGAGTTCGAGTCGGAGGAGATCATCGCCGAGATCATCCTGGGTCGTGGCGTGCTGCCGGTCGGCACCGACTTCGAGATCCTCGAAGCGGGCACGGAGGTCACGGGTGTCTCGCTCGTCTTGCCATCGGGCCTGTGGCTGCTGCACGCCCGGGATCCACGGCGGCTGTCGTCCTTCGTACCCCAGCTGGTGGCGCGCCGCCGCCCCAGCAAGGTGATCGTACCCGGAGCGTTGGTCGACGCGCTGGTCGATGCGCTGCCCGGATCCACCCGCGTCGGCCGGGCGCACCATCAACGGGCAATGGTCTGCGCGCGCGTGCAAACCCCGGGCGAGGGGCGCTGGGCGACCTTGGCCGACTGCGACCGACTCGAGGGCTACGCCGCGGCCTACGAGCGAGAGCGGCGGGTCAGTGTGCGATGCGACTGGGCGCGGGAGGTCGTGCCCGAGTCGCGGGTCGCCGTCCTCGAGATCGAGCGCGAGCTGGTCTCCGTGGTGCGCCGCCTCGGCGAGACCGAGCACTACGCGATGCTGGGCGGCACCTTCACCTTCGTTCGTCATCGCGGCGGTGGCTACGGCACGGCGCTCACCGCCTTCATGACCCAAGAACTCTTGGGACTTCGGCCTCGGGTCCACCTCACCGTCGATGTCGACAACTCGGCCGCCCGCTCCACCTACGAGCGAGTCGGTTTTCGCGACGCTGGCTCGACCTTCACCGCGTACCTCCAGCACGACCAGGCGCACTGACATGAACACCGACCTCGCCCCCTTGCACCGCAGCCCCGCCTTCCATCGCCTGCCGCCGCCCGAGGGCGTGCAGTGGTGGGTGCCCGAGGGCATTCGCATCACCGAGTACCTCGACTACTGCATGGAGCAGGTGAGCGTCGACGGGCTATGGCTGGAGTTCGGCGTGTATCTCGGCCGCACCATCCGCTACATGGCGCGACGGCACCCGGGTCCGCTGTACGGCTTCGATTCCTTCGAAGGCTTGCCCGAGGCCTGGGAGGGAGGGCCCCGCGGCGACTGGCCCAAGGGCTACTTCGACCTCGGGGGCCGCGTGCCCCGGCTGCCCGAGTCCAACGTGACGCTCGTCAAAGGATGGTTCCACCAGACCTTGCCCGGCTTCCTGCGTGAGCACCCCGGACCGGTGGCGCTGCTGCACATCGACTGCGACCTGTATCGCTCGACCCAGCAGGTGCTCGACGCGTTGGTGTCTCGCCTCGTGCCCGGCTCGATCATCCTCTTCGACGAGTTCTACAACTACCCCGGCTTCACCGAGCACGAGTTCCGCGCGTTCTCGGAGCTGGTGGAACGGCACGGCATCGAGTTCCGCTACCTCGCCCATGTCGCCGACGACATCCGGGCCGCGGTACGCATCGAGGCGAACCCGGCCGCCGCCGTTCCGTAGCCTCGACAGGGCTCAGTTGGTGAGCACGTACTTGTTGCCCGTGCTCAGCAGGTCGCGCTCCTGCCAGAACTGGAACTCGCCTTCGTAGGATTCCTTGATCTCCCAGATGAACTTGCCCGAGGCCCAGGCGGCCGCCTTGAACTTGCACTCCAGCAGCACGAACTTGCCGGCCATGAACACGCCCTTGCTGTCGTGGTCGAGCTGGAGCCGCACGGCGAGGCCGGTGTTGCCCTTGACCTCCGCCCCGAAGGCGAACCCGATGTAGCCCGAGGAGCCCAGCGCAGCCACGGCCTCGAAGAGCACCTTGATCGCGCCCTGGATGTGCCCGGTGGCGCTGCCCTTGGCCAGCTCGGCCTTCTTCTCGATGCCGCAGTCGCCCTCGATGACCCCCTGCAGGGCGATATAAAGCTCGATGGTCTGCTTCTTCTTCTTGGCCCACTCGCGGACCTTCTCGAGGCCGTAGCCGACCGGGGCCGTCTTGGGGAAGCGCTTCATCGCCTGGATGAACAGCGCGAGGATCTCCAGGCGTGCCTCGAGCCCCAGCAGCGGGTTGGCCTTGAGCTTCACGCTCCAGGCCGTGCCCACCTTGGGTGACGAGGCGATCTCTTCGTACTTGCCCGTGTACTCGATCTCGAGCTGCGGGAACATCGGGCGCAGCTGCAGGACCGGGACCTTGTCGTCGGTCGAGCCCCCGACCATCGAGACGCAGGCGTACTGCGCGAGGTTGTCGGCGAAGACGTCGATCGAGCGCTTGATCAGGCGGTTGAAGGCGGCCCAGCGCTCGACCCGGCCCGGGTCCTTGCGCTGGTCCTTGTTGCCGATGCTGAACTCGGAGGCGTGCGGGCCGTACTTGACCTTGGCCGCGACCTCGAAGCGCCACTCGGTGAACGCCGGGCGCCCGCGCTTTTCGTGGTAGCCCCGCGACTGCGCCTTGGCGACGACGTTGTCGACCCGGTTGCGGGTCTCGAGCATCAGCATGATGTGGGCCGAGGCCTCGAGCGCGGGATAGACCCGCACGGTGGCCGAGACGCCGTGCCCGGTGCAGACCTGCGGGCTGAAGGTGAAGTCGTGCCCGCTCTTGTTCCACGACCAGAAGTAGCCGAGCAGGTCGGTCTGATCGATGCTGTCGTAGAAGACCTCGACCTGCTGCTCCCCTTGCCCCAGCGTCTCGTTCAGGCCGCGGCCGCGCACCAGCAACGCCTTGGTAGCGTGGGTCGAGCAGGGGGCGGCGCTGTACTGCGGGGTGACGGTGATGATGTCACCGTTGCCCTTGTCGGCGGCGATGACCTCGAGTACGCGGGATTTGGTGGAGGTGCCCGCCTCGAGACGCAGCGCCGCCTTGCGCTCGCCCTTGTGGCTGCACGCGTACGTGACCACGTCCAAGACGCACTCGACCACGGGGGCGGGGGCGGGCGTCGTCTCTTCGGTGCCGCGGTCGGAGTCTCCCGCGTCCGCTTCATCGAGCGCGGTGAGGTCTTCGGGCACGTCGTCGAGGAGGTCGACATTGGGCCGCAGTCGGTCCCGCGTGGAGATGACCACTTCGCCCGAGGCCAGCTCGCGCGCAAACAACTCGAGCAGGCGCTTCTCGGCCAGGTCTCGTGCTTCGGCCCCGAGGCTTGGAACCGCGCGCATCAGCGTATTGCGGAGGGCGACGAGGTTGTCGGGATGGTCGACGACCCAGTTCAGCGTGCGGCTCCACGACTCCGCGTCGCGCAGCGTCACCGTGGAGGCGACCGGGCCCATCAGATCGAAGCGCGTCGACAGCTCGTAGAGCTCACCAAAAGGACCAACGAGAACTTCCGACACGGCTTGGGCATCATAGCCTCGTACGCGGCCGTCCGTGCGCCCAAAACCGCTGTTTTGCGGAATGCGCGCTGTCGCGTCGGGGGGCTTTGGACCACGAATGTCACCGCGCGGTGTCGTCTGCCAAACACACCGCGTCGTTCCGCTCGTGCGTACAAGCTCGCAGGTTCGCTATTGTCCTTGGCTCCCCCTCATCATGCGCACGCCCACGCTCGTCAGTCTCGCTCTTCTCGCCCTGTCCACCGCCGCGTGTGCCGGCACCACGCGTCATCGATACCCGGACGCCGCGACCGATCTCGATCTCGAGCGGGTGGTGCTCTACCGCAACGGCGTCGGCTATTTCGAACGCCAGGGTGAGATCGACGAGTCCGAGCTGCGCATTCGCGTTCGCCGTGACCAGGTCAACGACTTGCTCAAGAGCCTGACCGTGGTCGATCGCAATGGCCAAGCGGTGAGCATCTCGATGCCCCTGGAGCCAGAGACCTGGGCCGCCGCTGCCTTGACCGCCTTGGCGCCGGGCCGCGGGAGCATCGCGCAGCTGCTCGACGGTCTGCGCGGGACGGAAGTCACGCTGCACACCTCGCTGGGCCCGGTGCGCGGGCGCGTGGTGTTGGTCGAGCGCATCGTCGACGAGCCCGATCCCGACGCGCGCCCGACCCTGCGCGGCGGTGATGGTCGCGGCGGGCCCTCGCAGCGCGACCACAAGGTCACGCTGATGCGAGGCGACGAGCTGCGAGTGGTGCGGCTGTCCAAGGTCCGCGACATCTCGCTGCACGACGGCGACCTGGCCATGCAGCTGCATCGGCGCCTCGACGCGAGCGCGGGCGAGGGCATGTTCCAGCAGGTGGAGATCGCCATTCGCCTCGTCGGCGACAAGACCCACGACGTCACCGTCAGCTATGTCGTCTCCGCGCCGATGTGGAAGCCCACCTATCGCGTGGTGCTCCCCGACGAGGGCAAGGGCGACGCGCTGCTCCAGGCCTGGGCGGTGGTGGACAACACCAGCGGCGAAGACTGGGACGACGTGAAGATGGCCCTCACCTCGGGCGAGCCCATCGCGTTTCGCTACGACCTTCACACGCCTCGTACCGTGCATCGCAGCGACCTGACCGAGTCCGGCGTACGCAAGCGAGCCACCGTGGCCCTGGGCGAGACGACCTACGGCGGCTACGGGGAAGACGACGTCTACGAAGAGCTCGAGGAAGCGCCGGCCGAGGCGATGGACCCCTACGCCTACGACGATGGCGACATGGAAGCGGGGGGATACGCCGCGGACGAGAAGGTCGCCTCGGGTCGGCTGAAGAAGGAGAGCAAGCGCCGCAACAAGGCCGATCGCTCGATCTCCGCGCCGTCGGGCACCGCCAAGCCCTCCGCTCCGCGCGGCCCCGTCAGCGGCGTCGACCTCGAGGCCCTACGGCGCAGCACCCAGGCCAATGCACGCGCCAAGCAGGTCAGCGGCATGACCCGCTACGACCTCGGCGAGCGCGTCTCCGTACCCAACGGCAGCTCCACCATGGTCGCCATCCTCAACCAGGACGTGAAGGCGGAGCAGACCTTCTTGTATCGCCCCGGGGGGGCTGGCGTGGGCTACGACGCCAATCCCTATCGGGTCGTGCGCTTCACCAACAGCACGCCCTTCGTGCTCGAGCCGGGTCCCATCAGCATCTACGCGGGCGACAGCTTCGTGGGCGAGGGCCTGAGCGAGGCGGTGAGCACCAACACCAGCGCCACCATTCCCTTTGCCGTCGAGCCCAGCATCCTCGTCAGCTCGTCCACCCAGTACTCGGGCGACGAGATGCACCTGCTGAAGATTGCCCGCGGCGTGCTCGAGGTCGAGAGCTTCTCTCGCACCACCACCACCTGGTCGGTCAAGGGCAGGAAGGCGGACGAGCCCTACGCCGTGCTCGTGCGCCACAGCAAGGCGGGCTGGAACTACGATCTCGTCGAGCCCCCCGAGGGCACCGAGGTGCTCGCCGACGGCTACCTCGTCCCGGTGAAGGTCGCCAAGGGGCGCACCGAGGGCAGCGCCGTCGTCGTCGAGCAGACCCCGTCGACCACCACCATCAGCATCTGGGACGGGCGCGCGCTCGGTCTGCTCGAGACCCTCGTCGTCTCCACCGATCTGGGGGCCGACATTCGAGCCCAGATCCAGCCGGTCGTCGACCTACGCCGCGAGATCGGCCGCATCGACACCGAGGTCGAGGGCCTGCGGGCGCAGCAGGTCGAGCTCAACCAGCGCGCCAACGTCACGCGCAACAACCTCGAGGCGATCAAGAAGGATCCGGCCGCCAACGCGCTGCGCCGCAAGCTCAACACGCGGCTCGAGGAGTTCACCACCGAGGGCGACCGCATCGGCCGGAAGATCGTCGAGCTGCAGAGCCAGCGACTCGAGAAGAAGATCGCGCTCGAAGACTTGCTGCAGGACCTCGAGGTCGCGGCGCCGCGACCCAAGAGCAGCAAGAAGAAGTAGGGGCTTCAGGTCGGCGTGGGCTGGCCCGCCAGCGCCCGCTCGATCGCATTGCGCAGCGTCGCTTCGTCGCGCGCCCCCTGGAAGCGCTGTCCGCCGATGAACACGGTGGGCAGGCTGCGGACGCCGTTGGCCTTGGCCTGGGCGGCGTCGGCCTGCAGGCGCTCGTCGGGGCGCTCGGACTCGAGACAGGCGGACAGCGCCTCGCCGTCGACTCCCGCTTGCTCGGCGGTCTCGCGGCAGCCCGCAGGCGACAGGTCCTCGGCCTGCATCAGGGCGTGGATGACCGCTTCGTCCTTGCCTTGCTCCTCGGCGCAGCAGGCCACTCGCGCCGCTTCGCGGGCCTGGGGGTGGATGCGCTCGAGAGGAAGGTGATGGGTCTGCACCCGCACGCGCTCGCCGTAGCTGTCGAGGATCTTGGCGAGGGTGGCGTGCTGGCGGCGGCAGAAGGGGCACTGGAAGTCGATGAACTCGACGATGGTGGCCCGGCCCTCGGTGGGGGCGGTGGCGATGGAGGCGGGGCCGGGCTCGACGGTGGGCGGCGGAGGCACGGGACGCAGCACGACGCCGATGGCCATGGGCACGGCGAGACCCACCGCGACGATGCCCGCCGCGGCCGAGCCCCGGATGGTGAGCTGAGGGTTGGTCAACGAAGGCAGGACCACGGCGAGGCCCAGGCTCAGCGCGCACAGGTCGACGACGACGCAGAACGGACACCACGCGCCCAGCACGAGGGCCTGAATGGCGAGCAGACCGAGCGCGCCGAGGCTGCCGATGCCGCCGAGCCAGGCGGGCAGGCGACGCGCGCGAAGGGCTGGGACGAGCACGGAAGCGCCGAAGAGCGAGAAGAAGGCGAGGCCGAGGGCGGGCAGGGGAATGCCGAGGAGCGAGGCATAGGCCGAGTCGCGAACCGTGGCACAGCCTCCTTCGGGACCACACGCGCCTGCGCCGGGCACGAGGTACTCGTGGAGCAGCAGGGCGCTGGTGCCCGCTCCCACGGCGGCGAAGGTCAGCAGGGCCAAGGGGGCAATGCGGGGGCGCTCGGTCGATGGCATGGGCGGACTCTCCAGCGAAGTCCGGCCAACCCGACGCGCGCGTGCGTCATTCCAGGTAAATGATGCCTTCGAGGTCCAGCCGGACCCGTGCCGCTCGATATGCGGCAACCGGTCGCACCCCGCTGCCCGGCGCATTGCCACGGTGTTGCGGTTGGCTGGTCTCGCCCCGCACGGAGAAGCCCGATTCGGTCTCGATCACGGCGAAGGTGTGCCCATCGAAGTACAGCAGGTCCGGCCCACACAAGGCTGCGAACGCACCATGGCCCGCATCGCCTTCGCAGCGACGGGAACCTCGGCGGGCCACGTAGGTTCCCCCGTCGAACCAGAACTTCGACTCGGGCGGAGGCGGGGCCGCATAGCGAAAGACGACGCGACCGCTCCGACGATCCATCGCGCGTACGCCCGCTCGGTCGGCCACCACGATCGCTGTGGGTCGAAGCTCGACCCACAGCGAGCCGGGCAGTCGGCGATCGCGAAAGTGGTCGAGGTGCCGCTGGGCGTCGTCGCGGGCGAGGTTGCCCATGCGCTCCGCATCGTCCGCGTCGAGCGGCACGGTCCACACGACCTCGTCGTCGGTGCCGACCAGCTCCAGCCCGACGATCGCCTGACGGCCGCGGTCCACCGGTTGCAAGGCCCAGCGCAGAGCCACGCCGGGGCGCTCGGCGGGGTGGTGACACTGGCTGCGGACCCACTCCGGCGCCTTGCAGCGCTTCTTGGGCGCGCACGGATAGTTCTCGTAGGTCCAGCACGAGCCGCCGTGGCGCTGCGTGACTTCGTCCTCGGCTCGGGGCATCCGCAGGCGCGGCGCGTCGGACCGGCGAGGGTAGGCCCGCATCGCGTAGCGCCCGTGCGGATCGTCGGCGAGCTTCGGCAGCACTTGCTGGAAGCTCAGCCGAGCACAGACCTCGAAGCCCGGCGCCTCCGGTCGTACGAACAACCCCAAGTCGTCGTCGCCGGGCTCGCGGGGTTCGTCGCGGTGCAACGAGAGGGTGAAGCGCCAGTCCGGGTTGGTCTGGAGCACGGCCTCGTAGCACTCCATGAGCGGCTCGAGCCCGTCGAGCAGGGCCTGGGTCGCGGTCGGCGGGTCCTCGCTCGCCGGGTCGAGCCGGATGAGTCGGATGAGGGGCGCCTGCGGATCGTCGGGGTCTCGCACCCAGCCGTCGCCGACGAAGACGAGGGCCGGGGGCGGAGGGGGAGGCGTGGGCGTGGCCTCGACGGGAGGCGGCTGGGGTGCAGGCTCGGCCTGCACGTCTGCAGTCGGTTCCGGCGGCGGGGCGGGGAGCGGGGCCACGGAGGGCTGGCAACCGACCAAGAGCGCAAAAAGCGGCCGCGGAAACCTCACTGAGACAGCATACCGTGCGAGGCCTGAATCGGCCGTCCGTGGTCGATTCGGGCCTGTCGGTGAGGGAGCGAACGGCTCGCGGCTCGTCGGGGCGTTGGGCATGTCGGGGCGGGGTCGCTACCATCGGCGCGACCATGTCGAGGACTTCCGCGTTCCGATCATCCGTTTCGCGCCGAGGGGCGTTGTCCATGCTGGCGGGGGGCGTGCTGCTGCTCGCGGGCTGTGCTTCGACTCAGCTCAAGGCCGAGCGGGCCCCCGACTACGAGCTCGAGTCGGCCAAGACCTACGCCTGGATCACCGATGAGCTGGTGTTGATCGGCTTCGGCGAGGGCAACGAGACGGTCCGGACCAAGGACAACGAGACGCTGATCCGCGCCGCCATCGATCGCGAGCTGGCCGCGAAGGGCCTGACCCTGGTCAGCGCCGAGGAGGCGGAACTGCTCGTCGCGTTCTCGGTGGGTCTGCGCACGCGCTACCGCCTCGAGGGCGGCCCGGGCACGGCGGTGACCATGGACGGCCCCGGGGAGACGCAGACCGAGGGCACGCTCAACGTCTATCTCGCCGATCGCGTGGGGGGCCGCGAGGTCTGGCATGGCTGGGCGACCAAGCGCTTGAACAAAGGTGACGATCCCAAGGTGGTCATCGACACCGCGGTCTCGGGCATCCTGGGGATCTTCCCCGGGACTCGCTGAGCGAAGACGCGACATCGCCCGGGCCGAGGTTCGGGCGATGCCGATTCGGGTCTGTCCGGGCTACGCTGAAACTGCCGCGGTGTGGTGCGAAGGGCCGGGGCCGAGTGATAGGGTGGGCCCGTGGATCGGCCTGCGGAACCGCTGGCGACTCTGGTCGCCCTGCGGGGGGACGACCTGGGGCGCCGGTACGACCTGACCGTCGATTCATCGTTGGAGCTCGGTGCCGGGCCCACGGTGAACGTACGTCGCGTCGACGGGGCATGGGTGGTCAGCGGCAAGAAGGTGCCCGAGCGCACCATTGCCGATGGCGAGCGCGTGACGGTGGGCGCCGAGGTCTTCTCGTTGCTGGCCGGAGACGACCTCGATGATCGCCATGCCCAGCTGATGCAGCGCCTGGCCCTGGTCGACGATGCCACCCAGGCCTTCACCCGCCGCTATCTCGACGACGTCCTGCCGCGGGAGATCGAGGCGGCGCGCAAGGGCGAGCAGCCGCTCGCGGTGGTGGTGCTCGCGATCGACCTGCTCGATCGTGCGCAACGCAGCCGCGATCTGGCGTGGGAGGCCACGCTGCGGAGCATCGCCATGGAGCTCGAGGACACCGCGCTGCATCGGCACACGGTGGCGCGCTTCGACGAAGGGTCGTTTGCGGTGCTGCTGCCCGAGGTCTCGGCCGACGACACCCACGAGTGGGTGCAGCGGCTGCGGCATCACGCGACGGCGGCCGCCACCAACCCCATCGGAGACACCCGCAACGGGCTCGGGTCGACCGACAATTTCGCCGTGCTCACCGCCTTGGGTCCCGAAGACGATGCCGAGGCCGTGTTGGCGCGACTGACCGCGGGCCTGGCCACGGTTCGCGACTCCCGTGCGGCCGAGCTGCTGAGGCTCTAGCCAAGACGAAGGGCGCGACCCGATGGCTCGGTCCGCGCCCCGTCGAGGCTCGAGATCGGCGACGGCTATCCCGGGATGCCGCCCGCGATGCTGAGGGCGAACCCGGTCATGTCGCTGTACGTGTAGGGGTTGTTCAGCCCGGTCACGCTGTTGAAGCTGCCGTTGGTGGGGTCGACGCGATAGGCCCGGTTGTCGAAGATCGCGGGCGCCCACACGTTGCCGCGGAAGTCGATGCTGATCCCGTGTACGTAGTGGGGCAGGTCGATCGTCTGGGTGACTTCCATCGTCATGATGTCGACGCCGACGATGGGGTTGTTGGCGATCCACAGCGTGCCCTCGCCGTCTTCCATGCAGCCGCCGTTGCCCCCGACGCCCACCGCCACGTCCCACAGCTCGGTCATGGGGTCGAAGCGCGCGGCATCGTCGTGGCAGGTCCACACCTGCCCCATGTGGTCGACGGTGATGCCGTAGGCGTAGGTCGGCGTGAGCCAGACGTCCCAGGCCAGGGTCTCTCGATTGACCCGCAGCAGGTGCCCGTTGCCGATCTGGCTGGCCCAGAAGTTGGACTCGCCATCGACCGCGCCGCCGTAGAACCCGAACTCACCCGGGTCGACCCCGCCCCCGATGGCGATGGTCGAGTCCACCGTGCCGGTGTCGCCATCGAGCAGCAAGACGTCGATCGACGTGTTGTAGCCCGAGGTCCAGACCTTGGTGTTGTCGTAGCGACAGGTGTCCTTGTTGTACTCGCCCTGCGTCCACGCGATCGGTCGCTGCGACGCGTAGGGGAAGGGGATGTACCAGTCGATGCACCCGTCCGGCCACGGCTTGACGTCGTCGGGGCCCGTGGAGGTGTTGGTCGGATCGGGGCAGTCTTGGGGCTTGGCGAAGATCTTGGTGATGCCACCCTCGCGGTTGGCGACGGCCACGTCTCCGTTGAAGTTCACCGAAGTGCGCGAGGGGTTGCCGTTGGGCCCGGGCCGCGTCATGTAGCGGCCCTCCTCGATCATCGTCTCGGTGTTGATCTTCGAGATCGTCCCCTCGTTGCTGTTGGAGATCCAGATGTAGGACTGGTCTGGATCTCCGCCTGCGCCACCGTCCTTGTTGCAGTCGAGCGGGATGTCGGGCGGCATGTTCAGGTCGAAGACCGGCGGGGCGGTATCCGAGGCGGCGGTGGTGTCCACCTCGCCGCTGCCGACCGCGGTGCCCGATCCGGTGGCGGTGGGAAGGACGGTGGTTCCGTCGTCCTCTTCACCGTCTTCGGTGCCCGTCTCCTGGGGAGCGGCGGAGAGCATGCTGTCCCCGTTCTCTTCGCGATAGTCGGGAGTGCATGCCAGCGCGAGCGCGGGTACGAACATCACACTCAACCAAGGTCCAACGTTATTGCGCATGGCGGCTCACTTAAGGTTCACGCACCATCGTACTTGGGCCGGTCGGCGGTCCGCAAACCCACATACGGCACTCGTGTAGTCCCTCGGCGACGCGGCCGCGGCGGTTTCGACCCCGGCCAACGGCCGTTCGTCGTCGGCAATTCGTGCCGGTTTCGTGTTTCGTGCCGACGAGCAGAGGCACAGGGGCATGCTAAGCGGCTCATCTCGCACCGATGCCCGATGGCCCGCGCGGACCCTCGGGCACGGCACTACACACCGATGGGACCGATCGGCGTGTGGGTTGGGGCCCCCGATCTCGGGGTTGCCTCTAGTTGCGGCGGCGAACGAAGCCGGCGGCCATGAGCAGCACGAGCCACGGCGCAGGGCCCGAGCCCGGAGCCTGGCTTCGGCAGCCGCAGCCTTCGGCCGAGCCGTCGTCGATGTCGGCGGTGGTCGCCTCGGCGGCCGTGCCTCCCGGCTCCGTGCCCCCCGAGTCGCCGTCGCCCGCGGTCGGATCGCCGCCGCTCTCGTCGGCGCCCGTCTCTTCACCGCTGGGGTTGCCGAAGGGGCTGCCCGTGATCTCGATGTTGACCGAGGCCGAGGCCGGGTTACCCGCCTCGTCGGCGATCTCGACCGTGATCGTGTGCATGCCGTTGCTCAGCCCGTGACCTCCGGGCGGGTCGCCGCCCATCACCGGGAAGGTCAGCGTGGTGTTGATGAGCGCGGTGCTGGCCGCTTCGACCTCGTCGAAGAAGATCAGCGTGTCGAGCACCTGCGGGCGACGATCGTCGTCGAGCGTGATGGTGAGATCGAAGGCCTCGTTGTAGTCGAGGACCTGCCCCTCGGTGGGCGACTCGATGATGACCGAGGGCGCGATCGTGTCGGGGATGGGCGGCCCGAACAGCAGCAGCATCTCCTGGTAGGAGTTCTGCATGTTCGCGCTGCAGAACATGGTGTGCACCGAGTTGCAGCTCGAGCCGCTGGGGTCGAGCTGGGTGTTGGAGACGATCTGGCTGCAGACGTCCTGGTAGCGCGGGTTGCTGGTGCCGCCCGTGGTCGGGAACAGGTTATCCGTGTCGTCGTCGACGTGCTCGAGGCCCCACGTATGCGCCGCCTCCTGGTGGATGACGGTGGCCTGTACGTTGGCGCTGCTGTTCACCAGGAACGAGAAGCTCGTGATGTTCGGGTTGTTGTTGCCGCAGTCGATACCCGGCGCGACACCACCGACCCCCGCCGGGGCGCCGCCGGCCGGCGTACCCACGACCACCATCGCATAGGGGTTGCCCTCGGGCGGTCGCTCGCCGACCACGATGACCCCGAAGTCTTCGACGTCCTCGCGCGTGGCCTGGACCACCGCGGCTCGGGTCGCGTCGTCGGACGGCGACGGGTTGAACTGGGTGTTCGGGAAGATCGTCGTGCAGTTGTTGCGCGAGTCGTTCCCGCAGCCTCCGTTCATCATCGGCCCGTCGAAGTTGACGAACAGAATGGTCGGAGTGTTGAAGGCTCCTTGGGCGTCCGGCTCGTGGCCGATGCCGGTCGGCGTCGGGTCGAAATTCGGATCGGTGATGGGCATGCCCGGAGGCGGATCGACCGGCTCGTTGGCGCTCGGTTGAGCGGGGACGGTGAGCCCGGAGGCCCCCATGAGTGATGCAGCCGTCAGCAGCGAAGCCAATACCATTTGAACATGCCCTCCGAGCGCCATCTTGCGGGTTGGCGCCGCGTGGCGTCAAGGATTCAGCGCCGGATCACCGACATCGGCCCCCCTCGAATTAGGAGTTATCGGTGGCCCGTCGCCGCAGGGCCTTTCGGGCGTGCTCGCGGTCGTCGAAGTGGATCGTGCCGTCACCCAGGACCTGGTAGTCCTCGTGCCCCTTGCCCGCGATGAGGACCGTGTCCTCGTCCGCGGCCTCGGCGATGGCACCAGCGATCGCCGACGCGCGGTCGGTGCAGCGCTGCACCCGATCTCGGCGGCCTGCGGGCACCCCCGCCAGCATCATGTCGACGATCGATTCCGGGTCCTCCGAGCGAGGGTTGTCCGAGGTCGCCCAGAACCGATCGGCGCCCGTCGCCGCCACCTCGCCCATCTGTGGGCGCTTGCCCGCATCGCGGTCTCCCCCACAACCGAGCAGCACGACCAGCTGGCCGCGGCACGTGGGGCGTACGGCCTCCAGCGCGCGCGCGACCGCATCCGGCGTGTGGGCGTAGTCGACCAATACCGTCGGCCCCTGCACCTCGGGCTCGGTGACGCGCTGCAGTCGGCCGGGCGCGCCCATCGTGGTGCTCAGCGCCTCGAGCATCTGGGGCAGCTCGAGGCCGAGGCCGAGGCCGAGTCCGAGGGCCACCATCAGGTTGTCGAGGTTGAAGTCGCCGATGAGCGGGGTCGACAGCTCCGCCGGTCCGGCTGGCGTTCGAATGCGGGCATGCAGGCCGTGCGCCGTCGCCTCGACGCGCTCCACCAGCAGCTCGGCCTCCGGCTCCGCCCCTCGGGACGCGCGCCAGCGTCGCGGCGACCGGGCCCCGGCCAGAAATCGCGTGGCCGCCTCCGGGTTCGGGTCGACGGCGGCCACCGCGATCCCGTCCTCGCGCAAGTGCTCGGACGCCAGCCGACACTTCGCGTCCAGGTACTCGTCCATCGTGGCGTGGAAGTCGAGGTGATCCTGGCTGAAGCTCGTGAGCCCCACCGCCGCGAACGAAAGCGGTCGCGCTCGCCCCTGGGCCAACGCGTGCGACGACACCTCCATCACTCCGTGCGTGCCTCCGCGCGCGCGGACGTCGGCCAGCAGCGCCTGCAGCTCGAGAGGAAAGGGCGTGGTGAAGCCCGCCGTGTCCTCGTGGTCGACCAGCCAGTTGCCCGTGGTGCCGAGCCGAGCGTGGCGAACGCCCGCGTGCTCGAGTGCCGAGCCGACCAGGTGGGCCGTCGTCGTCTTGCCGTTCGTCCCCGTCACCCCGGCCAAGGTCAGCGACTCGCTCGGGCGGTCGAAGCGGTTGGCCGCGATCTGGGGGTAGGCCGCCCAGCTGTCGCGCAGTCGTACTACCGGACCGGACAGCGGCCCCACGAGGTCGTCCTGCACCAGCAAGACGCTCGCTCCTTGCTCGCGGGCCTGGTTCACGAACGCGTGCGCATCGTGGGTCAGCCCCTTTAACGCCAAGAACGCCGCCCCGTGGTCGACGTGTCGCGAGTCGACGTGCAGGGCGGCGATCGTGGTGTCCGGGCCGCAGTCGAAATACTGCGGCGCCGGTTCGATTCCGGCGAGGAGCCGGCCGAGCGTGAGCGGAGTGTTCACGCCAACCGAGTACCACGCCGAGGCGTCAGTGCCTCAGGACTTGTCGGCGTCGGCCTTCGCGTCGGCCGCGGGGGCCTCGGCCTTGGCATCGCCCTCGCCGGCCTTGGCCGCGGCGGTCTTGCCCTCTTCGCCCGCGGGAGCGGCCTTCTTGTCGGCGCCGCAGGAGCCCTCGCCGCCCTTCTTGGCGCCGCAGGAGCCCTCGCCGCAGGAGCCTTCGGCCTTCTTGGCGTCGGCTTTGGCGTCGGCCTTGGCGTCGGCTTTGTCGTCGGCCTTGGCGTCGGCTTTCTTGTCGTCCTTCTTGGCGTCTTTCTTCTTGTCGTCCTTCTTGACCTCCGCCGCGTCTTTCTTCGCGTCGTCACAAGCGGGCACGACGATGCTGCCGCCGAGAATTGCCAGAGTTGCCGAAATGGTCTTGATGTCCATGGTGGGTGGATCCTCTTGTCGTGGGGTGTCCTGAGTAGGACTTGAGCCGAGCATCCTACGTGGTTTTGCCGGCCTTGTCCCGATCGCGTGCCCCGGCGGGACCGCGGGGCATCGCGTGGTGCAACGCCCGGTCCGCAGTCGCGTTACCTCGCCGACTCCGCGTTTTCGCTTAGAGCCGCGAAATCACTCGGGTTCAATCTTCGAGCGCCGCCTGGCTCAAACGGATCAGTCGCGGCGTCTCCGCCACCAACTTGTCCACGTCGATCGTGCGCGTCGATCGATACACGAAGCCGAGCAAGTGCCCCTCGTGGCGCCACATCACCAAGTACGCGCGCTGCTTGATGTCCGTGTGCGCGTCGAGTTGATCCATCTGCTTGAAGCCCACCGTCACGTCGTTGACCACCTCGACGCGAGGCATGTCGCCGATCGCGGCGTCGACCTTCGCCGTGTCCTCGTCGATCTTCTGGAAGATCGGCTCCACCGCCACGTCGCTCTCCACCGCATCCGAAAGGACTCGGCTCGCCTCCAACGCCACCGGAGCCAGCTGCACTCCCTTGGTCACGATGTCTTCGATGCTCGCCGACGTCGCGTGCTCCTTGAACCAAGCCTTCGCGCTCTGACTCAGCTCACCGTCGTTGCGAAGATCGTCGTACAGCGCTCGCACGCCCTTCTTCGTCGCGTCGAGTGCATCGTCGGCGAGCTCGCCTGCTTTTTCTTTCGAAGCATCGACCGCGTCGTTGCCCAGCTCCGTCGCCTTTGCGGCCGCCTGATCACCGAGCTCGCCCGCCTTCTTCTTCGAAGCATCGACCGCGTCGTTGCCCAGCTCCAGCGCCTTGTCGCCGGCCTTGCCCGCCAGCTCGCCCGCCTTGTCTTTCGAAGCGTCGTACGCTTTTTGCGAAGCGTTGCGCGTGGCCTTCTCCGCCTTGTCCAGCGCGTCGTCCGTCGACTCGCAGGCAAAGGTGGCGAGCAGGGCCAGCGTGAGGGCCGACGACCATCGGGGGCGGGACGGGATCCGCATCCTTCAACGATAGCCCGATGCCCCCCGGCCGGCGCCACGTTCGTCGGTGCGCATGCCTTCCGTCTCGGGCGACCCGTGGGGCCTACGGCCTGCCCCGGGCCACCCGCCCTCAGCTCGCGCCGCTCGGCTCGCCGTCCTCTTCGCGCCACCCCTCGCCGCGCCGCCGGCGACGCTTTCCTCGAGCTCCCGCCAAAAACGGCGAAGCCCCCGATCGACGAATCGATCGGGGGCTTGCGGCGGAACGGGAGGGATTCGAACCCTCGGTAGAGTTTCCCCTACGCAGATTTAGCAAACCTGTGCCTTCAGCCACTCGGCCACCATTCCACTGGGTATTTGCGCGCACCCTCTCGGGTGCCTCGATTCGTTCGGGGCCGGGAAGCTACCCAAGCCTGGCCTCGCTGGCAAGCGCTTGCTGGCGTGATGTGGGCCCGGCATGCTTCGGCCTCGTGTCGTCGCGCTGGAGTCGGCTGTGGCCAGGGTTTACGGAGGTCGGAATGGCCTTCGCGGGCCTCATCGTGGGCTGGCTCGTCGCTGGGTCCGTCTTCAGTGCCTTCGGCAGTGG
>JBCCHT010000016.1:0-231617 GCA_039028615.1 Myxococcota bacterium | reverse complement strand
TACATCCAGGCGTTCTACAACCATTCACGACGGCACTCGGCCAACGGCTATCTGAGCCCGGTCGAGTACGAGCATCGATACCAAACGGAAAGCGCCCTCGCGGCGTAGGCTCGGTGTCCACTAATTCGGGGTAATTCCAGCACCGGACCCGGAAGCGCGTCGGGCTAAGCTCGACGAGGAAGGGCGCGTAGTAGCCGTTGTTCCGGTACACGCGCCAGCTCTTGTCGCTCCACCCTGTGACCTTCAGAATGTCGCGTTCGTTGATCTCACGACCGTCGCGCTCGCGCAGCAACGCGAGCAACGCTCTTTGCTTCTTGGTGAGTCGAGGCTTCGTCCTTCCCATCGCCGCTCCTGCGCGCCTTGCGTGATTGTCCGGTCCGAAGCGGTGCGGTGCGATGCAGGCAAAGAAAACGGGCAGCTAGACCATGCTAGCTGCCCGTCTTGGTGGAGGCGCCGGGAGTCGAACCCTTTCGGCCGGTACCGCGGAACCATCAACGATGGCGCGGGGTTGCACCGTAAAGTGCCGGCATCAAGCGGGTTCGGCCGTCCCGGTTCGTCCGGTTTGGTCGCTGTGGGTCCGCGGCCTCGTGCGGGGTTGGGTACGCGTACCCACTGCCCTGCCTTCTCTGGCGAACTAAGCTCTCGAACCTGAGACTACTTCTGCTTCTTCTCCACCAAACCGTCTTCCCCGATCTCGATCGACCTCAACTCATGGTCGAACACAAGCCGCTCGTCCCCTTCGACGGCTTCGATGATCATCTTGACCGTCCCAACCGCGGCGACCTTCAACACCTCGACCGTCCTTGCGAGATCGTATTGGAGAATCATGCCAGCGATCGGAATTGGCGCACCGGATCCGACTGTCAGCGTTGCTCCCATCATCTTCAGGGGCACCTTCACGCGGTCGCCGGTCGCAGTCGCGATCGTCGGCTTCAGCTTCTTCTCGACGAACGCCAACAGGTTCTCCTTGACACCTTGGTAGCTCAGTTCAACCGGGTCTGTGCGGCTCATGCCGATCTGGGACATTCCCGCCGCCGCCGCATCGGTGCGGAGCCGTTGTTCGTCTGCGGCCGATGGGATGAATAGCCGAAGATGGAAGTTCTGGGCCCAGTTGAACTCGAAGTCGAGACGTACCTCGTGAATCCGACCACGGTCGTCCTGTGTCGTGTACTCGCGAAAGACGCGAAGGCTGATCCCCTTCGCCTTTGCATACTTGACCGCGTCCTTGGTGAACCCTTCTGTGGAGACGATGAGGGCTGAGTCAGGCTTGATATCATCGACGACGCCCCAGAAGCTCCGCACGATATCCAACCCCACCTTGCTGCCCGAGATGTCGAAGTCCTTGCACTCGATCAACACTCGTTTCGTGGCGCCGCCGCGTTCCACGGTCACGTCGATTTGGTGGGCAACGTCGCTGTCCCCGACCAGCTTCAGATCATGGACTACGGTTGCTTCATCGTCTTCCAGCAGACGCTGGACCGCCGCGGCAAGCCGTTCGTACCGTGTGCCCGGCTTCTTGATGTCGGCGGAGAAGTACTCATCGTGGATTTCGTCGTATCGAGAGGGCATCAAGGCACGGAGTCCTTATCGTTGAGCGAGCACTAGACGGTCACTTCGACCCCCAGTTCTACTTGGAGTTCGCCAACGCCGACCAGCACCTGCTCGTACACCGGTATCGAGGTTTCGAGTGCTTCCATCGTTACGCATATTGCGTAGGGCACCGATGCTTCTGGGTGCTTGTTCCACCCCTCGTGACCCACGACGGCGACGCAGAAGTCACGAGGCAACGCGTGCGAAGCGAGGACGGCCCAGTCCTTCTGGACCGTTCCACGATTGCGACGGACGCCCGAGACCGTGCCGTGATCACTTCGCATGTCCAAGAACCACGGAATCGCCGACCCGCGGTCGCCGGTCGAGTCGCCTCTCTCATGGAGCGCCCTCGCGACGAACGATTCCACGCTCTCGTTTGCTCGACTTGTCTGCCAGTCGACCCAGGTCGACAAGTATTTCCGGTGACTCCGGCGGGTACGCCTCGGCAATGCCGCGTAGGCGAGAGTCACTTCGATGCGTACGTCGAACTCAAGTTCGCCCTCTCGGAGCTGTTCCGGAATCCGGACCTGATACACGTGGCCCTCTCGGGCGTGAATCCTGACGTCGGGCTCGGACGTGAGCGTGACTCGATGGTGAGCCCCTCTGGCGCCTCGCTCGCTGCTGGGTACCCCATAGCCGATAGACTTGATGAGTTTCAGTTGATCGGACGCCGGAAGGCCGTCAGCCCACGTCGGCCAACGCGCCGACTGGACGGTGAGCGCACGGAGCATCTGACCAGACGCGGTGGGGACCGCCTCGCTGATCGCGGCAACTGTGCGGGCGACTTTCGGAGCCGCGAACGAAGTGCCAACGTCATCGCGGTCCGCTGTCGGGCCGAAAGAGTGCATCGTAGAGCGGACGAGTTCCGGGCAGAGGTGAGGAAGAGAGGGGGGAGTCGCGACCGACGGAGGGTTGCCGGTGTCGACCGCAAGGTCCCCCCCGAACTCGACGACATCTGGCTTCACGATGTCCCAGAGTCCGAGCCCGGTCCGCGAGAAGGCTGATGGGCTGGCCGGCTTCTGGGCCAACGATGTCCAGGTGCCATCGGTGAAGGCCTCGAATGCAACAGACCCCACCGTGAGCGCGTTGAGACTCTGTGCAGGATTGGCGAGGCGAGAGCTGTTCTCGTAGAGATAGTCGGGATACGCTCTTCCGCGGCTGAGGTGCTCCCGGACTCCGGGGCGCGTCGGGATAGTGCTTGCCTGCGGTAGATTACCCGACGACTGGACGAAGACGATGTCGTGTTCGAACACCAGTCGGTCGATGGCTGCACCCCATGCGCTCATGTGGACCCTTCTGCACGGGGATGACGCGTTGATCGAGTGGACGAAGATCCGAGTCGGGACCGGCAGCGATGTCTGGTGCGAGATGACTTCCTCCAAGAGCAATCCGGGAAGCTTGTGTGTGCAGAGACGGTTGTTCGCATCTAGAACGCGTGCGTTGCGTATCCAGCACGGCGCTTGGGATTGGCCCGTCACGGGAATACCGGAGGGGTAGAGGACCGCACCGGCGACTCGAGTCCCATGGCCGGCCGGTGCGACATGGTCCGCGACGTCGGTCGCGGGGAGACCGTTCAAGAAGCAGCGAGAAGAGGCACGATCGACCGCAGCCGCCAGCAGGGGGTGCTGCTCCTGCAGGCCGCTGTCGACGACCGTTACGATCGGCGCGCTTGCAGGCGGCGGGAGCAGTCGGAACTGGGGCGTCAGGTTCGAGCTGCTCGAAGTCAGCTGGCCGGATTCAAGTTCATCGGGCTCGTGGACTTCGAACAAGTAGGGGTAGTTCAGTACCAGGTCGCGAATCGCTTGGCCGGTGAGTCGGGCTCGAACAGTAAAGCTGTCCGGAATATTTGTTCCGACCGCACCGCTGCAGTCCATGATCGAGTGCACCCTGCCCGAGTATTCTCGAATGATCCGGGTCAGTTCAGTCTCGCGTGCTAGCTTAATCCCGTCCCAGCGCTCGTAGGCTTGGTGCCACTTCGTCTCGAAGCGTTGCTGCCTCGCTTGCCATTTGTCCTCTGGCTCTCCGTCCTTCCGCTCGATCGGGTTGGGCGGGTTCACTTCTCCCCAACACTCGATGCCGAAGTCGAGGACGTACTCCGCCTCGTCCTGCAAGGTCGCCCATGACTCGAACAGGGCGCGGCTGAGGATCCGTCGGAGTCGGCCTTCCGATCCGCCATCCTCAAGCTCGTAGACCTTGGCTGCGCTTCCTCCCCCGCGTTCCCCCCCTTCCAGCTTGCACAAGACCTGCTCAAGCCGTTTTGCGTCGAGGTCCTCCGTGGCAACGACTACGAACCCATCCTCTTGTTCCGAGACGATCTCAAAGCCGAACGCAGAGCGCAGGAACTCGATCTCAACCTTGGGGTCGACCCTGAGCAAGAAGGTCGCAACTTCGGGCATCGTCGGAAGGAGGGGGGGACGGGCTGTTCGCCGTTCCTGCCAGGCGTCCAATGCCCCTTGGGCAGCATTGCGAATGACCGTGGCGTGCTGGACCGGGCTCTTGAGGTTGTCCTTCGTCTGGCGGCTCGTCTTCCCTCCACCGCGGAGCTTCGCGCGGCCTACGTCGGTCCGGAGCAGGGGTAGTGGCGCGTACTCATGCCTCGCCATGCGTCCCGGTCCCCGTCTTCAACATCCCGATTCTTGATCGGATGTCGGCTTCTGTGACCACGCGACGATTGCAGATCAAGGCCGCTTTGGCCGCATCGGTCGCGAGCTTGACCACATCAGCGGCTGATGGGTTATCGAGACTCTCGGCGATGCTGGACCACGGCATCCCCGGCTCAGTCTCGATGGCAGAGAGCGTTGTCTCAAGGAGTCGTACGATCTCTCCTGGACCTGGTTTGGGGATCTCGATTACGTCGTCGAACCGCCGAAAAATTGCCGGGTCCAACGCCTTGTCGATGTTTGTTGTGGCGACTAGCAAACCAGGCGGATCGTAGTCGTCGAGCAATTGAAGAAGTGTGTTGACGATCCGGGCCGCCTCGCCAACATCACGTCCATGCAGCCGGGAGCGGGCAATAAAGTCGCACTCGTCCAGCAGCAGCAGGCTCGGAGCCTCGACGCTGGTCTCGAACACTTGCCGCAGGTTGGACGCCGACTCGCCGAACATCGACGACAGAAGGGCATCGAAGCGAACTTTCAGGAGCGGTAGCCCTGTCGACCACGCAAGACGCGACGCCCCTAGGGTCTTGCCGCACCCGGGGGGCCCGTAGAGCAGCACGCGTTGCCGCGGCTTAAACCCGTAGCTATGTAGCCGCGAGCGAGCCGCATACTCCCGCTCGATCTGTTCGAACCTGGCTTCGACAGAGGGAGCTAGCACCATATGGTGCGGCAGCTCATCAGGGGCGGTCCGGGAAAAGAACGGGAGCCCGGTCGGGGCTCCTAGGGGCCTCAACCGGCGCAGCTCGCCAGGTCCAGCGGTCTTCGGCAACTCCGTCTTCAGAATCCCAGCTAGCTCGTCTGCAAGCTTGGTGTGGCCAACCCGGCGTTCGCCCTCGACGATCGCGTCGGCGATCTTGCGCAAGCCGGCGGGGTTCTCGCTGGCGACGGCGCGGAAGAGGCGCTTTAGAAGTTTCGCGTTCATCGGGGGCCTGGCACGGCAGTGTAGCGCAGCGCTGGACCCTCGTGAGCGTGAGAACTCGCGTCGGTGCGTGACCGGGCGTGCAGCCGCCTGCGATCTCGCGTCGCTAATGCCCGGGGCGATCTTCCGGCGGCCCGCTTTGGCCTATTGCGGACAGCCCGTCGAAACGTACGTGACCCAGGCATCCGCAAGCGGCATCAGCTCACGCACCGACTTCTCCTCAAGCTCGCGCACCGTTTCCCTTGTGACCTTGTCGACGAAGAACAGACCAGCGGCGGCAAGGCTGATCGCTTCCGCGGGTCTTTCCTCGATGCTCGCGTTCAGACACAGCTTCGCCGCGTTAGCGGCCTGGTCAGCTACCAACTCGGGCTCGACGTGGACAGAGTTGGCGGAACGCCTCGGCACCTCACGCGCGGCCATCCACGCGATCGTTGAGGGAAAGCGGGCGCCGAATCTTAGAACGGTTGCACGAATCGCCGATGCATTGGGCGTGGAGCCTTGGCGACTGCTCCGGCCACGGCGCCGCTGAACTGTGTGCGACGAAGTCGCGCCCCACCACACCGCGGTCGCAATTTGCGGCACTTTTTCGTCGCGGTAGCCTACGAGCGGTGTAGGTGGCTGCACGTCGAAATCCTGAGACCCACCCCTTCGGCAGCCCGAGACTACGAACTGCGGGGATGTGAGGCGGTTCTCCTCGCAGCGCATGCCCCCCGGTGTAGGCCAGGCTTTCACGCACCGTCCCCCGCGTGAATTTTCTTGCGATGCAATCGTCCAGGCCATCGTGGGACGGAAACGGAAGCGAGCCAGAGTCGGCGACCCGAAGCGAGTCGTCGGCTACGTCCGTGTGAGCACCGATGATCAGCACCTTGGACCGGAGGCCCAACGCGCAGCGCTCGAACGGTGGTGCAAGTCGGAGCGGGCAACCCTCGTCGTGGTCTGCTCAGACCTCGGCGTCAGCGGTGGGGCACCGCTCGACAAGCGCCCCGGCTTGCTCGCCGCTGTCGATGCCCTGGTGGAACACGAGGCCGGAGTGCTCCTCGCTATGAAGCGTGATCGCATCGCGCGGGACGTTGTGGCGGCCGGGATGATCGAGCGGATCGTCGAGCGTGAGGGGGCGAGAGTCCGAACCTCGGACCGCGCTGGAGATGGCGACGGGCCTGAGGCCCAGCTCATGCGCGGAGTCATCGATCTGTTCGCGCAGTACGAGAGGAGCCTGATCCGCGCTCGGACGCGGTCCGCGATGGCGGTCAAGCGCGCCCGAGGCGAGCGGGTAGGCGCGGTGCCGTACGGGTTCCGCCTCGCCGCAGATGGTCACCACCTCGAACCCGATCCTCGCGAGCAAAGAGTCGTCTTGCTCGCGTGCTGCCTTCGGGAGAGGGGAATGACTCTCGTCGCTGTTGGGAAACAACTAGCCTCCCGGGGATTCCGACCGCGGTCAGGAGGCGACTGGCACCCCAACACGATTGCCCGAATCGTGTCGCGTCGAGCGAGCTAGCGGAAGACCCGCCGGCCCGCGGGCAGTCGACGTGGACCGAACGGGGTTGTGGCACGGGAGCTTCTAGCTCGCGGGGTTGTTTCTTCCATGCTGTCACTTCTAGGTGTCCAGCGTTGTAGCCTTCAACCGTGGCACCTAGCGCTAAACTGGTTGGGCACCCACGCGTATCTGACGAAGAGTTCGTCGGCTCTTTGCGCTCGTTGGCGAAGCTCACAATGACCTTCGATCCAACCGCTTCCGAGCCGAAGAACGCAGGCATCCCAGACTCGCTTCAGCGGATCGAGATGGTGAGGACCGTGCACGATGGGTGGAAGCGGGCCCAGAACGAGGCACTCTCTTTGGTCGTGTCGCTGGTTGACGAGATCAAGGAGGTCGACGCGTTGGTGCGGACGTGCAACCGCAATCGCGACCGGCCTGCGGCCAACGGCTTCAAGCAGACGCGCAAGCTGTTGGAATACCGGCTGCGCCAGGTGCGGTCGGCGATCGACGCCATCGTTTGGACGATCTGTGGTCGCCAACACTATGTCGTCCGGCGCCTGCGACTTGACGGCGCCGACGGGTCGCTCGACCGTCATTCGTTGCTGCTCAACCTTGAGGCGGCGGATGACTACAACTCGTCGCCAACTACGTGCGCGATCCTGAGTGATTTGACGACGTTCGTCCATGTCGGCGACCTCGTGATCGCCGAGCACGACGGTGCTGGGCACACGATCACGCTTGCGGAGGTGAAGTCCGGTGATGTCAACGAGAAGTGCCACGAGGTACTGGACCGCTTCTCCGCAAGCCAGTGCCAAAGGCAACTCGCGTACGCGCTGTCGGAAATGACGGAGCGGGAGCAAGAACAGCTCTCTCGCATGGCACGGCAGGTGGAGCGGCTCAACGAGACGGTCAACACCCTTCGCACGGATCGCGGAACAGACATCTCAACGGGAAAGCGGATCGAGATCCCTTCGGAGGTGTTCGAAGTCGAGGACTACGGCGACGTGATCGTGGAGATGGCTGAGGAACTCGCGGACGATGCAAACTGGGCGATCCGCGATGTCGACGAGTGCTTGTTTCTCGGCCTCTACAAGGACCGGCGCATGTCCGCGGCCTTCGAGGCCTGGGTCGAGGGCCTCGGCGTTGCAAGTCCAAGGTTCGCCTACTTGCCAATGGTGAACGCGGTCGGCCTTCCGTGCCCGACGTTGGCAGCACCTCTTCCCCAGGGACTTCGAATGAAGCTCTTCACTGGTGACTACTGGATGATGATGTGCCTCGACATCGATCGGTGGATGGAGGTCGTCAACGCGCAGCTTTCGTGCGAGATACAGCTGGCAACCAAACGTGAGTCCGGAAGGAATCGAATGAAGCGCGGGGACATGATCGAGCACCGAGGGAGGCTCCTGAAGGCCTCCGTGGGCGAGAAGAGCGTATTCCTCGGGACGGGCATCCTGTCGCGCATCTTGACGTCCTTCGACCGTCCTGTTTCGACGATGCGACCGTACGAACGGTTCGCATCGTCCAACCCTGTCGGGCCGGACGACATATCCCCGAGCAACGAGAACGGGGCCGAGTAGCGCCCAGGCCCCAAGGGCGCTCCTTTGTCCGCTTCCTCCAGTCCGGCCCGACGAGGTGCGAACGGCTCGGAAGCTCGACCTCGGAGTGTCGGAAGGAGTGGTGGGCCCGTTCCCCGCGGTGCCGGGAACGTGGTCCGAGCGGACGCGACATCAGAGAATACGCGGCCTTGGCGCGTTCTTGGACCATCGCCAATCACCGGCATCGCGTGGTCGTCGGCTCGTCCCGCCCAACGCTCGCCCGATCGCTACCCTAGCGGTGGCGGAACGCCGCCGGCTTTGATGCGTCCATGAAGCCCATCGACAAGCGTCGCATCGCCCAAGACCATATCTGTGCCCACAGCACCGAAACGCCTCGCAGGAGGCTCGTACGGTCGCGCAACCCCATCTTCGCGTCAGGGCGTCGAGCAACCTCTCTCTTCTTGGTTGCGGGCAACGCCCGGCCGGAAGAAAGAAAGACTTCCGGCTTGGGCGACCGAAGGCGAAGCCGATGGTTCCCATGCCGGCCGGAGATGCGAGCGGCGGCGAAGCCGGCCGCGGCGTCTCCGAGCGCCCGGTTTCTGACGACCGAATGCAGCCGAGGTCTCCTCTGCGAGGTGCCCCGATATCGGCGCGCGCGGCGATCCGTCGCCCCCCGGAGTAGGGGCGTATTTCGTGCGCCCGTCGAGTATTGCCGGGAGACGTACGCGGAGGTCCTCGCCGAAGTGGTTCGTGCCTCCATCGTGGCTGGCCGGAATGGGCTCGCCAATCGAAACGTTTTCTCGCTCGGCCTTAGTCCAGACGCCGAGGCTCAGCAGCTGCTCGCGCTGCCCGAGCTGCGGGAAGAAGCGGCCCTGCGGATCGCCGACCGTCTCGCTCGTCGGCGCGACGAAGGCGTGCTCCTCAGCCTTCACGTCAGCGCCCGCGGTCGCCCTCATTGGCACGGTCTCGCCCTCACCCGGCTGTCCAAGTGCGAGCTGGTCGAACTGTGTGTTGAGGCGGGGCTGAGCAGGCAGGCCGTCTACGTTCGCCCTGTCGAGAGCCAGTCGAACCCCGGTGGGTCCAGGTTCCTGGACCATCTTCGCCAAACCCTTCAGTACCACCTTGCGCTCCCGAAGCCGCAACCACCGGGGTTCGACCCACGCCCGATCGCGACAGGGCGCCTGCGCGGCATCCTGAAGCGCGCGATCCGGTTGGCAGGGCGTTCACCCCGACTCAGTGGCTCAACGGCCTCAGAGGCGTCAATCCGTTCGCCTGAGGGCATTCGAAGGTGCACCTGGTGCGGAGCTTCCATCCTCCTGCTACGCGAAGACGCCAAGCGGTGCTCGTCGTGCCGCCGACGGGCTCATCGTGCGAAGCGCACCTGGGCGCTCGGATTCGCGGTGACCGTGGTGCTCAAGTTCCCCGGACTTCAGGAACGTCAAATCTGCGAGACCGTCAACGACATGCTCCCAGAGAGCGAGGAAGACATCCCGCCTCAGACGTTCGGCCGCTGGCTCGGCGTGCTCCTCGCTGAGGGGTCCATCGTCGTCGATAGGGCGACCGGAAGCCTCACGCTCGGAGTCGGTCATCGGACGCCGCGTGATTGGAGCTGGCAGGGTCATGCTTGATCTGGCTGCCCCACCCGTCCGCCGGAGCGACGTCATACTGCTAGGCCGAACGGCCGCGCCGCACCCGGCCACTCGATCGTCTTCTCCCCCCGGCGTCGTTGCGCCGCCTGGTAGGGTTTCTTCGATGCCCGATGACCCCGAAGCGGTCGAAGTCCTCGAACGCATTCTCCACGAGGTCCAGCACGATGAGAGGTTGGGACGCGAGGCCGCGGGAGCATTGGAGCGGGGATGCACCCACCTGCTGCGCGTCGCGTTCACCGGCGATGCCAGCGGTGCACGACTGGTCGCCGAGCAGACCAAGGTGTTCGTCGCCGGGGTGAGGCGGGTCTTGGCGACCGAACGAAAGCGGGATCAACGGGGCCCCGCGCGAACGCTCGCCCAAGCTATCGAGCGCGCGGTCAAACGGTGGGAAACCGAGCGCGCGAAAGGGGAGGCCCAGAACAGGGCTCGGTGGTTGCACCCGTGGGTGTGGGACGGGATCCTCAGAGCTTGGCGCGCCGTCGACGAAGAGTTCGCGGCCGATCGCGTGCCACGATCGCGTCGTTCGAAGGCCTCGTTCCTCTCGGTGCTGGACGGCGCACGAGATACGTTCCGACGGGTCGTCGCCGAAGAGGCCTTGCAGTACCAGTCGAACGAACCCGAGCACGTGGTCGTCGATGGCGAGCCACTTCGGGACCAGCTCATTGCGGCGGGCAGGCTCGAAATCGACGACATCCTGCTCGCTCTCTACTTCCCTGCGAGCCGTGCGACCCTCTCTGCGGGGCTCGATGACGACGACTTGGAGCTGTACGACGCTGTTGTCTGCGGTCTCGATGACGGTGCTTCGGGTTTCGGGCCCGTTGCGGCAACGCACGTGATTCTGGGCGAGATCGTCGACAAGAGTCCCAATACCGTCGAGAAGACGGAGAAGGCGGCAACAAGGGGCGAGGTTTGCCCTCCCTCGGGCGACGGGGAGCGCGGGACTCCAGAGAATCCGTGGGCGCTTGTGCAACGTCGTCGGGTTGGGTCCCAGCGCGGACGCTCGCAGGCGGAGCGCCGCCCGGACTCCGAGTGATTCGTACCCCAGCGAACTCGGGATCAGCCATGGCCTCATGAGGGCATGTCGAAGCCAACCGAACTCCGAGTCCGGCGCATTGCTGCCGGGCTTCGCATTCTCGACATCTCCGAGGCCACCGGGATCGCTACAACGCGGGTGTCCGAGATCGAACGTGGCGAAGGGCGCCCTGCTGACGACGACGAGCTGGACATCATCGACAAGGCCTTGGCAAAGGCGGAACAATGAGCGCTCGGCGTCCGCCGCTGGCATCGAAGCCATGCATAAAGCTTGGACCGGGGCGAGAACAACTCGGCCCTGACGGTCGAGCGACGTACCGCGCCGACGAGGTCGCGAAGCTCCTCGGAGTCGGTCGCGACACCGTCTACCAAGCCGCCGAACGTGGCGAGATACCCGGCGCGCTGCGCATCGGCAGGCGTCTCGTCTTCTCGCGCCCCGTGGTGCTAGCGTGGATCGGCAACCCCGCGCCATCGGAGGAGTGAAACCGATGGCCATCACCACGCACCGCGGAAAGCTCGTGATCGATCTTCGTCATACATGGCCCGACGGACGACGCGAGCGGATTCGACTCCGCGTACCCAAGGACAAACTGACGCGCCGCAAAGCGGAAGCGTTCGAACGGACGGTCCTCGCCCAGCTACGGGCGGGGGTCGATCCGAGAAAGGAGGTCCGAGGCGAGTCGGGGCCGAGGCCCGTACCGCTGTTCAAGCAGTTCGCCAACGACTACCTGGAAGACCATGCCCGCGTTCGTAACAAGCCCAGCACCTTCGACAGCAAGGACTCGATCTTCAAGCACCACCTTGTCCCCTTCTTCGGGAAGATGCGGATCGATGCGATCGGGCAGCGCGAGATCGATCGGTTCGTTGCGAAGTCGGCGAAGGTCCATAAGCGGGCCGACGGCAGCTTCGCGGCACTGAAGCCAAAGACGATCAACAACCTGCTGACCTGTCTGCGACACTGCCTCGACACCGCCGCTCGCTGGGGTCTCATCGAGGCGCCGCCTCGGATCACCTGGCTCAAGGCACCCAAGCCAGACTTCCGGTTCCTCGACTTCGAGGAAGCCGAACGATTGGTGGAGGGGGCCAAGTCTGATCCGCTTGGGCACGCGATGATCGTCGTCGCCATCCACACCGGGCTCCGTCTGGGCGAGCTGCTCGCGCTGCGGTGGGACGCCGTCGACACGAAGCGGGGGCTTCTCCATGTCCGCGCAGCCGTCGCTCGCGGCATAGTGGGCACACCGAAGTCGGGTAGAAACCGAGAGGTCCCCCTGAGCGAGACGGCGCTGAGTGTGCTCCGTCGCTTCAAGCACCTTCGGGGACCGCTCGTTTTCTGCACCGAGGACGGGAGGATGCTGACGAAGAACGAAGCCAAGGCCCCGCTGCGTCGAGCCCAGCGCAAGGCCGGCATCGTCGCCGTCGGATGGCACGCGCTTCGGCACACCTTCGCATCGCACCTCGTGATGCGGGGCGCACAGCTCAAGGCAGTGCAGGAGGTGCTTGGCCACGCCACGATCGAGATGACGATGCGCTACGCTCACCTGTCCCCGCTCGTCACGCACAGCGCCGTGCTTCTTCTCGACCAGCCGATACCGGGCGATCTTCGGGTACCGTTTGGGTACGCCGAGAGCCCGAAAGGCGAATCGGGCAGCTAGGTCTCCCTAACTGCCCGATTCTCAGTGGAGGCGCCGGGAGTCGAACCCGGGTCCGGAAGCCATCAAATGGGGCTTCTACGTGCGTAGTCGGCAAACTTGATCTCGAGATTGGCACGCGCACCGACACGCGATCCTTCTCTCCAGCCCCAGAGTTTCACTTCGTGGTCGAGGCACTCCTCGAAGCTAGCCCGTGTGTTGACGCCTCCGCCCTACTCGGGCTCCTCAAACGGAGGCGCGGCGCCCTTAGGCGACGGCGGCCATACGGCCGTAAGTGCTGTCGTTGGCAGCTGTGTTTTGTTGGCCACTTTTTGACACGGTTGGTCAACCCCCGCGACACGCCACTCCCAATCTCAGTACCCCCGTCGAAACCGTGACACCCCCATGTGTACTGCCGAAGAAACGCGGCCGGGCGGCGGACGGGGCCGAGCACGGGCGCGGACGGGAGTATGAGACCACGGGAGCGGCGGCGCAACCGGCACGGACCACGAAGCAACGGCGCGATCCGAGTTCGATCCCGGTCGTTGAACGAGAGCGTGGGCCCGATGAGGGTCGAGTTGGGAGAACCCAACGACGCGGGCGGTGGATGAAGCGACGCGATCCGAGCTCGGCCGGGGTCGTTGTTGAACGAGGGTCGGCTCGGGAGCGGTTTGGAGGGGGTTGGGGCCTCGAGAGGACACCCCAGCGAGCGGAAGGAGTTGCTAGGTCAAAATGGCTGGGTACGGCGTTCGATGGTGGAGCGGCATTAGCGCGGAGGCGGCTAAAGGGCCGAATGATGAAGATTGGGGGGAAACTGAAGGGTTTGTGCCTCCAGGGACATTCACCCGGCGTACGGTAGGTGACCCGGAGGTCCGTGATGCGACTGCGTTTCCTTAGTTGTTCGAGCTTGGCGTTGATGACTGCGGTGGGATTGGCCGCGTGTGGACAAGATGTGGGCGAGGCCAATACGACGGCCGGCGGAGACGATGACGGAGCGGCGGACGCGAGTGCGGGCGCAGGCGAGACGGCGTCGACACCGGGTGATGGCGGTCAAGGGTCGGGCGAGGGCACGGACGGGACCGGCTCGCCTCCGGGTGATGGGTCGACGGCGGCAGCCGACGACTCGAACGACGACAACGACGACGGACCGCCGCCGATCCAGCTGGACGTGGGGAGCATCCCCGACTCGCCGCCGCCAGTGTGCGGAGGCGAGAACAACGGGGAGCTGTCGCTGTCGTACATCTGGATCGCGAACTCGGCTCAGGGCACGCTGTCGAAGCTCGATACTCAGACGGTGACGGAGGTCGGCCGCTATCAGGCGAAGCCGTTCAACGGCGACCCGTCGCGGACTTCGGTGAACCTGGTGGGCGATGTGGCGGTGGCCAATCGCAACGGCGGGGTGGCGAAGTTCTGGGCGAACGAGGACCACTGTCAAAACAGCAACGGGATCCCGGGGATTCAGACGTCGTCGGGCTCCGCCGATGTGCTGGCCTGGGGCGAGGACGACTGCCTGGCCTGGTACACGGAGCTTTCGTGTAGCTCGAACCGCCCAGTGGCGTGGACCCGCGGCACGTTCAACGAGGCGACGTGCACGTACGAGGGCATGGACCTGTGGACGGCGTGCGACAACCAGGTGCTGCTGCTGGACGGTGAGACGGGAGCGATCGAGGAGACGGTCATCATCCCGAACGGCTCGGCGTTCGTGTACGGCGGCGCGGCAGATGCCGACGGCAACTTCTGGGGCCTGGACACGGGCGCGTCGCAGAGCCTGTTCCGCGTGGACTTCAACACGCTGAACTTCGACTCGTGGAACCTGCCGGGCAACGGCGGCTACGGCATCACGGTGGACCCGCTGGGGCGCCCGTGGGTCTGCGGTGGCGGCAGCGTGTCTCGCTTCGACCTGGTGAGTCACACGTGGGACTCGGCGGGCATCGGCGGAGGCATCGGCGGCTGCATGACGGACGGCGACGAGCTGATCTGGCACAGCAACGGGTCGGGCCTGCTGATGGGCTTCAACATCGACACGCTGAACATCGACGAGCAGATCCAGCTGCCCGAGTACGTGCACGGGGTGAGCGTGGACTTCGAGGGATTCGTGTGGGGCGTGACCTTCGCGAGCAACAATGCGTACCGCGCGAACATCTCGACGGGCGCGATCGATACGTACAGCGGGCTCATCGGCGCGTACACGTACAGCGACATGACGGGGCACGCTCTGAGCACCGTCGGTGGCGGCGGGGCCCCGCAGGGCTGAGCCCGACCGAGAGCCCAGGGCAGTCCCGCGTGGCATTGGCCTGGGCCGGACAAATGGCCGACACTGCACCGCGAAGCCGCGGGCGCTCCCCGGAGTGCCGCGGCTTCGTTGCATCGCGCAGCCCAAGGACGAGCCATGTGGACGCAGCCGCCGACCAAGGCCCTCTCGACGCCCCGAGCCATGAACCCGGTGTGGAGACTGGGGCTGGCCCTGATGCTCGTGTCGGCGACGCTGGGCTGCAGCAAACCAAGCGAGACGAAGTCCGAGAAGAAGGCGGCTTCGACCAAGGACGAGGCTGAGCCGAAGCAGGCCGCGGGTGGTGGAGGCGATGTGGTCGGTCGGACCCTCGAGGAGAGCAAGGCGATCGCCGATGAGCAGGCCGCGGAAGGCGGTGAGGAGGGGAGCCAGGCGGACGCGCCCGTGGTGGAGCCCCCTCCCCCGGGCTGGCAGCGACTCGATCTCTCGCGGGTGGTGCCGACGCTGACGGGAACGGTGGACGCGCCTCCGATGCTCGAGCTCGAGCCCACTCACCACGAAGAACGGGATGCCGACGGACTCCAGGCGGACGAAGCCGGGGTGAGGATCGGACCCGAGACGGCGGGCCTGACCCTGGCGCCGCTGGTCTCGCCCCCGCCGCGCTTCGAGTCGGCCGATGCGATGGCGAAGTTCTACGACTTCGACCACGTCGAGAACCACGAGTTCGGGCCGGAGCACTGGGTCGTCATTCATCGCTGGGATGCAAAGGAGTGCATGGTCCACGGGTGGTCCGCGGCAGCGGGACTGAAGTGCGAGTCGCTCAAGACGCCGTGCGCCGACGTGGACCAGTGGGTTCGAGTCTGTGGCTCGCTTCGCGCAGGCCCGACGCCGAACAACCCCCCGACCACGGCCGCTAGCGCGTTCCCCGATCTGGATGCGGCCGTGGGCGAGGTCGCGATGACGGTGGCTCTGGCCATCTCGCGCAACGACGTGGCCGCGCTGACGAGCGCGCTCGGACCCGGAGGGCTGAAGATCGAGGGCAAGGCGTTCACGGCCACGGAGCTCGAGGCCGCGGCCAAGAAGAGCTCGGTGCTGGCGGTCGTCTCCCCGCTCTTCGAAAAGCGCAAGCGGTCGGGAGCCACGTTCCGATGGCACTCGGTCCCGGCCTACGGCGGGCGGGTCAAGATCTGGTTCTCTACCGAAGACGGCGAGCAACCGTACTTCCAGCTGATGCAGACGGGCACGGCGTGGCACGTGGTGGAGTTCGGGGTGTACGACCTCGGCGAACTCTGACGCGGCGCTCACCCCATCGCCGGGTCGACGAAGGGCTCGAGCTCGACGACGCGGCAGGCGAGCAGCTGCCCGGAGGCGGTGGTCGGCCGCCCCTCGCTCCACTCGGTACAAAAGCCGACCTTCTTGATCCGCGGCACGAGCACCTGCTCGAACACTTCGCCCCGCTCGACGACGACGAAGCGGCGATCGTTGGCCGGTACCTTGGGTGAGCGCGGGGGCTGGGCATTGAGCCGGAGCACGGCGTGCGCGGTCGTCCCCGAGCCGGCGAAGAAATCGAGCACCCGGCCATGGGGCGAGCAACCGAGTGTCACGACCCGCTCCAGCAACCCCAGAGGCTTGGGGGTGGAGAAGCGCGCGGTGTCGGCAAACAAGGCGGCCAGCTGCCGCTGCGCATCTTGGTTGTCTCCGACCTGCTTGCGCGTCCACAGCGTGTCGGGCACGACACCCGACTCGACATCGCACAGGAACACCTTGCGGCGCGGGGTCTTGCGCTCTTGGTCGAGCCCCCACCAGACCCGCCCTTCTCGTTCATTGCGGGCATGCGCCTGTGGACCAAAGCCCCAGACTCGGTTGCGCTTGGGCCACACGGGCTCACCCGTGGCGGGATGCGTGAGCGGGTAGTAGAGGTTGGGACGCTGCTCGGCCGTCTTGGCGCAGGTATAGACGACCGACTGCCACGGCCCTCGCGGATCTCGATCGGGATTCTTGTAGCCCTTGTTCTGCTCGGCGGATCGCGGCACCCGGTTGGGGCGCCAGGTGGCCTTGTCTCGCGCCGCGATGAGGACGTGATCGTGCGAGGTGCTGAACCAGGTGGCGTCGTTTTGCCGGGCGTACTTCTTGTGCCACACCGCCTGCGTGACGAAGTTGCGCGCCCCGAAGGCCCGCTCGAGCAACAGCCGCAGGTGGGCGACCTCGTGATCGTCGATGGTCGCCACGAGCACGCCGTCGTCGGCCATGAGATCGCGCGCGAGCACGAGGCGTTCCCACATCATGGCAGTCCACGAGCGCCCGGAGAGACTGTCGTCGTAGTCGAAATCGCTGCTGCCCGTGTTGTAGGGCGGGTCGATGAAGGTGCACTCCACCCGCAGCGACTCGCGTTGCAGCCACCGCAGGGCATCGACGTTGTCGGCTCGCACCGCGAGATGGGCCGACCGCCGTACCTCCGGCTCGAGGCCCTCGACGATGGCCGCGGCGAGGTCATCCGGCAGGTGACGAGTGTCCACGACGAGATGCGGCTGGTCGAGGAGCGCCTCGAGCGAGAGGTCGGCACGCTCCCCGAGCAAGGTCACCCACTCGGCCCGCTGCGCCACATCGTCGCAAACGCGGGCCCGGAGCGACGCGGGCAAAAGCCCCAACGACACGCACCAACGCTCTGCCCGAGGCGGACGGACTTCGAGCCAGCGATCACGCCGAGCATCTTCGTAGGTCGCCAGCTCGGCGAACACGCATTGCCCCGCCGCTCGCAGGGCCATGGCCCGGGCCGCCCGGGCCGCGAGTTCGGTGGCCTCGGCCTTGCCCGGAAGCGAGTCGAGGGCAAAGACTCGTCGCACCACGAATGCCTCCAGACGCGAGCGCAGCACCCCCGCGAGGTCCTCGTGGATGAAGCACCCGGGGCCCACGTAGTGGCATGCCGAGCCCGCCCACGGTTCGGCGGGCAGGCGATGCAAGGATTCGTCTCCGAGGAAGTCGGCGAGTGCATCCAGGACCTCGGGCACGGAGACCGCGGGCGCGCACTGCTCGATCGCTCGCCGCACCGACGGCAGGAGCGCGTCGACGACGGCACACGGCGTCGCCTCGACCGCCCTCCCCTCGAGCCACCGCAGGAGCACGGTGCGTAGCCGTTGGACGCTCTGACTCATGAGTCGGCCGAACCCGCGGACGCGCGGCTCGACCGATCATAGGACGCCGCACCAGCGCGCATACCGCGAGACCTCGACTCGTTCAGATCATTTTTGGGCCTGGTGCGTAGTCCAACCGAACCCGAGACACGGGGAGGCAAAGGCCATGCGGTTGAGTGCGGTGGTGGTGTGTTCGTTACTGGGCATGGGCGGTAGCTCGGCCGCAGTGTCCTGGCTCGTGCCCGATACGGCTTCGGGTGCGTCCCGATCCGAAAACGGGGTCCAAACGGCCGCCTACGAGACGGCACGGGCCGACGAAGCGAAACCCACCGCACCCGCGGTCGGGGCGGATGCGGGCTCGCTGGCCCCTGTCCCCGAGCCCGTCGCGGCCAGCTTCCGCGTGCCGGGCACGCTCGGCCTCACCGGTCGCCTGGGGCACTCCGCGCTGCCCGGCGATCGCCCCAACGAGACGTTCTTGTTCGTGGAGGTCGATGCTCCCGAAGAGATCCGGGTCGAGAACCGAGCCCCGGTCAACGTGTCGATCGTGATCGACCGCTCGGGCTCGATGAAGGGCAAGCGACTCGACAACGCGGTGGCGGCCGCCCGCGGCATGCTGGGGCGGCTGCGGGCCGACGACACGGTGTCGCTCGTCGCGTACGACAACAAGGCCCAGCTGCTGCTGCCCCCCACCACGGTGGACCGCATCGATCGGGTGGCGTTCGATCGCGCGTTGAGCCGGCTGCGCGGCAAGGGCCACACCTGCATCTCCTGCGGCATCGACATGGCGCGCACCCAGCTGGCACGGCACCGTGGCGAGGCGATCAATCGCATCTTGCTGCTCAGCGATGGCGTGGCCAACCGGGGCATGACCAAGGCGACCGACTTTCGTCGCCTGGGTGACCTGACTCGACTCGAGCGCACCGCGGTGACATCGATCGGCGTGGATGTGGACTACGACGAGCGGCCGCTCTTCGCCCTGTCGCAGGCCTCGAATGGGCACCACTACTTCGTGGAAAACCCGTCGGGGCTTCCTGCAATCTTCGATCGAGAGGCGCGAAACCTGGTGGGCACGCTCGCCGATCGGGTCGACGTCGACGTCGAGCTGGCCGAAGGCGTGGAGTTGGTCGAGGTCATCGCGCGTGGCCATCGGCGACAGGGTGACCGCGTCGCCCTGTCGTTCGGGAGCTTCACGACCGGGGACGCCAAGAGCGCTCTGCTCCGCGTTCGCGTCGCGCCGGGTCGGGGTGCCCAAGACGTCGCCACGGTGCGACTCGCCTACCGCGACGTGACCCGCGGCCGCGAAGAGCGGGCGGACGGCTCGCTGGGCGTGCAACTCGATCCCGAGCTGGCCACGGTGGCGGCGCTCGATCCGAAGGTCGACGAGCGCCTCGGTCGCAGAGATACCCAAGACGCGCTGATCGAAGCCAATGCCGCGTTCAGCCGCGGGGACATCTCGGGCGCTCAGCGCCGCCTCGACCGAGCGCAGAGCCAGATCTCCCAGCGCCGCGGAAACATCGAACCCGAGGCGGAACCGGTGATCGATGCCGACTTCGAAAAGCAGCTCGAGGCACTGGCCACGGCCAAGGCCAACTTCGACGACGCGGTCGTGTCGGCGCCGGCCAGCGCTCCGCCCAAGACAGTGACTAAAAGTCGAAAGGCAAAGAAGGCCATCCGCCTCAATGCCCACAACGCCGATCCCTTCGGCTGAGCCGTCGGGCGTGCAACGTCGTGCCCGGGGCGCGGAAAGTCGTTCGCGATGAAACCCGGTCCGAGTGCACGAAAGGGAACCCCTGCAAATCGCAGCGCTGCTTTACAGTCCTCGCGGTTCCACGGGATCATCGAGGTCCAGAGTCCATGGACCGCGAGGATCACGGCACGCATCGCAACTTGACCAACCGGCTCAAGGTCGCCGAGCGAGCCATTCGCATCGTTCAGGACCTGCTCGCGCAGCTCGGGCCCATCACCGTGGAGGACGGCGTCATGCGAGCGGGCAGGCGGGTGCTCAACGACGACACGCGCATCGTCGACGAGGTCGCGGAGCGCACCCGCTTCGGCTGCACCATCTTCCTCGGCAACGTCCGCATCGCCACCACCGCCGTCGCGAAGGGTGAAAAGGGCCGGGCCATCGGCACTTCGGCCAATGCGGAGATCACCGAACGCGTGTTCGAGCGCGGCGAGACCTTCCGCGGTCAGACCACCACCATCGGTCGCGACTGGGCCATCGTCTACGTCCCGCTGAACGACGCCACGGGTGAGCGCGTAGGCATGCTCGCGACCTACCGCGAGCTGCTGCGCTTCGACGACTGAGCCCCACGCACGAACGAAAGCCACCGCGACACTCGCGATGGCCTTCATCGTTCGGGCGGCAGCGGCGGCCGCCGCGGCCGGCTACATGCGGACGGCGAACACGATGCCCGCCTGTGGCTTGGCGAAGCGAGGCAATGTGGCCTTGGACAGCGCCCCCGCCACACACCGACCGAGGGCCGTGCCCGCGTGATCTTCGAGCGCCTTGGCGCTGACCACCCGACCATCGCGACCCGTCACCGACAGCTTCACCCGGACCTTCTGCCCCGCATCGGCCCCGCTGGCGCAGGCCTTGGCCGTCGGCTTGACCTTCTTCATGGCGGAGCGAATCTGCGAGTTGCTGGGCACGTCGGGCAGGTCGGTCGAGCCCGGTGTCGGCGTGGGATCGGGGCGCTTCTTCTTGCTGCAGCTGTCCGGATCGAGCACACAGCCGATAGGCACCCCACCGCGGTCAGCGGGCGCGGGCGGCTTGGTCTCGTCGCCCTTCGCGGGCGTGGGTGTTCGATCGCGCCGCCCCTTGCGATTGCGACGGTTCTTGGCGCTGCGACCTTTCGCGGGCTCAGCCTTGGCTTCGAGCTCGACTTCGGGCTCGGGCTCGGCTTCGTCGCTCGGCGCGGGCGCGGCCGGGAGCGCGGGCTCGGGCTCGGGCTCGGCTTCGTTGGCGGCCGCCGCTGCGGCCACGGAGGGCGCAGGCTCGGGAGCGGGCGCCGCGGCGCGCGTGGGCGACGGAGCGAAGATCGCATACGCACCCAGGCTGACCACCGCAGCGGACAGAGCCGCGATCATCAGATACAGCGGGCGATCGTCGCGGGCGGGCTGCGGGCGGGCGGCGACGGCCGCGGGCATAGACACGGCGCGCGATTGCATGCGCGTGTCTTGCATCGTCCACGGCGAGGAAAAAGAAGGCAACGCAACGCTACTGGCGGAGGCCGAGCCGGAGCCTCGGGGCTCGACCAGAGACGAGAGCGCACGGATGTCGATGAGGCCCGAGCGATCGTCGCGACGCGATTGCGCCACGACCTCGCCCGTGCCCCCTTTGCGATCAGACAGGGGCATGTTCACAGGTCGTCAATCTGTTGAACGTGCGAAGGAGCGAGAGGTTCCGAACCGATCGAATGTGACACGAGGGATCGATCGACCTGTCGACCTACCCTCCGAAGCCGATTTTCGTGGGCCGACACACGCCCACCGCGCCGGGCCCCCATCCACGGCTCCGAAGGACGAGGGTAGGGTACGCCCCGGATGCCTGAGACGATTCCCCTCACCGAATTCGAGGGCACGGGCGTGACCGCCTGGCTGGGCCGCTGGTGGCTGAAGACCAATGGCTGGTCGATGGCCGGTCGGATCCCCGAGCCGCGACGCTTCGTGCTCATCGCCGCGCCTCACACCAGCAACTGGGACCTCCCCTACATGTTGGCGATCGGCTGGGTGTACGGGATCCGAGTGCGGTGGATGGGCAAGCACACCCTCTTTGGCCCGCCCTTCGGCTGGCTGATGCGCAAGGTCGGCGGCGTCCCCATCGATCGTCGCGCGCCGCATGGCGTCGTGGCCCAGATGGCCGAACGCTTCGCGCAGGCCGACGAACTGATGCTGGCCGTGCCCCCCGAAGGCACCCGCTCCAAGCGCGAATACTGGAAGTCCGGCTTCTACGAGATCGCCAAGGCGGCCGGGGTGCCCATCGTGTTGGGGTACCTCGACTTCGGCAACAAGGTCGGCGGCATGGGGCCTCCACTGGTCCCGACGGGCGACGTGGTCGCGGACATGGACGTCATCCGCGAGTTCTATCGGGAAAAGAGCGGACACCGACCGGCCGAGTTCACCCAGCCGCGCCTGCGCTCCGAAGAACCGTCCGGAGACTGAGCGAGACTGCGTTCCGCAACGAAGCGCGGATGTCCGAGCCCTGGCTCGCGGCACCGCGCTTTTTTCGCGGCGCCTGGATCGCCGATCCCACTGTAAGCGGAGGCGGGGGTCGGGACGTTGGGGTGGGGCCCGTCCCCAGGCCCTCGTAGACCATGCGCACCACCTCGATCGTTCTCACTGCCCTGATGCTCGCCGGCTGCGCAACACACGCAGAGCCGGTGTCCGTCGCTCCCGCCTACTACCAGGCCCCCGTGGCCTACGACACGGTGCACGGCGAGCTCCCGGCGCATCGGTTTGCCGCCCGCGAGCACCTCGCTCGCGTGCCGCTGCAGCGAGCCCCGGTGGAGTGGCACACGCTGCCCGACATGGTCCGCAGCAATCGCTGCGTGGAGGCGGGGGCGGTGGTCGAGGGACGGCCCCCGCGACCTTCGAAATCCAAGGCGAACAAGCGGGCCCACGCCTCGGGCACGGGCAAGGCGCCCGGCCACGTCCGTTACAACTCCACCGACCAGCGCACCACCACCGCGGCCATCGACACGAACTCGACGCCCGAGCCGCAGCCGAGGTCCGCCCAGCGGGAGGACAAGCGCCTCCTCGATCTCGAGTCCGCCGCCCGGCGGCCGGCCGAGCCGACCCCTCCGCCCGAGCCCGCTGCGCCCACCATGTATACGGAGGGACCCACGGCCGAGCCCGACCCCGCGCCGGCCGAGGATTCGGCGCCCGCGTTCACTTCTCGCAGGAGTAGTCGTGGGGACAAATCGACACGAACCCGAGCGCGCACGCGAGCGAGCCGGGATGCCGCTGGAATCTCGCTCGCGGGTACGACGGGCGCCGAGGACTTCCGCGCCATCAACGTAGAGGCCAATGAAGCGTCGTTCTCCGAGCGGCAGGCGGCCACGCGAAGCCGACGACGTGCCCGCCGAGCCCGTCGCAAGGCCGAGCGCGCCCACGAGCGAGCCATGGCCGCCAGCGCGCCCAGGGGGCACGCCGACATCCCGCAGCAATCACCGCCCGTCATGGTCGAGACGGTCGTCGTCCAGCCCGAATGGCCGCCCTACGAGGAGGGCTGGGGCGCCGCGACCTACCTGAGCAACGACGACACCATGAGCCTGTCGTCGGCCCAGCGGGTGATGTACGCGATCGACCAGCACCTGCCGCTGGCGCCCGAGCACGTGCGGCCGCACGAGCTGCTCAACTACTTCTCGTTCGAGACCGGGACCGTGGACCACGGCGACGAGTTTGCGGTCCACGGGGAGATCGGCCCCTCGCAGCGCACCCCGGGCATGCTCGCTCTCGGGCTCAGCATCGCCAGCCACCCGGTGGGACGCGAGGGTCGACGCAACGCCGCGCTCACCCTGGTCATCGACCGCTCGGGCTCGATGCGGGCCGAAGGACGCATGGAGTACCTCAAGCGCGGGCTCCTGCGGATGGTCCGAGAGCTGGACAACGGAGACATCATCAACGTGGTCACCTTCGACCATCGCGTTTGCAACCCGTTGTCCAACTTCGTCGTGGGCCGCGACGACATCGAGATCCTCACCAAGACCATCCACAAGCTCCGCCCCTCGGGCAGCACCAACCTGCACGCGGGTCTGACCCGGGGCTACCAGATGGCCGACGCCGCGTATCAGCCCAAGTACACCAACCGCGTGCTGCTCATCTCCGACGCCATCGCCAACCGCGGCGAGACCAACCCGCGCACGCTGGCCATGGTCTCCGACTGGTTCGACGCGCGGAGGATCCGACTGTCCGGGATCGGTGTGGGCCGGGAGTTCAACGACGAGCTGCTCGATCGCCTCACCGAGAAGGGCCGCGGCGCGTACGTGTTCCTGGGCTCCGAAGCCGAGGTCGACGCCGTGTTCGGCCACCGCTTCCCCTCCCTCATCGAGACCGTCGCCAACGACGTGCACTTCCGCCTGCACCTGCCGCCCTCGCTGCGCGTCGAGCAGTTCCACGGCGAAGAGGCCTCCGAGATCAAAGCCGACGTCCAGGCCGTGCACTTCTTCGCCGACACCTCGCAGCTGATGCTCGCCGAGGTCGAGCCGTGGCAGGGCCAGCTCCGCCGCCAGGACGAGATCATGCTCGAGATCGAGTACCAGGATCCCGAGACGGGCGAGCTGCTGACCGAAGAGCACATCATGCCGCTGGGCGAGCTGGCCGACCGTCGCACCAACATCACCAAGGGTGAGCTCATCATGCACTTCGTCGAGGCGGTGGGTCGCCAGGCTCGTCGCGAGATCCCCTCCGGGTGGGAGGCACGCGCGGGAACCTGGCACGACCCCGAGGCGCTCGCCGACTGCTCGCAGACCCGACTCGAGCTGCAGGCCATGGCCGAGGGTAACGAAGACCCCGAGGTCACCCGCGTGCTGTCGCTGTGGGATGGCTACTGCGCGCGCTTCGAGAGCGCGGCCCCCCGCCGCCCGAGCCGCAAGGGCGTGGACGATCGCTGGCCGGGTGCGTCGCGGTAGCCGGTCGCGCTAGCACGGTGTCTGCTGGTGCATCGGGCAGCGCACGCCCAGCAGCATGGCCATCAGCACCAGCAAGGGCGTGCCCACCAGGCACAGCAACCCGAGCGGGATCATCAACGACGCCAAGGCGACGAACCGAAACACGTCGCCGAGCCCGTGTCGCCGCGGCATGTCCACGCCGAGCCGGGCCCGGACCCGCTCGACGGGCTCGTTCAAGACGTCCATCGGGCGGGAGACCGCGTAGAGATTCGAGCCACCGCGGCCTCGCCGAAACGCACGCCACGTGCGAAGCGGCATGGTCAGCACCCCGATGACGAAACCGAACATGGCGATGAACCACGCGTAGGGATAGCGGCCGGCACCACCCGAGCCGAGCTCCCACCCGGAGATCTCCGACTCGCCGCGCCAGTCGGTCGTGTAGCCCGTCAGGAGGTGATGTAGGTCGTGGACGCGAAGGGCGTCGGCTCGCGCCCGGACATTGGGTACCGCATAGGGGACGCCGGCGAAGGAGGCTTCTTGCCAGGCATCGTCGTAGCCGCCGCTCGTTCCGAAACCGTTTTCGGCCCAAAACCGCCTGCGTTCGCTTCGCATCGTGTCGAGCCCGTCCACCGCCCCACAACCGTCTCTGCTTTGCTCGCTGTTACACCGCTCGCAGGAACGATGACGGTTCGCGTTCGGCCTGCGACGCAACGATGTTTCTCGACCACCCAATGCCTCGAGCGCACGCGTCGTCGAGTTGGCCCGTAGGTGCTCACGTCCAGATCAACCGGGCGGACGGCGTACGGGGCTCACCCGAAGCGGCATAATGACCCGGGTGGGTGCGGCGCATTGAACGACGAGAGCGACGACCGTCACGGCCCCGACGGGATGTCGTCCACGGTCACCGACTCCGGCATCCCGTCGGGGCTCGGGCAGGAGCCGCCACGATTGGCCGCCTCGAGTTCTTCGTTCGAGCTGGGCCGCTACGTCATCGTGGGTACGCTGGGGCGCGGCGCGATGGGGGTCGTGTTCAAGGCATTCGATCCTTCGCTCGACCGCTTCGTCGCGCTCAAGGTCCTGCAACGCGAGCTCCGCACCAAGGACACCGCGCGACTGCTCCGCGAGGCGCAAGCGATGGCCAAGCTGTCGCACCCCAATGTGGTGCAGGTCTACGAGGTCGGGAAAGCCGAGGGACGGGCCTTCGTCGCCATGGAGATGGTGGAGGGCCAGACCCTGCGGGCATGGATGGACCGAGATCCACGACCCGACTGGCGCACTTGCGTAGCGATGTTCACGAAGGTCGGCCAGGGACTGGTGGCGGCGCACGAGCAGGGCTTGGTGCATCGGGACTTCAAGCCGGGCAATGCAATCGTCGACGACGAGGGCCGACCCCGGGTGCTCGACTTCGGGCTCGCGCGCCTGGGTGATGGCGCTTCGCTCGAGACGGTGCCCTCCCCTGCCCCCGACCACGATGCGTCCCCGGTCTCGCTGACGCGGACGGGTGCGGTGCTGGGCACCCCGGCCTATATGCCGCCCGAGCAGATGAGCGGGGCGCCGGCCGATGCCCGCAGCGACCAGTTCAGCTTCTGCGTCGCCCTCTACGAAGCGGTCTACGGACAACGGCCGTACACGGGCGATTCGATGATGCAGCTGATGCTCGCGATGCGGGACGGAGACGTCGAGCCCGCGCCCAAGGGCAGCCCGGTGCCGGCCTCGCTGCGTGCGGTGCTCGTGCGAGGGCTGTCGGCGGCGCCGAGCGATCGCTGGCCGGACATGGCCACGCTGCTCGAGCAGCTCCGCCGCCTCCTGGCACCGGGGCGCAAGCGGGGAGCGATGCTGGGGTTGACCGCGGGCCTGCTCGTGGTCGGAGCCGGGCTCGGAGCTCAGCGCTACGCCGAGCGCGAGGACCTGTGCACGGGCGCGCGGCTCCAGCTGGATGGCGTTTGGGACGACGCTCGGCGCACCGAGGTCCAGTCCGCCATCGCGGGGACCGAGCTGCCCTACGCCGCCGACACCTGGCAACGCGTGGAGTCTCGGCTCGACGAGTACGGCGAGGCCTGGGTCACCAAGCACACGGAGGTTTGTGAAGCGACTCGAGTGAGCGGTGAACAAACCGAAGCGGTGATGGGGCTGCGCATGAGCTGCTTGGGCGCGCATCGAAAAGCCCTCCACGCCGCGGCAACGGTGCTGGCGAAGGCCGACGCTACGGTCGTCCGGGATGCGGTGCCGCTGGTGACCGGCCTGCCCGCCCTGAGCCAATGTGACGACGTGGCCGCGCTCGAGCAGCGGCAGCAACGTGTGCCTCCACCGCAGGACCCCGACAAAGCCGAACGGGTCGAAGCATTGCGCGAGCGCGTGGTGATGATCGAGGCCGAGTTCGACGCCGGGTTGTTTGCCGAAGCACTCGAGCATGTCGAGCCCGTGGTGCAAGAGGCAGTCAGCCTGGGCTACGGGCCGTTGCTGGCGGAGGTCAAGCGCCTTCGCGGACAGCTCTACAATGCCAATGGTCAGTACGAGGACGCAGAACGAGACCTGCTCGACGCCTACGCCTTGGCGGTCGAGCAAGACTACGACTCGCTCCAATTTTGGACCGCCAACGCTCTGGTCACCGTCGTGGGCGACCGTCTCGCCCGGCACGCGGAAGGCCGGCAATGGTCGGTGACGGCACGGCCCTTGGCGCAGCGCATCGGCGACGCTGGGGGCATCGCCGCCAGCTGGGGCAACCTGGGGATCGTTCTGCTCGAGCAGGCGGACTACGAGGAGGCCAAGACCGCCCTCGAGCGAGCCCGCAAGACCTACGAAGAAGCGCTCGGACCCGAGCACCTGTCGGTCGCCAACAACCTGCACAACCTCGGCAACGTGCTCGAACAGCAAGGAGACTACGCAGGAGCGCTGGCTGCCTATGAACGCTCGAGGACGCTGACGGAAAACGTGCTGGGACCCCGACACCCGGATGTCGCGAAGAGCTGGAACAACCTGGGTATCGTGCTCGAGGAGCAGGGAAAGTACGAGGAAGCGAAATCCGCCTACGAGCAAGCACTCGAGATCCGCCGGAATGCGCTCGGGGAAGAGCATCCCTACGTCGCGGCGACGTGGAACAACCTCGCCGTCGTCGCGCAGGAGCAAGGAGAGCACGAGGCGGCCAAAGCAGCCTACGAGCGGGTCCTGAGCATCGACGAAAAGACGCTGGGACTGGAGCACCCCAACACGGCCGGAACCCTCAACAACCTCGGCACGGTCTTCGACGACCAGGGGAGATACGACGAAGCCCTGGCCATGTACGAACGAGCGTTGGAAATCAAAGAGAAGGCGCTCGGACTCGAGCACCCTTCCACCATCAACACCTCGAACAACCTGGCCAACACCCTCGAGAAAATCGGCGACTACGAGCGCTCTCGAGCCCTCCACGAGCAAACCCTGCGGCTCTCGGAAAAAGCACTGGGCAAGGACCACCCCGACGTCGCCGATAGCTGGAACAACCTGGGCGTGGTGCTCAACAGCCAGCAGAAGTACGAAGAGGCCGCGGCTGCGTACAAAAAATCTCTTTCGATCAAAGAGAAGATACTGGGCGGGGAGCACCTCAGCGTCGCGGATATCTGGGAAAACCTGGGCAGCGCGCTCGGGAGCCTCGGAAAATACGACGAGGCCAAAGCCGCCCACGAACGAGCGCTGGGGGCCTACGAGAAGGCCGAGGGCCCCGAGCACATGGACGTCGCCGACTCGTTGGTGTGGCTCGCCACCGCGACACTCGGGCAGGGTGACCTCGCAACGACCCGGACTCATGCCGAGCGGGCCCTGGCGATTCTCGAGGCGAGCGGCGAAGAACCCGAGCGCTGCGCCGATGCACGCTTCCTGCTCGCGCGAGTGCTGTGGAGCGATCGACCCCAACGCGCACGTGCACGTGCACTGGCCCAGGAGGCCGCGACGGCCTTTGCCGAAGCGGGCGAGAGCAGCGAAGAACAACTCGCCGAAACGAAGCAGTGGCTACGCAAGCACCCGGCACGCTAGCGCGTCGCACGAGGGCTACGCGGTACGAGCCAGCCCCGGAGGTTCTCGGTTCGCCAGGAGCATCGGTGCGGGCCGAACCTCCTGGTCGATGACGCCGAGCCAGACCCGCAGCCGCTCGAGATAGGGCTCCACCTCGGTGATCGCATCCAGCTCTTCGAGACACGATTGCAGCAGCCGCCGCTCTTCGGCCGCCTGCGGCGACCCGAGCCCCGGCGCGTCACCGATGATGCTGAGGTTGCAGTGGGTGCCCGTCTCGAGCATCGGGAACGAAGCGTCGGTCATGCGCGCCGCGATGGCCGGCAACGACTCGCCACGAAACTCCCGAGCCATCAGTGCACTCACGAGGGCCTGGATCTGCGTTTCGGGAGCGCCCGTCTCTCGGTACAGCGCCACCATCCGCTCGCGCAGGACTTCGGGATTCCGCACCCAGTGGTCCGAACCAACCGCCCGATGAAGCGCCGCGATCCACTGCCGTAGAAACTGCACGACCGCGGGGCTGATGCCGCTGCGCGCGATGGCTTCGAATCGCTCGATCAACGTGTCGAACGCGAGCCGTACCTGCCGCGCGAAGAACAGGATCTCCTCGCCAAAGGGTCGACCGTAGTGCTCGATGGGCCCATGCGGCCCCTGCCCTCCGTGCACGTGGTGCTTGCAGAGCACGCTCTCCCCCACGACGAGCGGGAGCTCGAGGTCGAGGAAGCGCCCGTCGAGGGTGAAGTTGTTGTGATACGAGCCCCAGAACACGCCCGCACGGAAGAACGCCTCGAAGCTCTCGAGACCGCGCTGCATGGCGTGGGCGAGCTCGGTGGCGATGCTGGTCGGGGTACAGGCTCCCACTGCGGGCTCGTGCTCGGCACCCATCGGTCGCGGCCGCGCGAAGTGTTCACCCATCCATGCGAGCTCACGAATGCGGTCGGGATGCCCCGAGCTTTGGTGGGCGAGCCACACGAGATTGCTCCACCGGGCGAAGCCGGCCGGCTTCACGCTGATGGCCTGCAGGTGCTCGTCGCAGGGCTTTCGCTGGAGCTGCTGCTCCCGATAGAAGCTCGTCAGCGGCTTTGCCAAGGCGCTGGGCATGGTCGCGAGCAACAACCCAGTGCACGGCACGATGTGCTGCTCGAGGCCCTTGGCTCGCAGGTAACGGCTGATCACCAGCTCGCGCACCGCCCCCGTCGCCGCCATGTGACCGGTGGCATGAGCCGTGTCCGCGCGGTTGAGCCAGTTGATGGCCAGCGGCGTCCGCCCCGTGCCCTTGAGGTAGTGCTCGCCGTAGAAGATCGCCCGGCCCGCGCCCTGCCGACGCGCGGTGGGGTACTGCGGGTCCATCTGGTAGTCGGCGAACCCGAGCTGCGCGGGCGCATCGGCGGTTGGAACCGAGAACGCTTGGTAGGCCGAGAAATCGGTCTCGACGTTGCACGCCTCGTGCTCGGCGAAGAGGCTCGTAAAGCGACTGGGTCGCACGGGAACCGCGGCCGACCACGGACAGGAAGGACTCGACTGGACGGGCTTCATGGCGTTCACCGGGGAAAGAAGAGTTCGACGCGGGACTCGGGCTCGGGCTCGATGCGGGGCCGCGAGGACAGGGCCCAGCGCAGAAGCTGGCCTTGGTCCCCCTCGACCGAGTCGCGCAGGCTCGGCACCACCCGGCGGAACTCTCGATCGTCGTAGGGAAAGGCGTGCAGGCGGATGCGTTGATCCGCCCAGTGCTTCAAGGAGGCCACCGCGATGCCCCGCCGCTCGACCTCGCCATCGGGATCGCCAAAGCTCGCGAGGTTCGTGAATCGGAAGTCGATGGGGCCACGGGTCGGGGCACGCCACGCTCGCTCGGGGTCGATGGACCCCTTGGACCACAGCGACTCTCCGCCGCGGATCTTGGCCCACAGCCGCTGCCCCAGCTCGTCGAGCAAGGCCTGCTGCCAGGGCTCCTCACACGCGACGGGTGCACCGAGCTGGCCCGGCGAGTAGGCCACGATGCCCGCCAGGTGCTGCATCCACTGCCGCGAGTAGCGACGCTGGACCTGCCCGTACTCGATCTCGTGACGTAGCCATCGCAACAGCCGAGGGCTGCGTCGAACGTCGGACAGATCGAAGCCGGCGAAGCGACCGTGGCAATAGAACTCGGCGATGCGACGAAAGAAGCTTGGGTCCAACACCTCGAAGTCCGGCGAGCAGCGCTGGAACTCCGGCAAGTCGGACTCGACGTAGCTGACGGTGAGGGTCTGAAAGCGGCTGCCGATGTCGAGCATCGCGGCCAGGTCGATGCTCGACAGCCACCAGTAGTCGGCCCCCACGGTGGCGACCGCCTCGGTCACCAGTAATCCGAAGACCTGGGCCTCCAGGGTGTCGGCCGAGAGCGGCGCGACGCCGAAGCCCAACTCGGGGGCGAGCTCGGCGAGCTGCTGGCCCGCCCACGCGTGCAGATAGTCGTGCACGCACATCGCCAGCTCGTGGACGAACGCATCGTTTTCGTTGAGCGCCCGCAGGTCGGCTTGCTCACCGCCGAGCCAGCGCACGACCAGGGAATCGTGGGCGACGTACACCTCCCCGGCGAAGGGGTTGTAGCCGCCGCCGATGCGTGAGGTGAGGTCGGTGTATTGCCACTCCGAGTCGAAGCGGCGGGTGACCAACTGGACGTGAGGGTCGTCGATGAACTGCGCCACCGGGGCCAGTCCGGCGAGCACGGTCGAGGCTCGATCACAAGGGGGAGTCATCGCGTTCATGGCACCGTCTCCAGTCGATCGAATGCCCGGGCCCCGAAGGACCCGGGCCCCGAAGAGATCAGCCGCCGACGGCGGGGCCGAGGGGAGCCGCTTCGGCGGCCTGCTTGGACTCGGTCTCCTCTTGGCACTTGATGGTCCAGTCGTCGTTCTCGGTGCCCGTGATCAGCTTGAAGCTGGAGGCAGCGCCGCCACGAACGTGGAGAAGGTCTTCGAGGGTCAGCTCTTTGTTGCTCATGCCAGGCCCTCTCCTGGCAGCCCCACCGATCTGACGAAAAATCTTTCGATGGCCTCCACGAGGCCCGCACCCCGACGGGCGGCGTTTTGCGGATTCCACGCCAAGGCTCGAATTCGTGGAGGATTGCCACACTCGGCCTGCGTGCGGCTTCGTGGCACACTGCGTTCGGAACCCGCTCATGCCCGACTCCAAGCTCCTGCTGCTCACGGCCCTCTCCGCAACCATCCTCGTGGGCTGCAAGTCCGGGCCCGCCAAGGTCTGCGCGAAGATCGACTCGCTGGCTCAGGCCGCCGCCGCTTCGGGCAGCGAAGACGAGAAGGAAGTCGCCATGGGCATGCGCCAAGAGAGTTCCACCTGCGTCACGCGGATGACCAAGATGCAGAACGACGACCCCGAGACCTTCAGCAAGGCGAGCGCGTGTATCGAGAGCGCCCCGGGGGTCAAGGACGTCGTCGCGTGCTTCTTCAAGGCCAAGTTCGGTGACAAGGCTCCCGCCGCGCCGGCCAAGGCCAAAGACGCCAAGTAGCGCTCGGCATGGATGCGGGCGACTGGCTCTCGATCGCGGCCCTGTGCACCGCGGGCGCGATGTCCCCCGGGCCGAGCCTGGCCGTCGTCCTCAAGAACACCATCGCGGGCGGACGAGCCCAGGGCGCGGCCACGGGTGTCGGGCACGGACTCGGCATCGGGATCTATGCCTTCGGGACCGTCGCCGGCCTGACCGCGCTCATCGAGAGCGTCCCCGGCCTGCACCGCATGATCGAGATCCTCGGCGTGCTCTACCTGCTGTGGATGGCGATGCAGTCGCTGCGACACGCTGGCCGACACCATGACGAGGACGACTCGACCCCGACCCCGCGCGGGTTCTCCGAGGGGTTCTTTCTCGCCTTTCTCAACCCCAAGACGGCCGTGTTCTTCCTGGCCCTGCTCGGCTCCGTCGTCCCCACGGACGCGGTCATGGTCGAGCGTGCCGGAGTGGCCGCGATGGCCATGGGGATCGACATCGCGTGGTTCGTGTTCGTCGCCGTGGTCGTGGCGGGTAGCGGCGCGGTGGGCTCGCTGCGTCGCCATGCGGCCACCGTCGACCGCGTGCTGGGCCTGCTGCTCATCGCGCTGGCCATCGGCATCGTGGTGCGTATCGTCGGTGGCGGCTGAGTACCGCGGAGGCGTTGGCCCCGCCCGCTGACGATTCGTCGGCGCCCGCGTAGACTCGGGCCGATGCGCGGCTTCTTCGTCAGCTTGGTGTGCGTACTCGCGGCCTGTTCGTCTCCGTCCGAAGGGGCGCCGGCCAAAAATGCGGTCGCGGGCAAGGTCACCGAAGACAAAGCCGCCACGCCGAAGCCGAGCGCCGACGTAAAGACACCCGCCGAGCCCGCTGCGATGGACGCTGCCAAGGACACCAAGGATGCCGAGCGTCCGAAGCTGCCTCCGTCGCCGGCCGAGGTTCCGGGGGAGCAGGTCGCCTACTTCGCGGGGGGCTGCTTTTGGGGGGTCGAGCACTACATGTCTCAGATCGACGGGGTCATCGCGGTCGAGGCGGGCTACATGGGGGAGCCACCGACGCCACAGGCCGAGCAGTACGAGACGGTGCAGGTCCGCTTCGATCCCAGCAAGGCCAGCTATCGCGATGTTGCGAAGCGCTTCTTCGAGATTCATGACCCGACGCAGGCGGACGGGCAAGGGCCTGATATTGGGCCGGAGTATCGGTCGGCGGTGTTCTACGGGGGTCCGGGGCAGAAGGAGGCTACGGAGTCGTTGATCGAGGAGCTGAAGGGGAAGGGGTTTGCGGTGGTGACGAAGGTGGAGCCGATCACGAACTTTAGTCGTGCGGCGGATAAGCATCAGGATTACTACGCGCGTACGGGGAAAGAGCCGTATTGCCATTCTCGGGTGCGGCGGTTTGAGGATTAGCGGCTGAGGGGGTCTGGCGGCGGGGGTCGATGGCTTGCTGCTGGAGTGGTTTCGGAGGGCGGGGTCGATTTTCTTGGCGGGGGTCGATGGCTTGCTGCTGGAGTGGTTTCGGAGGGCGCGGGTCGAGTCCTCGTGGCGGGGGTTTGGGCGCGATCGGGGGCGGCCTGGCGCCTGTTGACGCCGGACGCTACCCCGGACGTGCTCGTCGGTGAATTGATGGCCTCGGGTGCTTGTAGTGGCGTCTAGTCACCTCCTGCGCGCGACCGGGGGCCCCTTCCGGCTACGCGGGCTCCGGCCGCAGCAGGCTCGACGGTTCCTGCTACTACGGGTCGTCGCGGGGGGTGGTGAGTGGCCGATCGGAACGGCGTGGGCTTCGGTGAGGTGGGCTGCGGCGTTGTTGGGCTCGAGCTGAAGAGTACCGTCGTTTGTGAATGGCTCGATGTTCCTGCGGGGGGTCGTTCCATGCACGAACACTCGGCGTTTGGGTGAGGTCGCTAGTACGGCTTGCCCTCTCCCGGTCGTTGCGAAAGTGGTGAGCAGTCGGTCGCAACGGGGCGGGCTTGGATGGCAATGGGTTGCGGGCGCTCTCGGAAGAGCGGGTGCCCTCTTCGAAGAGGGGGAGGCCTGCGGGGTGAACTCATCGAGGGGCGGTCGATCGGAGTGGGATTTTCGGGGAGGCTGCGGGCTGGCCCGCGTAGCCAGAAGGGGTCCCCGGTCGCGCGCAGGAGGTGACTAGACGCCTCTACAAGCACCCGAGGCCATCAATTCACCGACGAGCACGTCCGGGGTAGCGTCTGGCGTCAACAGGCGCCAGGCCGCCTTTGCTCGCAGCTCATGGGACTCCGGCCGTCGGAACGAGAGGTCAGCCGTTTCGATCGAAGAGCTTGGCGAGGCGGGTGGCGACCCAGCGTACGCGGGGGACTCGGCGGGCGCTGGGGTGCATGACGAGGTAGCCGGAAATGCTCAGGTCTTCGAGGGGGGCGCTGACTCGGCGTAGGCGGGGGTCGTCGTCGCCGAGCCAGGTGGGGAGGAGGGTCAGGCCGGCTCCGCAGGCGGCGGCTTCGAGGATGAGCAGGGAGTTGGAAAATGCGATGGTGGGGGGACGGCCAGAGCGCTCTCGTAGGTATCGAGCGGAGGCGGGAGATGGGTTGGTGCCGAAGGAGACCCAGGTGCACTCGGTCCAGCGTCGTTGGTCGTCGAGGGCGGCCGGTTGGGTGTCGACGTAGGAAGGCGCTCCGTAGACGGCGTAGCGCGTACGACCCATCGGTTTGGCGACCCAGTTGTCTCCCTCGGGGGGACGAGTGCGCATGGCGAGGTCGGCTTCGCCTCGCTCGAGGCTGACGAAGTCGAGGCTCGAGAGGACTTCGATCTTGAGCTGAGGGGCGTCGGCGACCAGCTCGGGGAGGTGACGGGCAACGTAGCGCGCGAGCAGGTCGCCCAGGGCGATCTTCACGACGCCCGCGAGCTCGTTCGAGGTACTCGCCGCGACCTGGGCGATGCCGTCGGCGGCCTCGCGCATGCGCTCGACCAAGGGCAAGAGCATCGCTCCGCGCTCGGTGGCGACGCAGCCCTGCGCCGTGCGACGTACGAGCGGAGTACCAAAGGCCTCCTCGAGGCGGTCGAGGCGACGCCCGATGGTGGGCTGGGTGAGGCCGAGCTCGGCGGCGGCCTTGGACAGGCTGCCTCCACGCACGACGCTCGAGAGCACCCGCAGGTCGTCCCACGAGGCCTTGGCCATCGACTCGTCTCGTGGGGTCCAGATCGTTTCGGCGTTCGACATGGCATCGTCACGGCGAGGGCAAGCAATACGAATACGTATAACCCCTATGCAACCGCCGCCCTTCCTCCTTCGGCAGCTGAATCCTACTACTGAATGGCCAAGAGCGCTCGAATCGAAAATCGAACGGAGCATCAAGATCTATTCGTTTTCGTATTCGAGGCGCCCGCGAGCCATCAGGAGACCATCATGAGCAAACGAATCATCGTCACGGGCGCCAGCGGCGGCGTCGGCCTCTCTACCTGCCAACTCCTCGTCGAAAAGGGTCACCGGGTGGCCGGGGCCATGCGCTCGACAGGCGGCAAGAACGAAGCCGTGGCCGAGACGCTGCGGGGAATCGGCGTGGAGCTCATCGAGCTCGACGTCACCGATCAAGGAAGCGTCGACACGGGCATCGAGCAAGCGATCGAGGCGCTCGGCGGGCTGGATGTCGTGTTCAACAATGCCGGAGTTCTGACCTTCGGGCTGCAAGAGACGCTGCGCGCCGAGGAGATGCACCAGGTGTTCGACGTCAACGTCTTTGGCGTACAGCGGGTCATGCGAGCCGTGCTCCCGCACTTCCGGGCCCAGCGCTCCGGGCTGGTGCTGTACACGTCGAGCCTCATCGGCCGGGTCGCCATCAACTTCTATGCGACCTACTGCGCGTCGAAGTGGGCGCTGGAGGCCCTCGCCGATGCGTATCGAGCGGAGCTGTCCGGGTTCGGCATCGAGTCCTGCATCGTGGAGCCGGGGCCCATGCCGACCGCCTTCATCGGCGGCAACATGCTGCGCCCGACCGACGTCGAGGCCGGCCGAGCCTACGGCCCGCTCGCCGAGGCGCTGGAGCCCTCGCTGGCGGGGCTCGAGGCGGCGATGGAGAGCAACCCCCGCCAGCGCCCGCGGATGGTCGCGGAGGCGGTGGCCGAGCTGCTGGAGATGCCCTTCGGTCGCAAGCCGTTCCGCACCACCGTCGACCACATGGGCTTGGGCGATCAGATCGCGCCCTACAACGCCCAGCTCCACCAGGTGACGCACGCCATCTACTCGGCGTTCGGCAACCAGGGGCTGCTCGAGCTCAACGCGGAGCCAGGCGACTCGGCCACGGCCGCCGGGTGAAGGCCGGGCTCAGCCCACGGGGGGAGGAGCGGGCGGCGGCGTGTCGTGGCAGACGCCGATCTCGAGGATCATGTACAGCAGCATCAGCTCCTGCGGGTTGAGGCCGTTGTGGGCGACGCTCGAGTTCTCGAAGGTGCTGTACATGATGCGCCCGCAGCCGAACTGGCCCGTGACCGCCATGGGGCGGAAGGTGGCCGGGTCGGCGCAGCTCGAGCAGGGGCCGGCCACCCAGGTGTAGGGCCCGACGTTGACGTCGTTGCCTTCGTCGTCCTGCACGATGATGTCGTGCGTGGCATCGATGCCGGAGTAGTTGAGCCGCAGCTCGACCGAGGGCAGCTGGTTGAGGGTGGGGTTGCCTCCGCCGATGTCCTTGAGCTCGGGCGGCAGCGCTTCGAGCCACGCCAACATCTCCGGGTCCTGCACCGTGCCCGTCACGTCGTAGGCGGGCTGCAGGTCCGGCATCGCGGCGTTGTGAAAGTCCATGTAGGGAGCGAAGGGCTCCTTGATGTACTCGTTGGAGTGATCGGTGGCGTACCACTTGCCGCCGGCCGCCACGTAGGCCCGAATGTTCTCGGCCCGCGCCGCGGGGACGCCCGGGGCTCCGATCCAGAACTTCGTCGCCGCGCAGGGCACGAAGATGATGTGATACTGGTTCATCCCCTCCAGGTCGTCCATGAACGCGCCCTGGTCGGAGTCGGGGATGAGGGTGAACTGCTCGGTGCCGGGGATGAGGTCGCCGCCCGCCGACACCTCGCCCAGGCCGAACTTGGCGAGCACGTTGAAGACCTTGTCGGGGTCGGTCTGGTAGACGGCGATGCGGGGGATCCACATGCCTGCGTCGGGGTTCCACTCGCCGGGTAGGTTGCTCTGATCGGGCGGCACGACGTTGTCGCCCTCGGCGACGTCGATCTGCACCGAGCGCAGGAACTGACCCTTCTGCACGACCAGCGTCTGGCCCGGGCCCGCGATGGCCGGCAGCTGGAAGGTGCCGTCGGCCTCGGTGAGCACGAACTGGTCGTTGCACGTCAGCTCGACGCACTCGGCACAGTAGACGCCGTCGGGCACGGGATCGGGCGGAGCGTTGCCGATGTAGACGAGCGCGCCCGAGATGGGGATCTCCATGTTCGGGGCGAACACCCGCCCGGTGAGCACGGCATTGGTCGGGATCAAGTCTTCGGCATCACAGTCGGCGGGGTCGCCCGCCGTGGACGCGGTGTCGTTGGCGACGTCGAAGATTTCCTGGCTCGGTCCGCCCGGGGTCCCCGTGCCTTCGGTCGCACTCAGGCTCCCGATGCCCGTCAGGCCATCCGCACCGCCGCTGTCCGCAGGTTCGCCTCCGCATCCGCCGAGCCATAGCCAGCCGACGACGACGACGACGAGCAGTATCCGCATTCCTACCGTCCCCATGGGTTCATCTTATTGGGTGCGACCGCGTGTTGACCAGCGTTCATGGAGCGTGCTCCAGCCCGCGTAATCCGGGTCGGGTCACGTGTGCTCGAAACAATCCGCAAACAAAATGAGCCGAATCCTCCATCACAAATCGAACGACGAACGCGGGGAGCGAGCGTCATGCAAACGCGATGAGTATTCCGCGCGTGCGCATCACGGGTGGGCCGCGGCCACGACCCGCGCGGGGATCCCGGTCATCGTCAGCTGCCCGCTCACCCGCTCGATGTTGTCGGCCCCCGCGGGGATCAAGGCGTTGACGTTGATCTGTGGCAACCCGTGGGGCACCACCACCGTGCCGCGCGCCAGCCCTTCGGAGGCTTTGACGGGGATGCGCAGCGACCCCGCCTCGCTGTCGATCTCGATGTGCTGACCTTCGGCGAGCCCCAGCGCGGCCAGGTCTTCGGGGCATAGCCACGCCACCGCCTCGGGCTCTCCCGTGCGTTGTCCTCCGTGCAGCCAGCTGTTGTGGGCGAGGCGACGGCGGCGTCCGATGAGGGTGAAGCCCTCCGCGGCGGGTCGAGGCTGGGCGGCGAGGCGATCGAACTCGGCCGCGACCCGCTCGTCCCAAAAGCGCAGGCGATTGCGGGCCAGCCAACGACCGGTGCGCAGCGAGGGGCCGGACACGCCGAACTTCGGGCGCGGGAAGAAGCGATCGAAGCCGCGACGCATCAGCGACCAGCGGATCCCGGGCAGACCCATGGCCACCGCCAAGTCCCCCACGATGGCCGCGTCCGTCCGCGACTGTCCACGTGGAGCCATGGCCGGGCCCGCGATCTGCACGAGTCGCGTCTGGTGGAACGGCACCGTAGTCAGCGCGGCGTCCCAGCGCTCGAGCCAGCTGGCGGCGGGCAGCAAGGCCTGCGCATGCCGCCCCGTCGCGCTGCGGAACATGTCGATGCACGCGAGAAAGTCGAGCGACTTCAGGGCCTGCTCGGTCCGCCCCGCCCCCGGTATCGAGCGCAGGGGATCACCCGCGAGCACGAGCAGCGCCCGGATGCGCTCCGGTCCCGGCTCGAGGATTTCATCGGCCAGGATGCCGCCCGGCAACATGCCCAGCTGGGACTCGAAGCCCCCCACCCGACTGCGGCGCGGCTCGTCGAAGCCGGCCATGCGATAGGCGCGATCGAGGGTCCGCGCCATCGGGCTCAACAGCAGTCCGCCCCGTCGATCGTAGTTGCCCGTGGCCCAGGCCAGCGCCTGCAGCAGCACATAGGCCAGCGTCCCGAAGCCGCCCATGTTGACGCCGACCGACATGTGCAGCGCCGCGGTGGGAGCCGCCCGCAGTCGGGCCGCGAGCGATTCGATCTGCGAACGCTCGATGCCCGTCCGACGCGCGACCTCGTCGAGGCCCACCGCCTCCACCGCGCGACGCAGCTGCGGCCAGCCCTCGATCGATCGAGTCGACGGCGCCCCGTCGGCACACAGCGCGAGTAGCCCGGCCAATAGCCAGGCATCGGTGCCGGGCGTGATGGCCAGGTGCTCCCCCCAGCGCTTGGCGCTCTCGCTGCGCCGCGGATCGACCCACACGATGTCCCCGCCCCGCCGCACGATGCCGCCGAAGGTCGCCGCACCACCTCCCTCGAGCTGCACGAAGCTCGACTGGCTGATGTACGGGTTGGAACCGAACACCAGCGCGAAGTCGGTATGACCAAAATCGGGGAAGGCCTGGATCACCGGGGTGCGGTGCACGATGTCCGCCCCCGCGAACTTGTTGTTGCAGTCCTGGCTGCCCGCGTAAAAGACGTTCCGCGTGCCCAAGGCGTGGGCGAAGCTGAAGATGGCCGCGCTGCCCAGCGTGTTGAAGGCCATCGGGTTGCCGAAGTAGATGCCCACCGCGTGGGGCCCGTGCTCGGCGATGACCCGCGCAAAGCGCTCGGCCACCTGGTCGATGGCCACCGACCAGTCGACGCGCCGTCCATCGAGCTGCGGGTGCAGCAGGCGGTCGGGGTGATGAGCGACCTCGAGGAACCGCGTGCCCTTGGCGCAGACATGCCCGCGACTGACCGGATGCTCGCGATCCGGCTTGAGCCCGATCACCGCACCGCCCCCGTCGCGCTCGACCCGAAGACCACAGGCCGCTTCGCAGATCCGGCAGTACGTACGCATTGGCCCGTCGACCATACGACGTCGGCTGGGCCGGCGGGGTCACGAAAGCGGGACCCGGATCACGCTGCGTCGACTCGGATCGTGGACCCGCTCAGGCCGTCGCGCGATGCTCGAAGTCCAGCGTGACCGGCAGCCCCACCATCCGCATCACCCGCTCGTGCAGCAGCTGAATGCGCATCGGCGCGGGCATGGGCGACTTGGGGTTGAGGAAGCGCGTCGCCCACTTCATGCGGCGGTCGAGGACGAAGTCGAGGCCGAACACCGCGAATATGGTCACCATGCGGACGACGTCCTCCTCGCGGTTGAAGCCGTACATGACCGCGTCTTCACAGCCGCAGAGGATGAAGCCCCGGAGCTGCTCGTCGGTCTGCTCCGCGCACCACTGCGGGAAGCGAATCCGCAGCTCGACCATCAACCGATCGACGGTCTGCGACGAATACGGACGAAGGGTCTGCACCTCGGAAGATTGAATCTCGAACATCGCCTACGCCTCGCGATTGGGGGAGTACCCACCGACGGCAAATCCGTTCACCTTCGCGCCATTTTCCGTAGACCGGGGGCAGGCAACTCGGCGGCCGCTGCCGCGTGAAGCGCCGACGTGATGGGAACGATCGGACATGGGGCTGCCAATTCTCGAAGAAGTGAATCCCTGACATGGTGGCAGAGATGGTGTCCGGCGTTTGTGGCCCAGACTTACATTTCTTCCCTCAATAATCGTTTCTGTACGCGAATTGTGCGGGTTGGGATGACGAAACGGACCCCAGCGGCCATGATTGAGGACGTGAAACGTGCACGGTGGACGAAGCTGGGGTGGATTGGTGCGGGGCTCGTGGCCACGGTGGCCGGCTGCACCGACGGAGGTGACCCGGCCGGGCTGGAGCGAAACGACGATCTCGATTTCGTCGCGCCCATCGGCAACGTCTCGGCGCCCACCGTCACGTCCATCAACATCGACGCCGCCCTGACGCCGATGGCCCTCGAGGTCGGAGACTTCGACGGCGACGGCAACATCGACCTGTTCGTGGCCGGCGTGGAGTCGGGCGTCGGCGTGACCGCGGTCGCGTTCCTGGGCGACGGCATGGGTGGCTTCGGCGATGGCTTCTCGCCCGGGTTTTCCGGCTGCAGTGCCTTCCCCGTCGTCGGCGACCTGACCGGAGACGGCCGTACCGACGTCATCACCCGCGGGTGCGCCAACGACCTGGCCGTGTTCGAGGCGCAGCCGGACGGCACCCTGCAGCCCTGGAGCGCCTGGCCGACCTTCGAGTCCACCGCCATCCGCAGCAGCGCGGTGGTCGATTTCGAGGGCGACGGCGACGGCGACCTCATCTCCTTGCGCGTGCCCGACTCCGCCTTCATCGACGTCACCCTCGGCAACGGCGGGCACGGGGTGTGGGCGGTCGAGAGCTCCGAGATCGGCAACCCCGACTGGAGCAACTTCAACCCCAACGGAATGACCACGGGGCACTTCGACCACGATGGCCTGATCGACGTGGCGCTGGTCGATCGCGACTACGACGTGACCACCATGATGGGCACCGCCCCCGCCCACTTCGCGTTCCCGCGCGAGCAAGGGGTCGATGTCTCCCCCTGGTCGGTGCGCTCGGGCGACCTCGACGACGACGGGCTCACCGATCTCATCGTGTCGAGCTACGACGATTCCTCGATCCAGGTGCTACGCGCCAACTGGACCGGCGGCTTCATACCCACCACCCCCACCGGGCTCGACACCTACACGCCCTACGACACCACGGTGGGCGACGTGAACGGCGACGGGCACCTGGACGTGATCTCGGTGAGCGACCAGCACGAGTTCCTGGTGTGGACCTTCGGCGACGGCAGCGGCGAGCTCAGCGATTACGAGCGCGTGGTCCTGCCCTCCACCGCCATCCGCATCCACGCCACCAACCTCAACAACGACGGCATCGACGACCTGGTCACCGCGACCTTCGAAGACGACTCGCTGACGCTGGTGCTCAGCAACCCGTAGCGACGGAGCCCTCAGGGCAGGACGGCGATGGGGCCACAGCCCGGCGGCGACACCGTGCCGCAGTAGCTCCGCGCCGAGAAGAAGTCCCAGGCCGCGCCGCCGTAGTCTTCCTGCTGGCCGCAGCAGTGCCCTTCGCACTCCGTCTCGTGGAACACGACCTCGTTGCCCTGCTCCATCAGGAACTCCGAGGCGTTGACGGACGCGGAGTAGAGGAAATCGGAGGGTGCAATCTCGAAGCGCGCGGGCGTCAGGCAGCTCGGGTCTTCGGGGAGCTGGTACGCGGGGCTGTTGGACGAGCCGCAGCTCAGCTGCACCGCCGCGAACACGTCCTGCATGACGAAGAAGTTCTGCCCTCCCGACCATCCCCCCGCCGAAGCTCCGGTCGCGTAGAGCCGGTCGATGTCGATGTCGTAGACCGCGGCGACGTCGAATAGGATCTCGAACAGGAAGCCCCGCGTCTGGGCCGGGTAGTTGTCCCAGCCGTTGTCCGCCTCGCCTCCGTCGACCTCTTGGTGAGGCTCTTGCGGGGTCACCAGGATGAACTCCTCCAGCTCCAGCAGGTAGTTCCAGTCGCTCTTGGTCGCCCCGGGGTTGCCGTTGTCACCGTGCAGCGCGATGACCAATGGCAGCGGCGTGTCGCCGGGTGGAGGTGCGAAGACATCGTAGCGAGCGGTGGTGACCGGCGTGCCGTCGTAGAGGCTCGTGCCTTCGGGATAGGGCACCTCCCGGGTGAACCAGTCGCCGGTCGGGCCGCCGCGACCGCAGGTATGAAAGAACTCGGGCGGTTCTTCGCCTGTGCTGCCGCTGTCGTCTCCGCCCGTGGTGTCTCCGGTTTCGTCGGCCGAAGACGTGGCGTTGCCCGTGTCCATGGACCCGGTGGCATCCGAGCCGCCGTCATCGTCATCGTCATCGTCGACGGTCGGGCTCGAGTCGCTGCCCGTCGCCATCGTCGTGTCGCCGCTGGCCGCCTCGTCGTCGGCGCCTTCACCCGTGCCCGAGCCGCAGCCCAACACCAAGGCCACGGGAATCAGTGCGCCCATCCATTGCCACCCATGCATGCACGAAGCCTCGCAAGAGAAGCCCTCGCGCGCCGCATGTAATTCGAGTGCGCGGCTCGATCGAATCCGCGTGTCGAGGCGGCCCAGCCGTCGGGTCCTCCCTTCGACGAGAGTCAGGCCGTGGTGTCGCTCCCCCAAGCCCGTAGCCCGGGGACCGCGAAAATACTGACCGTCGGACAACGCGTGCGCTTCAGCCCGCCTGCTTCGCGCGGGTCATGTCACCCGCGAGCACGGTGACGAAGCCGTCCATCTTCAGGTGACGCTGCAGTGCGTCGCGGAGCTGCTGGGGCGTGACCGCCTCGATGGCCTCGTTCTCGGCCTGGGTGAACGCGAGGGTCCGATCGAGGAAGAGGTCGGAGAGGTGCCGGTCCGCCACCACCCCGTCGCTGGTGAGCTGCGTTTCGAAGCTGGCGCGATAGCTCTCCTTGGCCGCGGTGAGCTCCGCCTCCGCGATTCCCTCGGTCAGCATGCGCTCGATCTCCTCGAGCATCGCCGCGTGCACTTTGTCGAGGTTCTGCGGCGCGCACTGGGCCGAGGCGGTGAAGGTCGACCCGCGATCGATGGCCCCGACGTCGAGGCTGGCGTATGCGCTGTACGACCACCCTTCGCGCTCACGCAGGCGGGTCACCAGCCGCGAGTCACTGGCCCCCCCGAGCACGAAGTTGGCCAGCAGCAACGCGGGATAGTCGGGGTCGTCGTCCCGCAGCTCGAAGGTCTGCCCCATCACCACGACGGCCATCTCCTTGTCGGGCGTGTCGATGACGATGGGCGCGCGCCCGGGGACGTCGTGGTGGGGGAACGCAAGCCGCTGGTAGGGCTGCTCGGCGGCCCAGCCCTCGAGGTGCTGCTCGACGGCCTGGCGCAGCGCCGCGGGATCGAAGTCGCCGACGGCCGTGATCTGGAAGTTCCCCGCCCCCCAGGTGTCGCGATGAAGCCGGACGAGGTCCCGCCGACGCACCTTCTTCAGCCGCGCGATCTGTTCGTCGACCGTCGGGGCGTAGCGGGGATCGTCGGGCGCATAGGGGCTCAGGACCTGCCACAGGCGTTCGTAGGCCCGCGTCGTGGGATCGCTGCGCGAGGCCTGGAGCCCGGCCAGCGACTCGCGGCGCAGCACGTCGAGTTCCCCCGCGGGGAAGCTCGGCGAGCGCAACACCTCGGCCAGCAGCGCCACCACCTCGGGGACGCTGTCGTGCACGGTGGTGACCTCGACCCACGCCCCGGCCGTTGTTCCGCCGACCCAAACGTCGGCCCGCAGGCGATCGAACTCGTCGCGCAGCTGCTGTCGGGAGTGCTCGGTCGTGCCGCGTAGCACCATGTCTCCCACCATCTCGGCCGCGGTGGCCTTGCCGCGCAGCGCCTCGAGGCTCCCCGCGCGCAGGCGCAGCCGCAAGGTCACCGCCCCGCCGCGGGTCTTCTTGGGCAGCATCGCCAGCGAGATGCCGCCCGAGGTCTTCGCGCGCTCGGTATGCGCTTCGATGTTGTCGATCGTCGCGACGAAGTGCTCCCCCGCCCGAACCTCGGCGCGCCCCTGATACCCACGAACGACGGCGTCGACGTCGGGCGCTTCGACGAGCGGCGCACGCACGGGCGCCTTCGCGGGCACGAATAGGCCCACGGTGCGGTTGGACGGGACGACGAATCGCTGCGCAAAGTCCCGAACCTGCTCGGGCTGCACCGTCTCGAGCCGATCGCGATACACGAAGAACATGCGCCAGTCGCCGAGCGCCGCCCACTCGCTGAGCTCGATGGCGATCTCGGTGCTGTCGGTCATCGCCAGGCCGAGCTGCTTGAGCCGGCGGTTGCGAAAGCGGGCGACCTCGACCTCGTCGACGCCCTCACGTACCTCGTCGAGCACCTCGAAGATGCGGTCGCGGACCGGCTCGAGCGGGAGCCCGGCCGGCACCTCGGCCGTGACCTGCACCCACCCCGGATCGTGCAGCGACGGCGAGTCCCCGTAGACCGACGCGGCCAGGCCCGTCTCGACCAGCGCCTGGTACAGCCGCCCCGAGGGCTCGTCGGTGAGCAGGTGCGCCAGCGCCTCACCGGCCACGTAGTCCGGATCGGCGCCTGCCACCCCGTGGAAGAGCACGTTCACCACCCCCACGTCACCGACCCGCTCGAGGCTCACCGTGCGCTCGCCGTCTTGGATCGGCTCGACCGTGTACGTGGCGTCGAGCGCTCGCTCGGGCCGGGGGATGGCGCCGAAGTACTCGTGGACTCGCTCGAGCGCCTGCTCGGGCTCGAAGGCCCCCGCGATCACCAACACCGCGTTGTCGGGCTGGTAGTACTTCTCGTAGAAGCGCCGCAGCTTGCTCACCGGCACGTTCTCGATGTCGCTCCGCGCTCCGATCGTGGACTTGCCGTAGTTGTGCCACAAAAACGCCGTCGACAAGACGCGCTCGTCGAGCACCCCCGGCGCGTAGTTCTCGTCCATCTCGAACTCGTTGCGCACCACCGAGAACTCCTTGGCCAGCTCTGCCGGATCGATGTGGCACTCGGTCATCCGATCCGCTTCGAAGTGCAGCGCCCAGTCCAAGTTCTCGGGCGTCGCGGGCATCGTCTCGAAGTAGTTGGTGCGGTCGTACCAGGTCGTGCCGTTGTAGTCGGCGCCGTGGTCTTCCAGCGTCCGCCAGGGCTCGGGATAGGCGGCGCTGCCCTTGAACAGCATGTGCTCGAGCAGATGAGCCATGCCCGTCTCGCCGTATCCCTCGTGGCGCGATCCCACGAGATACGTGACGTTCACCGTGACCCGGGCCCGAGACGGGTCGGGGAAGAGCAGCACCCGCAGCCCGTTGTCGAGCGTGTACTCGGTGATGCCCTCGACCTCGTGGAGCCTGCGCGGCGGGGCGCTACGCCGGGCCTCGGCGCCCTGCCCCTGCCCCTGCCCCTGCGACGCGGCCGCCGGAGGAATGCCGTCGGGGGTCTCGGTCGTCGGTGTAGCCCGGCAGCCCACGCCCAGGCCCAGAGAAGCGAGGATCGAAGCAGCCGCGACGGCGCGTGCAGAGGAGCACATGGGCACACTGTGGCACGGACGCCGCGTGACGTCCTCGCTCGATTGCCAGGGCTTGCTCCGCCATCGAAAACTCGCGACGCTTTCCATGAAAAGGGGCCTCACGGGCAAGGACGGGGCGGACGCCACGCGGGGCTGGTCTCGAGCCGCGTGGCACGATGCCCCAGCCCGAGTGCATCGGCCAAACGGCCCGTGAGGCCGGGACCAGTGCCCCACGGCATGAAAGAGGCATCGAGTCATGACGCCCATCAACCTGCGGAGCGACACCCAAACCCTGCCCACCCCGGCGATGCTGGAGGCCATCGCCACCGCGCCGCTGGGCGACGATACCTATGACGAAGATCCCACGGTGGCTCGCTTCGAGTCGCTCGCGGCACAGCGGCTCGGCAAAGAGGCCGCCATGCTCGTGCCGAGCGGACACATGGGCAACCTCATCGCATTGATGGTGCACGCCTCCCCCGGCGACGAGGTGTTCGTCGATCACGACAGCCACATCTACTACTACGAGGGCGGCTCGCTCTCGAACGTGGCCGGGCTCATCCCCTGGCCGCTGCGCTCGACGGCGGGCTGCCTCGATCCCGACGAGCTGTCGGCGGCCATCCGCGAGCGCGACATTCACTATCCCCGCGCACGCCTGCTCTGCCTCGAGAACACCCACAACCGCAGCGGCGGCCGGGTGGTCCCGCTGGATCGACACACCGCGCTGTGCGACGTCGCCCGCGACAAGGGTTTATCCGTTCACTTGGACGGAGCACGGATCTTCAACGCTGCGATCGCGGCCGGCGTCGAGGTCGGCGACTACACCCGCCACGTCGACTCGGTGATGCTGTGCCTGACCAAGGGTCTCAGCTGCCCTCTGGGCTCGGTGCTGGCCGGGAGCCGAGAGTTCATCACCAAGGCCGACGAGGTTCGCCGCCGCCTCGGCGGAGGCATGCGGCAAGCAGGCATCATCGCCGCTCCCGGGATCGTCGCGCTCGAGCAGATGGTCGACCGACTCGCCGACGACCACGCGCATGCGAAGCGCCTGGCGGCCGGCATCGCGGAGATTCCGGGGCTCGCGGTCGACCTCGACGCCGTCGACACCAACATGGTCTACGTCGATCATCGCGACAGCGGCCTGAGTACCGACGCCGTGCTGGCCCGCCTGCGCGACGGTGGAGTCATCGCCAGCGGGCGCCCGCCGCACCAGGTTCGCCTCGTGACCAACCGTCACCACGACCCGGCCGTCATCGACGAAGCCCTGGGGCGAATCCGCGCTGCCATGTCGAAGAGCGCCTAAGGGATTCCCCCTCCATCGACGCAAGCGAACTTTTTTCGGGTTTGGACTGAACCAGACCGGGGGTGTCGGCATCCACTGGCGTGATGTCCTCCCCCCGCCCTCTCCTCCCCGTTCATTGCCTGCTGGCGTGCTCTCTCGCCCTGACCGCCTGCGACGACGACTCGGCCCGCGATCCCGAAGCCTGGGCCGACGGTGGGGACGAGGGCGAGGCGAGCGGAGGCGATGCCGACGACGGAACCCTGCCCGCCGTGCCGATCCAGGGAGGTCAGCCGGGCGGGCTCATGCAGACCGTCCGCTTCAACACCAACCAAAGCAGCTGTACCGGCGTTCTGCTCAACGAGGTCACCGTACTGACCGCGGCGCACTGCGTGGGTCCGGCGATCACCCTGAAGGACGGGTTCGTCAGCAACGACCTCGACTCCGCCACCATCGATCTCGCCCGGATCTGGACCTACGACTCCCACTACCACCTCAACGAGACCGGGCCCGGCGAGATGTACGACGTGGCCCTGGTGGGACTGAACTCCAGCATGGAGCTGCCCACCGACTCCGCGCCCGTCCACGCCCGGATCGGCTCCAGCCGGCCCGAGGACGGCTCCACGATGTGGATCAACGGTCGCATGGACGACGGAGTCGACAGCGGCGGCATCATGCGGCGCTCGACCACCCTCGAGCCCCTGCTGCCCACGGATGCCCGCTACCCCTTCCAGCTGCTGGACACCGAGGACTCGCCCATCAACCCGGGCGACTCGGGCGGACCGCTGTTCCTCGAGCGTGCGGGTGAACCCAACGATGGGCAGGGCGGCGCGACCGTCCCGGTGATCTTCGGCATCGTGTCCCGGGGCGGCTCGTACGCTCGGCTCGATCCCATCAAGGCGTGGATCGACCGCCGCTCCCGCGAGATTCTCGACTCGTACGACTGGGACATCGGCGACTACTCGTGGGTCATCTGCGACCGCGACGAGTGCCCCGTCTCCATGACCAAGGAGATCGACGGCGTCTGGCAGCCGCTGGGCACCGTGCCGCGAAACACCAAGATGGGCGTGTTCGTGCAGAGCGGAGACCGCATGGTCGTCTCCTACCCCATGGCCGACCGCGATCGCATGGTCCAGGTCATCGACCGCACCGATGGCTTCCGCAACGGAGGCTTCGCCGACCACGGCCCGCACCCGGAAGAAGACCTGCGCATCGAGAGCCGCTACTGCGCCGCGCCGACCTGCGTCGTGTACGGCAAGCGCAACCTCGAGGACTCCGACGTCTCGGCCGTCGGCACCGTGGAATGCGGCCGGGAGATGGGCGTGTTCGTGAAGTCGCAGAGCTGGGCCGTCGTGTCGTACCCGATGGACGACCGCGGGCGCGCGGTGCAGGTCGTGCCCCGGGCCAGCGCCCACTGGACCACGACCCCGCCCGGCTGCTGAGGCGACGGCTGGGCCCCGACGGGCCCGGCTGCTCACGCCCCTGGATCGGCGCGCGTGTAGGCCTCGAAGAAGCTGCCCGCCAGTACGCGGGCCATGTCTTCGGTGCTGTAGCCCGCGTCGATCATGCCGTCGACGATGTCGCCCAGGTAGCTCTTCACGAAGCCGGACAGCTGCGCGCCATCGCTGGCGAAGATGGTGCGATCCACCAAGTCTCGGGCCAGGATCTGCTCGAGGACGTAGGGATACTGGGGTTCCTTCGAGTCGGTCTCTTCGCCGTTTTCGTCGATGCGAAGGGGTCCTCGCAGGGCGCTGATCTCGAGCCAGACGTTGTCCGAGGACTCGGCCAGGGTCATCGCGGCCTCCACCGCCCGGGCGTCGCCCTGCCCCACATGGGAGAACACGAAGTCGACCCGCGGCCCGTTGTTGCCGTCGAAGAGCGTGACGATGTCGGTGAGGTAGCCGGGGTCGTAGTACTCGGGCTCCCCGATCGTGTTGGGGAAGGGCGAGAACCCGGTGTGCAGCAAGACGGGCACGCCCACCTCGCCCGCGAGCTCGTAGATGCGGAACGAGGCCTCGTCGTCGAGGGTCACCGCCTGATGGGTGTGCGCCAGCTTGATCCCGATGAACAGGTCCGGTCGCTCGGTCAGGAACGAGCGCATGGCGTCGAGCCGCGAGTCGAGCAGCTCGGGATCGTCTTCGACATCGGTGAGGTTGATGCTCGCGAGCCCCCACGCCCATCCGTCGTTGCGCGGGTCCTCGAGCACCTCGAGCAGCTCGTGGTTGGTGTAGTAGCCCGTCGTGCGCGCGGTGTAGACGGCCAGGACCACCGCGTGGTCGGCCCCGGCGAAGCGGGTCTCGGCCTGGATGCCCGCGTGCTCCTCGTAGGGGTCCAAGCCAGCGGACAGCAAGGCGGGCGCGTGACCGAGCAGGAACGGCGGCACCGCGCCCAGGATGAAGGCCTTGCCCTCGGGGTTCATCGTGCCGAACTGCCCGGAGTGCAGGTGCATGTCCACGACTTGCAGCGGCTGGCCGTTGACCTCGATGGAAGCCTGGGCCGGAGCCGACACGAGCCCGGCGGCCAGGGTGCACGCGGCCAGAGCGTGGAGGGTTTTGTGGGTCATGCTCATGGTCATCCGCCAATCGGGGTCATCGGAGGGGGCTCGATGGCGATGGTGTAGGGGGTAAAGACGGTGACGCTCTTGGCCTTGCCGCTGGCGCGATAGACCACCGACCAGCCCGCCTCGTAGAAGTCCGCGTCGCCGACCGACTCGCTGGGGGTCCCGGAGCGCATGAGCACGTCCTCACGCTCCTCGCCGGGCAGGGCGGGGCCGCTGAACGCGATGTCCGAAGACAGCGCCGCGATGGACAGCACCTTGGCCGTCGCGGTCAGCTCTTCGCCGATCGGAGCCACCAACAGGACCTCGAGGCCCTCGTTCTCGAAGGTGAGCAACACGAGGTTGCCGAAGCGCAGCGAGGAATCGGGCTCCCCGGCCAAGTCGGCGAGGGCATCACCGCGCGCACCGATGGTCAGATCGCCGATGCCGACACCGGGCACGATCTCCGTGGTGGGCTCGGCCTCGCCGCTCGACGAGGCCGGGCCTCCCGAGGAGTCGGGCGTCGACGAGCTCGAGCCCGCCCCGGTCGTCGTCCCGGCCGAGGGAGTGCCCTCGGCCGGCTCGGAACCACACGCCGTGCCCAACGAGGCGACCAACGCGACCACAATCATTCGTTCATGCATCGATCGCATGGCTGCTCTACTCGGGCTCGGCACTCGAGGCGACGTCGCTATCGCGGGTCGACCAGGGTGAGATCGGCGGTGACCATCTCTCCGCCGACGACGGTCACCATGGCGGCTTCCATCGCCTGCGCGTCCTCGTCACCGGGGATGGTGGGGTTGTCGTTGCCGATGTCGAGGGTCGCGAACACGAAGTAGTCGCCCGGGTCGATCTCGCTCAAGGTCCCGGTCCACGGGAAGGTCGCGTCCATCTCCGCGTTGATGGCCACGGGGGGGCCGGCGGGAGGGAAGCTCGTCAGCAGCACGACGTTGAGGGTGCCGGTCCCGGCCCCTTCGTAGTTCACCGTGACCTCGATGCGGCCGAGCTCGGCGTCACCGGACTCGCCCGCGGTGCCCGACTCGTCGGAGGTGGCCTCGTCGGTCGTCGCCTCTTCGGTCGTGGCCGCGTCGGTCGTGGCGTCGTCACCCGTCTCGTCGTTGCTCGCGGTGGTGGCTTCCGTGGTCGCCGCGTCGGTGGTCGAGGTGTCGCCAGAGTCGTCTCCCGGGCATCCAGCCAAGCCGAGGGCCGCAGCGAACAAGAGGGCGGAATTGAATCCCGAGTAGGACATGTTCAAAGTCTCCATTCACCAGGGGATACCCCAAGATCCGGGTACCCGCGTCGGGGGGCTATGTAGGCGATATCGACGAAAAGTACAGCCGACCCGACGTGTGACGCCGACGTACGAACGGCCCGCACCGCATCGTTCGCGCGCGAAATAGTGGGAGGTCCAGCATTGAACGAATGCGACCGCGGCCAGTTCGCACGGTCCGGCGCGCGACTCATCGATGTCCCCGCGCGACGCCGCCGTATTGAATGAAGAGCGCAAAAACCCGCGCCACGCCATGCGACGTGCGTTGAATCCGGGTGAACGCCGTGAGCGTTGTCGCCTGCCGAAGCCCGCCTCAGGCCTCTTGCGCGGCGCGTTCGGGTGGAACCACGGCCCGATCCCAGAACGCGTAGACCACCGAACCGACCACGGCGATCGAGCCCGCCGTACCAAACATCGATGTGTAGTCGGTGGCCTCGAGCACGGCCCCGAGTAAGGGTGAACCCACCAACATCCCGAAGTCGAACAACGCGGTGAACATGGCCAGGGCCGCGCCGCGCTCATGGGCCGCGGCCCGGCTCACCACCAACGACGACAAGATCGGGAACACGAACGCGTGCCCGGTGCCGCACAGTAGGCCGGCGATGGCGACCCCGAGGTCGCCGGTCGCCAGGGCCAGGGTCGCCAGCCCCACGATCACCGAGACCATGGCGGGTCCCAGGGTCAGCCGCGGCCCGATGCGGTCGGGGACCCAGCCCAGCGCGAGGCGGAGCAGCACCGCCGCCACCGAGTAGACCGAATAGAACAACCCCATCGAGCCGACCCCGGCTTCCTCGATGAAGGTCTTGAGGAACGTGAAGTAGGACGCGATGGCCAGCGCGAAGGCGAAGCCCATCAGCCACAAAGGGCGCAGGCGGGGTTGCATCACCGCCGCGAAGAACGAGCGCTGGACGGCCGCGCCTTCTTCCACCTTCGGGCGCGAGTCGGTGAGTCCCCAGGCGCACAGGCCCCCCAACGCCGCCACCGATGCGCACGCGATGAACAGCTCGGGATAGTCGGCGTGCTTCAGGATCAAGTCTCCCAACAGGCCGCTCAAGGCCATGGGGATGAGCCCGGAGATCCCGAACCACGCGATGCCCTCGGTGCGCCGCGACGCGGGAGCGACGTCCGCCGCGATGGTGAACAACGAGGAAAAGAGCATCGCCTCGGCGATGCCGTGCACCACTCGAATGATGAACAGCAGCGGGCCGACCGAGTCGATCAGCAGGTAGCACAGCGCGATCACCAGGTGGATCACGGAGCCGATCTGCGCCACGAGGTGCCGCCCGCGGCGGTCCATCAGCCAGCCCAGCGCGGGTCGAGACGCAATCGCCGAGGCCGCCATCGCCCCCACGACGATCCCGATCATCAGCTCGTCCGCGCCGAGCCGCGACAAATAACCCGGTAGGTGCAGGTAGCCAAAAAACGCCAGGCTGTGCAGGAAATTGGCGCCAAAGGCCAATCCGAACGCACGAGAGAACAACGTGTCCTTGGGCACCGCCGCGGACCATAGCGGAGCCCAGCACGCGCGCCGAGCGGCGCATACAATCGGCCCGTGGAGACCGCGGGCGAGCCCACCATTGCCGGAGACGACCCGGAGTCGGCTCCCCGCGACCGGGGCGAGCGTCGCACGCTCCGGCGCGAAGGCGAACGGATCGGCCGCTACACCGTGCTCCAGCTGCTGGGCAAGGGCGGCATGGGCCTGGTCTATGGCGCCTACGATCCAGAGCTCGACCGCCGCGTCGCGGTCAAGGTCTTGCGCGGCGAGCAGCGAAGATCCAAGGCCACCATCGCTCGGCAGCGACTGGTCCGCGAAGCGCAGGCCATGGCCAAGCTCTCGCACCCCAACGTCGTCGCGGTGCACGACGTGGGCACGGTCGACGACGAGGTCTTCGTGGCGATGGAGTTCGTCGACGGCACCGATCTCGACGGCTGGCTGCGCGCCCGCACGCGGACCGTGCCCGAGATCGTCAAGGTCTTCGCCCAGGCGGGCCGCGGACTGGCAGCGGCCCACGCGGCGGGCATGGTGCACCGTGACTTCAAGCCCGCCAACGTGCTCATCGATCGCAAGGGACGAGCCAAGGTCACCGACTTCGGCCTCGTGCGCACCCACGGCGGCCCCCTCGAGATCCCCACCGACCCGATCTCCGGGGCCGAGCCTCAGACGATCAACTCGCTGACCGACGGGGCGGCGATGATCGGCACGCCCGCGTTCATGGCCCCCGAGCAGCACGCCCGGGAGGACGTGGACGCGCGCACCGATCAGTTCGGGTTCTGCGTGTCCTTGTATCGAGCGCTCTACGGCGAGCACCCCTTCGGCGGCGAGTCGCTGCCCGAGCTGGTCAGCGCGGTGACCCGCGGCGCACGCAAGGACCCGCCCGCGCGCAACGATGTCCCGAGCGCGGTCCGTCGCGTGGTGATGCGAGGCCTCGAGCGCGACCCAATGCTGCGTTGGCCGAGCATGGAGACTCTGCTCGATGCCTTGCTCGTCGACCCCGCCAAGCGGCGCCTCCGATGGATTCTCGGCACGGCCGGCGTCCTCGCACTGGGCGGGATCGTGGCCCTCGCCGTACGCCCGCGGCCCGAGCCCGCCGCGCCTGCACCCCCCTGCGAAGGCGCCGACGCGGAGATGGACGCGATCTGGTCGGCCGACCGCGACGATGCCATCGCGCGCGCCTTCGCGACCACCGGTGAGCCCCACGCCCCCGCGCTGTGGTCCCGGAGTGCCGCGATCATCGGCGACTACGAGGAGCGCTGGCGTCGGTCCGCGCGCGATGCCTGCGAGGCCACCCGCGTCCGCGGCGAGCAGTCAGACCTGATGTTCGACCTGCGCCGCGAGTGCCTGGGCCGACGCCTCGACGAACTCCACGCCCGCCTCGATCTGCTGGAGACCGCCGACTCGTCCATCCTCGACCACAGCTTCGCGCTCGCGGGCTCGCTGACCCCGATCGACGTCTGCGAGGACACCGAGCGCCTGCGTCAGACGGTGCCCCCTCCCGACGATCCCGATCGGGCGAAGCGAGCCGAGATCCTCCGCTCCCAGATCGAGTCGCTGCGAGTGCAATCGATCGCGGGTCGCGATGCGGAGATCGTGGACGAAGCCGAAGCCCTCGTGACCCGAGCGGCCGAGCTGGACTACGCCCCGCTCGCGGGGGAAGCCCGACTCCTGGCCGCCGAGGTCCACATCGACTTGGGGCACTGGGACCGAGCGGCGCTGCTGTTCGAGCTGGCCGCCCGCGATGCCGCCGAGGGGCACGACGATCAGCTCCTGGCGAGGATCTGGGTCCACATGCCGCACTTGCTCGGCTACCAGCAGGCCAACGCCCAGGCGGCGGAGCTGGGCTCGGCCATTGCCCGGGCCGCCCTCGCGCGCATCGATCGACCCGACCGCCTCGTCGCCCTCTACGAGCAAGGCCTGGGCACCACCGCGTTCCGCCAGGGCGACAACACCAAGGCCCGCAAACACTACGAAGAAGCCCTGCGGCACCTCGGTGACGACGATGGCTCTTCGCTGCAGCGGGCGGTCCTCATCAACAACCTCGCCGTGCTGCGCATGAACGGCGGGGACTACGACGCCGCGCGGGGACTCTACGAACAGTCGCTCGAGCTACGCCGGGGCATCACTCGACCCGGGCACCCGCAGATCGGCGAGATTTACCAGAACCTCTCCAGCGTGGCCGCGTACCAGGGCGACTTCCATACCGCCTACGGGCACCTCGAGACCGCGCTGTCCATCGCGCGTGCGGCCGAGCCCGAAGGCGGTCCCCGGGTGATGGGGATGGTGGTCAACCAGACCCACGTGCTCCACCAGCTCGGTCGCGACAAAGAGGCCCGCGCCAGCATCGAGGAGGCGCTGGCGATCTCGGAGCGGCTGTTCGGCAAGGGGCATCCCTCGAACCTGGTGACCTGGGCCAACCTGGCCGCCATCGAGCGGGACTCGGGCAACCTCCAGGCCGCGCGCGAGGCCGCCGACAAGGCGATGAAGGCCGGCGTCGCGGCCCTCGGCCCCGACCACCACGACCTGGGCTTTCTGATCTTCGAGCAGGGCGCCGTAGCGATGGTCGCAGGACAGCTCGACGAGGCCCGGGCTTCGTTCAACGAAGCGAAGACCAAGCTCGAGAAGGGCTATGGCTCCGACCACCCGCAGCTGGCCGGAATACTGCTCTGGCTCGCTCGGCTCGATCTACAGGTCGGCGCCATGTCGGCCGCCGCGGCGGGCTTCGAACGCGTCGTGGACATTCACGTCCGCCGCAACGGCAACCAACGCGAGCTCGCCCAGGCGCGCTTCGGGCTGGCTCAGTGCCTCCCCGAAACCGAGCGCACTCGAGCGGTGAGCCTGGCCCGGCGAGCACGTACTCGCCTGGTCGCCGACGAACTCACCGACGAGGTCGCCCGCATCGACGCCTGGCTGGCCGCGAACCCGCCGTGAGCTAGAGGTCCTCGTCGCAGGATGGCACGGGCCACGCGAGGGCGTCGGCTGGCGGCACGGGCAGGCCGCCGTCGTCCTCGAGGCAGCTGCCGATGGGCACGCCCCAAAGCCCCAGCCCCGCGAAGGGCGAGCGGCAGCGAATGCCCCCGCCTCCCCCGTCGCCGCCGAGCGTGGTGAGCGAGTCTCCGTGGTCGTCGATGGCGTTGGTCAGGTTCGTCAGCGAGTCCCCGTGGTCGTCGATCGCGTTGGTCAGGTTCGTCAGCGAGTCTCCGTGATCGTCGAGGCCCGGGGCCGGAGCAGCCGGTCGCGCCGCGCGGAACTCCTGCGAGACCTCCAGGATGTCGAGCCCGAGCACGCGGTGGGAACCGAGCATCGGCTGCCGATCGGGCGGGTCCATCGCGGCTGCGAGATACTGCGCGACCTCGCAGGCATCACAGCGCTGCGACACCTCGGCCACGAAGCGCGCCAGCTCGGCCGGGGTCTCGGCCTCGGCCAGGGCATCGACCGCCTCGCCCCCGAGCCCCTGCTCGAGCTCGACATGCAGCGCCGCGGCCAGGTTCACCTGCGACTGCGCGATGCAGACCTCCGACTCGCTGCCGCGCCACGATTCGTCCGGCTCCTCCCCCGAAGCCAGGCAACCCACGACCAACGCCGACACCGCTCCCGTCGCCAGGGTCGTCAGGGCGTCACCAACCTTCATCGCACAAAAACGAGACATCGTGGCTGGGTAGAGCCGGCCGCCGTCCATCGGATCATCACTTTGTCGAACTTCTCCCGGGAACCCACGGCCGCCGCCTCCCGTGTAATCGGCCGTCCTTCCTCGATCCACTCCCGCGGACGACGAAGACCGACCTGTCCGTTCCGGGTCGGCTTCGTCGTTTCGTGGGGCACTGGAGCCCTACGATGTTCCCTTCCATTCGCAACGCCGCGCTCGCGCTGGCCCTGGGCGCCCCCCTGGCCCTGGCCGCGTGCCGCCCCTCCACCACGCCCACGCCTCCCATCGACGACCAAGGGCCCCATCCCGTTCCCATTCAGCAGGTGCACGTCCGCGAGAAGCTCGATGCCGCCGCCGAGGCGCTGGCACGGGCCGAAGCCGACGGTCAGCTCACGCCATCGGAGTGCACCGCGGTCAGCCAGGCCTTCCGCGACGCCTACCACAGCGCGGTACCAGCCTCCGTCTTCGGCATCTTCAACGCCGCCGTCGTGCTCGACCTCTGCCACATGCGCGACGACGCGGTGAAGATGTACGAGGAGGTCATCGCCAAGGCCCCGAAGTACTTCGCCGCCTACAACAACCTCGGGGTCCTGCACTGGCAGGCGCAACGGGTCGACGACGCCGTCGATGCCTTCAACCGGGCGATCCGGCTCGATCCCAAGGCCACCGAGCCCCGCAACAACCTCGCCGCCGCGTTGCGTCATCGCTACCGGCACGGCGGCGACGCCACCGACTTCCAGCGGGCCGAGAAGACCCTCCGCACCGCGCTGGCGCTCGACACCGACAATCGGCTCGCCTACGAAAACCTCGCGCGGCTCTACTACGACCGTGGCCGCGAGGGTGAGCGCTCGTACCTCCTGCTCGCCGATCTGGTCATCACCCAAGGCACGCGCATCCTCCAAGAGCAAGACCAGGCCAGCGCCGAGCTGCACAACCTGCGCGGGTTGCTGCTCATGGAAGACGGCGACCAAATCCGCGCCCTGCGGGCGTTTCAGCAGGCCACTCGCGTCGACGCCGAGCACCCCGAGGCCCACCTCAACATCGCCATGATCGCGTTGCGGTTCCGCGATTACGCCACCGCGGAGACCAGCCTACGGCAAGCCCTCGACAACGAGCGCCACCGCGAGGACGTCGTCGCGCTGCTCGGTCTGGGCGTGGCGCAACGCGGGCTACGGGATTTCGACGGCGCCGAGCAGACCCTGCTCACCGCGCAGAAGCTCGACACCACCGACCCTCGCGCGCTGTACAACCTGGGCATCCTCTACCACGAGCACATCGCCCCCTTGCGGTCGCAGGTGCCCAAAAAAGGTGGGGACGAAGGCGAGACCGAGTTCGACGGCACGCCCTTCCGCGACGCTCAGCAGTACTTCCGTCGCTTTGCCGCCGAAGCGGGCGATCGCTACCCGGTCGAAGCCGCCGATGCCCGCGACCGAATCGCCAACATCGACCAGCTGCTCGAGGACGTCACCGTCCTGGCCGACCTCGAAGCCGAGCAGGCGCGGATGGAAGCGCAGTGGAAAGAAGAACAAGAGCGAGAGAAGCTGCGGCTCCGCGAGATCGAACGCCGCGCCCGCAAGGCCCACGAGGCCGGCGCGGGCACCTGAGCCCGGCCTTCAGTTCGGCAGGAACTCGGGGTCCATGTCGGGCGTGGCCGGGACCCGGGCCAGCGGGGACGCGTGGTGGTGCACCAGCACCCACGCCCCGTTTTCGCGGGCGAACACGTTGGTGGCGATGAGCACCGCGCCACCGAGCCGCTCGCGACACAGCACGTAGGCCGAGTCGCCGTGCACGTGGCAGCTCGGTCCGTCGCAGGTCGGCGCATCGCCGTCGCCCTTGAAGATCGCCTTCCAGCTGGCCATCACCGCCTCCTGCCCCCGGATGGGCGGCCAGCCCGGGTGCACGCAGGTCACCTCCGCTTCGCTCGACCACACCGTGCCCATCGCGTTCAGGTCTTTGTCGTCGAACGCGGCGTAGAAGCACGCATTCATGGCCAGCACGGCATCGTGGTCGGGAGTGCTCATCTCGAAGGTCCTGGGGCGGATCTATGCCCCAAGGACCCCGCCCGGGCAAGCGGGCGCCCCCGCGGCGCTCAGCCGTGGGCGATGAAGTCCTGGAGCATCGCTGTGGACAGCACGGTCTCTTCGCGGCAGTTGTGGTGCTGCGCCTGCAGAACCTCGGGCAGCGCGTGCTGGGCCGATTCTTCGAGCGTGCTGGGGAAGATCCCCACGGGCACCTTCCCGCCGGGCTTCCACCCAGGGAAACGATTGAGCATCTTCGAACCGCAGACGCGGCAGAAGGCGCGCGTCACCTTGGCCCCGGGCTTGTGGAACTCCTGCAGGTTCTCGGCGCCCTCGGTGAACTCGTGGTGGTCCTCGTCGACGGCCGCGATCTGGTAGAGCGCAGCGGAGTGGGCCCGGCGACAGCTGTCGCAGTGACAATACGCGGTGAAGATCGACGACCCGCCCTCGGGGATCTTCACCCGATACTTGATCGCACCGCAGTAACACTGCCCCCGAACGTCGACCCCTCCCTCACCCACGACTGCCTTGGCCATCGCGAAGAAGTCTACAAGACGGGCCCCGCCGCGACCCTTCCCGAGCCCCACCAAAAAAGGAGGGCGATGTCGAAGGCTGATTACGAAGTTTCGAATGTGTTCTCGAAGACGGCCGTGCCTTTTCTGGGCCATCGCTTCGAACGGACCCCGGAGGGTCGACTTCGCTCGACCGGCTCACAGACCGGTTTTCGGACATTCCTCGATCTTTGTGGTTGCGATCTACGCGCCACTCCCCGACGATCTGCGCTCCCCATTTTCGGGCAACGCGAGGCTAAATGGCGAGCGAGCGTGAGGTCACCTGGACGGATATCGAGGGCGCGGCACAACAGCGCGATCCCCAGCTCGCCGAGCTGGTGATCCGCTACATGGATCAGGCCGACCCTCCCGAAGATCGAGACGAGACGGCCGACCCCAGTGCGTCGGTCCCCGCGTTGTCGCGGGATGCATGGACGCTCAAGCGTCTGCGCAGCACGGTCGGCGGCGGGAGGCTGACCTACAAGCCCGCGGACGAGCAGCGATCGATCCGCAAGTCGGCGTGGGACTCGTTGCTCGCCGCCCCTCATCCCCCGCCACGCCTGCGCCTGGGACCGCTGCTCGTCGAGCTGTACGAAGCCGGAGACGAGCCCGCCCGCGCTGCGCTCGAGGAAATCTTCACCCGCGCTCGCGTGGGCTGGGGCCTATGGCAGGGGCTCAAGCAGGTCTACAAGCTCGCTGAAGAGCGCCACGACGCGGAGATGTTCGGCGTCATCGCCTGGCGCCTCGACTCGATGGGCCAGACGCCCACCAAGTCCGGTGAGGTCAGCCCCGGCACCTTCCTTTATATGCAGCGTCGGGCGTGGCGATACCTGCGTCAGCTCGGCAACGCGGTGCCCGAGGCCTACCCGCAGTTCGCCGTGCAGGTGCTGCGTCGCTACCCGCGTCGCTTCAACTTCTGGGCCTCGTGGGTGGCCAGCCAGATCTGGGGCCACGAGATTTTGCGCGGCCAGGGCCGCGGCGGCTTGGGCCGCCCGCCCACCGACCTCAAGAAGCGCGCCTACCCCAAGGCCTGGAAGCTCTCGCCCGATCCCGTGCTGCGCTTGCTCGAGGACGCGGACAACAACGAGGTCTGCCAATTCGCGATCCGCTGCCTGACCGGCGATTTTCCCAAGACCCTGCGCGAAGTGGAGCCGGCCTGGCTGGCCCGCCTCGGCGCCAAGCCCCTGGCCTCGGTGCACGACTTCGTGGCCAAGGTGCTCAAGGACGACCCGCGCTTCCACCCCTCGAAGCTCGCCGGGCTCGGCCTGCACGACCTGGCCGTCTCCTTGCTGCGGTCCGAGAGCAGCGACGCCCGCAAGTTCGCCATCGAGTACGCCCGCAACCATGCCCCCGACCTGTCGGTGGAGATGCTGGTCAGCTTGGCCACCGAGGGTGCGTCCGAGGTGCGCAAGCTCGCCGCCGAGCGCCTCGGCTCCCGCGACGCCCGCGAGCTGGGCCTGCCCGCCCTGGTGCGGCTGCTCGGCGGCAGCGAGACGGCCAAGATGGCCGCCAAGAAGATCAAGGCCACCTTCGGCCCCGACGACATCGATGCCGAGTCGTTCATCGTGCTGTGGACGGGCAACCGCGAGCAGCAGCGCTTCGTCACCAAGCTCTACGACGAGGCCAAGAAGAAGATCCCCGCCAAGCACTGGCTTGCCCTGCTCGAGGACAAGCGACTGTCCCGCTGGAAGCAGAGCGAGGTGCTGCGAAGCCTCGGCCGCTACCCCGGCTCGCAGATCGGGATCGAGTGGATCAAGGAGGCCCTGCTCAACCACAAGTACACCGACTGGGTCAGCCGCTGGCTGCGAGGCGGGATGCTCAAGGGCGATGCCCTCGACGTGGAGTGGATGAAGGGCCTAGTCATGCGACCGCGACTGCGCGCGATGGCCCTGGACGTGCTCGGCAACCCCAAGTTCGTCAAGCCGGCCAAGGTCGGCCTGCCCTGGCTGCTGACCATGGTGCGGCAGGCCGACGAGAGCCTCAACGGCTTCGCCCACCGCTACATGCTCGAGCACTTCTCGCCCAAGGACTTCGGCGCCACGGGTGAGCAGACCGGGCTCGACAAGCTGTGGTCGCTGGCCTCGGGCTCGTCCGAGCCGGAGACGGTGCGAGCCTTCGCGGGGACCTACCTGCGGGTGCATCACCCCATCGCGGGCCCCACGATGCAGGAGGCCAAGGACTACGGCATCAAGCCGCGGCTCAAGCACGCCGACTACGCCATCGGCCGGGTGCGACCGCTGTTCGACGACGGCCGCTCCGATGTGCGCCGCCTCGCCCAGGACATCGCCCGCCACGAGATGGTCCGCTGGGGCGACGAGACCCTGCCCTACCGGCTGGCGCATAGCCGCCACCGCGAGCCACGGGCCGCTGCCGGCCGAGTGCTGCTGCGCCTGGCTCAGCCCGACGCGCCCGAGGACGCCCCGCCCGCACAGTGGCTGCTGCCCGACCAGGTCTTCATGCTGGCGGAGAGCTCCATCAAGTCGACGCGGGAGATCGGCCTGACCCTCATCCGTCGCGCCTATCAGCAGGTCGGCGGGGCCGAGCGCCTGGCCTGGCTCATGGAGAGCCCCGACCGCGAGGTCCGGCTCTTTGCCGTGCGCCTCTTGTGGGAAAAGCACCGGCCCAACGCCTACGTGACCCCGGCCGACGACACGCCCGCGCCCGATCCCGCCGAGCGACGCTTCGACACCACCGAGGCCCTGCGCGAGTTCCTGCGGACGGTCTTGTTCGGGTTGCCGCCCGGACGCATGGAGCGACGCGAGCACCAGGGCGGGGACTCGCTGCCCGATCGCCCGCTGCCCTCTTCGGTCGCCAAGGCCCGGCTCATCGAGGTGATCCGCGACTTCGGCATCGAGGACCGGGGTTTCGCCGACCTCGCCCTGCCCGTGCTCGAGGCCTTCGCCCACTCCGAGGGCAAGGGCGAGCGCAACGGCTGCATCGCCGCGCTGGCCAGCATCCGCCGCGCCCACCCCGATTTCGGCACGAGCCTGTCGCCGAGCACGACTCCGGTTCGTACCTCCTCCCGCCGCCGCTTCGGTTCCCTCGCCGCCTCCTGACATTCGCCCATGACTCGCAAATTCGCTTCCCACGTAGAGCGGGTACGAGCCGTGACGGGCTCGCTATCCGGCCGTCTATTCGCGTACGCCGGGGCCCGTGACACGGACGCCGTCTCGAGTTCCAGCGTTCACATCCTGTCCTCGACCAAGCTCACCGAGCAGGCCGCGGTCGAGGTCGGCTCGGCCATCGCCGCGCTGAGCTTCCTCGCCGACGATCTACTCGTCGCGGGCGGCATCGACGGCACGCTGTACGGGATCGAGGTCGGCAAAGAGTCGGTAGACCTGCGCTTCTCCGAGCCCAAGCTCGGCAGCCCGGTCACCGCGTTCGCGCGCGACACCACGGGCAAACACCTGGTGGTCACCACCCAGGACGGTCGCGTGCACGTGTTCGAGCTGACCGTCGAGTCGGCCACGCCCGCGCTGAAGGCCAAGGGCTCGCGGCAGGTCAGCGCGCGACCCCTGCAGTGCGCGGCCATCGAGCCCAACGGACGACGGCTCATCGTCTCGGGCGACGACAGCGTGCTCCGGGCGCTGCCCATGGACGACGTCGAGGGCGGCACGCTCCGCGACATGCCGGGGGCCGAAGGCGGGGTCTACAGCTTGGTCGCCACCGATGACGGGCGAGTCGTCGCGGGCGCGGGCGATGGTTCCGTGCGTCTTTACTACCTGGACGGCGCGGTCGACGAGGAGAACCGCTCCGGAGACGCCGGGCACGACGGCGCCGTTCGTGGCTTGGTGCTGGGGCCGCGGCTGCGCGACGACCACGGGCAAGAGCGACCGCAGCGAATCTTTTCGATCAGCGACGACGGCAGCCTCAAGTCGTGGCAGCTCGATACGCGGCGCAAGCCCAAGAGCCTCGAGATCGGCAAGTCCGGGCTGGGTGCGCTGACCTGGCTGCCCCCCGGCTCCCGCGCCAAGCCGGAGAAGCAGGGCGGCCTGCTCGTGGTCGCCGACAAGAAGCGCCGCCTGACGGTGCTCACCGCCAACGCGAACAGCGAGATCGACGAAGACTTCGATCGCGTCGACGGCCGCTTCGCGCAGCTTCGCGACGAGCTCAAGGCCCGCAGCCCCAAGGCCCGGCAGGCCGCGCTCGAAGCCCTCGGGTCGCTGCCCGAGGACGACGCGCGGCGCATGCTCGACAAGGCGCTGCGCAAGGACGACAAGCCCGAGGTGCGGTCGCTGGCCGCCAAGATCATCGGGCGCTCGGGTCGACGTCGTAGCCGGCCCACCCTGCGTGAGGCGCTCAACGACAAGCAAAAGGACGTCCGCAAGGTCGCCCTCGAGGCGCTGACCAAGCTCGAAGCCGACGAGCCCCTCGCTCCGGCCCGAGCCGCGCTCGGCTCTCGCTTCGCCGGCATTCGGATCGAGGCCCTGCGGCGGCTGCCCAAGCTGCGCGACGTCTCCCCGATGGTCCCGGCGATGATCGCCGACCGCCTGCAGGACGGCGAAGCCAAGGTCCGCCACGCCGCGCTCGAAGCCCTCGAGAGCCTCGAGCCCGAGACCTCGCTCGAGCCCGCCCGTACGGCGCTGGCCCGAGGCCCCGCCGACGTGCGAGCCACCACCCTGCGCCGCCTCGGCTCGCGCGGGCTGGCCCGCGACGGCGAAGGCTATGCGCTGGTCGAAGAGGCGCTGGACGACGAAGACTCCGAGGTGCGTCGGGTGGCCTTCCTGGTCGCCATTGCCGGGCGGCCCACGCTGGCTGGCGCCCTGCGACGGGTCGACACGCGGCTGCACGCCTCGATGGTCAAGCTCGAGAAGGAGGGCGCGCTCGGGCCCAACCCCGCGCTCGAGGGCACGCCCGACGAAGACGATCTCGCGCCGCTGTTCGCCGCGCTGGTCTGCCGCAATGCCGACACCGCGCTGCGCGGCGCTCGGGGCCTCGGCGTACTGGGGGACGCTCGCTCCACGGGTGCCCTGCTCCAGCTGTCGCGCGAGGCCGATTCCTCCGTCCGTCGCGAAGTGGTGGGCGCCCTGGTGGCCACCGCCACCGTGATGGCCGGCGACGAGCGCCTGCGCACTCGCTTGCGTTGGCTGCTCGACGACACCGACGATTCCGTGCGCTCGGCGGCCTACGAAGCGCTACAGACCCTCGCCGAGCCCGACGGGGAGCGTGGCGCCGTGTCTCTGGCCGCGACCGCGCTCGGTGGTGGGCACGCCGACATCCGACGTCGAGCCCTGCAGATCCTGGTCAAACTCGGCCCGGGACAAGGCGGGCGGACTCGCGAACAAGCCGACGTCCTGCTCGGCCATGCGCTCGACGACGAAGACGACTCGGTGCGCAGCGAAGCCTTCCGCACCCTGTGGGCGTGGCACGGCAAGTCGCCCGAGACCGTCCTGCGCCGCGCCGCTCAGTCGCGACACGCCGACATCCGCGAGCGGGTGGCCGACGAGCTCGATCGTCAAAAGGGAGACTGGGCCGACACGCTGCTGCGCGAGCTGATCTCCGATGCCGTGGCCGACGTGGGTCTGGCGGCCTACAAGGCGCTGATCGACGGCAAGAGCAAGACCCGCAAGAAGGCCTTTGCCGCCGACGATGCCGTGCACCTGCTCGCCCTGGGCTCGCCGCGGCCGGCCGTGCGTGCGGCGGGCTGCAAGGGCGCCAAGAAGGGCAGCGCCGACAAACTCCGCAGTCGCCTGGTCGAGCTGCTCGAGGACGAGGCGCCCGCCGTGCACCTGGCCGCGATCGAGGCGATCGACAAGCTCGCGCCCAAGGATCAGGCCGCCTTCAATACCGCCTTCTCCAGCAAGTTCTGGGGGCTGCGCGTGCGGGCGGGTGAGCTGTGCGGCAAGCGTCGCGACGACCGAGCCATCGCGCCGATGCGAGCGCTGCTGGCCATCCCCGAAGGCGACATCAATCGCCCCTCCGACACGCTGCGGCAGCAAGGCGCTCGGGCCATGGCCGACGTGGGCGCGGTGGATGCCATCGCCGACTACGTGACCCTGCTCGACGACGCCGACGGAGTGGTTCGCGAGATGGGGGCCCGTGGCTTGGCCGGCGCGGTCGTGCCCGGCCAGGAGCGCCCGCTGGTCACCGCGCTGTCGCACCCGGATCTGCCCGTGCGCAGCTGGGTCGCCGAGGGCCTCGCGCGCATGGGCGATGCCCGGGCCGTGCCCGTACTGGCCGGTACCCTGCGGCATCACCATCACCCCATCCGCCTCGGCGCGATCCTCAGTTTCGTCGCCCTGGGGGCCGATGGCATCCGCGGCATCCTGCAGGGCCTCGAGGACGACGACCGCCAGATCCAAGACCTGGTGTTCGCGGTCGTGGTCGCCCGAGACCTGGCGCTGGCCCGCGTCGATCTGCCGCCCGATTTGTTGCTCGCCGCGATCGCGTCCTCGCATCCCGAGATTCGCCTGGTCGCCGCCCGGGCCCTCGAAGCCCGCGACTCGGCCCAGACCCTGGGGCCCTTGGCGCAGGAGCTGGTCGGGCCGCCCAAGCCGGACCGCGCCTCCGAGCTCAAGAAGTGGCCCGAAGAAAAGGAGCGCGACGCCCTGCTCAACGTGCTGGTCGCCGTGCTGGCCAGCGACGATCCGGCCCAGCGCTACGCCGCCGCCCGGGTGCTGTCCCTGCGACCGCAGCCGGAGAGCTTCTGGCGCGAGCTCAAGCGACTGCGTGCGCCCACCGAGGCCACCAAGCCCGATGCCCCCGCGACCAACTGGGAGACCGAGGACCGGCAACCCCGCAAGCGTGGCTGGGTCCGGCGACTGCTCGAGCAAGTCCGTGACGACGGTGCGGGCACGCTCACCGAGCGCGTGCTCGAGGTCCTGCGCTTCGTCGGCGGGCCGCGGCCCCAGGCCGCTCCGCCCGCGTCCGATGCTCCCATCGACCGCGCCGCGATCGTGCAGCTGGTCTTCGGCACCTACGTCGGCCTGGTTCGACAGGCGCCCACCCGCGGCGAGTCGGACGAGACCCACCGCGTCCGCCGCGATGCCCTCGCTCGCCTCGGCGTGCTGGCCAAGCGCCCCGAGGTCGGACGCCCCGCGGTGCTTCCCGTGCTGCGCCGCGCCCTCTCCGATCCGCATCACCTCGTCCGCAAGGCCGCCCTGACCACCTTGCGTGGGCTGTACAGTGACGGCGACACCGTGCCCCTGGGTCTGGCTCTGCAGTCGCAGGCCTCCGACGTCGGCCGCGGTGCGGTGGACGAGCTGGTCGGCCTCGCGCTGGGCGGGCACAAAGAGGCCCATGCGCTGGCGCTGCGGGCCGTCGATGCTCCCGCCGCCGAGGTCCGCCGCCATGCGGTCACCGTGATCCAGCGTCTGTTCGAGAGCGGCAGCCTCGAGCCGTGGCTGGTCGCGCTGGGCAGCCGGCACACCGACGTGCGCCTGTCGGTCGTCGATCGCCTGGTGGACTCGAGCGACCCCCGGGTCGACGAGGCGCTGCGTCGCGCCCTCGAGAGCGACCACGAAGATCTGCGCCTGCGCGCGGCCGAGGCCCTCGCCTCCCGCGGAGAGGCCCGCACCGTCGATGTGCTCTCGGCGTTCCTGCGCCGCGAAGAGGAGCGCATCGCTCGTCGGGCCCTGCAGTCGCTGGTCGCCCTGGCGCATGCCCGCCCCGATGAGCCCAACGCCGACAAGGCCCGCGACGCCGCGGCCCGAGCGGTGGCGGCTCGCATCGAGGACGACCCGGACAAGACGGCCAACCGCGGCGGGCTCATCGATGCGCTCGCCCGCATCGGGAGCAAGGCCGGCGAAGGCGTACTGCTTTCGCTCCTGACCGACGACGACTCCGCGATTCGCCTGCGGGCCTTCAATGCCCTGATGACCTTGGCCACGCACCCCACCGAGGGGCCGCGCAAGCTGGCGACCGGGGGCAAGCGACTGCGCTACGACGATGCGCAGGCCCTGGCCTACCTCGAGCGCTCCGCCCTCAGCTCCGACGAAGACCTTCGCAATCGCACCGTCACCGTCCTTCGCGACGTCGACGATGCGGGGGCCGAGCCGCTGCTGGCCCGGCTGCTGGAGGATCGCTCGCCCGAGATTCGGGTCGCGGCTTGCGAGGCGCTCGCGTTCCGAGCCGAGCACGTCGAAGGCGCTTCGCTCGAAGCGTTGGCCATCGCCCTGCGCGAGGGTCGACGCGAGCTGGTGCTGCCCGCCGCCGCCGGCCTGGCCGGACGGCGCCGCCCCGAGGCCTTCCAGGCGCTGCTGCTGGTGCTCAAGGCCGCCGAGCAACCCGAGCGTGAACGCGCTCTGCTGGCCCTGGGCACGCTGGGCGACCGCCGAGCACTCGAAGACATCGAGCCACTGCTCGATCCGGACGCCGAGATCACCGACGAGGATCGGGCGCTGGCCCCCGCGGCCATCGAGTCGCTGGGACGCATGCTCCCGCACCTCGGCGAGCAAGACGAACACCAGCGGATCCGCGACTTGGTCGAGCAAACCGCCCGCGAAGGCTCCTCGCGACTGCGCACCCGGGCGCTGACCGGGCTGCGCTACGCCGGGGACGAGCGCAGCCGCAGCGTGCTCGAGGCGGCGCTGGCCGATCGCTTCGAAGACGCCTCGGTCCGCTTGCATTCGGTCCGCGAGCTCGGCGAGCTCGGCGAGACCGCCTCCGAGTCGGTGCTGGCCGAGGCCCTGGACGACGACAACCGTCAGGTCCGCCAAGCCGCCGCCAAGGCGCTCGGTCGCCTCTTCAGCACCGAGCGTACGCGCACCAACCTGCTCGCGCTTCGCAGCCGCCACGCCGACATCTCGGCTCCGGCCGCCACCTTCCTCGCGCGGCACGGCGACTCGGTCACCCTGGTCGCGCGCATGGGCGAGATCGACAACGCGGACGTCCGTCGCCGCCTGCGTCGCGGGTTGGTCCGGCGCGGCGAGTGCCCGGACGATTCGGTCCGCGCCCTGCTGACCGGCGATTCCGACACCGCCCGGGCCGACGCCGCCTGGATCGCGGGAGCCAGCGGCCACGATGCCCTCGCGAAGGACGTGGCCACCGCGGCCAAGCGAGCGGCCGATGCCTGGGTGAAGGCCCACGGCGCCGCCCTCGGTGACGACGCCCAGTCTCGCGCCACGCTGGCCTCGCATGCCGCAGCCTGGCGAGCGAGTCTGTGGGCCTCGCGTCGGCTCGGCGAAGTCGGACAAGACGCGGCTCGCATCGCCGTGGCCCAAGCCGAGGCCCCGCCCTTCGTTCGACGCGAAGCGCTCCGCCTGCTCACCACGCACGGCAAGGACTCCGACGTCAAAGCCGCCCAGGACCTGCTGAGCGACCCCGATGCCGGAGTGCGACGGGCCGCGGCCCAGCTGGTCTCGACCCGCGCCCCCGACAAGACCCCCAAGGTCCTCGGGGCGCAGACCGTGGCCGATGCCGCCGCCATCGCTCCGGTGGCCGCGGCCGCGCTGGAGCGCGACGCCGACAAGCTACTCGCCTCGGATGCTTCGCGCTCGGTGCTGCTGCCGACCGTGCTCGGCGATCGCAAGGTCGAGTCGCTCACCACGCTGGCCCAGACCTCGGGCAAGGGCGCGGGACGCCTCACCGCCATCGGCAGCCTCGGCCGCCTCGGTGGTGACGACGCCCGCAAGACCCTCGAGGGGATCCTGGCGCAGAGCAGTGAGCCCGAACCCGTACGCAAGGCCGCCTACCGGGCCCTGCGTCGTCTTCAACGTCAACACGCGCGCGCCGAGAGCTTCGCCTCCGCTTGATTCAAGGACACCCGACGATGACGAGCCAAACCGCCGAGGTCCGCGTCCGTTATGCCCCCGCCACCGATCCGGTGGCCGAGGGCGACAGCTTCCGCCTACGCATCCCCACCGATGGCATCCGCGCCGATTGCCGCCTGGTGGCGAAGCTCGAGCGCCCGGGGGTCGTCCGCGACGCCCTGCTCACCATGGGCGAGATCCTCACCAGCGATCTTCGCTTCCGCCCCCGCAGCCGCGCCGACTACCTCGCCTACCTGCTCGCCCAGGGCAAGCGGGTCACCCAGGAGGTCTGGAACGCGCAGCGTGATTTCCTCGCCGCCAAGTACGGCGAGGCCGCCCAAGAAGAAGCGCCCCTCGATCCCGTGCTGAGCGTGGACGAGCGAGGCCTGAGCCTCGAGGTGTTCTCCGCGGACGAGTCCGCCTACGCCCGGCTGTGGCTCAAGTCGGGCGGCGCCTACGAGGCGGGCACGATGGAGGCCGGCACTTCGCACCTGCGCCTGGGGCCCCAGCTTCTCGCCGCGCTCGGCCGGCTGCGCTCGTACCGAAACTCGACCCTCGAGTTCACGCCCAGCGCCCAAGACGAGAGCGACGAGCAACGCTTCGTCGTCCCACTGCGATGGATCCGGGCCTTCGGTCAGGTGCAGTCCGCATCGACCCTGCCCCTGCGGAGCTTCGAGCTCGCGCCCGTCGACCTGTACAACCTGCTGCTGACCCTGCGGCAGCGTCGGGCTCGCAAGTCCCCTCGGGCGCTGCGCTACGAGCTGGTCCCGGGCGAGCGCCCCCGCCTCGTGCTCGAGCCCTGGGAGCAGGTCATCGAGTCCACGGGCGAGGTCTACGAGGGCTCGATGCCGATGGTCGTGCGCACCTGGGGTCGCAAGCGCCTGTCGGTGCTCGCCCGCCTGCTGCCGCACGCTCGCTCCGTTAAGATCCACCTCGTGGGCCCGGGGCTGCCCGCCTTCTACGTGCTCGACCTCGGCGACGCCGAGCTGACCCTCGCGCTTTCCGGGTGGACCGACGCGGGCTGGGCCGGCATCGCCACCTTCGACCTGCTCGACGCGGGCGAGCCCGACGAGCTGCTCAACCGCAAGGTGATCGAGCTGCTGAAAGAAGGCCCCAAGACCATGGCCGAGCTGGCCGAGGCGACGGGACGATCGAATACCGAGGTGCGCCCCGCCCTGCTGCACCACATGCAGCTGGGGTTGGTGCTGCACGACGTCGCCCAGCGCCGCTTCGTGCATCGCCCCTTGCTCGCCACCCCGCCCGATCCCGAGGCCCTGCGCTTCCGGGACGCCCGCGAGGCCGAGGCGCATCGTCTGCTCGACACCGAGGGGGCCGTGAAGCTCACGCGCGTCCACGACCTAGGCTCCGAAGGCACCAAGATCGAAGGCGAGATCGAGGACCCGCAGGCGCACCGTAGCTACAAGACTTCGTTCACCCTCGACCGCGAGGGCCGAACCGTCGATGCCTCGTGCACCAGCCCGCAGTTCCGTCGCAGCGGTCTACGAGAGGGACCCACCGTCCCCATGATCGCCCTGCGCCTGCTCTACGCCCGGCAGCGAGCTGAGCTCGAGCGCGCCCGAAACACCGAAGAGGGGCGCCGACTCATCCGAGCCGAGACCCGCACCTTCGTCCGCCGCGATCGGAAGGGCTCGGTCACCTATCGCGTCAGCCTCGACCACCGCCAGGTCACCGTCCGATGGGGCCCACGCCCGGACACTCTGCGCATGCAGAGGCTGCTCTTTTCCACCCCCGAAGAGGCGAGCACCGAGTACTTCGGTCGCCTGCACGCGCTGTCGTCCAAGGGCTTCATCGACGCCAGCGCAGCCGAGAGCCCCTAGCCTTTCGACCCACCAAAACCGAGCGAACTGTTCGCGTGGTCACCCCTTGTTCGCGGCCTTCGGGCCGTGGGGCGACGCGTGTCTACGTGCGTTCGCGGCCCGCCGAAGCCCCCCGTTTTTTCTACCGAATTTGTCGCCATGCACCCCTGCGATCGCGTTGACACCACCGCACAGGATCGCTAGCGTAGCGCCACGACTTTTCGAGTCGCGAGGAGAGGGAACCGAGTTCGTTAGCCACGTGCTTGCACACGGGCGGCGCTGCGCCGCCCCGGTCTAACATCAGAGCATTACTCCACAAGGTAGGCTGTTCGTGGTTTGTCAGGTACGGAGGGGGTCCTAGCGACCGGGTTATCTGGATCAACCACGCAACCGTCGTTCAACCCAGTCGCTAGGACCCCCTCCGTACCACAAACCGGTGAGCCTACCGTGTCCCATGTCAAGAAGTAGCGTCTCGGTTCCCTTTCCCCGCCGGCTCGGGATTCATCCCGACCGGCGGTGACGCTCCCCGACTCTCTCCTTTCTTCGCTCCCCTTCCATGTCCGACGCGACCTCCGAACGAGCGCTCCCTCCCTGGGCCGAAATCGCCGAAGCCGGCGGCATCGATGCCTGGGTGGTGGCCGAGCTTCAGGCCCGCGGACTGTGGGAGGAGGGCGTCGACACCACCACGCTCAGCGACCGCGAGCGTAAGAAATACAAGGCCCGTCGCGAGGAAGAACGCCGCGTCCGCAAGGTCCTGCGTCGCCACGCCTGGGCCGAGTACCGTCGCAACAACCTCGTGCACGTCGGCGCGGGCGTCTTCTATCACGACACGCCCGACGTCGATCGCCACGACATCGCCGACATCGACAGCCGGCGCCAAGACAACGCGCTGCCCAAGCTGGCCAACGCCACCGAGCTGGCCGCCGCGCTCGAGATGCCGATGCCGCGCCTGCGCTGGCTCGTCTACCACCGCGAGGTCGACTCCGGCACGCACTATCACCGCTGGCACGTGCCCAAGCGCAGCGGGGGCATGCGGCTCATCAGCGCGCCCAAGCCCCAGCTCAAGGCGGCGCAGCGGTGGATCGCCCGCAACATCACCGAGCACCTTCCCGTGCACGGCTCGGCCCACGGCTTCGTCGCCGGCCGCAGCACGGTCACCAACGCCGCGGTCCATGCCGGCGGCGCGGTGATCATCAAGCTCGATCTCGAAGACTTCTACCCCACCATCACGCTGGCTCGGGTCAAGGGCCTGATGCGCAAGGCGGGCTACGGCGAGCAAGTGGCCACCATCCTGGCCCTGCTGTGCACCGAGTCCCCGCGCGAGCAAATCGAGATCCGCGGCAAGCCGCACCACGTGGCCATCGGCCCGCGCTCGCTGCCCCAGGGGGCCCCGACCAGCCCCTCCATCACCAACGCTCTGTGCCTTCGCCTCGACCGGCGCATGCAGGGCTTGGCCAACAAGTTCGGCTTCAAGTACTCGCGCTACGCCGACGACCTGACCTTCTCCTGGCACGGCGAAGGTGAAGCGCCCGTGGGCAAGCTGCTCCATCGGGTGCGCAGCATCGTCACCAACGAGGGCTTCAAGGTGCACCCCGCCAAGACTCGCGTCATGCGTTCGGGGCGTCGCCAGAAGGTCACGGGCCTGGTCGTCAACGCGCCCACCAAGGGTACCGAGACGACCATCGCCGCCGCTCGGGTGCCCCGCAAGCTGCGGCGAATCTTGCGAGCGGCCCTGCACAACCGCAGCAAGGGCAAGGCCGGCCCCGATTCCCTCGACCGACTGCAAGGCTTTGCGGCCTACGTGCACATGACCGATCACGCGCAGGGTCGTGCCCTGCTCGAACGAGCGGCCGCGCTTCGCGATGCCGCCGATGGCGGGGGGCCACAATGAGCGAATCCTGGGAAGTCAGCCTTCAGCTCGTCGACGGAAGCTCGCGCAAGTTCTGGCGCGCGCGGATCGAGGGCGGCACGCTGTACGTCAACTACGGCCGCATCGGCACCAACGGCCAGACCCAGGTCAAGGAGCTCGGCAGCGAGGCCAAGGCCCGCAAAGAGCTCGACAAGGTCTCCGGGTCCAAGCGCCGCAAGGGCTACGACGACGCCGGCGATGCCGTGGCGGCCAGCTCGGCGCCCGCTGCTCCCGCGCTGTCGGTCGTGCCCGACGCCGAGCTGACGACCGCCGCAGCGATGAAATTCACGGCCGGAGGCCGCACTATCGAGGCTCGACTGAGCGTCGACGGGGGCGTGCTCAAGACCGAGGTCGCCGAGCGTTTCTCCGACGACGCGGCCGCCTCCGCCGCGCTCGAGCGAGCCCGCAAGGCCTTGGCCGACGACGGCTGGGTCGAAGGCTAAGCCCCGCGCTCGACTGCGCAGGGACTTTCGCTGGTCGTGTCCCTTCTAATGCGCGGGACTCGGGTACTACGCTTCTGCCCGTGCTCCGTCGCTCGCTCTACATCACCGCGCTCGCGCTGAGCCTGGCCGCCTGTGCGAAACGAGGCCGCCAGCCGCTCGAAGCACCGCTGCCCGGTGCGACCGCGGACGACGAGGACGAGCTCCCCACGCTGACGGAGACGACCGAAGGCATGGTCGAGCACTCCGGGCTGCTGCCCGTGTGGGTCGACGAGCAGACCGCCCGGGTCTACGTGCAGCTCGACGCCTCCGCGCCCTTCGACTGCCTCTACGTGGAAGGGCTCGCCAGTGGGCTGGGCGCGAACCCGGCCGGGCTCGACCGCTCGGAGACCGGCTCGACCAAGCTCGCCCGCCTTCGGGTCGTGGGCGAAAAGGCGGTGTTCGAGTTCCTCAATCCCCACTTCGTCGCCGGATCGGGTGATGCCGACGAAGCGCGGTCCACCGACGATGCGTTCCCCACCTCGCTCGTCTGGGCGGGACCGGTGGTCGCCCGCGATCCCGGCTCGCCGCAGGTGCTCGTCGACATCACCGCCCTGATCGTCTCGGATGCCCACGGAGTCGCGCGGAGCCTGGCCGACGGCGACGAAGGTCAGTGGAGCTTCCAGGCAGATCGCAGCGTGGTCGAGCTGGACGCGCTCGGCGTCTACCCGGACAACATCGAGCTCGAGGCCACGCTGACCTTCGACGCCGACGAGACGGGGCGCTGGGCCAGCTCGACGCCGCCGCAGGACGAGGTGCTCACCCTGCGACAGCACCACTCGATCGTCCGACTGCCCGACGACGGCTTTCGACCCCGCGAGGCGCACGCCCGCATGGGCCACATGAGCCTGGGCATGCTCGACTTCTCGAGCGCCCTGCACGAGCCGCTCGAGCGTCGGCTGGCGAAGCGGCACCGCTTGGTCCCGGGGCAGCCGCTGGTCTACTACGTCGATCGCGGCACGCCCGAGCCGCTGCGCAGCGCGTTGATCGAAGGCGCCTCCTGGTGGAGCGAGGCTTTCGCAGCGGCGGGCTTCCCCGATGGCTTCCACGTCGAGCTGCTCCCCGAGGGCGCCGACCCGATGGACGTGCGCTACAACGTGATCCACTGGGTGCACCGCTCCACGCGAGGGTGGTCCTTCGGGCACCCGATCATCGACCCGCGTACCGGCGAGATCGTGCGCGGCAGCGTCATCCTCGGCTCGCAGCGGGTACGCCAAGATCGGCGAATCTTCGAGAGCCTGGTGGGCGCCGCAGGCAGCGGCCGAGGAGGCTCCGAGGATCCGGTCGAGCTCGCCCTGGCCCGGGTCCGGCAGCTCGCGGCCCACGAGGTCGGCCACACGCTGGGCTTCGAGCACAACTTCGCCGCCAGCACCTACGGACGCGCCTCGGTGATGGACTACCCCGCGCCGCTGGTGCACGTGGTCGGCGAAGGCCGCGACGCGAAGCTCGATCTCTCCGAGGCCTATGGCGTCGGCCTGGGTGCGTGGGACCGGCTGGCCTTCGAGTACCTGTACCGCGAGTGGGACGACCCCAACGCCGAGCAAACGGGGTTGCAGGCGCTGCGCACGAAGGCCGAAGCCGAGGGTCTGCTGCACCTGAGCGACGCCCAGACCCACGCCGCCGGAGCGGCGCATCCCGAGGCCAATGTCTGGGACAACGGCTCGGACTCGGTCGATGCCCTGCTCGAGGTGCTGGCGGTACGAACGATCGCCCTCGAGCGCTTTGCCCCCGACCGCTCGGCCCCCGGGGCGGCCCCCGAGGCGCTGGAGCTGACGCTCGCGCCGCTGTACTTCTTCCATCGGTATCAGCTGGCCGCGACGGCCAAACTCATCGGCGGCCAGCGACACTCGATGGTGGCGGACCCGAGCGCCCCCGTGGTCTCCGTGCCGGATGCCGACCAACGCCGTGCCCTCGAGGCCGTGCTGCGGACGCTCGAGCCCAAGAACCTGCACGTGCCCGATCGAATTCTCGGCTTCATGCGCCCCACCCCGCAGTCGCATATCGATGCCCTGCCGAGCCACGCGGGCGCGGCCTTCGACCCCGATGCGCTCGCGGCCGCGGCCATCGACATGAGCCTGGACGTCCTGCTCGAGCGCCACCGGGCCCATCGCCTCGAGCTGACGCACGAGCGAGACCCGGCCACGCTGGGGTTCGCCGAGTTGCTGGCCGAGGTGCACGACCAGGCCTTCGCCTCGCCCGCGGGGTCGAGCACCGCGGATCGACGGCGACGAGAGATGGTCCAGCGGGGACTCGCCGATCACCTGATGAAGCTCGGCGCCGATGCAGGGGCCAGCCCCCGGGTGCGGGCGCTGGCCGAAGATGCCCTGCGCAAGCTCGTCCGGGAGGCTCGACGGACACCGGGTTCGGCGCGCGCCCGAGCGGCCGCGTCGGCGTTGGCCGAGCGTAGCGAGCGTTGGCTCGCGCGGCCTCACTACCCCGCGCCCACCATCGTCGAGCCTCCCGAACCTCCGCCAGGCAGCCCCATCGGTACCCCCGCGGCATGTGGCGGAGCGTTCGAGCCCTGGCCCACCGGTCATTGAACGCTATGATCGCTGGTTCGGGGGCCATCGCCGAGGGCCCCTCGTTCGTGCGCCATCCCTCGACTCTGCGTCACGCCGCGCCGAACAACGAACACCCCCATCGCCCGTCGCGCACCCGAGCGGTTCCTCTCACCGTCCCCTCCCCGTTCGATATGCCTCCGTGGAATGCTCCGCCGCACGGAAGACAGCACGATGAAGCGATTTTGCGCAGCATTGGGTTCGGTGCTCATGGGGATGAGCACCCTGGGGTGTGGTGACGACGGCTCGGCGACGACGACTTCGGACGCGGGCAGCACCACCAACGCGACGACGACGGTGGCCGAGACCGACGGCACGGCGGGCAGCGAGACCGCGGTGGCCGACGAGACCCAAGGCAGCAGCTCCGGCGAGCCGATGGAGGGCTTCGGCGAGCTCGGCCCGCTGATCGGCCCCGACGGCGAGAACAGCTTCCGCTTCGGCGCCGCCAGTGCGGCCACCCAGATCGAAGACCAGAACGAGTCGGTCGATTGGTACCTGTGGAGCCTGCCCGTCGCCGAGGGCGGCCTGGGCAACGGGGAGTTCATCGCCGACGCGTCGCGCGGCTTCAGCATGGCGCAGCAGGACGTCGAGCTGCTGAGCGAGATGGGGCTGGACGCCTATCGCTTCAGCATCGAGTGGGCCCGCATCGAGCCGCAGCGCGACATGATCGACGAGGACGCGCTCGCGCACTACGACGCGTTCATCGACGCCCTGCTCGCGGCCGGTATTCGCCCGATGGTCACGGTGCACCACTTCTCCAACCCGATCTGGGTGGACGACCCCAGCGACCCCGACTGCGAGGCGGGACCGACCGACGCGAACCTCTGCGGCTGGAACCACACCGAGGGCGGCCCGATGGTGGTCGAGGAGCTGGGGGAGCACGCCGCCCTGCTGGCCGAGCGCTACGGCGACCGGGTCGACGAGTGGGTCACGCTCAACGAGCCCATCAACTACCTGCTCGCTGGCTACGGGCTCGGCGTGTTCCCGCCGGGCAAGCAGGGGCTGCTCACCGACGTGGAGGGCACCTTCATCGCCGCCGCGCGCAACTTCATCGCCGGGCACGTGGAGGTCTACAACGCGCTGCAGGCGGGGGACACCATCGACGCGGACGGTGATGGCATGGCCGCGGTGGTCGGCCTGACCAAGGGCGCCATCGAGTGGGTGCCGGGACGCGGCAACCAGCTGAGCGACGATCCCGACGACCTGGCCGCGGTCGAGCGCGTCGACTTTGCCTATCACTCGCTGTTCATCGAGTCCCTGCGCCAGGGTGCCTTCGATCCCGGGCTCGACGGCGAGCTCGAGGAGCCGCACCCCGAGTGGGCGGGCACGCTCGACTGGCTCGGCGTGCAGTACTACCTCCGCGCCGGGGTCACGGGGGCGAGCGGGCTGCTGCCCTTGATCAACGTGACGCCGTGCTTCAACGGCATCGACGTAGGCGCGTGCGTGCCCGAGCTCGACCCCACCTATCACGTGCCGATGATGAACTACGAGCACTACCCGCAGGGGCTGTACCTGCGGCTGGTCGACTTCTCGTCGCGCTGGCCCGACCTGCCGATGACGGTGACCGAGTCCGGCATCGCCACCGCGGTAGGACAGCGCCGCTCGGAGGCGATCGTACGCGCCCTCGAGTCGATCGAGCGGGCGCGCTCCGAGGGCGCCGACGTCCGCGGCTACTACCACTGGAGCCTGTACGACAACTACGAGTGGGCCGAGGGCTACGAGCCTCGCTTCGGCCTGTACACGGTCGACTACGAAGGCGACTACGCACGCACGGCCACGATGGGAGTCGATGTGCTCACGCAGATCGTGGCTGCTCGCGACTTGCCTCAGGACATTCGCGACACGCACGGTGGTGAAGGTCCGATGACTCCCGAGACCCGCTGACAACGGCGTAGAGGAGTCCGAACATCGTCCGGGGGTCGGGCCGTGGGGCCGCCCCCGGAAGATGAGACCATGGAGGCATGGTCTATCGGTCGCTCGGGTTGGGATTGATGATGCCGCTCTGGCTCGGCGCCTGCTCGGCAATCAACCCCGCGTACGAAGACACCGAAGTCGAAGCCACCGCCACCGCCCCCGCGACGACGGATGAACCTTCGCCGACCTCTTCGGCCACGACCGCGCCTGCTCCGGACGACGACGGCGTCGTCACCTCGGGCACGGGCATGGCCACGACCGACGTCGATCTCGATACCGGCGGCGAGGAGGGCGGCTCTTCGGGCGACGTCCTCGACTGCGATCAAGCCGAACGGCCCATCGACATCAGCATCTACAGCTGGAACGGCGACCCGGTGAACCCGGACAACGTCTGCGGCGCTCTGTTCCCGTGGTTTGGCCGAGTCGTCGCCGTCGACCACGGACTCGAGCTCGTCTACTGCCCCGACTGCAAGGCCTGCTCCGTGGAAGTGGACTACATCGTTGACTTCGGGACCTCGCTGAACCTCCCCGCGGGTTTCACCGCGTGCGGGGACATCGAGTTTTGGCCCGGCACCGACCTCAACGGCGACTGTCGCTGGCAGGGGCTCGCGATCTTCGATGGCGAGTTCGGGCCCGACCCGGTCTTCGTGGGCAGCAACACGTCCCAGGTCCCGCCGTGGCCGGACAACGACATCAAGATCGCCGCCGTGGAAGGCTGTGAGCTCGATCCTCCGATGTGCGGATCGCAGCCCACGGGCGTCCAGGACGTCGTGGTCAACAACGACTACGTCGTCCCGGCCGGTGTCACCGCGGAGTTCCCCATGGGATCGGGTTCGAACTTCGCGTTCACCAATCGCATGTCCAACGTCGACGACCAGTGCCGCACGCGTATCTCATGGATGGCGCACCAATGAAGCCGCAGTGGCTCCTGCTCGCGCTGGCTGGCCCACTGGCGTGCACGGCCATCAACATCAATTTCGATCCCGAGGAGGATGCCGAGACCGAGTCGAGCCCCGACACCGACGCGGACAGCCAATCGGGCGGCGTCGTGCCGGGCACGAGCACATCGGGCGTTGACGACACCGCAAGCGACGTCACGGGCGGCGTGGACACGGGCAGCCCGGACACGGGACAACCACCGGACACCGATGGGCCTCCCGCCGAAGACACGGGTGACCCGCTCGAGTGCGAGCCCGAGTTCGGCCCGCTGGAGCTGACGATCATCACCGCACAGGGCCTCGAGTCCCACCCCGATCTCGCCACCTGCAGCACCAGCGCATCGCTACTCGGGCGCTACAGCGCCGGCCCCGATGGCTCGCTCGAGGTCCGGCCCTGCCCCGGCGGCTGCGATCAGATGTGCCAGGCCCAGCCCTCCAACACCGTCTACTTCGGCGACGCGGCGGTCATCCCTCCCGACTTCGAGGGCTGCGGCAGCGTCGATTTCTGGTCGGGCTACTCGGCCAATGGAGATTGCGGCTGGCAGGGCGTGACGGCCTGGGACGAGGACGACCCCGAGCCGCGGCTGGTGGGCACCAACGACCGGCTCGTGGCGTACTGGCCCCCCGCCGATGCCAAGGCCACCCCGATGAAGGAGTGTGCGATCGAGTCCCAGTGCAATGGCGGCCTCATCGGCCTGCACTTCCTGGTCTTCAACGACGACACCGAGGTCCACGTCGCCGCGACCGAAGACGTCGACCTCGGCACGGGGACGATCTTCACCGTCACCAATCACATGGCGATCATGGACGAGCAGTGCGAGCTGTACGTGGCGTGGTCCGGCTACCGGTACCTCCGGTAGCCACGACCCGCTCGGCTCAGCCCAGGCTGGCGCCGCCGTCCACGTCGATCGTGCGACCGGTGAAGTAGTCGCACTCGATCACGAAGCGAACGGCTCGCCAGATGTCCTCGGGCTCGCCGATGCGCCCGATGGGAATCATGCCCACCAGCGCGTCGCGGACCTTCGGCTTCATGCCGCGGGTCATGGGGGTCTCGATCATCCCGGGCGCGACCGCGCCGACCCGGATCCCGTGCGGCGACAGCTCGTGCGACCAGGTCACGGTGTTGGCGGCCAGAGCCGCCTTGGCCGCGACATAGTTCGACTGACCGCGGTTGCCGTGCCGCGCGATGCTCGAGATGTTGACGATCACCCCGGGGCCGGCCTTGGCCTCCAGCATCGTCCGAGCCATCGCCCGGGTCATGAACGTGGGACCGTCGAGGTTGACGCCCAGGCTCTGTCGCCACTGCTCGTTGGACATCGTGGTGACCTCGCCGGTCTTGCGATCGCAACGCACCAGCAGACCGTCGCGCAGGATGCCCGCGTTGTTGATGAGCCCGTTCAGCCCGCCCAGGGTCTCGCGCGCCCAGGCCACGAAGGCCTCGCAGTCGGTGTCGCTGGACACGTCGAGACGACGAGTGTGAATGGACTCGGGCAGCTGAGCGAGGCCCGCTTCGTCGACATCCCCCACCGCGACCTGGGCCCCGGCCTCGGCGAGACGACGGGCAAAGTGCGCTCCCATGCCGCCACCGCCCCCGGTGACGATGATCTTCAGCTCGTTGAGTTCCATCGCTCTACTCGTGTTCGTCGGTCGGCATCACTTGCCGTGCTTGCGCCGCAGCCACCCGTAGAAGGCGGACGACCGACGCTCGAGGTCGCGGCCCACCTTGGGGTGCTCGTGCACGTACTTGAGGTAGCCCCAGTAGGGCTTGGCGCCCGCCTTGATCTCGAAGCCCAGCAGCTGCCGAATCATGGCGGCCTCGGCCATCTCGAGCTCGCGTCGCTCGAGCGAGGTCACCCGGGTTTCCTTGATGGTCCCGAGCTTGCGGCGCTTACTGATCGTCTTCACCTCGGTCGCGCCGTCCTCGAGCATCACCGTCACCCGAAACGCGGCCGAGAACACCCGAAACTCGGTGAGGCTCGGCGGGTTCGGGGCCATCGGGTAGAAGAACACCACCGCGGCGCGGTCCTTGATCGGCCACTGCGCGGGCAGGATGGGCGACATCTTGTAGCTGCGGTTCGGGTCGAGCTGGTCGGCGATGGCGGCTTCGGCCCGTTGCCGGGCGTCCTCGGCGGTGGTGACCGTCGCCAGCTCACTGAGGTCGTTCCCCTTGGCCTTGGGCACGTCCTGCGTCGGCTCGTCCTTGGCGTCGTCCTCGTTGAAGGAGGTCGAAACGAAGGTGTTCTGCTCGAGGTCGGGTCCCGCATCGGACTCCGGCTCCGACGCAGGCGCAGGGGCCACGGCGGGCGCCTCGGTGGGCTCGCTGCCCGCGCGGGAGCACGAGGCCCCGGCCCAACAAAGGCCGAGAAGCACCATGAATCGACGACCACGAGCCTCGAGCCGAGCCAGCACGAGCGGAGTCTCTCACACTCGGCGCCGCGTGCAAGCAACCGTCCGTGAGCCGTAGCGCATCGGCTCCGCGCACGGCATGCTCGGGGCAGCGGTGAATCGTCGACCCATGAACCTCCCCACCGGCCCCATCGATGATGGGGACGCGACGCTGCTCGCAGAAGACAGCGTGGGCACGCGGCGACGGGACCACGATCCGCAACGCCTCGCTCGGGGCGCGGCCGTCGATCGCTACGTCATCGTCGACGAACTGGGTTCCGGGGGCATGGGGGTGGTCTATGTCGCGTACGACCCCGAGCTCGACCGACGCGTCGCGATCAAGATCCTGCACGATGACCTGGTCCGCGACGGACGAACGCGACTAATTCGCGAGGCCCAGGCCATCGCTCGAATCTCGCACCCCAACGTGGTGGCCGTGCACGACGTCGGGGAGATCTCGGGCTCGGTGTTCGTCGCCATGGAGCTGGTCGAGGGGCAAACCCTGAGCCAGTGGCTCGCGGCCGAGCCCCGGTCCATTCCCGAGATCCTGGCCGTGTTCATTCAGGCGGGCGAGGGCCTGGCCGCCGCCCATGCGGCCGAGCTGGTCCACCGCGACTTCAAGCCCGACAACGCCCTGCGGGGCCACGATGGTCGCGTGCGCGTCCTCGACTTCGGCCTCGCCCGCGGTCGCGGCAGCGACGACTCCCTCGGCCCCGCCGAGCAGCTGATGAGCTCCAACCTCGACCTGGCGCTGACCGAGGCCGGCGCGGTGATGGGCACGCCCGCGTATATGTCCCCCGAGCAGCTGGGGGGACAGGTGGCCACGGCCGCCTCCGACCAGTTCGCATTCTGCGTCGCGCTGTACGAAGCGCTCTACGGCGAGCGCCCCTTTGCCAGCGACACCTTCGAATCGCTGGCCACCGCGGTGCTGCAGGGCGAGGTCCGAGACCCCCCCGCCGATCGCAAGGTCCCGAGCCGGCTCCGCCAGGTGGTCATGCGAGGCCTGCGGAACGAGCCGAGCAAGCGCCACCCTTCGATGCACGCGCTGCTCCAGCAGCTGCGACACGACCCGGGCCAGCGTCGCCGTCGAATCGGGATGGCGGCAGGGGTCGTGGCCGGCGGCGTGCTCGTGGCCGCCCTCGCCTATCGATCCGGGGCTCGTGGGGCCTCGCCCTGCAAGGCGGCCGGTGCCGACATCCAGGAGGTCTGGAACGAGCAACGGGCGGAGGCCATCGCCAAGGCCTTCCACGACACCGAGCTGGCGTACGCGGACGACACCTGGTCTCGCGTGAAGCAACACCTCGACCCCTACGCCGAGGCGTGGTCGAGCCAGGCCGTGGAGGCCTGCAAGGCCACCCACGTCACGCATCAGCAATCGAGCGACGTCCTCGATGCGCGGCGGCGCTGTCTCAACGAGCGCTTGCTGAAGCTGGATGCCTTCGTGGAGGTCATCGCCGATCCCAACCCCGCGGTGGTCGACGGGGCCGTGCGGAGCAGCCGAGCCCTGCCCGACCTCGACGGATGCAGCGATATCGTCACGCTGCTTTCGGCGGTCCCTCCCCCGGACGACGAGGAAGTCCGGACCGAGGTCGATGCCATCGATGAAGCGCTGACCCGAGCCGAGGCGCTGAGTGCCGCCGCCCGCTACCGAGAGCAGCTCGTGCAGCTGAAAAAGCTCGTGGCGCGAGCCGAGGCCACCGGGTACCGGCCGATCATCGCGCGGGTCATGCATGCGTTGTCGGGAGCCCAGCTCGCGCTCGACGAGCCAGAGGGGCCCGCCACGCTGCGCCGTGCTCTCAACGATGCACTGGCGGCCGGCGACGATCGACTCGCCGCCATGGCGGCCACCGATCTCGCCTACCAGCTCGGCTACGAAGAGCAGCTGCACGGGCAGGGTCTCGAGTGGGCCGCCATCGCCCACTCGCTGGTCGAGCGGCAGGGCGGCGCCGACGACATCCTCATCGGCATCCTCAACGCGCAGGCGGTCATTGCGTCCTCTCAAGCCCACTACGACGAGGCCCGGGAGTACTTCGAGCAGATGCTCGCCAAGCAGCGCGAGGACGACCCCGACAGTCCCAACCTCTCCGTCGGCTTGATGAACCTGGGCAGCTACTACGCCGGGCGTCGCGACTTCGACAAGGCCACCGAGAACATCGAGAAGGCGGCCGCGCACACCGAGCGGATCCTCGGACCGCAGCACCCCCGCATGACCCGACTGTGGGCCAACCTCGCCATGGTGGCGCTCATGCGCGGGCGCTACGAAGAGGCGGAGAAGAGCCTCGAGAAAACCCTCGCGCTCCAGCGCACCGTGCTGGGTGAGCGCAGCGTCGAGTATGCGCGCAGCATCGCCAGCATGGCCGTGGCTCAGCGCAACCTCGGCCGCCCCGGGGAATCCGAGCGACTGCACCGTCAGGCGCTCGAGACTCGTCGCGAGCTGCTCGGCCCCGACCACCCTTCCATCGCCGAGTCCAAGCGCAACCTGGCCCATGCCATCCGCGACCAAAAACGCTTCGAGGAAGCGCTCGGGCTGGTGCTCGAGGCCAAGGAGATCGCCACTCGTCGGCTGGCGCCCGACCATCCCGAACACGCGATCAACGGTGCGTCCGCGGCGATCATGATGGCCGAGGCGGGGCGCTACTCCGAAGCCAAGGCCGAAGCCCTGCGTACCATCGAGCTACAGGAAGCGCGCAAGTCGACCACCAAGCCCCTCTTCGATGCCCTCCGTGCCCTGGCCTGGGCGCAGCGGGAACTCGGTGAGACCGGCGCGTCGGTCGAGACCATGGAACGCGCCCTGAAGCAGGCCGTCGAAGCCGACTCCGCCGAGGTCACCCTCGCCCAGGTCCGCCTCGAAGCCGGCATGTGCATGGTCGCCGCCGGGCAGGACGTCGCGCAGGCCCAGGAGTTGGTCTCGCAAGCGCTCACCAAGTTCGAAGACGTCTCCGGGGGCTACGCCCGCGACCTGCAGCGACTGAAGGCCTGGCGGGCCGAGCACCCCTGGCCCGCGCCGGGGAACTAGGGTGACCCGTAGACTCGCTACATCTCGAGTCCGAGCATCAACAATCAAGCTCCATTGGTGAGACGCATAGTTCGACCATCAACCGCGCGATGGGCAAACTGACACAATCGACAGCAGGAACACTCGGCACATCATCGATGTATCCGACTTCAATATAGCCACATTACGGCAAGTACCAACGTCGCCCTGGCATCAATGGGTCATGCGAAAGAGACCACCATTGTGTAGATGAAGCGTCTTGATCGTTGGTCGGTTGCGCAGAAATGCGCACTCAATGCACTCGACGAGGGGTTTCGTTGACAATGGCTCGAGCACCTTGCTATCGGCCGGCCGTGTTCCCGCGCGTTCTATCGGCCTTCACTCTACTGCTATTTCTCGCCCCGGGCGGATGCGATTTCCCCGATCCCGACGAGCCCGACACGGGCACCGAAGTACCAGGCACCGAGGAACTCGCGGAGACTCCGGTCTATGTCAAAGCCTCGAATACGACAGCAGACTCGTTGTTCGGAACGAGGGTCGTGTTCAGCGACGACGGCCGAACGCTCGCCGTCGGGGCGTTCTCCGAGAACAGCGATGCGCTGGGTAACCCCGGCAGCGGTGCCGGACCGAGCGGAAACTCGGGCGCCGTCTACGTCTACTCCTGGACCGTCGACCAGGGCTGGACCGAGCAAGCGTTCCTCAAGGCCAGCAACGCCGGCACTGGCGACTTCTTTGGCGTGGGCGTGGCGCTGAGCAGCGATGGAGACACCCTCGCGGTGGGGGCCGCGGGCGAGCGCAGCACGGCGGCCGGCGTCGGGGGTGACATGCTGGACGACTCGGGGACCCTCGTCGGCGCGGTCTACATCTTCGAGCGGGATGCGAGCGGCACGTGGACGCAGACCGAGTACATCAAGGCTTCGAATGCCGAGCCCGGTGACTTCTTCGGGAGCAGCGTGTCGCTCAGTGACGACGGTGCTCGGTTGGCGGTGGGAGCGATCAACGAGGCCAGCAACGCGACCGAGATCAACGGCGACCAGGGCAACAACGACGCCGAATCTTCGGGGGCGGTCTACGTGTTCGACAACCAGGTCATCGGTGGATGGCAGCAAGTGGCCTACCTCAAGACGTCGAACTCGGATGCCGACGATCGGCTCGGCGAGGAGGTGCTCCTCGATGGCAGCGGGACCCGGTTGCTCGTCGGTGCGCCGGGAGAAGCGAGCGCGACGGCTGGCTTCGACCCCGCCGACGACTCCGCCCCCGATGCGGGTGCCGCCTATGTCTTCGAGAGAGGCGCGGGCGGAGACTGGTCCGAGGTCGCCTATCTCAAGGCATCCAATGCCGGCGCAGGCGATGAGTTCGGCTTCGGGCTAGCCGCCAGCGCCGACATGAGCACGATCGCGGTCGGGGCGGCGCGGGAACAGAGCGCCGGGGGTGACCCCTCCGACGACTCGATGCCCGGCGCGGGTGCGTTGTACGTCTTCGAGTTCGATGGCGTGGGCGGTTGGACGCAGCAAGCCTTTGTCAAGGCATCCAACCCGGGAGCCGAGGACAACTTCGGGTTCAGCGCGGCCTTCGACGACGCGGGCGATCGACTGCTGGTCGGCGCACCATTCGAGGCGAGCGCCGCCACCGCGCTCGATGGCGACCAGAACGACGACACCGGGGCGGCCGGTGCCGCGTACTGGTTTCTGCGCACGGCCGCGGGCTGGGAGCAGCAGCACTACATCAAGGCGTCGAATACGGGCACGGACATCCCGCTCGGGGACGTGTTCGGGTTCAGCGTCGGGTTGAGTGGAGACGGGAGCGTCCGCGCCATCGGTGCAACCGGCGAGTCGAGCGCGGCCACGGGCATCAACGGCGATCAGGCCGACAATGGCGCCCAGTATGCCGGGGCCGTCTACCTGTACTGATTCACCACACTAGCTCTTCTTCTTCTGTCCGAAGGAGGGCCCGCCGTCGGCGAGAAACTCGATCTCCTCGGGGGTCGAGTCGCGCCCGATGATCTCGTTGCGGTGCGGATAGCGACCGAAGCGGAGCACGATGTCGGCGTGGGTCTTCGCCGAGGGCATGAAGTTGGGATAGTCCTCGCGCCCCAGCTCTGCCCTTCGCTCGGCGATGCACTCGAACTGCTCGAGGCACCGCCGCGCCAGATCTCGATCCTCGGCGTGCATCAGCGGCATGCACAAGAAGCTCTGCTCGATGACCTTCAGCTCCGTATCGGCGCCGCGGTCGAGCGCGGCGAGCACGATGCCTTGGGCCTTGCCGTCGCTCTCGAAGGCCTTGGCCGTGCCGCGCCGAAGGTTGCGCGTGAACTGATCGAGCAGGATCACCAGCGCGAGCGTGCCTCGGGCCGTGTCTTGCCAGTGATCGAGCTGCCCGCCGCAGGCCTGCTCGACGAGCGCGCCGAAGCGCTCGCGAACCTCGGCGTCGACGTGCTCGCCCCCGGCCCACCACAGCGAGTTCTTCTCGGCGTTCAGGTCGGCGGGGCCTTCGAGCGTGCCGAACCAGTACTCGAGGATCTCTTCGATCGATGCGTTCGCGGCGGCGTCCATCCGCTCTCGTATAACGCGTTCGAGGCGGGTCGTCACTCGGAGGTCGCCGACACGCGCCCATGGGCGATCGCCCGCTCGTTGACCTCGACCAAGCCTTGGCTTCGAGCCTGCTCGGTCGGCATGCGTCGATGCACCAGGCTCCACGACAGCTCGGGGTGCGCCCCGGCAAAACGCAACGTCCGTCGCACGGGGCGGCCCGGCCGGGGCCGCGTGTCCCGAACCTCGGCCCCCCACGCCTGCATCACGCCCTCGTCGTCGAGCCGCGCCACGGTCCCGAACTCGCGGCGCATCTCGAGCCCCTTCGCCTGCTCCGACTGCCCGACGGGCCACACCGCGAGCTCGGCCACCCGAAACATGTCGCCGGTCGGAAAGGCATGACCGAGGGTCTCGGCGTGGACTTCGGCCTCGACCACCGTTTCATCACCGACGATCTTCGCCCGCAGCTGCACCTGCACCGCCGAGGCCATGAACTCCGCGTCATCGATGCCTCGCATGCGATGGCTACGGTAGCGACCTCCGTCCTCGCCGATCCGCCAGGGCATGTGGCAGTCCTGACAGGTGGAGTCCGTACCCGACTGCGCCCACTCCGACACGGTCCGCTGCATCGGCTCGCGCGGGTCGAAGACGGCGCGGCGCTCCGGCGTCGGCCGGGGAAAGTCGAACTCATGGCAGCCCCGGCAGGCGGTGCTCGTCCCCCACTCCGCCGCGACGGGTCCCCCGTGGGCTCGACCCGAGCCGGGTCCCGCGATGTGCCCCTGCGCGGCATGACACGAGCGGCACGACACCCCGTTGCGAGCCGCCACCGACGAGGGCAGTGGGTCTCGGGGTTCGGCGTTCAACGGCGCATGGCATTGACGACACTCCGGCTGCCGATCGACCGCGTACCCCGACTGGAACACCGGGTCACTCCACGCGCTGCGATGCTCCGAGGCCTGCCACTCGGCCATGATCTCCGCGTGGCACCGCCCGCACGCTCGTCGATCGTCGGGCTCGGCCGCCAGATCGATCTCGACCCGTGCTCGAGACGAGGGCGGAGGCGAAGTCGCCGGCGAACCCGCGCACGCGAGCAGGCCCGCTGCCGCGACGCCGCTCGCGAATTTGACCGCCGTCCTCGCCCGGTTCATCGACCTCGGCCCAGTATGCCGCGCGGGCGGCGAAACTTGCAGTCGAACATCGTTGCCGCGGGACGGAGCGAAGGGGGCGTTCCGCGGTACTGTGCTGCCCATGCGTCGCCTGAAAGTCGCATGGACGACCCTCCTGCTGCTCGCAGCGTGTGGTGAAGCCGAGCCCCCGCCTCCACCCGCCGCGGGAGCAGCCACCGTGGTCCATGCGGTGCGGGCCGAGAAACGAACGGTGTACTCGTGGGTCTTCGGGCAAGGCACCGCGGTCGCCGTGCGCCGCAAGGCGCTGTACTTCCAGCTCGAGGGCAAGGTCAGCTACGTCGCGCGCGGACCCAACGGCGGGGAGCTGCGCCCGGGCGACCCGGTCGAAGGCCCCGCGCCCGACGAGTTGCTCGGTCAGCTCATCGCGAAGGTCGACGATCGCGACGTGCTCGCCAACGTGGAAGCCAACCGCGCCGAGCTGCAGCGCACGCAGGGGCAGTGGCTCTCGTCGGAGGCTCAGCTCAAGACGGCCCGGGCCGAGCTCGAGGCGGCCGAGCGAGACCTCGCCACCGCCCAGTCGCTGCTGAAGTCGGGCACGGGCACGCAGAACGAGGTCGACAACGCCCAGACGCGGGTCTCCACCGCCCGTAGTGCGGTGGACTCGGCCAAGTCGGGCCTCCGCTCGGCCAAGTCGGGGGCCAAAGCACAAAAGGCCCAGGTCAAGCGCTCCGAGATCGCCCAAGAGCGCGCGGGGATCTTCGCGCCCTTCGACGGGGTCGTGGCCGCCATCAACATCAAGGAAGGCGACTACAACTTCGGCGCGCAGGTCAGCCCGGATCCCGGCCAGCAGTTGCGCACCGCCCCGGTGGTGGTCATCGATCCCTCGCAGTTCGAGATCGAGGTGGAGCTGCCCGCCTACGAAGCAGCTCAGGTTCGCGTGGGCCAGCCCGCGTTCGTGCTCACCGGGCAGGACGTGGCCACCTTGTCCCAAGCCAACGACCCTGCGGTCCGCCCCGAAGCACTGGTGACTCGGGGCTCCGTGTTTGCCGTCAGCCCCTCGGTCGACCCCAGCGCCCGCTCCATCCTGGTCAAGGTGAGGGTCCACCAACGGCCCGAGCGTCTGCGCGACGGCGAGTTCGCCAGCTGCTTCATCCTCACCGAGTCCTCCGAGGATGCCATCGCGGTCCCCTTCAACGCGTTCATCCGCGAGGACGAACACTCGTTCGCGTTCGTCGTGCCCGAGGGCGGCGACAAAGCCGAGCGACGCGAGCTGACGCTGGGTCTCTCCGGGGTCGACCGCGCGGAGATCGTCCGCGGCCTGGCCAAGGGAGAGCTGGTCGTGACCCGAGGCCGTCGGAGCCTGGGTGATGGCAGCCGCGTCGACGTGGCGCGCATCGGCGACGAAGACATCGTCCCCGACGCGCCGCCGCCCCAACCGGAGGCCAAGGAATGACGGCGCCTCCCTCCCGCATGACCTCGTTCCTGCTGCTGCGCCCGACCTTCGCGATCCTGTTGCTCTGCGCGTTCGTCATGGCCGGCTGGCTCGGCTATGGCTCCTTGGTTCGAGAGTCGACGCCCGACCTCGAGATTCCGCAGGCCACCGTCGTCGTCGAGTGGCCGGGGGCCGACCCGGAGACCATCGAAAACCAGGTCGCGGCGGAGCTCGAGACGGAGCTCAAGGCCATGGAAGGCCTCCGCAAGATGCAGAGTGCGTCCTTCGACTCCTTCTGCGTCATCGCCGTGGAGTTCGAGGCCGACGAGGACATCGCGTCGGCCATGGCCCGCCTGCGCGCGCGGGTGTCCGCGGCCGAGGCGGACCTCCCCAGCGACGTCGAGAAACCACGCATCAGCGAAATCTCGGTCAACAACGCGCCGATCATCTCGCTGTCGCTCTACGGTGAGGTCGACGAGATCGCCCGCGGTCAGGCCCTAGACGCTCTCGAGCGCCGACTCGAGAACATCAAGGGCGTCAACGAGGTCTCCATCTCGGGCCAGCGCGACGAGGTCGTGCGGGTGCGCTTGCTGCCATCGCGACTGGCTGCCCTGGGCCTGTCGGGCAGCACGGTGCGCTCGCGCCTGGTCGATGCCAACCGCGACCAACCCTGGGATCGCTACGAGGCCACTACCGGTTCGATCGTGCTGGTCATGCGCGGGCGTATGCGGACCCTCGAAGCGCTGCGCCAGACTCCGGTCGCGCGCATGGGCACCGGCCGGGTCGTCCGACTCTCGGAGGTCGCCGACATCGAGTTCGGTCTCGAGCGCGAGCGCTCCCGGGCCTTCATCAGCACGGGCGGTGAACCCTTCGCCTCCGCCGTCGATGTCTCGGTGACGCGCCTGTCCGGGGCCGATGCCATCGCGGTCGCCCAGGCGGTCAAGGCCGAGCTCGAAGCGGCCCGCCAAGGCCCCTCGTGGCCGCAGGGTCTGCAGTACCGCATCACCTCCGACCAGTCCGTCGACATCGAGGACTCCCTGGGTGACGGCTTCCGCAACGCTTTGCAAGCGATGGCCGCCGTCTTCGTGGTGCTGCTCATCGCCCTGACCTGGCGCGAGGCAATCGTGGCGGGGCTCGCCATTCCCGTCACCTTCCTCGCCACGCTGGGCGTGATCTGGGCCTTCGGCTACACGCTCAACGACCTCATCGTCATCGGCATGATCCTCGCCCTCGGCCTGCTGGTCGACGTGTTCATCCTGATGATGGAGGGCATGCACGCCGCGATCTACGAGCGCGGCGAGGGCTTCGCCACTGCGGCCGTCTCCACGATCCGCACCTATGCCATGCCCGCCCTGGCGGGACAGCTCACCACCATCTTTGCGCTCGCGCCCCTGATGGCCATCGGCGGTAGCGACGGCAAGTTCATTCGCTTCATTCCGCTGACCGCCATCATCTGCCTGGTGCTCAGCTATGTCGTCGCGCTGCTGATCTGCGTGCCGATCTCACAGCTCGTCCTGCCCAACAAGCCGGCCGCTCGCGCCCCGAGTCGCATCGACCAGATCACCAGCCGCGCCTCGGACTCGCTCGAGAAGTTCATCAGCCGCGTGGTCGTGAAGAGCCGGGTGCGGGCGGTGCTGGTCGCCGTCGGCTGCATGGGAATGTTCCTCGCCTCGGTGGTCGCCGCGGGTACGCTGCCCTCCCAGCTGTACCCCGACACCGACGGTCGCAACCTGGGCATAAGCATCATCATGCCGGCCGACGCGGGGCTCGAGCTGTCGCAGCGCTGCGCCGACCAGGTGGGCGAACAGCTGCGCGGCAAGCCGTACCTCGAGTCGGTGACCAAGTTCGTGGGCCGGGCGTCGCCCTTCACCCGAACACGAATCTCCTCGACTCTGCGCCCGGAGGAGGACACCTACATCATCGGGTTCTCCGCCAAGTTCACCCCCGAGGACGACCGCGACCAGATCTCGGTGGCGTACCTCGAGCCGCTGCGTTCCGAGCTCGCCACCGCGCTGCGGGCCTGCCCCGGCTCGCTGATGACCTACTCCCCGCAGGCCCAGGGCGGCGCCGACTCGCCGATCGAGGTCTTGGTGATGGGGGATGACCTCGATGCCCTGCGCAAGACGGCGGGGCAGGTACGGCAGGCGCTCGCCGAGATCCCGGGCGCTGTGGACATCGACGACAACCTCGGCCAGGTCCGCCCCACCCTGGAAATCGCCCCCGATCTCGAGGCCCTCGATTTCTTCGGGATCTCGATCGGCGACTTCGCCTCTCAGGTCCGCCTGGGCTTCGCGGAAGACGAGGCCATGAAGTTCCCGCTGGGGCAAGGACGCGACGACCTCGAAGTTCGGGTCGGCACCGCCTGGCCCAGCCGCAAGGGCAAGCCGGGTGGGCCCACCGATCAGTGGGAGGCCTTCGCCCTCACGGTCATGTCGAACGAAGGGCGGCCCGTGCCGCTGCGGGAACTGGCCATGGCCAAGCTGGTCAACGCACCGCTGGCCATCACCCACTACGACGGGCGTCGAGCGGTCAGCGTCACCGCGCGCGTGTCCGGGGTGACCGCGGGCGAGGTGCTCGAGCAGCTCCAGCCGCGGCTCGACGTGCTCGCCAAGGAGCACCCCGGCATTGCCTTCGCCCAGGCGGGCGAGGCCGAGAGCCAAGCGGAGACCTTCGGCTCCGCCTTTCGCATGCTCGGGCTCGCCGCGTTCCTCGTGTTCGCCGTGCTGGTGATCCAGTTCGACTCGTTCCGCCAGCCCTTCGCCATGATGTTCGTGGTCCCGCTGTCGCTCACGGGCACGCTGGTGTTCTTCGTCGTCTTCCGCGAGCCGATCTCGTTCCCCGGCCTCATCGGCATCATCTCGCTGATCGGGATCGTGGTGAACAACGCCATCGTCATGATCTCGTCGATGAACGAGCTGCGGCGCGACGGTCACTCGATCGAGAGCGCCGCCGCGGTGGGAGCCGCTGGCCGCCTGCGACCGATCCTCTCGACCACCCTCACCACCCTCGTCGGCATGGTGCCCCTGGCCCTGTCCAACCCGCAGTGGTTCCCGCTCGCGGGCGCGATCATCGGGGGCCTGCTCGCGGGGACGCTCTTCGCGATGGTGGCGACCCCAGCGATGTTCATCCTGGTGACGTCGCGCAGGTAGGCCCGCCGGGCGCTACTTGTGCACGTTGCTGGGGATGACCGGGTCTTCTTCGTCCTTATCTTCCCAGCCCAGAAACTCGGCTTCCTTCGGGTCCCATTCGTTGCGCTCGACCTCGATCGGCGGCTCGCACTCGGCCTCGTCGTAGTCGCCGTCTTCGGAGGCCTCCTCCAGCTCCATCATGCACTCTTCCTGCTCGCAGTCGTCCCAGTCCTGCCGGTAGACGTCCAGGTGCCCTTCTTCCGAAAACACGTACCCGGCGTGGACGCCCGAAGAGCAGTTCCCGCCGTCTTCTTCGGCATTGAGTTCGGCCTCGACCAGCGGAAGGAAGAAGCCGTCGTCCTCGAACCGGGGCTGCATGATCTCGAGCTGCTCCCACTCCTTCACGAAGCCCCAGCCGCCTCGAGTGTAGTGGCCATAGTTGCCGATCGAAGTGACGACCAGCAGCACGGGCGTGTCGTTGCCGGGCATCGTCTCGAGGTCGAACGCGACCACCCCGGCCACGCACTCATCGGGCCCTTCTTCATCGTGAAGCAGCGCGCCCTGGAGATCGAAGTAGGCGAGCCCGAAGCTCTCGCACTCCATCGAGGCGCCCTCGTCGTCGAGGACCGACGCCAGCGCTTCCTCTTCGCAGGTGCGCCCCTCCATCTCGACCCACTCTCGCTCCCCTTCCTCCATCGCGGCCCGCTCGGACTCGCAGCGCGCGGTCTCCTCGTCGATCTCGGCCTTCAGGTCGATGCCGTCCTCGCGAAGCTCTCCCAGCTGGGCGGCGATGCGACCGTAGGTATAGGCGACGATGAAGCCATCGGGCATCGAGATGGAATCGTCGACCTCGACGTCGGTGTGGTGCAGCTCCGAGAGGACCTGCGACGGTGATTTCTCCGCTTCTGCGGGGGCGGCCTCTTCGGGGGTCTCGTCCTTCGCAGCCTCTGCGGGGAGGTCGGGCGGGTTCGTGACCGGAGCCCGATTGCACGACACGAGACCTCCGACGAGCGAGATGGCGAGCGAGACCCGACGCATGGACGCACCGTACCACCCGGCCTTCCGAGGCGGGGTAACGAACGACCCCGGCCGAGCGGCCTACTCCGGGGCAAACCCCGATCGCGGTTTCTCACTACGGTGACGCCGTTGCTCGTGATCCGAAACCCGGGCGCGCATCTCTAGCGGGTTGGAAGACGAAGCCATGCACACGCGCCCCCGCTCTGCCCTGCCCCTGATGATCCTGCTGTCCTTCGGCTGCGTCGCCGAGAGCGACCTCGATCTCGAGATCGATGCGATGGAGCTCGAGCCCACGGGCGACGATCAGCCCATCGACGATCTCGTGCTCGAAGTCGACCCGCTGGAGGCCACCAACCCGTTCCCGGGCGTCCCCGGGGCACTCCCCCACCCGTGGCCCTGGCCGGGTGACGACGAGGACGTGGAGGAGTGGGTGCTGGGCGAGACTGCGGTGACCGAGGAGTGGGACTCGGGCAAGACCACGAGCCTGTCGTCGTGGAAGCGGGTGTTCTGCAACGCCGACCACGGACCCAACTTCCTGCTGACCGATCTGCGCGCCTACAAGGAGCCGACGAGCAACCTCGACAACTTCATCGCCCGCCTCGAGGGTACGTGCACCGAGTACGAGAACATCGACGGCGACTTCCTCCAGACCTCCACCACCGCGACGGACGAGGTCTATAGCGGCAACCATCGGCTGCCGGGCGAGACCATCGCGATCACCGATCCCGACGAGTACCCCATTGGAGTGTTCTTCGAGGCCGGACCCTACGACGCGTACATCAAGTCGTTCCGCATCCTGAAGGTCTCCGAGCAGGTCGGTGGGTTCCTGGGCAGCTACAGCTCGCCCGACTGGACCGGGTGGGCGCCACTCCACGGCAGCACCTTCTGGATCGGTCCGTTGACCCAGCTGCAGTGCCCCGATCAGCACGTCATGAGCGGGCTCAAGCTCAAGTACGACACGCGCAACGGCAAGATCCGTCGCCTGCGGATCTTCTGCCGCACCTTGTCCAAGCAATAGCCTCGGCATGGCATGATCGGCGGCGCTCGCCGCCATGCCCGAACCCGATCTCATCCTCGTCGCCCTCGGTGTGCTGGTCCTGTGGTGGATCGGCGACGCGACGGGGTCGGTGCTCCGCTCCAGACGCCCGGCCAAGCACAAGCTCGGCTGGGTCGTCGCGTTGTGGCTCTTGCCTCCCTTCGGCCTGGTCGCGTTCCTGATCGCGGATCGCAAGCGAGGCCGTCGGTGGGGCTTGGGCGTGACCGTCTCGCTGACGCTCACGACCCTCGTCGCGGTGAGCCTGCTCGCAGCGACCCGTCCGTGGTGGCAAGGGCACGATCACCTCGCCTGGGTTGCCGCGTGGGGCGTCGCCGCCTTCATGCTCTACGCCATCGACAAGTGGGCGGCCAAGGCGGGCTCGAACGAGCAGGGCCGAAGCAAGCGCGCCCGGGTCGACGAGCGCGCGCTCCACCTGGTCGCGCTGCTGGGCGGCTTCGTGGGCGCCTGGCTCGGTCGGCACGGCCTCCGCCACAAGACCCGAAAACCGCTGTTCTTGGCGGTCCTGGTCGTCGCGACGCTGCTTCACGGCAGCAAGCTCCTACGGCTTTGGTAGGCCTCGTCGTTTTTTTCGGTTTTTCGCTGATCCAGAAGCCGACTCGCGGCTCTACCCCAAGCGATGACTGACAAAGACAAAGCCCCCAAGACTTCCACCGCCGCCGAGCCCTTCGAGCTGACCGACGAGATGCTGGAGAGCGTCGTGGGTGGGGCCCCCACCCCGACCGCCTCGCCGCGCCCCATCGGCCCGCCGAAGCCCCTGTCGGTGCACAACTGGGACGGCCACTGGGCGCACATCTAACGCCTGGATCGCGGTGGTGAACAACTCGTTCGCCACCGCGCCGTACTTCTCCCACAACGCGTTCCCACGACTCCGTCACCGCCCCACCGTATCCCGATGAGCCACGCCCACTCCCTCGATCTCGACGACCTCCTCGCTCCGCATACCGCTGCGACTTTCGTCGACGAGTTTCTCGAGCGTGCGCCGCTGCATGTCAGCGGGGACACCGGGCGCTTCGAGGGGCTCTTCGATCTCGACGACGTCGACGATCTCCTGACGCGAGGCTACTTGTCGTCGGACGATCGCTTCGGTGTCTTTCGGGACGGGCAACGCCAATCTCCACCCCACCTCCGCGCGCTCCCGGGCTTCGGCTCCCGACAGCGCGAAGTGACGATCGCCAGCTGGATCCGCGATCGCCACCTGGCCGGCGACACCGTGGTCGGCTACCGCATCGAGAACCAGTTCCGCGCGCTGGGCAAGCTCGCCCGCAACCTGGGCCGCACGCTCGGCGCCCGCGTCGACATCGGCTTCTACCTCACCCCCGGCGGCACCCAGGGCCTGGCCCCGCACTGGGACTACATGGACGTGATCGTCCTGCAGATCGCGGGGACCAAGCGATGGCGCCTGTACGGCGAGGGCGCAGAGCTGCCCGTCAAGCCGCGCAAGGCCGTGTTCAAGCAGCCGCTCGGGGAGGCAGAGCCCACCCACGATCTGGTGCTCTCCCCCGGTGACTTCCTCTACCTCCCGCGCGGCACCGTGCACGACGTCAGCGCCCAGCAAGAGCAGTCGCTGCACCTGACCATCGGGATCCACCGCCCGCAATGGCACGAGGTCATGGCGGACATGCTCTTCGACATGGCACAGACCGACCCCGAGCTGCGTCGCTCGGTGCCGCTCGATCTGGCCGATCAAGCCGAGCACGCCCGACGACTGTTCGCTCGCTGTGCCGAGAACCTCGATGCGAGCGCACTCGAGGCACTGATTCAGCGCACGCGCCTGCCCGACGCTCCGCTCCGGGACGGACAGCTCGACCTCCAGACCGCCCTGCACACCGAGGTCGATGGCGGTACGCGAGTCCGCAAGCGCGAAGGCATCGACTGCGTGGTGGAGACGACGGGTGAGCATGTCTCCTTCGCCTGGCCCGGCAGCGAGCCAGCCGCGACCATCCGCGCCCCACGACAGGTGGCGGCCGCCCTCGAGTTCATCGCCGACGCGGACGGCAGCTTCGAGGTCGACGAGCTCCCCGACTCGGTCACCGAAGGCTCGAAGCGCGTATTGGTGACCCGACTACTTCGCGCAGGCGTGCTCAAGCCTGTGCCGGTCGACGCTGCGGCTTCGGCCTGAGCCCTAGCAGCCCGCTTCGTTCGCCGCCCCCGGCGAGCCGAGCTCGTCGTTGCCCCCGGGGCTGTCGAACACGACGGTGGACAGGCACCAGTTGGCGGCCATGTCGTTGGCGACCCCGTCGATCATCGTGGGATCGAGCTTCCACGAGATGCCATCGTCCGCCGCGCCGAGGTTGGGGTACGTCGCCGTCTGGTCGAGAACCTCGGTCGAGTTGGCCAACACCGCGAAGTCACCCGTGTTGTTCAGGCCGGGGTTGGATCCGTAGTAGGCGGTGGGCGCCACCGCGTAGGGCCACCCCGCCGCATCACCGCGAGCCAACACCGCGTACTCGCCGTCGGCCAGCAACAGGTCGTCCATGATCACGCCCTGGGTGGCCTCGGACAGCGCGCTGTCTTGGATCCGTAGCCCGAACAGGTTCACCTCGAGGCCGGACGCGTTGTAGATCTCGATCCACTCGCAGGTGTCGCTGGAGCAGCCCGGGTCGTACATCAGCTCGGTGATCACCAGATCGCCGGGGACGAGGTCCTCGACCGAGGTGCCCGCGAGGCCGGGGCCGGGCACGTAGCCCTCGAGGTCTTCGGCGCTCCGCGGAGCGACCTTGAACTCGCCCCCGTTGAAGTTGAGCGGCCCGTTGATCGCCATGAATCCCGCGTCGACCCCGAAGTCCACGTAGGTCTCGGGCACGTCGAACACGTTGTAGAGGAAGTTGTCGATGCGCACCGTCTCCGGCCCCGCTCCGCCGACGTCGAACTCCGAGGAGCCGGGCAGCGCCACCACGGACAGCGGCATGCCTTCGATGCGGACCAGAACCCCTTCCCAGGGCTCGCCCGCGCCTCCGCTGATCTCGGACAACGCGATCGGAGCCGGGCTGAGGATGACGTCCTGCACACCGGTCGGGCTGACCATGCCGCGGCTGATGTCGATCTCGGTCAGCTCTCCAAACTCGGCGGCGATGCCCCGCAGGTCGACCTCGTCGCCGACGAGCACGGTCGGCGGGGTCTCGGTGTAGACATAGACGCCGCCGTACTCGCCGCCAAAGGGCTCCTGCACGAAGAAGCCGCTGTTGGCCACGCCCGTGACGATCACGCCGCGCACGTCGACCTCGGTGCCCGAGGGGATCGTGCCGTCTTGGATCTCGTAGATCGTGTCGTCCTCGACCTCGGCGGTGTCCGTCCCGGTCTCGTCGTCGCCCTCGTCTCCGCTCTCGTCGCTCCCGCTGGTGGTCGACTCGTCGTCGCCCTCGTCCGTGCCTCCGTCCGTGCCCGAGTCCTCGTCACCCGCGCTCGCAGTGACGTCACCGTTGGTCGGGTCGGTCATGGTCGAGAACGTCGTGATCCCGGTGGTCATCTCCTCGCCATCGGCAGGCCCGTCCGCGGGGCGCGGCTGCATGGGTTCGTCCACGCAGCCCACCGCGAGCGAGGCCAACATCGAGGCGAAAATCGAGCGATAGACGAAGCCGTTCATGAGTCCGACACCAACGACGTCCGCTGCGAACCGGGGTTGCAGACGTACATTGCGCACCCCGACGTCACCGCTCGCCGGCCCAGCTCACAAACTGACCACAAATATCTGAAATCAAACACCAAAATGGATTCTCGCCTTCAAACGAGTTGAAATTAGACCGCCTGGTCTTAAGATTAGACCAGGTGGTCTGAAACACCGCCGAGAAAGACGAGAACGATTTGATGGAGATGGTGCATGCCCCCGCATCGGCCCTGCGCACGCGATGCCGATACCAAGACCCGAGCTCGACGCAGACGCTGCGCGAGGGGCTGGCCGAGTATCACGCTGCAAACCCCGACCTGTTCGACCCAGAGGAGATCGAAGCGAAGCTCGGCGACCTCGGCCCCTTCTTCGCCGCTCATGATGCATGCCACGTGCTGTTCGGGCTCGACACCTCGCTGGGCGACGAGACCCTCGCCGACACCTGGACCCTCGTCGGCACCGACGCCAAGTTGAGCGAGCTTCTGTCGTACTTCCGCAGCGACGCACAAAAGCAGTTTTTCAAGGAGTTCATCGCGGAGATCGGCTACTGGAAACTCTTCGTGGCGTCGCTCCGCTCCGTCCCCCGGGTGCTCAAGGCCATGTGGATGGGCCGCAAGATGACCCGCAAGTGGGTCCTGCACGAGTGGGAGTCCAAGCTCGACGTGCCCCTGCATCAGCTGCGATCCGACTACGGGATCCGCTTGGTGTAGCCGGCCGCTCGATGGCAATGGCCGATCCGTGAGTTGGGGTCGGCGCCTGACCGCGGCAGTCCTTGGGTCGGCGAGCGGGGTCGATTACCCTTGCCCTCACCGTGGACGCACGATGCGAACTATGCGGGGCCCGATGGGAAGCGGGAGCCACCACGTGTAGAGAATGCGGCTCGGCGCCGCAGGCCGCACCGCCCAAGCCCGAACCCACGCCCGGGCCGACGCCGGCCGAACCAGGCGCCACTCGGTTGTGGATGGGCATCGCAGCGGGGGTCCTGGTCCTCGCGGGTATCGGCGTCGGAGTGATGCTCGCGAGCTCCGACTCGAGCACGGACGAGACAGCCGACAGCGGCAAGGCCTCCGACGGCTCGTCCTCGGCGTGCCCCGAGCTCGACGCCCTGAAGGGGCAGTGGGTCTTCACCACGGTGACGACCGGGGCCCGCAACAAGAAGCGCCGCGGCATGCGGGGCTACTACGAGATCGAGATCGAGGTCGACGCTTGCAAAGCCGAGGCCTCGCTCACCAAGGTGGGACGCACGGGCGCGGAGGAGCTGACCGACGCTCGCAAGCAGCGGGGCACGGCCCCGCTGGAGCGGGGCGAGGACGCCCAGGCCTTCGGCTTCGCCGGGTCCTTCGATGCACGCAGCGAGTCGGGCGTCGGCACGCCCAAGCGCTTCGTGTTCGCGCTCGATGGAGAGCGCCTGGTCGGCAGCTGGCAGCAGCGCGGCGCCCAGTGGAAAAAATCGGGGCAATACGGCGTGCTCGAGGGGCGGCGCGAGGGTGACCCTCGCGAGCTTCGGCCGCGCCGACGCACCATGCCCTGCGATCTGCAGTGCGCCGTGCCCGAGACCATCGAGCTCGCCGATGCCCCGTTCGACCCGGCCGCTCTGAAGGCGTGCCGGGCCGAGTGTCGCTGAGCCTGGGGTCGGGGCCCTAGCTCACTTCGTGGCGCCGCGCGGCGCCACCTCGATCTGCCACGCCCCGCAGGCCTGCTCGGTGAACCCGATGGAGACCGGCAGCCACCGCTCGATCAGCGCCGCGTTGCTTCGTGTGTGCATGGTGGGCTTGGTGCTGCGCATGCTCCCTCCGCCCGTGAGCGCCATGGGGATGAGCAGCTGATCGGCCAAGTGGGAGTCGATCGGGACTTGCGCCGCGAGGAAGCGATCGAGCTCGGCGATGCCGTTTTCGGCGACTTGCTCCGCGGTGACGCCCTTGGCCCCGAACGAAGAGACCACGGTGGTGCCACCTTCGTGGGTCACTTCGAGCATCAGCACGTTGCCGGGACCCCGCGCATCGATGCGCTCGACGTGAAGCTCCCGCTGCGTCCAGCCCAGTCGCTCGTGCACGACCGCGAGCTCCCGTCGCGCGATGGACACGGGCAGCTCCGAGACCTGGGCTCGCGCGACAACGCCCTGGAGCGACCCCCGCTCGAGGCAGTCGAGTCGCGACAAAGAACGACCACCGTCGATCGTCGCGATCATGCAGCCTCCACCTGCGGGATAGAACCCCGGACGCCGCAGCTCGAGCTCGACGCTGGCCCCCATTCGCCGCAGCAGCGGGAGCAAGCTCCGCTGCACGTGGTCGAAGGGTGGCGCCATGGGATTGTGGGTGCCGCCTTCGAGCACCACGGTCGAGCGCCCCTCGGCGAGCAGCAGCGGCCAGAGCACCGTCTGGAGCACCAGGGTGATGCTGCCCGCAGTGCCGACCGAGAACCGATACTCCCCGGCCTTCACCGTGCCGGGCGAAAAGCTCAGCCGAAGCGAACGCAGCTCGTCCCCCTCGACCGTGGCCCCGCCGACCTCGGCCGCGGCTCGAACCGCGGTGAGGTGCTGGCGCATCAGCCCGGGCTTGCGTCGCCGCGCCCGGATCTCGCGGATCTGAAGCGGCGTCCCGGTCACGAGCGACAACGCGAGGGAAGAGCGGAGGATCTGCCCTCCGCCCTCCCCCTCGGAGCCGTCGACGACGATTGCAGTCTGGCTCATCGTGGTCATCCTAACCCTTCACGCACACGACCTGGCGGAGCGTATGCTCGATGTCGACGAGGTCGGACTGCGCCTTCATCACGTCGTCGATGGACTTGTACGCGCCGGGCGTCTCGTCGATCACGGCCTCATCCTTGCGGCACTCCACGTCCTTGGTGGCCTCGATGTGATCCTCGAGCGTGAACCGGCGCTTGGCCTCCGTCCGCGACATCTTGCGGCCCGCACCATGGCTGCACGAGCAGAAGCTGTCGCGGTTACCCTTACCGCGGACGATATACGAGCGCGTGCCCATGCTGCCGGGGATGATCCCCAGCTCGCCTTCGCCGGCCCGAACCGCGCCCTTGCGGGTCACCCAGACGTCGGCACCGAAGTGGCGCTCGCGCGCGACGTAGTTGTGGTGACAGTTCACCGCCTCGAGATCGGCCGTGAACGGGGGCAACGAAGACACCTGCTGGAGCGCCTGCAGCGTGGCCGCCATCATCAGCTCGCGGTTGGTCCGCGCGAAGTCCTGCGCCCAGGTCACCGCCTCGCAGTAGTCCTCGAAGTGGCTGGTGCCCTCGGGGAAGTAGGCCAGGTTGGCATCGGGCAGGTTCACGAACCATCGCTTCATGTCCTCCTTGGCCTTCGAGATGAAGTAGCTGCCGATGCGGTTTCCGACGCCGCGCGAGCCGCTATGCAACATCACCCACACGCGATCGGCCTGGTCGAGGCACAGCTCGATGAAGTGGTTGCCCGTACCGAGGGTGCCCAGGTGCACGAGGTTGTTGCTCTGTCGGATCTTGGGGTGCTTGGTCGTGATGGCGTCGAAGCGAGTCGCCAGCGTGTCGGTCCAGGCCTTGGCGACCGCGGTGGGCGGGGTCCCCCATGCACCGCGATCCCGGCGACGACGGTCGCCGCTACGGCCGTGCGGGACCGCGGCCTCGATGGCCGCCCGCACGTGACCGAGCGAGTCGGGCAGGTCCGCGGCCCGCAGGGAGGTCCGCACCGCCATCATGCCGCAGCCGAGATCCACGCCGACCGCCGCGGGAATGATCGCGCCCTTGGTCGGCACGACGCTGCCGATGGTCGCACCGACGCCGACGTGCACGTCCGGCATGGCGGCGACCCAGCGGTGGATGAAGGGCAGCCGGGCCAGGTTCGACAGCTGGCGCAGGGCCGCGTCTTCGACCGGCACGCCGCGGGTCCAGTGCTTCACGGGCACACCGCCGGTCTCGCTCATCACCTTGTACTGGGTCGGGGTCTTGGTCTGGGTCTCCATCATCGGTTCCTTGGTCCGTGGGACACCCGAACTAAGAGCAGGACCCGAGCCACGCCTCCCTTCGAGTATTTTCAAATACTTAGATAATCGCCCGAGCCCCTCCCATATCTCTCCATACCGTAATTTATCGAAATGGATAATACTCGGGCATGGCGTCCCGAAGCCCCAAACCGGTCGTCGTGCTCGGCCTGCTCGGTCCTACCCTCGATGCCGGCCGTGGTGCGAAGCGTTGGAATCGGTGGCGCCCCACCGTCGATGTATGCCGCCACGAGGACTTGTTGGTCTCGCGCTTCGAGCTGCTCGGTCAGTCCCAGTTCACGCGCCTGGCCGATACCGTTGCCGAGGACATCGCCCAGATCTCGCCCGAGACGGAGGTTCGACACCACCAGCTGGAGTTCGAGGACCCCTGGGACTTCGAGGAGGTCTACGCCGCGCTGCTCGACTTTACCCGAGCGTATCGCTTCCGCACCTCCGAGGACTACCTCGTGCACATCACCACGGGCACCCACGTGGCGCAGATCTGCTGGTTCTTGCTCACCGAGTCGCGCGAGCTGCCGGCCCGGCTGATCCAGAGCTCGCCGCCGGGCGGGCGCACCAACGCCGACGGGCCGGGCACCTTTCGCATCATCGACCTCGACCTCAGCAAGTACGACCAGATCGCCTCGCGCTTTCGCCAGGACCAGCGCGAGGGGCTGTCGTTCCTCAAGGCAGGCATCGACACCAAGAACAAGGCCTTCAACGAGCTGATCGCCCAGATCGAGCACGTGGCCATCGGCTCGCGCTCCCCCGTGCTGCTCACCGGGCCGACGGGGGCGGGCAAGACCCGGCTGGCGCGGCGGATTTTCGATCTCAAGAGCCAACGCAAGCAGGTTCGCGGCAAATTCGTGGAGATCAACTGCGCCACGCTCCGGGGCGACCAGGCCATGTCGATGCTCTTCGGCCACGCCAAGGGAGCCTTCACGGGCGCGGTGAAGGACCGACCGGGTGTGCTGCGCAGCGCCGACGATGGCGTGCTCTTTCTCGACGAGATCGGCGAACTCGGCCTCGATGAACAGGCCATGCTGCTGCGAGCCATCGAGGACAAGCGCTTCCTCCCCGTGGGCAGCGATCGCGAGGTCGACAGCGACTTCCAGCTCATCGCGGGCACCAACCGCGACCTGGGCGAGGCGGTGGACAAGGGCCGCTTCCGCGAGGATCTGCTGGCACGGATCAACCTGTGGAGCTTCGAGCTTCCGGGGCTCGCCCGGCGGCCCGAGGACATCGCCCCCAACCTCGAGTACGAGCTGTCCCGCTACGCCGCCCGAGAAAACGCTCGCGTCACCTTCAACAAGGAGGCCCGGCAGACCTTCTTGCGCTTTGCCACCTCGCCCGCCGCCGCCTGGAAGGGCAACTTCCGGGACTTTTCGGCCGCGGTGGAACGCATGGCCACGCTCGCGCCGGGCGGGCGAATCAACCGCAGCGTCGTCGAGGCCGAGCGCGCACGGCTCGAGAAGAGCTGGAATCGCGGGCAAGCCGACAGCGGCGACCGGGAGCTCATCGACGAGGCCCTGGGCTCGGATGCGTTCGATGATCTGGACCTGTTCGATCGAGTACAGCTGGCGGCAGTGCTCCGGGTCTGCCGACGCAGCCGCACCCTGTCGGAGGCGGGCCGCACCCTCTTTGCGGCGTCGCGTCGAGCTCGAACTTCGGTCAACGACGCGGACCGGCTGCGCAAGTACCTGGCGAAGTACGACCTGAAATGGAAGGATCTACCTCGCGACTAGCTGCGCTCCAGTTCAATACGAAGCGATACAGATAGATATGAATAGACCGACAACGCTCGGCCCACGCGAACTCTCCAGAACCCCATAATGGTCCGTAATCACTAGAAAATAGCCCCGACCCGACGAGACTCGGCGTCGGTTGGCCCGGTGCGTGCTCAATAACTCTGCGTCGGCCGCCCCATCGGCGGCATGAAACGGAGCCCATCATGGCCAACAAGCACCTGTTCTCTTCCGCTGCCCGCCGAGTCCCCGCCGCCAACACCATCAACCAGGCCGGTGGCAAGGCCTACCGGCTCGACAGCGAGCATGCGCTGGCGCAGTACGCCGCGACGGGCTGCTTCGGCAACACCTACTACTCCTCGCAGGCCGATCAGCTCGACGAGGTGCTCGCGCTGACCAAGGATATCGACGATACGTTCATCGCTCGCACGGCGATCTACGCTCGGACCAAGGCGCACATGAAGGACATGCCCGCGTTGCTCTTGGCCGTGTTGGCCAGCCGCGGCAGCGACTGGCTCGAGCCGGCCTTCGACCGGGTCTGTGACAACGGCAAGATGCTGCGCAACTTCGTGCAGATCCTCCGCAGCGGCGTGACCGGCCGACGCTCGCTCGGTAGCCGCCCCAAGCGACTGGTCAAGCGCTGGCTTGGTGACCGCTCCGCCTCGGCCCTGCTGCGCGCCAGCGTGGGCACCAGCCCCTCGCTCGCCGACGTCATCAAGATGGTCCACCCCACGCCTCCCGACGCCGAGCGCCGGGCCCTGTATGGCTACCTCGTGGGCCGCCCCCACGACCCCGACGCCCTGCCCACCATCGTGAAGGACTACCTCGCGTACAAGAACGGGCACACCACGCACATCCCCAAGGTCCCCTTCCAGCTCCTCACCGCGCTGTCGCTCGACACCTCGGCGTGGACGCAGATCGCCCGCGATGCCGGCTGGCAGATGACCCGCATGAACCTCAACACCTTCGCCCGCCACGGCGTCTTCGAGAACCCCGACACCGTACGCATGATCGCGCGACGGCTCGCATCCCCCAAGGAGGTGCGTCGCGCCCGAGTGTTCCCCTACCAGCTCATGGTGGCCTACACCCAGCTCGACGAGCGAGTCCCGCTGCCCGTTCGCGAAGCCCTGCAGGATGCCATGGAGATCGCGGTGGCCAACGTGCCTCGCACCCAGGGCACCGTGCACGTGCTGCCCGACATCTCAGGCTCCATGCACTCGGCCGCCACCGGTCACCGCCCCGGCGCCACCTCGGTGGTCCGCTGCATCGACATCGCGGCCCTCATCGCCGCCGCGTTCCTGCGTACCAACCCTAAGACCAACGTCCTGCCCTTCCACGATCGCGTCCAGCCCTGCCCCCTCAACCCCCGCGACAGCATCATGACCAACGCCAATCGCTTGGCCTCGCTGCCCAGCGGCGGCACCAAGTGCGCGGCCCCCTTGGCTCGGCTCAACGCGCAAAAGGCCACGGGTGACCTGGTGGTCTTCGTCTCGGACAACCAGTCGTGGATCGACGAGACCCGCAGCTGGAACCCCGGCACGCAGGTCATGACCGAGTGGACGAAGTACAAGCGTCGCAACCCCAAGGCCAAGTTGGTCTGCATCGACATCCAGCCCTACCCCAACACCCAGGCCCCCGAGCGGGACGACATCCTCAACGTGGGCGGCTTCTCCGACGCCGTGTTCGACCTCGTAGGCTCGTTCATCGACAACGGGATCGACAGCAAGCACTGGGTGGGCGAGATCGACTCCATCGCCCTGTGAACCCCTTCGGCTACGAATGCCCGGGGAGACTACATCCGGAAAAATGCGTCTCCTCGAACACCTGGTCGTAGCCACCTTTTTTCAACGACTTCGGCCGCGAATGCCCGAAGAGACTACATCCATTACCGACCGTCTCTTCGAACACCTCGTCGCAGCCACCTTTTTCATCGATCTTCGATCGCGAATGCAGTGAAGACTACATTTCCAATGACGAGGTTCTCGGTTCGAGTCCGGGTCGCTCCACCACTTCGGGGCGGTAGTTCAATCGGTAGAACGCGTAAACGTCTTCACATCTCTCGTCGCGATCACCTTTTCCTCTGTCCATCGGCTCGGCTGCGCCCGAGCGCCCCGCCTCGTCAACGAGGCATGGGCCACTGAGCCACGGGCAAGAAGCTCCACTGTTGGAGCGCAAGCACGAACGCAATGAATGCCAACGCAACGAGCCACGCCCCGTGGCGGTCGACGACCCTCAGCCATCGCGGTGAGGCGTGGGCTTCGTGTTCGGGTCCCAGACCCAACCAGCGCGCCCCGCCCACCAGTGATGGCACATAGGCCAGGACCAAGACTTCGCCGAATGCCCGCGGCTCGTAGATATTCGCAACGAGCAGGAGGCCGGCGGTTTGCATCCACGCGACGAGCCACAGACGACGCATGCGTGGAGCGACCGCCGATCTCATCAGCGGCCAACAAAGGGGCCACGCGGCGAGGCTGGGAATGGCCGCCAACACGTGAAGCGGATCGGACAACCATCGCAGGTTGTTGAACACCCGATATTCACCCTTACCGATGGTGAAGTGAACGGGTGGCCCCGGGTTGTCGGGCAGGGTCAGCGCGACACCCATACGAACGAACAAGACCACCGCAACGAGCCCGGCCACTCGAGCCAGGGCCGGGCGCCAGTCCTCGGCGCGCGGTGGCACCCACAGCACCGCGACGACCGGGAGCAGGATGGCACTCTCCCGGTTGAGCGCGGCCGCTGCGGCGATGCCCAGCGAAAGCCCCCATCGCCGCCGGTCGATCGCCCCCAGCCCCGCCATGAGAAGGGCCATGGCCGGGGTGTCCCACGGATAAAAGATCGGCCACTCGTGCGGCAGGAGATAGGGCCAGGGCAGGATGCACAGAATCCCGAGCCCGGCCGCCATCGCCAGGCGCTGGCCGACATGGGGACGCAGCGTCCAAGCCGTCGCCGCCATCAACCCCGCGGTCGCGAAGGCCTCGAACCCGCCGAGCACCAGGCGCAACGAGACCCCCGCATCGACGAGAGGTCGAGCGAGCAGCGGCACCAGCACGCGGTGGCCAAAGGGCAGCGGGGCCCGCAGCTCCACGATCGCGGCCCAGGGCGCCACCCGATACTCCTCGTTCATGGTCAGCCGCAGTGCGGCGTACCCCGACGCGAGCAGCACCAACACCACCCACCACCAAAAACGGGCCCGTCGGCTGGGCTGGGGCAAAGCCATGACGGACGCGTGCGGTCCCGAGTCTTCACGGACGGAGGCCATGGCCGCAGCCAGGCTCGCAACGCGACGCGCTCGGTGCAAGCGCCGAGCACCCCCTTTGCGGGCGAGCCACGAATCTGCCACGGTCCCCCCGATGCGAAGCGCTCGTGGGACCTTGCTCGCGGCGGCCGTAATGGTCGTCAGCTGCGGAGACGATGGAAGCAACCCCTTCGACACCGAGCCGACCGGTGGTCCCGGCACGACGACCGTCGCCGCATCGACCACCGATGGCGCCGACGAGACCGCCACGAGCGACGAGTTTCTCGACGTCAGCACCATCGACGTGGGCGCGGCCCCGACCTGCGACGTCGTCGACGACATGAGCGGCATCGGGCCCTGCACCGACAGCGCCCCGCCCGACAGCTTCGAGCCCGAGGTGCAGTGGAGCTGGAACGGCGACGGGGCCAACACTCAGGCCATCGCCATCCCGCTGGTCGCCAACCTCACCGACGACGATGGCAACGGCACCATCGACCTGTGCGACACACCCGACATCGTGGTGATCGCCTTCGCCAACTACGCCAACTTCGCGGGCTCCATGTACGTGCTCGACGGCGCCACCGGGGCCGTACACTGGAGCACCGACGCCATCATCGACGCCTCGTTCACCCCCGCCCTGGGCGACATCGATGGTGACGGGCTGCCCGAGATCGTCGCCGTCGCGCACGGCATCAACTTCCTCCTCGCCTTCGAGCACGACGGCACCATGGCCTGGCAGAGCGACCAGCCCTGGCTCGACTTCGGGTTCTCGTCGCTGGCGCTGGCCGACCTCGAGGGCGACGGCTCGGTGGAGATCTTGGCCGACAACCTCGTCTTCGACGCCGAAGGCCAGCTCAGCCTGATGCTCGAGGAGACCACCATCACCGGGTGGGGCAACGCCACGACCGCGGCCGACCTCGACGGCGACGGCGAGCTCGAGATCGTACTCGGGCGCAGTGCCTTCCACGCCGACGGAACCGAGTACTACCGCACTGAAGAGGTCCCCACCGGGTATCCGCTGGTCGCCAACCTCGACGAAGACCCCGAGCCGGAGGTGGTGGTGCAGAGCTTCGACGGCATCAGCATCCTCGAGCACGACGGCACGGTGAAGACGGCCGGGCTTCGCCCCAGCGGCATCATGTCCGACGGCACCTCCTGGATCCGCCCGCCGACCGTGCACGACTTCGACGGCGACGGCGTGGCCGAGCTCGCCACCAGCTCGGGCGGCATCTACTCCGTGTTCGAGTCCGATGGCGACGTGTTGTGGACCGCCCCCGTCACCGACGTGACCGGCAGTGCGGCGGGCACCGCCTTCGACTTCCTCGGCGACGGCATCGCCGAGGCGATGTACGGCGACGAGCAGAACCTCTATGTCTTCGATGGCGACGGCAACGTCCTGCTCGAGGTCCCTCGCAGCAGCGGCACCTTGAGCGAGTACCCGGTGGTCGCCGACGTCGACAACGACGGCTCCGCCGAGATCCTCGTGGTCTCCAACGCGGGTTGGTTCGACGACCAGACCGCGCCCGCGCTCCAGGTGATCCGCGACGTACAGGACCGATGGATCTCCGCGCGGCGAATCTGGAATCAGCACACGTATCACGTGACCAACATCCGCGAGGACGGCACCATCCCCGCGGTCGAGATCCCGCACTGGGGCGAGCTGAACACCTTCCGTACGCAGGCGCAGATCGAGGCGGGCGGGATCTGTCAGCCGCCCGTGGGCTGACCGCCCATCATCGTGACCACGCGTCGCACGACGGCTACGCAGCACTCGTGGCGGTGCCGTGTGAGCCCAAGCAGCGCTTTCTTGATGAATCCTCAAGTCAAAATTCGACCACAGAGGGCACCTTTGCTCGAATATAGCCAATGAACATCGTTTTAATGGTGAGGATCCAATCAATTTTGATTTACATTTTCAATTAAATCAATATCGTCCAACGCAGTGCACCTCGTCCGCCACTTCCTCGAGCCCGTCCGCATTGGAGTGCGAACGGTTCGAGCCCGGGCCCTACGCGCCGGGTTGATCGGGACTGCACTGGCCCTCGGTGGATGCGTCACGGTGTCGCCGTATCAGCGTGGACGACTCGCCCAACCGGACATGACGCTCGAGCGACCCGCCGATCTCGCGGCCGGTCAGGACCACGCCGACGAGTATCGCGAAGCGTCCGTCGGTGGTTGGGGCGGCGGTGGAGGCGGGTGCGGATGCAACTGATCCGCACCGTCGTCGTGTCCTCGATCCTCGCTCTCATCGCTAGCTGCGAGAGCGGCGGCCTGTCGATCGAAGAACCGCTGGCCCCCGATGCGCCCGCAGCCGACTCGGGGACCACCGGCTTCGGCGACGGCGGTCCGGCCGGGGGTGGCCTGGACGGACTCGACAGCGCGGGCGGAGGCGACGATGGCGGAGTCCCAGGCTCGACGCTGGTCCCCAGCGGAGCACGCTGGCGCGTGACGGCGGCGCCGGCTTCGGGCTGGACCGCGGTGGATTTCGACGATGCGGCGTGGGAGGAGCGAGAGGCTCCGCTGGGCTCGGGCTACGACGTCACGAGCGAGTGGCCCGGCGACGGTCGCTCCGTCTATCTGCGACATACCTTCGATGCCGAGTTCGCTCCCGAGGACATCCTCGAGCTTCGCCTGCGCCGTGACGACGGGGCGATCGCCTACCTCGATGGCGTCGAAGTCGGTCGCTGGAACGTCGCCCCCGGAACCTCCGGCTCCAGCGCATCCGTCCCCGACGAAGTCCAGAGCGTCGATGGCTACACCTACTTCATCGCCCTGCCCGCGCCTCCGGCCACCGCCGAGGGGCCGCACGTGCTCGCGGCAGAGATTCACCAGCGCGGCACCCCGGACGTGGTGTTCGACGCTCGGCTCCGGCGCCTGAACGGCGCCCCGGCCAACGACGTGGTCATGATTCAGCTACGCACGGGCTCCTACGGCGGCAATTATGCCCCCGACAACGTGGGCGCGATCTGGATCGAGGACATCCAGGGCCAGTTCGTGCGCTCGCTTTCAGTGTGGGGCAACGTTCGCCGCGAGCACCTCGTGGCGTGGTTCTCGCGCTCGCTCGGCGACCGGGTCGATGCCATCACCGCCGCGACCGCGTCGTCGCACCACTCGCGCCTGGTCGAGTGGGACCTACGAGACTCGGGCGTCAACGTGATGCCAGCCGGCGAATACGTCGTCCGCTTCGAGGTCACCGAAGACAATTCCAACCAGGGCGCCCCCCGCGGCCCCGTCTCGGGGGTGGTGTTCTCCACCGCCGCCCGTTGCCAGGTGAAGCACCACGCGAGCCCCTCGTTCGAGGACGTCATGGTGCTCACCCCCTGCCCGTGAGAGTTCAATATGCCAATCAAGGAACGAATCGTCGATCTCGCCGCCATCGCCTCGCTCATCTCGGGCTGCGGTAACGGCCCGGACGAAGCCACGGCCACGGGGGGCGACGACTCGACGCCGCCGTGGGAACAAACCGGCGGCACGAGCTCGGGAGGCGACGCAGCGACGGGTACGGGTGCGGGAACCGGCGGCGCCGACGGCATGGCCGACTCGAGCGGCGGCCGCCCGTCTTCGACGACCAGCGGCGCGCCCCAAGGCGACACGACCGGCAACGGCGACGATGCGGCCGACGACGACAGCCTCCCGCCACTGCCGGACCTCGGCGGCATGGGGACCGGCGATGACGAAGACGATGACGACGACGACGCCGCCACCGGCGAATGAGCACATCTCGGGCGCCGCGGCGTTGCGCCGTCGGCTGGCCGAGGGACCACGGCCTCTGCGGCTCCTCCAAGCCCACGATGGACTCTCGGCTCGCGTCGCCGCGACCGCGGTCGTGGGAAACGGGCCGCAACAGCGGCGCTTCGATGGTTTGTGGGTCGGCAGCCTCGCCGACTCCGCGACGCGGGCTCAGCCCGACGAAGAGATGGTCGACCTGGGCTCGCGGCTCGCCTCGCTGGCGTGGACTCTCGATGCTTCGCCCCTGCCGGCCGTGTTCGACGGCGACACGGGGGGGTGGCCCGAGCAAGCCGCTGGTCTCGTGCGGCGGCTGGCTCGGCTAGGCGTCGCGGCCGTCGTGTTCGAAGACAAAGCGGGGCGCAAGCGCAATTCGTTGGAAGCGGCCGCCGACGTGCACCAGCCCGCCGCGAGCATCGCCTCGTTCTGCACCAAGCTCCAAGCCGCCGTCGCGGCTCGGCCTCCCCATGGACCGCTGGTCGTCGCCCGTATCGAGTCTCTGCTGCGTGGGGAATCGGTGGAGGCGGCGCTCGAGCGAGCCCACGCATACGTGGGAGCGGGGGCCGACGCGCTGCTCATCCACGGCCGAGGCCCGAGCGCGGATCCGGTGCTCGAGGTGGCTCGCCGCTGTCGAGCCAGCGACATCCGAGTCCCGCTCTTCGCGGTGCCGACCGGCTATCCCGATGCCCACGAAGAGCAGCTGGTCGAGGCGGGGATCGACGTGGTGGTGTACGCCAACCAACTGCTGCGAGCCGCACTGGCGACGATGCAGCACACGGCGCAGACCCTCCTTCGAGAGGGCCGAGCCGACGCGGTGGAATCGGACTGTGTGCCCTTCGCCGATCTGCTGCGCTTCATCGACCAACAATGATCCCCTCGGTCGATATCGGCGCCCTGGTCGAGGCCCTGGCCAACGCCCGCGTGGAGGCGCTGGTGGGCGTGCCCGACTCCACCCTGCCGCAGCTCGGTGAACGGTTCGCTGCGACGGGCGCTCGGCATATCGTGGCCGCCAACGAAGGCGGCGCGGTCGCCCTGGCCAGTGGTTTGCGACGGGGCGGAGTGCGAGCGGCCGTGTACTTGCAGAACACGGGCCTGGGGATCGCCATCGATGCGCACGGGTCACTGGTCGGCCCCGACGTGCTCGATGCGGCCGTGCCCTGGATCGTGGGATGGCGCGGTCACCCCGAGGTGCCCGACGTCGCCCATCATCGCTGGCACGGCGAGTACACCGAAGCGATGTGCCATCAGGCGGGGCTCCGGGTCCATCGTCTCCCTCGCGACCCGGCGGGGATCGACGATGCCGTCGCCGAAGCGTATCGCCGACTCGACGCCGATGGCCGCTCCACCGCGCTACTGGTGACCCCGGGCACGTTCACCGTGCCCCCGCGACCCCAGCGAGACGGCTTCGGTCGGGGCGACGCCATTGCCACGCTCGTACGGGTCATCGATCCGCGGGCGCGTCTCGTGGCGGGCGTCGGCTACGTCGGACGCGAACTCGCTTCGCGTCGCCCAGAGCCGGCCGACGACGTGCTCGCCGCGGGAGGCATGGGCCACGGCATCTCATTCGCCCTCGGCTTGGCGCTCGCCGAGCCCGCCCGCCCCGTCGTGTGCATCGAAGGAGACGGCGCGGCGCTCATGCACCTGGGCTCGGCCGTGGTGAGTGCGGGACGAGCCCCCATGAACTTCGTCCACGTGGTGCTCGACAACGGCTGCCACGAGTCGGTCGGGGGAACGTCCACGCCATGGGGTCGAAGCGATCGGGCCGCGCTGGGGCGGGCGCTCGGCTACCGTCGCGGGGTCTCCGTATCCGACGCGACCCAGCTGGAAGCCGCGCTCGTCGATCCCCGTCCCGGGCCTGCCCTCGTGCATGTCGAGATCGAAGCACACGCCGACCCCGTGCCGCCGCGACCCGGCTCCCGCAGGGACGTCGCGACCGAGCCGGGCTCGGCCGTCGGCCCGCGGCTGTTCACTCCGGGTCCCGGCCGACTCTCGCTGGCTGCACAGCGCGCGATGGGCCGCGAAGTCGGCTCCCGCTCGGAGGCTCAGACGCAGAGCACCGCGCGGGTTCGACGGACCTTGGTCGAGATGGTCGCCGACGACGACTACGCCTGCGTGCCGCTGGCGGGGAGCGCCACCTCGGCCCTCGATGCGATCGTGGGCTCGCTGCTCCCCACGCAGCGGCGCATCGCGGTGGTCGTCGCCGGGCGCTACGGGGCCCGCATCGCGGCCATGGCTCGCCGCTGGGGCCACGAAGTCGTGCCCGTCGAGGTCCCGCGGGATCGCCCGGTCGACCCTGCGGTGATCGACCACGCCCTGACCGCAAAACCCGGCCTTCAGTGGCTGGCCTTCGTGCACGCGGAGACCTCGACCGGCGTCCTGCACCCCATCGAGTCGATCGCCGCCGTCGCTCGGCGTCACGGCGTGGCGATGGCGGTGGACATCGTGGGTTCGCTGGGGCTGACCCCGATCGATCTTCCCGCCCTGGGCATCGACGTCGCCTTTGCCTCCGCCGCCAAGGGTCTCCACGGCCCGGCCGGTCTCGGCTTGGTGTTCACCCGGAGCTCGCTGCTCGAGGCCGCTCCCGGAGGCCCGAGCGCAACCCTGGACCTCGCCGCTCACTGGCGACGCCTCGAGCAGGACGGGCAGAGTCCGTTCACCAGCGCGACCGGGGCCATCCGGGCGCTGGACGTGGCGCTCGAGGAGCTGTCGGCCGAGGGCGGTCCGGCGGCACGCGGGGCGGCCTATCGGCGGCGGTCCCTCGCCATCGTCGAGGGCCTGTCCGCGGTGGGTGTTCGACCCGTCGTCGAGGCCCCCCATCGGATGCCGCTCGTGCTGGCCATGCGATGCGCCGAGATCCCGGCCGCGACGTTGATCGAAGGCCTCCGCGGCCAGGGCATCGAGCTGTACCCGGCCGCGAGCGACGACCCCCAGCAGTTTCGCATCGGGCTGGTCGGCGTGAGCGACGACGACGTCCCCGTGCTCGTCGATCGAATCACCGACGCGCTCAGCCCGTGACCGGCTGCCCGCGATAGACCCAGCGGAAGTGCCGACGACTGCTCAGCTCGGTGGGATCGAGCCCCGCCTCGATCCGGTCGTGGACCTCCAGGGCGATCGAGACCGCTTCCTGCAGCATCGACGGGATCAACGTGGCCTTGACCGGATTGTCGATCGACAACCCGGGCCCGAGCTGGATCTCGGTGAGCCACAACTTCTCGAGGTCGCCCTCGATGATCGTGTCCATACCCAGCAGCTGGAAGGCACCGGGTTGCGGCCGCAGGTGCGGAGCCGCGACCGCGAAGACCTGGTGCAGCATGCCGATGAGCGCGGGTCGCAGGCGACGATCGATCCACTGTGGGTCATCGGTGAGGCCGCGGGCGTGCACATCCTGCCCCAGGCGCCCCAGCGTCCACTTGAGGGCGTCGCCACGCTCGCTCCACAGCGACGCCGAGGCCTCCTTCTGCCGGTAGGTATTGGTCACATGTCGCAGCGGGTTGGACCAATCGCCAGTCTCGTAGGGCAAGCTGGTCAGGCGCACCGTGCCGTCGTGATAGAGCACGAGCAGGGGATCGGTGCTCGCGACCAGCACATACGACCGCACCTCCGATTTCGTCCCCTCGAGCAACAGCGGCTGCTCGATGTAGCGCTGCACCAGCTCGGAGCCATGGGCTCGCTCGGCCGACTCGCGCAGGAAGCCCTCGACGTCGGTCAGCACTTGCACCCCGATGCCACGCCCCCGCGCCACGGGCTTGCGGATCCATACGGCGTCGGGCTCGGCCCGGGCTCGCTCGGCCAGGCGCGCGCGCTCCAGCGGACTCTCGTCGACGAGATAGGTCTCGGGTTGAAGAGCCGCCGTGCGCGGATCGGCCCGCAACAGGCGCGCGAGGTTGGCCTTGTGGGTGAGCTGCTCGGTCCCCGCGACGCAGTCCACCCGCTGGTTCGGGCGACGGGTCACTTCCGACAAGTGGCGGGGCGAGCCGAGCAGCAGCAGGTCCGCGTCGTTGGCCTGCGGCGTCTCCGTCCATTCGTAGTGGCGAAGGAGTCGCGCGAGCTTGGTGTCACCGCCGTTGGTGAAGTAGCGCCCCGCGGGGCGGGTCCAGATCCCGGTCATCGTCGTCTCCTGGTCCGAGGCCAGCCCAAGCCGAGTAGGCAGAGCCAAGCGAGCAACCCCATGCCCACCGTCGAACGCGATCCCGTGCCCACTCGACAGCCAGCCTCGCGGGTCGCGACCGAAGGCAGCTCGTGGGAGATCATCTGGACCCGGTCGCCCTGGGGCGAGCTCGAGTCGTCGCCGTGGACGAAGCCGATGTGGACCCACGCCGACCCCTCGTCGAAGTCGGGCGCCGTCCACTGCACCCGCGCTCGCGTGGCTCCACACGCGGGCATGGTGAACACCGCACGCTCGTCCTCGGGCAGTTCCTGCAAGCGAACGGCCAGGGTGCCGCTGGCGCAGCGCTCGTCGGCCAGGACTTCGCTGGGCGGCGGGGTGGCCATCGTGCCCATGCCGCGCCCCTCGTCGTCGACCACCTCGCCCACGAACGACGCGGTGCCCAGCTCCGCCGCCCACCGCAGCTCCAACGTGTACGTCGCGTCGGGCCGCCACACCTCGGGCAGGCCCGTGACCTCGACGCCCGTGCCGAGGCTGCCCTCGTGGCAGACGTCGCAGCCGAAGCCATCGCGGGCCGAGCCGGTGAAGTAGCGGCCGCCTCCGCCACCTGCCGTGGCGGGCTCGCCGAACAACGCCGGCGTGGAGAACCCGGCCATGCACAGCACGACGAACACGAGCACGAACCAGTGTCCGCGGTGGATCATTGGTCTCCGTACCTCAGCTCTCCGGCCGCCCAGCGCGCGAGGATCAGGTAGGACTCGTCGAGCGCATCGGGGTACACGGAGCGCCCGAGCGCATCGACCCCGCGGTGCCCTCCTTCGGGCAACACCTTCCGCAACAACAACGACGCCTCGATGGGCTCGCTGGTCACCAACATCGAGCGCGTGCGCTGATAGGACAGCCACACCTCGTCGTTGGTCGGCGGATCGTCGGCCTCGGACTCCTCGGACAGCCGCAAGCGCCCCGGACCGTACACTCGAAAGGGGCGCCCCTCGTTGCCGTGGCACGCCGGGAACCCGCAGTCTCGCAACAAGATGGGATACACGTCGCGCTCGAACGCGTCGTAGTCGGGCGCGGGCACCGAGGCGTCCTCGACGTCGTCGCAACCACCGACGGCGGCCACGAGAGTCAGCCCGAGCGCCCACCGGGTAACGACGTCTCCCACGAGCTGAAGCAATTATCGAACTTGATTATCTTTTTCAATGAGGGTCTAGTCGGCTCCGTGGCGAGGCCACATCGGGGACGAAGACGGTGAAGCTCTTTCACATGTGGCTGGTGGCCGTGGTGGCGTGGCTGGCCCCCGAGGCGGAGCCCGAGCGCTACGAGGCCGCGGCGAGCCTGTACGTGCGCGCGGACACCGACCACACCACGGTGATCTCGCCGCGAGTGAGGGTGCGGGCACCGATCGTCGACGAACACAGCCACGTCGACGTGGTCTACGCCATGGACGCGTGGAGCAGCGCATCCATCGACGTGCGCACGGCCGCCTCGCCCGTGGTTCACGAGCAGCGCGACGAGGTCGGGCTCGGCCTCGACCGCGACTGGTCGATGGGGGTCGCGACCGTCGGCTATCGCATCTCCCACGAGAACGACTACCTGTCCAACAGCGGCGCGGTGTCGGTGAAGGCGGACGCGCTCCAGCGCACGGTGACCTTCGATGCTCGAGCCTTTGCTGGCGGCGACATCGTGGGGCGTGCGGGCGACCCCGGGTTCCGCCGCACCATCGGCTACGGCGGGCTGTACTTCGGCTACACGCACGTGCTCACGCCCACCACCCTCGCCCAGGCCTCGGCCGAGGTCCGCGGACAGTGGGGCTACCTCGCCAGCCCCTACCGCTGGGTCTCGCTGGGGGCCTCGGGCGTGTGCGCCGACGCGGTCGGGCTGTGCATCCCCGAGCAACACCCGGGACGACGCCTGCGAGTCGCCGGGGTCGCTCGGCTCCGTCAGGCCTTGAGCTCGCGCTGGTCGATGGGCGGGGCCTATCGCCTGTACGCAGACAGCTGGGGCGTGCTGGGGCACACGGCCCAGCTCGACGTACGCGTGCGGCCCACCCCGACCATCACCCTCGGCCTCGAAGGCCGCGGCTACACCCAAGGCGGTGCGGACTTTTACCGCGTGGCCTACCCCTCGGTGCCCTCGCAAGGCTGGGTGACCCGCGACCGCGAGCTGTCGCCGATGTGGAACGTGCGCGGCGGCGCCATGTTCGATGGCCGCTGGCCCGTGAGCGACTCCGTGGTGCTCAACGTCGGAGGGTTGGCCGCGGTGGGTCACTATGGCTACCGCGCGTTCGTGGGGCTCGATGCCGTGACCGCGCTCGAGCTCACCGCGAGCCTGGGAGTTTCCCTGTGATCGCTCGACTGACGGCCAGCGCGTGGTTGGTCGCCATGTCACCATCCGCGGACGAGCCGCCCCCCAATGGCGACGAGTCCACGGAGACCGACTCCGAGACCCTCGAGCCCGAAGCGGGCGACGACGAGCCGTCGAGCAACGCCTCCGACTCGCGGACGGCCGACCCCGACTCCGAGGCGTCGAAGCCCGACTCGGACGACGACGAATCGTCGAGCGAAGCCTCCGAGCAGGAGACGATCGACCCCGACTCCGAGCCATCCAAGCCCGACTCGAACGACGACGCCTCCGCGCCAGAAAAGACCGAGGCCAGCTCGAGCCCCGACGCCGAGTCACCGTCCGCCGACACGACCGACCGCGCCCCGAGCTCATCGACGACGCCCCCCGAGCCCGCCTCGACGCCCTCGCGCACTCCGGGTCGATTCGAGCTTCGTGTCGGCGCGGGCTTGGGCCTCGGCATGCGACGTCCGGCGTGGACCGAGGGCCCGGTGTCGCTCGACGTGCGACCGGGGCTGGCGGCCGAGCTCTGGGCGACCCCGTGGATCGAGCGACGGTGGCGGCGAGACGTCGCGTTCGCCATGCCCATGACCTACGCGAGCACCATCTCCGCCCGGGTCGTCGAGCGTGGCCCCGGCTTCGAACGCACTCGACCCATCCGCAGCCAGGTGCTCGACCTCGCCCTGGACGCGATGACCCGCGTCGGTCCCGACACGCCCGTGCGCGTGTGGATCGGCGGCGGCGTGATGGGGCGCTTCTCCGCCCTCGGCGGCGGCTCTTCGGGCGTGGGACGCAATCGCGGCGTGGGCTCGGCCGGCGTGCGAGCGCCCCTGGTGCTGCACCTGGGCGACGATCGAGCCGTCGTCGGAATCGCCCCCGGACTGGCGCTGGTCGTGCCCGACCCCTACGCCCGACAGGTCGGCCTCGACACCCTCGGCGTCGCCGTTTCATTGGATGCACGCGCGCACCTTCGGCTCGGTCGCGGGGTCTGGGCCACGCTGCGCTACACGGAACGCGGGGCGTGGTGGTCGGCCGCGGTGGACGACAGTCTCCGCGTGTTGACGGTGGGCCTGTCCATCCGCGGACCCCGAGCCCGCGGACCCGAGGAGGCCCGACGACGGCCGCCCCGCGCCGCCGCACCGCCGCCCCCGGAACCGACGCAGCAAGAGCCAGAGAAGCTCGCCCCTGCTCCACCACTCGAAGGCGTCACCCTCGACGGCACCGCGTTGAACCTGGCCGAGCTCCGCGGCAAGGTGGTCGTCGTCGATTTTTGGGCATCGTGGTGCGGTCCGTGCCGCGAAGCCATGCCCCGGCTCCAAGAGCTGCACGAGCGCCTCGGAGCCCAGGGCCTGGTGGTGCTCGGCGTCTCCATGGACGAGGAACAAAGCGACGCCCGGGAGTTCGTCGAAAGCCACGGCGTCGGGTTCCCCATCATCGTCGACACCGAACAACGGCACGCCGACAGCTGGCAGCCGGCCAAGATGCCGACTACGTTCATCGTCGGACCACAGGGCAACATCGTCGCGACCCACGCCGGCTATACGCCCGAGGAGGGCGACGCGATCGCAGCCGAGGTCGAACGCCTGCTGAAGACCACGCCGTCCACGTCCGCGCTTGACAATAGTCGATAATGATTTTCAATATCCTCATGCGCTTGCGCTCTCGCCCTACCCTCGCCTGCGGACTCTCGCTGGCGGCATGGCTGGGGCCGAGTGTCGCGAGGGCGGAACCACGGCCTCCCGCGGGAGGGATCTGGGGCTTCGACCCCGCCGACGTCATCGAGTCGTGGGCCGAGCCGACCGGGCAGGTCCGCGTGCACTACAGCGTCGAAGGACCCAACTCGGCGCCGCTGAGCTCGAACGACGGCGACATGGTGCCCGACTACGCCCAGCTGGTCGCCACGACCACGGCCGACGCGCTGGGCCTGTACGTCGACGACTTCGGGTTCGATGCGCCTACCGCCGAGGCCGACGACCCGGACCTCGGCGGCGACGCGGCGATCGACGTGTACCTCGTCGACTTCGGGGGCGCCGCGGATGGCCGCTACGGCTCCGACGACTGCGCCCCCTCGAACCTTCCTTGCTCGGGCTTCATCGTGCTCGAGAACGATTTTTCGGGCTATGGCTACCCGAGCACGGAGGTCGCGGTCCGAATCGTGGCGTCCCACGAGCTGTTCCATGCGGTGCAGGCGGCCTATGTCGGGCTTCCCGTTTGGATCAGCGAAGGCACCGCGACCTGGGCCACGCGTCGCTACGACTCGACCCTGCCCGACTTCGTCAACGCGTGTGCGGGCTACCTCATCAATCCCAACCGCACGCTCTACGAACCCCCGCTGGGTCCCGTCCCCTCTTTCGCCTACGGCTCCGCGCTGTGGTGGGACTTCGTCGATCAGCGCCTGGACGAGGGTTTCTTCATCGACCTGTTCGTCGCGCTCGCCGACAGCGACGACGCCCCCGAGCAGGTCATGGCCACCGTGCTCGAAGACTCGGGCGATCCGCTGCTCGACGCGTGGCCGGTCTTCTCCCGCTTCAACCTCGCCATCGGGCCACGATCGGGCGTGGCCACCTCGCACGAGTACGCGGCGCAGCTGCCGGGCATCGACGCGATCGTCGAAGGCCCGGTCATCGATCGCTCCCTTCGGCTCTTTCCCCTGAGCACCGAGTACTGGCGCATCGATCACGAGGGTGGCCCGCTCGTATTCGGTGCCGACGAAGCCCTCGATCACGCCGTGTTCTCCCTGCACCCGGTGGCCGACTTCGCGGCGGACGGCGTGGTCGGAGACGCGATCGACGAGTGGGAGGCGAGCGAAGCCGGGCATCACACCGTCGGCCCCGGAGACCTACCCGAGGGCGGCTACTGGATCGTCGTCAGCCGCCCCGTCGTCGCCGACAGCTCCACCCGAGCTCGGGTCTGCGTGGGACCGCTCGAGCACGTCGAGGCCTGCGAGATCGACCCCATCCCCGAGGAACCCGAGGCGGACTCGGGCAGCGGCGACGGTCCAGCGGACGACACGACCACCACCGGGGACTCGGACGAGGCAACGACGGGCTCGACGAGCTCCGCGGGCATGGACGACGAAGGAGGCTCGGGATGCGCCTGCCGGACCTCCCCGTCCGACGGCGGCCCCGAGCCATGGCCCGTGGCCTCGCTGCTATCGCTGCTCGTGCTCCGCCGTCGGGTTCGCTGATGGAGGCTCGACCTTCACCACCAAGCCGACCAGCGCATCGACGGTGAAGGCCCCCAGGGTGCCCGAGTCCTCGCTCTCGACCGGGGCATCACCACGCAGCACGAACCGCTCCCCGTCGCGAGCGGCGACCCGCTTGACGATGAGGCGGCGCCGAAAGGGGTGATGGGCGACGACGAGAGCACCAGGCGTGGGCGGCCATGGATGGCCCAGCGCACGGCACTGCGCCCCTTCCACCACGTGGAGGAGCGCGCCGTGCTCGATGGCAGGCCACATCGACGATCCCTCCACCTTCACGGTGAAGGAACCGTCGGAGCCGGCCTCGGGAATCAACCGCCGGCCTTGATCCAAGGCACGTCACGTCCCTTGGTCTTCCAGAACAGCTCGTGGATGCTCTGGATCTTGGCGAGCAGTTCGGTCGCCTTGTCGCCGTTCACCTCTTGCTTGCACGCGGAGCACAACTTCGCGGCCGTCCAGAACAGCTCGTGGATCTCGGGGTTCGCCTCGAGGTGCTTCGGCTTGAAGTAGTCGGTCCACAGGACGAGCAGCTCGTGCTTGGTCAGCTCGGCTTGGCTCTCCTTGATCGACACGTAGCGGCTGAAGGTGTTGAGGTAGGACGCATACGCGGGATCCTCCAGCCCCTTGGCGGGCGGAGTGAGCTCGAGCAGCTTTCGGGTCATCGACAGCACGGCCTCGGCCGCAACCCGAGCCGAGGCCGGGTCGTAGATGCCGCAGGGTCCATCGCAGTGCGCGCTAGCCGTGAGCGTCATGATCAGGCCGCGTCCTGGATGTCGCCGTTGCGAGCCTGCAGTGCGCTCCGGGATCGGCGGGCGAGGATGACACCCGCCGCCAGGCCGATGAGGCCCATGACTGCGAGGGCCATCCAGGGGATCTCGCCGTGTTCGTGGGGAAGCGGGGCCGGATGTGCGGCCAACAATTGAGTGACTAGGGACATGGATCGTGTCTCCGTTGGTTCAGTGCAAATGCGCCGCCCACCGCGGGTGGCGCTGATCTCGAGGTCCGACCGTTTCCCGCAACGCGCGGCACCACAGCAGTGCGGTCGTCAGATCGCCACGGAAGGTCGCAATACGCAGCGCGTCGAAGACGAGGTCTTCGCCGAACGCCACTTGCGTGACCAGCTCGAATTCGTCGTGCTTCGCGTACAGAACGAAGCGATCGCGGGCGCCGACGGCCAACACCGCGAGCTGCCCCCACCGCTCGAACTCGAACTCCGCCAAGACGCGCTCCGACTCCGACGCCGAGTAGCGATCGCGAACCCGCGGTCGTTCCAGCAAGGCGGGGACCATGTCCCGCACGAAGTCGGCCAACGCGACGGTAAAGGTCTCTCGTTCGAACGAGCCGCTCCAGCTGGCCTCATGGGAGCCCGTGGCCATCATGTGGGAGGGACCCTATCATTTATTGATTTTAATTTTCACTATCAACATTTGATTTTCCGCTCATCGGTCCAAATCATAAAAATCGTTCATTAAATCGGGCGATCGTTCATTTTTGATATTGAATAGCATTTTCAATTTAAGATTCGCCATGCTACCCGAGAATGCGTGCCGCTGCTCCTGGCCAAAACCACGGCGTTGATCTCGATGAGCGTTGCGATCGTGCTCGGCGTGCTCGCGATGGGTGAACCAAGCGATGCGAGCTCAGCCACGCCGTCGACGGTATCCGCGACACGCGAGCAGCCTCGGCGCCCCGCGACCCCGCCACAGCGGCTGACGAAGGAACAAGCGGCGGAGGACCTCTTCGACTGGCAACGACGGCTCTACGAAGTCCACCCCGATCCCGAGCGCCGGCTGACGAAGGACGAGCTGAGCGCGGAGATCGACGAAGCCATCGGGCACTTCCCCGCATCGATGAGCCGCTCCGTCTTCTACGTGATGGCCGCAGGCCTCGCGGCCAGGCTCGGAGACTCGCACACCACGCTGCTCCACCCCGAAGAACTCGCGTCGATTCGCCTCCCGCTGCTCGTCGAAGACGGTGAGCTGTGCCTGACCTCCCCCGTCGGGGACCTCCCGGCCGGCTCGTGCCTCCAGCGCGTCGGGCGTTATCCGTCGAGCAAGATCGTCCCGTGGGCTCGCCGACTGGTCAGCGCCGAGACCCAGGTCGGGCTCGATCGCGGGGTCCCACGCGCTCTGCCTGCCCTCGGCCTCGCCCTCGGGTTGGGCTCGCCGTGGTCCATCGAAGGCACGACCCCCAACGGCGACGTGGTCCGCGCTCACCTTGGTCTCAGCGACAATCCCCCGCCAAAGATGGCCGCGATGGAGCTCCACATGATGCCGGGGTCGATCGCCGTGCTCACGGTACGGACCTTTGCCGCCGAGTATGGCCGCACGCTCCTCGATGCCTTCGACGAGCACTTCGAATGGCTGGAGCGTCAGCCGGTCCGCGGCCTCGTCGTCGATCTTCGCAACAACGACGGCGGGAGCACGATCGTGGCCGACGCCCTGCTTGGCCATATCACCCAGCGGCCCTACCGGATGCTCGCGATGAAGCACTGGAAGGTCTCGGAGCCGATGCGCGAGCACCTGCGGGAGCTCGGCCCCGCTTCGAGCGCATACTTCGACGCGGAGATCGGTGACGACCTGTTGCAGCAGATCCAGCCCACGCCCCCGGCGAAGGCACGGCATCGCTTCGATGGTCCCGTGGCCTTCCTGATCGGCCCGGGCACGCTGTCGGCCGCGATGATGCTCGCCGATGCCATCCACGAGTACGAGCTCGGCCTCCTCGTCGGTGAGCCCACCTCGTCTCCTCCGACCTACTTCGGTGAGATCTATACCTATGCGATGCCCCACTCGGGTCTCACCGCGACCATCTCCAGCGCGGCGTTCTTGCGCGCCAGCGGAGACCCTCGCCAGCCCGGCCCCGTCGAGCCCCACCTACGCGTCGACGAGCGCCTCGCCGATACGATCGCCGGTCGCGACCCCACCCTCGAGACCGCGCTCGAGGCCCTGCGCTCGGACGACGCTGCCCCCCAACTCGACGGGGCCGGGTACCGTGATGGTGTCCTCGCCTTGCGCTGAGCCGCGCAGGCGCATCAGCCCTTGCTGGACTGGGCCCGCAGCGCGTCGATGAGCGGGCCGTCGTCTTCGGGATCGACGGTGCGTAGGTCGATGAGCACGGCGCCGTTTTCGATGCGCCCCACCACCGCGGGCTCGCCCAGCCGCAGGCGCTTGGCCACTCGCCCAGGTTTTTCACCGGGCACCCGCAGCGCGACGCTGGCCATGGTGTCGCCGGGGAGACTGCCGCCGCCGATGGTGGCGTGGCTGTCGACGATGGCCGCCGCCGGGTCCCAGCCGAGCGCCTCGGCCATCGCCGCCGCCCGCTCGCGCAGCTGCTCGACGCTCACCGCGACCATGCAGTGCAGCGGCAAGTCGGTGGCGCCGTCGCGGGCGTGGGCGCTGAACGTGGCGTAGAGCGCAGCCAAAGCTGTCTTGTCGGGTCGCAGCGCACGCGCCATGGGATGGCGACGGCAGCGGTGCACCAGCTCGGCTTTGCCCGCGATGATGCCGGCTTGAGGACCCCCCATGAGCTTGTCGCCGCTGCACAGCACGAGGTCGGCCCCCTGCTGGATGTACTCGACGATGGTGGGCTCGGTGGTGGGCAGGCCGGGACCGAGGGAGCCGCTGCCGAGGTCGGCGATGAGCGGGACGCCGTGCGCCCGGGCGATCTCGGCGAGCTGCGGCAGCTCGACCTCTTGGACGAAGCCGCTCTGCTCGAAGTTGCTGCGATGCGCCCACAAGATGGCCGAGGCCGGCGTGCCCTTGCACTCGGGGGCCTCGCCGCGCAGCGCCGCCACGTAGTCCTGCGGGTGAGTGCGGTTGGTGCTGCCGACCCCGATGACCGGGCAGCCCCCCGCCGCGGCCATGGTGGTGACGCGGAAGCCGTCGCCGATCTCGACCATCTGGCCGAGCGAGAGCACGACCCCGCCGGGCGGGCCGAGCACGGTGCACGCCAGCAGCAGCGCGGCGGCATTGTTGTTGACCACGTGGGCGTCCTCGGCCTCCATGGTCGAGCGCAGCAGCGGGCCGATGGCGGTGAACCGCGAGCCTCGCTTGCCGTCGTCGAGTTCGACCTCGAGATCGCAGGTGCCCGCGGCGTCGACCATGGCCTGGCGGGCGGACCGAGCGAGCGGGGCGCGACCGAGGTTGGTGTGCAGCAGGACGCCGGTCGCGTTGATGACCGGCCGTGGTCGCGGCCGCAGCCACCCGTCGAGGGTCTGGCGCACGGACTGGGCGAGGCCAGGCGCGTCGGGCATCGCGGGTCGCTCGCCGTCGCGGACGCGGCGACGCAGGTCGTCGAGCGCATCGGTGACGAGGCGCTTTTGCACGGAACGCCGCCACCCGGACTCGGCCAGGGCTCGATCGTCGAGGACCTGGTCGACCTTGGGGAGCGCGGAGAGAAGAGAGGCGAGCTCGGAGCGAGGCATGATGAAGGCGAGGGAGGTCAGCGCAAGAGCATGACGACCACCAGGGTGCCAAAGATCACGACGCCGACCAGGGGAATGAGCAGGGAGCGTAGCTCGGGCCGGGGCTCGGGCGGAGGCCGGTTGATGGTGACCGTGCTCTCACCCCCGGCCGCCAGCGCCCGTGTGACCTGAGACGCAGGGTGGATGACCCGTAGGTTGAGCTCCCCGAGGGAGAAGCGGTCGTCGTGCACCAACATGGTGGGCCCCTCGAGGCGCCGACCGTCGCTCCAGACCCCGTTCTTGCTGCCCGCGTCTTGTACGAGCATCCCTTGGGCGGAGACCTCGATGCTGGCGTGCTGGCGGGAGACGTCGTCGTGGTCGAGGCGCACCGAGACCCGCCCGCCGCGACCGACCTGATGCGACCCGTACGTCAGGGGATGCACTCGGCCTGCGTTGGGGCCGTCGAGCTCCACCAGCTGGGGCGTCTGCGGAGGGGGCGTACTCATGGCGAGACCTCGAGTGCGGAGGAGTCTAGCAAAACCGGCTCCCAGCGACCGGCGACGAAGCAGCGCGGGCCCCGGGCGGTGCCCACCATCATGGCGTGGCGGGTACCCGCCCGGCGGCGACATGCCTCGAGCCCGGCTTCGACCCGCTCGACCGGCGGCGCCTCACCGCAGCGGGGCGAAGGGCGCCAGCGCCCGACCGGCTCGAGCGCGGCCACGAGCGCGTGCTCGTGCGGAGCGAAGGGTTCCGATGCCGAGGCCCACCCGACGCCGTCGAGCCCGGTGGCGTCGAGCAAGGCCGGCCAGCGCTCGGGCGCCAGCGCGACCTGATGCACACACCCCACGGGTGCATCGGACTCGGAGGAGACGGTGACCACCGCGGGCGCGCGAGGGCTGCCCGCCGCCCACCATTGAAGATCGGGCGGGACCTCGCGGGCGCGCGGCCACGCCAGCACGACGATCACCGCGAGCGCGACGGGAGCGGGCGGCAGCCACGACCACCGCGGACTCAGCTGGCCGTGGGCATCGCGGCGCCCCGCAAGGACGGCCACCGACAGCGCCACGATGGCCACGAGCAGCACCATCCACGAGGGCGGCGAGGGCCAGCGCGCAACGAAGGCGGCCAGGTCGAGCACGAGACGAGCCCCCCACTCGGCCGGCATCAACGCCCCCCACCCGAGCCACGGCGCCAACACCCAGCCCACCAGACCCAGGGGCAAGATCCACAGGGTGAACACGGGCACCGCCACCAGGTTGGACACCACCCCCCAGACCCCCGCCTGGCCGAAATGCCACAGCGACAGCGGAAGCAGCACCCAGGTCACTCGCCAGGTGGACCGCAGCAAGCCCTCGCCCGGCGCGGCCCGAACGAGCGTGGCCATGGCCGCGGCCGAGAGCTGAAACCCGGGATCGCCGATCCACGCCGGGCGCACGACGAGCATGACCACGCAGGTCGCGGCGAGCAGCACGGGCCCGTGATGCGGACGACCCAAGATCGCACCCAGACCCATGCCGACCGCCATGAGCCCGGCCCGCACCGCGGGCGGCGACGCGCCCGTGAGCAGGACGTAGCCCACGAGCGGAAGCCACGACAGACACACGCCGACCGAGTGCGCACCACCGAAGCGACCGCCGATGCGCTGCGACAACACCAGCAAGGCCCACGCCGCCAACCCGACGTGCAGACCGCTGACGGCGATGAGGTGACCGAGACCGGCGCGTCGGACCTGCGCTCGGGTCGGGGGCGACAGAGCGTTGCGGACCCCGAGCGCGGAGGCGACCACGAAGGCGCGGGCGGGGCGACCCCGCGTGGCCTCCCAGGCGCGCTGCCGCTGACGGGCGACCCACGACCAGTACGCCGAGGCCTCGCCGCCCGCCAGCCAGACCCGGCCCACAGTGGCTCGCGCGACCGCGCCCCGCGAGTGCGCCAGGGCCCCGGGCTCGGGCGCGCCGGGGAGCATCGGCCCTTCGTGACGCCACAGCGCGGCGGCCGGGACCCGGACGAGCTGGCCCGACGCCAAGGGACAGGACTCGGGAGGCGCATCGATCCACAGCGCGACATCGCCCGAGCGCACTCGCACCCGGCAGCGCGGACCCGGATGCGACGCGCCCTCGACCCGCAGGGTGAGCAGCCCCGCGGGAGCGCCCCGTGGACCTCGCCAACGCTGCGGATCGTCGTTTGCCGCCGCAAAGAGGCCGCGGGCCAGCGCAAGTGCGACAACCGCAGCCAGCGACCACGACCCGGCCCGGTACGGCGCACAATACGCTCGGGCGATCGCGACGGCTCCGAGCGCTGACGCGAGCAGAAGGGCCCCTACACCCAGATCTCGTGCCGCGAGCGGCCCGAAGCCGGCCCCGAGCACCGCGTACCCGATCGCGACCGCAAGGCCGGCCACGATCCACGAGCCCAGCGTACGCACGTTCGATTGTCGACCACGACCCTCGGGGCGTTGCGCGAGCGCGGGCGCCCGGCCCCGGAACGAGTCGTATTTGCTGCCTTCACTGCCCAACCCCTAAACTGACGGCCCGTGCCGCTGACCAGAGCTTGGGCCATCATTCTGGCGTTCCTCGCCACCGCATGCCTCGCAGGCATGTTCCTGCTCTCCGCCGACACGAGCGGAGGCTTCACCGATGCCGATCGCGCCGCCGTGAGTGCGGTCACCGAGGCCGGCGTCGCCGCGCTCGAGTCTCAGATCCAAGCCTCGCCCGTGCAGCAGGCGGGCAGCGTGATGCAAGACTCGCGACTGCAAGAGGCGCTGTCGGCCGAGCCCGATCCAGACGATCCCGACGCGCGCGATGCCGACGTCTACAACACGCTCGGCGAGGTCGCCGAAGAGACCCGCAACCGCACCGGTTCGAACATGACCGTCGCGCTGGTCGACAAGACCGGGGCTGTCGTCGCCGCCAGCGGTGCCGCCGAAAAGGAAGTCCCCGAGCTCGTCGCATCCGAGGCGTTCCAAGACGCCCCCGCCGAAGAGGACACGATCTTCTCCCTCGCGCTGTCCGACCAGCTCCATGTGGCCAAGGTGCTCAAGCCCGACGCCGAGGGCCGTCGGCTGATCGCGGTGGAGCGACTGGAGACCGGGGCGGGCTCGCTGCTGCGACGCGTGCTCGGCTCCAACAACCCCGCCGCCGTCGTGCGCAAGGACGAGATGCTCGGCGACATCATCGGCAACCAGCCGGTGAGTGAGTCGTTGCTGGCGCTGGCCAAGGATCACAAGGGCGACGCCCCCGGTGAGGGCGCGAGCAAGGTGTTCGAGGTCGGCGACGGCATGAACGCCCGCCTCGGCTCGCTCGGTCGCATCCCCGGCCCGGCCGGTCAGGGCGACAACGGTGCGATGCTCGTCGTGCTGTCCTCGCGCACCGCCGCCGCCGGTCAGCAAGACCTGGCGCAGGCGCTGGCCCAGGCCCGCGAAAAGGGCCTCACCAGCGAGCTCAACTGGCCGCTGCTCGGCGGCCTGCTCCTCGTCACCGTGGGCCTGGCCTTCTACCTTCCCGGCCTCGAAGGCCTGACGCCCATGCAGCGGCTGAGCCGAGAGTTCAACGCCATCGCCCTGGGAACCCAGCACTCGATCTTCCACGATCGCTACGGCGGGACGGCGGGTGAGGTCGCCCGAGCCGCGGCCGCGGCCCACGAGGCGCTGCGGCAGGCCTACCTGGCCGAGCTCGAGATCGAGGAAGAAGAGGAGATGGAAGACCCGAGCGACGCCCGGTCGCGTCCTCGGACCACGCGTGCGCGCCGGGCCACCCGGGCGCACCGCGGCGTCTCCAACCGCCCGGGGAGCCGTTCCTATCGCACGCTGACCGCGGGCAACGAAGACGCTGGTTCCGGGGTCCGCAAGCGACCCATGGTCGAGCCCGAGTCGGAGACCACGCCCGCGCTCACGGCCAAGCCCGAGCCCGTGCCCGCGCCCAAGCCGGCTGCCCCCGCGCCCGCGCCCAAGCCGGCTGCCCCCGCGCCTGCGGCCCCGACTCCGCCGCCCCGTGCGGCTGCGCCCACGCCCGCGCCCAAGCCGGCCGCCCCTGCCGCTCCGGCGGCTGCCCCTGCGGCCGCGGCCGCCTCGCCCGAGCAAGAACGCTATCGCGAGGTCTACGAGGAGTTCCTGCGGGTCAAGGCCCAGTGCGGCGAGCCGACCGACAAGCTGACCTTCGAGAAGTTCGCGCAGAAGCTGACCAAGAACGCGTCGGACATCAAGAAGAAGCGCCCCGAGGTCGCGCGGGTGAACTTCACCGTGTACGTCAAAGACGGCAAGGCCGCGCTCAAAGCCAAGATCGTCAAGGGATGACGCTCCTCAAGATCGCCCAGATCGGCGCGCCCGTCCTGCGCACGCAAGCGGAGCCGGTCAGCGCCGAGGCGCTGGGCAGCGACGAGATCCAGACCTTCATCGACGACCTCGTCGAGACCATGCACGACGCCTCGGGAGCGGGGCTCGCCGCGATCCAGGTCTACCGACCGATCCGGGTCGTCGCGATGCACGTGAAGGACAACCCTCGCTACCCGTACAAGCCGAACATCCCGCTGACCATCCTGGTCAACCCGGTCCTCACCCCGCTGTCGGACGAGCGCTTCGACAACTACGAGGGCTGCCTGTCGGTGCCGGACCTGCGCGGGGTCGTCTCGCGCTACGCCGAGCTGCGGGTCCAGGCCCTCGACCGCCACGGCAACACCATCGATCGCGAAGTCCGGGGCATCACCGCCGGGACCTTCCAGCACGAGGTCGACCACCTCGACGGCAAGCTGTTCGTCGATCGCGTCGAAGACACCTCGACCCTGTGCACGTGGAAAGAGTTTCAGCGGCACCAGGAACCCGGCTTTCGCGAGCGGGTGCAGGCCGTCGTCGAGCGCTGGGGTAGCTGAGTCGGCTCGGGACTCGGCCCTCGCGTACGCCGCCACGCCCGAGATGTCCGTGATGGCTCTAGTCGTGGTCACCGATCGACCGGTGGCCCTGCGGCCTTCGACGCGGCCGTAGAGGCCGAACGCCGCGCGATAGCCCACGTTCGGCCTTCGCCGCGAACCCGGGCCCGAGTGCTATCGTTCCGCCCCGAACCCGTGCGCGATCGCCTCCGCAAACGCTTGGCCCTCGGTGTGTCCTTCGTGGCGCATACGGCCATCGTGGGCGCGCCCGTGTTCAGGATGAGCTGCGTACCGAGCATCGAGATCCCCGAGTTCGACGACTTCGAGTTCACGGAGGTCGAGCTCATCGACCCCGACGCCATCAAGGGACCCACGCCGGAGCCGGAGCCGGAGCCCGAACAGCCGCCGCCCGAGCCCGAGCCGCCGGAGGAAGCACCCCCGCCCCCTCCCACGCCGGAGGACCCGAACAGCAAAGAGGAAAAGCCTCCGCCCGAGCCGGAGCCGGAGCCCGAAAAGCCCAAGCCGAAGAAGTTCGCCGCCAAGGGCTCCCGCGTCAGCAAGCTCGCCCCCGAGACCAGCACCTTCCACATGCTGCTCGTGCCGAGGAAGCTCCGCCGCCATCCGCTGCGGCAGAACGTCCTCGACATCATGGCTCCGCTGCCGGACTTCGAGTACCTCATCGATCAGGGCCGCTTCGACGCGCTGAAGGACTTCGACCACATCGTGATCGCCAGTCCCGACATTCGCGACTGGACCCAGACCTTCCTGGCCGTCGACTACAAGGTCTCGCGCGAGGAAGCCCAGCGCGGCATCGAGCGAGCGGCTGCGGTCCGCAACGAAGTCATCGAGTGGGTGGACGACGGCGGCTTCCTCCGCGGCAACCCGCGCCCCGCCGATCCCGACGCGATCGATCCCGACAACCGCTGGTTCGTGTTCCTCGAGGACAACATCGCGGTCTACGTCCGCGAAGAGTTCCTGCCCAACATCATCGAGGGGCCCACCGAGGACGGGCGCAAGACCTCGGGCAACTTCGTGGCCAACCTGGTCAACCTGCGTCGCTACGCTCGTCGTCAGCCCAAGGCCGCGCTGCAGATCGTCATCGCCGACGTCCGCAAGAACGTCACCAAAAACCCCCTGCCCTTCGAGATCCCCGACGAGTTCGAGATCAGCGTCTCGTCCGACCTGAACCCCCAGGTGCTCATCCGAACGAAGTTCGACACCGTCGAGGATGCCCGTGCGTTCCAGACGTGGTGGAGCAAGGACCTGCGGGAGACCATCGGCAGCAACTTGGGGCTCATCATCAACGTCAAACCGATCTACGAAAAACTCGAGGTCGAACGTGAGGCGCGGTCCATCCAAATTCGAGGCGAGCTGACCACGGGCCAAGCCGAGATGGGCATGAAGTACGGCGCGGGTTTCTCCCAGCAAATCGCGGGCAAGACCCCCGAAGAAGTCGAGGAGATGAGGCGCCGTCGGATCGAAGCCATCAAGGCGCGCCGCAACGGCAAGCTGCCTCCGTCGGCGCTCGACGAGCCCGAAGAGGACGAGGAATCGAAGGCTCCGCCGGCCACGATGGAGATCGCTCCCCTCGGCGCACAACCCCCCGCGACGCCGGCAAATGCGGGTTCCGCGAGTTCTCCGCCTCCATCCGTAGGCCCCGGTACCCGTCCCGGAACGGATTCAACTGCCCCGAAACCCACAAAACCAACAGCTGACGGGTCGTAAGCGCATCTTCGCCCGGCAAAATTGCGCCCGGGCGCGGCACCGGTTAGGGATCACGGGTCGTTACGACTCTCAGGGTCGTTGATGCAAGTGTGGCGCGGTCTGCTCAACGCGAAGCAACTCAGGTAAGTCAGATGGACACCGGCTCAGAACAGGACAATCAAGAGAATGCCGACTCGGAAAGCTCCGGCCTCACGGACATTCTCGAAGCGGGCGAGGCGTTGGGTGACGAAGACGATGACGACGACGGCTTCGGCTCCGACGACGACGATGACGACGACCTCGATAGCGTAGGTCCGAGCCAAGGGGCTGCCGCGGCGATGGTCGGGGGGGACGAAGGTGCCGACGCGGCACCCAAGGCTCCGCCCAAACCACCGCCCCCCCCGAAGGCCGAGGCCCCCAAGCCGAAAGCCAAGGGCACGATTCCCCCGCCCCCGCCTCCGCCGGCCAAGAAGGCCGAAGCGCCTGCGCCCGCCCCCGAGGCGGCCGACTCCGACGACCCGGAGTCCGAGCTGGCGCGGGTGAAGGCCGAGCTGGCCAAGGCCGAGGCAGCAGCCAAGCTCGCCGAAGCGCAAGCCAAGCTCGCCGAGGCCAAGGCCAAGCTCGCCAACGCCGAGGCCAAGAAGACTTCGATCGTCACGCCCGACGACGAGGGAGACGTCGATCCGATCGACGCCGTCCTCAAGGCACCGCAGCCCACCGCCGAAGACGAAGCGCTCGAGCGCAAGGTCGCCAAGGCGCAGGCCAAGGTCAAAGCCGCCGAGGCGGAGCAGAACGACGATCCGCTGGGAACGTTGCTCGCCCCGGGCAACGACGACGACGACGACGACGACGACAGCAGTGGCGCCGTGGTCGTGGCTCCGATCGCCGCCGCGTCGGCGGGCGCCGCCGCATCGAGCTCGAGCTCGGCTGCCGTGGCCGAGTCGGCGAAGGCCGCGGCCGCATCTTCGGCGGCGACGGCGGGCGCAGGTGCGGCCGCAGCCGGCAAGTCCGAAGAGGGCGGCAACAACAAGCTCATCCTGGTGGCCATCGCGGTGCTGCTGCTCGGCGGCATCGTCTGGTTCGCCATGCAAAAGCCCGACGAGCCCGCGCCCCAGGTCGCCGAGACCAAGGAACCCGCCGTGGCCGCCAAGCCGGCGCCCCCGCCCGCACCCGAGCCCGAGCCCGAGCCCGAGCCGGTCATGGGTGGCAGCAGCACGGGGGGCGACTCCTCGGGCAGCGGCTCCGATACCGGCACTGGGACCGGGACCGGCGGCGAGGAGCCCGAGGGCGACGACGACTGGGGTGCGACCCAGACCGTCGCCCGCGCCAAGAGGAAGGGCGGCAAGAAGAAGAAGGGCGCGGGTGCCCCCTACGGCGACTACAGCGAGGACGACAAGGGCGGACCCGATCCCTTCGAGGGCGGCAAGGCCAACTGCGTGTTCAACCCGAACGCGCCGGGCTGTGTCGGCAAGAAGGGCGGCGGCCCGGGCCTCAAGGACCTCGACGCCACCCTGCCCGACAAGCTCAGCCAGTCGCAGATCCGCAAGGCCCTGCGCTCGGCCAAGGGCAAGGCCAAGAGTGGCTGTGCGCAGCACGGGGCGAGCCCCGGCGAGATCGTGCACGTGAAGCTCTCCATCGAGGGCGACAGCGGCAAGGTCATGTCGGCCGAGCCCAAGGCTCCGCACAACAATGCGCTGGGCCAGTGCGTGGCCGACAAGCTGTCCAAGGCCACCTTCCCGCGCTTCCTGAGCGCGCAGCAGGGCACGGACTTCCCGGTCACCTTCTGAGCCGGGACGCATCGGCCTTCACGCCGCAGACCCCTGGGGACTCGCTCGCGAGACTCCGGGGGTTTTGCTTTTCGAAGGCCCGTCGCGGGCCCTCCTGACACAACGCTGACAGGAGTCCCCGGGGGGCGCGGGCCCTGGTGACACACCGGTGGCAGGAGGGGTTCACTAGGGTGCTCGGCATGAATCCGAACAAGCTCTTTCCCCTGGTCATCACCGACAAGCTCGACGAGACCAAGGCGTACTACACGGGCAAGGCGGGGTTCGTCGTGACCTTCGAGAACGACAACTACCTGCAGGTCCGCTACGGAGACGACGAGGCGCGACCAGAGCTGGCGTTCATGCGCCCCAGCGGCGACACGCCCATGGGCCCGACGGTGCCCTTCGGAGGCCAGGGGCTGATCGTCAGCGTCCCCACCAAGGACGCCGACGACAAACACCAGGCCATGCGAGGCCACGGCGCGCAGATCCTGTCCGAGCCCAGCGACAAACCCTGGGGCTGGCGCAGCTTCACCGCGGTCGACCCCAACGGGGTGATCCTGGACTTCTTCCACGAATCCGCCCAAAGTTCGATCGCGGATGCGACGGGCTGACCGACTCTTCCAGATCGTCCAGATCCTCCAGCATCGCCGGATCACCACGGCGGCGAGGATCGCCGAGCGGCTGCAGGTCTCGGAGCGCACCGTCTACCGCGACATACGGGACCTCAGCCTCTCGGGAGTGCCCATTCAGGGCGAAGCCGGGGTGGGCTACCGCCTCGGCAAGGACTTCGAGCTCCCTCCGCTGATGTTCTCCGTCAATGAAATCCAAGCCCTGGTCCTGGGCGCTCGCATGGTCGAGAGCTGGGCCGATGAAGAGCTCCAGCGCGCCGCCCAGAGCGTGCTCGAGAAGGTCGAGGCGGCCCTGCCCGAGGCCGAGCGGGGGCGCATCAACAACACCGCCCTGTTCTCGCTGTCGTTCCGCGTGCCCCCCGAGTTTCGCAAGCGACTGGGCACCATGCGGACCTGCATCGACGAGCGGCGGCGGGTGAGCCTTCGCTATCTCGATCGAGAGGGCAAGGCCACGCGCCGCACCCTACGTCCGCTGGGGCTGTATTTCTGGGGCAGCACCTGGACGGTGGGAGCGTGGTGCGAGCTGCGGGAAGACTTCCGCAACTTTCGGATCGATCGCATCTCCACCATCCGGCCGCTCAAGTCGACCTTCGAGCTGGTGTCCCCGGTGACGCTCCAGGACTATATCCGGGCCACCGCGGGCGAGTAGCGGCCTCATCGAGGGTGCGCGGTGATCCACTGCTCCACGTCGCGGAGCAGCTCGGCGTGGTCTTCCCCCGACGCGCGGAGCTGCTTCGCCGTGGCCGCGGCCAGCTCGCGCGCCCGCTGCCGGTCGCGCTGCGGTGCTTCGTGGGCCCACAGCAAGCGAGCCAGCACGAAGGCGCACTTGGACCGTGCCTCCACCGAGCTGTCGGGCTGGCGAAGGCGAGCCCAGGCCTGTTCCGCCAGCGGCAAGGCCTCGACGATGCCGCCGCGCTTCAGCAGGAAGCGCGCCAGCACGTAGCGCGAGCGCGCCAGCTTGGGGTGGTCGGCATCCAGCACCCTCGCGCGCAGCTCGACCGCGGCTCGGTACTCGACCTCCGCCTCGTCGTCTTGCCCCCGTCCCTCGAGCACCGCGCCGAGGTTGTTGTAGGGCACGGCCAGGTTGGGATGATCGGGGCCCAGCGTCCGTTCGAAGATCGCGAGCGCGGAGCGAATCAGCGGCTCGGCCTCGTCGAAGCGATCCTCGCGCTCGTACTTGGCGGCGATGTTCAGGCGCAGCGTGGCCACGTTCGGGTGCTCGGGCCCGAGCGTCTTCTCGAACAGCTCGAGAGCGCGTCGGTTCTCCTCGTCCGCCTCCTGCGACCGTCCTTGGCGGTCGAGGAGGTTCGCGAGGTTCAGCCGCACCATGGCGAGATCGGGATGCTCGGCCCCCTGCGCCGCCTCGAGGGCGACCAGACCAGCTCGGGCCTCCGCCTCCGCCTCGTCCAAGTGACCGAGATCGCCGAGCGTCGTCGCGAGGTTCAGTCGAGCCGCCGCGACGTTGGGGTGCTGGGGTCCCAGCGCGGCCACGAAGGCGGCCAGCGAGGCTCGGCTCACCGCGGCGGACTCCTCGAGCCGACCGCGACCGTAGAGCGCATTGGCGATGTTGAGCTGCACTCGGGCGACGGTGTGATGCTGGGGCCCGTGCGAGTCCAGGTAGTACTCGTACACGGCCCGGAATTCCGCCTCCGCGGCCTCATAGTCGCCCCGCGTGTGCGACAGCATGGCGTAGGAGCCCCGAGCGGCCATCTCCATGGAGTCGTCTCCGGCGACCAACCCCTGCACGAGCGACCAATAGCGAAGCGCTTCGTCGGCGCGTCGATGGCCGGCCGACAGCACGTACATCAGCTTCATGGCTGCGTTGGCGGCGGGCGTGCGGAGGTTCTGCCCCAACCCCAGCTCGAGTGCGCTCACGAATGCCGCTTCCGCCTCGGCGTAGTCGCCCTTCGCCTCGAACTGCGCGCCCTCGGCCAGCTGCTGCTCCACGCGTACGGGCACGTACTCGACCTCCGACAGGGCGACGCGGGCCTCTTCGAGCGAGCGTTGCGAAGCGTCGAACAGGCCGCCTCGGATCAGCGAGCGCGCGTCCGCCAGATGACGTCGGCCCTCCTCCACCGCCTCGGCCTCCTCCGCGAGCGGTGGCGGCCCATGCTCCTCCTGCTCGCGTAGCCGCTCGACGTCGCCACAACGAGCCAAGGGCTGCAGCCCGCCCGTCAGCTGATGGGCTCGACGCACCACCCCTTCGTCCGCACCGGATAGCGTGTCGACGGTCGCTCGCAGCTCCACCCGGGCGCGGTCGAGACAGCGCATCTGCAGCTCCATCGCCGCGGCGCTCTGCTCTCGACGAATGGTCGTGGCCTCGCATGCCTCGGTGTGGGCCGTCGCCCACTCCCCTGCGTAGCTCGACAGGGCCCCCTCGGTCTGCTGCCACACGGACCCCGCGTAGGGGCGCTCGATCCCCAGGATCGCGGCCTCGACCTCAGCGCGGCGCTCGTCGTCCCAGACCCCTTGGAGGTGAGCGGAGGCCCCCGAGCAGCGCTCGGCCCTCGCCTGCGCCCACGACCACGACGCCGCGCCGCCGAGCGCCACGACGCCCCCACCCACGATACCCAGCACCCAGCGCTGCCGACGACGCCGCGGGTCCCAAGCAAGCTCGGCGAGCAGGTCGTGCATCGATGGCCAGCGCTCGTTGGGGTCCACCGCCAGCCCGCGTCGGATCGCGGTGACCACGGCGCGGGGCACCCGAGCGCTCCCCGTGGGCCAAGGCGGCGGGCCTTGCCGCTTGGCGTCCCATAGCGAGCGCTCGTCGCCCTCGACGAAGGGCCGCGTCCCACACAGCCCCTCCCACAGCGACAGGCAGAACGAGTACTGGTCGGAGCGCTCATCGATCAGCCCGCCTTCGTGCTGCTCGGGCGACATATAGGCGGGCGTCCCCGCGACCAACCCCGAGCGCGTGAGCGACGAGGCCAGCGACAGCGACATGTCCCTCGGGTTGGTGCCATCGAGCGAGGTCTCGGTCGCGGTACGGGCCAGCCCGAAGTCGAGGACCTTCACCGCCCCATCGTCGGTCCGCACCACGTTGTGCGGCTTGAAGTCACGGTGGATGAGCCCCACCGCATGCGCGGCCGCCAGGCCCTGCCCCGCCCGCACGTAGACGTCGAGCACCTGCTGCGGCTCCGGCTTCGCGCTCCTACGCCAGGTATTGAGGGACTCGCCGGACAGAAACTCCATAGCCACGAACACCCCGTCGGCGTCGCGCCCGACTTCGTGCACCGTCACCACGTTGGGATGGGACAGCTGGGCCATCGCCTGGGCTTCGCGCCACAGCCGGGCCTGCTCGTCCTCGTCGCCGCGTCGCCCGGGCTGGAGCACCTTGAGCGCCACCTTGCGATCGAGCCGATCGTCGTAGGCCGCGTAGACCGTCCCTGCGCCCCCGCGGCCGTGGACGGCGAGGACGACGTAGCGCCCGATTCGAAGCCGATTCACCGGGTCGACTGCGGGGGAGGCCGGCTCGGTACCATCGCGCCGTGTGGTCAGCGAGTCGATGGTCTCGGCGTCATCGACCGCCCGCCCTCGCTTCGCGTTCACCCCCACCTCGATCGATCTTCTGCCACCGCCCCGGGATGTCAAGGCACAACGAGCGCAGGCCCGCCGAGCCACGAGCCTTCGGTGGCGACCGGCGAGCGATCAGCCTTCGGCGAGGAGCGTCTCGACCTCGGTGGCGGGGATCGGCTTACTGAACAAGTAGCCCTGCCCCGACACGCAGCCCAACGAGCGCAGCTGGTCGGCCTGCACGTGCTCTTCGATGCCCTCGGCGATGGCCTCGACCTCGAGGTTCTGGGCGAGGCTGAGGATGGTGCGGACCATGGCCGCGCTCTTGTCGGAGCCGTCGAGCGCGTCGATGAAGGCCTTGTCGATCTTCAGCCCGTCGACGGGGAATCGGTGCAGGTAGCTCAGCGACGAGTAGCCGGTGCCGAAGTCGTCGACCCACAGGTGCACGCCCCGGGTCTTGAGATCGGTGATGAAGCGCTGCACGACGTCGGCGTTCTTCACCAGCACGCTCTCGGTGAGCTCGAGCTTGAGCGCCCCCTTGCCGAGCTGGTGCTCGTCGACGAGCGAGTAGATTTCTTCGAGCAGCCGCGGGTCGGCCACCTGGCGGCCGCTGAGGTTCACCGCCATGGTGAGGCGGCGCCCCTTGGGCAGCATCGCGGTCCAGTCGGCCAGCTGTCGTACCGCCTCGCGCAGCACCCAGCGCCCCAGCGGCACGATGAGCCCGGTCTGCTCGGCGATGGGAATGAACTCGGCGGGGCTGACCAGGTCGCGTCGAGGGTGACGCCAGCGGACCAGCGCCTCGAACCCGGCGAGCTTGCCCGAGCTGAGCGCCACGATGGGCTGGTAGCGAAGCTCGAACTCGTTGCGCTCGACCGCCTGGCGCAGCGCGACCTCCATGCGCAGGCTCGACAAGGCGTCGTCGCGCATCTTGGTCTCGAAGATCCGCAGGCGGTCGTGGCCGTCTTCCTTGGCACTGTGCGCGGCCGCGCCGACGTCGTTGATGACGTCCTCGGCGTCCTGGTACCCGCGGCGGCTTGTGGTCAGGCCGATGCTCACCGTGGTGTAGACGGTCTGGCCTTCGACCTCGAAGGGCTCGCTGACCGAGCGACGGATCCGCTCGGCGATGAGCGCCCCCTGCTCGAGGTCGTCGACGTTCTCGAGCAGCACCGCGAACTTGTCCCCGCCGAAGCGGCTGACGGTGTCTCCGGGGCGCACGCTGGCGACCAGGCGCCGGGCCAGGATCGACAGCATCGTCTCCGCCGCCCTATGGCCGATGCTGTCGGCCAGCCAGCGGAAGCGATCGACGTCGACCATCATCACCGTGAACGAGTAGTCGTCGTAGGCGTTGGCCAGGTCGATGGCGTTGCGCAGGCGCTCGAGGAAGGGCTCGCGGCGCGGGAGGTTGGTGAGCGGGTCCTGGCGGCTCTCTTCGAGCAGCTTCTGCTCGCGCAGCCGATAGTTCGAGGTGTCGGTGAGCGAGCCCGCCATGCGCACGGGGCTGCCGTCGGCATCGCGCTGGACCACGCCGCGGCTGATGACCCAGCGGTAGGTGCCGTCGCTGGCCCGCAGGCGATGCTCGAACTCGTGGAAGGCCTTGTGCCCCGCCAGGTGGTTGTCGAGGTCGGCCCGCAGCCCCATGAGGTCGGCCGGGTGCACGCGGTCGAACCACTCCTCGGCCGAGCCCTTGAGCTCATCGACGCCGTAGCCCAGCAGCTCGCGCCAGCGCCGAGAGAAGTGCATCTCGCCCGAGTCGAGCATCCACTCCCACACGCCGTCGTTGGAGCCGCGTACGGCCAGGGCGAAGCGCTCCTGGACCTCGTTGATCGCCTTTTGTAGCCGGGCGTGCTCGAGCGCGCCGTGGATGGCCGTCTCGAGCAAAGGCCCGGTGAGTTCCTCGTCGACGAGGTAGACCGCCGCGCCCTCGTGCAGCGCCTGCGAGCGTCGCAGGGCCCGGGTCATGGGGCGGCCGTCGTGGTCGACGTAGAGGATGGGAAGCTGGGGGATTCGGCGGTCGCGAACGAAGCGGGACCAGCTCTGTCGATCTTCGCGATCGAGATAGATGACCGCGTCGTAGTGCGCCGAACGCAAGGCCTCGACGGCCAATGCATCGTCGGCCGCGTGGTCCACGGACACCAGCGGGCTGCCGACCTTGCGCATCATCTCGACGATGCGTTTGTGGTCCTCCGGCTTGGACCCCACCATGAGCAGGCGAAGCGATCGTCGCTCGGGCTCGGGCGGAACATGACGCCGGGCATGCGAAGCCGACCCCGAGCTCGTGGAGGTGAGCTCGACCAGATCGTCGCCATCGGTGCGACGTCGGTTGGGTGGATTGAACTCGGTCATGTGGCGTGGGTCAGCCCCAACCGGACGAGCTACCAGCTGCCATGGGAACCATGACTTCCGTGACTGCCATGGCTTCCATGACTTCCGTGACTGCCATGGCTTCCATGAGAGCCATGACTTCCGTGCGAACAATGCGTTGGCGCAGCCAAGGGGCCGTCCTGCTCTCCCAGGGGAAAATGAGAGCTTTCGTCCGCGTGATCTTTGGCTTTTTGCGAGATGGATCGTTGCGACCCACTCAACATGGCCGCGGGATCTCGGGAAAATGAAGGCAACCCGGAGAGGTCCTGGGTTCCCTTTTTCTCATCAGGAGCGCGTTTGTCCTGCGTCATGCCTCAATCTCCGCGAGCCCGAATCATACCAAAACGAAAACGTCGCTGGCGCGAGTTCGCTCGTTTGTGCGCGTCCGCGACCTGCGCCCGCGTAATTCTCTACATGGAGGCGACGTAGGGGCTGCCCTCATGTCGGCGCGCCCTCGCGAACGGTGAGGCCCAACGCGTAGTTGGCCAGCTCTCCTGCGATCTGCCGCTCGGCGGCCGTGCTCCCGGCCGAGATCTTTACGATCCAATGGGTCTTCGATTCTTCGCGCTGGATCTCGGCCCACGACGCGTAGGTGTTGATCGCGGCGTCGAGCGCCGTCCCCGGGTACAGGTCGCGATGGAACCGTAGCTCCTTCATGCGGGGCGTGAGCCTATCACGCGCGCACCGCGACATCGACTCCTCGACCGCCTCGGTGACAAGCTGCCCCCGTGCCGAGCTGGCTCGAGGTCGCGATGGAGTTCGGCCGAAGTCGCGGACTGAGCGACGACGTGCTCGGAGTGCTCCGTTGCTTTGCCGGGCCCCACCCGCGCGGGGGGCCTCCCGCTCCGCCCGAAGGCCCGTGGGACGACAGCTTCGACGCCCTGGAGCAACACTGCCTGAACGAACCGCTGGAAGCCGTCGCCGACCACCTCCACGAGGTCGACCGCCCCCAGGCCGAGCTGTTCGCCCGGCGCCTGGGCGCCGTGGACGAGTCCATCGCGGCGCTGGGCGACGACACCGGTCGGGTCCTGCGAGTCGGGCTGCGGTTGCGAGCGCGAGGGATCTTGCGTTCGCCCTCCGGTCGAGCCATCCGCATCCGAGCGCTCGCCGATTTCTACTACAGCATCACCGGGCTGCATCGGCACCGACGACGCGGTGGCGCGGGGCTGTCGCTCGAAGATCTCGCGGGTCGAGTCGAGTGGGCCCCGGTCGCCGATGGACTCGCCCATGCCCGGCTCGAGGGAGCGAGCGACCTGGGACCGCTGCACGTGAACCTGCTGCGGGTCGACCCAGGGACGGTACGGCTGCGCGTCGAGGACTGCCGGCCCGCCGTCGCCCGAGGCATCGACTTCGCCACGCACGTGCAGGACCGTGGAGCCGCCGCGGGCATCTCGGGGGGCTTCTTCCTGTACTCCGAGCCGGACATCGAAGCGCCCTCGCGCCGCCATGATCCGGTCGGTTTGCTCATGGAGGACGGTGAGGTTCGCTCGCCGCCCGTGTTCGAGCGCGGCGCCGTGCTCATCAGCCCCACGGGGACCACGAGCATCGGTCGCGTGGGTCTGTCGCACGTACGGATGCAGACCCCCGACGGGACTCGCTTCACGCCCACGGGCGCGATGCACCGGGCGCGGGCCTCCGTCGGACCCGACACGCCCAGCGCCGCGATCGTCGGACACGAAGTGGTCGCGGTCGGGCGCTTGCTGCCCGTGCCCCTCAATGGCTTCGTCGTTCCCCTGCCCTCGGGACTCTCGCTCCAGGCGGGAGACCGCGTCACCTACCCGGAGGTCGCGGGGCCCCACGGACCCATCCGAGCGGGCATCGCCGGGGGCCCGGTCCTGCTTCACAACGGTGAGCTCGCGCTCGACATGCGTCGCGAGGATTTTTGGGGCTCGGCGCCGCCGGTCACCTTCTCCCAGGACGAGACCGGCGATCGAAACCTGCTGCCGCGGCTGGCCGCCGGTTCGACCCCCGAGGGTCATCTGCTCCTCGCCGCGATCGACGGCCGCAACTTCGACCGCGCCTTGGGCATGACGCTGCACGGCGTCGCTCGGCTGCTGCAGGCGCTGGGATGCACGGAGGCCACCAACCTCGACGGCGGCTCTTCCAAGCGCATGGTGGTCCACGGCAGAGCCCTCGACCTGGCGAGCACCGAGATCGTCGCGGCGGGCAAGGCCAAGGACTCGGTCCGCCCAGTCCACACCGGGCTGCTGCTGTACCCCCGCGCCTGAGGTCGGGCTCAGGACAAGCCGGCCATGCGCAGGACGCTCTTGGTGCGCTTGCCGAGCTCGGCACGGGTCTCGGTGTAGACCACGCTCATCGCTTCATCGAGCTCGTCGTCGCCGCTCCACGCGTCTTGCAGCAGCGGCATGGGCAGCTCGCGGCGCAGCATCCGGTAGGCGTAGGCCGCCGCATAAAGATCGTCCAGGACCCCGAGCGGCCCGAGCTCCGCCTCGGGCATGACGTCGTCGGGCACGACGAAGTAGGCCAAGACGGACGTCACCACATTGCGCGCGCCTCGAGGCAAGCGCTCGTCGATCAGCAGGCGAGCGAAGAAGCTGAAGACATCGGGCGCGAGCACCACCGCCCGCTGCCGCGAGCCTCGATACTCGTGGACGAAGCGGTGGAGCGACGCCGCAAAATCGGGAGCCTCGAACACCTCGGGCCGATTATCCCGGACCCGAGGTGGCAAAAGCTACGACGGATTTCGCGATCTGGTCGTCACAAGGTCACCATCGCGGTCAGCGGTTCGACGACCTCGAGGGTGAACACGCCGTCCGACCAGCTCTGCACGCCCATATCCGAGCCCAGGTCCATGAACCCGCCGCCGCTGAGGTCGACCTCGAGAAGATCGGTGTCTTCGCCCATCACTCGCAACGTGCGAGAAGCTCCCACCAGGGCTCGAAGATCGCGCAGACCCAGCGTGAGCTGATTGTCGCCGCTCCCGGTGAGGTCGACCGCCTCGATGTCCCGCAACGCGACGTCGGCGACGACCCCGAGATCGAGCTGTACACCATCGTCCGCGAACGAGAGCGTGTCGAAGCCGCTGCCCCCGCGGATGCGGAAGAACGCCCCCTGCTCGATCGCGATGAGGTCGTCACCCGCCCCGGCGTAGAGGATGTCGGAGCCTCCGTTGCCGTGGAGTTCGTCGTTGCCCGCGCCCGCCACGATGACGTCGGTGCTCGAGCCCCCGACGAGGACGTCGTCGTTCGGCCCGCCCAAGTGGCTGAGCGCCCCGGTGTGGTTGCCCCCGAACACGACGTAGCTTCGACCCGCGTTGGCGCCCGCGGCAGGATCGGCTCCGAGGGCGGAGATCACGAAGTCGCCGAAGCCGTCGCCGTTGACGTCACCCGCCCCGGCCACCGACCACCCGAGCTGGTTCTGGTTGCCGCCCTCGGTCGCGAGCCGATAGCCGCCCAGGCGCACGGTGAGGTCCGCGAGCAGGACCGGCGCGCCATCGAGCTTGCCGAAGACCGCGTAGCCGCGCCCGGTGAAGGTCTCGGGCAGCTCGCTGAGCAGGTGTGCTCCCACCACGACGTCGGTGAAGCCGTCGCCGTCGATATCGCCCGGGCCACCCACGGCCTGCCCCAGCAGGTTACCCGCCAGCTCACCATCGATCACGAAGCCGCCGAGCCCCATCGCGACATCCGAAAGCTCCACCGTCGCGCCGTCCGACTTGCCTTCGACCACGTAGATCCGGCCCTGGGCCGGCAGCGCCCCTTCGGCCCCTTCGGCTCCGACCGCCAGCTCGGCCAGGCCATCGCCGTTCATGTCACCCAGGCCGGCCACGGCCGAGCAGGCGAGGTCGAACGCCTCGGTGCCGTCGATGGCGAACCCGCCTGCCCCCAGGGAGCCGAGGCTGACGAGCGCGGTGTCCGTCTTACCGAACACCACATAGCAGCGACCCGAGTCGCCGCCGCCCGCATTGGCATCCTGGGCGCCCACCAGCACGTCGTCGAGACCATCGCCGTTGACGTCGCCCGCTCCAGACAGCGTCGTGCCCGACATGTCGTCGAAGCCCGCGCCGCGAATGACGAAGCCCCCGGCGCCCGTGTTGACGTCGGCGAGCAACACCGCGGTGGTGTCGGTCTTGCCGAACACCACGTAGGTGCGACCGCCCGCGGGGATCGGTCCGCCGTCGGGAGCCCCGATCGCCAGATCGGCCAGGCCATCGCCATTGACATCACCCGCGGCCGCGACGGCAAACCCGGCGTCTTCTCCGTTGGTGTCTCCGTCCAGCACGAAGCCACCCATACCCATCGCGATGTCGGCCAGGTCGACCGCCGTGCCGTCGGCCTTGCCGTGCACCACGTAGGCTCGGCCCGCGCCGCCGGCCGGGGACGCGCCCACGAGCACGTCGGCCAGCATGTCGCCGTCCACATCACCGACGATCGCGGCCGAGTCGACCGCGGACTCGGCATCGATCACGAAGCCGCCCATGCCCATGCTGACGTCGGCCAACGAGATGGTCGTGCCGCCGGCCTGGCCAAAGACCACCCACGCCCGACCCACCCCGCCCGCCGCGAGGTTGGACGTGATGATCAGGTCGTCGAGGCCATCGCCGTTCACGTCGCCGCCGCCCGCGACCGTGTAGCCCGACTCGTCGCCGGCCGCCTCGCCGTCGATGGCAAAGCCCCCGACGCCGCCGGCCACGTCGGCCATGTCGACCTGCACCGGGCCCACCGAGATCTGAACGGTCGCCTCGGTCATGCCGCCCCCGTCGAGCGCGGCGTAGACGAAGCTGTCGGTGCCCACGAAGTCGACCGGCGGCTGGTAGTCGAAGCCGCCGTCTTCGGTCAGGTTCACCGTGCCGCCCGCCGTGCTCATGATGGCGCCCGGCATCACGGTCAGCGCATCGTCTTCGGGATCGCTGTCGTTGCTCAGCACTCCGATGGACGCGTCCACCACCAAGGGCGCCAGGTCCTCGCGGACGAAGTACAGATCGTCGATCGCCTCGGGGGGCAGGTTGGGCTCGCCCGTGCTCGAGCTCTCGGAGGACTCGCCTTCGGTGGTATCGACCCCGCCCGTCGTCGTGTCCATGCCGCCGGTCGAATCGAGCCCGGTCGTGGTCTGCGGGGAATCGGTCGCCGAGGCTCCCGTGCCATCGGTGCTGTCGTCGACGCCCGTGGTCAGCGCAGCGGTCGAGCCGGCCGTGTCCGTGTCGCTGGTACTGGTGCTGGTCACCGTCCCGTCGTCGCCACACCCCGTCACCCCCAACGCCAGCGCCCCCAGCCAGCGCACCCAATCCCGCGACCTTCCACTAAGGCTCATGCACATGCACCGATGGTAGCCCCCCGCCGCGACCTGGACAGGGCGGATATCGGGCCGGCGCTTGTGGTAAGCATGCACGTGCGACCATGCCCACCGGATGCGTTGCCCTCCTCGTGACCCTCGGACTCGGCTCGGTGCTAGAGCCACCGAGCACGTCCGCGCCTACCGAGGCCGCCGCGACGGCGAGCGACGATGATGGGATCCCCATCGTCCAGAGCCTGCAAGACGTGCTCGATGCCGCCCCGCCGACGGTAGTTCCCGAGCGTCGCACGACCATCCGGCACCGGGTGCGGCCGCGCGAGACCTTGACCCAGCTCGCCGTGCGCTATGCGGTCACCCGCGACGAGCTGGTGCGCTGGAACCCGAGCCTCGACCCCAACTCGGCGCAGCCTCCCGCCCGCCGCCGTTGGCTCAAGATCAAGGCCCGCCGCCTCCCGCCGCCGCGGCAGCAGGTTCGTTACGTGGTGCAGGAGGGCGAGGACTGGATGGACATCTCCGCCAAGTTCCGCATCTCGCATCGCGATCTCCACGCGTACAACTGGCGGCTCCGCACCCTCGAGCCGGGTCAAACAATCACCCTGTGGATCGATCCCGGGTGGCCGCAGACCATCGTGCCCGGCACGGGGCCGGCCGTACCCGAACACTTCGACCTCCCCGCCGAGGCCAAGAGCGTGGGTCGACCCAACCGCGGTCGCCTGCAAGACGGCCTGCTGCTCCCCGACAGTCCGCTGTACACCCGCAAGGAAAAGACGAGCGGGCTTTGGGGCAGCAGCCACACCATCGAGCAGATCCACCGGGCCTTCGCCCACTTCCGCCACGATACCGGCTTCGAGGGCGAAGTGATCATCGGAGCCCTCAGCCGCAAGCGCGGCGGTCGGTTCTCTCCCCACGTGTCTCATCAGAGCGGACGCGACATCGACATCCGCCTGCCGCTGTGGCCCGGCATTCGCAGCAAGGGCTCCACCCGGGCCGACGAGATCGACTGGTACGCATCGTGGGGGCTGGTGCGGGCATTCATCGACACGGGGGAAGTCGACACCATCTTCCTCGACATCAGCCGTCATCGTTTCTTGTACGAAGCGGCGCGAGCGATGGGCGAGACCCCCGAGAGCCTCGAGGCAGTGATCAAGTGGCCGCGCTGGACGGGCGACAGCCGACCGGTCGTGCGGCACTCGAAGGGGCACGACACGCACATCCACGTGCGGATCAAGTGCGGGCCCGAAGAGCCACGCTGCCGAAAACGCTGAATCGCCCATTCCCACATTGACCAAACGGCCAACGCGAATACCGAGATCACGGCCGCCCTAACGTCGACGTACGAACATCAGTCTCGCGTACGACGGAATCACCGGGACAACGCCATCGAGGGAGATTGGCTCCGTGCCCCGGTGCAATCCCCCGCGTATGCTCCAAGGCATGTGGAAGGCTCGTGCACCGAAGGTGCGGATCTGGCCCGTGGTTGGACTCTGCACGCTGCCCTTGGCATGTGGCGACGATGGCGGCCAAGCCGGCGATAGCGGCAGTAGCGGCTCGCAGACGGGCATCGTCATCTCGGAGACCGAAGCGGTCGAGGACGACGGCCCCAAGTTCGACGTGGGGGGCGACGGTACCGCCGGGGCCGACGACGGCAACAACCCCCTGGGCTGCAAGAAGGTCGACGTCATCGTCGCCGTCGACAACTCCGACAGCATGGTCGAAGAACACGAGGCCCTGCGCGGCCCCGTGTTCGACTCCTTCCCGCAGACGCTATTGGCGATCAACGGGGGCATCGACGACTTCCACCTCGCGGTGATCGACGCCTGCCCCAAGCCAGCTCACTTCCACGACACCGGCCTCGACGGGGCGTGCAACTTCTCGACCGGCAGCAACATGATGATCTCCAGCTCGCCCACGCTGGCCGACGAGTTCGCGTGTGTGACTGAATTCTCGCCCAACGGGTACCAAGGCGAATCGGACAACTGCGTCGACGATGGCGACTTCGCCGACGACGACGAGCAGCCCGCCCTCACCGCTGCCAACGCGATCACGGGTGATGCCTTGCTCGGCGCCAATGCGGGCTTCCTGCGCGAGGACGCGGTGCTGTTCATCGTGGCCATCACCGACGAAGACGAAGAGCTGGCCGACGTCGAGTCCGCGCAGGAAATCTACGATCGGATCGTGGCGGCCAAGGGCGGCGACGCGAGCAAGGTCGTCTACCTCGGGGTCGGCGGAGACTCGGAGTGCGAAGGGCCCTACGGCACCGCCCTCGACGCGGTGCAGTCCAAGGAGCTCGCGGCGCTCTTCGAAGCCAACGGTAACGGCATGTTCTGGGACCTGTGCATGGGAGACCTCGAGACCGCCTTCGAGGTCGCCATCGAAGGCCAGGTCGATTCCGCCTGCGTCGACTTTCCCAACGCGGGCTGACGCGAGCGAACTCGACTCAACCGCCGGCTGGAATGCACAAGCCTTGCTTGCATTCCAGGCCGCGCTGGCAGGTGCCCGAGCCCAGGCACGAGCACAGCTTCGTCCCCGGGGTGCAGGGCTCTTCGACGCAAAGATCCGACATGCAGACGAGGCCTTCGTCGCAGGCCCCCGCAGGACCACAGGGGCAGGTTTCTCCCCCGACCGGGCAACCGCCGGCCTCGCACAATCCCTGAAGGCACCAAAGACCCGGCAGGCAATCGTCTTCGTCCACGCAGGGGCATCCGTCGACGCCGAGACACCCTGTTTCGTCGCTGGAGCCCATCCCCTGCCCGCTCGAGCCTCCGCCGTCCGCCGCCGTGGCGGCGTCCGTCCCGGAGACTCCGCTGCTCATCGAGACCGATGACCCGGGCGTCGACCCCGAGTCTCCCGTCGTGCTGGATGCACTCGAGGTGGCTCCGTCGGTCGAGGTACCCGAGTCACCCTCGGGGCATCCGCCGATCAATATGACCCCGAGCCCCCAGCCGAGCATCCATACTCGTGCGTGCACCGCTCCTGGTACCACGGGGGCCCGGGGTCCGACGTCGATCGACGTCACACCGCTGCGTTCGGGGTCAACGCAGCATTCGCAGGACGGCGAGGATCAGCACGGCACCCAAGGTCCCCATCACCAGGCCCGCCACGGGCACACCGAGGATGGACCCACCGATGCCGAGCTGGAGGAACGACCCCAGCCAGCCGCCGACGAACGACCCGGTAATCCCGAGCAAGATCGTCTGCCACCACGCCATGGGGTCCTTGCCCGGCATGACGAAGCGCGCGATGGCACCGATGATGAAACCGAAGAGGAGGTAGATGGCTATGCCGGTGAGAGTCATGAGCTTGGCGCCTTGGTCAGCAAGCACCGTGCCATGCCCTCTTCACCCTTCCACCCCTCCCTTCGGGGGGGCTCACCCACAAACGAGACCGGCAGGGGACCCCACTGGGGCGCTTTGACTCGCTCTTCCCGCGGATGATCAGGGTTGCTGCGTCCGCCAGAACCGCTTTTCGACGGCCCGCACGTCCGGCACCGAGCCGAGTCGCTGGAGGTATCGCGTCAACACCTGCAGCTCGCGATCTTCGGGCTCTCCTTCGAACGCACGAATCCTGACCAGGTTGCCGTAGCTACGCTGGAACTTGGCCGGGGTGTCGTCCACCGCGATGATCTTGCGCTTGTCGAAGCCGCGGCGACGGAGCTTCTTCAGATCTTTGAGGTACTCGTACTCACGGGTCTCGGGATCCACCCGAATCGTGCAGCGCTCTCGCGCCCATAGGAAGTGCAGCCGTTTCGGATCGACGAGGTGCTCGATCACTTCGGCCGCGTAGGACATCGTCGACGACGTCCACACGCCCACGGCCGCGAAGGCCCCCAAGCAATACTCCAAGAACTGCTCGACTCCCGGGCGCCGATACACCACAAAGGGCCCCACCTCGAAGTCGGGCGTCGCCGCCAGCTCGCGGGTCGTGGCGTGGATGAGCGTCTCATCCAAGTCGAGCACCAACAGCTTGTCGAACACGGCCTTTTCGACCGTAGCACGGTCGAGCGCCGACACCCTCGGTCGAGCGTCGGCTCAGTTCGGCGTGGCGCCAGCGGGGCCGGGTTGGCACCCGATGGGCTCGGTGGAGACGACGACGTCGTCGATCCAGCGGCGTAGGTTCTGCGGAGCGCCACCCGGCCACAGGTTCTCGACCACCAGCGCATTGATGCCGTACTCGGTCCACGACCCGCGCAGGTCGAGGTCGCCGCGCGAGGCCTGGAGCTCGTCGTCGACCCAGAACTCGAACAGGCCGTCGGCCGCCCCCGGAGAGTTGAGCTTCAGGCGGCCTTCGACGCAGTGCCAGCGGCCGGACTCTTCGGCGGAGAACAGCTCGGTCTCGCCGAGCATGGGGCCCAGCTGTTCCTGGCCTTCGGCGTCGTCGAAGCCGTTGCAGGCGACTTGGCCTCCGGCGATGCAGGTTGCGGGCTCGCCCTCGAGCACGACGTCACCCTCGGCCGAGCGCAGGTGAGCGACCGCGGCTTCGGACCAGTCGGCATCGGCGAACGAGATGGTGCGGGTCAGCTGACCGGGACCGAGGTCGGGCCAGCCGAGCTCGGTCTTGAGGCGCAGCCGCCAGTACACTTCTTGAAACGAACCCTCGGGGGCGTAGGTGGGCCGGTCGCCGTGATCGAGCGGCGAGGCACCGAAGGTCAGGACCATCCACCCCGCGGCCTCTTCCCCCTCGCGGTAGGTCACCTGCATCGAGCGCTCGCCCGATGCCCCCGTCTCGTCGACGAGCACGAAGGCCCCGTCGAACTCTTGGTAGTCGAGCATGACCTCGCCCGGATCGGCGATGGTCTCGAAGTCTTCGCAAAAGACCCATGCACCCGGCAGCGGCTGCGGGCACCCGGCAAAGGAACCATCGTCGTCGCTGGGCCGCGGCGGGGGAGGAACATCACCGCCGTCGTCGGCGTCTCCCGGCTCGGCGCCGTCGCTGGAGCCGCCGTCATCCGCAGCGCCGGTTCCGCCTCCTTCTTCGTCTCCGCCGACCTCACCCGCCGGCTCGTCGAGCGGGGAATCTTGAGCCTCGCCGCCACTGGTAAACGGAGCGCCTTCGTCCTCTCCTGCCGAGCTACAGCCCACGGCGAGCAAGAGCATCAGGGAGGGAAGCGCCCAACGGGGCGAGCGAGCACGCGGCTCACAGTGGTCGAGGCCAGACATCGCGAAAGGTCAAGCTAGTCAAAGTTGGCAGAACATCATCATAGCAGCCCCGGACGCCAGTTCACCAAACATGGCGCGGAACATTCGAGTCCTGTGCCGACGCGATCGGCGCTGAGCCGTGGATCCATGGATCTCGACCGACACCGACCGTGACCAAGCTCCTGCCTTCATTGCACGCGTCGCATGAGCAGTGCGGTTTCAGCAACATGTTCCGGCGTTGCCGTTGCTCGCAACGGATCTACGCGTCAGCCAGCGGACTTCGTGAGCGCCTAGATGTCGTTGGAAGTGTGCCTCGTGTGCGCGCCTCCATTCACACCACGACACGCCCCCCGATGTGGCCAACGTGTAGCCACGATCACCCGCGATGGATGTGCAACGCCCCTAGTGCACGATACGGTACGCCTCGCACCGTCGAGGACCCCTGCCGCCCGTGGCGAGTACCGAGCCGTCTCTTGCTCGAAGCCTCGCCCGACATCGACGCCTGGCTCACGAGACCCACTCAGGGTTCAACCCGCTTGGCGACCAGGCAGCGCAGGTGGTAAGCGCAACCGTGGCGGAACGCGGTTCATAACCGGAGAAAAAATGGGCGAGACGAAGGGCGACGAACTACACGAAGCAGTGGAAAGCTCCGAACCTTGGTTCCGCGAGCGACTCAAAACGCTCGTCGAGCACAAGACGGTCAGCCCCGGAAAGACCGGTAATGCAGAGATCCGAGCAGGCGCCGAAGCGGCCTGCCGCATCATGCAAGAAGCGGGTGCCGACGCCCAGCTCGTGGAGTGCAGCGGCACCCCGTCCGTCCTCGCTCAGTTCCGACATCCTTCGCCCATCGCCCATATCGTCGTCTACAACCATCTCGACGTGCAGCCGGCCGACGCCAGCATCTGGCGCCAGGACGACCCGTTCACGATGGAGATCGAGGCGCACGGCGATCGCGAGTGGCTATACAAAGCGCGCGGCACCACCGACGACAAGGGACCCGGGCTCTCCGCCGTGCGTGCCGCCAGCTGGATCGCGCAGCGCAAGCTCCCCATCGACATCTCGATCCTGTGGGAGACCGAGGAAGAAATCGGCAGTCCCAACTTCGGCGAGGTGGTCCAAGCCAAGCGCGAGCAGCTCGCCTGCGACGCGGTCATCGTCTCCGACACCATCTGGCCCAGCGACGCCCAGCCGGCCATCTCCACCGCGCTCCGTGGCTCGATGCAGGCCATCCTCCGGCTGCGCACGGCGGGCAAGCCCTCGCACTCCGGTCTCGCCGGCGGTGCCGCTCGCAACCCGGTCCGAGAGCTCGCCGCCATCAGCACCGCGATCGACGGCGCCCGCTTCTGGCACGAAGACGTGGAGCCCGTGTCGAAGGAAGAGCTCGACGGCTACCTCCGCTCGGGCTTCGACATCGACTACTTCAAGCGCGCCCACGACCTCGAGCGACTCGAGACCAACATCCCGCTCGAGGTGATGCTGCGAATCTGGGCCCGCCCCACCTTCGAGGTGCACGGGCTCGCCGGCGGCCACACCGGTCCCGGCGTCAAGACCATCGTGCCCAACGAGGCGGAGCTGAAGGTCAGCTTCCGACTCGTGCCCAACCAAGACCCGGTGCGGCTCGGCGAGCGGCTCGCCAAGTTCGTGCACGACCTCAACCCCGACGTCGACGTGGAGATCTCCGGCTACCTCGGGCCCTATAGCGGCCCCACCGAGGGGAAGATCCACGACGCGATCGTCGGAGGCCTCACCGACGCCACCGGACGCGTCCCCGTCACCGTTCGCGAGGGGGGATCGATTGGCGCGGTACCGATCCTCGCCAACGAGCTGGGCGTTCCCGTGCACTTCCTCCCGCTCAGCCTGCCGGAACACGGCTACCACGCACCCAACGAGCGTTTCGACTGGAAGCAAGCCAAGGTCGGAATGACGGCGTTCACCCGCGTCTTCGAGCGCCTGGCGGGCTGATCGACCCCCGGACCAACGCGCCTAGAGCGCGACCCGACGGGTCCACGAGGATGGGCGTGTTCGCCCCAAATTCCCTCGCTGGACGCGTCCTAGGACCCCTGCGTAAGATGGATGAGCACTTGGACGGCCGCTTCCCCCCGACCCGGCCGCAGGCAAACTCGATGACTGAACCGAGCCATGGCGTGTTCGAGGACCGCCCCGAACTCTTCGTCGGAACTATCGAAAACTGTGCGGTCGTCATCTGGAGAGCGACGCCCACAGTGGACACGGCGAAGTTGGCGGCGCGCCACTTTTCAAAGTTCGAGGGTGAAGCCGGCCGCGGCTTTGCACTCGTTGCAATCATCACCGCCAACTGTGCGCCGGTCGGTCCCGACGTACGCCAGGCCTTCGACGAGGCCATGCGTGCTCATCGGGAGGCGGCTCTCGGCATGGCGGCGGTCATCGAGGTCCAGGGTGTCCTCGGCGGCCTGACGCGGGCCATGGCCCGCACGATGAGCATCGTGACGCGCAGCCCCTACCCGACCAACACCTTCGCCACGGTGAAGAGCGCGTCGGAGTGGATGCCGTACATCCTGTCTCAGCGCGGTGCGCCCGAGCTCAGCCCCAGCGTGATCTCCGACTTCGTCGAGAATCACCGCCACCCGGCCTGAGCCCTTCGCGGCCCGCCGAAACGAAAGAAGGCACCCGTTGGGGTGCCTTCTTCGATCGTGGGGCCGTAGCCCCATGGCCCGGGCTCAGACGGCCACGAGCTTGGTGCAGGCGTCCATGTCGTCCTGGACCCGCTGCGGCAGCGGACCGAGGCCCACGTCGCCCCAGCGCATCACGATGGAGCCGGCCGAGGACACGCTGCCCACCGAGTATAGCAGCACCAGGTCGTCCTTCTTCGGCTTCCCGAGCGACGCGGCGTGGTGCAGGTTCACCGGCCACAGCACGGGCCCCATGTTGGCGTACAGCGGGTAGGTGTTGATCGTCTTGTCGCGATCGATGCCCAGCGTCTGCACGCAGAATTCCCCGTACCAGGCGGTCGGCGTGTTGAAGGCGAAGAAGTCGATGTCGCCCAGGCCCACGCCCGCGGCCTTGGCCGCCCCCTCGACGCACTGGCGAAGGTAGGGCTCGGCCGTGTCGCGGAGCGAGCGTCCCGCCTTGCCGCCGGCCTCGACACGAATCCACGGCTTGCCCTCGGGATCGAGGTCCAGCATGTACCAGAAGGCACCGCAGGTCTCGGCCGTGTTGATGGTGTGCGCCGCGATGTGGCCGTAGCCCTCGTCGACCGCACCGACCACGAAGGCGGCACAGCCGTCACCGAGGAACCATCCGAAGGTGTCGTTGGGATCGCTGACCCGCGAGTAGCTGCAGGAGATCACCACCAGCACGTGCTTGGCCTGCTCGGCCCGCACCAGGGAGCTGGCCAGCTGGAAGCCCGCGGTGGCGCTGCTGCACGCCGTCTCGATGTTCCACGCCGCGCCCTTGATGCCGAGCGCCTTGGCGATGAACACCGCCGCCCCGATGCCGATGGTGTCGGGCAGGAACGAGGTCGCGAGCACGGTGTCGATGTCGCCCGGCTCGAGTCCCGCCGCGGCGACGGCCTTGCGGGCCGCGTCGATCTCGACCGGCAGCATCTTCTCGCCCGGCTGCAGCGCCCGGCGCTCCTGGGTCCCACGAAAGGGATCGTCGCGGAAGGGCTCGAAGGTGCGGTCGAAGGTGGAGGGCTCGCCCCCATGGTTGGCCCACACCTTGGCGAGCGTGCGTTCCTCGGCCGTCGCTACGAGCTCGGGATTCTGCTCTCGGAAGTAGTCGTTGGTGCGAACGGTGTCGGGAAAAGAAACGGAGAGTGAACGGAAGCCTACCGGTTTCATGCGTCGTCCTCGTCTCCTTCACCGTCAGTGTTCACGCCGTGCTCGGCGAGGTTGTTGAGTCGGCTCCCCACCGGGGCGGGGATGTCCGGGTCGATCACCACATCGACGACGAAGGGCCCTGCCGCTTCGAGGGCGGCCGTCAGTGCCCCCTCGAGGTCCTCCTCGGACTCGATGCGCACCCCATCGGCACCCATCGAGCGGGCAAACTCGGCAAAGTCGGTCCGGGGAATCGGGGTCTCGACGGGCTGGTAGCCCGCGGCCCGCATCCCGTGCTCGACCATCCCGTACTGCGAGTCGTTCACGACGATCCAGATGACGGGGATGTTGTACTGAACCGCGGTGCTGACCTCGCAGTTCATGAGCATGGCGCCGTCGCCCACGATGGACACGGCCTTGTCGGCGTGGTGCAGCGCGGCTCCCAGCACGCCGGTCGCTCCGTGGCCCATCGAGCCCCAGCCCATGTTGGCGCGATAGCGGCCCGCTCGCGGCATGCACAGCTGGTGGTTGGTCCACGCGAACGAGTTGCCCGCCTCGGCCACGATGATCGCCTCCGTCTCGTCGACGATGAGGCGCTGGATGGCGTCGAGCAGGACCTGCGGTCGCACCTGGCCCAGCCGTCGCGGCGTGAGGGAGGACGGTCGCTTATGCGACTCGACCTGCACCGGCTCGGCTTTGTGAGCGGCCGGCAGCTCCTCGAGCAACGCGTTCAGGAAGGTCTCGAGCTCGGCCTGGATGCCGAAGGTCGGCATGTCCGGGAAGGCCAAGCCGGGCACGTCGGGATCGATGTCGACGTGGATCAGACTGTCGGTGGGCAGCAGCTCGGACGCCCAGCCGGAGCTCAGCTCACCGAGGCGAGTGCCGAGCACCAGCACGTGCTTGGGCTCGAGCGACATCGCCGCCTTGGCCGGGCCGATGTGGCCGCCCAGGCCAGTGACGCCGACGTAGAGCGGATGCTCCTCGGGGAAGATTCCCTTGGCGCGCGGCGTGGACATGACCGGCGCCTGCAGGCGCTCGGCGAGCTGACGAACCTGGCTCGAGCAGTTGCGGGCGCCGTAGCCGACCCACAGCATCATCTGCCCGTTGGTGAGCAGCTCGGCGCAGCGTTTGACGTCGTGCGTATCGACCAGGCGCTCCGGGCGAAGCTCCTCGGCGGCCAGCTTGCGCGGCGGCCGGGACAGCTCCTTGGACTGGATGCTCGTCGGCATGGCGATGTGAGCCACGAAGCCGTGCGGGCGCCGTAGACCTCGAGCCAAGCGACAGACCGCGACGTCGAGCTGATCTTCGTGCTCGATGGCGGTGGCGTAGTGGAACAGCGGACCGGCCGTATAGAGGTCGCTGAGCATCGCATGCGGGCCGGACTCTTGGAGAACCCAGCGATCGCGCTGCGACGGCGGCGTGGTGCCCGACAAGAAGATGACCTGAGCCCCTTCGCGGCGAGCCACGAACAGCCCGGTCAGCGCGTTGGTGATGCCCGGGCCCGTGGTCGCGAAGACCACGGTCGGTCGGCCACTGGCCAGCGAAGCCTCGACGGCAGCGAATGCCGCGCCCGACTCGTGACGGGCATGGACCACGCGAATCGACGAGCCGTTGAGGGCATCACTCAATGGAGCGATGCCGCCGCCAACGACGCCGAATGCGGACTCGACCCCCAGGTCGGCCAACACGTTCGCGAGCACGTCCGACATCCGCGTCGACTCGGGCTCGACGACGAAGTCCAGTAGCTCGTCGTGCTGCTTTTCTTGCTGCCCTTGATCGAACGCATCCCCCACTACGTTCTGATCGATGGCAAGTACTTCGGAGAGTTTGCTCATAGCCCCCAACTGCGTCGCCCGTTGTTCGCGCCCTGCTGATTCGACCACCGCGCCCCCGCGTTGGTCCAGGGTTTGAACTCCGACGCCCCCTTACATGTCGTAGATCTGCGGCAGAACACGCGTGGATTCAAGTGAGCGCCGGAAAAAGTTGCCAGCAGGATCGGTTTGGTCCTGCTCGACCGAGGCAGCGAAACGACTGAAATTACGGTCGTTCCAAAGACATTTCGAAATCTGCCCCGCGAAAGTTAGCGCTGGTAACGCAGTGATAATCATCATTATTTGTGTTTTACGCAATCAAAATTACAAAATATCGTACGCCAAGCCACTATAGCGTCAGGTCACGGACCCCCGGATCCCACGTACCCCACTGCCAGGAATTGCGGGAAACACCCACTTGCAAGTGGAAACCCGACAATCAAGAACCAGGATGGGACGGTTACCGAATGGTCGGCCAATCGACCGTTGAAGCGGCCGCATGGCCTAGTTGACCGTTCGCCAGCACCGCGCGTTCACCCCCGACGATGCGCGCACCGCGAACAAAGCCGCCGCGCGCTGCGCATCTGCGGGACCTCGAGCCGAGCCACGAGGGCGAGCACAGGGGCCCGGAACTACTTATTCGGGCCTTTGATGATGCCAGACATCATGGAAGGCAGGTTTTCCCGCTTGGGCGCCGCCGTGATTTCGTCGGCCATCCCCGGATCGGCGTCCTCGCCTTCGAAGGTCACCACCTCTGTATCGGGATCGCGTGCGATCTCCGTGAGGGCAGCCTGCTGCTCGGACTCCTGAGCGGCCACCTCTTCGGGCGGCTCGGCGGGCTCCTCGACGATGGTGACCGGCGGATCGAGCCGCATCGCCTCGGGATCGGCGGTCGGCGTGTCGGTCGCGGCGGCACACCCCACCGCAAAGAGGCCGGAGACGAACACCAGGGCGACGGCACGACGGGACATCATCACTACTTTACACGCACGAGGAGCGAATCCAGTTCCCAACTCACGTTCGCGCCTCGCGCATGGCACTATCCCCGGCACCACCGGACCCGCCGTGACCTCATCGCCGCTCATCCTCGCTATCGATCTCGGGACCTCGGGGCCCAAGGTGGCTCTGGTCACCGCGACCGGACAGGTGCTGGGAGGAGAGACCGCCCCCACGACGCTGCACCTGTCGGACGGCGGCGGGGCGGAGCAGGACCCCGAGGAGTGGTGGTCGGCCATCGTCAGCGCCACCGCGAAACTGCATGCACGGAAGCTGGCCGATCCCGAGCGGGTGGTCGGGGTCGGGGTGACCTCGCAGTGGGCCGGCACCGTGCCCGTCGATGCCGAGGGCAACGCGCTGGGCCGCTCCATCATCTGGATGGACTCGCGCGGAGCGAAGTACATCGACGAGGTCGTGGGCGGCCTGGTGAAGGTGGAGGGCTACGCCGCCAACAAGCTGTGGACCTGGATCCGCCGCACGGGCGGGGCCCCCAGCCTGGTGGGCAAGGAGCCCCTCTCCCATATCCTCTTTCTTCGCCACGAGCGGCCGGACCAGTACCGAGACGCGGCCAAGCTGCTGGAGCCCAAGGACTACCTCATCCAGCGGCTCACGGGCCGGGCGGTGGCGACCTACGACTCGATCGCGCTGCACTGGGTCACCGACAACCGCGACATCGACCACATCGACTACGACCCCACCCTGCTGCGGCTGGCCGGGCTGCCCCGCGAAAAGCTGCCCGAGCTGTGCGGAGCGACCGACGTCGTCGGCACGCTGACCGCCAAGGCGGCCGCGGACCTCGGCCTGAGTACCGAGGTCAAGGTGGTGGGCGGCACCCCCGACGTGCAATCGGCCGCGGTCGGCTCGGGTGCGGTGCGAGACAAGCAAGCCCACGTCTATCTCGGCACCTCGTCGTGGCTGACCTGCCACGTGCCCTTCAAGAAGACCGACCTCGGCAACAACATGGCGTCGTTACCCTCCGCGCTGCCCGGCCGCTACTTCGTGGCCAACGAGCAGGAGACGGCCGGAGCGTGCCTCACCTGGCTGCGCGACAATGTCCTGCATCCCGAGGACGCCCTGGGCGGAGGACCGGCGCCCGACGACTTCTTCCAGCGCCTCGACGCCGCCGCCGACGAGTCCGAGCCGGGCGCGGGCGGGGTCATCTTCACGCCGTGGCTCTACGGCGAGCGCTGCCCGATCCCCGATCACACGGTGCGAGCGGCCTTCATCAACCTGTCGCTCACCAGCACGCGCGCCGACATGATGCGGGCCGTGCTCGAAGGCGTGGCCTTCAATAGCCGCTGGCTGCTGCAGGCCCTCGAGAAGTTCGTCGGTCAGCGCATCGACCCCATTCGCGTCATCGGGGGCGGGGCCAGTTCGAAGCTGTGGTGCCAGATCTACGCCGACGTGCTCGACCGCGACATCGAGCAGGTCGAGGACGCCTTGCAGTGCAACGCCCGCGGGGCCGCCCTGCTCGCCAGCGTGGGCCTCGGCCTGGTCGGGGTGGACGAAATCCCCAACCACGTCGGAGTGAGCGCTCGCTTCACCCCTCGCGCTCAGGTCCGCGAGGTCTACGACCGCCAATTTTCCGAGTACTGCGCCCTCTATCGGCGTCTCAAGCCCATCTATAGCCGGCTGCACCAGGACGCCGACGAACGGAGACAACCGTGAAACTCATCGACCAGACCCGCCAGCGCCTCCGCCAACGAGGCGAGCGCGTGCTCTCGACCGCCTTCCGCTACGCCAAGCGCGTGCCCTTCGTGCGCGCCCGCCTCGAGGCCGAGTACGCCAGCATGCTCGAGGGCATGCGGGAGTCGGCCAAGCCCTACCGCGACCGGCTCGAGCGCGTCACTCGGCTGCCCGAGCAGGGCCGCGCCCGCCAGGACATCCTCGACGAGATCGACACCCTCCAGTCCGAAGAGGCCTCGCGCTGGCGCGACGGCTACGTCTCGGGCGCCGTCTACCACGGCGACAACGAGCACATCGATTTCCTCAACCAGATCTACGCCCGCTGCTCGCAGGCCAACCCGCTGCACGCCGACCTGTGGCCCAGCGTGGTCAAGTACGAGGCCGAGATCGTCGCCATGACCGGCCACATGCTCGGCTCGGCCCACGTGGGTGAAGACGACGAGGTCTGCGGCGCCGTCTCGTCGGGCGGCACCGAGAGCATCATGCTCGCGATGAAGACCTACCGCGACTACGCGCGGGACAAGCGGGGCATCCGAAACCCGCAGATGGTCGTGCCCACCACCGCCCACGCCGCCTTCGACAAGGCCAGCCGCTACTTCGGCATCGAGATGGTCAAGGTCCCCGTCGGCCCCGACTTCCGAGCCGACGTCGCCGCCACTCGCAAGGCGCTGACCAAGAACACCGCCGTCGTCGTGGGCTCCACGCCCGCCTTCCCGCACGGCGTCATCGATCCCATCGAGTCGCTGTCCGAGCTCGCCCGCAGCCGCGGCATCGGCTTCCACGTCGACGCCTGCCTCGGCGGCTTCGTGCTGCCCTGGGCCACGGATCTCGGCTATCCCGTGCCCAAGTTCGACTTCCGCCTGCCCGGCGTCACGTCGATCTCCGCCGATACCCACAAGTACGGCTACGCCGCCAAGGGCACCTCCGTCGTGCTCTACCGTAGCCCCGAGCTGCGTCGCTTCCAGTGGTACACCACCACCGACTGGCCGGGGGGGCTCTACCTGTCGCCGACCTTCGCGGGCAGCCGCCCGGGCGCGCTGTCGGCCGCCTGCTGGGCCGCGATGGTCTCGATCGGCGCCGACGGTTATCGGGCAGCCACCAAGAAGATCCTCGAGACCGCCGCCACCGTGCGCGCGGGCATCGAGCAGATCGACGGCCTGAAGGTGCTGGGCGACCCCCTGTGGGTCATCGCCTTCGCCTCCGACGACCTCGACATCTACCGCATCCTCGACTTCATGACCCATCGGCGCTGGAACCTCAACGGCCTGCACCGACCCGCCTGCGTGCACCTGTGCGTCACCCTGCGGCACACCCAGGAGGGCGTGGCCGAGCGCTTCCTCTCCGACCTCCGCGACGCCGTCGCGCACGTCAAGACCCAGCCCAAGAGCGAGGGCGGCATGGCCCCGATCTACGGCCTCGCCGGGACGCTCCCCGTGCGCGGAGCCATCTCCGACGTGCTCGAGCGCTACCTCGACGTGCTCTACGAAGTCTGAGTTCATCCCAACCCCTCACGAAGTGACGACGCGGCCCTCATCGACGAGGGCCGCGTTGCCAATTGAGGCCGACGCGCCACCGCGGGTCGGCTGAAGCCGACATGTCCTAGACTCGGGGGGTGCCGCCGAAGACCCGCCGACAGCCGCTCGCCGATGTCGTCCGCGTGGGTGGCCAGCCCGTTCCGCGCGCACGACGGAAGCTGTCGGTGCGGAAGGCGGACGACCAACAAATCCACGAACTATCGCAGCTCACCGAGCTACGGGAGCTCCTCGTTCGTGGTTCGTGCACCGACATTGCACCACTCGCCGCGCTCGAGAACCTGCGTCACCTGGACGTCGAACACACGGGCGTGTCCGATCTCTCCGCGTTGGCCGGGCTCCCGCTGCGGACGTTGTTGCTCGCCGATACCTCGGTCTCCGACCTCACGGCCATCGCCTCGCTGCCGGAGCTACGCCTGCTTCAGCTCGGGCGCACGGCGGTTGATGACCTCACGCCACTTGCAGGGCTCACGCAGCTACACTCGCTCGACGCCGACGAGAGCCGGGTAGTCGGGCTCGAGCCGCTGTCCCATTGTCCATCGCTCGAATTTCTGTTGCTCAACGAAACTGCAGTGGTCGATCTCTCCCCACTTCACGGACTGCCGAACCTCGCCCATCTCGAGCTGACATCGTGCGCGGTCGTCGACCTCGAGCCGCTGCAAGCAGCCCCGCTGCGATACCTCGACCTCGATGAAGTACAGGCGCCGAAGCTGCCCTCGCGGACGTGGCCACAGCTCACACATCTCATCCTCGATCACTCCGCGATCACCGAGATCGACACGCTGCGTGCGGCTCCGAAGCTCCAAGAACTATCGTTGTGTTGCACGACCATCTCCGATCTCACTCCTGTCGCCGAGGGCCATGAACTCCGCGTGATTCGTCTCGACGACACCCCGGTGACCGATCTACGTCCGTTGCACGCGCTGCCCCAGCTCGAACATGTGGTGCTGACCCGGACTCGCGCATCTTCGCAGGAGATCAACGCCCTCCGGGAAGCTCAGCCCGGCGCGACCATCTCCAATGTCCCCCGCAGCTAGGCCTCGGCGGCGGGTACCACCGTTCCCGGATGGAAACCGAGGCCACGGTGCGGCGCCACAATCTGCGCGGTGGACGAGCGGGCGCTCTGAATAGTTCCGCCGCCGGGGCACTCCCAAACAGGAGGCTCGCTCCTCGCTCTCATCCGTATTTTCGGTTCCACGACACTCCTATCGAACCCCGAGGGTTCAGGGTCGAGAACTACTGTGACGGCCCGCAGACCACGGAGGCTCCGACCAGCTGCGTGAACTCGGCGTGCTGCGAGTGTCCCGAGTGCGACGATTTCGTCTGCGATCTCGACGACAAGGCCGAGCTGGGAGGGATTTGCGGCATATGCAAATCCGCGATCAAGACCTCCGTCGACGACACCGCCAAGGTGATGGATGACCTGGGCTGGAACTGTAGCGAGGCGACCGGCGCCCTATGGGCCTCGTGCAATGCGGCCTTGGATCTCGAGACCGATGGCCTCGCGCTGATCATCTGCACCGCCGCGTCCGGTGCGTTCAAGGGAGCGTGCAACGCAGCGGGTGCCGATCCAAAGGAGATCATCAAGCATGACGACGCCATCGCAAAGACCTCCTGCAAGCCGGTCTGTTGGTTCCACGACGACTGAGATCGGCGTACGTCCTGCGCGGACGCGGTGACTTCGGCCCGGCGACGTGCTCGGCGTGCCGAACGATCCGCGGTACCGTGCGGGTCATGGCGCTTTCGATTTTGCTCGAGGACAAGGTCGCTCTGGTCACGGGAGGCAGTCGGGGCATCGGCCGCGACATCGCCCGCTGCTTGGCGCAGGCCGGGGCCACCGTGGTCATCGCCAGCCGCAAGCAGGAGGCCCTCGACGAGACGGCGCAACAGCTCGATGGGCTGCCGGGGCGCGTCGTCCCGCGGGCGTGCCACGTCGGGCGCCCCGAGCAGATCGACGCGTTGGTCGATGGCATCGAGTCCGACCTCGGCCCGGTGGACATCCTCGTCAACAACGCCGCGACCAACATCGGTCAGGGACCCTCGCTGAAGACCAACACCGACATGCTCGACAAGATGATCGACGTCAACGTCAAGTCGGCGTTTCGTCTGGTCAACCGCATCGTGCCTCGCATGATCGAGCGAAAGAGCGGCGGCTCCGTGCTCAACATCGTGTCGATCTCCGGCCTCAAGCCCCAGCCGGGCGGGCTCTTGTACAGCTTCACCAAGGCGGGGCTCATCATGTTCACCCGCAACTGGGCGCGGGAGTTCGGGCCCCATGGTGTTCGCGTCAACGCGATCGCGCCCGGGCTCATCAAGACCGATTTTTCCGCGTACTACTGGCAGGACGAGAGCCGCATGAAGCAGCTCATCGGCGACCAGCCGCTGACGCGCTTGGGGTTGCCCGAGGACATCGGGCCTTCGGCGGCGTTCTTGGCCTCGGACTTCGCCTCGTTCATCACCGGGCAGGTGCTGGTCATCGACGGCGGCTCGCTCGCCTGAGCGATCACCCAGAGCGCGCGGGGCCCAACCACTTCAGCACGTGGTCGGCGACGAGGTCGGGCGCTTCCAGCTGCAGGAAGTGGCCCACGCCGGGCAGTACGATCGGCTGGTACTCGGCGGCGAAGAACTGCCCTTGTTCGTGGGCGAGCTCGGGTGCGATACAGCCGTCGTCGGCCCCGTGGAGGTACAGCGTCGGCGTGTGAATGGTGCCGTCATCGAACTGCCGACGGGTCCGCGCCAGCGCTTCGGCAGCGGGGCGAGTGATGGCACGGTAGTACTCGATGGGCGCGGGCATGCTCTCGGCCAGACAGTCGCGTAGGGCCTGCCATCGGTCGTCGGGAAGCGCGTAGCCCGGAGACCAGTCTCGCCACAAGCGGCGGATCAGCGCGTGGTCGCGGCGAGCGAGCGCTCGCTCGGGCACGCGCGGCAGCTGGAAGAACATCATGTACCAGCTGCGAACGAGCTGCTTCGGTCGCCGAGGGACCGCGCCGAGAAAGGCGGCCGGGTGCGGCACCGCCATGGTCACCGCTCGACGGAAACGCTGGGGCGCCCGCTGCAGCGCGGCGTAGGTAGCCACCGCCCCCCAGTCGTGGCCGACGATGGCGGTGCGCTCGTCGGCGCCCAACGCATCAGCGATCGCGAGGAGATCGGCCGCGAGCTGGTCGGCGTGGTAGGGGCCGTGATGCACGGACGGCCGATAGCCCCGCATCCACGGCGCGACGGCCCGATATCCCGCGTCGGCGAGCCTACACAGCAGCGGGCCGAAGCTCGGCGGGTGATCGGGAAAGCCGTGGGCGCAAAGCACCAGCGGAGCCTCGGCGTCTCCGACCGAGAGCACGGCAAAGCGACCTTGCGCGGTCTCGACGAACTCGGGCGGCACGAGGGTCACCGCGGACGGGTGTACCACGAAGCATCACGACACCTCGCCACCCGCCGGGCCCCTGAAGCGAGCATCAAGCGATGAAGCGATGCACGGCTTCGTTGGCGTTGTCTTGGTATCGCGGGTTGCTCAGGTCGGGGAAGATCGAGCTCTGATCGATGATCTCACCCGTGAGCGTCGGTGCCTTGCTCGCGTAGAAGACCCCGCTGCGGAAGTTGTCGTCGTTGAGCACGTCGACGTAGCGCTTGGCCCCCGCGTCGACCGAGTGCATCAGGCCGAAGAGCGGCATCACTCGTTTGCCGAGAGCTCTGAACATGAACTTCATGAAGGGCGGCAGGTCGTCCATGATGTTGGTGCCGTTGGTGCCGCCCGGGCTGACGGTCACGATGCGAAGCTCGGGGTGACGACGCGCCACCGAAGCCATCCACATCGCCGCCAAGTACTTGGCCTGCGCGTAGGCGACCATGGGGTCGACCTTCTTGTCTCCGAAATACGAGCCATCGCAGATCGCAGCGAAGTCGTCGACCGACGAGCTGGCGAGCGTGGGCCGCTTGATGCCCATCTTGGGCACGCCGCGCGCCGCCTCGGACCCGGCATAGATGGCGACCTTGGACAGCTTGCCCGCGGCCATGAGCTCGTCGAGCAGGACGACATGGCCGAGCACGTTGACGGCGACGAGCTGTATGACCCCGTCGGCGGTCCGAGCGTCGGGCTCTTTACCGCCCATGCCTCCCGCGTTCATGACCAGCGCGTCGACGGGCTCGTCCAGCGAAGCGACGGCCGCCCGCACCGACTCCGGCGACGACACGTCGATGAGCACGATCTCGAACACCGACTTGCCGGTAGACTCCTCGAGGGACTGCTTGGCCGCGAGGGCCCGGGATTCGTTGCGACAACCCAGGTAGATCTTCTCGATCCCGTCTTGGAGCGCCAGCTGACGCGCGGTTTCCTTGCCGAGGCCGGCGTTGGCACCCGTGATGAGGACACTGTGAAGGACATCCATGGCTCTGCTCCGTTGCGTTGTTGAAGCGCGCGGCCGACCGCACTCATGGGCCAGTCCCGCGGCACGGGTGGCGAGCGAACCGCCCACTCGCGCCCGGCACTGCTCCCGGCCAGACATGTGCACGAACCGGAACAAAGACCTCCGATGTTACGGCTCCCGGTGGCGAACCGAGCGCACGCGATCGGCCCTTTCAGCGGAGGCCGAAATCTGCACAGTCGGAAGATTCCGCAGATCGGCGTCCTGCTCGATTTGCAGGCCCGTTCGCGGGGAATCCCTGAAACATTGGGCCCGGCGTTGCACGAGGGCGACAGTATGGGTCAACGTTGAAACTGGCCACACTTGCCCCGGCGCGTTCGCTGGGGCGGGCGGCGCACGTCGAGCTTCGGACCAACGGTGACGTTTTCCCGTGCGTACCCCTAATCAGCAAGACTTCGACGGACCTTCCGAGGCCGCTCCCACCCTTCCCGGGGTCCCCCTCACCGACGCGGACGAGGAGGTCAGCCCGCCGCCTCGCCGGACCGCTTCGTTCATGCGCGGTCAGACGGTGGGGCGCTACGTCGTGCTCAGCCGGCTCGGGGTGGGTGGAATGGGGGTGGTGTACGTCGCCTACGATCCAGAGCTCGATCGGCGGGTGGCGCTGAAGCTGCTGCACCCCGCGGTGACTCGGTCGTCGCCGGCCTCGACCGAACGTGCCCAGCGACGCCTGCTCCGCGAGGCCCAAGCCCTCGCCAAGCTCGACCACCCCAACGTGGTCAGCGTGCACGACGTCGGCGAGTACGAGGGCGGGGTCTACATCGCGATGGACTTCGTCGAGGGCGTGACCCTCGGGGCCTGGGCCCGCGAGGAGCAGCGACCCCAAAGAGAACTCATCGAGATGTACCTGCACGCGGGGCGCGGCCTGGCCGAGGCGCACAAAAAGGGCATCGTCCACCGCGACTTCAAGCCAGACAACGTCATGGTCGGCGAAGACGGGCGGGTCCGCGTGCTCGACTTCGGCCTGGCTCGACCCACCGGCTCCGGCATCGACCACGAGACGATCCCCGAGGACATCGAGCTGGCGGTCCCGAGCAACGACGCCCTCGAGAACCCGCTGACCGAGGTCGGCAGCGTGCTCGGGACGCCAGCCTATATGGCGCCCGAGCAGCACCTCCGCGAAGAAGCGGGGGCGGCCGCGGATCAGTTCGCGTTCTGTGTCGCCCTGTGGGAAGCGGTCTACGGCAAGCACCCCTACGGCGCGTCGAGCCGCGTGCAGCTGGCGATGATAGTCGTCCAGGGCGACATCCAGGTGTCCACCGCGTCGAAGGGCCCGCGATGGCTGCGGCGCGCGCTGATGCGGGGCCTATCGGCAAAGCCGACCGACCGCCATCCCTCGATGGCCGATCTATTGCTCACGATCGAGGCCGGCATCGGGCACGGGCGTCGGCGCCCCTTGCTGTTGGCGAGCGCAACGTTGGGTGCCCTCGCGGTGGGGGCGGTAGGTTTCCACCAGTACCACAAGCAGCAGCAGGTCTCCGAATGCGAGACCCTGGGCGCGGCGATCACCGAGCAGTGGTCCGAGGATACCGAAGCCCAAGCGCGCCGCGCCATGCTCGACACCGGGCTGGTCTACGCCCCCGACGCGGTCGTGAACGCGCTGCCTCGCATCACTCGCTGGGCGTCTTCGTGGCAGGACCATCGCACCGATCTGTGCATGGCGACCGAGATCGAGGAGCGCTTCGATCCCGAGCTCGCCGAGCGAGCGGTCGAGTGCCTCGAGACCCACCGCTTGCACCTGCCGCTGTTGGCCACGCGACTGCAGAACCCGGACGAGAAGGCGGTGAGCGAGGCGGTGGCCTCGGCCGCTCGCCTGCCGCAGCTCGAGTCCTGCCTCGATCCCCGGTATCTGCGTCTGCGCCCCTCTCATCCACCCGAAGCCCGCGAGGCCGTGCTGTCGGTACACGAGCGAATCGCTCGCTCCATGGACCTGCACGCGGTCTCCGATTTCAGCGCGGCCGAGGGCGCGGCTCGGCAGGCCCTCGACCTCGCCGAGCAGCTCGGCGAGCCGGCCCTCATCTCCGCGGCACGCACTCAGGTCGGCACGATTCAGCTCGAGCAGGGGCTTTACGAGGAGGCCGAACGCACCTTCATCCAGGCCTTCAGCGAGGCCGGGGTGGCCGACGCCCTGGAGACCGCGGCCACGGCCTCGGCCTCGCTCGCCTACGTCGTGGGGTATCGACGCTCCCGCCACGGCGAAGGCCTCGCCTGGGCCAAGATCGCCGAGGTCTACGCCCGCAAGCTCGAGCCCGACGACGGCCCGCGCACGGCCAACCTCGCCAACCAGGTCGCGGCGATTTACCTCAACAAGGGCGACCACGACAAAGCCCGCGAGAACTTCGAGCGCGCGCGTCGACTTCGCGAGGAGACCTTCGGCAAAGACCACCCCCAGGTCGCCTCCATGCTCGGTAACCTGGCCGCGAGCGCCAACGCGGAAGGTGACCTCCCGGGGGCCATCGAGCTCCAGACCGAGGCCCTCGAGCGACTGGAGTACGCCTACGGGGCCAACCATCCGCTGGTGGCCGCGGCGCTGAGCAACTTGGGTCTATTCCATCATCGGATGGGCAACGCCGACGAGGCCAAGGCCGCCCTCGAGCGCTCGCTGGCGCTCTACGAGGCCTCGGTCGACCCCGAGCACCCTCAGATCGCCACCGCGCTCAACAACCTCGCGCTCGTCTACCAAGGCCTGGGTGAGCTCGATACGGCCGAGGCCCAGCATCGGCGGGCCCTGAAGATCCGTCGCGCCGCGCTCGGCCCCGAGCATCCCCAAATGGCGATCACGCTGATGAACCTGTCGTTCATCGCCGACGGGCGGGGCAACTACACGGAAGCCCGATCGGTGGGCAAGCGGGGCGCCGACATGCTGGAGAAGCTGCTCGGCGCCGAGCACCCGCACACGCTCAAGGCCTTCTCTCACCTCGGCTCCATCGCGGCCTCGCTCGGCGAGTACGACGAAGCGATGAAGTTCTACGAGCGAGTGCTCGACAGCATGACCCAGCGGCACGGCCCCACGCACGAGTCGCTCGCCGGCCCCCTCAGCCGCATCGGCCAGCTCGCGCTCGAACGCGGGGACCGACGCCAGGCCAGGCAGCGACTCGAGCGCGCGCTGTCGCTCCAACAGGGGACCGAGCGACTCGAGGGCAGCGCCGCCAATCGCATCGCGCAGGGCCTGGCGCTCGTGTACCTCGAAGAAGGCGACACCGAGGCCGCGCTGTCTCATGCCGAGCGGGGACTCGCGCTGGTCGCCAAAGGCGACGACTCCCCCGAGGAGGTCGCCAAGAGCCACTTCGTCGCCGCCCAGGTGCTGTGGGAACTCGAGGCCGACGCGGGCGGCGCTCGACCCCGCGCGCTGCGGCTCGCTCGAGACGCGCGCGAGACCTATCAGAAGGTCCCCGAGGCCAAGGCGAGCAAAGATCGGGCTGCGGTCGAGGCGTGGCTCCGCGAGCGAGAACCGGCGTAACGCGGACCTTACCGGCCGTGACTCATCGTCGCGGCGAGCCCAACGCCGTGACGATTTTTCCTGCGCGTTGAAGAATCGGGCTGGGGCTGGGGAACAGACATTTCGCAGGTCGTTCGCGAGATGTGACCCCCCACGACGCGGGTGCGAAGTGGCGAAGGGGTGGCGCCGCGAGGCCTCTCGATGGACCCCTATGTACGGCGCTCTCCAACAATCGACCCGAATCCTCCTCACCTTGGCCATGGCCTTGGGCTCCGTCACCGCGTGCGATCCGGAGGCCGACGAAGATCTCGCCGACGACACGGTTCGCACCGCGAACTTCGGCGCCAACAATCCCTTTTGCCGCGAGTTCGACGGCGAGGCGGTCTATATCAACGTCCTCGATCGTCCCCAGGCCACGGCCATCTACACCAACCCCGGCGGCGAAGTCCGGCACGCCGACATCAACACCGCGGCTGCGTTGGGTCGCACGCTCCAGGAGTTCCAGTGGACGGTGCAGTGCTCCTGCTTCGGTGACGAGAGCGTGTCGTTCCAGAGCGAGGCCCACGGCACGTGGATCCGCGCCCGCGGCCAGAACATCGGGGTGCGGGCCCAGGCGGGCACCACCCTCGGTCCGCCCGAGACCTTCATCGCTCGTCCCGATGACGGCGAGTGGTCCTTCGACTCCGCCTTCGACACCGATCAGGGCGGCGCAGGCCTGCTCTTCGCCCTGCCCGTGCTGGCCCTGGGCGGGAGCGTGGCGACCAATGCGGGCGCGTTCACCCTGGGCTCCGACCGCTTTCGGGTCGTGCACGTCAATCCGTAGCCGGACGCCGTGGTATTGTCGTCGGTGGCATGTTGCTCGAGCCGCACTTCGAACGCATTCGTACCAACGGCATCACTCTGCGGGTCGCGCTCGAAGGCGAAGGGCCGCTCGTGGTGCTCGTTCATGGCTGGCCCGAGCTGTGGCTGTCGTGGCGCCACCAGATCCAGCCGCTCGTCGACGCGGGCTATCGAGTCGCGGTACCCGACGTGAAGGGCTACGGGCATAGCGACGCGCCCGAGCCGGTCGAGGCCTATGCCATGACCACGATGACCGCCGACATCGCGGGGCTCGTGGAGGCGCTGGGCGAGCGCAGTGCAATCTTGGTCGGTCACGACTGGGGCGCGCCCCTGGTCTGGCATACCGCGCTGCTGCACCCCGAGCGGGTGCGGGCCGTCGTCGGCCTGAGCGTGCCCCACCTCGGGCGCGGCGGGCCGATGCCTCCCACCCAGATGTTGGCCTCGCTGTACCGCGACCGGTTCTTCTACATCCTGTACTTCCAGCGAAGGGGCATTCCCGAGGCCGAGTTCGAGGTCGACGTGCGCGATGCCCTGGCCAAGATCTACTTCGCGAGCTGCGGCGAGGTCACCCCGCAGGTCCGCCAGGGCATGCGCTCACGGACCCGCGACTCGGGCTACCTCGACGGGCTGATCGCCCCCGACCCGCTGCCGGACTGGCTCCCGCCCGAGATCCTCGATCGCTACGCCGCCGCCTACGAGCACTCGGGTTTTCGTGGCGGGCTGGAGCGCTACCGCAACATGGACGCGGACTGGCATGCCCTGCCCCAGCTCGACCAGATGAAGATCCAGCAGCCGGCGGCATTCATCGTCGGCGAGCACGACTCGGTGCTCCGCTATGCCCCCGGTATGAACATGATGAAGGCCCAGGAGGCGTTCTTCGAGGACCTGCGGGAGCCAGTGGTGATCCCCGGGGCCGGGCACTGGGTGCAGCAAGAACGCCCGGAGGCGGTCAATCGCGCGCTGCTGGAGTTCTCGAGCTCGCTCGACTGAGGCGCCCCGATCACGGCGCGGGATGCTGCGTCAGCCACTGCTCGACCTCCCGCAGCAGCGTCTCGTCCGTCGCCTCCGCCGCCTTCAGGCGCTGCCGTGCGGCCTCGGCCAACTTGCGTGCCTCGAGGCGGTCGCGCTGCGGGGGCTCGATGTCCCATAGCGCCCGCCCGAGCACGAACGACGCGTAGGCTCGAACATCGGCCGGCACGTCGTCGCGTTCGGGCTTCGGCTGGGCCTTCTCGGCGAGCGGCAAGGCCTCGGTGACGCGACCGCGCTCGATCAATACCGAGGCCAGGTCACTGCGCACCAACGACAGCTGCGGGTGCTCGGCGCCCAGCGCTTCCTCGGAGATCGACAACGACGCCCGGAGCTCGGCTTCGGCCTCCTCGAGCTTACCCAGCGCGACCAGGGTGAGAGCGAGGTGCTGGCGGGTGAACGCCAGCGAGGGATGATCGGGCCCCAGCGCTTTCTCGCGCAGCTGCACCGCCTCGCGGAGCGCCGTCTCGGCCTCCTCGTGCTTGCCCTGGGCCTCGAGCACCGCCCCGAGGCTGCTACGACCGAGCGCGACGTCGGGATGCTCGGGGCCCAGCTGCTTCAGCCACTGGGCGGTGGCCGCCCGGAACTCGGCTTCCGCCTCGGCGAAGCGCAGCTGGTCCTGCAAGATGGCCCCGAGGTTGTAGCGCGACATGGTGACGTCGGGGTGCTCGGGACCGAGGACTGCCTCGGCCAACGCCAGGGCTTCACGCGTCTCGGTCTCGGCCTCCTCGACCTTGCCTTGCGCCGACAAGATATGACCGAGCGCGCCCCGCCGCAGGGCGACCTCGGGATGCCGGGGCCCCAGCGCGCGCTGAGCCAGCGACAGCGCCTGGCGGGTGATGGCCTCGGCCTCGGCCAGCTTGCCCTGCTGCGCGAGCACGTTGCCGAGGTTGCCGAGCGACTTGATCGACTCGGGGTGCTCGAGGCCGAGCGACTCGCGACGGCGCTCGACGGTCGCTCGGAACTCCACCTCGGCCGCATCGAGCTTGCCCCCCTGCGCCAACGCGATCGCCAGGTTGTTGTGGGAGCCCGCCAGGTCGGGGTGGTCCGGGCCCAAGGTCGATTCCTGGAGCTCGATGGCGGCCCGGTGCTCGGCCTCCGCCTCGTCGAGCTTGCCCAGCGTGCTCAGGGCCAACGCGTGGGTGGTCAGCGCCTCCGCCATGCGTCGAGGCTGCCCCGTGGACGCCCCGCGGGCGATCGACCAGTAGCGCAGCCCCTCCGCCTCGCGAAGCTGGTAGCCGACGACCTCCAACAACCCGATGGCCGCCTGCGCGAGCGAGTCTCGTTGGTTCCACTGTGACGCCAGCGTCACCGCCTCGTTGAGCGAGGCTTCAGCGGCCTCGAAGTCACCGAGCCTGCCCTTCACCAAGCCGTCGCGCAGCGCCAACCGGGCATTGACCGGACCGTAGTCCACGCCCTCCAGCGCGCTGCGGGCCGACTCGACCGCGTCGCGGGCCGCCGGGTAGCGACCCGCCCGCTCGAGGCTCTCCGATCGGGACAGCTCCAGGCGCGCGACCTCGACCGCGGACGCGTCTTCGGGGCGCGGCGGGTCCTCGGAGCTCGACAGGGCTTGGGTGTCGGCACAGCCGGCCAGCGGCGGCAAGCGGGCCGTGAGGCGATGGGCGCGACGTACCACCGCCTCGTCGGCGCTGGCCAGCGTGTCGACCGTGGTCTGAAGATCGACGGCCGCCCGCTGCAGACACGCCATCCGTAGATCGAGCATGTGGGCCGACTGCTCTCCTCGGATCGACGTGGCCTCGCACGCCTCGGTGTGCATGGCCACCCATGCGCTGGCGTAGTCGTCGAGGGCCCGTTGCGTCCGCGCCCAGACGCCCTGTGCGTAGGGCTCGTCGATCCCCTGCACTGCCGCCTGCACCTCGGCCTGGCGCGCGTCGTCCCAGACCCCGGCGAGCTTCGCCTCGGCCCCGGTGCACGCGGTCTCGCCCTGGGTCATCGTGTACAGGGTCACCCCGCCCAGCCCGACCACCGATACCCCTGCGAGGGCCAACGCTCCGCGAAGTCGGCGACGGCCCGGATCCCAAGTCAACGCATCGAGCAGGGGCTCCATCGATGGCCAGCGGTGGTCGGCATCGGGGGCGAGGCCGCGCCGCAGGGCCTCGACGATGCTCCGCGGTACCGCAGCGGCCGACCGTGGCCACGACGGAGGCCCCCGCAGCTTGTCCTCGTAGAGCAGCTGAACGTTCTTGGCGGCAAAAGGCCGCGCGCCCGTCAGCGCCTCCCAGAGCGCCACGCAAAACGAGTACTGGTCACTGCGCGCATCGGCCCCGTCGCCCTGGTGCTGCTCGGGCGACATATAGGGCGGCGTGCCCATCACCGTGCCCGGGATCGTCAGCGACTCGGAGAACGACGAAGAGATGGGTCCCGCGTCGTGGTCGTTCGTGGAGGGCTCGGTGACGACGCTGGCGAGCCCGAAGTCGAGGACCTTCACCGCACCGTCGTCGCTGCGCATGACGTTCAGGGGCTTGAAGTCGCGGTGAACGAGATCGACCCGATGCGCCTCCGCCAGACCGCGGCCCGCCTCCACATAGGTCTTCAGCACCTTTTGCCAGTCGGGGTTGGTGCTCAGCCACTTGGCCAGGCTCTCGCCGCGCACGAACTCCATCGCGAGGAAGAGGTCGCCATCGTGCTCACCCACCTCGTGCACGGCGACCACGTTGGGATGAGACAGCCGGGCGAGCGCCTGGGCCTCGCGGATCAGCCGGGCGTGCTCTTCGGGACCGAATGCCCCGTCCTCGAGCAGGACCTTGATCGCCACCTTGCGATCGAGCTGTTCATCGTAGGCCGCATGAACGGTCCCCATGCCGCCGTGCCCGATGGTCTCCAGGACCTGATACCGACCGATGCGCCACGCCATTTGGGGCGCGCTGGCCAGCAACCGTGCCCGCACACGGGCTCCGATCCGCTCGGCGTCGGTGTCGGTGTCGAAGGTCTCGCCGCTCGCCCCCTCCCGCTTCGTCTCCGACGACCCCGTGTCCTCGTCCCGCGGTGCCACCGACGGCAATCATCTCAAGTCAGACCGTCCGCGCAAAGGCGCCCCCGAGCCGCCACTAAACTGCGTTGCCGCCCGCCCGCCGCCAGGACGCGTTCACCCGAGGGGCTCGAGGGCCCTCGCGGGATCGCGCGGCAGCCCGACCCGGTCACCGGCCCTGATGGGCGAGGGGGCAGCTCGAGTTCGTCCTCGACGAGGCTGAAGCAGCTCGAAGACTTCGGCACCCCATCGGGTCTCGCCCTACAGAAATTTCTTCATCTTTCGATGATCAATGATCGGCGAGAACCGACGGACAGGGCATGAGACGGGCGCCGAATCCGAGCTCTGTCTCCCCTCCTCAGACCCAAAGGCCACGACCGATGCACTCCCTCAGACTCATCGCCGCCCTGCCCCTCGCCCTCATGCTCTCCGCATGCGACTCGTCCGAAGCCAAAAAGGCCGCCCCCGCCAAGACGGAAGACGACAAGGCCGACGCCAACAAGGCCGCCGCCAACAAGGCCGACGCCAACAAGGCCGCGGTCGAGCTGGCCGATGGAGAACAGACCAACAACGACAAGGTGACGTTGACCACGACGTCCTGCAGTAGCGGATGCAGCAGTGCGCCCACCGTCACCGCCACCCCGAAGAGCAGCGGCAAAGGGGTGACCTGCACCGACGGTTGCTGCGTCCAGACGAGCACCAGCTCCGCGGATTTCACCTTCACCAGCGCCAACGACGTGAAGTTCAAGTCGGACAGCAGCTGCCAGAACGACCTCAGCTCCGCGAGCGGAAGCAGGGCGACCTTCTACGTCTACTACAAGAACGACTCCGGCTGTTGGACCTGTGCCGACCCCACCATCAGCGTGCAGACGGGCGTCTGCGGCGGTTCAGCCGACGACGACTGACACGCTGGCGCTCGGCCGCCGTCACTGCAACTGATCGCGCAGCCCGGCCGCCCACCGCTCGAGCCCTCCCACTGTCGACTCGAGCTCGCGAGGGGTCCGAGCCAGCTCGTCGACGTGGCCCCGCAGTCGCTCCTTCGCAATGCGTAGGCGGCTGCGGGCCGTGCCGTGAGGCACGTCGAGGACCGCCGCGATCGCGCTGGACGTCATCTGCTCCCAATAAAACAGCTCGAGCACGATCTGATCGTTGACCGGCAAGCGCCGCAGCGCCTCGAGCAAGATCTTGTACTCCCGCCGCGCCCCGACGGCGGTCGACGGCCCGGGCAGCTTCAGGTCCGCGATGGAGGACTGCTCGGCATCGAAGCTCGGACCGCTATACGCCCGACGCAAGTGTTCGCGCAGCAGGTTCGCCGCGATCGAAAACAGGTAGCTACGAAACTTACCGTCGCCACGAAACCGGTGCTGCCCCTCGACGCAGCGGCTGAAGGTCGTCTGGACGAGTTCCTCGTAGTCGTCGCCGACCTTGGAGCGGAAGAACCGACGGATCGACGGGTAGTGCCGGTCGAAGAGCTCACCGCCTGCCGCCCGGTCGCCACCACGCCACGCCGCAAGGAGCTCGGTGTCCTCCCGCACCCGGACGAGTATACCCGCGGTCAATCCCCGTTCCACGGATGCCGCTCGATCTCCTGCACCTGCTCGGCAAACGCGGGTCCCAGGGATTCGAAGGCCTGCCGTGCCTGCTCGGCGAGCCCTTTCGCGCGCGCGCCGTTGCCCCGTGCGTCTTCGATTCGCGCCAGCAACCACCGCGTACGAGCCAGCTCGGGCGGATCGTTGTCGTGGTGCTCTCGGATCTCGAGCGCCCGCTGAGCGTAGCGTGCCGCCTGCTCGAGGTTCTTCGCTCGCCACGCGATCTCGGCCAGGCCCTGCGCCGGCAAAGCGATCTGCGGGTCGTGAGCATCGAGCTGGCCTTCCATCGACTCGAGGGCGGCCCGGAGCAGGGCCTCCGCCCGCGAGTCGTCCCCGGCCAAGACCAACGCCTCCCCGAGGTTGCTGCGGTGCCTCGCCACCAATAGCCCGGTGTGGGGCAGCGACGCCTCGGCCAGGCGAACCGCCTCCTCGAAGGCAGCAACCGAGGCCGCCACGTCCCCCTGATAAAACGCCACCGTACCCACCGCCGAGAGCGGGTCGATTCGAAGTGCATTGTCGTCGCCCAGCCACCGACGGATCTTCTCGTCCGCCGCCTGGGCATGGGCCAGGACGTCGTCGATCTTTCCCCGGGTCATCGCGGCCTTGGCCTGAGCCATGTGCACGCGCGCCATGGGGACGCTGTCGGCTCCGAACGCCTGCCGACTCTGCTCCCCCGCGACCTCGAGCATCCGCGTCGCCTCGTCGAGCTTACCGGCGTCCAGCATCGCGAGCCCTTGCAGCAAGGCGCCGCGCCCGGGAAGCAATGCACCGCGAAGCGTGACCAGGGTGGGGACCCCCATCGCCGTCGCGCGCTCGTCGGCGCGAGCAAAGGCCTCGGTGGCCTCGGTCGTCCGGCCGCGCCCCGCCAACAACGAACCGAGGTAGTGCAGCGCGATGACCTCCTTGGCGATGTGGGCGGGTCCGAGCTCGGCCGCCAGCTCGATCACCGAGCGAAGGTCCTGCTCCGCCCCCGCGTAGTCGCCTTCCATGGTCGACAGCAGCGCGCGCTTTTCCAGGGCGCGAACCATGCGATCGGGAGGCTCTTGCATGCGCCCCAAGACCGCCCAGACCCGATCCAGCGCGCGGCGAGCTTCTCCTGCATCGGCGTCCGTGCCCAGTGCGTTCGCGAGCAATCCGTGCAGGGCCAGCTCGCGAACGCCCAGGTCTCCGACTCGCTCCGCATCGTTGGCCGCTCGCTCGAGGACGTCGCGCGCTTCGGGATCCTCCGCGCTCCGCAGACTCAGGCCGAGCCTCATCGAGGCTTCCGCGACCAACGGGCGGTAGCCCAGCGCCACCGCGTCTGCGTGATGCTGTCGCAGCACCTCTAGGTGACCGCGAGGGCCCTCGATCGTGGCCTGCAGGTGGGTCCGTCGCAGCTGCCTGGCCAGCTGCTCGACCCGGGCCCGGAGCGCCTCGGGAGGGGGCTCGACGGGCGCCTCGGTCCGTGCCCGCCGCAAGCACTCCGCCGGCACCGGGAGCGTCCCCAACGAGGCCATCGCGTCCGCCACCCGATCGGGTGGAAGCTCGATCACGGTGGCGATCCAGCCGTCGAGCGTCTCGCGTTGCTGCTCGAGACACGTGACTGCCCGCGTCGACGCCTCGGTAGATAGCGAATGATCGATCTCCCGCGCTTCGCAGACCTCGAGCCGAGCCGCGCTCCAGCGTCGGGTGGACTCGTCGAGACTTCGTTCGAGCCAGGCGCCGGCCGGGGCCGCGTAAGGCAAGCTCGTGTCGGCGAACGCGTCGCGCAGAGCGTCTCGGCGCTCGTCGTTCCACACCGACCCCACCGACACGTCGACGTCCACGCAGGGCTTGCTCGGCGTCGGCGACTCGGCCCGCAGCATGTCGACGGTCAACCCACCCACGGCCAACGCCCCGATGACCCCGACCGCGGCCATCGTCCGCCGCTGCCGTCGGCGCTGGACGATCGGCTCGAGCGCGGCGACCAAGGCGGCCGTGCTGGGGAAGCGACGCTGGGGCTCGTAGGCCAGCCCACGGCTGAGCACGGCGTAGACCTCCCGCGACAAGGACGCTCGCTCCACCGCTCCCTCCTCGAGGAATCGAGGCCGCCCATCGAAGGGGCGTCGGCCGACCAGCGACTCGTAGATCGACACACACAGGCTGTACTGATCGCCATGGGGGCTCGCGGGCTCTCCCCGCAGCACCTCGGGCGCCATGTACACGGGTGTACCGACCAACGCATGGGACTGCGTCACCATTTCCTCGAGCCGGGTGCGCCCCGAGTCGGTGTCGAGCTCGCGGCCGTGATCGGTGATCTGCTTGAGGTCCGTGCTCGCGTTCTGGCCCCGCGCCAACCCGAAGTCGACCAGGCGCACGCGCTGGTCGTTCCCCACCAGCACGTTGTCCGGCTTGATGTCGCGGTGCACCAGCCCTTCGCGATGCACGACCACCAGTGCCCGGGCCACGTCGAGCCACTGGGCCAGGATCCGACGCGCGGGCGGGCGGGTGGTCTCGAGCCACTGGGTCATGGTCGTCCCGTCGACGCGCTCCATCGCGAGATAGATGCGCCCCTGGTGGTGGCCGACCTCGAACACGGGCACGAGGTGGGGATGAGACAAGCCGGCTTGGGCCTGCGCCTCCCGGATCAGGCGGTGCTGCGCCGCCTCGTCGGCGCAGATGTCCGGGTGCAAGACCTTGATCGCGATCTCCCGCTGCAGCTCGTCGTCGAACGCGGCATGCACCGAGCCCATCGCCCCCCGCCCCAGCGTACGGAGGATCCGAAAACGACCCACGCGCAGCTCGGGCGTGGCGTCTCCCAGCAGCCGAGCCCGGATCCGGTTGCGGGCCTCGATGTCCGACAGCCCTTCTCGGTCGGACTCGCGGACTTGGTCCCACGGCAGGTCCGCCAGCGCGTCGCGGTCGTCCGAGTCCACCCGATCAGCGTCGTTCAGGGCGTGCACCCTGTCCAGGAGCGTGTCGAACAGGGTCGGCTCATCCACCTCGGTTCAGTGCGCCGCGACCCCTGCATGATCAAAAAAAGTCCACAGAGGCCGATTTCGGGAGAATTCGAGCATGTACGACGAGTCCCACACCAAGGGATGACCGCGCACCACCGAGCATCGTGACGCCGAGACAACCGGTTCCCCCACCCGGGCGACACTTTGGCACGGAGGCACCACGCCGCGAGGCGTGACTCCGCGACCTTGCGTGGTCGGGCAGGTTGGCACGGCAGTTGCTCTTCAGGGAGGCATGGTGCCTTCGTCCACGTCCAAGCCTGTGCCTCGCTGGCTACGCACTCTCCCTTGGCTGACCGGGCTGGTGGTCGGAGCGACGGCCCACATCGTGTGGTTTTCGCAGGCCCAAGACGCACCCGTCGTGCACATCGTGCAAGTCCCTGCTCCCCCCGCACCGGTCGTGCACGTGCACGTGCACTCGAACCCGATCCGGGGTCTCCCCACCCCTCGCCCCGAGGCCGCGCCCACCAAGACGCGCGCGCCCGAGGCCAAAGGCGCGGTGGTCTGCACCGACGCGGGCTGCTCGATCTCTCGGGTGTTTCTCCGTCGACTGCTCACCGAGTCGGAGTTCCGCCGCGAACACATGCGCCTCGTGCCCAGCCGGCGCCACGGAGAACCGATCGGGTTCAGGGTCTTCGGCATGTATCCGGGGTGTGTCGCCGACCTGCTCGGGTTGCGCGTGAGCGACACGATCACCGCCGTCGACGGGATTTCGCTCGCCGATCCACCGCACCCTGACCGCATCTTGGCGCGGCTGCACACGGCCGACGACTTCACCCTCACCGTCGATCGACTGGGCACGCCCATCGAGCTTCGCTACGTCATCAGCGACGAGGCCTGAGACGAATCATGTCCCATTCCCCTGTCACCCGAACCTGGAGGTGCCCCACCCGTCCGTAGTTCGACCGCTCTTCGTCCTTCTCGGTTGTGCCTCGTACCCGCTCGCGGGTACGGGGCATCAACCTCCCGTTCCCCCGATGTTCGTGCACATCGACGTATCGAAGGTGCACGTGATCGGATCGCAGGCCAAGACGCCGCCCGTGAAGCCCAGCGATCCGCAGTTGAAGCCCTGAAGGTTGGCGCCGTCGCACTGCTCGCCCGGATCGACGACCCCGTCGCCACACGCGGCGACCGCCATGCAGCCGGTCACGTCGAAGGTGCAGGTGGCCGGATCGCAGGCGAGGATCCCCATGCCGAGGCCCAGCGATGCGCAGTCGAAGCCCTGCAGGTCGAGGCCGTCGCACTGCTCGCCCGCATCGATGCCGCCGTTGCCACACGAGCCCCCGCCGCCCGTGCTGCTGCTCGAGCCTCCCGTCGTGAACCCTCCGGAGCTCGTGCCCCCGCTCGACGTCGAGAGCCCGGCGCCGGTCGAGCCGGAGGACACCCCCGCGGTGTCCATACCTCCGGTCGTGCCCGGCATACCCGTGCTTCCGCTCGTACCGGGCATGCCCGTGCTGCCGCTCGTTCCCGGCGAGGACGTCGTGCCCGCGGTGCCGTCGACGACGACCGTGGTGCTCGAGCCGCCGTCGGTCTGCGCCCCGGTCTGCACCCCCGTGGCGCCGGGTCCTTCCGTCGTGTCCGCGAGGGTCGTACCCGCGGTGGTCCCGGTGGACGTGGTGTCGGCGGTGGACGTACCCACCCCGGAATCGTCGCCACATGCCCCCAGTCCGACGAATGCCAACAATGCGACGAGCGGACGAGAGGAGCTGCGAAGCGAGACCATGGACACAATCCTCTCACGGCGGCGCTGCTGGCGACACCGGTTGCTTGACCTCGCCAGGCGCCGCCAGATACGGTGATCCCAGGGATCGATGACGAAAACGAACGCCAAGCACAGCCCCGGAATGCGACGACGCCACTGGTTGCTCGCGGCCCCCGCGGCCCTGCTGGCGATGGGTTGGGCGGCTCGCCGCTGGTGGGCAGCCCGAGGCCCCGAGGCCGCTCCGTCGGCGTTTGCGTCCTTGGTCGGGCAACGCCTCGATCGCTGGACGGTCGTTCGCGTTCATCCCCCCCATCTCGGCGCCGTCCCGGTCGTCCTGTCGACCGATGCCGGTCAGCGCTATCAAGTCGACGTGCTCGCACGCGACCCGGGCGGCCCCCAAGGGGTGGCGCAGACCGAGGACTTCAGCCTCTTCGTCATGAACTCGCAGTCGGGTCACGGCCCGCAGGGCGAGCGTGCGACCGATGAAGAGCAAGGGCTGGGCGCCATGGTCCTGGCTGCTGCCCTCGCCCGCCAACCGGTACCTCGCGGCCTGCTCACCCATCGGCAGCGACGGCAGCAGCACCCGACCGGGGCTTACGCCGTCTCGCTGAGCTGAACTCGAGCCCCGAGGGCCTCAAAGGCCCGGGACTTCGACGTCCGCCTCGTGCTCGCGGATCCGTCGCGCCAACGCGTTGGTGGTCGCGCGGATCGTGCCCTCGGGGAGCACGGTGTCCTTCGGCTCGGGGTGCCCGTAGAACACGACGTAGTTCTTCGTCCGCACCAAAGGGGTCTGCGGCAGTCGCCCCTCGAGCGCGACCATCAAGGCAAACGCGACCCCGTCCCGCTCCACGTCGACCCGCAGCTGGCTGTCGCGCGGGCCATCGAGTCTGCGCACCGTCCAGCCCGTGATTTTCTCGCCCACGGCGAGGCCGCCGAGCAACGCTCGACCCTCGTCGCTGATGCGAGCGGGAGGCTTCACGTTCGTCTCCCCCGTCGGGGCCCAGGGCTCCACCGTCGACAAGACCGCCCACGCCACGCAGTAGAGCACCACGAACACGAGCGCCACGATCTTCAGTCGGCCCATCGATGCTCTCCCGGCTCCATGCAGTCGACGATCTTCAGGTTCATTGGCAGCACGACGCGTTGGCCGAGGGTCCCATTGCTGGGGCGCCATGGCCAGCGCGAAGACGGCGTCTGCTACCGTGCGGCGTGATGGCCCGCCCTTCCGCCGATGTCGCATTGCTGCAGGGCCTGCCCTCCGCCGATCCGATCGACGCACTCGAGCAGCTCGACGCACTCCGTGAGCGGCTGTCGTCCCTCGACGATCCCGAGCAGCTGCGAGCGCTCGCGCAGGCGCTGCCGACGAATCTCGCCGCGCTGTCGCCCGAGGTCGCGATGGCCGTGCACGCCGTCGCGAGCGCCCTCGTCGAGCACCAGCCCACGTTGCCCACCGATCTGGCCGCGCTCGATCCGTGGATGCGCATTCAGTGGCTGCGCGTGGCGATCGCGGCCGGGAGCCCCGTCGCCGAGCCCCTGCTCGACGAACCCACCTGGCACCAGGTGATGGTGGCGTGGTCGCTCGACACGGTGCTCGATCCGCGAGGAGCCATCGAGGCGCTGTGCCACGCCGAGGATCCTGCGCTTCGTCGGCGGGGCCTGGAGCAGCTCCGCCCCGCCGTCGAGTCGCTCGCCTCGAGTACCTCCGAGGCCGCGACGCACCTCATCGCGCTGGCCGAAGACGAAGACCACGAGCTACGCGGCATCGCCGTCGGGATGCTGGCCGAAGGCTGGCTCGGGGAGCCCAGCCCCACCGTCGCCCGAGCCCGCGAGGCTGCCCTGCAGCGGGCGCTGGTCGACGCCGAGCTGCCCGTGGCGCTCGCTGCCGTCCGCACGCTCGCCGCCGAGGACTCGGCGTCGCACCGCGAGCTGCTGTGGGAGCGACTGCTCGAGCCCGACGCCCCCTTGGCCGTTCGCGTCGAGGTCCTCGAACGCCTCGGGCCCCGCGCTCGCGACGAAGACCTCGAGTTCGTCCTCGAGATCGCCAACGAAGAGCCGCTCGCGTTCGGGCCCGGAGCGCGGACGTTCTTGCTCGAGGCCCATCGTCATGGCGTGTTCCTGCGCGCGCATCACCTCGAGGCCCTGCTCGCTCAGTTCGACGCGCATCGAGCCTGGACCGGCGAAGAGCTGTGCCGAGTGACCCACATCGTGCGGCACGAGCTGGTCGAGGTCCTCGGAGCGCTGCCGGCCGACGACGAGCGATGGACGCGGCGGGCAACGATCCTCGCCGTGAGCGTGAGCCCGGCCGCCCCGGCCCTCATCGCCCGCATCCTGCAGACGACGAACGCTCCGGCCGTCGCACTGGCCCTGCTCGATGCCGCGGGCCGCTGCCCCGACTACGACGATGAGCCCACCCTGCTGAAGTGGTTGCCGACCCTGCCCGACGCCGTCGTGCCCGTCGCGAGGGTCAAAGGGGGCGCCGCGACCGAGTCGGCGCTGATGGCCCTGGTCGAAGACCCGCTCACCCCTCCCCGGCTCCGCACGCGGATACTCCCGGCCCTGTGGGCGCTGACGCGGGAGCGCCCCACCCTCCCGCAGCGCCTGAGCACAGCCCTGGGACCTCACGACTCGGGCCTGCTCGGTCGCACCTTCCTGCAGCGACGCGATGCCACCGTCGCGCAGCTCGTGGCCGAGCCGCCCTGGGAGTCCAGCGACGCGCACCGCTTGGATCGCTTGAAACGGCTCGAGCTGCTCATCGAGTCGGGAGACGACCGCTTCGCCGATCGCATCGAGGCGTTGTTCCGCGAGCAGTTCCGCGAGTACGTGGGCAAGGCCCTGGCCGGCGACTTCTCCATCAAGCGGCTCGCCATGCCCGAGCTGGAGCAGATGATCTTCCGCTACGGCCGCTACCTCGTCGCCGACGGTCGACACGTGCGGCCCTTCATCGACGACACCCCCGAGACCGGCCGCGACCTGGTCCTGCGGATGGTCTGCGGCTGGCTGGCGGAAGAGCCAACGCCGCCGATCATGGTGGCGTTGCTCGAGACCCTCGGGCGCCACGATCCCAGCAGTACGGTGTTGCGCACCATCATCCCGCTGTGGCGGCACGGGCACCGCGAAGTGAGGCGCGCCGCGATCGAGACGATCTTGGCGGCGGGGGAACGAGCGCGGGGCCTCGAGCTGTCGCTGTGCCGGCTCGTGCAGAGCGACGAGCCGCGGATCGTGACGCAGGCCCTGGCCGCGGTCGCATCACTGAACGCGCAGTGGGCCGAGCCCATGGTCCTGGCCGCACTCTCGCACCCGCAGATGATCGTGAAGAAGGAAGCCGCGCAGGCGCTGTCCCGCATCGCCAGCGCGCGCGCCGTGCCGACGCTGGTGGGCTGGCTGGCGCACCACGACAACCCCGGCCTGCGCCAGGGCTTGGTCGGTGCCCTCGTGCGCGCCGCGGGGCCGAGCCTGGTCGCCGTCATCGTGGGAGCGATCGAGCGGCAGACCGAAGCCCGCCGCATCGGCCTTCTGTGCCAGGTGCTCGAGGGGCGCTTGCCCATGGCCGCTGCGCTCCGGCTCGCCCGTTCTTCACAGCCGATCCACGCCGACCTGCTCGAGCGCTGCCTGACCGGTCGCCTGCGGCTCGCCGATGGCGACCCGACCACGCTGGCTCGTCGACTCCACCGGGCATCGCTCCGCCCCACGCCGCCGGAGCGAGACGAGCCCGGCCAGCGCCTCCGCATCGAGGGGTTCTCCGCCGAAGCCGCCCGGCAGCTGGTGGAGGAACGCAACGACGACAACGAGGCCGAGATTCGCGAGGTCGTGCGTGCGGGGCTCGCCGACTGGATCACATGGCTCAAGCACGAAGACCCGGTCCCCGCTGACGCGTTCGCGGTGGTGCTCGATGCCGCCGATCCGGTGAGCATCGAGCATGGCGATGCACTGCTCGACCTCCTCGAGCGAGCAATGGCCCCGAGCTCGGGCGCGGCCGCGAAGTTCATCGAGCACCACCTGGCCCTCGGCTCCGTCGCCGCGCACCGCAGGCTGCGGTCGGCCCGGGTGCTACGCGCGCTCGAGCCCTCGCCCGACTTCGGCGGACGACGTCGCTGGGAGCTGCTGGGTCGCCTGGGTGCGATTCGGGGTGGAGAAGACCTGTGGCAATGCCTGGAGCACTGTCGCGTGCGCCCGGCGGCGAGCGACGAGATCGCGGCGTTGCTGCGACGTACGCTCCAGATTCCCGCGGAACGAGAGCGCGAAGCCACCGCGCTGACGGAGCTTCGCGAGCAGAGCCTCGAGTTTCATACCTGGACCTCGGAGCGCCGACGCAGCTGGCTGGCGGCAACGCTCGAGTCCCGACCGCTGCACCTGCCCCCGAACGACGAACTCGAGCCCACCCCGCCTCGTCGCCCCACGCTGCCGTCGGCCGATCGTCAGCGCGAGCTCCTCGCCATGCTCGACTCGGACGTCTCCGCCGAGCGCGACCGAGCCGCGGCGCAGCTGCTGAACTGGCCCGATGCCACCGACGCCCGCCCCCGGATCTTCGACGCCTACCTGCGGGGCCGCATCACGCTGAGCAGCCCGCATCGCACCGAGCTGGCCCCCTCCCTCGCCGCGTGGCCGGCCGACAAAGGGGCACGCGAGCGCGCCGCGGCCCTCGTGGCCCACGTACCTCCTCACCGCCTGCGAACGCTCGTGTCGGCGTGGATCGAAGCGTGGGACGCCGGCGATGCCGACGTCGAGCCGCTGCTGCGGCGATATGGGCAGGACCTGCTCCCCCCGCTCGCTCGCCGACGGGCTCGGCACGGCGACCCGCGACTCCTCGGGCTCCTGCATTCCTCCGCCGCACTGCCCACGCGCGCGCTGATCGAAGAGTTCGAGGAGCGATACCCCGACGAAGTCGCGCGACTCCGAACCCAACCGTCGCCGGAGGAGCTCACCACCGACGAAGGGGACCCCGACGATCCTCTGGCCGGGCGAGACCTCGATGGCCTCGTCGCTCTAATCGGTGAAAAGGGGGTCGCGAAGGGCCTGGCCGTGCGGGCCGTGCATGCGCTGACCGAGTATGGCGAACGAGCCATCGCGCGCCTCGACCCTCTCGTGACCGATCGACGCCCTCCCGTACGCAGCGCGGCCCTCCGCGCCCTCCGCAAGGTCGCTCCCCGCGAGGTCACCCTCCCCGCCACCGCCCGTGCGCTCGCGATGGAGTCGCGCAAGGACGTCATCGGCCAGCTGATGAAGAGCCTCGGCCACGGCAAGTACGAACCGGCCTTGGTTACGATGCTCGAGTATCTCGAGCACCGCGAGCTCGCCATCCGCAACACCGCCCACGAAGCGATCGTGGCCTACGGCCCGGACATCGTGCCCACGCTACGCCGCCTCGGTCGGCGGGCTCGCCCCGATCGCCGTCGCACGATCGAAGCCCTCGCCACCGAGCTGGAGACGGGCCCGGGCTCCGAGACATGACGACGGCGGGCCCGTCGCCTTTCACCTGGCCCGGACCCGTGCAAAACTCCCATGCATGATCGACGCAGTCGTAGTAGGGGACGGCCCCGGGGGCCTGAGCGCAGCCCTTTACCTCGCAAAGAACGGCAAGAAGGTCATCGTCTTCGGCCAAGACAAGACGGCCATGCACTGGGCCATGCTCTACAACTACCTGGGCATCCCGAAGATGCACGGCAGCGAGTTCCAGAAGATCGCACGCCTGCAGGTGACGGACCTCGGCGGTGAGATTCGCGAAGCACGGGTCGACGCCGTAGCCAAGGCCGAGTCCGGGTTCACCGTCACCACGGAGGGCGGAGAGTCTCACGCTGCCCGCTACGTCGTGCTCTCGGAGGGGAAGAGCCCGCGCTTGGCCACGTCGCTCGGCCTCGAGCACGACGAGGCCACGGGCATCGCCGCCGACCGCAACGGCCACACCGCCGTCGAAGGAGTCTACGTCGTGGGCCGGCTCGCCCGGCCGGGTCGCAGCCAGGCGATCATCTCGGCCGGCGATGGGGCCGCAGCCGCCATCGACATCCTGTCCCGAGACAAAGGCGAGTCCTTTGCCGACTGGGACTCACCTCCCAAGGAAGAGTGAGCAGGCCGTGCCCGCGAGTGACTCCTCGCGGGCACCAGGCCTCAGTCGACGAACTGATCCCAGTACTCGAGGGTCGGGCCGTCGATCGGGTGGGCGCAGTGGGTCGCCCCTTCGTGCACGAATTGCTCGATGTCGAAGCCTAGCCCCTGGTACTCGAGGAAGCTGTCGTTGGCGAAGTCGGCCAGGAAATCCTCGGAGCCGTAGTTGAGGAACATCGAGATGCGGCCGCGCAGGGCGGCGTCGGTGTTGTCCCACTGCCACGGGTACGAGAAGCCCGAGCCTCCGCAGCTGATCGCGAACCACCCGGGCAAGCGGCCCCCCGCCACCGGGATGTACGAGCTGGTGAAGAACCACGAGCCGCCCGAGGTCGACCAGTAGAAGATCTCCTCGCGGGGTGCCGCGTAGGCGTCGGCGAAGGCCTCGATGGCGGCCGCGACCGCCTCGGCATCGGGGGGCTGCGACTCGCCCCACTCGGGCAGACCGCTGCCGCCCTCGACCGGCGAGAGCACGCCGAGGGTCAGGATGTTCTTGGGCTCGGCCCAGTCCACGACCTCGGGGAACGCCCAGTTGTCGAACCAGCCCGGCGCCGTATCGCCGTGGAAGTACACGGCCAAGTGCTCCACCGACTCACCCGGGGGCAGGGGGAAGAACTTGATCTGAATGCCTTCCACCGTGGCGACGCAGCCCTGGCGCCCCTCGTAGTCGAAGGGCTCCGCGCAGTCGATGCCCGGCGGGGGTGGCTCGGGCTCGCCCGTGCTGCCGTCGTCGGCCATGGCGGTCGCGGCCGAGGTCGCCCCGTCGTCGCCCGACTCCCCCGAGTCGGCTTCGGTCGCAGCTCCGTCGGATCCCGCGGCCCCGCCCCCGTCGTCTCCGCACGAGATCGTCGCGGCCAGCATCGCGGTAGTGAACAGCTTCGAGTATTGCATCTGCACTCCCCTCATCCCTTCGTCGATCCCCCGTCCGGCCGACTCCGGTGTATCACTGCGAGCTGGCGGAGTTCGAGAGTCGACCGCCGCGCCCGCCGTGCGAAAAGGCCATCGCATGCGCGTGCGCGGGTGTGCAGATGTACGATGGGTTCCGCCGCCCCCGGTCGGCCGAGCTCAGCCCTGCGGCCCAGACACCAGCCCCAGGCCGGCCCCCGTCATGTCCGAGTAGGTATAGGGCGTGATCAGGTTCTCCACGAGGATCTCCACGTTGTGCGTCACCGGGTCCACTTTGTAGGCCTGGTCCCCCCCCGAATCCACCACCCAGACATAGCCTTCGACGTCGATGCTCACCCCGACCGGAGTCACACAGCCGGGAAGCTCGATCTGCGGGCCGACCTGCGTTTGCGTGGCCATGTCGATCTCGACCAACCCGCAGGGGTTGTTCGCCGCGGCCCACAGGCGCCCCGCTTCGTCGGCGGCGCAGCCTCGCAGCGAGGCCCCGCCCGTGACCAGCACCTCGGAGAAGGTCTCGGTCACCGCGTCGAAACGAAACACCGCGGCTTGGGTCGCCGCCAAGTTCCGCGAGCACGCCCAAGGGTTGCCATCGGCATCGATCGTCAGGCCATAGAAGCTGCCGATGGGGTTGCCGTAGTTCGTGACCTCCAGCGTGTCGGCGTCGATGTGCAGCAACGGCCCCGTGTCCCCCGAGCCGTGACCGATCGCCCACAGGTCGCCCTCGGCATCGACCACCCCTCCGTAGGGTCGATGATGAGGGTGGTCGGTGAACACCCCGGAGACCTCGGCCGTGTCGAGGATGGCGCCGTCGCTACCATCGAGCCGCACGAACCTCGCCACCTCTCCCGTGGCGAGGTACCCCACCCACAGCCGAGGGTTCGGGTCTCCGCAGGGGAAGCCTGGCGCGACCCCGGCCTCCCATTGCGTGGGCCGAACGCCCTTGTTGGCGATGGCATCCGGGAAGTCGCGGTGCCACAGCACACACTCGTCTTCACCCCAGGGCAGCACGTCCTCGGGCCCCGTGGAGGTCTCGATGGTCCCGTTGCCATCGAGATCGACGCAGCGATCGAGCGAGCCCGCGATCTTGGTGACCCCCGCCGATGCCCGGTTGCTCACCGCGACGTCCCCCTGAAGGTTCACCGAGGTCCGCGAGGGCGACCCCCGCCCCATGCTCGGCTCGGTGTAGTAGCGCCCCTCGATCGTCCCCGTGAAGGTATCGACCCGATACACCGTGCCCGTCGACTGCGAGGCGATCCAGATGGTGGAGAACGACACGCTCGAGTCGTCGCCGCAGGTGTTGCCCCCGTCGGGAATGGTGCCCACGTCGAAGATGGGACCGTCGTCGTTGCTGCCGACCGTGGTCCCGCTGGTGTCGTCGAGGCTCGGCCCGGTCGCCGAAGTCGCGGACGACGACGCGGAGGCCGACGATTCCTCGGCCACCGAGGTCGCGCCCGGCCCACTGCCGCCCCCCGCGGTCTCCCCGCTGCCCGGGCCATCCTCGGCCGCGGTGCTGGTCAGCGTCTCGATGGAGCCCACCGACCCCCCCGAGGTCGTGCACCCCGCAGCGCAGAGCAATAGGACGGCGATCGTGGGGACCCGGCGACACATCGCTGCCTCATGTGCACGCGCCCGGAATTCCGTCACTCCTCTTGCTCCCCGCACGCATGCTCCAGGCGGTCGCGGTAGGGCGTGGCCGGATGGCGTCGCAAGTACTTCGTCAGCTCGGTCTTTGCCCGCGGATCGTCCGCGCGGCACAAGGCGATGACCCTCATCGAGCCCCGCTCCTTGACCAACAGACCGCGAGGGAAGCGTCGTTCGTGCTCCGCCAGCACCTGCAGGCTCTGCCGTGGATCGCCCTTGCTCAGCGCCTGCTGGGCGCGACGGAGCAACAGCGTCTCCTCCGCCAGGGTGTCGGCGGACGGCGGTGGCGCAGGGGCCGGGCGACGCGTGCGTCGAGGCGAGCGCGCAGTCGCGGTCGGACGCGTCGCTTCGGACTCGGACTCAGACTCGGGCGGCTCGGACTCGGGCGCAGGACTCGGGACGGGCGGCACCGCGACCTCGGCAGCGGAGGGCACGACCACGGGCGGCTCGGCGGCGGGCTCGGGCGCCGGGGCATCGACGATCGCCGCCGCGGACGGTGTAGCCGACCGCGTCGAGTCCGGCTCTGCTCGGGTCCCCAACCACAGGCCGCCCAACACCAACAACAGCACGCCGCCGCCGATCAGGATGCCCAGCGTCGACGAGCTGGTCCCCGCAGCCGTCGTCGCAGTGCTCGGAGCAGCGACGGCCTCCGACACCCGTCGGTGCAAGCTCGCCGTGGCCTCCGACGACGGCTCACAGTCGCGGCGGTACTGCTCCAACAAGGCCCGAGCGTCGTCGTTCATGAAGAGGACTCCTCGCTGCCCCCGTGGGCATCGACGAAGCGCTGGAAGTGGCCCCGCGCGAGTCGAAGCCGAGAATAGACCGTATTGAGCGGGATCCCGAGCTGCTGGGCGACCTCGGGGGCACGGGTCTGCTCGAGCTCCACCAGCACGAACACGTCGCGTAGCTTGGGCTTGAGGCCGTCGAGAAACTGCTGGATCAGCCGACTCGCGCGGGCCCGGTCGACACTCTCCTCCGACACCCCCGTCTCGACCTGCGGCTGCGCTTGCGACTCGGTGGCCAGCGACGCATGACGTCGAAGTCGACGCTGCCGCGCGCGGCCTCGGTTCCGCGCCACCCCCCGCGCGATGCCGTAGAGCCACCCCTGAACGAGGCCCCGCTCTTCGTACTCCGGCAGTCGGCGATAGGCGATCATGAACACTTCCTGGGCCGCGTCTTCGACCTCCGCCGCGGGCACGCCCAGGTACCGAAGCGAGCGCCAGACGAACCGGTGCGTCTGCGCGAAGAGACGCTCGAAACGCTGTGTATCCGGCTCGGAGACCGTCATCGCGGTCTCGTCGCCGACGGCAGTGAATGCCGACACACCAGCTCATGTGCAGGCGAGGATGAATCCGTCACTTCAGCGTGATTTCCAGGCCCAAGCCCGCGCGAAACGCGAAGATCGGGGCGGTGTAGATGTCCCCCTGCCCTTCGACGACGAAGCGCGGGCGCAGCACGCTGAGCAGCACATCGGTTCGGAACACCATCGCGATCCGCTGGCTCAGCGCGACGCGAACTCCGGGGGCGACACCGGCCACGACTCGAGGCCGGGCCGCGGTCGCGACGGCGGGCAGCCCATAGCCGCGAGCCCAGGTCACGCCGGCCTCGGCGAGCACACAGATGGGAAAACCAACGCGGCCCACCGCCGGGCGCCCGCACGTACGAACCCCGGCCGCGCCCATCTGCAGGGCGACGCCCGCCCCGTCGGAGCCCACCGCGGCGGACTGCGACCACGAGTAGCCGAGATACGGGTCGATCCTCCACCAGCCCCGACCGAATCCCACCGACCACTCGGGACCTCCGCCCCAGCCTTGCACGATGCCGTAGCCGGCGAGCCCGGCAATGCCCAGCACGACGTCCCACTCGGCCGGAGGATCGGAAGGCGACGGCGGTTCGACGGAAGGTACGGGCGCAGGCTCGACGACGTCGGTCGGGCGTTGTTCGGCCGGCTCGGGCTCCGACCGCACGACGGGCTCCGGCTCCGGCTCGCCGCGTCCCGGCACTTCGACCTCGTCGACGACGGCCATGGTGTCGATGGTCAGCGCCAGCTTGAGCGCCGCCGCCTCGACCAACGGATCGCACGAGGACGCATGCGCGGAGAAGCGATCCTCCCCCGAATCGGTGCGCACCACCATGTCCAGCGCCCAGCCTTCGCCATCGCGGGTCACCTCGGCGTCGAGCGTCACGCGGTTGCCCGCCTCCGACAGGGGTCGACCGAGGAAATCCTCGGTCATGGCGCGCACCTCTTCCGCGCTGGCGCAACCGTCTGGATTCCGCCAGGACACGCCGACCGCGGAGGGGTCTCCCTCCGCCCATACGGCCAGCGCAAGCGAAAGGAGCATCGTCGAGCGACTCTATCAGTCGGCGCGCGGTCTGGGGCGAGACGAAGAGCGAGGCATGGTAGGACATCCCTCGGTCCGATGACGGGAGTTGTCGCGTACGCGCTCGGTGGGCTGTTGGCAGCCGGAGGTGGGCTCGAGTGGAGCGCCCCACCGCAGTGCCCGAACTCGGATCGAGTGCGCGTGCTCATCGAGGGCCACCTCGATGGTCCGGCGGACGACCTGGGGCTCGACGCCCGCGCGACGGTGCACCCGACCGCCACCGGGTATGCGCTCGACCTCGACGTACGACGCGGCACCACCGTGGACCGACGGCGCATCGAAGCTGAAGACTGCAAAGTGTTGGCTCGAGTAACCGCGCTGGTGGTCGCGCTGGCGATCGATCCGGTGACGGTCACCCGCACCGAAGCACCCGAGCGCCCGGTGACCCCGCCCCAGATCGAGGTCCCTCCTGCACCCGTCGAGCCCGCGGTCTCCCTCGACCGACGGCCGAGCGCTGACGCGCCCTCGCCTCCGCAAAAGACCACGGAGGCGAGCCGACCGGAGTTGTTCGCATCGGCCGAGGGCGGCCTGGAGACGGGAGCGCTGCCGCTGTTTTCCGGTGTGGTCGCCCTCGACATGGCCCTCGCCTGGCCGCGTGTTCGACTGGAGCTCGGCGGGCTGTTCGTCACCCCGCGGACCGAACAACAGACCGAGGCCGACGTCCGCGTGATGCTGGGAGCGGCGACGATGCGGGCCTGCCTTCGCCTTCGGCAGCCGCGGATCGAGGTCCCCCTGTGCGGTGGCATCGAGGCGGGTGCCATGCGCGGCGACGGGCAGCGGGCCCCCGACGCCCGGACAGGACTGGGGCCGTGGATCGCCCCCACCGCCAGCGCGGCGCTCCGCGTGCCGCTGGCGTCTCGGCTGGCCATCTTCGCCCGGGGTCGGGTCGCCGCGCCGATCCTGCGGTCGGGCTTCCAGGTCGCGGACCCGGGCGAAGCCGCCGCGGTCTTCGTCCCCGGTCCGGTCTCCGCGCGGGCCACGATCGGGCTGGAGCTGAAAATCTGGGGGCCGAGTGACAGAAACGGCGAAGGCCGGAGAACAGAGGGCGGGAACTAGTGTCGCGCTCCTCCACGTCTTCACCCCCGCCTGGACCCCCGCTCGAGCGCTTCGAGCGGCTGTACCGGACCCATGCGCCCTTCGTGTGGGCCGTGGCGCGGCAGTGCTCTCCGCCCGCGGCCGTCGACGATGTGGTGCAAGACGTGTTCATCACCGCCCATCGGCGCCTCGACGAGCTGCGGTGGGAGGTCTCGCCGCGGGGTTGGCTCTACGGGGTGACGCGGCGGGTGGCCTTTCGCTACCGACGCAGCGCGGCCCGAACCGCCCGGCGAGCGGCGGCCCTCGCCGACCATGCCCCGGCGCCCGACGATCCGTACCCCGGCCACGATGCCGCCCGACAGGCGCGCGAGCTGCTCGAGCAGCTGAGCCCCGCACAGCGGCGATTGATCGTGATGGCGGAGGTGCTGGGCATGAGCGGGCCCGAGATCGCGGCCGAGCTCGGGATCCCGGTCAACACGGCGTACTCCCGCATCCGCACGGTGCGAGGTCGGCTCGAGGCGTTGGCCGAGTCGGCGACGGCGGTCGACCATGCGCTGGCGCAGCAACGCGCCGCCAGTCGACCCTCGGAAACCCGCGTGCAGCGAGGTTGGGTGGCCCTCGTGCCGCTGCTTCGAGCCCCGTGGACCCCGGTCGCCGCCTCCGCGCGTCCGAGTGCGAGCGTGGCCCAAGCGATCGGCGTCGCCGCGACCGTCAGCGTCGCGTTGGTGGGCGTGTTGATCGCGGCCCCGGGGTCCCGAGACTCGGACCGCGCTGCGTCACCTCCGGCCAATGTGGCCGACGCTGACGAGCCCCGCGCCCCATCGGCCCCGACCGCGCCATCGGCCGTCGTCGCCCCCGAGCCCAGCGCAATGCCGACCGTCGTCGAACCGACCGCCGTCCCGCGACCGCCCGTGCGCAAGACGGCGTCTGCTCGGCCTTCTCCCACGGTGCGTCCCTCCCCTTCCACACCACCGAACACGGGCGAGCTGCCGGATCCCGTACCCGTGCAAACACTCGCCGGAGCGTCGACCCCATCGAGCGTCGAGGAAGAACTGCAGCTCATCGAACGCGCTCGGACCTCGCTCGCCGCCGACCGCCCCCGGGAAGCGCTGTCGATCCTCACCGAGTACGCGCGCCGCTTCCCCCATGGCACGCTGGCCGACGCCGGTCAGGCCACGGCCGTCAAAGCACTGTGTGAATCGGGCGACCGAGCCTCCGCGCGCGAGCAAGCCGATGCGCTCCGCCGGGCCTTTCCCCGCTCGGCGATCGCCACCAGTTTGGCGCACGGCTGTCCCGAGCCTCCACCGTGAGGCCCGGGACCACCCCGCGCACGAGGAGCTAGAAGCCCTCGCGAACGATCACGAAGGACAACCACTGCGGGGGCTGATCGAGAAAGCAGCTCCCCTCGCGCATCTCCAGCACGGAAATGTCGGGGGACACACCGCCGAACTTGCCCGGCACCGGCCCCGCCTCTCCGGGCCAGAAGTCCTCGAAGTTCTCGCCCTGACCCGCTCGCAGCGCGATGGGTCGCAGCCCGAAGTCCGAGATCACGCCGTCGCAAGCCGTATAGGGGCAGGTGGCCTCCGCGAGGCTCAGCTCGTAGGACCCGTCGGTGAGCCAGCCCGCGCTTTCGCCCGAGGGCGCGAGGTTCGAGGTCTGCGCGGCCACGACCTGCGCTCCGATCTTCCCGTCGACCTGGAGCTTGACCCATTGGTCGGTCCACTTGCCCGGGGTGTCCACGCGGTAGTCCAGCGCGATCACGTCATCAACTGCGAACAGATCGATGCCGGCCGCGAGCGCCAAGGTCACGTCGCCTTCGATGGCGCCCGTGCACGCCATGTCGAGCATGTCGCCGACCGCGAGCACGGTGCACGTCGATTCCCCGGCCGTCACTTCGCCCACGACCCACGAAAACGACGCGCCCGAGCCGAGCTCCGAGCACACGGCGGGGTCGAACTCGGGGATCTCCTCGTCCGGGATGCAGACCCGGATGTCGACGTTGCCGTCGGCCGTCCCGCCGCAGACGCACTCACCTTCGGACATCTCGCAGAAGGTCGAGCTCGGCGCACCACCGCCCCAGTCGCCCAAGCGGACGCAGGTACGGCCGTCGGCGCAGTCGTCATCGATGCTGCATCGCGAGCGCAGGCAGCCGTCGGCGTCGTATTCCGACCCCATGCCCCCGCAAAAGCCGTTGCAGGTCGTAGGCACGGTGCAGGCGTAGTCTTCCGGGCTGTCGGGGCACGCGTTGGCGGGAACGTCTTCCGTCTCGGCGGGCGGCTCTCCGGTGGTGAGCACGGGGTCGTCCGTGTCCACGCCCGAGTCGGAGTCCGAGTCCGAGTCGACGGGATTGCCGCCAATCGTCACCGGGGCGATGCATGCCGCCGCCCCCATGGAAAGCAAGAGTAGAGAGTGTCGAGCAAAATAAGCCATTGATGGTCTCCTACGCCCTCTTCTCCGGCCCCGCGCATTCCCGTCATCGACCCTCGCATTTTTTTCCTGCGCGGCTCGGCCGTGGGCCGTGGCGAGGGCGAATTCAGGCGCAAGAAGCTCGGGAACGACCGAGAACAGCGCTCGTGAGCCTCAATCGCACGCGAGGCGCCACGGCGTCAGGTCCCACTCCTTGATCAGGGTGGAAAAGCCGAGGCCCGTCGTCTGCGGGCAGACCTGCTCGGCGAGCCCCGGGCCCTCGGCGGGGTCGTCGACATACTCGACGTGAAACACCGCCTTGCCCTGCTGGATGAACGGAGACTTCGTCCCGCACTCGCGGTAGCTCACGCACTCTTCGTTGAGCGCCCAGTCGAAGTCGTCGACGAGCTCCGCGACCTGGTCCACGTCGTTCTTCAGGCCGATCGACAGGCCCCGCGCATGCGCCTCGGCGGCGAGGAAGCGGTTGTAGTCGAGCTGGTCTGCCGCGCCGAGGTCGAAGCCGGTCGGGTTCGTGTACCCATCGACGTTGTCCGGCTCCACCGCATCACAGTCCTTCGTCACCGCGAGGTCGAGGCGCGCCTGCATGATCGTGCGAATGGTCGGATCGCGGTGGTCGAGCCACGCCTCACCGGGCCACCCGTCGAGGGGGTCACCGATGGCCGCCGCAGGGAACTGGTCGGCATCCTCGCGCCACTGCTCGTAGCTCCCCGCGCTGAAGTAGCAGATGACGACCCGACCATCGGCGTGCAGCGCGTCGATGGTTTCCTGAGGAACGTCGAACAGGTCGATGTCGTACACGGCGACGTCGATGGAGGTGTCGACGGTCCCGACGAGCTGCCACTGCCAGGAGATGCCGGGCTCCGGCTGCCAGAACTCCGGGTCGCCGCCGCTGCTGCTGCTGCTGCTCGTGCCGTCGGGATCGGCCCGCGACGACGAACCGCTCGTCGTGCTCGACCCCTCCACCTGGCCGCTGGACCCCGACGGCGCCCCCGTGGTGGTCACTTCGACGGACCCGCCCGTCGACACGGTGCCCGTCGCCCCCGTGCCGGGCGTGGCGTTGGAGTCATCACCGCAGCCACCGATGGCCAGCGCCACCACGCCCACGAGACCCCACCATCGACGCGGCATGAATCGACCGTAGCACGGCGCTCGAGGCCCAAACCGCAATGTGCGACGGCCTGCAAACGGCGTCGCGAGATTTTCCCGTGCCGAGTCCCACCGTGTATCCTGACCGGGTGCGGGTCGCCCGGGTCGTCACCAACGAGACCTGCAACCAGGCGTGTCGGTTCTGCAATGCACGGCGCCCTCACGAGCGCGTGTCGATCGCGAGTTCCAGTGCCATTCGGGCGCGCCTCGCCGAAGCTCGAGAGCAAGGGACCGAGGTCCTGCTGACCGGAGGCGAGCCGACGCGGCGCCCCGATCTTCCCAACATCGTGCGCGGAGCGACGGCCCAGGGCTCACGCGTCGTGCTCGAGACGAACGCCGCCCTGATCGACTCGCGCCTGGCCCGAGCGCTCGCGGATGCCGGTCTCGATGCCGCACGCGTCCACTTGCCCGCGTGGGGCCCACGACTCGACGCGATCACCCGTGACCCCGGCGGCGCCGCGGCGACCCAGCGCGGTCTGCTCGCCTTGCAAGAAGCCGGCATCGACATCGAGGGCTGCAGCCCGGTCGTGCGCGACAACCTCGAGAGCTTGCCCCTGCTCCCCGCCCAGCTCAGCGACGCGGGCATCGAGCTGCAGCGCTTGTGGATCCGCCTGCCGCGGAGCGCCCCCGACCCCTCCGCTCTCGCCCCGCTCGACGCGATGGTGGCCACCACCCAAGCGCTGGTTCACCAAGCCCGGGCCCACGCGTTGCCGATCTCGCTCGACGCGGGCACGTACCTGCCGCCCTGCCTGTTCGAGCGACCGAGCCACATCGCGTCGATCTACGCGCTCACCAGCGGAGGGGCCGAGCGCTCCGGCTACCGTCGGCCGGACGCCTGCGCCGAGTGTGCCGTCCGCGACCGCTGCCCCGGCCTGCCCGAGGATCTTCCCGAGACCGTCGCCCGCCCCATCACCAATGAACGACTACGCCGTCGGCTGACCGTCATCGAATCGCCGACCGCTCAGATCGAGCGCGAGCTGGTCACCCGCGAGATCCTGCGCCGCCCCGACGGCAGCACCGTCCCCTCCCACGTCGTCCGCATCGGCTTTCGCTGCAACCAGGCCTGTCACTTCTGCTTCGTCTCGACCCACCTGCCGGCCCCCGCCGTCGCGCAGGTCGAGGCCGCCATCGACGAGATCGCCGACCAGGGCGGCGTGCTCGTGCTCTCCGGAGGCGAGCCCACCCTCGATCCCCGCTTGCCCGAGTACATCCGTCGCGGCAAGGACCGCGGGGCCAGCGAGGTGGAGCTGCAGACCAACGCCACGCGCCTCGACGCGCCCGGGTATTGCCAGACCTTGTGCGACGCCGGCCTCGACTTCGCGTTCATCTCGCTGCACGGAGCCACCGCCGAGGTCAGCGATCGAGTCACCGACGCGCCCGGAACCTTCGACCGCAGCGTGGCCGGCATCGATGCCCTCGCCGCCACCCCGGTGCGGATCCACCTCAACTTCGTGTTCTGCGAGCTCAACCGGGAGCAGTTTCCCGACTTCGTGCAGCTCGTCGCCGATCGCTGGCCCCAGGTCGAGATCACCGTCTCGTTCGTTGGCATGTCCACCGACCTCGTGCCCCGTCAGCCCTGGCTCGTCCCCCGCTACCGCGACGTCATCCCCGCTCTGCAACGGGGCCTCGCGCTCGCGCGCCGCCACGGCCTGTCGGTCGGTGGGTTCGACTCCATGTGCGGCCTGCCCCTGTGCCTCGTGCCCGGCGATCTCCGCGAGTTCTTCTCGTTGGCCCAGCTCCCCTCCGGCTACGACGGCGGCGAGTTCGTCAAACCCGCCCCCTGCACCCGATGTGTGCTACAACCCCGCTGCTTCGGCCTACGCCGCGCGTACGCCACGATGTACGGCTGGGACGAACTGCAGCCCGTCACCCAGGCGCCCCCCGAACCATGACGATCTCCCGCCCCGTCCTCCTCCTCGGCCTGGCCGCCGTCGCGTGCGGCGGCTCGGAACAACCTCCGCCCGCCAAGACCCCGCCGCCCAAGGCGGAGACCAAGACCGAGACCAAGGCGCCCGCGCCTTCGGGCAGCTCCGGCGCAGCCGCGGGGGGCACGACCATGGCCGACCCCTTCGACACCGAGGGCTGGGCCGACGAAGACACCGACGAGGTCGCCACCGTGGGCGAGGTCGGCGACAGCGGCGGTACCGGGGGCGAGACGGGTGGCGAGGCCGAGCCCACGCCCGTCTACGACGGCCCCTGCTACGTGCGGTGGAGCAAGGGTCCCGTGCTGCGCTTCCGCTACGCCAAAGACGGCGACAGCGGCTGGCTCCGCATCGACGGCGACAACGACGGCAGCAACGACGTCTGCGCTCGCTTCTGGACCAAGGACTCGCGCACCCACAAGGTCAGCGTCGACGAAGGCTGCGACAAGGACACCGACGCGATCATCTCGCCCACGTACGACGAGTCGGCCAACCTCGCCACCGCGACCTATACCGACCAGCGCAGCGAGCCGAGCAAGAAGCAGGAGATCACGCTCATCACCCTGCCCGCCTTCACCGGCATCGCGCCCGGATACCCGCTCTACGCCGCCAAGGACGACATCAAGCTCGACATCAAGGACGGCCTCGTTCGCAAGGCGACAATCAAGGAGCCCATCGAGGGTCCGGCCGTGAAGGTCTCGCTCCGCTACGACGACGAGGGTCGAGTGACCCGCATCGACGAAGACCACGGCGCCGACGGCAAGGTCGACCGCCGCTTCGACTATCGCTACGACGAGGTCGGCAACGTCACGGGCATCACGCTCAACGAGACCGACTTCGCCGACGGCAAGAAGGTCAAGACGAAGAAGACCGCCAAGCTCGGCTACAAGTGCTGGGCCCCGAAGAAGACCGAGTAGGCTCCTGCGGCGCTATACGCCGCAGGTTTCCGCGTCATGCAGCCGGCCCTCGCGGGTGCGAGGCTGACCCCATCATGACCGAGCAGGAGCTACTGGGCGCGGTTCTTGGATGCCGCCCAACGAGCGCGCCCGGTTCGCCCGCGAGCGACACTACGGCTCGGGCCCCGGCAAGCAATCGACACCGGGTGATACGCTCGGGTCATGTTCTCGGTGTCCCGGGTGCTCGTCGCGGGCATCGCCTGCGGTGCGGCGGGCTGCCGCCCCACGTCGAGCCCGGAGCCACCCGTGCCCGCATCGGTATCGAATGGGGTCGAAGCGGCGAACTCGGACGGCTCGCGATCGCCCTCGGAGCAGCTCGTCGCCCTGCACCAGGCCGAGGTGAGGGTCCTCGAGTCGTTGACGCTGCCCCGCGGATTCGTCGTCGCCTACGGCTATGGTCGGTCCGACGATACCCCGCATACCGCCCCGTGCCCGACCTTGGGTCTCGCCCGCTTCGATGACGACGGCGCCCTGATCAGCCACGAGGACATCGATGAACGTTGCGTCGCGAGCGTAGAACACTTTGGACTCCACGATCTCTCGCCGCGGGCCAGCGCGGACCTCGTGCTCATCGCCGCGTTCGAGGTTGCGGGCACGCGACGTGACGGCAGCCAGGGCATCACCGAAACGAGCAGCGATCTCCACATCTACACCACCGAGGGACCGGCCCTGCGCTCGCTCGCCGCGATCGAGTTCGACGAGGAGTTCGAAAACGGTGACTGCCCCTACGGTCGACGTCGTGTGCTCGTGAAAGGCCCCGACCACGCACTCGAACTCTACGAGCAGAACTGGAACCGCTGCGCCGAGAAGGACTACCCCGTCGACCGACTGCGCGCCGAGTGGGACGACGCCGACGGATGGCGGCAGCCCGAGTACGAAGACTGGGAAGGCACCCGGATGCCCCCGAGCTCGCTGCGCTAGCCCGAGCCACGGCGGGCGGAACGGCGACGACCCGACGCAAGAGCGCCCCCGGGGAAACCACCGGGGGCGACCTACGCCGAACACTGGGGGCTCCGCCTGGAGCCCAGCCATCATCCCGCGGGCGGGATGTAGTTCTCGCACGCGACGTCGACGACGTCGATCGCATCGAGGAAGTAGGGCTCGTAGTCCGCGATGCAGATGGGCACCTCGAAGCCGTTGTCGCCCCACAGCGCGGTGAAGGCCTGGCGCGCGGCGGACTGACCGAACCCACACGGGTTGCCCGGGCCATCGATGATCGACAGTATGACGACGTTCTCGGGAATCCCCGAGCGCGCCGCCACGACGGCGTCGTACCAGTCCATGGGCGTCCCGGGCGAGTTGTCGGACTCGTCGCCGATGTTCACGACGACCAACAACGAATCCTCGCGCAGGAACCCTTGGTTGCACCCGCCCGGCCCCGCCTCGAGACCCTGGACGGCCTCGACCAAGGCCTGCATGGGGCGCTCGTTGCCGTCCCCGGAGGTACCGACCTGGGCGGCACAGCTGAAGGCCGCCTCGAGGTCGTCGTTGTGGGTCATGAAGTTGCCGCCGTCGGTGAACGGACCGCAGACGCTGCTGCTGGAGTTCGAGCCGCCAGTCTGGACGACGAGGGACGACAGATCCGTGCAGCCGGCCACGTTGAAGCCGTACTCGTCGGTCGTGATGACGCCGACGTGATAGGAGTCGGCCGTATCGAGCGACCCCTGGATGCCATTGATGAAGGCGGGGAAGTTGGCGACCAGGTTGGCCTGGTAGGTCGCCATGCTGCTGCTGTTGTCGATGATGAACAGGAAGTCGACCTTGGTGCACTCGGTGTCGATGGGCGGGGCGTCGGGAATGACGCCCTGGTCGAACACGGGTGGGTTGGTGGGGTCGTCTTCTTCGCCCTCGGACGAATCACCGGGCAGGCTGGTGGTGCCACCGCTGTCGGCGGGCGGCGTGGCGCTGCCCGTGGTGCCCGGAGGCGATGTTGGCGTCGAGGTCTCGGCCATGGGGGTGCCCGCCGTCGCGTCGGCGGCCGAGCTCGACTCGTCGTCGCCGCTGGCCGGCGTGGTGCCACAGGCGAGCACGGGGAGGCTGAGCGCGAGGGCCCAGGTGAGCTTGAAGTCGAAATCCATGAAGGTGCTCTCGTCAGGAGGGCCGGAGCCGCTCACATGCTCGGCGGCAGGTTGATCGGAATGGCCGGCCAGTAGTGCGGCGGTACCCCGACGACGACCTCGCCGACATTGTTGTTGTTGTACGGCTGCGGGAAGTACAGCGCTTCCTCGTTCCAGTCGTATTCACCCGTACCCCAGGCCAAGCCGTGGGCGTAGTCGCCGTTGTCGGCGGGATCCCAGAACACGACGGTGTCGCCGTTCGGAGCGATGCGATACAGGTTGCGGCTCCAGAAATCGGGGATGTAGATGTAGCCGCACAGGTCGACGGCCACGGCATCGTGCCAGCAGTTGCCGTTGCCGACGTTCTCGCTCAAGACCTGCGGGCCGCCCACCGGGTCCATGGAGGCATCGAGGTCGATGTAGTAGGCGGTGCCGTCACCGATGGTGCCGACGTAGATTCGGTCGCCCTCGGCGTTGAAGTTCATCGAGTGCATGTTGATGCCGTTGCCCGGCATGATGAGCTCGGTGGCACCCGTCATGGGGTCGATGCGCGAGATCCCGCTGCCGTTGTTGGCGGTCACGTAGATCATGTCGTCGGGGCCCCGCACGACGCCGTAGGCGTTGATGCCCGGCTGGATGATCTCGGTGGTGGCGTCGGACCGAATCCGCGTGATGGCGCCGTCCTGGGTGGCGTAGGCCAGGTCGCCATCGGCGAGCCAGTCCATCTGCTGGCCCGCGCCGATGCCCGGGATGAACAGGTTCCACATGCCATCGTAGGTGGACTGGATCAGCGAGTTGCCGTCACTGCCGATGGCGAGGCCATTTTCGTCGATGGCGAGGCCGTGGTAGCCGCGCGCGCCCGGGATGTGCTGGAACGAGACGAACTGGTCCGGCACCGTCGAGCAGTCGAACTCGGGCTTCACGGGCGGCGGCTCGTCCGGCATGTCGGGAATGACGCCGAGGTCGAACAGCGGGGGCTCACCGGTCTCGACCTCGCTCATGGAGGTCTCTTCGGCCGCCGCGGTGGTGCCGGAATCGAGGCCGGTGGTCGTCCCCGGAGCGGGCGGAGTCACGCTGGTCGTGGCGCCGGGCGTGGCGGCACCCGAGGAGTCTTCCGACGGCTCACCGCTGCTCGAAGCGGCATCGGTATCCCCGCTCACCACGGGACCACAGGCGAGGGCACACAGCCCGAGCAACGACAGCAATGACGACGAACGCATATGGCTACTCATGATTTCAGTTCCCCAGGCCAGGGTGAGGACGAGCCTGCTTCACCCACAAGATGGGCTCGTCGTATTCGCCGATGTCGTCGAACTTGAACTCGACGTCCATCGCGTACCACCCGTTGGCGTTGGGCGGGTAGATGGTCGAAAAGTAGGTGTGGATGTCCTTGAGCGCCTTACCCAGCTCGTAGGTCTGCGCGAAGGTCAGGACGGTCTCCCCCGGGGGGACCAGGTTCGATCGCACGATGGACACGATCGGCTGACCGGGGAAATCGAAGTGATAGATGAACTGGTCGCTGGTGACCCCGGGCTCGGGCTTGACCACCGAGGCCTCGCCCTGCTGCACGTTGATGTAAAAGCCGGGCTCGGCTCCCGTGGTGTCGAAGATGTTGGCCGTGAGCGCGACGCCGTTGGCCTCTTCGTCGGGGAAGGAGCGGTGCACGAGCAACGACATGCCCACCGCGAGGTGGTCGATGCTTCGGTACGAGCGCTCCTCGAACGCGCGGAAGAACCACACGCTGGCCCAGACCTTGCGCACCGCGTCGGCGACCGGCTCGTCCACGGAGCCCGGCACCGCGCTCTTGGAGGTGTACAGGCCCGCCCCGGTGAAGCCGTCGAGGTCCTCGGCGTTGGTGCTCGACCGGAAGCGCATGCGGATGCCGGGGTAGTCCTCTTCGAGCTTGGTCAGCAGCAACTGCTCGAACTCGGCGTTGAGCGGCGCCGCCCGCATGTCGTCGCGCAGCTGCAGCAGCATGGCGTCGCGGGTGACCACGTCGTCGTTGAACGCCGGGTCCTCGAGCATGGCGGCGATGCGGGTGTCGAAGCCGTTTTCCCGCAGGAACTGGTCGTAGTAGTAGACGGGGACGGCAAAGGCCCGCGGCGGGTTGAGGTTGCCGCCGATCTTGGGCAGCACGGCGTAGTTGGACGCCTTGCCGCCGAAGGCCGGAATCGCCTTGTCGATGGCCTCGGCCACGCTCAGGTCGGAGTCGAGCAGGTCGGCCATGTCGGTCAGCTCGGTGACCGACAGGTCGATGCCGGGCACCTGCACGGCGGCGGGGCGGTTGGCCTCCCACCAGGCATCGGCCTCTTCGCGGGTGGTCTCTTCGATGCGCCAGCCGTCGGCCTCGATCACCAGGTGCGCCCACTTGCCCTCGAGGGCCCGCAGCTCCTCGTGGTCCCACGCATCACGCAGCCCCATGTTGGGCGTGCCGCGGTTTTGCGAGAGCACGTTGATGTGCGAAAGCGGGGTCTGGAACTCCTGGGTGATGATGCCGGAGACGACGGAGATGTCGTTGGGCACGCTGTCGAGGATGGCCAGCTCGCGGAAGCTCAGGTAGTCGGTCTCGAGGTCGGCCGCCCGCACGAAGCGAACCTGCGCGTAGGTCTCCCCCGTATTGAGGATCTGATACTCCTGGTCGGCGTAGAGTTCCTCGGTGGTGATGATCTTGACCGAGTCGGGGAGGTTCTCCGCCTCTCGCCCCACGCCCTCGGAGGTGGGGTGGAAGTACAACTCGTTGCCGAAGTAGGTGTTCTCCGTGATCTTCACGTACGCGCGCTCGATCATCTCGGCGGTCGCGGTGTCATATGGAGAAATCTCGTAGGTCCAGACCTCGGGCCCCTCGTAGTAGGTGATGGCCCCGAGCAAGAACCGACGGTCCGGCGTGTAGTACTCGCTCATGTTGAAGTCGGCGAGCTGCGGCACGATGGGCTTGCCCATGCCCGACAAGTGCTGGAAGGCGAACTCCCAGTGGATGGGATACTTGTCGCTGTTCTGGACGTAGAACTCGTCGTCGATGGTGTCGAGCACGGTCTTGGCCGAGACGGCACCCGACTTGGCCGTGCTCAGCGGCGTGGCCGCGAGGCGGTCGTAGTCCGCTCGGCACCCGATGCGCTGGGCGAAGTCGACGTCCATCCCATCGTCGGGCAGCTCGCAGACCAACCCGTCCGCGTCGGCTTTGCAGCCCGAGCCGGCCGCTCCGAGCAGCATCGATGAAACGAGGAATCCCGTTCGGGCCCAGTGGAGAGACGATTTCATCAGCATCCTAGTTCTCGTTCATTGTCCAACGGCGTACCGCACCACCATCACCATCAAAGCTAGGTTTTGACAGTTTAGCGGAGATTCCGAGTTTAGGGGGCAGCGTTGCGGGCGCAACACGCCTCCATTCGACCGCCGACCCAAATGGATGGGGCCAAGCGGGGCTCGCCTTCAATCAGACTGTCTTTTTCGTGCGAAAGGGCGCTCTACGGCCCAGTATCGCCCAAAATCTCGCGGGCCGGCCCCGTCGTGGGCCTCCGCTCGATGAAGGAAAGCATCCCTTGCTGCCATGGACTTCCAATGGGGTGCGGCTCGCCCCATGCTAAAGGCACCCATGGACTTTCGTTCGTTTTCGTATCCTCCGTTGATTTCGATCGCCCTCGTCCTCGGGGTGGGATGTACGACCGATCCCGACGACCCGGACGCGACGACCGACAACGCAGACGCGACGGGCCCGAGCGGAGCGGATACCGGGGACGAGACCGGCAACGGCCCGGGCAACGGTCCCGGCGACGACACCGACGACACCAACGAGACCGTCGACCCCCCGACCGGAGGCACGACCGAGGAACCCGAGGGCATCGCGGGCGAGTGCCCGGTGGGTGAGCGCGTGGGCGTGTTCGACGTGATCCTCGAGGAGGAATACTCCGCGATCAACGGCGAGGTCCGGGCCGACTTGGTGCAGACCACCATCATCACCGAGAACGCCGCGGAAGCTGAGTGCCGCATGCTGACGGTGGCCAACCCGTTCTGCGACCCGCCCTGCGGCGGCGGTGAGGTGTGCACGAACGCCAAGACCTGCGAGATCTTCCCCGAGCGCATCACGGTGGGCACGGTGACCATCACGGGGATGGAGGTCCCGGTCGAGATGGAGCCCGCCGCCGACAGCCGCTACTTCGAGACCAACCTGCCGCACCCGGCCATCGCCGCGGGCTCGACCCTCGAGATCGCCGCCGACGGCATCGCGATGGAGGGCCGCGGCTTCGGAGCGCTGACCGGCGTCACGCCCCAGCTGTACGTGGCCGAGGGCACCAACGTCGATCTCGCCTGGGACCCCGAGGACGGCGAGGCCTGGGTTCGCATCGAGCTGAACATCGACCAGCACGGCATCTCGCCCGCCACCCTGTTCTGCGACGTACCGGACACGGGCAGCTACTCGGTCCCGGCCGCGCTCGTCGACGCCCTCATGGCCTCGGGCGTGTCCGGCTTCCCTTCGGCCAACATCTATCGTCAGACGGTCGACCGCACCGCCGGCCCCACGGGCTGCGTGGAGTTCCGGGTTCGCGCCCGCACGCCGACCGACGTGGAGATCGAAGGCCACACCGCCTGCAATGGCGACATGGACTGCCCCGACGGGCAGACCTGCAACATCGTGATTCAGACCTGCCAGTAGCCGCGGGTCGCCCCACGAAAAAACGCTCGGCTCGTGGCTTCACGAGGCGAGCGTTCTTCGTTCGAGCGTCGGGCTCGGTCCGGCTCAGCGAGTGACTTCGAGCTGGTAGGTATCGCAGCTCGCCCCCATGGACGTGCGATAGACCCTCAGCCAGATCTGGTCGGGCCAGGCGACCATCGAGTCGGCCGGCGGCGCGCAGCAGCCGGGATCGGTGTCGGCGAAGGTCCAGTCGGTCAGGCCGACCGCGGACCCCATCGCGTCTCCGCCTTCGCCACACGGCGCTCCGGCGGCGTCACACTCGGCGGCCACCACATCGAACACGAAGGCGTCGCCCGTGTTGATCGCGAAGCCGATGGTGGGTGTGCCTCCGCCCGGTCGCCCGGTGAAGGGGAAGGAGACCGTGTACCAGTCGACCGAGCCCTCTTGGGGCACGGTCCCGACGACGCCGAGCGTGCTGCCGCCCGCTTCGACGATGCCGAGATCCGACGGCGCATTGCAGGCCCCGCTCACCCCGTCGTCGGGGCACTCGCAGCCGTTGTCGATCTCGTCGTCGCAGTTGTCGTCGGCCCCGTTGCAGGTCTCGGCCGCGCCGGGGTTGACCTCGGGGTTGGTGTCGTCGCAATCGGGGCCGGCCGCACAGCCATCGCCGTAGTCGTCCCCGTCGCCGTCGATGCACTGCACCCCGTCGGCGTTGTCATCGTTGTCATCGTTGTCGTCGTTGCTGGTGACACCCATCGAGCCACCGCTGGTGAGCCCATCCCCGCCGGAGGTGTCCACCGCACCGGCGGTCGGGTCGGAGGTGTTGGCCCCCGCGTCGCCACCATCACCGAAGGTGAAGTTGTCTCCGGCCGAGTTCTCCCCGACGGAACACGCCACCAGCAAGCTCGTCGTCAAAAGCACATGGAACGGCCGTAGTTGCATCGATAGAGCCGAAGTATACCCAACGAGGGCTTTGTGATGCGAATGAAGAGCCCGCGCCGACACCGCGAGGGCGATTTTTGCGCCAAGATCGGTGTGCTTCGAAACGGAAGAGGCCGTGCGCCCCGCCCTCGCGGTGCTCGCACGACCTCGATCGTCGACGAAGCGACGGTGCTCAGCCCATGGCGGCGATGATGTCGCTGCCGAACTCGGAGCACTTGCGCAGGGTGGCGCCTTCCATCAGGCGATGGAAGTCGTAGGTCACCGTCTTGTTGCCGATGGCGCCGTCCATGCCCTTGATGATGAGATCCGCGGCCTCGGTCCACCGCATGTAGCGGAACATCATCTCACCCGAGAGGATGACGGAGCCGGGGTTCACCTTGTCCTGGCCGGCGTACTTGGGCGCGGTGCCGTGGGTGGCCTCGAAGATCGCGGTGCCGGTCTCGTAGTTGATGTTGCCACCCGGGGCGATCCCGATGCCGCCCACGCAGGCGGCGAGCGCGTCGGAGATGTAGTCGCCGTTGAGGTTCATGGTGGCGATGACCGAGTACTCGGCCGGTCGCGTCAGCAGCTGCTGGAGGAAGGCGTCGGCGATGACGTCCTTGACGATGATCTCGTGGCCGTCGCGGCTGAGGGTCTGCCAGGGGCCGCCGTCGAGATCGGTCGCGCCGAACTCCACCTTCGCCACCTCGTAGCCCCAGTCGCGGAAGGCTCCCTCGGTGAACTTCATGATGTTGCCCTTGTGGACCAAGGTCAGCGAGGGCAGCTTGTTGTCGAAGGCGTACTTGATCGCGGCGCGAACGAGGCGACCGGTGCCCTCTTGCGAGACGGGCTTGATGCCCAGGCCCGCCGTGTCCGGGAACCGGATCTTGCGGTACATCTCGGGGAAGTTCTCGGAGAGCAGGCGCTTGAACTTGTCGTTGTCCTCGGCGCCGTGCTGGAACTCGATGCCCGCGTAGATGTCCTCGGTGTTCTCGCGGAAGATGACCATGTTGGTCAGGTCGGGGCGCTTGACCGGGCTGGGCACACCTTCGAACCAGCGCACGGGGCGAAGGCAGGTGTACAGGTCGAGGTTCTGACGCAGCGCGACGTTGAGGCTACGGATGCCACCGCCCACGGGGGTGGTCAGCGGGCCCTTGATGCCCACCAGGTATTTTTGGAACGCGTCGGTGGTCGCGGAGGGCAGCCACTCTCCGGTCTTGTCGTAGGCTTTCTCGCCAGCGAGAACCTCGAGCCACTCGATCTTGCGCTTACCTCCGTACGCCTTTTCGACCGCAGCATCGAAAACGCGCACCGCAGCGGCCCAGATGTCGGGACCGATCCCATCGCCCTCGATGAAGGGGATGATGGGGTTTTCGGGGACGTTCAGTCCCTCCTTCGTCATCGTGATCGATTCGGCCATGGCAATAGCTCCTGCGCCGCCTTCTGGGGGGGTCGCGGGCGGGGCGAAACACGGTCGTGACACCGGTGGTTTGCCCGCGAGCGGGAAGGGCGCGAGTGGCGATATACCACCGCCGTCGGTGCAAGAAAACGCCCAGCCCGGGGCACCAGGGTTGGCGAGCGCACAAACCCGAAAGCCTCTACTCTGATCGGCCATGGAGAGATGGATCGGGGTCTTGGGACCACTCGTGGCGGCGGCAGTGGCCTTTCCTTCGGTCGCCGCGGCTGCAGACCTCTATGTCGACGCCGCCGCCGACCCAGGAGGGGACGGTAGCGAAGGCAGTCCCTTCCTCGAGATCCAGGACGCTCTCGACCAAGCGGTAGCCGGCGACGTCGTGCACGTCTTGCCCGGCACCTACGCCCCCATCGCCACCGTGACCGATGGCACGGGCGCGGCCCCCATCACCGTGGTGGCCGAGCCCGCGGGCGAAGCCATCGTGCAGGCCGACGGGGCCGCCATGGCCGCACACCACCCGTTCCACACGATCCAGGGTCTCGTCTTCGACGGAGGCTACGGCGCGTCGGACACCGTGGACACGGACGGTGCGAACAATCTCGAGCTCTTCGACGTCGAAATCCGCCGCTCGGGGGCCGACTGCCTCGACCTACACACGGTGCAGAACGTGCTCGTCGCCAACTCGAGCATCCACCACTGCGTGGCTGCGAAGGGCGATGCACACGGGGTGACCGGCGACAGCGTGTTCGACGTCGAGATCCGCGACACCGAGATCTACCTGATCTCGGGAGACGCGGTGCAGATGTCGCCGACGCGCGCCCCCTGGGACGAGCTGTCGCTCCGCCGCTGCATGCTGTGGGGCGGGCCGCTGGACGAGGACGCCAACGGCGTGGCCATGGGCACCGTCATCGGCGACAGCGCCGTCGAGACCAAGGTCGGCCTCGACCTGGACGGCCGCGGCTCACCCCCCACCCTCCTGGTGGAAGACACCGTGGCGTTCGGTTTCGGGGGCACGAGCGGCGACCAGGCGGCGATGTTCATCGAGGAGCAGGTCGACGCGCAGCTGGTCGGCATCACCGTCTACGGCTCGGCGGTGGGCCTCGACCTGCGCGGCCCGGCGCTGGCCCAGGTGCACAACGCGGTGCTCTACGATCTGGGCACGGGCATCCGCTACGCCACCGGTCTGACCGGGGCCGACGTGCTGGCCACGACCCTCGGCGGCGAGATCGGGGAACTGTTCGTGGACGACGGTGGCGATCCGCCCGTCGACCTGCGCATCGACAACCTGCTGGTGCTCGGCAACAGCATCCCGGACATCACAGCCGAGGGCCTGGGCAACCTGGTGGTGGGGCCGGAGGTGTTCATCGATGCGGCGGGGCACGACTATCACCTGGTCGAAGGCTCTGCGCCCGTCGACGCGGGCATCGAGCTCGACGAGGTCTCGCGCGATCGCGACGGCACGGTGCGGCCCGTGGGGCCCGCGTACGACGTCGGGGCCTACGAGTGGTCGGAGGCCGAGCCCCCGGGGGGCACGGGCGGGGCCGATTCCACGGGCGGCGAAGGGGGCAACGACGGAGCCGCGAGCGAAGAGGGTGTCGACAGCAACGACGATGCCATGACGGCGACGCCCGACAGCTCGGGGACCACCACCGGGCCGAGCGCGGGCACGGGCTCGGGCCTGCTCGACGGCGGCGCCAGTGCATCGGGTTGCGACTGCCGCATGCGAGGGCCGTCGCCCGCGGGCCCGCTGTGGGGCCTGGCGCTGCTCGGCCTGCTCGCCCGCCGCCGACGAGAGCGCTACCAGTCGTCGCGGTAGCGCAGCACGCCGTCGCGAACGCGCTGATACACGGCCGTCGTAGCCCGCACGTCGCCCGCGTTGTACTCGGCGATGGTCGCCAGGTCGCCCTTGGCAAAGAAGGTGCTGACCATCGAGCCGTCCATGACCTCCTTGGGGCTGGGCATGCCCAAGGCCCAGCACACCACGTCGAGCGGGGCGGGCCCTCGGCCATGGCGCCCCGCCACCACCTGATAAAGGTCGAGGTGGGGTCGCAGGGCAAAGGGCTTCGATTGCAGATCGACCCGCACCGGGATGTCGTGGATGAGGCTGCGCCCCACCAAGAACGGAACGTCGAAGCCGCGGCCGTTGTAGGTCACGACCACGCTGGCGTGCCCGGCCAGGGCCCAGAACGCCTGCAGCAGCTCGGTCTCCGACACCAGCCGCACATTGTCGGGCAGCTCGGTGACCTCGACGTCGTCGGGCGGACACACGAACACGTTGGTCTCCTGCCGATCCGGCTCGACCTCGCCGTCGCCGAAGGCGAGCGAGACCACCTTGCCGAAGAACGGCGACAGGCTCATGACCTTGCCTTCGTCCCAGTCCTGGCGGTCGGCGTACTTGGTCACCGCCTGGGCCACCGTGGACGGCACCTTGCGCAGCTCGACCGCGGGCACCGTCTCGATGTCGAAGACCAGGGTGTCCACCGCCAAGCCTTCGATGAGCGCCTCGCCCTCGTCGATCAACAGCTGCGGATCGTAGTGCGGCTCGTCCTCTTGCACCGGTCGCAGCCGCTTGATGGTCAGCTGCATCGCGCCGCGATACTCACCGACCTCGAACAGCACCTTCACGTGCGCCCCCGGATCGAGCTGCTCCGCCGTCTGCATCGCGCGGGCGGCATCGCTCCACACCTTGGCGCCGACCGAGCGGGTGCGATCGGCCAGCTTGAGATCCAAGAACGGCTGTCCGTTGCGGGTCTGGCCCTTACTGACCGAGCGCAGCACGACGAACGCGGTGTGCGGGCCCGGCCCCGCCCCTTCCAGGGCCACCAGCTCGGGGAGAGGGGGGTTTTCACGGCGCGGGTCAGACGAATCCATGCAGCTCCGGTGCAGGTCCGTGAGCCGACCCGCATCGCGCCGATGGTACCGCCCCTGAGGCGTTCGGGCCTGCTCTCTGCGCACGGCCCATTGCGAGCCGGTTTGAGGCCCCCGGCCGACCGGTGACGGGGGCCACCCACCCGCAACGCCCGCCCTGAGCGCACCGTGACCCACCCCGACGACCCATGTTATTTCTCGCCGACACCGCAGGGCCGCCCGCCGTGGCTGCCCCGTCCATGCGGGAGCTAGGGAGACATCCATGAGCAAACTCGACGGAACCAAGACGCACGACAACCTGAAGGCCGCCTTCGCCGGCGAGTCGCAGGCCAATCGTCGCTACCTCTACTTCGCCAAGATGGCCGACGTCGAAGGCTACCCCGAGATCGCGGGCAACTTCCGCGACACCGCCGAGGGCGAGACCGGCCACGCCCATGGCCACCTCGACTACCTCAAGCAGGTGGGCGACCCCGCCACCGGCCTGCCCATCAAGGACACCGAGGGTGCCCTCAAGGCCGGCGTCGCCGGCGAGACCCACGAGTACACCGACATGTACCCGGGCATGGCGAAGACCGCTCGCGAAGAGGGCTTCGAAGAGGTCGCCGACTGGTTCGAGACCCTCGCCAAGGCCGAGAAGTCGCACGCCGGTCGCTTCACGAAGCTGCTCGAAGAGCACTTCTAGGCGCGACGTCGATGACGGCGGGGTCGGAAGGCGGCTCCACCATCATCTACGGTCACTTTCGTCACGAGCGGCCACCTTCGGGTGGCCGCTTGCATATGGACGATCATGGGCGACGACCAAAACATCTCCTACAAACCCACCGATGGGCTCTGCTACGACCCCAGCGAGGCCAAGTACTGGGATGAGCAGGCGCTAGGCAAGGAGATCACGAGGGTCTTCGAGGTCTGCCACGGCTGCCGCATGTGCTTCAAGTACTGCGACTCCTTCCCCAACCTCTTCGATCTCCTCGACGACCGCTACGACGGCGACGTGCGCAAGGTGAGTGGGGAGGACACGCGCGGCATCATGGACGCGTGCTTCCAGTGCAAGCTCTGCGAGGTGCAGTGCCCCTACACCCCGCGGGACAAGCACGAGTTTCAGCTCGACTTCCCCAAGCTGGTGCACCGCTACAAGGCGATCGAGCGACGCAAGCGCGCCACCACGGTGCAGGACAAGCTGCTCGGCGACCCCGACTTCGCGGGCAAGGCCGCCCGGGCCAGCTTCGGCATGGCCAACAGCATGAACAAGGTGCGCCTGCATCGGTGGTTCATGGAAAAAGTGCTGGGGGTCCACCGCGACAAGCAGCTGCCCGACTTCGCCGACCAGACCTTCGAGACCTGGGCCAAGGACGAGGGCCTCACCAAGGAGGGGCCCGGCGGCGAGGTGGTGCTGTTCCAGACCTGCTTCGTCGAGCACAACGAGCCCCAGATCGGCCGCGACACGGTCGAGGTCATGCAGCGCAACGGCGTCGACATCCGCTGCGCCGAGGGCCTGCAGTGCTGCGGCATGCCGGCCTGGGAGCGCGGCGACCTGAAGGGCCTGCGCAAGAAGGCCAAGGCCACCCTCGACGTGCTGATGCCCTACGTCGACGCGGGGTCCTCCGTGCTGGCGATCAACCCCACCTGCTCGATGATGCTGCGCCGCGAGTGGCCCGAGCTGCTCGAGGGCGAGGATCGGGAGCGCGCGCAGAAGCTGGCCGAGGCCACCAAGGACCCGAGCGAGTTCCTGTGGTCGATCCGCAAGGAAGACCGCTTCAACACCGAGTTCGAGAGCTCGCCCGAAGGGCCCGTGGCCTACCACGCGCCCTGCCACCTCCGCACGCAAGGCGTGGGCTTCAAGGGCCGCGACTTGCTACGCAAGCTGCCCGGCGTCAAGCCGGAGCTGGTCATGGAGTGCTGCGGCCACGACGGCACCTACGCCATGATGGTCGATGGCTTCGAGCCCTCGCAGCGGGTGGGCAAGCGAGCCTTCGACGGCATGAAAGACTCCGACGCGCAGTGGTGGGCCACCGATTGCCCGCTCGCCGCGATCCAATTCGAACAGCATGCGGGGCGACGCCCCCTGCACCCCATGTCGCTGCTCGCCCGGGCCTACCGCGGTGACAGCTTCGACGCGCCCGCCTCCGCAATGAGCGACGAAGCCGGCGCGAAGGGAGACTCCAGCGAATGAAGCCCGTAGACCGCAGCGAGATCCTCGATTTCGTCACCTACTCCGAGCAGCGCGACACCCTGCGCCCGCGGGCGCTCGCCGCCAAGGCACCCCGTCGCATCGCGCTGTCCGGCGGCACCTTCACCTTCCTGTTCGAGAACCGCGACACCGTGCGCTACCAGGTGCAGGAGATGATGCGGGCCGAGCGGATCGTCAAGGAGTCCGACATCCAGCACGAGCTGTCGACCTACAACGAGCTGCTCGGCGGGCCGGGCGAGCTGGGCTGCACGCTGCTCATCGGCATCGACGACGAAGCCGAGCGCGCGGTGAAGCTGCAGCAGTGGCTGGCCCTGCCCCAGCACGTGTACATCGAGCAGGCCGACGGCGCCCGCGTGCGCCCGACCTTCGACCCCCGCCAGGTCGGCGAGCAGCGCCTCAGCTCGGTGCAGTACTTCAAGTTCGCGGTGGCCGGGATTCCGGTCGCCATCGGGGTCGATCTGCCCGAGCACGAGGTCCGTCAGGAACTCACCGCCGAACAACGCGCCGCTCTGCAAGCCGACCTCGCCGCCGAGTAACTCGCTCGTCGGGCTCGCCGTTGGGAACCGAGAGCCCCGACATGAGCGTCAAATCGCTGTTCGCTTCCAGCTTCATCGCCGTTGCCTCCGTCAACGGTGGCCTCGCCATCTGGCAGCTGACGCAGGGCGCGAGCGTCCTGCCGTGGTCCGGCGTGCTGCTCGCGAACCTGCCCATCGCCTTCATGATGAGCTTTTGGATGCTCTTGAAGTCGGTGAGCCGCACCAGCGAGAACATGCCCGCCCTCACCGCCTTGTCCGTGGCGGGCGTGGTCGCGGCCGGGCTTCCGCTGGCGGGCATCGGGGGCACCTTCGACGCGCTGCCCCTGGCGTTGGCGGTCGTCGGCGCGGTCGGCCTGCTGCTCTACGTGCGCTGGTACTCCGTGTTCGGGCGAACGCCGTCCAGCTCGCTGCAAGTGGGCAAGACCCTGCCCTCGTTCGTGCTCGAAGACGCCAAGGGCAACGAGGTCTCCTCCGACGACTTCCGCGGCGCCCCCACCGTCATGCTGTTCTATCGCGGCAACTGGTGCCCGCTATGCATGGCGCAGATCAAAGAGGTCGCCGGCCTGTACCGCGAGCTCGACAAGCGCGGCGCCAAGGTCCGGCTGGTCTCTCCCCAGCCCCACGACAACACCCAGAGCCTCGCCGACCGCTTCGACGTGCCCTTCGACTTCCTCGTCGATCCGGGCAACCGCGTGGCCAGCCAGCTCGAGATTATTTCGCCGGACGGCATTCCGATGGGCATGACCGCGCTCGGCTACGAGCACGACACCGTCATGCCCACCGTGGTCATCACCGATGCCCAGGGCGTGATCCTGTTCTGCGACCAGACCGACAACTACCGGGTTCGCCCCGAGCCGGACGTGTTCTTGAAGGTGCTCGACGGCCATGCCCCCGCGTAGCCGACGCCCGCAAACGCGAATCCCCCGCGGCCCACTCCGTGGCACGATGACCCCATGGTCATGGTGCGGGTCGGGTTGCTACTGAGTCTGTCGATCTGGGGCACGGCCTGCGATCCCGAAGCGCAGGCACAGGATGGAGCCCTCGGCTGGCGCAACGGCACGTCGACTTCGACCGGCACCTCCACCAGCTCGGGGACCAGCTCGACGAGCACCAGCACCAGCACCAGCACGGGCGACGGCGGCGGCAGCTTCATCGAGCCCGACGAAGACATCGACCCGATCCCCTTCGAGGTCACCCCCTTCGGCATCCTCGACGTCCACCACGGCCCCGCCACCGCGCCCGATCCCAGCCAGACCTGCTGCGAGATCACCTGCAACACGGGCGAGACCTTCTGCATCGAGGACGACCGCGCCTGCGCCTGCGACAACGAGGCTCACCTCGACTGCTTCGCGATCGGCAACGGCGGCTGCGAGACGGCCACCGAGCGCACGGGCTGCGTCTGCGCCGACTTCAACATCCAAGGCGAAGTGCGCGAGTGCTACCAGGACTGCGGCGGCCTCGAGACGGAGCGCGAGTTCATCGAGCGCCCCGCCCCGGGCGAGCTGGTCCCCGTCGAGCAGCTGTGCGAGCGCGCCTGCGACGATGCGGTCGACAACGGGCGCATCCACTGCGGGGTGTTCGGCGCCATCGCGCCCTACTGCACGGGCATCTGTCAGAACACGGGCAACGGCTGCGTGGTGGCGGATGCCGACGTCAGCTGCGACGTCGACCAGTGCTACGCGGGCATCGACGACGAAGGCCCCTACTGCTCGTGCCCCGCCGTGTTCGACTGCCAGTGCGGCTGCTCATTGTGAGCCGCCGCCCGCCTCACCCCACCTGGAGCGAGGCGATGGCCTTCTCCACGACCTCGGACTTGGCGGACAGAAACTCGGTGTCGCCCCCCGCCTCCACGATGACCACCTGGCGCGGCGTCACGAACAAGGTCACCCAGAACGACAGCTCGCGCCCTTCGTAGGGCAGCGCGTAGCGGATCTGCTGCCCGGTGAGACCATCGGCGGAGGTCACCTCGGTCAGCGCCCGGGCCTCGTAGCCCTGCTGGCGAAGCTCGACGTCCAGGGTCGAGGTCCAGTAGGCCAGGTCGCCGCCCATGCGGTTCTTCTCGCTGCGCACCGCCAAGACCACGCCTTCGCCATCACTGGCCCGGTAGTCGTAGGTCTCGTTGCCGTCGTGGACGGCGAACCCCGCGGGGGTCTGAAGCTGGGTGTTGGCGCAGCCACCGAAGACCAGGGCCGCGAGGGTGAGCATCCAAATCGAGCGTTTCATCGGTCGGTTCTCCAAAGTTCAGTCGAAGGGTCTAGTCCAGGGCCATCAGGCGGTGCACACCCACGTCGCCCACCCAGTCCACGTTGCTACGCAAGACCCGGGGCGGAGGGGGAGGCGGTGGCGGAGGGGGCTCGATGTCGCGATCGTCTTCGACGATGACCACCACCTCGGCCGGCTTCTCGGTGAAGCCGATCGTCAGCGTGGAGAAGGCCGCCTGCGAGGACAAGAAGCGCATGCGCCCCTGGATGCGATCGATCTCCGCGCTCACGCGCTCGAGCTCCTTTTCCACCGTGAGCACTTCGCTCAGGCTCTTGGCCTGCGCCAGCAGCTTCTCGATGCGCGCCCGGGTGGACTCGAGGTTGTCGAGCCGCACCTTCAGGTCGTGGAACTCCTCGGACACGTCCAGGGTATGGACGCTCCGCGAGTGCACGTCGCCGAGGCCTTCGACCTGACGCATGAGCTTGCGAAAGCGCTTCGAAGGCACGCGCAGGGTCACCGAGGTGTCCGTCTGCTGGGCGATGTAGCCCCCGGCCCGCACCGCGAAGTCGACGGCGGAGTCGATGCCCGACCGAATGCCGCCGTGCTCCGTCTGCAGGCTGAGCGCCCCGTTGAACACGAGCATCTGATCGACGGCATCGGTGCCGGTCGTGGGCATGTCGTCGTCGTCGGCGATCGCCTTTTGCGGCGAGCCGGCTTCGTCACCCTCGGCGGAGGCGCGGGGCGGCAACGAGCCCATCACCGCGGTCGGCTGGGCCACCGCTGCGGCGGGGGCCGGGCTCGCCATCGCGTCCGCGCCCATCGGCGCGGCCTCGCTCATCGACTGGGACTTCTCGGCGACGTCTCGCGCGGAGCCCATCACGGCGTCCTCGTAGGCGTAGTCGTCGTAGGCCGGAGCGGACGTTTTTTGGGCCGCAGCGCAGCCGAAGCTCAGCGCCAGCAGGCCGAGCATGGTCAGACATTGGGCGGGTAGTTTCATGGGTAGGCTCTGTCTCCGCCGCCCGAACGCCGGCCGCGAGCCAGAGCTTTCACCCGCTATTGCACTCGAGTCTTCGCCAGCGTCGAACGCAGTACGAGCCCCAGCCCGCACGATCCAGCCACCTGCACGGCGATCCCCATGTTCATGTCGGTGCCACGCTGGAGCATCAACCACCCGGCGACGGCCGCGACCACGGTGCCGCCCCAGCGCACGTACCAGGAAAAGGGCGCGGGCTTTCCTTTGGCGCGGCTCTCGGCCGAGTGGACCATCACGTAGATGCTGCTGACCGCCGCGAACAGCAGCAGCGGCAGCGATGCGATCGCCGTGTCGACGTTGCGCCAGATCACCCACGCCACCAGCAGCAGCTGGCTGTGCATCATCGTGACCGGCATCCGCACCAACGACGCGCCCCACTGGTCGTCGCTGCTCAGGTTGCCCAGGGCCACGCACAGGCCGAACAGGAACGGCGAGCCCATGCCCACGACCATGATCACGCCGGCCATGACGCCGCCGTCGAAGGCCTCCATCGCCACCTGGAAGAAGGTCCGACCGCCCGGTGTCAGGGGCAGGAATGCACAGCCGAAGAGCACCAGCCCCAGCACGGACACGCTACGTGGCAACGATGGGGGAGCGCTGGCCGGTTCCGACATGCCCATCACGCTATCATCGCGCGGCATGCAATCCTCCGAACCCAAGGGCGAGCAGCCCAGTGCGGCCCCGGAGCCCGGCGACGGCACGAACGCCGCCGCGGCGCCGGGGCCCACCGATGGCAACGAGGTCGCGGTCGCTGCCGAGCAGACCCAGGCGGATGCACCCGCCACGGTCGGCTCGACGACCCCACCACCACCCGCGGACGCGGAGGCGCTGGCGATGAACTCCGCGCTCGTCCCCGTCGACGAGGAGCCCCGTGCCCAGCGCTGGCGGCTGGTCCGAGACATGCTCGTGTTCCAGTGCAAGATCCTGGTCGACGGGCTCAAGGATCTGGTCCTCGGGCCGGTTGCCCTCGCCGTCGGAGCCATGGACTTGCTGTCCAAGAGCGAACGCCCGGGCCAGAACTTCTATAAGGTCATGCGCTGGGGTCGGGACTTCGATCGCTGGGTGGACCTGTTCGGCGAGAAGCGTCGGGCCGCGCTCACGGACGGCACACCGACCCCCACCGGCACCCCGAACCAAGCCGATCCCGAGGCGGCCCCGCTCGGCTCCGATGGCATGGACGCCTATCTGTCCCGCTTCGAGCGCGTCGTGCTCGACCACTACAAAAAAGGCGGGATTACCGCGAAAGCCAAGGACGCCATCGACAAGGCCATCGACGCGGTCCAGGATGGGACCGATTCACGGCGCTAGTTACGCGCGGCCCCGCCGCAACAACCGAAACCCATCAATTCCATCCCAGAACTGCGCCGATCGCACCGAGAGGTTTAGCGGGTTCTTCACCTGGCACTTTTTTCAAAAAAAGGCCGGAAGAATCGCTTCAAGGGTTGTCGAAGGATGTGAGCGACAAAGAGTCGGGAGCCTGGCCGGCCGAGGTTGGATGCGGAAGGGGGGGTCCCCAACCGGCCAGGCACGCTCGACGCTTGTCGTATAGCAAACCCGACCTGGGTACGGTAGAGACTGCCCGTGCTCGGGACGGGGGTTCGGGCGAGGGGGTCCTACACGCGCGCCAGACGATGGTTCGGCGCGGGGAAAGCTTTATCCCCTCGGAGCCCCTCGCAGCGGCGCGGTTCGCGGGCGTCTGGCGCGCAGTTGCGCGAGCGTAGCCCGGAATACGCGGACAACCGTGGGCAAAGCGAACCTTCGATCGGGAGGCCGTCGCGATGCTCTCGGTGATCGCTGTGTCGTCCCTGCTGGCGATGGCCCCGAGCCCCGGCGAGGGCTCGTTCACCGTCGAACCCGAGGAGCGGACCTACCAGGCGTACCGAACCCACGAGTCGATGAAGATCGATGGTCGGGGCGACGAAGACACGTGGAAGCAAGCACCCAAGGACGATCGCTTCCGTGAACGGACCCCGGAGGTCGGGGGCACGCCGCCCGTCCGAACGGTGCTCCAGGTCGCCTACGACGACACCAATCTCTATGTGCTGCTCGACTGCGAGTCCGAGCCGGGCGACATCATCGTTCGCACGCTGCGGCGGGACAACCGGGGAATCTTCGCCGACGACACCGTCTACGTGAAGCTCGATCCCGCGCACAACCATCGCGATGCGGTCAGCTTCGGCGTCAATGCGGACGGAGCTCAGCTCGATGCGCTGGGCTTGGGCGACGGCTCGCAGTTCGTCACCGAGTGGGACTCGGTGTGGACCGCCGAGGTCGAGCGCCGCAACGACGGCTACACCGTCGAATACAAGATTCCGTTCGCCATCTTGGGCATCAAGAGCGCGTCGGAGCAGACCATCGGCCTCGACATCTCGCGCGACCACCCGAGCCGCAACGCGACCTACGACTGGCGGATCTTCGTGCCCCCGCGCTCGGCGATGGCGGCCAGCCAGTTCGGCCACCTCGTGGGCCTACGCAACATCAAGGCGCAGCGAGCCATCGAGTACACGCCGTACTTTCTCGCTCGTACCAACCTGCAATCAGGGTTCACGGTCGATCCGCGGCGTCGGCCCAACCTCGCCAGCGGCGGCGACATCCGGGTGCAGGTCGGCGGAAACTCGTACGTCGAGGCCAGTATCCTCACCGACTTCGCCCAGGTGGAGGCCGACGAGGTCCAGGTCGCCCGCGACCGCTTCCCGCTGTTCTTCCCCGAGCGACGCCCCTTCTTCATCAACGGCCTCGAGATCTTCTCGTTCGGTCGCAATCGAGAAGCGCAGCTGTTCTTCTCGCGACGCGCAGGGCTGACCGGAGGTCAACCCGTGCCCATCCTCGCCGGAGCCAAGGTCTACGGCCGCGTGGGCCCGGTGGGCTACGGCGTGCTCCAGGTCCAGACCCTCGGCGCCCCCGAAGACCCCTCGCGCGGGCTGTCGCGGGCCGAGCCCGAGAACGTCTCCGTCGGTCGCGTTCGCGTGCAGATCACCGACAGCCTCAACGTCGGCATGATGACCCTCGGCCAATATCGCCTCGGGGTCGACAACGGCGGACACGCGGCGGGTGGCGTGGACTCTCAGCTCGTCGCGCTCGACGGCAAGCTGCTCGGTTACGGCTTCGTCGCCGGGACCATGGGTCAGAACCCGGCCCAGCCGGAGGAAGTCGACGAGGACGGGGTCGTCACCGCCGCGCCTCGCCCCGCCGACGCCACCCTGGGCAGCAGCGCCTCGGCCCAGCTCGAGTACAAGGGCCTGTTCGTGCGCCCCTCCCTGCTGTGGCTGTGGAGCGACGACGACTTCGATTCCCGCCTGGGCTTTTACCGTCGCCCGGGCAGCTCGCGGCAGGAAGCTCGGCTGAACTTCGTGCCCCGCCCGCGTGCCCTGGGCCTGCGGGAGATCCGGTTCGGCCCCAGCTACAGCATCGAGACCGACCCGAACTACACCCAGCGCCTGGGGCAGAACGCCAACGGCGACGTCAACGTCTCGTGGCGCAACGACACGAGCATCAACTACGGGGTGACCCACTTCGTCGATCAGGTCCAGACGCCCTTCGAGCTGTACGGGCACGAGATCGAGGCGCAGCGCTACACCGGGTTCCGTCACCGCACGGGCTTCGAAAGCCCTGGGCGTCGGGCGTTTCGCATCAACGGCGGCTACGAGATGGCCGAGCTGTTCGGCGGGCGAGCACACCTGCCCTCGGGCGGCGTCACCATCCGGGCGGGCAAGCATTTCGCGCTCGGCAGCCGCTACACCCATGTCGTGGGTCGCTTCGCCGACCCGGGCGAGGACTTCAACTTCGGCTTCGCCAACGCCAACCTCGACTTCGCCATCACGCGGAACCTGGCCTTCGACAACCTCGGCCGGCTCGATCTGTCGCCTGGATCGCCGCGGGTGGGCATGCAGTCGCGGCTACGCTGGCGGTTCGCGCCCGGCAGCGACCTGTTCGTGGTGTACCGCAACGACCTACCGCTCACGGACACGGACGCCGACGGGGTGGCCCGGGTGCCCTTCCACGAGATCACGGTCAAGCTGACCTACTACCTACGCGCGTTCATCTGAGCGCGGCCGCCAGCGTCAGCCGTCGTCACGCCAGCGGGGCGGGCGGTTGCGCAGGCGATTGCTGCCCACGCGGTCGCACCACGCCAGGTACTCGCTGCGAGGGGCGCCTTTCCACTCGAGGTCCTCGAGGGTCTCGGTCAGCGGCACGTCGTCGACCAGGGTCGCGAGCGTGCGGTACAGCAGCGCGTCTTCGCGGCGCTCGGCCAGCGTGGCGGCCAAGCGGGCCGAACCGCGCGGCTTGGGGTTCCAGGTCGCGACGTCGGCGGGGATGTTCTCGATCTTCTCGTAGGCCCCCAAAAGCGTCGCCGCCCCCTTCTCGCCGAAGCCGGGCAGCCCGGGGATGCCGTCGGCCGTGTCCCCCACCAGCGCCAGATAGTCGGGAATGCTGGCCGGAGCCACGCCTCGACGCTCGCGCATCGCGGCCTCGTCGATGGTCTTTCGGCGGATGCGATCGATCTGCACGACCTTGGTCCCCGACAGGCACTGCCCGAGATCCTTGTCTGGGGTCATGATGCGCACCTGCTCGACCTGGTCGGCGTAGAGCTTGGCGCCCGTAGCCAGCGCGTCGTCGGCCTCCCAGCGATCCATCGACCACACCACCACGCCCAGGGCGCGCACCGCCTCTTCGACGGTGATCATCTGGTCGACCAGCACCGGGTCCATGCCCGCGCCCGTCTTGTAGCCCTCGAACAGCTCGTTGCGGAACGACTCGATCGGCCGATCGAAGGCCACCGCCACGTGCGTCGCCCGCTCGTCGGGATCTTCGAACAGCGAGATCAGCGACGACACCACGCCGACCGTGGCCTTGAGGTCCTGGCCATCGGGGCTGAAGTGGTCCGGGCGCTTTCCGTAGTGCGCCCGAAACAGCTCGAAGGTTCCGTCGACGAGGTGCAACCGCATGGCGTGAACTCCACGCCATTGCTAACACGGCCGAAGGGGGCCCGTCAGGGCGTCACGGCACGGTGCCTTCGATGGGATCGGGATCGACGTCCGCGGCCACGTGGGCCTGCACGGTGAGCACCCCGGCCACACCATCCACGCCCGCATCGGCCAGCTCGAACACGTGGGCGCCCAGCTCCGGGTCGAACTCCGCCGTATGTTCGCCCGGCTCGGCCGTGCCATCGACGGCGAAGGTCAGGGTCAGGGGCACGCGCACCGCGATGGGATCGGCCGCCCCGGCCGTGGGGTCGTGCACCCGCCACCCCGAGATGGGCCAGGTTTCCTCGGTCACCCATGGCACGGCGGGCAGCTCCATGCGCAGCTGCAGCGTGTCGCCCTGGCGATCGAGCTCGAGCACGGCGGCGTCGGACTGACGGATCGCGAAGGGCAAGGAGGTGGCCTCGAAGCCTCCCTCCGCTCCGTCGCCATTCCACACCGGGCCGCTCACCGCGAGTCGGTAGATCCCCGCGGGGAAGTCGGCGGGGATCTCCCAGTCGACGTACCACTCGTGATTGCGAGCGGGCGCGATGTTGCCGTCGGGCGCGGGGCTCGGGTCGTAGTGGGTGATCATGTGGTAGCGCGAGTTGTCCAGCGCCACCCCCGGCCACCCCGAGGGGCTCGGGACGTCTTCGAAGGTCCCCTCACCCCGGTCGATCTGCACCGCCACCCGCGGCGAGCCGAGGCTCGGGTCACCCGCGCCGAACCGAAAGCGCACCGTCTCCGTGCGCATCATGTCGGTGGGCACGTCCTGCACGATCTCGCCCGCGTTGAGGCTCAGCTCGAAGGCCCGGGGCGTGAACCCACCCGGACTGGCCCCCGAGGGCGACTGCTCCACGAACGGCGGCATGTCCAGCCCTCCGAGCATCTGATCGATGACCTCGACCTGCGTGTCGATGATGGTCTGCCCCGCGTAGGGCCCCCACAGGCTCATCTCCGACTCGTAGCCGCCTTGGAACCAATCGTCGGGATGAGTGAAGTACAGCAGGTGATCCTGGGCGTAGCCGATGCCCATGACCTCGACCTGCGTGTCCTCGGAGGATCGTTCCGCGACCTGTTCGCGCAGGTACTGCATCACCGAGTAGGTCGGCTCCCCCGGTACGGTGGTCATGAAGAAATCGTCCAGCCGGGCCGTGGTCAGGTAGGTCTGGTGCACCTCCGGGTGAGGCACGTCGCCGAGCAGCAGCACGTCGACCGGGATGCACTCCTTGAGCTCGCCCTCCATGCTCGTCGCGGGGTCGTTGTCCGCGGGGGCGGCGGGGCTGGTGCACTGCCAGCCCCCCCAGGTGTAGGGCAGCGGCAGCGGGATGCCCAAGGGCGCGCCCATGAACTCGTCGCTGCGGTCGTAGCCAAAGAACGCGTAGTTCAGGTCGACGCGCCGCGAGTGCACGTCGAGCTGCGCGTCGTCCCGCCACTCGAGCTGGTCCCATTGCTCGAGGATCGCGGGCGAAGCTTCCTGGCCGATGACCTCGGCGCGCGCGGCCGACTCGTGCCCCAAAAAGCCGCCCGCGGGGGACGCATCACCGCCGCCCGCCTGCGTGAACATCCCGAGGATCGGCTGCCCGTGCTCCGCGAAGAACTGCTCTTCGAACACCATCTCCAGGCCGCCCGCGGCGTCCTCGGAGAGCAGGTCGTTTTCGAAGGGGAGCAGGATCCCGTGCATCGCGAAGTTGACGATGGCGGCCAGCGGCTCGCCGTCGGGTCGCCGCACCGCGAAGAGCGTGAGCCGAGGATCCTTGCCGTAGGCGAAATTGTTCACGCCCCGCCGATCGCGATAGACCCGGTCCATCGGGTCCCAGTCCTCCACGTAGTTCCACGCGTACTGGGCCGGCCCCATGTCGTCGAGCGCCTCCACGATGGTGTCGGCGAACTCGGTGGCCAGCAGATCGATGACCTCCTCGTCGGACGTGTCGGCCCCCACCGCGCCGAAGATGTCGGGCAGCCGCCAGTAGCGACCGTGCGCGTGGTGAGAGTGCGTCGCGGTGAGGATGATGCGGCCAGCCAGGTCGATGCCGTGTTGCTCTTGCAGCTTGGTCACCAGCGCATCGGTGACCCCCGACTCGCCGCTCATCATCGGCGTCTTGAGCAGGACCAGCTGCTCCTCGCCCGACTCGAGCACCATCGCCTTGATGGTGGGCAGCGCATAGAAGCCACGGGTGCCTTGGAACAGCCCGCTCCATGGCGTGCTCGTCCCACCGATGCGACCGCCGTAGCCCGCTTGCGAGATGCCCACCGGACGATCGAGATAGCGAACGGCCACCCCGGCCTGCATCCCGTCCCACGGGGGCTCTCCGGTCGTCGTGCTCGTGGAGTCTTCTTCGTCCCCCCCATCGTCGCCAGTCGTGCCCGTGCCATCGGGCTCGACCGAGGTCTGCGCGACGGTGTCGGCCATCGGTGTGGCCCCGTTGCCCGTGGACCCCGTGCCATCGGCCGAGCCCGCCTCCACTGACGAATCTCCGCACGCGACCGCGAAGGCCAGCGTGCACAGTCCCCCAAAGTACATCCCCATCCGCATCCACATCCACATCACGGTACAGGACGTCACGCCCGACCGCGATGGTGTGCCGCCGCGGGGTGATCGGCCCCCATCGGCTCGGGGGACCCGTTTCATTTCGTGTTCGCCGAGTAACCTGGGTTCCGACCCGCGGCGAAGGCCATTCGCTCGACTGGCGCCGAGTCGAACGAACCTATTCGGCGACGGCGCCGGACTGCTCGACTTCGTCGCCCTCGAGGGACTCGATGGGCAGGTCGTGGCTGTGCACGTAGTCGAACCACACCAGGTCGTCGACCCGCGAGTCGCCGCTACCCGTGTTCCACACCGGCGGCTCTCGACGCCAGCGATCATCGAGACGCCGGGCCAAGTCGCGGGCTTCCTCGAAGTACCGCGCCCGCTCGCCGAGCACCTGCAGATCGGACATCGGCGCTTCGTGGTCTCCGGCGGCGAAGCTCTGGGCGGCTTCTTCGAGGGCCTCGACGGTCAGCTCGATGGGCTCGATGTCCGGGGCCGGCCGCTCCACGTGGCGCCACACGCCATCGCGCCAGCTCAGGCGATAGCGCGGCACGAAGTTGCGGCCGTGATCGGCCACGAACTCGATGGCGGAGAGCAAGAACTCGACGTCGGCCTCGGTCGCGTAAAAGGGCACCGTGACCCGCACCCAGCCCGGCTTGATGCCATCGACCCCGCGCCGAATGAGCTTGCGGAAGGTCTCGGAGGTCTCGCGGTCGATGTCGAGCAAGCGGTGCCCGTAGGGGCCCGCACACGAACACCCCGCCCGGTTCTGGATGCCGAACAGGTGGTCGAGCAGGGCCGACACCAGGTCGTGGTGCAGATCGACGATGTTGAACGAGAGGATCGCCAGCCGGTCGATGTCCTGCGGCCCCAGAAGCTTGATGCGCGGGTGCTTGGCGAGTCGCTCGAGCGCGCGCCGGGCCAGCAGGATCTCGTGCTCCCGAATCCGCTCCGCGCCGATCATCTCCTGCACGAGGAAGGCCGTGCCCGCCCGCACGTCACCGATGATGGCGGGGGTGCCCCCCTCTTCACGCTCGTCGAGGCGCTCGACGTAGTCGATGGCGTCCTTCCCCGAGCCCGCCACGTAGTGCACCGTGCCGCCGCCCGGTCGCTCGGGACGACGGGTACGGAACAAGGCTTCGTTGGCGACCAACAGCCCCGACGCCTGCGGGCCACCCACGAACTTGTGGGTCGAGATGTACAGGGCGTCGATGCGGGCCTCGGGATCGGCCGGATGCATGTCGATGGGCACGTAGGGCCCGGCCGCCGCGTAGTCGAAGCACGCATAGGCCCCTCCGCGGTGCAAGATGCGGGCGACCGCGGCCACGTCGCTGAGCACCCCGGTCACGTTGGACGCGGCGGAGAAGCTGCCGATCTTCAGCGGGCGGTCGCCGTGGGCGAAGAGCTTGCGCTGCAGGTCCTCGAGGTCGATGCGCCCCGCCTCGTCGAGATCGATCTCGACCACGTCGGCGATGGACTCCACCCAGGGCAGCTCGTTGGAGTGATGCTCGTAGGGCCCGATGAACACCACCGGGCGCTCCTCGGGCGGCACATGCTTGGACAGGCCGTACTGCAGCTCGAGCGGCTCGTCGATGCGCAGCCCCAACAGCCCCACCAGCTTGTTCACGGCCGCGGTCGCGCCCGAGCCACAAAAGAGCACCACGTCGTCGTCCGCTGCCCGCACCGCTCGCGCCACGACCTCGCGGGCCTTCTCGCGGAGCGCGGTGGTGATGCGACCCGTGGACGAGACCGCGGTGTGGGTATTGGCGTAAAACGGCCGGATTCGCTGAATCCAGCGCTCCACGAAGTGCAGGTAGCGCCCCGTCGCGGTCAGGTCGGCATAGAACATCAGCCGGCGCCCGAACGGAGTCTCGACGCAGGCCCGACGACCCACCTCGTTTTGACGGATGAAACCGGCGACCTCGTCGAAGCTTCTCACGACACGAGGGTAACCGACCGACTCCGCCGATGTTGGTGGGCATTGCTACGGAGCCGAGTCGGCGCACGTGGGGCGCCGCACACTCGCCTCGCATGCGAGACGGATGCATGCCCGTCACGGGTCGAACGCGATTCAGGGGACGCACGCGTCGGCGGGCGGATCCCCGCTACAAGCGCCCACATCGGGGAAACTACACGCACCGTCGCAAGAGTTACCGACGGTCCCTTCGCGCAAGAACCGATCGAGCTGGGCGTCGGCGGGCGCGAGTCCACGCAGGCCACCGTGCGGATCGTTGCACGCCCGCTGCGGCAGGTTGCACGCGGGATCCTCGGGCAAGCCGAAGTCATACTCGACGTAGGCCAACCCGGTGGCGTCGGTCGCCGAGTCGAGCCCCCACACGCTCCGCAACCCAGTGTCCACGTGTGGGGCGCCCAGGCTTCGCGCCAGGTACAGCGCCGCGGCGTTGGGCACGGAGTGGTCGCCCAACGCGGCCCGCATCAACAGGTCGTGCGACTCGCTGCCCGACAGCGGCTCCTCCCGCAGGTTGGGCAACAACGAGTTCGGGTCGCCCGGATCCCACAGAAGCTGCGCCAAGGACAGGAACAGCTGCACATCGCGCGGGTCCTGGTACGTGGCGCTGGCGATGGCCATGAACGCATCGAACTGGCGGCTCCGGCTGATGACCATGCCGAAGGGCGCCCCCATCACGTCGACCACGCCGCGCTGCACGTCGGTGGACAGGCTCATGTACAGCGTGCCCAAGATCCCGCCCAGGCTGATGCCGTAGTAGTAGCGCGAGTCCGCGTCGAGGAGATCGGCGTAGATCGGGTCGGCTGCGATTCCGTTGGCCACCACGCGGTTGAGCACCAGCGCGTTGATGGTGGCCTGCATGGTTCGCGCGAAGACCCCGCCGAACTCCTCGATGCGCCCGCTGTCGAGAATCGCGCCGAGGAAGGCCTCGTCGGGGTCGGACAGGCCGATCCAGTCGCAGGCGAACAGGGCGTAGCCGTTGGCGTCGGCGAAATCGATCAGGCTGTCTCTCTCGATCTCGCCCTGCCCGCCCAGGAACCCGTGCCCGAACTGCAACAGCGCCGCGGGCTGCATCGACGCGCTGGCGGGGATGAGGAGGGTGAAGTCGAACATCGCCGTGCCGTTGACCGCGGGTAAGCCGTCGTCACCGAGGTTCATGACCGAGACCGGGCCGGGCACGTCGAGGAACAAGGGCACCTCGAACTGCCCGCGGATGCGGTAGGCGACGCGAGGATCGAAGTCCTCCTCGACGCTGGTGATCTCGAAGTTGGCCGCGTCCCCCGTCATCTCCAGGGCCACGTCCCGCATGTGCACGATCCACCCTGCGCTGCTGTTGCTGCTCTCGGTGGTGAAGTCCCAGGCGAGCTGGAGCTCGGAGCGCTCGACACCCGCGTCGCGTAGGCGCGAGAAGATGTCGGCGTACAGTGCCCGGCGCTCGTCGACGGACGCATCGTCGCTGGGCTGGAGATCACGCAGCGCGGCAAAGGCCTCCGAGGCCGCCAGGGGCTCCCCCGCGGCATCGACCACGCCGCGAATGGCCACGATGTAGCGCCGCCCGCTCTCCAGTCGCTGGGCGGGGCGGATGAGGAACGTGCGGCGCTCGTCGTCGTCGGTCACCGCGTCGAGTTCGGCAAAGTGAGCCACTCGCTCGCCGGTCTCCGCATCGAGCACGATCGTGGGCGAGTCTTCGGCCAGCGACGCTTCGACGTCGTGCACCGAGGGCAACCCGGCCGAGGTCGCGCCGGGCAGGTGCGCCATCATGGTGACGCCGGTCGAGAACCCGTCGCCGCGATCCCACGCGCGCGGGTCCGCGGTCACGTCATAGTAGCTGGTCGGCATCGACTCCACCGAGAAGTCCACCCGACGACCGGTACTCGTGTCGGCGTCCGCCGTGGTCTGCACATTCGATGGAAACGGGAACATGCAGAAGTCGGGCACCAGCGAGTCACAATCGAGTTCGACCCAGTCGACCTCGGGCGGTGGTTCTTCGACCATGTCCCCGCTGCTGCTGTCCGCCTGCTCCGTCGTGCCCGTCTCCTCCCCCGCCGTGGTCGACGTCGTCGTCGCCCCGTCGGTATCCGCTGGCGTAGACCCGTCATCACCACAGCCCACTAGGGGCAATCCCACCAGCAGCCCCCCCAACGAGGCCGCCCGTAGGCCTGTAAACATCGCTCGCTTCCGCATCACCAATCAGAATGCCACCGCCGAGCCAACGGCGGGACACAAAACGGCCGTGCGGACCGCGGTACGACAACGAGTAAGCGGTGCCGTCTTTCGTTTCACGAGTTCCGTCGGCTATGATCGTCGCCGTAGCCTTCTCGTTATCGAACCCGCCGAGCGATCCCGTGAACACCGTCACCCGTCGAGTCATCCCGTGCACCGTTCGCCCGCTCTCCCACGCGGAGGTCCGAGACCGCATCGAACGACGTGCCGCGGCGATCGAACGACGAACCTCGGTGCCCCGTGTCGGACGACGTGGTTTTCTGCAGGGCAGCGGAGCGCTTGCCGGAGGCACGTTGCTCGGCGCAGGGAGCGGGAGCTCCGGCTGCGGTGACCCGGTCACCACCCTGGCCGTCGCCCTCACCGCCGTTCAGCTCGCCAAGGCCGTCTACACGCTCGTCGAGGAGATCCGCGGCTCCTACGTGATGGAGAACCCGGGTGAGACCGAGGCCCGCACCGAAATCATCTCCGACCTCATGACCGGGCCCGACCTCGGCGAGCTGGTCGAGAGCTTCTCCTGCGTCGTCACCCTGGCGGCGGGCAGCGGGCCCATGGAGGTCAGCTGGTGCGCGGGCGTACTGGCGCAGAACGTCGGTACGCACATCGTTGCCGCCCAAGAAGGCGGCAACGAGCCGGTCGAGAGCGACGAGTTCGAAGTCACCGAGATGTAGCCGCCCGCGCGACGACTCAGACACAGACGCCGACGTGCTCGTACCCCGGAGGCGCCTTGGCCCCGGGATAGAAGGCCTCGCAGCTGAAGCCAGCCGGGCACCACCCGTCGGGCGAGTCCACGTCGCAAAAGCCCGTGCAGCAGCCGATGCCGCCGCAATCGAAGGTCTCCGAGTCGTAGCAGATGAGCCCCGTCGAGCACGTGGTGTCGCCGCAGGGCTCATTGGCCGCCGTCGGTCCCGGCTCGGCGCAGACGAAGCCATCGAGGCCCGGCGAGTTGCAGGTCAACCCGGGTGCACACTGATCGTCGGTGGGGTTACAGGGCGCGTCCACGGGCAGGGTGCCGCCGGTCGTGGGCGAGCCCGTTTCGGCCGGGCCTTCGTCGACGCTGCCCGTGTCCGACTCTTCGCCCGTGCCTTCGTCCGCGGTGGTGGTGGCCACGCCGGTCGCGCTGGCATCGACGCAGACGTTGGACAAGCAGCTCAGCTCGCCCACGCACTCGCCCTCGAGACACTCGCAGCCCTCGGCCCCCGGGGAGCAGTCGGACTCGCTGGTGTCCGCATTGCCCCCATCCATCATGGGCGGCGCTGGCGGTGCGTCTTCGAAGCAGGCACTGGTCCACAGAATCGAGACGAAGCCGAGAGCGAAGGACCAACGCATTTCGCCCTCCATGGTAGGGCCGGTCCGCCGCGAGTCAAAACTCGGCGAGAAGATTTTTCGGGCCGGGGCAATCGCGAGCCGGTGGTACGGTGGGCGAGGCATGGGCCGCTTCCGAGGATTGCTCGTGGTGATGGCTCTCGCCGCAGCCGGCTGCACCGAAAAATCGGACGGCGCGAGCCCCAAGCCCGACGCGCCGACCCCCGCGGTCGAGCCCCCCGCCGAGACGGCCGACCCCCCTTCTCCCGACGCCTTCCCCAAGGACTGGGTCTGGGTCACCGACACGCGCCTGCGAGTCGAGGTCGCCATGCCCTCGCTGCCCCGCTCCGCGTCGTCCGCTCCGGGCCCCAGCGGCCAGCCCCAGCAACGGGCCCTGGTGGCCGAGCGCAACGGCGCGAGCTTCAACGTCACCGCGATCTTCGAGCCGCCCCCCGATTCACTCGCCGACCTGGTCCAAGGCCTCGAGCGCGACGGCGAGGTCCTCCGCAACGAAGCCTGGCGAGGCGATGGACTGCGCCTGTCCGTGCGCATGCCGGTCGGCATCGTCGAGATCGGGGCCCTGCTCCGCGAGCAGACCCTCTATCTGGTGGAGGTGTCGGGCGAGCCCCCGAAGGTCGACACCCAGCGCTTCATGAAGTCGCTGGCCGTGCGCGCCAAGCCTCGCGCCGAGCCCCTACGAGACGGCGGCCTCACCGTGCAGGCCCCCGCCCGCATGGGCGCCTGGCTCGACACCAGCGGCATCCCTCCGCTCGAAGGTCACCGCGGCGTGCTCGATGGACATCAGTTCGGGGTCCACAGCACCAACCTCGTGCTCGTCTCCGACCACGAACAATCGCTCGATGGCTCGGTGACCGAGATGCGGCGCAGCATCGGCGCCGAGCTGGTGGAGCTCGACCCTCGCCCCTTCGGCGGCTGTCCCAGTCGGAGGGTGGAGCTGCGCGCTCGCGATGGCATGTACGCCACGATCCGCCTGGTGCACGAAGGCAACACCCTCGTGCAGGCGGCCGTGTACGCGCCCTCGGGACGGGAAGCCCCGTGGGCGGACGGATTCGTCGACTCGCTGCGCTTCCCGTAGCGATCAGCCGCTGGGGACGCCCGCGCTGCTGAGACCGAACCCGGTCATGTCGCTATACGAGTAGGCCCCGACGAGGTTGCTGAACGTATCGATCGTGCCCGTGGCCGGGTCGACGCGGAAGGCCTGGCTGCTGTTGAAGCCCACCGCCCACACATTGCCGTCGAAGTCGACGCTGATGCCGTGGGCGTAGGCGGGCAGCGGGATGTCCTGCACCACGTTCAGCGTCTCGGTGTCGATGCCGATGAGGTGCGAGTCGAGCTGGCGGCAGTGCCACAGGGTGCCCGCGCCGTCGGTCATGCAGCCGCCCCAGGCATTGCCGCCCGGGCTGGGCGTCGTCTGCCAGGTATGGAGAATCGGGTCGAAGCGCGAGGCTCCGCCTCCGGCACAGAACCAGGGGCGCCCCACCGAGTCGACCGAGATGCCGTAGCCCAGGCCAGGCCCGGGGTAGACCTCGTAGTTGAAGGTGTCGCGGTCGACCCGAATGATCTGCCGCGTGCCGATGCCGGTGTCGATCCCCCAAAAGTGCCCGTCGCCATCGACCGCGCCGCCATACAGGCCGATCGAGCTGGTGACCTCGGGGATGTTGATCGTCTGCTCGACCACGCCGGTCTCGCCGTCGAGCAGCAGCACCTGGGTGCTCCCCACTCCGTTGGCGCCCGCCGTCCACAGCTTCTCGTTGTCGTAGGTGCAGGTGGCGTTGTTGAACTCGCCCTGTGCCCACGCCATGGGCCGGTTGGAGCTGTACGCGAGGTCGGTGTACCAGGCCACGCACTCGTCCTCGCCCCACGCCAGGAAGTTGGCGTCGGTGGAGGTCTGCAGCCCGGGGATGGCATTGGTCTCGGGGCAGTCGTCGTGGTTGGCGTAGATCTTGGCCACGCCGCCGTTGCGGTTGGCCACCGCCACGTCGCCCGACAGCGACACCGAGGTCCGCGAAGGGCTGCCCGCCGAGTTGGGCTTGACGATATAGCGCCCTTCCTCGCCCATCGTCTGGGTGTTGATCTTGGAGACCGTGCCCTGGCTGCTGTTGGCGATCCAGATATACGAGAACGCCCCCTCGCCTCCGCCCTTGCCCCCGCCACACGCGGAGCCACCGTCGGGTGAGCCCACGTCGAACGACGGCAGTCCACCGCTGTTGTTGGAGCCGGTGCCGGACTCGTCGGCCGATGCATTGCCGGTTCCTTCCGCACTCATGACTCCGGTCGCCCCGTCGCCCGAGGCTCCGCTGCTCCCCGAGGCACTGTCGGAGAGCGTGTTCAAGCCACCCCCATCACCCCCGGAGTCGTCGGGTCGCCCATCCTCGCCGCCGCACGCACACAGCAGCAGCGCCGTGCTCACAATCAAACCGTTCCGCATCGTCATCTCCCACATCCCAGACGCCTTCAAGGCTCCCAAGAACTGCGTCAAATGTCGAGCAATTCGGCCGTTCGGGTGTGATTCGGATCAGGTCCCCGAGGTGAATCGCACGGCCTTCGGGGGCAGGTGGCGTCGGGGTTTCTCGTTCTCCCACACGTAGTACACGGGCGGATACGGCTGGACCTCAAGGTACATCCACCAATTCGAACGACTGCATGCCGAGGCTGCGCCCGTTGACCAACAATTCCACTCGATGCTCGCCCGCGTGATAGCGCCGCGTCGAAATGGTGCGAAAGGCGTGACGCTTGTCGAGCGTGAGGCTCTCGCCCTTGGCCGCGCTGCGCCGCGTCCACTTGAAGACCTTGGGCGACAAGGTGCCGTTGGCCTTCATGTGGTGCACCGCATAGTCGATGAGCAGGTCCTGCCCCGCCTTGGCGCGGAGCTCCACGCAAAGCTCGAGCGCGGTGCCAAAGGTCAGCCGCGACGGTGACACCGAAAAGCGGGTGACCTCCACGCGCGGCCGCCCGATCCCCACCAGCGCCAGTGCGTCCGGGTCCCCCTGCTTGATCAAGCCGCGCAGCGCATGGCGGATCACCCACGCGACCTCGTCGCTCCCGTTGCGCTGCTGCCAGCGCGCCGCGATCTCCACCGCCCGCTGCGGGTGATCCTTGCTGATGTCGTTGAGATGGTTGGCGACCGAGCGCCGCACGTACAGCTCGTCGTCGTCGAAGAGCGCATCGAGCAGCCGCACCGAGGGCGTGGGGTCGGCCTGCAGCGCGCGCAGCCGAGAGCCCCACGGCAGCCGCGGGCGCGTGCCTTCGCTGACCAGCCGACGCACGTGCAGATCGGGGTCCTTCACCCAGCGCCGCAGCACCGTAAACACCCGCTTCGAGTCCTGCTCGATGTAGGGCCGAATCGCGAACTCGCAGCTGGCCAGCGGCGTCAGCCCGTGCATCGTCTGCAGCGCACGATCGAGATGCTCGAGCCCGTGGCGCTCCACGTAGGTGCACAGCGGCCAGAACAGGAACGCCGAGTCGGCGAGCCCATGGTGGATGTCTCGCTCCGAGGGGCCATGGGCCGCCAGCGCCTGCGCGTTGGCCCCGTCGATGACCTCCGCCGCCTGCGGAAACGACGGGGGCAAGCATGCGGCCAGGGCCTCCGCCACGTGCCCGATCCGCGCCTTGAGCTCGAGCGGCTCGAGGCCTCGGGTGGCACGCCGCACGAAACGAGCGCGGGGGAACTCGGGGTCGAAGGCCCGCAGGTGCGCAGCCAGTGTCCGAATGCTGGCCTTCGAAACGCGGTGCTTGAGTTCGGTCTGTTCGGCCATGATGCGACGCCCCACCGGGTCGGGCGCCGATATATCAGAGCCCTCCTGACAGCATCGTGTCAGCAAAGGAGCGAAGATCTCGGCGTCAGGGCCAGCCGAACCGGTCCGTTCGGCGATCTGGGCGAGCGATTGCGACCGAGCCTTCGGTTCGCTATCCAGCTCACCAGATGACTCATCCCAAGACCATCGATTGGCACTACCACCGCTCCGGTTGAACGGGGTGCAAACGAGCGTCCAAGTTCATGGACGCAAACGACCTCCACGCCACCGAGACCGTGTCCGCCAGCCGCAAGCTCGGCCGCGACGATGCCGAGGCCATCGCCAAGGCAAGCTCGCTGCTGCTCGTGGCCAAGGGCAAGAAGGTCTCGAGGTGGACGCTGAAGGGACCCGTCGCGGCCGAGGCCGTCGACGCCATGTTGGGACCCACCGGTAATCTCCGGGCCCCGACCATTCGCGTGGGCAAGACCGTTCTCGTCGGCTTCAACGAGGACATGTTCGAAGAAATCTTCGGCTAGGTCACCCCGGGTCTTGGCCCGGTTCGGGGGGGCAAGACCCCCGGAAGTAGTGGGCCCCGCGGGGGAGCGCCGCCCCCCACGGTACAGGGG
>JBCCHT010000015.1:0-234980 GCA_039028615.1 Myxococcota bacterium | reverse complement strand
CTCGCACACTGGCGTGCACCAGGCCCGCCACCGCGAACGCCGAGGCGGCATGCGACCAGCTGGGCTGCCGCGTCATGTACCACCACAGCGGGGTCGCGAGCGCGGCCAACACGATCACCACGCCGACGGTTCGCGGCAGAAACCACCGCCGCAGGGTCCTCGCCGTGAGCACGAGCGCGAGCCAGCCCGCGACGACGCTGCCGAACATGGTCCACCGCTGCACCCGCAGCGCGCCCCCCGTGTCGTTCCACAGCCCCATCGCCCCGCCTGCCGACACCACGCCCTGCGCGACGACGAAGCTGGGGATCCACACCACCGCCGTACCGACGGTGAAGTGATTGCCCGCCCATCCCTGCGCCCGCACCGGTTGACCGTGGGGATTGCCGAGCGCCGCGTAGTCGTCGGCGAGCCGCAGATCGCGATCGAGCACGAGGGAGCGGACCTGCGCGAAGTGGTAGAGCCCGTCGCCGTGCGGTTGCCCGCCGCGGGTGAAGTGCCCGTCGGGATGGGTGGCGTGAGCCCACAGCGCCAACACGCCGAGCAGCGTCAGCAGAGCCCACAACCCGGGGCCCAACGCGCCCGATGGCGAAGGCCGCTGTGGCTCGTGATTCACCCCGCGCGCGGCTCCTGGCGAGGCGCCGCCGTCCGGCCCACCCCGGGCCCCAGGCGCCGGGCCGGGCGGTGGGATGGGGGCCGACACCGTGATATGAGAATGCGCCTCACCTCATGGCCGACCAACCGCCCATCTGCCGCCGCGTGTTCTTGATGCGCCACGGCCACTACGAGCGCACGGGCGACCTCGGCGACACGGTGTGGGGGCTGAGCCCGCTGGGGCGACGGCAGGCGGTGCGCGTGGGTCGACGGCTGACGCGCCTGGTCGACTCGGCCAGCGGTCGCTTCGAAGGCATCTACGCGAGCCCGTGGCCCCGCGCCACGCAGAGCGCCGAGATTGCCGGCCACGAGATGGACCTGCCGAACATTCGCATCAAGCGATACCTGCACGAGCTGGTGCCGCTGGTCGATCCGGCGCGCCCCGAGTTCCAGTCCTTCCCCACTGGGCTCGAGGCCACGCCCTCCGAGACCCGCGAGTTCGTTCATCGGCAGGTCGACAAAGTGCGCGAGCGCTTCCTCAAGCCGCCGACCCGTCGTTCCCACGTGCTGATCTTCGCCCATGGGAACCTCATCCGCTACCTCGTGGCCCGCACCCTTCAGCTTCCGTACGAGGCGTGGGCCATGATGGACATAGCCCACGCCTCGATCACCGAGCTTCGAACGTACGCCAACGGCTTCGAGGCGCTGATCAGCTACAACGACACCGGGCATCTTCCCCCTTCGATGGTGACCACCGCATGAGCCGAGCATCCACGCCCCGTCTGCCCTCGGGCTCCCGCTCCCCCCGCACTGGATGGCTGCGCGCGTCGCTGTGTACGGCAATCCTGGCCCTGGCCGCGTGCAAGCCCCCGCCTCCGCCTCCGCCGCCCCCCGAAGAGCCGCCCCCGCCTCCCCCCACGGTCGAGCGCACCGGGCAGGAGATCTTCGACGCGTGGTTCGCGGCGTGGCCGGTCTACGGCACGAGCATGGGCGACCATCGGCACGACGCGGCCTGGCCCAACGTCTCGATGTCGGGGATCGAAGCCGACCGGGCTCGCATCGACGCCGCCCTGGCCTCCCTCGAGGCGCTGAAGCCCCACGTGCAGAGCGTCGACGACAGCGTCGACTTCGACATGCTGCGCGACGAGCTCGAGCTGCAGCGCTTCCGGCACGAGGTCGAGCAGCCGTGGTCCCGCAGCCCCATGTGGTACGCGGGCATCATCGGCGACGGCCTCGAGGGCTTGGTGTCGCGGGACTACGCCCCCGTCGGGCAGCGGGCCCAGGCTCTTCGCCAGCGCCTCGAGACCCTGCCCGCGCTGGTGGACCAGGCCATCGCCAACCTCTCGCTCGGCGAGACCACCCTGCCGCATACCCAGGTGGCCCTGGGTCAGCTCGATGGCGTGCAGTTGCTACTGCAAGAGCTCCCCGCGCGCTTGGTCGGTGCTACCGAAGCGGACCTCGAGGGCTTGGAGCCGGCCATCGCCGCCGCGTCCGAGTCGGTGACCACCTTGCGGGCCCACGTCGACTCGTTGCTGCCCGAGGCCAACGACCAGTGGCGGCTGGGCAAGGAGAACTTCCAGCGCAAGCTCGCGCTCACCCTCCAGACCGAGCTGTCCGCCGACGAGATCCGCCGCATGGCGATCTTCGAGCATGCCCAGATTCGTCAGCGCATGTTCACCATCGCCAGCGAGCTGGCCGCGGTGCTGTTCACCCCCGGGCGCCGACGCGCCATCGTACGGGGGTCCGGTACCGATCCGCAGACCGCCATCACCGGGGCGGTGCTCCAGGTGCTGAGCAACAACCGGGTCACCCCGCCCGACCTGCGCGATCGCATCGAGTCCAACCTCACCCGGCTCGACCAGTTCGTCCGCGACGAGAGCCTGGTGACGCTCGACGACGAAGAGGTCCTCGAGGTCATCTGGACTCCGCCCCACCAGCGCGGCGTGGCCATTGCCGGGCTCGCCGCCCCGGGCCCGCTCGACGCCACCAAGCCGGGCCTGCCGAGCTTCTACCTCGTGCAGCCCGTGCCCGACGACTGGCCGGACAGCTACCGCGACTCGTTCCTGCGCGAGTACAACAACTTCATGCTCGAGATCCTCTCGATTCACGAGGCGACTCCCGGGCACTTCGTGCAGCTTTACTACGGCAAGCGCGACCCCTCGATGATCCGCAAGGTCCTCGCCAACGGGCCCTTCGTGGAGGGCTGGGCCGTGTACGCCGAGCAGATGATGATCGACGCCGGCTACGGCGGCGCGGCCCCGACGGAGGAGGCTCCGCCCCCCGGCGTGGAGAAGAAGCTGTGGGCGGTGATGCAGGACCCCGAGCTGCGCGCCAAGGCCATCGCGCTGCACGGCCTGAAGTTCTACCTGCGCACGGTGACCAACGCGATCCTCGACAACTCGGTGCACGCCGGCACCATGGACGAGCTGGCGGGCCTCGAGCTGATGGTGTTCCGCTCGTTCCAGCAAGAGGGCGAGGCCAAGGCCAAGTGGGTCCGGGCCCAGGTCACGTCGACCCAGCTCAGCACCTACTTCGTGGGCGCCCAGGCATGGTTCAAGGTCCGCGAGCAGGCCGAAGCCACCGCGGCCGAGGCGGGCGAGACCTTCGACATGCAAGCCTTTCACGACCAGGCGCTGTCCCACGGGGCTCCCCCCGTGCACCGCCTGCCCGAGCTGATGGCGGTGCCCGTCGAGCCCGAGCCCGAGCCCTTCACCGACGAAGTCTCGAGCGCGCGGCCGACCCAGGCCCCCGCCGTGCTCGCCGTCTCTCCCCGCCCGGCCAGCGCCGGTTGACCGACGAACGCCTCTTTCGCGTTCCCTCCTCGCACGACTCATGAGCGAAGCCAGCCCCGATCCCGTCCTTGCCGCCGTCGACCTGCGTCGCGGCGCCGATGCCAGCGCCCTGCTCTCCCGAGTGCTCGACCGATGCCGTACCGCGGGCACCTCCGCGGTCGTGGTGTTCGACCTCGACTCGACCCTGCTCGACAACAAAGCCCGCCAGGCGAAGATCATGAGCGAGTACGGCGAGCGCAGCGGCGTGCCCTCCCTCGCCAACAACCAAGCCGAGCACTGGCAGGGCTGGGACTACCGCATCGCGATGCGCAACAGCGGCCTGCCCAACGACCAGGTCGAGGCCCACGTGGAGCCCTACCGCACGCTGTGGCGCGACCTGTTCTTCACCTCCGAGTACTGTCGCCTCGACGAGGCGGTCGCGGGGGCGGTGACCTTCGTGCAGTCGGTGCAGGCCACGGGCGCCAAGGTCTGCTACGTGACCGGCCGCCACGAGGGCATGCGCGCGGGCACGGTCGACAACTTCGAGCGGCTCGGCCTGCCCGTGCCCGACGGCGGCCGCGTGCAGCTGTGGATGAAGCCCACCCTCGAGGAGCACGACGACGACTACAAGGCGCGGGTGCACGCCGACCTGCCCCGCGAGGGCACGGTGGTCGCCGTCTTCGACAACGAGCCGATCCACGTCAACGACTACCGCAAGAGCTTCCCCGAAGCCCTGGTCGTGCACATGGCCACCGATCACTCGATGCGCGAGATCTTGGTCGACCCGCAGATTCCCTCGGTCGCCGACTTCGCCGACTTCCGGCCGGACGCCCCCGCCACGTAGGGACGCCCGCGCGCGGTCACTCGTGGAGCGTGACCGTCGAGCCGACCTCGCCGTAGCCGGACGAGCCACAGCCGCTCTCCACCGTCGTGGTCGTCTCGTAGCGGATGGTGTACTCGGGGCCCGCGACGTCGGGTGCCGCGTAGACCTGGTCGATGGCCACGTCGCCCTGGGCGATGGTGAAGGTCCCCACGGCGACCCCGTTGAGCGAGACCTGAGTCTCCTGGAAACCACAGTCGTTGAGACCGTTTTCGGCCCCCAGCTCGAGGTGCACGTCGAGCTGGCTCACCGAGGGCACCGAGGTCATCCGCACGCCCTCGTAGTAGTCGCCCGCGTTCCACGGCCGCGTGCCCGAGAGGATGAACCGAGGGTCGCCCGCGAGCGGGAAGTCGACCGTCTCCATCACCCCGACGGGAGGGATGCCACCCGACGAGGACTCGCCGCCCGTGGACGCCTCGCCGGTCGAGCCCAGCCCGGTCGAGCCGAAGCCCGTGCCGCCGTCACCAGTCGTGCCGTCGGTGCCCAAGCCGATGGTCGTGTCGCCCTCGGTCGCCGCGCTCCCGGTCGAGTCGGCGCCGGTCGGCTCGACGGAGGTCGCGCCCGTATCTCCGGTCGCGGCCCCGCTCGTCGGTGGCTCGGTGGGCTCGTCGAGGCAGGTCCCGTCCTCGCACACGAGGCCCGCGATGCACAGCCCGGCTTCATCGCAGGGACACCCCAGCGTGCCGGGCGGACAGCCCACCGTGTCGGTGGTGTCCGTCGGTCGGCCCCCCGCCGGGTTGAAGCACGCCCCCGCGGCCGTGCCCAAGCTCAACGCGAACAACCAGGCGCCCCAGGCCTTGCTCGTCTTCGTAGTCGTAGTCATCAGGTCCTTCCGCGTCGTCCACGATACACGACGTTTCGACCCCGCCTACGCGCGATGTAGCGGCAGACACACTCCGACCCGCGCGCCTCGAGGCTCGCGATCTTCGGCGAACGCCCGGCCGCCGTGGGCATGAGCGATCCGCTGCACCAACGCGAGCCCGAGACCGAGCTTGCCCCCTTGCCCCCCGCGCACGAACGACTCGAACAGACGGTCACGAGTCTGCTCGGGCAGGCCGGGTCCCGCATCCTCCGCGGCAATGCACAGCTCGTCGCCCTCGACGGTCATCCGCAGCGCGACGAGCCCCTCACCATGCGTCTGCGCGTTGTCGACGAGGTTGGCCAGGGCGCGCCCCAGCAGCGTGGGGTCCCCGTCGATGGCCACGGACTCGGTCTCGAGCACCAACAATTCCGTAGGAAGCTCGGCCCGAGCGAGGGCTCTGGCCCCCAGCTCATCGGCGGAGAGCCGACGACGATCGAGCTGCTCGAAGTCCAGGCGCGAGCTGGCGAGCAGCTGGTCCACCAGTCGATCCACGTCGAGCAGCTCCTGCTCGATTTCGTCGAGCGAGCCCCGGTCACCACCGTCGCGGGCGAGGTCGAGCAGCACGCGGATATGCCCCAGCGGCGTGCGAATCTCGTGACTCACCACCGCGAGCAGCTCGCGTTGGTCCGCCATCTGCCCCTGGATCCGCGACGCCATGTCGTTGATCGCCCGCGCCAGCAACCCGAGTTCGTCGGGTACCCGCGGCAGGTGGGCCCGCGTGTCCAGCCGTCCCTCGCCGATGGCCCGCGTCACCTCCACCAAGCGCGCCAGCGGCCGGGTGAGCCGCCAGGCGATGAGTCCCGAGGCGCCCCACAGCACGGCGAGCGCCGCCCCCAGGCCGAGGGCCACGGACCAGCCGTTGCCATCGGGCGCACGCGCGACGCAGGCGTGCACCTGCCCCACCCGCTCGCCCCCGCGCACGACCGGCGTGTCCACCATGCCGTGGCGGCCGAGGCACTCGCCGCCCGCCCGAGCCAAGGTCGTGCCCGCGGCGTCGCGAAGCTCCAGGCCGAGCCCGAGGTCTTCGGCGGCCGAGCGTGCCAGCGCGTCTCGGGCCTCGGGTTCGTCCCAGACCTCGGCAAAGCGGTGCCCCATGAAGGTCGTGGCGCGCTCGACCACGCCGTCCCACGCCCCGCGGGCCCCCCAGGGACCTCCCACGATCGCGCCCGCCACCAGCCCGGACAGCACGATCGTCACGCCGAACCACACGAAGATGCGGCGTCGCAGCCGACTTCGCACATAGTAGGCCAGCGGGCTCAGCCGCCGTCGACGGTGGTGGTGGTGCCCATGGCCGTGGTGCCAGCGCCCGGGCCCGTGCCGACGGCGATGCCTCATGACTCCCGCGCCAGTACGTAGCCCACCCCACGCACGGTCTGGATCCGATGCGGGGTCTTGGGGTCGTCCCCCAGTTTCTTACGCAGCTTGGAGATGTGCACGTCCACCGTCCGCTCACCGACGGCGACATCGTCACGCCCCGCTTCGGCCAACAACGCTGCACGCGGCACCACCCGCCCCGCTCGACGCAACAGCGCCACCAGCAGATCGAACTCGAGCCCGGTGAGGTCGACGCGACGCGAGTCGACATGGACCTCGCGCGCCTGCACGTCGACGCGAATCCCGGCCGCGCTCAGGTGCTCGCCCAGTGCCTCGGGCCGACTCCGCCGCAGCACCGCCCGCACACGGGCCAGCAGCTCGCGGGGGCTGAAGGGCTTGGGCACGTAGTCGTCCGCGCCGAGCTCGAGGCCCACCACGCGATCCGCTTCGTCCCCGCGTGCGGTCAACATCAGCACGGGGACCGGGCTGCGCTGCCGGATCCGTCGCAGGGTCTCGAGCCCATCGATGCCCGGCATCATCACGTCGAGCAGCACCGCATCGAACGCGTCGTGGGCCACCGCGCGCAGGCCCGCCGTGCCGTCCAGGGCGTGCTGCAGGTGCACGTCTTGCTCGCCCAGATAGCGATCGAGCAGTTCGAAGAGCCGCACGTCGTCGTCGATGAGCAGGATGCGAAGCGTCACGAAGACCTCAACCGTACCAGCCCGCGACGGGATCGGATCCCGCCGCGGGTCGAAGGGCAGCCCTCACGTCCCGAGGGCCACCCCCGTAGCCCACCGCTACTGCGCCCGTGCCTGCCGAGCATGGTCCGCGCAGCGCTCGGCCACCCAGCGGGCCCGATGACGGCCGATTCCTTCGGCCGCCGTGTCGCGCCCCAGCGCTGCATCCACGCAGATCTTCGCCAGCGTGTCCGCGTTCGCGCGCCGCTCGTGGAGCTGGTGAATCCCGGTGCCGAAGCCGACCACGGCGCCCACGATCAGCAGTCCGCGCAGCGCCATGGCTTGCAGGTGGCTCATCGGGGCTCACCTCCGCGGAACGGGTGCCACGGGCCCTGCGGGCGATCGAGCAGCTCGGCCAAGCGCTCGCGCTGGGTGTCGTCGAGCACGGCGTGGATCCGGCCCAGCGCCTCCATCACCGCCTTGCGGACCTCGGTCATCCGATCGTCGTGGCGACCGAATAGCTCGCCCATCGCCTCGGCATCGAAGCTCTCGCCTCGAAGCGCCCCGGCGATGTCGTGTCGACTCGCCCGCCACTCCTCGCGATGCTCCTGCATCGACACCATGAGGTTCTCGAGCGCCTCGCGAATGACCGTCTCCTGATCGGGGGTGGCCTGGATCCGGCGCAGCATCAGGTGCACGCCGCCTCGCCACCACCGCTCGCGGCCTCGCCCCATCGACGGAGGCGCTCCGTAGGGGCCTCCGTGCCAGCCGCCGTGGTAGCCGTGCCAATCGCCGTGATGGCCATGCCAGCCGCCATGATGACCGGGGTGACCGTACGAGCCGCCGCAGCGCGCATAGCCTCGATAGTGCCGACGGCGTCGCGCCATCATGCCCAAGCCAACAACACACATGGTTCCAAGAACGAATCCGAACATCTCTCGTTGTCTCCTGAGCGATAGGTTGAGACCCGAGTGTTAAGGCCCAAGACCCACGAGTATGAAGAAGTGTGAAGAGCCGAGCGCTGGCCGCGCTCCGCGGCCGACGTCGCCCCGCGGGCGAATTGACCGTGCCGTGACCGTTTCGCGGCCATCCCGAACGACGCGCAGACTCTGGTAGCGTCCCCGCCGCCCCCACGTGATGTCGCCCCTCGCTTCCCTGCCCCTCGTCGGGCTTCTGCTCGCCCCCGCGAGCCCGGTGTCGCTGTCGGCCGGCGGGCGTCTGCATTGGGATGCTCCAAGGCAGTGTCCGTCGGCCGACGCGGTGGGCCAGATGATCGACGAGCACTTGGGACCGCGAGGGGACACGGCCGAGGGCTTCACCGCGCGAGTCGACGTCCGCACCAACGACGCGGGGCAGTGGGCGGTGCAGATCGACGGCCAGACCCGCGAGGGTCCGTTCTCCCGCTCGCTCAGCGCCCCGAGCTGCGATGCCGCGGCCCAGACGGCTGCGCTCGCGATCGCGTTGGCGGTGGGGCCCGCCACCGCAGACACCGAGGTCCCCGTGGCACCGCCGCCCGCCGTACCGGAACCCGAGACGCCGGACCCTCCCGCGAAGCCATCGGACCCCGAACCCATCGAGCCACCACCCGACGCAACCTCGAATTCGACGACGGAGCCGTCACCCGCCGAACCCGACGCCACGGACCCGAGCCCGGGCTCGGCCGATGCTCAGGCGCAGCCGCGCCGTCGTCCTGGCGTTCTGTTCGGTGCGGGCGCGGGCGTCGTCGGAGGGCACCTGCCGGCCACAGGGGCATCCCTCCAGGGGCACGTCTCGCTGGTCGGTCGCCGATGGCAGGTCACCGCGCGAGCCGAGCACATCGTGCGCCGCCGCGTGCTGCTGGCGGGCATCGACGATGCAGGCGGCCAGATATCGTTCACCACGGGCGTCGTGGAGGCCGGCCCATTGTTTCGACCCGGGCCCTTCGAACTACCCGTCCTCGCGGGCGTGGCCGCGGGCGCCATCGCGGCCCAGGGCTTCGGCTCCGATGCCGACCTCGAGCAGACCGTGCCGTGGGCCACCGCAGTGCTCGGTAGCGGCCTGCGGTGGGCGCCCGTCCCCCGCCTGGCCCTGGGCCTGCGCGCCGAGCTGTCGGTCGCCCTGCTGCGCCACACCTTCACCTTCGGCCCCACCCTTCCGCTGCTCACCACCGGGCTGGTGGCGGGCCGAGCGTGGGCCACCGTGTCATTTCGAATCCCCTAGGAGATTGTTTCGCCGCGATTCGGTACTTAAGTCGGCGACCGGACATCCAGGACACGAGGCGTGGCAGGCGATGGACGCACGACGAATTTGGGCTTCGAGGAGGTGTTTCGCCGCCACTTCGACTATGTCTGGCGCGTGGCTCACGCAGTCGCAGGACCCGGAGCGGCCGACGACGTGACCCAGGAGGCGTTTTTGGTGGTCCGCCGCCGCCTCGACGAGTTCGACGGCGGCTCGCTGCGCGCGTGGCTGTTCACCGTGGTCCGCAACGTCGCCCGCAACTACCTGCGAAGCCAGCGTCGCCGTGAGGCTCGCCTGCGCGCCGTGCCCGAGCCCGCCCCCGCTCGAGACCCCGATGACGAGGTCGCCTTGCGCCAGGCGGCCGACCTGCTCGACCAGTTCATGGACAGCCTGCCCGCCCGCCAGCGCGAGGCGTTCGTGGCCGTCGAGCTCGAAGGACTCACCGCGCGGGCCGTGGCCGAGGCGCTCGGCGTGCCCACCCGCACCGTGTACTCGCGGGTCCGCACCGCCCGCGAGGCGTTCGCCCGCTTCACCGCCGACCAGCGCGCGATGGAGGCCGCCTCGTGAACCCCACGGAGCGACAGCTCGCCGACATGGTCGCCGCGTACCGCCAGGTGCGTCGGCCCCCCAAGCACCTGCGCCTCCAGGTCGCCCGCAACGTCTCCCGGGCCCAGCACCAGGTCGTCCGTCGATGGCTGGCCGGCATGGGCGTCGGGGCGGCCGCGGCTGCGGCCGCGATCTTCGTGGTCCACCTGGTGGCCGTGCAATCGCTGTCCTCCCGTCGCGACCCGGCCGCGAGCCCCAACGAGGCGGTCTACGAGCACCGCGAGTCCGACGGTGACTCGTCGACGGTCACCCCTTCGCGGGCGCCCGCGGCCGACCCCGCCGTCCCGCCTCCGCCCGCCGCCGAAACCACGGCAGCCCCGTCGAGCCCGACGCCCGCCCGGAGCCCGAGCAGCACGACCCAGAATCGGTCGCGTCCGCCGAGCCCCGCCTCGACCACCACCGCGCCCAACACCCGCGAGATCCGTTTGCTCCGGGAGGCCGAGGTCGCGCTGGCTCGTGATCCCGCCGCGGCCCAGGCCCTGCTTACGACCCACCGCAAAGAGTTCCCGGCCACCATCTTGTCCCAGGAACGCGAGGCGCTCGAGATCCTGGCCGACTGCGCCGTGTCCCCGAACGCCGAAGCCCGCCGTCGTCGTGATGCCTTCGGCCAGCGGCACCCCGGCTCGGCCTATGCCGCCCGGGTGCGCGCCGCCTGTCGATGACGAATTGATACTTCCGCTGCCGAGCGGACATCCACCATCATGCGACTACGATCGAGTTTCTTGGCTTTCGTTGCGGCGACCCTGACCATGTCCGCCTGCGACACCGGAACCACCCCTTTGGGGGGCTTCGACGACGCCGGCTGCAACGACGACGCGACGGAAGGCGACACCCCCGGGGCCGACTCGGCCGCCGACGGCCCGGCCGAAGACGAGGGCATCGCGGTCGACTGCTCGTTCTCCTTCGAGGGTGAGGTCCAGACGGCCCGCTACAACGTGGCCGACGGCGAGCTGCCCTCCCCGCCGCCGCTGGAGTTCGGCGACGCGCTGATCGTGGAGGCCAACGTGTTCGACCCCGACTTCGAGGTGCGGTCGTTCTCCATCACGGTCTACACGGAGGACGGCGCCCTGAGCTCGACCACCCTGTACCAGATCGCCCCCGGTACCCTGCCGGTCAACGAGTTCTTCGGGCAGCACGGCTTCACCGGGCTTCGCTATGTGAACGAGCCCGGCACCACCCGGACCCTCCAGTTCGCCTGCTTTGCGCGCACCCCCGCGGACCCGATCTCGGGCTGGGAGGACGACGGCTAGCCTGGCGCGGACGTCCTCATTTCAGGCCGCGCACATCACGCTTTGCACTCGGGGCTTGCCTCTGGGGCTCCAGGCGATATGGTGAACGCACGATGCACGCTTCGACCCGCGGCACCACTACGACTACCGACACGGCGTAAGCCGGCCGGAGTGGTGTCACGCGCGTGTGAGAGACCCCCGGCCACCCGGGGGTCTTTTCGTTGGTTTACCCTCCGTCGTCCCTCGCCCTTGCCGGGTTCCCGGCCAAGCAACAGGCAATCTGATGAGCATCAGCGTTTCGCTTCCCGACGGCTCCGCCAAGGAGCTCCCTCCTGGCAGTACGATCTTCGATCTAGCCAAGGCCATCTCGCCGCGGCTGGCCAAGGCCTCCGTGCTCGGCGTGGTCAACGAGCAGCCGGTCGACCTCCGCCATGTCCTGGCCGATGGCGACCAGGTGAAGATCGTGACCGACAAGGAGCCGTTGGCCCTCGACACCTTGCGCCACTCGGCCGCGCACCTGATGGCCGCCGCAATCCTCGAAGAGGTCCCGGGGGCCCAGCTCACCATCGGGCCCACCACGGACGACGGGTTCTACTACGACATCCACGTGCCCGAGGGCGCATCGCTGTCGGAGAACGACTTCCCACGCATCGAGGCGCGCATGGCCAAGCTCGCGAAGGTCAACGCCCCCTTCGAGCGCTGTGAAGCCACGGCCAAGGACGCCGCGGTCTACCAGGAGTACGTGGCCATCGACGGCGGGGCCAACCCCTTCAAGCAGGAGATCATCGCCGGGCTCGAGGAGCACGGGGCCTTCTCCGGGGACAAAGACGCGCCCACGGTCAGCTTCTATCGCACGGGCAAGTTCATCGACTTGTGCCGCGGGCCGCACGTGCCCAGCGCCAAGTGGCTCAAGCACACCAAGCTCATGAAGATCGCGGGCGCCTACTGGCGCGCCGACGCCAGCCGCGAGCAGCTGGTGCGGGTCTACGGCACGGCCTTCTTCAGCAAGAAGGAGCTCGAGGACTACCTGCACCTGCTCGAAGAGGCCAAAAAGCGCGACCACCGGGTGCTCGGCGAGAAGCTCGACCTGTTCCACTTCGTGGAGGAGGCGCCCGGCTTCCCCTTCCTGCACCCCAAGGGCACCACCGTCTACAACGGCCTCATGGACTTCATGCGGGCGCAGCTGCAGCGGCGTGAGTACGCCGAGGTCCGCACGCCGCTCATCCTGCCCGAGACCACGTGGCACACCTCCGGTCACTACGACCACTACATGGAGAACATGTTCTTCACGCGCCGCAAGCTCAAGGGCCAAGAAGACGGCGAAGAAGACCGGCCCATGGCGGTCAAGCCCATGAACTGCCCGGGCCACCTCATGATCTACAAGCACCGCATGCACAGCCACCACGAGCTGCCGCTGCGGATCGCCGAGATGGGTCAGGTGCATCGGCGCGAGCTGTCCGGGGTACGCCACGGCATGTTCCGCGTGCAGGCCTTCGTCCAAGACGACGCGCATCACTTCTGCACGCCCGACCAGCTCGAGAGCGAGATTCACATGCTGATCTCGTTCTTCTTCGAGGTCTACGGCGTGTTCGGGCTGGACGACGTGCGGCTCGAGCTCAGCACCCGCCCCGACAAGTCCATCGGTAGCGACGAGGTGTGGGAAAAGGCCGAGTCCGCGCTCAAGGGCGCGCTCGAGGCGGGCAACCGCGACTACCAGGTCAACCCGGGCGACGGTGCCTTCTACGGCCCGAAGATCGACTTCCACATCCGCGACTCGCTGGGTCGCTCGTGGCAGTGCGGCACCATCCAGGTCGACTTTTCCATGCCCAACCGTTTCGGGCTCGAGTACGTCGGCGCCGACGGGGCCCGCCATACCCCGGTCATGGTGCACCGGGCCTGCTACGGGTCGCTGGAGCGCTTCTTCGGCATCATCACCGAGCACTTCGCCGGGGCCTTCCCGCTGTGGCTGGCGCCCGAGCAAGTCCGCGTGCTGCCCGTGTCCGAGAAGTACGCCGACTACGCCCAGCAGGTCGCCACCGCGATGCGGGCCGAGGGGCTGCGCACCCACGTCGACAGCAGCGACGAGCGGCTCGGCTACAAGATCCGCGGCGCCACCATGCAGAAGGTGCCCTACCTGGTCGTGGTGGGGCAGAAGGAAGCGGAAAACGGCACCATCAACGTGCGGTGCCGCGATGCCGACGACCTCGGTGAGCTGAAGGTCGACGAGTTCATCGGCGGCCTGGGGCCGTTCACGGTGCCCAAGCTCATCGCCTCGCTGGCCGAGTCACCCGCTCAGGCCGCGCAGTAGGGCCCTGCCCCAGATTGGCCGGGAGACCGCGATCCGTCGCGGCTCCCGGCCATTTTCGTGGTTTCCCGTAACACTGCGAGGATCGAGGACGGTCCCACCCGAGCGGAGGACGCCATGCGGAGAATACTGGTCACCGGAGCGAACAAGGGTATCGGACACGCGATCGCCGAGCGGATCTTGGAGGAGCCGGACGATACCTTCGTCTTCCTCGGGTCGCGCGACCTCGGCCGCGGCGAAGCAGCAGCCGAGAAAATCCGTGCGGGCGGCCCCGGCCGGGCCGAGCGGCTGCAGGTCGTGGAGCTGGACGTCTCCAGCGACGCCTCGGTGCAGGCCGCCGCGAAGGTCATCGCCGATGCAAGCGGCGATGATGGGCTCTACGGCATCGTGAACAACGCGGGCATCGGCATCGGGATCGCCGACCTCGACCCCGTGCTGCAGGTCAACGTGCGCGGCATCCATCGGGTGTGCACCGCGTTGATCCCTCGGCTGTCCGCGGGCGGGCGCGTCGTCAACGTCACGTCGGCGGCCGGTCCCATGTTCGTGGCCAAGTGCGGGCCGGACCAGCAGCGCTCGTTCACCCGCAACGACATCACCTGGGCCGAGATCGACGCGCTGATGAACGACAGCGTGGCGCTGGCCGGAGACGCAGCCGCGTTCGCCTCGCGAGGGTTGAGCGACGGCTCGCCCTACGGCCTGTCCAAGGCCTGCGCGAACGCGCTGACGATCCACCTCGCGCGAGAGAACCCGCAGCTGGTGGTCAATGCCTGCACTCCGGGCTTCATCGCGACCGATCTGACGCAGTCCTACCTCGGAGGACGCACCGCAGCGGACGCGGGCATGAAGACACCGCGCGAAGGGGCCGCGTCCGCGTTGTTCCTGCTCTTCGGGCAACCGGAGGGCAGCGGCCACTACTACGGCAGCGACGCGGTTCGCAGCCCGCTCGATCGCTATCGCTCCCCGGGAGACCCGCCCCATACCGGCGAGTGACGGAAGCACGGCCCATCCGCGGACCCACCACCGACCGGTACGACGGCCTCACTCCGTGGCCGTCGCCCCGTACGCCTCGATCGTCACCTTCTCCCAGTCGTCGGTGGGCCGGGCGTCGCTGACCCGGATGTTGCCTCCGAACTCGGGATAGGCCCAGTTCTTGGCGCCGTTCCACTTGTTCGACTTCAGGGTCCACATCCCAGACGCCTGGCCATCGGGCCTCAGCACGGGTCGCACGTCGAAGCGATACTGCCGCCGCAGCGAATCCGTGTGCTGGTTGCCGGGAGCCTGGACCACGACGCCTTTATTGCCGTCGAACGAGTCGTAGCGGGCAAACAGGCTGTTGCCCGTGAGGGTGTTCTCGAAGCGAGCGCTCTCGTTGCAGCTGTTGCAGTCGACCTTCCACCACATCCGGTTCGCCTCGCCCGGAGGCAGCTCGTGCACGCGCCGATAGGTCACCCCATCCGTGCCGTCGGCGGTGATGAAGCTGCCCCCGAATACGGTGCGAAAGCGGACCCAGCTGCCGTCATAGTCCTCGCAGAACTCGGTCAGGTCGGGGTCGTCCCCGTCGGGATTCGTCCGAAAGGCCACCTCGGCCTCGGCCTCGGTGGCCTCTTCGACCCCCTCGGTGGTGTCACAGCCGGTCACTCCCAGGGCCGTCGTTCCGGCGAGATATAGCGCCACGGTGATATGTCGAATCGCGTTGCTCATGATGTCGTTCCTCCCCCATCGATGGAGATCGGCGACGCACGAGCATGGTTGGTGAGCCGCCATGAATTGGAGTGCCCCAGCTCGGGCAAAACCATTCATCCGGCCGCGCTCGGTCGTCAGGAGACCGAATCCACGTAACCGCGGCTACGACATCAACGACACACGCCCGTCCCGGCGTGCGTCCGCGCGGTGGGCCTCTCACGGCCCACCGACTTCGCTCAGCCCAAGGCGGCGGCCAGCTGAGCCTTCAGCTTGGCCATGAGCGCCTCGTCCTTGGTGTCGAGCACGGGCGTGCTGTCGTACTGCTCCCAGAACAAGGTGGCGTCGCGCGAGTCGTCGACGTCGAGCGCCCGCCGAATCCTGCGGTGGTCGGGCACGAAGCCCCGCGGGATGGTGTGCAAGATGGTGTTGGCGATGGTCCCCTGCAGGCCGCAGATGAGGATGGCGGCGCTCTTCGGGTTGATCGCCCCGGCCTCGAGACCCAGGCGGGCCTCGGTGTCCTCGATGCGATCGGGCTCGAACAACGCCTCGACCCGCCCCGTGGCGCCGTCCCAGTCGGGCTCTTCCTTGGGGCGGCTGATGGTCGGCACGTAGCGCAGGCCGCGTTCCTTCGACAGCCGCTCGAGCTCCTCGCGGTAGCCGAGACTCTTGGAGTAGCTCGCCCCGTGCAGGATGGCCATGTCGTCGAGCCGAGCGTTGGGGTCGCGAAGGATCTTGCTGCGCGCCATGCTGATGAACGGCGCGAGCCCGGTGCCCGCCGCCACGAACACCTTGAGTCGAGGGTCGTCGGCCCCGATGGTGTCGTGCAGCGTGAACTTGCCCACCGCCGCGGGGCGGCAGAACATCCGCGCGCCCTCTTGGATCTTCCAGATGAGATGCGTCAGCGGAAGGTCCGACTCGGGATGATTGACGTAGCGGATGTAGAACTCCGCTATCTCTCCCTCTTCGGGCGCGGAGGCGATGGACATCGGGCGCCGCACCGAGACGGGTCGCGGGTCGTCCTCGCCTTCGCTCTCCTCTCGGTTGAGACCGATGGTCAGATACTGCCCGGGGATGAACCAAGGGTCATCCGCTTCACCCTTGCGAACGATCGAGTCCGGCTTGACCTTGAAGATCGATAATGCCGGCTCTATGTCGACACGTTCGACAAGAGTCGCGTTGTACTCTAGCAACTTCGCCATGCTCGCCCGAAAGTGTAGGACACTCCAAGGCGGTAGCGCACCGTCAATTACGGGGCCCCGGAAGGCTCGACCGGGCCCATTGCGCGGTCGATGACGGCACGCCGAGGCGGTCGCGACAGCAAAGAGCCCGCCACCAGAGCCACGATAGCGGCGGCCAGCCCCCACGCGACCGGCAATAGGCCGCCCAGTGGCTGGTCGCGGGCCATGGTCAATAGCAGCACCGCATTGCCGGCCACGATGGAGGCGATCGCCCCTACCGCGGTGGTCCGCCGCCAGTGCAACGCCCCCATCATCGTCGGCACCAACATCACGTATCCCGAAAAGGAGAAGGTCGCGATGTCGAAGATCGAGGCGGGCCGCCAGAGCACGACGCCGTAGGTCGCCACCGCCAGCAGCAGGACGAACGCCCGGCCCCAGGCGACCTCGTGGCGGTCCTCGATGTCGGGCGCCAGGCGGCGCACCACGTCACGGCTGAGCATCGAACCCAGGGTCAGGAACTGGGCGTCGATGGTGGACATCACTGCGGCGAGCACCCCGGCCAGCGCCACGCCCTGCAGCACGGGCTCCAAATGAGCCTGGACGAGAAGTGGAAAGATCTGATCCGAGGCTCGCCCCTCGAGGCCCGGGATGGCGGCCGCTCCCCACACGCCGAACATCACCGCAGGCAGCCACAGCAGCACGAGGATCGGGGGGTAGAGCCGGCAGGTGTTCTTGAGCGCCGCGACGTCGCGCGCAGCGAAGATCCGCACCAGCATGTGGGGGAAGGCGATGACCGTCAGCGAGATGGCCAGGCCCCAGGAGGCCCAGGCCCCCGGGGCAAAGGGCGGTCGGTCGCCCTTGGTGAGCAGCTCGGGCGCGGCCTGACGCACCGCCTCGGTCGCGGCCGAGAACCCGCCGAGGCCCTCGGCGACGCCGAAGAACGCCACCACCATCAGCCCGAGGAACACCGAGCCCTGAAAGACGTTGGTCCACATCGTGGCCTTCATCCCGCCCGTGGCCGTGTAGGCGATGGTGACCACCAAGATCAGCGCCGCGGCCAGTTCGAAGGACACCGCGTCGCGGGTCAGCACGCTCACCGCGATGCCCACCCCGAGCACCGAGGTCACCAGGTAGGGCAGCGTGTAGACCACGAAGGCGATGAAGAGCACCACCCCCAGGCCGGGGCTGGCGAGGCGCTCGGCGAACAGCTCGGCCGGCGTCAGGGCGCCCACGCGTCGCGCCGCTTTCCAGGCGGGCCACCCGATCATGTAGAAGGTCCACGGGATGCCCAGCGCCACGATCGCGGCATTGAGCCCGAAGACCCCCACCCCGTGGTGATAGGCGAGCCCGGGGATGCCCATGATCACGAAGGGGGTGACGTTGGTGCCCAGCAGGGCCATGAACACCACCACCGTCCGCGCCGTGCGTCCGCCGAGGAAGTACTCCTCGGAACTGCTCCCCGTGCGCCGATAGGCCACCGCCCCGATCACGGCCACCACCGCCAGGTAGACGAGGCACACCGTCAGCAGGGTCATCGGCAGGCTCATGCGTCCCCTCCCCCTTCGTCGGAGGACAGCGGCGGCTGCCGCTGCGGCGGCGCTTCCTCGGGCCAGGCGGGGCCGGTCATGTACAGCACCACCACCGTCGCGGCGGCCATCCACAGCAGGTGATAGGCCAGGTCCCAGGGCAAGAACCCGGCCAGGGTCCAGCTGGGGTCGCCTGGGACCGGCAGCACGTGCAGGACGACGAGAACGACGAGCATCACGCCGAGCGTGCGTCGGGCCGGGGTGGAGGCGGACACGAGGCCCGCATCGTAGACCAGTCGGTGCCGCGGCGAAGCTACGACGAGGGCGGGTCGTCGGAGGCTTCGGATTCGGCCGCTGCCGGCTCGTCTTCGGCTGGCTCGGCCCCGCGTTCGTCCGCCGCCGCGTCGTCGGGCGAATCAGGGGCCGCCTCGCTCGGGGCCCCGCCCCGGCGCCGTCGCAACCACGCCCCTACCCGCGTGACCTCGTCTGGGGTCAGGAACGCGGTGTACGAGGCGATCATCAGCGGGGTGAACCACTCCACGTACAGCAGCACCTGGATGCCGCCGTGCATCAGCACCCCGAAGGTCAGGAAGATCTTGCGCAGGTCGGGAAAGCGACGCGGCCGCCCCAGCATCTCGCGCAGCCAGTGCAGCACGACGAAGCCCCCGAACCCGACCTCCCAGACCACCGTGGCCCACGTGGCGGGGCGCAGGATCCACGGCTGGATGGAGGCTAGCCACGAGTCCATCACGAAGTGCCGGTTATAGGGGTTGAGCAGCGTGTAGTAGATGGCGGTGCCCTGGTCCCGCCAGGTCGCCCCGCTCTTGAGCGCCCCGGTGGACACGTACACGACCGCGATCTGCAGCTGCACCAGCCGACGGCACCACACGGGCACGGGGCGTCGCTTGCCTCGCCAGCGCGCGTCGAGGCTCAGGCCTCGCCCCGCGGGTAGGATCATCATCACGGTGATGAGGGCCGTGTGCAGTTGGTCGGGCAGCGCGTACAGCAGCGGCTGACGCCCCACCATGCTGATCCATACCCCCCACGCGATGAACGAGGCCACGCGGGTGAACAGCCCGACCAGCCACAGAAGGTGCGCCACCACCCCCACCGCGAAGATCGTGCGGACCTGCCAGGGCTCGTCGAAGGTGAAGAAGATCGACCAGCGGGAGTGGAAGGCCTCGCGGGCGGCCTCGCCGTTGAGCAGGGCGTGGCTCGAGAAGTAGTCCGAGACCGCGCCCACGTGGGTCAGCATGCTCGCGGTCATGATCCCCACCACCACGATGCGGCACAGGCCGAGGGCGGTGGGGTCCTCCTCGTCGAGCATGGCCCGGCCGATCAGGCGGTCGAGCTGGGACCAAAGGGCGCGCACGGGCGGGGAAGCGTAGCAGGTATGGCCGCAGGCGGGGCTAGCCCTGGGCCAGGACGGGATCGGCCTCGAGCATGTCGCGGACGCGCTTGACCTTGCAGTAGCCCACGGTCACCAGGCGTCGTCGGGGACGGCCCAGGCCGCGCCGACCGGCTGCGACCTTGTCGGGCGGGGCGAAGCGACGGGTCACCTGCTCCATCACGATCTTGTCGGGCATCCGGCCGCGTCGCGCCTCGCGAACGCACACCGCTCGCAGGTACCACTTGCGATGATCGTTGGCGCGCTTGGGATTGAAGTTGGCGTAGTGCCGCCAGATGTCGACCCGGGTCTTGTTCCAGGCGAAGGTGCGGCCCCAGCCGTCGCGCTCTTGGAGGGTCTCCTCGAGGTCGGCCGTGCTGCCGTCGGCGAAGTGAGCGGTGAGGTTCATGTACGTCTGCGCCCGCTGGGGGTTGGGCGCGTACATCTTCCAGCGCTGCACGAAGCTGACCTTGCGGCCGTAGCTGACGATGGTGGAGGGCCAGTCTCCGATCCACTCCTTCGGCAGGTTGGGCGCCACGATGATCACCCCCAGCGCGAGCACGCACAGCGCCCGCGCCAGCCGGACCAGGCCCTTCATGCCCGTCGCCTCCGTCGCAGCGCGAGCAAAGGCAGCGCGGCCCACCAGGCGCCCGCGGGCACCGAGCCCGAGCCCCGACAGGCGCAGCTCGCTTGCCCGATTTCCGCGTCGACCTCGTCCACCGCCGCGGGCACACCCGTCTCCGAGCCGCCGTCCGTGCCCGTGCCTTCGTCGTCCGAGGGCAGCTCGGTCGACGACCGAATCATGAAACTGGACGCGATGGCCTCGGTGGGGCTGATGTTCGCCAGCGCCACGTGCACCACCTCGCCCGGCTCGAGCCCGCCCAGCTCCACGATGTAATCGCTCTCGGTGACCTCGAAGGGCGTCAGCTCGACGTCCCAGTCGCCCGTCACGAGCACCAGCTCGCGCACGGGGTCCCCCGGGTCCTCGCCTTCTTCGGGGGGCTCCAGCGGAGGGTCGTCCACCGACACCAGCTGATACTCGTAGGAGATGGGCTCGTCGCCGTGCTTGACCAGCACCGTGGCCTCGACCGGATCCGAGGATCCGCGCGGTCGCAGGGCGAAGGTCATCACCATGTCGTCGGCGTCGGCCGGGACCTCGTAGCGCAGCTGCATCGGCCCCGGATAGAAGGGATGGACCGCCGCGTCCATGCGCCGCAGATAGATGCTGCGCCCGTCCCTCACCTCGCGCGGATCGGTGATGACCCGCGGGCAGTCGATGAGCCCCCGGGCATCGAACGAGCGCCGCAAAAGGTCGACCGCGTCGGAGTCGAGCCCGCCCTCGAGCTGAGCGCGCTCGGCCATCTCGATGACCAGCGCTGCGCCCTCCTCGAGCGACGAGTCGGGAGCCATGCGCATGAGCGCCTCGATCACCGCCCGGTCCAGCGCCCGCACGCCGTCGTCATCGAGGCGCTTGCGCGTGGCCCACAGCGCGGCCATGAACGGCTCGCCGTCGTTGTGCACCTGCCCCACCGTGTCGTTGGGACAGGTCTTGTCGTTCTCGGCGTCGCGAATGAAGGGCCGGCCCGTGGCCGACCAGAACCGCCCGACGTAGTCGGCCAGGTGCGGGTCGTCGGTGACCATGACCGAGAAGTAGTCGGCCAGCGCCTCGTTCATGCCCGACGCGTCGACCAGCGAGCCATCCGACCGCAGCCGTCGCCCGGACAGCCCCTCGGGGGCCAACAGCGCCACCATGCCGTGGCCGAGCTCGTGATAGATGACGTCCGCGTCGTAGCCGAAGTCGACCTCCGAGCCCTGCCCGAACATCATCGTGGGCCCGCGCTCGGGATCACACTGGTTGGTGTAGAAGGCGTTGTTGAGCGGGCTGTAGTCGGGCGCGCCGTCCTCGAAGGTGCGGACGTTGGCCAGCATCGAGGCGAACTCGCACTTGAACTCCTCGACGCCGTTGTCGCGCATGGTGGCGAGGAAGATCTCGCTGTGCACGTACATCGAAAGCTCGGCGTAGCGGTCCTGGCCGTCGATGTTGTCCTCGATCTGCACCACGTCGGGCAGGTCGACGAAGAAGTCGCCGTTTTCGTCGGAGAACACGGTCTGGAGCGGCCAGCACTCGTTTTCGTCCCACCACGGCGAGACCTCGGCGGTCTCGACCCCCAGGCAGTTGAAGGCCTGCACCCGGTCGCCGACCAGCGGGTGCCCCGCCTCGTCGACATCGAGGTCGATGAGCTCGAGCTCGATGGGCTCCGGGGTGATGGAGGGGTTCTCGGCGAAGATCCGGGCCCGGCTGGTGCGGACCTGCTCGACCTCCTCGAGCACCCGACCGGTCGCGGCGCTGATCCAGTAGGTGCGACGCGAGGGCTCGGGGAACAGGGTCAGCTCGGCCTGGGCCTCCCACGCCAGCACCGGCTGGCCCAGCATCATCAGGTAGACCAGCTGCGGCGGCTCCTCGAGCTGCGGCTCGTCTCCCATGGCGCGGCTGGCCGCGATGAGGCCCGGCACCGCCACAGCGTCGATGCGGGCATCGGCCGGACGCAGCTGCGGAGTCGCGCTCGGGTAGCGGGACGACATCATTTCGGTGTGGCCGCCCGGATCGGTCCGCACGACTTCGTACGCTCCGCGAACCAGGAGGCCATCCATCGACAGCTCGCGTCGCTCGACCGTGCCCCCGGCGAGATCGGCCGAAAGCGGCAGAGCCTGCACGTTCGCCACGCGAAGGTCCGCGGGCCGCAGCGCGGTCGGGCCGTCGTCAGTGGGTCCCGCTGCCCCCACGACGCCCGCGTGCAGCCCCACGCCGGTCGCCATGATGCCGGCGAAGCACCAACGGGTGGCGGCGGTGCGACGACGCTGCGAGCGCCAAGACCTCGTTGCACGCATCGGCCACGAGCATACCGCGACAATCCATCCCAAACGAATCGCGCCGGCCCAGCTGCCGGATCCGATCGCAAATCGACGTGGTACCGTAATGGCAGAGAAGATGAAAAACTGGTGGCGAAGTTCGGCGGTGCTCGCGGCATCGCTGGGGTGGATGTTGTCGTCCGGGTGTGCGCCCGACGATCCCTTTGACGTGGCCGGCCCGCGCAGCTGCGAGATACCCGACCAAAACGAGTGGGTCTACTCGCTGATGCAGCGGATGTACCTGTTCGCCGACGAGATGCCGGAGGTCGATCCGCTCGAGTACGAGACGCCGCAGGCCCTCATGGCCGACCTTCGCGTCGAGCCCGACCGCTGGAGCCGTATCTCCGACAAGGTCACCACCAATGCGCTGTTCCAAGAGGGCAAGCAGGTCGGTACCGGCTTCCGAACGCGCCGCGACCCCCAAGGTCGCGTGGTCGTGGCCGAGATCAAAAACGACTCGCCCGCGTCCGCGCTCGGCATGCGCCGCGGTGACATCGTGCAGTCGGTGGGCGGCCTCGCCGTCGAGCGCATCGACGAAGAGTCGCTGTGGGGCGACATCTACGGCGAGAACGTCCCCGGGGTGACCGTCGAGATCCAGCTCGAGCAAGCCGATGGCGAGGTCCTGCCCGTGTCGCTCACCAAGGACTGGATCGACATCGAGACCGTCCCCCTCCACGACATCCTCGAGCACGACGGGCAGCCGGTCGGCTACATCTACTTCGCCAGCTTCCTGTCCTCTGGCCCCGAAGAGCTCAACGCCGCCTTCGGTGATTTTCGGGCGGCCGACGTGCGCCAGGTGGTCGTCGACCTGCGCTACAACAGCGGCGGCCTCGTCTCGGTCGCCCGCCACTTCATGCACCTGCTCGCGGGCGGCGTGGCGGAGGGGCGCACCGCCTACAAGGTCATGTACAACGACGCGCTGGCGGCGGAGAACACCAACCGCACGCTCTCCCGGCTCGACAACTCGCTGACCGAGGTCGACCACGTCGTGTTCATCACCACCGGGACCTCGATCTCGGCGAGCGAGCTGCTCATCAACGGGGTGGCCGCGCACATCCCCGTGTCCATCGTCGGCGACGACACCGGGGGCAAGCCGGTCGGCTCCAAGCACTTCGAGTTCTGCGACTCGATCGCCCGCCCCATCACCTTCCAGGTGCTCAACGCGGACGACTACGGCAACTACTTCGATGGCCTGAGCGTCGACTGTCCCGCGCCCGACGATCTCACCCGCGACCTGGGCGATCCCGAAGAGACCTCGCTGGCGGTGGCGCTGCATCGGCTCTCCACCGGGGAGTGCCTCGACGTGCCCGAAGCGGAAGAGGCCGGCCTGCCCGAGCCCTTCGGCCTGCGAACGCCGGTCCCCGCCACCGACGGCGAGCAATCGCTTCCCCTCGGAATGCACTGACGCGGTCGCACGTAGCCGGGGCCCTGCCCTCTCGCGGCCATGCCGGCCGCTGGGGTAGCCTGATCTACGGTGCGCACTCCCGTCCGAACCTCCCTCCGCCTTCGCGGCTCCGCCCTGCTGCGCGGCCTCGCCTTGGCTGCCGTCGCCCTGGCCGCGGGGGCCAGCCAACGCCCCGCCCTGGCCCAGGCCCACTCGGCGACCGCGACCACCGTCGCCACCGAGGCGCGGGCCCCGGACTCGCCCAGCCTCACCGAGCTCATCGACGACGCGCTGTCGGCCCCGTTCCTCGCCGAGGCCCAGGTCGGCATCTCCGTCGTCGACCTCGAGTCGGGCGAGGTGCTGTACCAGCGGGGTGACGACGTCCCGCTGAACCCGGCCAGCAACGTCAAGCTCGTCACCACCGCCGCCGCGCTCGGTATCCTCGGCCCCGCCCACCGCTACACGACCGGCGTGTATCGCAAGGAGGGCACGCTTTCGGGGGGCACCATCAAGGGCGACCTGTACCTGCAGGGCAACGGCGACCCCGCCCTGGTCACCGCCAACCTCTACGAGCTCGCGGGCAAGCTGCGGGCGCGGGGCATCAAGCGCATCACCGGGGGCATCGTCGTCGACGCTACCGCCTTCGACCAAGACGAGCTGCCACCCGGCTTCGATCAGAAGACCGAGCTGGCCGCCTACCGGGCGCCCAGCGGAGCTACCGTCGTCAACTTCAACACCTTCGAGGTCCACGTGCGCCCCGCCGATGCGGTGGGCGGCACGCCCTTCGCCGGCGTCGCGCCGCCCGTCGATGGCATCAAGCTGTCGGTCAGCGCCGTCACCGAGGCGGGCGGGCACCGCAAGCTGCTGGCCGACTACGAGGCCAAGGACGGCAAGATCGAGCTGGGCCTGCGCGGCACCCTGGGCATCGACTCCAGCGCCACTGCCTTTCGCTATCCCGTCGACGACCCCTCGCGCTACGCGGGCGAGCTGTGGAAGCTGATGCTCGAGCGCCACGGCATCAAGGTCGGGCGCAGCAAGATCAAGTTCGGCAAGGTGCCCCGCCGAGCCGAGCGCGTCGCCGCCCACAACTCGGCCCCGCTCGGCGTCCTGATCCGCTCGGTCAACAAGTTCTCCAACAACTTCATGGCCGAGCAGATCCTCAAGACCATCGACGTCGCGTCGAAGCCCGCCACCTTCGAGGGCGCGCTCGGGCGCGTGGTCGAGCACCTCGCGTCGCGCGGCGTGCCCACCGATGGCCTGAAGCTCGGCAACGGCTCGGGCCTGTACGACACCAACCGGGTCAGCCCCGCGCAGCTCACCGCGCTGCTGGGCTCGGTCTACGACGACATCCGCCTGCGCCCGGACTACTTGGCCTCACTGGCGATCATGGGCGTCGACGGCACGACCCGCAGCCGCCTGCGCGACACCCCGCACGAAGGCTGGGTCCGCGTGAAGACGGGCACCCTCGACGGGGTCTCGGCCCTGTCCGGCTACGCGGGTGCGCCCGGGCGCAAGCCGATCGCGTTCTCCATCCTGCTCAACGGACTGCGACGCAGCGACACTGGGCGCGCGCGCAAGGTGCAAGACCGCATCGCCACGCTGCTCGCCCGACAGGCCGCCGGCCAGCCCCTCGCGGGCGAATGAGCTACGCGCCCGGGATGCTCTGCGCGCAGCGCATCCCCCAGGGCGCGTACATCTCGAAGCGCTTGTTGGGGGCCACCCCGTGGTGGCGCGTGCCCACGCCGCCCCACCAGTTGGCGCCGACGTTCCACGAGCCCCCACGAAACCCGACCTCGGTCGCGTCCTCGGGCCGGAGCCCCTCGGTGAGTTCGACCGTCTCCGGCCACGCCATGACCCACTCGGACTCGTTGTCCGCCATGTCCATCAACCCGTAGGGCGACTCGTCCCACGGCGAGCAGTCGCGCGGCACGGTGCGAAGGCCACGGCATTGTTTGGGGCGCTCTTGGACGACGTCACGGACGCGCTCGTTGCCCCAAGGGAAGCGGCGGCCATCCTCACCGCGGGCGGCTTTCTCCCACTCGAGCTCGGTGGGCAGACGCTTGCCCGCCCACTCGCAATAGGCCCTCGCGTCCTCCCAGTCGAGGCAGTTGATGGGGTGGTTGGCGAGCTTCTTGCCCTTGGGCGCGGTGCACCAATAGTTCGTGCGCGTGGCGGGACGGCAACCGCCCGCGTCCACGCATTCGGCGTACGCTCCCGCGCTGACCTCGAGCCGGTCCATGTAGTACGCATCGAGATGCACGCGGTCGGTGGGCGGGGTGTAGACCTTCGTTGCCCGATCCCAGTCGCCCGGGCCCATGATAAAAGGGCCCGCGGGGATGAGCACCATCCCCTCGGGAGCGGGAGGCGGAGCTACGGGCTCGGCCTTCGCGACGGCATCCTCCGCCGCGTCGGCGCTCTCGGACGGAGCCGACTCGGCGCCCGACGAAGGCTCGGGTTCCGGCTCGGACTCGGGAGTCGCCGGCTTGGGCGTCGCCGCCTCTTCGGCCGAGTTCGACGAGGCCGGGGCCACCGATGCGGGCTGCACCCCGCACGCCGCCGGGCCGAACACGAGGACCACGACCAAGCCGGCCGAGACCGAGTGCACCATCGGGGTTCGTGTCATCCATGCTGAGTATCGCGTAGTCATCGAGGGGCCCGCCCACCGACTGTCACGAGTGCAAACGCGCGAGGTTCCAAAGAACCGTCGATGCACCGCGGGACCCACCCATCGCCGGGACCCACGGGCCGTCGCGAGTCGGCGACGGGCTCGATCGACTCCGAAAACCGTTCGACCCAACGTGGTCGATTGGGCCTCTCGGCGCCGCTCGCAGAGCCCTCAGCCCCGCGTAGGTACAGGGGCTTCGTCGCCGGGTGCCACCGCAGCGTACTGCTCCCACAGCGCACCTGCGCAGGGCCGCAGGACTTCGGCGATCGCCCCGGTATGCGCTTCGCGACGCTGGGCCGGGTCGAGCAGGCCGTGGCGGCACAACGCGTCGCGATCGTGGTCGACCATGGAGATCGGCCGGTCGTGCTCGGCCTTGTCGATGGCCAGCTCGAGCCGCGCCAGCAGACGCATCCGTAGGGTCTCGTCGGCGACCTCCAGGGCCCAGCGCAGGGTCTGCCAGCCCAGCTCGGCGTGTCGCAGCTCGTCGGCCGCGATGACCTCCAGCGTCTCCCGCACTGCGGGCACGGTGGCATGGGCCAACGCCGCCCGGGCCTCGATCGCGGCCAGGGTCTCGCCGATGCAGGCCTCTTCGATCACCGCGACCACGACCTCTTCGAGCGTCGCCGCGGGCACGGCCCCCGCCGTGGCCAGCGGTCCTGGACCCAGCGGCCGCGCGCCGTAATGCGACGCGAGGGCGAAGCATCGCTGCGCGTGGTCGATCTCGTCGAGGCCGGCTTGCTGGGCGGCCACCAACAGCTCGGGCGGAGCGCCCACGCTCATCAGCTCGAGCGTGAAGCGGGCGAAGGACGCGACGGAGGCGTGCTCGAGCTGCCCCGCCTGCACGAAGTACTCGGCGACCCGGCGCCGCAACATCGGCGACAGCTCGAGCGCATCGGGACGCGGACCCGCCGTCCAGTCGTCCCGGGGCACGGCCGCGGCGGTCACCGGGCGTCCCGCCACCAGCAGCGGTCGGCCGCAGCAGCAGAAGTCCTCGCAGGTCCAGTTGCCCTCGCTCGACGGCCAGCAGTTCGCAAAGTCGGAGCAGTCGTTGGTCGACGCGCACTCGTCGTCGGCGGTGGCACAGGCTCCAGCGAAGAACAGCGAGCACCCGTCGTCACCGAAGCCGAGCAGGCACATCGCGTCCCCGCAGGCGTCATCGTTCGCGCACTCGGTGGGGATGCAGGTCGACTGCCCGGGGTATCCGTTTTCTTCGCCCCCGCAGGCACACATCTCGTTGGCGTCGCAGTCGGCATCGCTCTCGCAGCCGTACTGGCACCCGCAGGTCAGGTCTTTTTGGCCCCACATCTCGAGACAACGCCCGTGCGGCGCGGCATTGCAGTCGGCATCGACCTCGCAGGACTGGCCCTCGAGCGTGCAAGCGTCTCCGCGCGGCATCGGGTCGTCGCAGGCGACCGCGCTCACGCGATGGATGGAACCGTCACCACACAGCTCGAACCCGGTGGGCACCGAGCCGTCGACGTCCCGCTGGAGGATCGGAGTGCCGTCCGGGCACGGATCGACGGGCACGGGGCCATCGTCGGAGGCCTCGTCCCCGGAGCCCACGGGGCCATCGTCGGAGGTGGGCGAAGTGGACGGACTGGTGCTCGTGGGGGCACTGGTGCTGCCCTCGTTCATTGCGCCATCGTCGCCACTTCCGGCGCCATCACCGGATTCCAGCGAGACACTCGGCCCGCACGCAGCCAACAGGCCCAGCGAGGCCAAGATCGACCGGCGAACCCGACGCAAGCCCAAGTCCATCGCCGCAAAGCCTCCCACGGGTCTGAGGCCCGGGCAAACATATGGTCCGTAGTGGGCCGTCATTGGCCGTCTCGCGACGATCGGGCGAGCGCAGCGCAGACCGCTCCCGGAGACCCACGCCCCCGTGCTCGTTCGCGATCCAGGGGTCATCCCCTACCCCTGCTCGCCCGGAGCCTTCGAGGCGAACGCGCAATCGTGAATGAATCGAAGCGCGGAGGGTGACCCCTTGGAAGAGCGGAGGTCCCGATGCTGCGCACGCTGTCGAACACCATCATCCCCCGTCTCGTGGTTCTGACGGCCTCCGTCACCGCGAGCGGCTGCGACTTCGAGGACGACGAGCCGACACCGATCATCGCGGACGCCGATGAAATCACGCAGCGCCTGCTCGCCGCCGGCTACTCCGAGCGAGACATCGAGTACGTCGACGGCGAAGTCATCCTCCAGGGGGACATGGTCATCGACGCCGAGACCTTCGAGCCGGCACAAGGCGAGACGAGCTTCCGCCACTACCGTGCCTTTCGCCGCGTCGACACCGACTTTTACTCCACCGTGTGCATCGACCTGAGCCCCTTCGCGGGTGAAGCCCAGTCGCGCCTCTACTACATGGCCCAGGCCGCCATGGCGCGATGGAACTGTCTCGGGCTGCAGTTCCGACTGCACGTGTATGGGCAAGCGCCGGGTCCCTGCGATCACGTCGTGGAGACCGTCGCCCTCCCCGACTCCGACGCCTGGAAATCGCTGCTGCCCGGGACCGGAGGCAAGCCGGGCAAGCGGATCCGGGTGGGCCTGAGGCAACAGGCGTTGAGCGACGCCGAGGTCGTCATGGCCTGGCAGCACGAGATTGGCCACGTGTTCGGCCTACGGCATACGGATGCGCTGAGCGTGGTGAGCTGCGGTGGCGATGGCACACCGCCCGATGACACCAAGGCGGGCGTGGTGTGGATCGAAGGCACGCCGCAGGACGACGGCACGCTACGGCCTTCGTTGATGAACGCGTGCTACGATCTCGGCAACCCGCTGGCGCCGGACTTCACCGCGGACGACAAGCGAGCGATTCGAGCGCTCTACGGACGGTAGGCGATCCACACCGACCGGATGTGCCATGGGCCGACGACGCGACGGGCCGAGCCCAGGCGCGTCGTCCAGAGTCTCGACCGTGCGCCGCTAGTAGCGGTGCTTGGCCAGCGCGACGAGGGTCTCCTTGAGCGTCTCCCGGGTATGCCGGTCGCGACGCTCGCCCCCGTCGTGCTCGCCGAGCAGGACCTCGACCGCGTGCCGCACCTTGTCGAGGGCGGCGGCCTCGAGCGCCTTGCCTTCGGGTCGCGGCGCGTCGGTCTCGGAGAGCAGGCCGAGCATGGCCTGCACGCTGCGCGACACCGCGTCCTTCTGCTTCTTGTAGTAGTCCTCTTGAAGCAGCGCGAAGTAGTCGGGGAAGATTTCGTAGTACGCGGGGTCTTCGTTCGGGTGCGACAGCGCCCAGGCACCGATCCGCGACAACACCTCGGCCCGATGCTGACGGCGCGCCTGGTCGGTGGACAGCTCGGAGACCATGGTGCCCTCGAGGTCACCCATGAACTTCTCGTCGGGGTCGGTCAGCTCGCCCGTGACCTCGTCGAAGAGCCGCTCGCGCTTGACGAAGTGCGAGACGTGCACGACGTACTTGCGGAACAGGTCGAGGTAGCGGGCCTCGTCGACCAGGCCGAGCGCCTCGCGAACCTCACGGTCGGACAGGTCGAGCCAGCGCTCCCAGCACGCGTCGGTGATCGAGCCGTCTTCGCCGTCGAGGTGATGAAACGAGCCGTCGCGGGACAAGAGCATCCAGCGGTAGTTGGCGTGGTCGCTCAGGTACTCGCGAATCTCGGCGAACACCCGCGGCACGGTCAGGCACGACGCGCCCGCTTCGGAGGCCGCGGCCAGCAGCACGCCCTTGAGGTCGCGGACGCTGGCGCCGAAGCTGCCTTCGTAGTCGCCCAGCGGATGCTCGCGGCCATCGGCCTTGACCACCGCGTGCGGGAAGGTCTCTTGGTACATCTGCGGCACGGCGGCCAGCAGCTCGCGCGCCTCTTCGCTGGACAGGCCCCGTGGAACCCGGCCGTACGCGTACAGGTCGGCCTTTTGCAGCGGCGTGAGGTTCTTGATGACCTCCTCGAGCTTCGGATAGTGCTCCGCCTGCGGCCGCCGCATCCGCGTCATCACCCCCCACAGGGCGAGGATCTTGGTGACGTGCGGGGCGACATGGACCCCGCGCAGGATGTCGCCGACCTGCTCCTGGTAGATTTTTCGCTCGACGCGGAAGTCGAGCAAGAACGGCACCCGGATGAGCTCGAGCCGGGCGCGGAAGCTCTGGTACTCGGCCGGCTGCGTGACGCGGAAGCGCAGCAGCTCGAGGTCGTTGCCGCTGGCGGTGAGCATCTGGTCGAGGCCGAGCATCACGTGGTCGAGCGCGACGCGACCGGTCTCGGTGGCGGTGAGCAGGTACTTGTAGTGCTCGTAGGGCCGCTTGAGCAGGTCGGAGAAGTTGACGATGCCGCGGTTGGCATCGACCAGGTCGCCCTGCACCGCGTACATCGCCTGGCTGCCCACCGACGCGGGCATGGCCGCAAACGCGGCCTCGCGGGTCACGGGGAAGCTGCTGGCGTCGACGGTCTGCTTGGGCTCGACGGTGACCAGGCCCTGCCGATACTGACGGCTGAGGAAGAAGCGCTCGACCTGGACGTGCTGGAGCACCTTGCGGAGGTCGCCTTTGTACGAGGCGAGCAGCGCGTCGAAAATCTTGCGGTTGCGATGGGACAGCTCGCCGTGCAGCACGACGTCGCTGATGACGAACTGCCGCTCCTCGCCCAGGATCTCCTCGAGTAGGGTGCGGCGCGAGGCGACCGGGATGAGGAATAGCGGCGGGTCTTTGAACTCGTCGATGACCCGCGCGTCCATCTCGTCGGAGGCGAGCCGAGCGAAGGTCTCCTCGCCGAGGGCATCGCGAAGAGATTCGTTGGCCGAAAACCCGATGCCGCCCGTGCTCTGGCGCCGATTGGGGAACACCCACGCAAAGCGATAGAGCGCCCCTCGCTCGGTGCGGGAGTAGACCTCGAGCGCGCGCTGCATCGACTCGAGCAGCGTGCTCTTGGCGCTGCCGTTGGGGCCGTGCAGCAGCACCAGCTTGTTGACGCGACCCAGGCGTACGAAGCCCTGGATCGCCTCGTACAGCTCGTTTTGTGCCTCCTCTTGCCCGACGAGCCGATGCCAGCCGTCGAACTCGCTGTCGAACAAGCAGTGGCGCTGAATCTGCCCCTTGGGCGTCCGCACGCTGCGGGTCCCGAAGTGCTCGAAGGCATCGCGCACGTACTGGGCCGCGCTGCGGGCATGAACCGTCGGCTCCTTCGACAGCAGCGCGAACCACTCGTCGAAGCTGAGCAACCGTCGCGTGGTGCGAAACTCTTCGGAGACCGAAGACGCCAGGGACTCGATGCGGGCGACCGCTTCGGGATCGAGATCGGAGGGCTCGACGTCGTTCACGTGGCCGGCATGTTATCAAGTCCAGCGCCCGTGGGGCCTTGAACGTCGAAACCCCCAGCGGAGCCTGGCCGGGCCTCGCATTGGGCCGGGCACCTGCTCCGTGGGGGTCACGTGAAGTCGCGGGTTCGCGCTACTTGACGGCGACCTTGAACGACAGGTCCTCGGTGACGGGCGAGCAGGCCTCGTCCTGGCACACCGCGAACTTGAACTTGCCGGTGAAGGCATGTTCCCCGGCTTCGTCCGGGGTGAACTTGACGGCGAACTCGCAGGAGGTGTCGTCGAGCTTGCGGGCGTCGGCCTTGCTGAGCTTGGCGTTGGCCAGGGTGACCCCGGCCGGGGCGTCGTCCATCTTGATGGAGGTGGGGAAGTCCAGGTTCATGTGCCACGGCTCCTTGGGCACGACCCGCACCACGACCTCGCCTTCCTTGCCGGCCGCCGCGTCGGTGGGCGGCTCGACCAGCAGCGCGTAGCGATCGTCGCCAGGCGCCTTGCCGTCGACGACCTTGGTCTTGGCGCCATCGTCGGCCGTCTTCGCGGGCTCGGCTTTGTTCGCCTTGTCGGCGGGCTCGGCCTTGGCGCTGGCGGAACTGTCCTCGGCGGTGGGGCTGGTCGTGGTCGTCGCGGGCTTGTTGTCGCAGCCGGCAACGAGGCCCAGTCCGAGGGCGGTGAACAACAGGCGGCGGGCGATGATCGGGGCCGAATTCATTGGTGTTTCTTCCGCTGAAAGCGTGGTTTGACGACGGTAGTCGTGCGCTCTAACGCCTGTCAAACCGCAGGTCGACCCCTTTGGTTACGTGCCCCCGCAATACATCGGTATTTTGCGCCGTCGGCGCAAGCTCATCCTCGCGCTCGGGTGGCGGCTGCGCCGCAACTTCGACGTCGGTCGCAGGCAAGCCCGACACGTCGAAGCGACCGCGGCCGTCGGTCCGCGCCCGGCCCAGCACGGTGCCCTCGAGGTCCCGGACCACCACCTCCACGCCCGGCACCGGGTCGCCGCGGTAGTCGGTCACTCGCCCGCGGACGCCTCCGCCTTCGGAGAGCACCACCCGACGACCCTGACGATCGCCATCGTCGCGCGAAAGCGACAGTCGCCGCTCGCCGTAGCCCACGGCGTGCACCACCACCGTGACCTCGTCTTCGACCAGCTGCGTCAGCGTGGCCTGGCCGTCGGCGTCGGTCCGCACCCGCTGGCCCCCGCCCTCCACTCGCGCCCCCTTCAGCGACTCGCCCGTGCCCTCGGCTACGACTTCGACCTCGATGGACCACCCCTTGCGCAGGTCGAGATCGATCCGCTCGTCCGCTTGCTCGTCGGCGAGCTGGAGCCGAGTGGTGCGCGGACCGTAGTCGGGATGATCGACCTCGAGCTCGACCGCGCCCGGAGGCAGCTCCTCGAAGGTGTACACGCCCCGATCGTCCGTCCACTCGATCCGCGTCGACGACAGGCCGTCGAGGGTCCGCAGCGTGACCCGAGCGTTGGCGAGCGCCTCTCCGTTGCCGCCCTCGATGCGCCCGGACAGCCGCGCCCGCGCGCGCCCGAGCACGATCTCGATGTCGACCGGCTCGTCGTCGATGCGTACCTCGAGCTCTCGCGGCGCCAGGCCGCGCGCCGATGCAATCACGCGGACGCGACCGCGATGGATGCCGCCGTCGAAGACCCCGCGATCGTCGGTGGTGGCGCTGCGTCCGGCTCCGAAGCGAAGCGTGGCGTGCTCGACCGGGCGATCGTTGCCGTCGAAGACCCGCCCTGTGAGGCGATGGCCGGTCCGCAGCACCAGGCGAAGATCCGAGCGCGTGCGGCCGGCCCCCAGCTTGACCGTGGTCTCCTCGCTGCGAGCGAAGCGTCCGTGACTGGCCTCGAGCCGGTAACGCCCGGGCGTCAGCATGGCGAACGAGAAGCGCCCGTCGCGGTCGGTGCGGGTCGAGGGGCTGTCGTCGGACACGGAGGCATCGCCCACGGGGACCGCGGGGACCGGCCCCGTCGTCACCCCCAGCGATCCCGCGGCCTGGAGGGCCACCTTGGCCATGCGCTCTCGGGTGCCGCTCTCGCCGGCCGTGAACAGGTGCTCGGCCCAAAGCTCCACGCGAGCATCGGCCACCGGGTGTCCGTCTTGGTCCACCACCTGCCCGGCGATGCGACCCGGTTGAGCGAGGGTGAGCACCTGGCGGGGCAGCGCCGAGCCGTCCACCGTCACCGCGATCGGCGATGCGGACAAGAACCCCTCGGCATGGGCCCGCACCACGTAGGGTCCGGGCACCACCGGGCCCACGTCGACCTGGCCCGCCTCGTCGGTCAGCGCGAACTTGGGCAACAGACCCACGCTCGAGTTGCTCAGCACGACCCGAGCCCCCGCCACCGGGTTGCCGCTCGGGTCTCGCACCTCGACCGGCACGCGATGAGCGGGGACCAGGGCCAGCGTGAGGGTGAGCGGCGGTGCCACGTTCTCGAGCGGGATCGAGGCGAACTCCGGCTCCCCGGGCATCTCGGCCTCGACGACCGCCTCCAACGCATAGATGCCCTCGGGAACGGCCGGGATCGTGAAGCGCCCGTCGGCCTGCACGGGGTGCTCGGCAGCGGGCCAGATGCCGCTGCCTTCGATGCGGACATGGGCGCGCGCCAGCACCTCGGCCGGCCCGGCCACACGCCCCCCGAGCTCGAGCAGCGACTGCAACGTCAGCAGCAGACCGCTCTGCGGAGCGATGGCCTCGACCACCGTGGGTGCATGCGCGGGGGCCTCGGCCTGCACGGTGACCGGACCCGGCGGCAGCGTGCGAAACGCAAACTGGCCCTGCGCATCCGAAGTGGCCCGCCAGGGCTCCGGCTCCCCCAGGTTGGGCTGAGGCATCGCCTCCACCACCACCCCGGGCATCGGCTCGCCCGCGCTGTTGACCACTTGGCCCTCGATGGTCTCCGCCTGACCGAGCGCGACCGGAGGCAGCCGCCCCACCCCGCCCTCGGGTACGTCGACTTCCAGTACCGCTCGCAGGTGGCCGGGCACCAGGATCTCGAAGGCGGTCCGCCCGTGGACCCCGGGGTTCAGCTCGACCTCGAACGCACCATCGGCCGCACAGGGCGTGGGCTCGGAGACCTGCGTGCCCGACTGCCAGGCGATGACTCGGCACTCTCCTGAGGGCGGCTCGAGGTCGACCTCGGGATGCTCCGGCTCGTCCTTCGCGGGGGCGCCTGCATCCCCCGAGCCTGCCGGCTCGCCCTCGCCGCTCGGCGCCTCCGGCTCGGTGGGGGTGCCGCCCGTGCCTCCGTCTGGCTCGGGCGCCGCGCGTTCATCGTCCGGGGCGCGCCCTTCCGCCCACTTCGCCGACACGCCGCCACCCGAGTCGAGCACGACCTCGACCAGCGGCTCCGGTCGTGGACGCAGACGCTCGACGTAGACCTTGCCCTGCACGCGAGCGATGGCCCCCGACGCCTCGCCCCCGCCCGCATCGATCGAGGTCACGACCGGCTCGGCGTCGGCTTCGGCATCCGGGTCTGCGGTGGGGGTTCGCCAGACGATCCACGCGATCCCCAACGCCAGCAACGCGAGCAGTCCGGCCCAGTACAGACGTCGATCCTGCCCCGTGCTCATGCGTGCGTTGGCCATCGTGCCGAAAACGCAGGGCCGGGTCGAGGCGTACTGGGCAAGTTGCACAATCGCGTTGGGCAACTTGCACAATCCGCGGCTGCAGGGCGCCCAAACCGCGTCAGAGCCCGGAAAAACGGCCCGGCACTGGTGTCTGCGTCCATCGAGACCGCGGCCCCGGCGACCGGGTCCTCGTGTATCGTGCGCGCCATTGGGGAGTGGATATTGAGATGAACGAACGTTTGCACTGGGGAGTGATGATCATGGGCCTGGCCCTCGCGGGCTGCCCGAGTGATGACGCGCCGAGCGTCGACGATGCGGGGACCGGCAGTACCGGCCCCGACATGGCCAGCACCACGGCCGAGGCGGACGAGACCTCCAGCGGAGGCGAGAACACCACGCCCGCGACCTTCGAGGTCCGGCCGGGGGTGGAAATCGCGACCGTCGTCGGGGCCGAGCCCGGCGTGCCGCTGACCCTCTATGGGCCCGAGGGCGACGCGCTGCTCACCATGATCACCGACGAGGGAGGCCTGGCCCACTTCGCCTATATCCCCGACGAGCACATCGTGCTCGAGGCCGGCGAATCCACCATGTTCCCCGTGCTCGAGGGCGGCACGCTCAAGGCGGGCGACGGCTACGTCATCCGCAACGACGAGACCGATCCCATCGAGACCACCGAGCCCTTCTCCGTGCTCGGCGTCGACGATGTGCCCGATCCCGCGCTCTACGAGGACCAGGTGCTCAAGGGCATCTTCACCTCCGCGCTGGGCATCGATACCGGCGAGGACCCCAACGACGGCTTCAACTACGTCGAGGTCCGCGACGGCGTGCAGCTGAGCGTGATGGTGCGCTTCCCCGACCGCAACATCTACGGCGAGGGGCCCTGGCCCACCGTCGTCGAGTACTCGGGCTACTCACCATCCCGCCCCGACCGAGTCGAGCCCGGCTCGATGATCGCCAACCTGCTCGGCTATGCCACCGTCGGCGTCAACATGCGGGGCACCGGCTGCTCGGGCGGCGTCTTCGACGTGTTCAACCCGGCCCAGCACGCCGATGGCTACGACGTCGTCGAGACCGTCGCCCGCCAGGACTGGGTCTTGGGCAACACGGTGGGCATGGTGGGCCTTTCGTACTCCGGCATCGCCCAGCTCTTCGTCGCTTCCACGCGGCCGCCCTCGCTGTCGGCCATCACGCCGCTGTCCACCATCGCTGATCCCTGGGAGATGCAGTGGCCGGGCGGCGTGTACAACTCCGGCTTCACCCGGCAGTGGATCGAAAACCGCAACTCGCAGGCCGAGGCGGGAGGCATGAACTGGGTCACCGAGCGCGTGGACGCGGGCGATGCCGCCTGCGAGGAGAACCTGGTCCTGCGCTCGCAGAACATCGACTTCGAGTCCTTCCTGCACGGCCTCGAGTTCCGCCCCCGCGACGCCGACGACCGCAGCCTGCCGCTGCTCATCCAGCAGATCGACGTGCCCGTCTATCACACGGGGGCGTTCCAGGACGAGCAGACGGGGGCCCAGTTCGCCAGCATGTTCGACCGCTACGCCGAGCGCGAGGAGAACAAGTTCATCCTCTACAACGGCCGCCATCCCGATGGCTATGCGCCCCTGGTGCTCACGCGCTGGTGGGAGTTCCTCGAGTTCTACGTCGCCGGTCGGGTGCCCCGCATGAACGACCTGGTGCGGGCCGCGGCCGGGGCCGAGTTCGGCTCGGCCTTCGGTGCGGAGGGGCTCGGCTTCGAGGACGATCGCTTCACCGAGTTCGCCGACGACGACTACGAGGGTGCCCTCGCCCACTACCTGCAGGAGCCTCCGGTCCGGGTCATCTTCGAAAACGGAGCCGGCCACGAGGTCCCCGGGGCACCGCTCGGTCGCTTCGAGAGTGCCTACGACACCTGGCCGCCCGCCGAGGCCACGCCCACCCGCTGGTACTTCGACGAGTCCGGTCTGCTCAGCTCGGACAGCCCCGCCACCGCGGGCGCGGACTCGTACCGCTTCGATGCCCCCGCGGGGGAGGAGACCTTCTTCGGCCCCGAGGGCTATCAGCTGTCCGTGCCGCTGTGGGACATCGACTGGACCGAGTTCGCCGAGGGTGACCTGCTGTCCTATGTCACCGAGCCCTTCGCCGCGGACACGGTCATCGCCGGGCCGGGCTACGCCGACCTGTGGATGCGGAGCGAGGTCGACGACGTCACCGTGCAGGTCACCCTGACCGAGGTGCGCCCCGACGGGATCGAGACCTTGGTGCAGTCGGGCTGGCTGCGCCTGGGCCATCGGCGATTCGACGAGGCCGCCTCCGACGAGCTCCGCATCGTCCGCAGCTACACCATGGAGGACTTCGAGTCCGTGCCGACCGGCGAGTACGTGCAGGCGCGCATCGAGATTCCCTCGACCGCCCATGCCTTCCGCGCCGGGTCTTCGCTGCGCGTGATGGTCAGCGCCCCCGGGCGCAACCATGGGACCTGGGAGTTCGAGGCGCCCGACTACGACTCGCCGCCCACCTTCCTCGTCGGGCGCGGCGGAGAGCAAGCCTCCTCCATCGTGATGCCGGTCGTGACCGGGGTCGACGTGGCGCCCGAGCTGCCTGCCTGCCCCTCGCTGCGCGGTCAGCCGTGCCGAGACTATCGCCCGGTGGGCAACACCGCCGCGCGCTGAGCCCCGCTCACGCACGAAAGACCGCCTTCGAGCCCGCTCGGGTCCGAAGGCGGTCTTCGTCGTTTCGGGGCCCCCTCAGCGCAGGCGTGCCTGAATCGCGGACACCATCGCGTCCATCGCATCGGCGTACGAGGGGTCGCAGGCCGAGAACTCGTTTTGGCTCGTGGCGCCCGTGAACTGCATGGCCAGCTCCCGAACCCGCACGGGAGGCACGGCGGGCCCATGCGGCCCCTCGCAGCCGGGACCGATGCCGAAGTCCGCCACGAAGTCGGGGTCGGTCCCCGGCTGGTAGACGACGCCACCGTCGGATTGCACGCCGTTGATGGTCATGACGATCGCATCATCGAGCGCGGCGAGCTGATCGGCATAGCGCGAGACGGGGTACAAGACCGCGTCTTCGAGCTCGGTGCCGCCGGCCACGGGCGCCCCGGTGACCCCGTAGTTCTCCGCCTCGCACTGTTCGCCCAGGCACGAGACCCCCGCGTTCCAGCACAGCGCCGACGAAGGGGCGGCCGCGGTCGGGTCTTCCCAGAAGACCCGCTCGCCATCGGGCAAGAAGATCGTCTCGTGGTCCGGGTTGTACGAGCAATCCACCTCGTCGGTCACGAACAGCACCACGAGCAACGCCCCCGGGGGAACGAAGCCGTAGCCGTCCTCACCTGGCGTCTGAGCGCGCAAGACCGCCTTGTACATGGACTCGAGCGGCTCCTCGAAGCCGCAGCCGGAGATGCCCTGCGGCACGAGGCAGTGCACGGCGTCGGGATAGCTCAGCCCGGCGGGGAGGTTGTTGTCACCCGCGATGCTCTCCATCCAGGGGCGTTGCTCGGGCACGGGGTCGTCGAAGATGCCGGTCGGCTCGACCTGAATCGTCGCCCACTCGGGCGGGCACGGGTTCTCGCAGATATCGTAGACATCGACCTCGATGAGCCCGTCGAAGACGAACTCGTCGGGTCGCGAGCGGCAGGACGACAGCTGCAGCTCGCCCGCCTCGGGCCCCGTGCCCTGGCACCAGGGGTTGCCGTCGTCGGTGGTGGTGATGCCCAGCCGCCAGCTGATACCCATGGCTTCGAGGGCCCCCGGGACCTCGCCCAGCGCCTCGCTCAGCGCCGCCTGCTCGTCGCCCATCGTGCCCGTGTTGTCGACCACCACCAGGATGCTGACGGAGTCGAGCGGGACGTCCTGCCCTCCGGTCTCCTGCGTCCCCGAGTCGGGGTCGGGCTGCGGTCCCGAGCCTGAACTCGGCCCCGTGCCGTCCCCCGTGTCCGCGGCCGCGCTGGGGAACCCCTCGGTCATCGGGCTGGCATCGGGGTCGACACAGAAACCGGACAGGCACGTCAGACCGGTGAGGCACAGGCCCTCGCTGGTGCACGCACACGCCTCGGAGCCGGGGGTACAGGGCGCCTCGTCGCCACAGGCAATACCCCATTGGAGACCGGTCGCGAACGCGAGGCTCGACGCAACAAAGCGCAAGTTCATGGATACTCGACTCTGGGCGACGGTACGGCCGTCTCCCTCGGTGTCACGAGTAGCACCCGCCCTCGGGACCGTCGACCGAACGGTCCCGCCCATTCAGGATTTTAAGATTCGTGTTTTAAGACTGACCTGTGGGGTGCAGCACACACGCCATCGAGCCTCGGCGGGCACGATGGCGGCCTCCGTGCTGCGACCCGGGCTCAGGGGAAGCGCTGTTGCACGGCGGCCACGATGGCCTCCACCGCGTCGTCGTACTCCGCCTGGCAGATCGAGACCTGGTTCGACGCGACATCGCCGTTGACCGTGGCGGCCAGCTGGCGAATGCGGACGGGCGGTACCGCCGGCCCGGCGCTGCTCGTGCAGCCCGCCCCGATGCCGAAATTCCGCAGGAAATCCTGGTCGGTGCCCGGCTCGTACTGCACGGTGCCCCCCGGCTGGATGCCGTTGATGGTGACCATCACCGCGTCGTCCAGCGCGGCCAGCTCGTTGCTGTAGCGCGTCAGCGGGTACAAGACCGCGTCGTTCTCCGCGGTGGCCGGATCCACCACGCCGCCGCTGGGATCGAAATTCTCGGGGCGACAGTCGGCGCCGTCGCACGCCACCCCGGCGTTCCAGCACACCGCCGAGGTCGGGGCCGCGGCGTCGGGATCAGACCAGAACACCCGCTCGCCCTCCGGCAGGAAAATCGTCTCGTGGGAGGGGTTGTACGAGCAGTCCACCTCGTCGGTCACGATCAACACCACGAGCAAGGAACCCGGCGGCAAGAAGCCGTAGTTGGGGTCGCCGGGGGTCTGCGCCCGCCGGATGGCACTTCGCATCGACTCCAGCGGTGACTCGAAGCCGCACCCGTTGATGCCCTGGGGCAGCAGGCACTCGACCGCGTCCTCGTAGAACAGGCCCTCGGGGAGGTTGGTCTGTCCGCCCATGCTCTCCACCCACGGCCGCACGGCGGGCGTCGGGTCGTCGAAGATCCCGCTGGGCTCGATCTCGATCGTCTCCCACTCGGGCGGACAGGGCACCTCGCAGATCTCGAACGCATCGATGTCCATGGCTCCGTTGAACACGAACTCCGCCGGCCGCGAACGGCAGGAGGTGAGCCGCAGCGCCCCGCCCTCGGGCCCCGTGCCCTGACACCAGGGGTTGCCGTTGTCGGTGGTGGTGATGCCCATGCGCCAGTTGACGCCCAGGGCATCGAGCGCGGCGGGAACCGCCCGCATCGAGAAGCTCAGCGTGCCCTGCTCTTCCCCCATGGTGCCCGAGTTGTCGAGCACGACCAGCAGGCTCACCGAGTCGAGCGTCTCTGGCTCGCCCTGGGTCTCGTCGGACCCGGGAACCGTACCCGAGCCCGTGCCGGAGTCGTCCACGCTCGGCGTCCCCGTGTCCGTGGCACCAGCATTGGGATCGACACACATGTCCGCCACGCACACCAGGTCACCGAGGCACTCGTCCTCGATGCACGAGCCCGTCTCGCGACCGGGCTCGGTCTCGGCGGTGCTCGGTCCGCAGGCGACGAGCGTGGCCGCAGCCATCAACACGGGAAGAGACGTCGGGGCTAGTTTCATCGTTCAGGCTCCAATCCAAGCTCGAGAAGGGGCGAACCGCCGCGATCGATCATATCACCGCTGCGATCCACCCCGGTCGATACGCAGCCAGGCGGGGAACAGCGGCCGCCATTCACCGACGGGGGCCCGAATCGGGCGAGTTTGGGATCACCCCCGCTCGCTCGATGCATGCCGCGAACTCCAACCACGACCGCTCGAAGTGACAGCCGGATCCACTCCGTGGTCTGCACCCGAGGCCCGACCGGAACGTGACACCCACGAACCGAGTGAACGCATCGACGATGACCATGTTGGTGTTCGTGTTGGCGCTCGGCGGTGACGGCGTCGGCGGTCGTCGCGTCGACGTCTGTGCACGGAGCGAAAGCGCCCCACCCTCGCCGCGAGCGACGAGGTCGAAGTGTTACAGTGCGCGAGCGTGGATAGCGGAGCCGAAACCCTGCCCGGGGATTCGTGCGCCGCCGGGGAGGCGCCCGCGCCTCGTCGTCGGACACCCTCGTCGCTGGTGCGATCGGGCAGCCTGGGTCGCTACTTGCTGCTCGAGCCGCTGGGCATGGGCGGCATGGGCATGGTGTATGCGGCCTACGATCCGCAGCTCGACCGCAAGCTCGCAATCAAGCTCGTGCGGCCGCTGGCGGGCGAATCGGGGCCCGCCCGGCTGCTTCGCGAAGCGCAGGCCATGGCTCGGTTGTCGCACCCCAACGTGGTCACCGTGCACGACGTGGGCACCGTGGACCACCAGGTGTTCATGGCCATGGAGTTCATCGATGGCGACTCGCTGCGCCTGTGGACGCTGCAACGGGAGCGAAGCTGGCGAGACATCCTGGGCGTGGTGATCGAAGCGGGTCGAGGGCTCGCGGCCGCGCACGATCACGGGCTGGTGCATCGCGACTTCAAGCCCGACAACGTGATGATCCGTCGCGACGGCCGCGTGGTCGTGCTGGACTTCGGGCTCGTGCGCGCGGGCGGCCATGACGACCTCGAGCCCGCGTTCGTGTCGCCTGCTCCCGACGGATTTCTCGAGACCACGCCGTTCGATGGCCTGACCAAGGCCGGGGCGCTGCTCGGTACGCCCGCCTACATGGCGCCCGAGCAGCTCAGCGGGTGCCCGGCCGATGCCCGCTCCGATCAATTCAGCTTCTGCGTGACGCTGCACGAGGCGCTCTACGGCGAGTGCCCCTTCCCGGGCGACAACGCGGCCGAGCTCGCAGCCGCGATCCTGGCCGGCGAGCTTCGCCCCGAGCCCCGCTCGAGCGACGTGCCGCGGTGGGTCCGGGCCCTGCTGCTCCGCGGACTGGCGGTCGAGCCGAGCAAGCGCTTCGGCAGCATGGACGAGCTGCTCAACCGTCTGTCCCGCGACCCATGGCGACGGCGACGGGTGTTCATCGCGGCCGGCGTGGCTGCGGGCCTCGCCCTGCTCACCACCTTCACCAGCACCACCCTCGCCCATCAACGGGCCGACCGCATCGTCGATCAGTGCAACACCGAAGGGCAGGAGATCGACGAGGTCTGGAACGACGATGCGCGGGCCCGACTTCGGCACGCATTCATGGAGACCGGCTCGAGCTTCGCCGAGGCCAGCCACGAGCGCATGTCGGCCTGGCTCGATCCCTGGACGGCTCGCTGGGCCCGCGACCGCACCCAGCTTTGCCTGCAGGCGCGCAGGGACGAAGGGCTGGAGCCCGCCAAGCTTCAGATGGCGACCACCTGCTTCGACGAGCAACGCGAGCAGCTGGCGGTCATGCTCGAGGTCTTTGGCGATGCCAACGTCGACATGGTGGCGGGGGCCGCCAAGGCGGCCGCGAACTTCAGCCAGCTCGAGTCCTGCGCCGACGAGCGAGCGATGGCGCAACGACCGGTGATCCCCGAGCGACTGCACCAGGACCCACGGCTGAGCAAGGTTCGCGAGCAGCTCGCGCGGTCGTCCGCGCTGCGAGACGCGGGCGACTACTGGGGCGGCGGCGCGCTGGCCCAGCAGGCGGTCTCGACGGCCATGACGCTCGAGTGGCCGCCGCTCGAGGCCGAGGCTCGGATCGCGGTCGCCGATGCCCACAGCGAGCTCGGTCGCTACGCCGAGGTCCTCGAGCAGCTGCGCACCGCGTTCAAGCTCGCGCTCGCGTCCGGCAGCGATCCGCTGGCCGCACGAGCGGCCACGATGTTGCTGCGGGTGCAGGGCTATCACCTCACGCGCATCGACGAGGCGCTCCAGTGGGCCGACGTGGCGGAGGGGTTGCTCGAGCGCTTGGGGCGAATGGACGGACTCGATGCCGCGCAGTGGGCCAACAACGTGGCGCTCGTGCACGAGGTCGACGGCGACTATGAGTCATCCGAGCTGTGGCACCACCGCGCGCTGGGGCTGCGGCAGAAGGTCTTGAGCGACGACCACCCCGAGGCCGCGCATAGCTACGCGAACCTGGGGAACCTCGCGCTGTGGCGGCAGGAAGTCGATGACGCGACGCGATGGCACCGCCGGGCGCTCCGGGTGCGCAGCGAGAGCCTCGGGCCGGGGCACCCCGACGTCGCGCGCAGTCACAGCAGCATCGGCCGCGTACACTTGGCCCGCGGCGAGCTGGACGAGGCGCTGCGCTACTTCCAATCGGGCTACGACATCCTCGACAAGAGCGTGGGCGGACACCATCGCGTGGCGGCGCGAATCCTCGACGACATCGGTCGGGCGCAGCTGCAACGCGGAGAGCCCACGACCGCACTACGCCACTTCGAGCAGGCGGCCCGGGTGCAGCGAGCCCTGCTCGGGCCGCAGCATCACGAGACCGCCCAGACGACCTTCGACATCGGTCGGGCATTGTTGGCGCAGGGACACTACGAGCCCGCGTTCACCCGAATGAACGAGGCCGCGGTCGCGTTTCGAGCGAGCCTGGGCGACGAACATCCACGCCTGCAGCAGATCCGCGACGCGATGGCAGACCTGTGCGCGATGGGACAGGCGCAAGCGTGCTCGTGGTGATCGGGCGGTCATCGTCTGTATCGCCACCCAGGACCACTACGCCGCGATCAGCGAGCAAAACTCCTCGCAAAAACACCGCGCGGTGAGACCGGCGCGAGCCGAATTCCCGTGTCAGGCTTGGGGTCGATGCGGTTGGATCGTTGGACGCGTGGGGTCGCGGCGGGGGTGCTGTGCCTGCCCTTGGGGTGTGGAGACGACGGGTCGCTCGACCCCGGCCGAGGCAGCGGCACGAGCACGGGCCTGGCATCGCCGAACGACGGCGATGCCTCGACGGCCGAGGCCCCGATGCCCACGACGACGGGCTCGGCCGACGAAACCGAGACCGGCTCCGACGACGACAGTCCTTCCACGACGAGCACGAGCGGAGATTCCGAGGACGAGACGGGTTCGACCGGAGGCGGAGGTCCGCCGCCCGTCCGGCCGAGTGCGGGCTGTGGTCTGCGAGCCCCCGCCACCGGGGCGATTGCGGGAGAGACGACCACCGTCGGCGGCGTCGAGCGTTCCTACGACATGTTCGTGCCCGAGCCCTACGATACCGAGCATCCGCATGCGTTGATCTTCAGCTACCACGGGGTCGGCGGTACGGCGAACACCAACCAGTTTCGGCTCGACGTGTTCAGCGAAGACGACGGCGGAGTCTCGATCAACGTCGCGCCCCAGGGCTGGGGGCATCCCAACTGGCCCGAGAATCACTTCGTGCCCTTCAGCTTCGACGACAGCGTCACGGTGTTCGACCAGGTGCTCGACCGGATCGCGGCGGACTACTGCATCGACCTCAACCGGGTCTTCGTCATCGGCAACAGCAACGGCGGGCAGATGGCGTTTCACCTCGGCTGCGTCCGGGGTGACCGCATTCGAGCCATCGTGCCCAACGGAGGCCGCTGCTTCTCGTACGGCACCGGGCTTTGCGATCCGTACAACGGAGCCGCCGCTCAGACCTGCGCGGGTGAGGTGATGGTGCTGAGCGTGATGGGTGAAGACGACACCACCCGTCATGCCGACGAAGAAGCGACGCGGGAGGGCTATCGGGTACGCCAGGGCTGTAGCGACCAAACCGAGGCCCGCGATCCCGAGCCCTGCTTGCGATACACGGGATGCGTCGACGGCGGCGAGGTGGCCTACTGCCGCATTCCCGAGCTACGGCACGGGCTATGGGCCGAAGGCCGCCGCGACATGTACGACTACATGATGTCGCTTTGAGCCGCCGCCTGCCCTACCCGTCCTGCCCTTCGCGGCAGATGACACTGGCCAACATCTTCGCGCACAGCGTCCGCCGCTCCCCCTTGTCGACGAAGACCTCCGCCTCCACCACGGTCAGCGTCCGCCCCGGCTTGATCACCGAGCCCACCGCCAACAGCCGCTCCCCGTCGGCAGGAGCCAGCTGGTTGATCTTGAACTCCGTCGTCAGCACCATGGTCGCCGGCGGAAACAACGAGAACGCCGAGTAGCCGCAGGCGGAGTCGGCGATGGTCGAGGTGATCCCCGCGTGAAAGAAGCCGTGCTGCTGCGACAGCTTCTGCGCGAACGGAACCTCGATCTGTACGTTGCCTGGTCGAACCGCGGCCAAGCGCGCGCCGAACAAGCCCATCACCCCCTGGCGTTCGAAGCTGCGGCGGACCTTGCCCTCCCAGTCGGGATCGCGGGGCTCGAATGCGGACGGCATGGCGGCAGTCTGGCGCATGCGCGGCGCCGGGTCCATCGCCTCGCGACGACCCGACGCCCCACCTCGCTCAGCGCTTGGCCAGCTCCACGCCCAAGAACAGCTCGCCCGCCCGAGAGGCCAGCGAGGTCGGCTCGTACCCGACCTTCAGCGGGATGCCCGTCTGCTGGATCTGATGGCGCGTGAAGTGGTCGAGGGCAAATCGACCATCACCGCGAGCATCGAGCCGCATCGCCACCGTCGCCTCGGTGAAGCCGGCCGAGGCCAGCCGCAGGTTCGTCTGGAGCTTGGTCAAGCGCACCTCGAGATCCGAGCCGCTGACCTTGAAGTCGAAGCTCAGCGGCAACAGCTGGTCGGCGGCGAAGTTGATGACCTGACTGAGGAGCATGAAAAACGGCACGATGAAGGGCGCCAGCAGCACGGTCAGCGTGCCCACCAGGACGCTCTGAATCGTCGCCCGTGCCTGCAAGGTCGCCTCGAAGGCAAAATCGACCACCGCCAGCTGGGTGGCGGGATCATCGACCACGCTGGCATCGAGCGTCATCCGGGCGTAGGCGTGGATGGTGACCTTCTTCTTCTTGCCGAAGAGGCTGCCGAAGAACCCGCCCTTGCGCACCTTGATGCGAGCCGAGGCGTGAGCGTCGACCTGAATCCGGCTCGCCCGCGCCCCGGGATCGAGGAACGCGACGTTGGTGGACCGCACCGAGAAGTTCGCCCCCGAGGTGGGAATGCTGCGGGGCAGCTGGTTGCTGGCCAGCAGCGAGGGCAGAAGCTGGTTGATGGGGCGATCCGCCAGCACGGTGGCCACGTTGAAGGGGCTCCCCGCGGGGATGATGTCGGTGACGACGGCGATGTCGCTGCTGTTGCCCGCCGCCTTGAAGTCCGCCGCGATGGCCAGCGCATCCCCGGCCTGGTTGGTGCCCAGGTGCGGCGAGGGAGGCTCGAACGAGAGCCCCAGCTGCACGAACGCATCCGCGAACTGCAGGATCGGAATCGGCACCAGCCCCAGCGGCGACAGCAGGGTCCGCACACCGAGCGCGATGAAGTCGGCCAACACGTCGAGCGCAGGGTTGAGGGCCCGCAGCGTCTGGAGCCCTCCGGCGTCGATGTCGATCTGCTGAAGTCCGAGCGAGACCCCCACGGGCAGCCCGCCCGGCGTGGTGAAGATGCCGAACTGCAGGTCGACCAGCGAGATGAAGAAGCTCTCGGTCAGGGTATTGGTCAAGCCGAAGACGGTCACGGTGACCTGGAGCTGCGCATCGACGCGGAAGCTCGCCAGTGTGTTGCCCGGCTTGAAGCGATCGGCCAGATCGAGGCTGCGCACGCCGGGTACGCTGAGGTCGGTGAGTTCCACGTCGACCTGGCCCCCAATTGCGGTGCCGCTGCTGCCGATGGTCTGGGTGAAGGTGGTCTTGCCCTGGGCACGCAGCTGCTCGAGGATGATGTCGATCACCACGTCGAGCGCCGCGGGATGCACCTCGGCCAAGATGTCGAAGGTTCCGGGAGAGAAGGCCATCAGCGCATCTCCTCGAAGAGCTTGGTCAGTTCGACCGGGTTGTCGACCTGTACCGCCATGGCGTCCGTCTCCACGCACTCGTCCGCTTCGACGTCGAGGTCGAGGCAGATCCGCTGCATGCCGGCCAGCGTCCGCCCGTAGATGAGCCCGAGCAGCTGGTCGTCGTATGCCGGGAGATCGTCGGGCAGGTCTTCGCAGTAGCAGGTCTCTTCGCGGACCTCCTTCGCGACGGTGACATTGAGCATCTGCTCGGCCACGAAGATGGGATGCACGAACCACACGTAGCCGTGCTTGGTCGACAAGTTGACCGCATCGCGCAGCAGCTCGCCGAGGTCCTCCACCTCCGGCGTGGGGAACTTGGAGGGCGCCCGGTTGTACAGGAACACGTGGTCGACGTAGTGCACGTGCCGCGCTCCTTCGTAGGGCCCTTCGGGCTGCTCGCCGCAATCGACCTCGATCACGTAGACGCCTTCGCGCTCGTCGGCGACGAAGCGCAGCGCGTGCTGGGCCACCGCGACCGCCTCGGGCATGGGCTCTTGTTCCGGCACCTGCATGCGTCGGCGCCAGCTGTCCTTCATCTGCCCGGGCGCTTCGTCGTCCAGCACGACCTCGTCGCGGCCCTGTCGCTCTTCGACGGGCACGGTGGGCCACTGGTGAAACCCAGCCGGGACCGCGGGGGCATCTGGTCCGCACTGAATGATCTCGGGAAACTGCTTCTTCGTGACGAAGCGAACTCGGATCGTGGGCGCGGGTCGATCGTCGAGGGCGGGATAGACGAGCGAGAGGTTGACGTCCTGCCCCGGCCGAGTCGCCAGCGGTCCGAGCAGCACGGTCATCTCCGGTACGCCGCCGTCGGGGAAGGTGTGAGTGATGCCGTGACGCAGCTTGTGGGCGTGATACACGGCCTTGTCTCGAGAGGGAGCACTCGAGGTCGGATCGGGCATGGGGTCCTCGATGGGAGCGGGTTGTGACAGTAGACGGGCCGGTCTTCACCAGACCCGGCCACGAACGATACCGCGGAACGACGCGCGCTCGGCTCGTCGCGTCGAGTCCGAGGTGCGTAGCGGACCAACGGTGTTCGTTCCCCGAGTCCGTGCCAGCGGGTCCCGTGGCCTGCCGTTCGAAATCGACGGCGGCTGCGGCGAGAGAGTGTCAGAGATTGCGGTCGGCGATCACTATAGTCGGGTCGATGGCGTCGGAACGCGACTGGGTCCTGTTGGTCGAGTGTCACTCCATCGCGGAGTTGCAGACGGTCCGCGCCACCCTCGAGGCGCGCGGCGTGCCCTGCCAGATCCACGGCGAACATGCGTACGGCGTGTTGGGCCCGCTGCACGGCGCCATGATCCCTCCTCGCGTGTTCGTGCCGCGGGCCGGGCTGGCGCTCGCCCGCGAAGTCGTGGAAGACATCGTGGGGCCCTTCGATCAGCCCGAGCGCGAAGGCGAAGACCCGGCCCCCGGTTCGCCGTACCGAAACGCCGAGCCCGTAGCCGCCAACGACGGCGTCGAGCCGACGGCTCAGACCAAGCGCAAGTCCTGGGGGATCCTCCCGCTGATCTTGTTCATCCCCTTTCTCCCGCTATTCGGGGTCACCCATCTGCACGCGGGCAGAAGCCGTCGTGCCGGGATGTTGTTCTTCTTCTCCCTGCTCGTGGTGATGCTGGTGCCCCTCGGGGCGGGGCGGTTTCTGCTGCTCGCGCTGATGTGGGTCACCGATGTCCTCGGCGGCTCGATCCTCATCGCCGACCACAACCAGGCGGTCCGCGCCCTCGAGGCCGCCCGCGCCCAACAAGAGGCCGAGGACGAGCAGGACGAGGACGGGGCCGAGCTCGTCGCCGCCCTCGAACCCACGGCCTGACGCACATTCGCGCGGCCGGCCGAGGTGCAACCTTCGTGTACCCTCCGGTGTCGAAAGGCCCATGCGAATGTCTGCGCGCCCTCGACTGGCCCACTACGGCCTGTTCCTCGCCCTCGGGACGGCGGGGTGCCGCCCAGACACCGCCGTCACGGTCCCCACCGAGGGCTCGCAGCCCCCCGAGACTGCCACCACTCCGAGTCCGGTGGTAACCGAGGCCAACTGCCCGCGGGGCCTGTCCGCGCGGGCGCGCTGCGGCTCGGTGAAGGTCTTCGAGAACCGGGCGACCGCCTCCGGCCGCACCATCGACCTCGCCTTCGTCGTGCTCCCGCCCAAGAACGCCGACGAGGCGCAGCCCGACCCGGTCTTCGTGCTCGCGGGCGGCCCCGGCCAAGCGGCGACCCAAGCCCTGCCCATCGCGGGTGCCTCCCTGGCTCGGGCCAACGAGACCCGCCCGCTGGTGTTCGTCGACCAGCGGGGCACGGGCGCGTCCAACGGCCTGCAGTGCGTCCCCGAGTCCCTCGACGCCATGCTGCGCGGCCCCTGGCACCCCGACAACCACGCGTTCCTGAGACAGTGTCGCGACGAGCTGCCCGCCGACCTCACCCAGTACGCCACCCCCACCGCCATGGACGACCTCGACGATGTGCGAGCCGCCCTGGGCTACGACACCATCAACCTGTGGGGCGGTTCGTACGGGACCCGGGCGGGCCTCGCTTACATCCGGCAGCACGGCGAGCACGTGCGCAGCGCGGTGCTGTGGGGCGTCGCCCCTCCCGGACAGCCCTTCCCCGCCACCTTCGCCCCCGTTGGCCAAGCGGCCTTCGAGCGGCTCATCGCCGACTGTGCCGCCGATGCGGGGTGCGCCCGCGTTCTACCCGACGGTGCCGCCACCCTCGATCGCATCCTCGACCGGCTCGCCAAGGCGCCCGCCGAGGTCACCGTCACCGATCCACGCACCAAGCAGCCGGCCACCATCACCCTCACCCGGGAGATGTTCGCCGATGGCCTGCGCCTGACGCTCTACGACGCGTCGTGGTCGGCCGGGCTCCCCGCGATGTTGACCGCCGCCGATGCGGGCAACTACGAGCCCATGCTCTCACTCATGGTGCCGCTCACGGTCGCCATCATCAGCCAGATCCACCTGGGCATGTTCTTGTCGGTCGCCTGTTCCGAAGACATTCCGCTGCTGACCACGGCCACCGACGACGCGGCCCGGGGAACGTTCATGGGCACGGCCCCACTCGACGGCCTGCGTCACGCGTGCGAGCCCTGGCCCCGCGCCGCGTTGCCCACGGAGTACCTCGAACCCGTGACCAGCGACGTGCCCGTGCTGCTGATGGCCGGCGAGCTCGACCCGGTCACGCCTCCGGCCACGGCTCGTAGCGCCGCCTCGACCCTGTCCAACTCGCGGGTGGTGGCGCTGCCCAACGTGGGTCACGGCACTTCGAATGCCCGTGAGTGCGAGTCCTCGCTCACCGGGCGGTTCTTCGAGAACCCCGAGCCCGCCGCCCTCGACGATGCCTGCACGGCAGGCCTGTCGCGGCCGCCCTTCGCGGTCCCGCCCGGCTGAGCCCGAACCAGGAGCGGCTTCAATCGTCGAGCAGGTCGTCGCAGCCCAGCGCGATGCAGCCGGAGCAGATCTGGATGTTGCCGCGATCGAAGACCTCCTGCTCACCGTCCTCGCCCACGAACTCCTCGGGACTGTTGGTGTGGCTCACCGGGCCGCAGGCGGCCGAGGTCGCGAGCACCGAGTAGCCAGCGCCCGTGGTCGCGGGCTCGCCCGGATAGTTGGTGAAGCCGCGCGCTTCCCAGGGGAATTCGTTGCCGATGTCGGCCTCCTCCCACCCGGGCACCTCGACGGCGGCATCGCAGTGCACCCCGTCACGAGACTGCCCCTGACCATCGTTGCCGACCCGGATGGAGCTCCATAGATCCGCGGGCATGTCGATGGTGATCTCGGTGGAGTTGGCATCCCGCCCGTCCACGGTCAAGTTGCCGAACGCTCCGTCGAGCTGAACGAGGCAGTCGCACTGCAGGTCCCACGGTGCGGGCACCGTCTGGCCCTGCTCGTTGGTCGTCGTCCAGTTCTCGCACGCCGCGACCTGCTCGGCGGTGCATCGCGGTGCCGGAGTGATCGCCGGATCCATGGCCACGAACACGCGCCCACTGCCGAGCTCGATGTCGGCGCTGGCGTTGAGCCCCTCGATGCAGACATCGCCGCGGTTGTGGTAGCCGGTGCCCGCGGTGTTGTCCTCGGTGGTCAACGACAAGCGATTGCGGAAATCAGGCGGCAGCGTGACGCGAATGTCGGCGCCCGAGCGCACCAGCTGAGACAGCCCGTCGTAGTGCACCCGCAGCGCACAGCTCGAGCTCCACCCCTGGAGCACGCAGTCTTCCTCGGCCGTCTTGGACTCGGGATGCGCCAGGGCCCCCGAGTACGCCCACAGGTGCAAATCGGCGTAGTCGAGCTCGGCCAGGGCCTGGGACGTGGTCGTGGTGAAGCGACGAAGCTCCACCGTCATGAGATCGGGCGGCCCGTCGAAGCGGACGATGATGTCGCCGTTGTTGCCGAAGTTGTCGTTGAAGCGGGTGCCTCCGACCACGAGTTCGACGATCTCCTCGGTCGGGAAGTCGATCTCGGCCTCGAGGCGCCACTCGTCGCGATAGGGCCGACGGTCGGAGTCGAAGTCGCCTCCGCTGCCTCCCCCCGTGAAGGTACCGAGCCCACCGGACCCCCCACAGCCATCGCATCCGACACCGAGCGAAGCCAGCCCGGCCGCCATCCACACCACGAATCTACGATTCACAGTGGCAGCGTAGTCAGCACCATGACCGCTTGCCTCCAGCAAGGGACGGTCTGCGCGAAACATGGGATGGATTGGTCGAAACTCGCCCTTTGTTGGAATACCCGTGGACACCTCCGCGTCCATCGACACTTCATGCGGCGCGGCTCCACGTTCTTTCGTATCTCCGTACTCCTGCTCGGTCTGGGCGGCATCGTGACCGGATGCGACGACGGGTCCAAGGCCCAGTCGGCTCCCGCCGCCAAGGCTCCGGCCGCCGCCAAGGCGGACCCTGCCCCGGCCCCCGCCGCCGAGTCGCCCGAAGAGGCCAAAGACGCGCCCGCGCCCGAAGCCCCGTGCCGCGAGGTACTCACCCGCAAGGCGTTCGACGACATGCACTGGCACTTCGGTCGCCTGGGCAAGGGGAGCATGAACGAGTCGGAGCGGGCCCGCGCCGACGCGGCCATTCGCAAGGCGATCCCCACCGTCGAGAGCCTGCAAGAACAGCTCGGGGAGGCAGCCGAGGTGAGCGTGAGCTGCGACTTCGCCGAGTCGTTCCGCGCCACCGAAAAAGAACTCCGCGCGCTGAGCATCGAGCTTCTCGGGCCCCGCTGACGGCCCGTAGCAGCCTGTTTGCAGTTTATTATACTAAGTGTAATAAACTGCACCATGACCACCGGACACGTGTTCATGGCGCAGTCACTCGATGGGTTCGTCGCCCGCCCGAACCACGGCATCGACTGGCTCACCAAGCTCCCGTCGGTCGGCAGCGACTACGGGTACAAGGCCTTCGCGGCCAGCGTGGATGGCATCGTCATGGGGCGAGGCTCGTTCGAGACGGTGCTGGAGTTCGGAGACTGGCCCTACGACAAGCCAGCGGTCGTCATGAGCAAGAGCCTGAAGCCGGACGACATCCCGCCCGAGCTGAAGGACGTCGTCCGCCTCTCTACCCTCGAACCAGCCGCCTTGATGCAGCAGCTCGATGAGGAGGGTTGGTCGCGGGCCTACGTCGACGGGGGCCGGCTCGTGCAGTCCTTCATTCGCGCCGGGCTCGTGGAGGACATCGTGCTGAGCATCGTGCCCATCTTGATCGGCGAAGGGCTGCGATTGTTCGGGTCGCTGCCGCAGGACATCGACCTCGAGCTGCGCGACTCGACGAGCTTCGACAACGGGCTGGTCCAGCTCGAGTATCGCCTCATTCCAACGTACCCAGAGGAGGCTCGAGATCGGACGTCCTAAAAAGGGCGCCGCCCGGCTGAACGAGGCGTCGATCCTCGACGCGGCGCTGCTTCGCCTCGACGAGCAGGGCGAACGGAGCGTCACGTTCCGGGCGCTGGCGTCGGCGCTGGGCGTCACCCCGCGGTCCATCGCCTACCACGTGGGCACACGTCGGGAATTGTTCGCGAGCCTCGTGGAGCGCGTCTACGCGGGGGTTGCCTCCGAAGTCGAGGTCGGTGACGCAGGACGACCGTTGGTCGCGCTGCTCATGCGCTACTGCCAGCGCGTCGTCGCCCACCCGAACCTGGCCGCGTACGTCCTGTCCGACCTCTCGCTGATGAGCGACGAGCTGACCACGCTGACCGAGCGGGTCCGCGTGCAGCTACGGGAACGGGGCGTCCCCGAAGCCGAGCTCGAGACCGCCCTGGGCGTCATCATCGACTACACCCACGGCTTCGCGTTTTCGGCCGGCGCATCGCGGCCGAGCCCGCTGTCGCTCGACCATTTCGAACGCGGGCTCGGCTGGCTGCTCGACCGCTAGCGATCGAACTCCCCCGCGGCGAGTCGCTGGAAGTACTCGCGCGACCACTTCGCCACCTTGGGGGACAGCAGCAACAAGGCGATGACGTTGGGGATCACCAAAAGGCCCACCAACAGGTCCGAGATGCTGATGACCGCTTCGAGCTTGCGCACGGCCCCCACGAACGCCAGGACCACGAAGACCACCCGGTAGGGCGTCAGCATGCGGGGGCCCAGCACCCAGGTGCTCGCGGTCTCCCCGTAGTACGACCACGTGATCATCGTCGACAGGGCGAACAGGAACCCGGCGATCGAGATGAAGATGGAGCCGAACCCGGGGATGAAGCGATCGAAAGAGGCGGCGCTCAGGGAAATGCCCGTGCGCTCCTCCAGCAAGCTCGGCGCGGCCACGAAGGCCCAGGGCGTCCCCTCCCCCGTCGCTGCGGGGCCGATGGCGACCAGCTCCAGCCGAATCGCGGCATCGCCCGCCTGCTCTCGCATCGCCTTGGTGAAGGCCAGCGTGTGGGCCTCCCATACCCGCCCACCTGCACCCGGCTCGATGCCGAGCGTCGCCAGCACGTCCCGGTCGGTACGCAGCGAGGCTTCCAAACGACCCGCCCGGAGCGTCGCGGGGATGCGAATGCCATGGTGCTTCATCGCTCCCGCGGGCAGCGGAAAGCTCAGCGTGGACGGCTCGGCCTTCCCCTCCTCGACCGCGTGCACCGTCACCCCGTCCAGCCGATCGCCGAAGGTGCTGGTATCGGCCGCGGCGTCCTCGAGCGTCGCGGACCCAACCGCCGCGCTCGTCTCGGCCGCAGCCAGGCGCTGCACGCTGCCGTCCTTGAGCGCCCCATAGTTCCCCGAAAGCACGATCACGAAGGCCGTCGCCCCGGACACGATCACGGTGTCGATGAGCGGCCCCAGCGACGCCACGACCCCCTCGCGAACCGGCTCGTCCGTCTTGACCGCGGCGTGGGCGATGGAGGCAGACCCCAGACCCGCCTCGTTCGAGAAGATCGCCCGACGAACGCCCCACATGATCATCGCGCCGAGAGCCCCGCCGGCCGCTGCCTCGCCCGACATGCCGTCCCGCACGATGATCCCGAGCACCTGCGGCATGAGCTCGTACTGCCACAGGCAGATGAACACCGAGCCCCCCACGTAGATGATGCACATCGTGGGGACGATCCGCGCCGCCCACCGACCGATGCTCTCGATCCCCCCGATGATGACCGCCCCGGTGAGCACGGCCAGCGCCAGCCCGGTGACATAGGTCGGGATGGCGAAGTGGGTCAGCAGCGCGGCCGCGGCCTGGTTGCTCTGGAACATGCACGTGAAGCCGAACCCGGCGAAGGCGATGATGAGGGCGTAGACCACCGCCATCGGCCGCCAGCGCTCCCCCAGCCCGGCCAGGATGTAGAACATCGGGCCGCCGCGGGCCTTGCCCGTCGCCGGGTCGACCTCGCGGTAGGTGGTGCCCAGCGTGCACTCGACGAACTTGGTGGCCATGCCGAGCAAGCCGGTGACCCACATCCACAGCACCGCACCCGGACCCCCCACCGCGATCGCGATCGCGACCCCGGCGATATTGCCGATGCCGATGGTCCCCGACAGCGCGGCGGCCAGCGCCTGGAAGTGCGAGATGCTCCCCGTCTCGTCCTCGGAGTCGTAGCGCCCCAGCAGCAGCGCGATGGCATGAGGCAGCGCCCGCAGCTGCACGAAGCGGAGGAACACGGTGAAGAACAGCGCCGACAGCAGGCACAGCCCGACCACGGGATAGGACCACACGGCATCGGCGGCACGGGCGAGCACGTCGGTCACGCTCGCGACGATATCAGGCCACGCCCGCGATCATGGGGTCCCCGACGGAGTAAACGCCGTGGGGACGGCCCGGCCCGCGACGGCATCGGTCATGGGTCTGCACTCGTGTCATAGTTGGCCCGGTCCTGCCTGGAGTCCCCCCATGATTCGCAACGTCATCGCCGTCGTCGTCGGCCTCACCGTGGGCATGGCCATCAACATGGCCCTCATCATGCTCAACACCGCCGTGCTCTATCCGGTGCCCGAGGGCCTGGACATGTACGACAACGCTCAGATGAACGCCTATATCGCCACCCTGCCGTGGCAGGCGTTCCTCATCGTGATCGCGGCGCACATCAGCCAGTCGTTCACGGGCGCGTGGACGGCCGCGCGACTCGGGGCGTCCAAGCCCATGCTGCTGGCGATGATCGTCGGTGCGCTGTCGCTGGCGGGCGGCATCGCCAACATGGCGCAGCTCGACCACCCCGCGTTCATGTACATCGAGCTGCCGCTGTACATCGTGGTCGCGTGGCTGGCCGGGCGTATGGAGGTCAAGCGCCGGGCCGCGGCCCGCTGAAGCGTGCCGCTCAGCCCTCCGGGCAGAAGAACGCCACGTCGGCGGACTGCACCACGAGGAACTCGTCGCACGCCGCTCCGCACAGCGTGATCAGGCTGTACTCCTCGCTCCAGTACCAGCCGGGGTTCCCCGCTTCGCAGGCGGCCTGATCGATCTCGAAGTACTCCATGCCGTCCACGGAGATCTGGGTGAGCTCGGGGAACTGCGGCTCGGTGTCCAGCGCGATGTCGCAGCTGAGGATCTCGGAGACGATGCCGTCCATGAACATCTCGAGCTGCGCCGTGTTGGTGGCGTTGTAGAACTGCTCCGCGGGGTTGCCCGTGGGCACGCCACCGGACACCGCGTAGGTGTTCATGTCGCTGACGGTGGACGAGTCGATGTCTACGCCCACCACGTAGGTCGGGATCCCGTGCGTGTTCCACAGCGTGCTGATGACCCCGTCGGTCCCCGCGACGGTATTGCCTCCGCAGGTCGTGCTCACCCCACCATCCAAGATGAGCATGACCGCCTTGGGCACCTCGGGGTCGTACGAGAGCATCGCGGCCGAGGCCTCCTCCATGCCCCGCTGCACTGGCGTCTGCGAGGTGCCCCCCGAGTTCAGGTCGGCCCCGGGCGGCGGAATGGAGGCGATGATCGCCGCCTCGTTGTTCACCAGCGGGTCGACGTCGAGCCCTGCGTTCACGTTGCACCCGTTGGCCGAGGGGAACAGCTTCGACCCGAACGCGATCTGGGACTGATAGGTGCCGAGCAGCGAGGTCACGGTGTTGTGCAGCGCGTTCCAGCGGGTGATGGAGCCGCCGCCCGCGTCGAACTGGTTGATCGACATGCTGCCCGACTTGTCGAGCACCAACAGCATGATCGGCTCGACATAGGTCAGGGTCGGCTGCATGACTTCGCAGGGCATGCTGCCCTCGGTCCCGGCCGGCTCTCCGACGTCGAACACCGGAGTGCTGCCCGTATCGTCGTTACTCGCGTCGTCGTCGGAGCCGCTGCCCCCTCCGGTCGGGCCCCCAGTGCCCGCGTCGTCGGTGGCAGTCATGCCCGAGGTCGCCCCCGTCCCGCCCGGTCCGATGCTCGCAATGCCGCCGCTCTCGTCTTGACGCCCCCCTTCGGTGCCGCAGGCCGAAGCCATCAGCCCGAAGATTCCGAACAACCCCATAGAGACCGAAAACGAGAATGAGCGCATATGCACCCTGAAGGTTAGGACGCAGAGCCCCGATCACACCAGCCGCGTTACGACCGTCGTAGGCTCCCCCCACGATGTGGGGGGACGACCCCTCATCCGCGTCACCGCGGTGCGTATTGTGACCAGGCCGCGTGGATCTTCGCGATGACCTCGGGGCTCCGAACGGGAAGATCGAGCGCAGGTTGTAGGGCAATGCGGGCGTCTGCCGTACCAGTCATCGCCAAGGCCCGGGCGGCCATGATGGCGTCCTCGTCGGAGTCCCCCTGAACTCGATCGGCCAGCGCGGCGATCCGCGCGGGCTCGGAGTCGGGGAGTCCTGCCGCCCACGAACGCACCGCTTCGCAGTCGGGTTCGGCCTCGGGCCTGACCGCGGTTCCCCATCGCCGCGAATGCGGCCTATCGTGGTGCAGAGGCCGAACCGTGACCAATCCCATCGATGAATGTCTCTCCGAACGTGATGGTCGCCTCTACATCGAGGAGCTGGACGCCACCGCCCTGCTCATGCGCTTCGGCTCGCCGCTGTTCGTGTTCTCCGAGGATCAGCTGCGGCGCAACGTCCGACGCTTCCAGCGATCCTTCAGCCAAGGCTGGGACTGCGGCCCGGTCACGGTCATGCCTGCGGTCAAAGCCAACTGGGCCCAGGCGATTCAAGCCGTCCTGGCCGACGAGGGCTGCGGCGCGGACATCTACTCCGAGGGTGAGCTCGAGGTCGCGCTGCGGGTCGGCATCGACCCGGCCCAGATGTCGGTCAACGGCGTGCCCAAGTCCCTGGACCACATCGATCGGGCGCTGGAGGTCGGGGCCCGGATCACCGTCGACAGCCTCCGCGACGTGGACATTCTCGAAGACCTCACCTGCGATGGCGCTCGTTCCGGCCGGGTCGCGCTGCGGCTACGGCCCACCGTCAGCGACTTCAACCGCCCCAGCGGCTTCGTGCCCCAAGGGCTCGCCCCCACCGACCTCGTCGCGCTGATGTACAAGGGCGGGCTGTCCACCGACGAAGCGATCGAGGCGGGGCGGCGCATCGCGGACATGCGCGGGCTGAGCATCGTGGGCTTTCACCAGCACCACGGTCGGCACCATCCCTCCACGGACTTGTGGAGCGCCCAGATGCGAGCGTACGGGCGCGAGATCGGCCGCGTGAGCCGAGCCCTGGGCAACCTGCGGCCGCAGGAAATCGACATCGGAGGCGGCTTCGCCATCCCCCGCGACCCGCACAACGCCGCGACCGACTACCTCGCTCCGCTGCAGCTGGGGGCCCTGTACGCGGTCTCCTGGGGGCTGAAGGCGCTGGGTCGGGCGGTTCGCTACCGCCTGCTGCGACCGCTGCTGTCGCTGGCCTCCGACCAGCCCAACCAACGGGCGGCTCCCTCCATCGAGGACTACGCCGCAGCCACCACCCGAGCGCTGCGCGACACCCTCGACGCCGAAGGCCTGTCCCTCGATGGCGTCCGCCTGCAGCTCGAGCCGGGCCGCTCCATCCACGGCAACGCGGGCGTACACCTGGCGTCCGTGCAAGCGCTCAAGTCGATGGATGCCCCGGTGCCGTGGCGACACGTGGTCATCGACACCTCCGAGTTCTGGCTCGCGGGCGGCCGCTTCGAGCACCACCTGCACGACTACGTAGTCGCCAACAAGATGAACGCGCCCATCGCTCAGCACGCCGACGTGACCGGACGTAGCTGCTATGGCGATCGATTGCTCGGCCGGGTTCCCTTGCCGGAGCTCGAGGTCGGGGATGTCCTCGCGCTGCTCGATACGGGGGCCTATCAGGAGGTCAGCGCGAGCAACTTCAATGCCATGGCGAGGCCGGCCTCGATTCTCGTGAACGGGGAAGAGGCTCACGTGATCCGGCGTGCCGAGACGATGGACGATGTGTTCCGTCGAGACCGGGTACCCGAGCATCTGCGACCGAAGGGTCGGGCTCCCGGCGACCGCGCGGCCGAGTGACCGCGCACGGAGGGCTCACGACCAGTCGAGCGATGCCTGGACGACCAGGGTCGACTCGACCGCCTCTGTACTCAGCGGCAGCGCGGGCGGCTCGACGCCATAGAGCGGTGCCGCGCATGTCGGGCAGCCCCAGATCCACCAGCGCCACGTCGACGGTCAGTCCGGCCGCGACGGAGGCCCGCCCCCATGGTCATGGGGTCTCGGCGCGAGTCCGCAGGTGGGCACCTGCAATACGAGACCAGTGTCTCCTCGCCCCGATGCCTACGGCGGGCCGTCGCGCTCTCGCAACGCCTCCGCGGGCGAGGCTTGGCCCCCCATCACCCGATCAATCGCCGTCATGTTCGTCGACATGGTGGCCAGGTTGGCGTGGATGAGCGGCTGCACCAGGCCGGTCGTTGGCGGCTCCTCCCCGAAGTCGACCGAGGTCCGCAGGCGAACCCGACCGGTGTCGAGCTCGATATCGAAACTCCCGAGGAACAACCCCCAGTTGATGCGCGACAGCAGCTCCATCACCGCCCCGCGTCGCTCTCGTTCGACTGGCGCGAGCACGATGCTGAAGAAGGCGAGGCGTCGTCGCTGTTCGTCGCTCTGCGCGATGCACGTCCAACGATGCGCCTCGGTGCGAAACCCGAAGCGCAACGCCTGTCCCTGCTCATCGAGCTCGTAGCGGAGCCCATCCTGTTCGAGGCACGCTCGGACCGCAGTAATGATCGTCGCCATGGTCAGCGCGCTGCGCGGTGCTTTCGCCACTGCTCGAGGTTGAACACGCTCATCTGGGAGTTGTCGTACAGCGCGTCCACGGCGGCCCGACTGGCGAAGTTCTGCTGGCGCGGCGTCTCGTTGGCCAGCCTGAGGATGGTCCCCTGGCTGAATCTCGTCGTGCCGTCGCTGGTGGGGCGTGTCGGCGGTGTCGCGACGTCATTGATCGGACCGCTGACGATATCGTGGCCGACTCCTGCATCGAGCCGCGGCAATGAGATTTGTCGAGTCGCAACGTCCTGAGTCGCGAAGCCATCCCGCATGTTTCGCTGGAAGGTGTCCTCGTCGTCGAGCCGGTTGTCCTGGACGTCCAAGTGCCGAAACGAATTGGCAGGAACTTGGAACGACAGGATCCGAGCATCGTGCTCGTTGCCCCCGCCGCTGAAATTCGCGTTCAGGTAGTGGTCGACGAAGGCCGCGCTGTCGGTCGTATAGAAGCCAGGGCCGAGGTCGTCTCCTGGTCTGAGGCTGTCCCCGATCGGATTCGTGGCCGTCCGGCTGCGCTGCGTGAACCGAGGATCGATGCTCACGCCGTGGTTGGCTTGAAGCTGCGCATGGGTGAGCGGCGTTGGCCGCTGACGACCGGCCGCGAGGGTATTGGCGAAGCCAGGGCTCCCCGTGATGTGGAAGAAGGTCCGCGTCGGCTGAGCCTGGGCTCGCTGCTGCTGATCCAAAAACCTCTGTTCGCGTGCGGTCAGCGGCGTGTTGTTCTTCTGCTTCTCCCGAATACGAGCCCGCAGGCTCTTGGGTTTTCGCTGCACGGGAGCGAAGCCCCCCTGGGCGGTTCCGGGCGCAAGAGGCGACGAGACGGGGCTCTCACCGGTCGGGAGCGCGGGGCTGGACCCCGAGTGCCCCTGCGCTCGCTTCCCCATCACGTCGGCTTCGCGTTCGAGGGCGTGGTCTTCGTTGACGCGAGCCCCGTTGTCGAGCGTCCCCGTGCTCCGCACGCGCCCCCGCGCCTGCTGCACGACGTGCCACGCTTCGTGGGCGAGGTGTTCTTCTTGCCCCGGCGCGAGGTGGATGTCCCGGCCCTGTGTGTAGGCCAAGGCGTCGACCTGAGCCGGCCGCGGCGAGTCGTAGTGGACCTGTACTCCGCCCATCGACATGCCGCTCAGCGACTCGATGCCCGCGCGCAAGCGATCGGGCAGGTTCGTGGAGCGCGAGCGGCCGACCTTCATGGTGCTCAGGCTCATGCCGAACATCCCGGGTGATCCCTCCATCGCGGGAGCATCGACGCGCTGCACCGGGCGTACGGGCTGCGGATCTCCAGCAGCTTTCGCTCGCGCGGCAACTCGTTGATGGGGCATCGAGGGCGTCGTCTCCTGGGGTCAGGATAGCGGATTACGAGCGGATTCTGGGTGATTTAGGCGTGGGCTCCGAGGTGCCGCTCATCGAGATGGAGGCGAGAGTCCGAGCGCGCGGCCGCCCTGATCGTCGTCCTGGGCGGTATCCGGGTCCACCACCACGCCCGCGATCTCGCGATGATGCCCCTGGAGGAGCTGGTAGCCGCGCCCGGTGGGTGTCGGCACCCGAGCCGCGGATTTCCAAAAGTGCTCGAAGGGCAGCGACCCCAGCTGGTCACCGTCGAGCTTGCCCACCGGGCCCACGTAGTAGCCCGGCGAGTAGTGCTCATCAACGACCTCATGCCATCGACGCGCGTAGTTCATGACGTCGTCCGCGGTCGTACCGGGCGCGGTGATGGCCTCCATGTCCAGCCACAGCGTTCCCTGGCGTGGATAGCCGAGGTGCTCGGCATGGGCGACCGCCGCTCGAGCATCGCGCTCGCCCAGCTCCGCCGAGGGCCGGGTTTGGCGAAACCCTCGACCTTCCTGCACGAGCATCAGGGTCAGGCCCGCCCCCAAGATGCCCTCTGCTTCCTTGCGGGTCGTCAGCGAGGCGTTGGACGACGCGTGGCGGACATAGCGGACCGCGAAGTCGATCCCGTCGGCACGCAGGGCCCGGGCGCGTCGGGCATTGATTGCGCCCAGGCGATCGACACCGCGCGCTCCAGGCTTCAGCGGAGTGATGGTGCCGGGGAGGAGCTCGAACGAAGAGGAATCGTCGGTGGCATCCCCCGCCGCGGCGCCGCGTCCCGAATCGTCTTGCCGATCGCGACACCCCGCGGCCGACATCGCGACCACGATCACGGTGATCGCGGCGGCGTGCCGAGACCAACGCATCAGTCGTCCTCCTTCGGCTCGCGCTTGCGCAACACGACCAGCGTGGACGCCTGCGCCACCCACCCGTAGTCGCCGCGAGCGAGCACCTCGTCCACCAGGGTCGTCACTCCGGGGAAGTAGGGCGCGTAATCGTGGAACACCAGGTAGCCCCCGGGACGAAGCCACCGCTCGAAGTGCTCGAGATCGGCGGAGACGTTCGCGTAGTCGTGTAGTCCGTCCACGACGAGCATGGCCAGCGACGCGCTCCACTCGGGGCGCTGTCCCTCGGTGGGTACGGCGGTGACCCAGCGCTGCAGGCCAGCCCGATCGACATTGGCGGTGAAGCGCTCGAGCGTGGGGCCGAAGTGCTCCAGGCGATCGCCCGCCGCCCCGACCACCCCATCGAAGGCATCGACGGCGAACACGTGGGCGGCATCGACGGTGCGCGCGACCATCCCCATGGCCACCGTGGCGCGACCACAGAAGCTCCCCACCTCCACCACGTTGGGTGCGCCCGGCAGCGCCAGCGCCTCGCGCGTCGTGGCCACCAGCAGATCGGCCTCATCATCGTCGAGCCACCCCTTCAGCGGGCGAATGGCTCGCACGATGGGCAGCGTCCGCAAGACGGGGGGACCCTCCCGGCGTTCGTCGGCCGGCCTCGACTCGACCGACGCCTCGTCTTCGGACGCGGGCCGGACGTAGTCCCCGTGACGTTCGCGAATGTAACGGCGCAGCGGATCGTCGTAGTCCCGCGGCACCGGGTGCACCCAGAAACAATCATCGGAGCCCATCGCCGCATCGAGGTCGGCCACGGAGTAGCGCGCTCGATACTTCACGTAGTCGTAGCTACCGGGGTTGGCGAGTACGTCGTGGCCGAGCAGCGCGGTCAGGGTGGGAAACAAGACCTCCTCGGTCGCCCATAGCCGCGAGCGCCCCAGGATCGAGCGCAGCTGCTCGTCCTCGAAGATCGCCAGCAGGTCCCGCGCCGCCTTGGCGGTGAAGACCGTCGTGGGCCAGAAGGTCCAGTACCAGCGCTCCTGCTCGGGCCCCGGATAGCGCTCGAAGAACGACTGCCACAGGTTGTTCTCGCGCAGCGCCGTCTTGGCCGGGTCGGCGGCGGTGGCCGCCCGCTGCGGGTGCGGAGCGCAGGTGAGGATGCCGGCGTCTTCGTGCTCCGCCAGGTACTCGCCGAGTCGCGGGGTGAACCCGGAGCGGATGGCCAGCTGGTCCGAGTCGACGATGGTCAGCGCATCGAAGCTCATCGCCTGCAGGCCGTAGCGCATGCAGTCGAGGGCGAAGTCGTGGAGGTAGCCCCACTTCATGGGGCGCGGCGTGGGGTGAACCATCGCGCCGAGCCCCTCGAGGTGCCCGCCTCGCAGCAGGCTGCTGCGGGGGCTTCCGTCGTAGAGCAGGACGTGCGCCTGCGGGTCGAGATAGCGAAGGTTTCGAACGAGGTCGGCGACGCAGTCCGGCCGCTCGTGCACGAGGCACGCGTACAGATTGCGAAAGCCCGAGGCCGCCGGGCGCGGCGCAGGGGTAGCGGCCGATGAGGAGGCCGAGACCGCGGGGCGGCTCGGTCGCGCTCGGCCGTGGTGGCGAAAATCCGAACCCATGACCTCTTCGATGCGCTCGATCGGAATCGGTCGCCAGCGCACGGTATTGGTGTGCTTCGGGCTCGCGTTGCCGCCGTGTACCAGCGCGACATGGAAGGACCCGTCCTCGGGTATCGCGATACGCGGCGCGGGGTCTCGCCACACGAAGCGGTTGTCCTCGCCGCTGTGCAGGTCCTCGAAGCGCTGCGAGAGCCACAGATCGCGGCGGTAGAGCATGGTACAGCCGCCGACCCACGGCCGGTCGCCCTTCGGATACTCGTAGCGCCACGCCGCCTTGGTCTGGGCGTCGTAGTAGAGCATGCTCGCCAGCCCACACATGTCCGCATCGTCGGCGAGCAGCTGCTGCACCTGCACCCGCAGCCGCCAGGGCGCGCTCCAGTCGTCGTCGTCCCAGTGCGAAATGAGCTCCCCGCGGGCCCGCTCGCACGCCAAGTTGCGCTTGCTGCCGAGGCACAAGCCGACCTCGCAGCGGACGTAGTGAATCATCGGGTGCTCGGGCACCAGGTCCGCCACCGCATCCTCGCCGCTGTCGAGGATGATGAGCTCACGGTTCGGGTAGTCCTGCCGCAAGAAGTACTCGATCGCGCCCGCGACGTAGGGGCGACGGTCCTTGGTCGGCATGATGCACGAGACCAGCGGCAGCGCCTCGCCCGACGTGGAGACCAGCGGCGTGCTCTGGACCACCGCCTCGGTCATGGCGTCGACCCTCGATGAAGCTCGGCCAGGCGCTCGAGCTCGGCACGGCCTCCCAGGCGCTCGAGTTCACGGGCACCGATTTCGTCGATCTCCTCCGCCGACCGGGGCTTGCCGTCTCCCGTGCCCGGATAGACCAGGTACACCACCCCGGACGAGGCTCCGCCGTCGCGCGGGTCGGCGTCGAGCTCTAAGGAATTCGCCAACGCGATCGACCCCGTGCCGAGCAGGTCGGGCGGGCCTTCGTCCGCCACGATGGCGTGGGCCACCATGCCGCTGTCGAGGTGCAGCACCGTGGCGACGTCGCCCAGCTGCGCTCCGAACAAGTCGTGCCCTCCGGGGAGCGCCACGTACGGGATCTGCGAGGCATCGACGTAGCGCCGCGGGTCGTCCTGGCGCCGCTCGGCATCGACCAGTGCGGTACTCGAGATGTAGAAGCCGGGCGCCGGGTCCTCTTCGCCCTGCACGATGGGCGTGCCGCGCGAGCCTCCCCCTTCCGTCACCAGGGCCCACCAGTCGCCGGGGCGCCCCGCGTCGGTGAGGGCATCCAGGCCCGGCGCCCCGTCGGGGTGGAACGCTTCCGGGGCTCCGTTGGCCGCGACCGTCAGACCCGACTCGAACAACACGAAGCCGAACGAGGTCACGCGATGGACCTGGCGACGCCCGATGGACGCCACTGGCTCGAGCGCAGCGCTGCCTCCTTCGGCGCCAGCCTCCGTGCCCGTGCCCGAGGATTCGCCGTTCGGCAGCAGCCACCACGCCGTCCCACCGCCACCTCCGAGGGTGAGGGTGCCCGCCGTCGCGATCTCGAGGGCCCTCCGCGCTCGAGGCTTGCGCCGATGGCCCTCGGGGGCACGGTCGGACCCGGCGGGGCGCATGCCTCGACTGACCGGCGGCGGCAATCGACTCGCAGCATCCCCACGACCGACCGCATCGGGTTCATCCCGGGCAAACACGTAGAGCACGGGACGCGCCGCGAGCCGCTGCCGCACCACGCTCGACGACTCTGCGCCCGCCCGACCGAGCACCCACGGCTGCGAGCGAACCGCCGCCCCGTGCGGGAACTCGACCGCGATCGCCAAGCGTGGGGCGGCGCTCCAGGTGGCAAAGGCCGGGTCGTAGGCGTTCGCGCGAGCGAGCCAGCCGCGACGGTTGCGACCACCGACCACCTGTAGATGCCCGTGGTGCACCGCCACCGCCATCGCGGCGACCCGCAGCGGCAGCGGCTCCCCTTCGACCCAGGTCTTGCGAGCGACGTCGTAGATCTGGTGGGTATCGGTCTCCTGGTCCTTGCCCCACGACCGACGGCTGCCTCCCACCGCGTGTACCTGCGAGCCCAAGGTCGCGACCCCGAGCTCGCTGCGACGATGCGGCGCCGTGGGGCCCTCCGACCAGCGATCGTGCTCGGGGTCGTAGATGTCGAGGCGATCGCTGGCCCGCTCGAAGAGCCAAAGGAACGACTCGATGCCGCCGACCGCGTAGATCTTGCCGTCGACGTCCGTCGCTCCGAGGTGACTGCGCTCGCGAGGCAGGGGCGCTCGCGTCTCCCATTGATCGGCGCTCGGATCGTAGGCGAACACGGTATCGACCCGCCGACCTCGATCGTCGACACCACCGATCACGAAGATGCGACCCCGGCACGCGGTCAAGCCGAACGCCCGACGCAGCGCCGGCATCCGTGCCCCTTGGGCGAGCGCGCCGTTGTCCGCCACGCGGAAGATGGCCTCGGCCGAGAGCACGAACGCAACACCGCCCACCTCGGTCACGCCTTCGCAGTCCGCTCCCATGCCCTCCAGCGCATCGTGATCCCAGTGCGGCGTGGGCCCTTCGAGTTCGATGCGGTCGCCCGTGCGGTGGTAGTTCAGGGGCGGCTCGTCGACGGTACGAAGGATGATCTCGCCACCTTCGGCGAAGCTCGGCGACGGCTCGGGCTCTTCCGTTCGCGTCTCGGGAATGACCTCGGGCTCGAGCGGGATGGCCTCGTCCTCGATGCCGTCGCCGTCGGTGTCCCCGTGCGGCACCCCCCCATGGAAGGGCAGCGTGGCGAAGACTCGACGAAGATCGCGAACGACCGCGGCCCCCTTGCCCTGAGCGAACAACCCGAGCACGGCCCGCGAGCGCGCGACCCCCAAGGGAGGCTGAGACAGCGGCTCGTCGTCGCGGGTGGGCCACTCGATCGACTGGCTGTCGGCGCGCGCCGTGACCCACCAGTAGTCGCCCCGGCGGTAGGTCCCGGCCTCGAACGAGACCGAGAGGCCGTGCTCGAGCGCGATCCACTGGTTACGGTCGATGACCACCGCGCCGCCTCGCAGCTGGGTGGCTTCCGTGGCGTGCTGGTCCCACCGCCGCACGAAGGGATGCAACGACCCGTTGCGCCCGACCCCCGAGGGAGCCGGCTCGACCAGCTCGATGCGACGCTGCTGGGAAGAGACCCGAGCCACCTGCACCAGGTGCGCGGGCTCGTTGCGCAGCGTGTAGCGATCGTCGACGATCTCGAGCCAATCGCCCGCGGAGATGGGCATGCGGCCGTCCGTCCACCCGGTGACGACGAGGGTCTTGCCGTCGCCTTCGATGGGCTCGATCGCCTCCACCGTCGACCCGTTGGTCCGGGACCACTTGAAGGTGGGACCTCGAGACCGACGCAGGGTCGTCGGGCCGTCGGCCTCGAGGATCTGGAGGGTCTCGACGTCGATCTCGATCCCGAGGGCCCCCCGCTCCCCATGCCAGTGCAGCACCCGGGCGTGCACGCGCAGCTCACCCGAGCCGCTGGTCAGCTCGACGTACTCGTCGATGGTGAAGTCGACGATCTCGAGGTCCACATCGCCGAGGTGCAGCTCGGAGACCTCGGCCGCGACCCGGACGACCTCGAGCTCGATGAGCTCGCTCGGCAGGCTCTCGCCCAGGACCCCGGGGTCGTGAACCTCCACCCGATACAGGTAGTTGCCCACGGGCCCCGAGGGGCGCAGGCGTGCCGACATCCGGGCCGTGCTGCGAGTGAGCGAGTCGACCGCGGACTCGATGCGACGGGCCGTCTCGTCGTGGTCGAGCTTCAGCAGGTCGGCCTGAGCCCGCGGCAACGAGATCAGCCGCACCGCGGGCACCAAGGCGCTGCGGGTCGTGGTGGTGGGCCCGCCCAGCGCAATCTCGCGGAGGGTCGGGTCCTCGATGGGGTTGATCGACCGCTCCCACAGCTCGAGCACGATGGCGTAGAGCCCCGGATGCGTAGGCAGCCGGGCCCCCGGGTATGCGTGCTGCTGTGTGTAGCGCTCGCCACGATGAAGCTCGGCGATGGCCCCGTCGACGTAGTAGCGACCCGGCTCGATCGCCAGGTCGAACAACCGCCAGCTCGCCCCGTCGCGCAACGTGGCGTAGCGAGCACCGACGTCGTTTTGTGCCCGTTCGCCGTGCCCCTGGTCGAGAGGCCAATGGGCGATCAGGTGCTCCGCTCGCTCGTCCGCCAGCCCCCGACGGTCCCGAGCGACATCGCGGGCAATCTCGGCCCGCGACCGGGCCCGCGACCAGATCCGAACCCCGGCCATCGCTCCATCGAGCGACTCGCCCGGCACCCCCGAGTCCTCGGGCACTCCACCGAGGAACAGCTGTGACGCCCCCGAAGCCCCCGGCCCCGCGGCGCCCTCCCCCGCCAGCTTACCGCCGACGTAGACCCGCGACACCCGACCGTCGTAGACCGCCGCCACGTGCATGAAGCGGCCGGGGGTCAGCGGGCGTCGGGCCTCGAGCAGCTGCCACGAAGCCTCCCCGCGCTCGTCGAGCTCCCAGCGACCGAAGCGGACCAGCGTGTCGCGAATGAACAGCGAGTAGCCACCATCGGCCATCGGCGAGGCGCAGGTGAGCACGGTGCCCCCACCGTCGAGCGGCGACAGGTCGACCCAGGCCTCGAGGGTGAAGGGCTGAGTGCCTTCGAACGCGAACGGGGCCGCGTCGTGCACCTCGAGGTAGCCGTGAAGACCCAGCTCGACCCCGAACATCGGCCGCACACCGAACCCGGGCGACACGGCGGGGGCCCCGGTGCGACCGATGATGTCGGTCAGCCCGATCGCCGCGCGCTGTCGAGTCAGCGCCGCTTGGGCGTTCCAGTCGGAGTCGAGCTGCACCCTCCCCTGCTGCATCCACACGTTGGTGAACGGCTCGAACAACCCCTCCGGGAGCCGAGAGAAGTCCCCGTACATGGTCCCGTATTTGAGTCCGTGCTTCATGATGCGTTCTTCGGGTCTCGTGGTCAGGACCGGTAGTGCAGGCTCGAGATGAGCTCGTTGGGCTGGTAGGTCTCCGCCGTCGAGATGACCGCGGTTTCCCGGTAGGGCTGCTCGAGGAACGACCACACGCCCATCTGGCGTCGGTCTTCGCCCCCCGTTCGGATCGGCATCGTGCTGGCTTCCCCCAGCTGGGCGTAGCCGGGCTGCCCGTACTGGGTGGAGGTGAAGACCGGGGCGGTGCGCAGCCGCACTCGCCGTCGCACCGCCGGGTCGCGGATACCCGCGAGGGCCATGGCCGGCTGCGTGCGATGCAGCGGCGGCGTGGTCGACCCGGGAGGCACCCAGCTGTCGTCGATCGATCCGTGGGCCGTCTGCTCGACCTCGAGGGTCCCGGTGAAGATGCAGCCGGTCGCACACAGCCGCGCCGCCGCCGTGCGCCCGAGCACCGTGCACGAGTTGGCGATGACCTCCATCGGGGCCCCGCCGCTGTGGGGCCCCGCCGACAGGGCCCAGGCGTCCGCGCTGCCAGCATCGATGATCGAGCGTTCGAGGGCCATCAGCGTCTCGTCGGTGCCCAGGAGCGGGCCGCTGATGCTGTAGCTGAGGCGCAGGCTGGCGAAGGGATCCTGCAAGACGACGCCGGGGCGCGGCGCGACACCGCGGCCCGCTGGCTCCGTGCGGGGCACGAGCGTGCAGTGCCGAACCTCGAGCGCCAGCCGTCCGGTGGCCTTCACCGTGCCGTCGATGCACAGCCCCTCGAGGATGAGCGCCCCCGACTGCGCGGTCGTGACCGACAGCGTGCCTACCAGCGTGGGTCGCTCTCCCGCGGCGGTCGTGATGTGAAGACTCCGGCCTGCCCCGAGGGTGATGCCGAAGACCTCGGCCGGCTTGGGCGCCTCGTAGGTGCCGCTGTCGATGAACGTGATCCGGGCCGATTTTTCCTTGGAGGGCCACGCCGCGAGCGCGGCCTGGAGCGTGGAGAAGACCCGCCCCCCGTAGCCCTGGCCCCGCCCCACGCAGGCGACCCAGGTGCCCTCGGCGGCGCTTTCCCACTGGGAGGCGCGCGAGTATGGGCCTCCGCCGACGTCGCCCGAAAAGCCGTAGGCATAGCCGACCACGACGCTGGCAACGGTCGCGCCCAGCACCATCAACCGACCGCGTTCGGGATCCACGGCGACGAAGGGCGAGCGATCGGCCGTGGTCGGCGGCGACACCGGGGGCGGGCGCCAATCGTCGAGGTTGGCGGCCACGATCTTCTCGGGCGAGACCGGCTGCCGTTGGCCTCTCGACCCCACCAGCGTGATCGACAGGCCGACCTCGTGGTCGGTCCCGTCCACGGCCGCACGGGCCTCGTTCAGCGCCTGCCGCAGGTCGTTTCGCGTCATGGGGCGACAGAGGTCCGCGGGCGTGGGCGGCAGCTGTTGGTCGGTTCGTGTCCGGGGCAACAGGAACAGCGGGACGTCGAAGCCGAGCGCATCGAAGGTGAAGCACTGCCCCGAGGGTCCCCGGCCTCGACGCGGCGGGACCACGACTCGGGCCGCCGTCGCGCCTCGAACCTGGTAGCTCGTCAGCCGCCAGATCGACACCGCGATGTCCGGCAAGTTGTAGGGCGCAAACGACTGCCCCACCCCACCGATCACGGCTCCCGACTCCGCCTGTGATCGTCCGGTGATCGACACCGTGCGGGCCGTCTCGCTCCACGGCTGCTCGAGCTCGACCAACGCTTCGGTATCGCGAACGTCGACCAGGCGGCCTCGATCGAGGCGCAGGTGCTGAAGCGACTGCGTCGTCGCCACCACGGGAAACGCGACCCGTGCGTAGACCGACCATCCGCTCGCATCGTGCAGCGCCCAGGCGAGCGTCGACAGTCGCCCCTTGCGACGACGATCCCGAATGGTGTGGGCCACGCGGGCGCGCTGACTGAACGAGACGCTGCGGCTGTCCTCGAGCCCCGAGATGCCGATCGCCTCACCGATATAGGGCACCGCCCACTCGGAGCAGGTCGCGATGAACCAGTCCCGGTACAGCTCCGCGATGTTGCCGTGCAGCGCTTCGCCCTGCTGCTGAAGCACCGCCATCAACGCGCGAAGCGGCTGACCCACCTCGAGATCGCGCTGGCGAAAGTAGACCGGGAGCAGCGGGTAGAGTCGTTCCTGCGTGCTCATGGCGGGTCTCCGTCGAAGGGTTGCGCGGGCTCGGACACGACCTTCAGCTCGATCGCGTGGGGTGAAGACTCGACCTGGAGCACGACACCGCCGCGCACCCTTTGGCTGGCCGCACTCCACCGCGCGCCCTCGGCCTCGATCACGGGCTCCACGGAGGGCGAATCTTCGAGTCGATACAACGCGGTGAGTTCCACGCCCCGGACGCCGTCGATGGCCTGCAGCGTCGCGACGATCTCGGAAGACGTGACGTCCTGACCGATCTGCCGGGCGCGGGCATCGTAGGCGTGCTCGATCGCCGCCCGAGCGGAGTGCTCGAGGTTCACCCCGGGGTCGGTGTAGAGCGTCGCCGCCACGCGAAAGTGACGATGGCGTGCCTTCAGGACTCGCAGCGGCAACCCCGGACCCCGCACCGAAGCGATGGCCGCCGCGAGGTCCTCCTCGAGGTCCTTGCCCTTGCCCACGACGGTGAGCACCAGCGTGCGGCCGTTGGGCGTTCGCACCACATCGACCCGCGCCTTGCCGACTCCGGGATATGCCAGGCCATAGTCCCGGATGTCTTGGATGGAGACAACCCGCCCGAGCGCCTGGATCGACGCGGCCACCTGATCGCGTCGGCCGGAGGTCGCCGGGATCGTGGCCGCAGTGGGGTTGTGTCCCCGCTGCACGAGCTGTGGCTGCGTGCGAAGCTGCTGGACCCGACCCGCTCCCACCTCGCCCTGCGGCCCGCCGCCGCGGGTGTAGCGAGCGGTGACGTTCTCTCGCCCGGTCGGCAGGCGAGCGCCGTGATCACCGTCGCCGAAGGTGACACGAGCAGATCCATCGGCTTGATGATGGACGACGTAGTGGCGATCGTCGGGCCCGCTGTGGGCGAAGGACTGCACCTGTTTCCACTGCTGCCCCGACACGTCGATGCTCAGCGTGGTCTTGGGCATCCCGACGAGCGGATGAGCATCGTCCGCGGCCGTCGTCGAGGTCGGCTCGGAGCCCGTGGCCGCGACCGGACCGGGAACGTCGAAGGTCTGGTTGGCTTGGCTCGAGTCGCCGCTCCCGATGACCTGCTTCGCTGCGGTGCCGTGGCGCGCCGCCCCGACGTTGGCGTGAATGCTCACCGTCGAGGCGTCGTAGTAGTGCCGAAGCGGTTTTTTCAGCGTCAGCGTGGTGAGCGTGGTGTCCGAGGGAACGTCGGTCGAGTCGCGGCCCGGGTCTGGACTCTGGCCGGTCACCTGGATGTGCTCCTTCAGGGTCGCGTCACCGCTCGCGGCCGGCTGCAGCTGGACCTCGCTGGCCGTGGCCGACAGCGACCCCGAGGCGCCCAGCTTGTCCTGCAGGCGGTACGTCTGCACCGCCCCCTTCCCGGTCGGCGCATCGGTGACGGAGGCGACCGTGGCGTTGCGATACACCTGGAGCGGAGCGCCGGTCGCCACCGCCTGCCACAGCGCCAACACGTACAGCGTGCTCTGACTGGTGACGAGCCACGTGGCCCCGAGTTCGAGCGGCAGCACGGTCGCCGCGGCATCGAGCTGGATCTTCTCCTGCGTGAACGCATCGGTGACCGTGTCCGGGATCATTCCCTGGTCGAGCATGCCGAACCCGGTGGTGTCCACGCTGGTGGTCGAGAACAAAAACGGCTGCGCCAACTCGACGCGGCGCTGATCCTCGCCGATGAGGACGGCCACGTTGCGCGCCCCGTACCACGGCTTCCCGTCGGGGCCCTCGATGAGCACCCGGACATCGTTGGAAGCGCCCGTGGGCACCGCCGACCACCGCCGCCCCGACGACGCGCGACGATACACCCCCGCCCCTCGCGTGCCCGCGTACAGCTCATGGCCCACCACCAACAGCGTCTGCACGGGCACGACGGGCAGGCCGTTCCGTTGCGCATCCCATTCGCGCCGCGACACGGAATAGCTGAAGACACCGCCCTGGGTGGCCGCGAGCAAGGTGCCGGAGGCATCGAACACGAGGTCGCACACCCGGGTATCGCTCAGGCCCTGGGTCAGCGCTCGCCACGTGCCTCCATCGAGCACGAAGACCCCCTTGGCCGTGCCTGCGTAGGCCGTGCCTCCGCCCGAGATGGCGATGGCCGTGACCGCCTCGCCGAGGCTGGGAGAGGTGCTCCACGAGGGCGCCGCGCTCGAACTCCCAATCGTGGCCGAGTACACGCCACCGGTACTGGTGCCCGCGTAGACCTTCGCGTGGCTGCCGGTCGCCAGCACCGAAACGCTCCGCCCGTCGAGCCCGGCAGGGGTCCACGCCCCACTGACGCCCGTGCGCATCGAGACCCCATCGGAGCTTCCCGCGAGCACCACCTCGGTGTGGGCATCGATGCGCACGGTGGACATCGCCTCGACCGTCTTCGCCGACAGTCCCGAGGCCAGCGGTGTCGTCGTGGTCGCGGACTGGGGCAGCACGAACGCCCCGCTGCCCTTGGTGCCGACGTAGGTGTTGCCCTGAGCATCGACCGCCAGCGCCCGGACATCCGCCTGAGCCAAGGCCCGTCGCTGCCACGAGGAGCCCTGCCACGCCAAGACCCCGCCCACGGGCACGATGGCGGCGTTGACCGCCTTGCCCTCCACCACCGCTGCACGTGGCAGGGGCAGGGCCGTGTCGAGCTGCTGGTCGAGTTCGATCGTGGTGCCCGAGATCGGCGTCAGCGTGCTGGTCACCGGGCTGTAGAGGGACAGCCGCGTGCTCTGGACCCACGCGTCCGCATTGCGGAGGTCGAACTCGGGTAGCCCCGTGGTGGGCGTCACCTTCAAGCGTGTGATCTCGCCGGAGACCCCGAACGCGGAGCGAGACACGCCGAGCACCTCGTCCACCTGGTACGCGGCCGACAGCGCCCCGGCCGAGGTGTTCTGCGCCAGCACGACCCAGCCGTTGGCCACGATCTCGTTGTTGACCTTCGACAAGTCGACGGTGCGCGACAGCTCGAAGCCCGGCCACTGCTCCGCCGCAAAACCGTTGAACGCACCGACGGCCACCACCGTCTGCCCATCGACACTCAGCGCGCTGACCGACGGCAACGCATCGGTCAGCGACACCGCTACGCCGCTGCTGTCGGGGACCAGGGTGTAGGCCAGCGTTCCGTCGGTGATCGTCCAGCTCGAGCCGGACTTGGCGAGCGTGGCCTTGCGCGTGAGCGGATAGCCCTGTCGACTGAACTCGACGGCCAGCGATTCCGGGATGGTGGTGCTCGTGGGAGCGTCGGACGACGGCGCGGTGAACAGCTGCTGCACATCCACCCGCTGCCAGCTCGAGCCGCCGTCGGTCGAGCGGTACAGGCCCTGTGCCTTCGTCCCCACCCAGGCCGTCCCGCCCGTGGCCGCGACGGCGGTGATGGTCACACCGGAGGGCAATGCGTTCGGAGCCGTCCCGTTGTTCTCCGTCCACGTCTTGCCGCTGAGGAACCAGACTCCGGTCGCGGTGGCGGCGACCAAGTCGTTGCCCTCGGCCAGCCCGACGACGGCGGCCTTCGGTAGCCCCTTGCCGACCGGCTTCCACTTGCCCCGCGACTGCAGGGACACCACGCCGGTCGAGGTCGCTGCCGTCACCCCGTGCTTGCCGTTCACCAGGGCGAACACGGGGGTGGTGAGCGTCCCGTCGGGCGCCCAGTTGGTGCCGTCATAGACGAAGGCGCCCCGATCGGTCCCGGCGTGGATCTCGTCTTTGACCGACAGCAGCGCTCGGACGTTGGTCGAGGGCAGCTGCGTCTGGGTGACCTGTCGCTTGCGTCCCCGCCCCGACAAGACCGGTGGGCCGCCCATGATCGGGTCCCAGGACTCGCCACCGTCGACCGAGCCGTAGGCCTTGCCGCTGGCCGCTCCCACCATGAAGTCGTCGCTGCGACCCGCCACGGTGAAGATGCTGCGTTGGCTGATCCCGCCGTTGGCCGCGACGAACGAGCCACCATCGCTGCGGTAGAGGCCCTTGTTGGTCAGCGCGACGAAGGTCGTATCGCCGCTGGTCAGCACCGCGGTGGGCGTCTCCATCGGGAGCCCCGACGTCTGCCCCGCCCAGGTGCTTCCTCCGTCGGCGGACACCAGCACGCCCCCCATCGGCGGAGCGAGGGTCACCTTGACGGTGTCGCGCAGGGTCGACCACTTCGCCGCGGTGTTGCCGAACAGGCTCGCACTCTTGGCGAAGCCGAACACCTGCGGGCCGTTGACCACCGACGGCAAAGGCGGGGCCACGTCCTCGCTCGGCTGGCCCAGCGGCGGCTGCCACGTGACCGTGGTGTAGCTGGGGTTGGAGTTGGGCGTGACCGACTCCACAAAGCGGATCCACGAGACCGGCGTACCGCGTTCGGGGTCGGTGCCGGCGATGAGGATCGGGTCGCCCGCTTGCAGCCCGGTCCGCGTGCCAGCGAGTCGAAGGACGGTCGTGTCCGCCGTCAAGACCGGTGCCACGGGAGCCGACGGCACATTGGGCTGCAGCTGATTGAGCGACCCCGCGGCCAACACCGACTTCAACAGGCTGAAGATCTGCGGCAGCCCAGCCGCTTCGGCGATGCTCTGCGTCTCGGCCCCCGAAGGGACGGTGGTCGTACCTCCACCGGACAAGGGAAGCCGACCCGCGCCCGTGCCACCGCCCCCGGCTGGCGAGGCCCCACCACCATTGGGGGTCGCACCTCCGCCGCCGCTCGGGTTGGTCCTGCGCCCCGCGCCTCCGCCGGTCCCTGCCCGTCGACCGCGATTCGCTCGACCCGTGGGCGTCCCCGCGCGCCGGGCCACCCGCTCGACTCCAGCGCCATCGAGCCCCACGAAGTAGGTCAGCGCCGTCTCGGCCGCGACATGGGTCGGCACGTCGTAGCCGACCGATTGCAGGATGCGCTGCACCGACTCGGCCTGGGTCGCCGTGCCCAGATAACCCTCGTTGGCGATGCGCTCCTGGTAGAACACCAGAATCTCGCCGACCTCGGCCCAGACCTGACACAAGGCGCGAATCCAGTCCTCTTCCGATTGCAGGTAGAGGTTGGCCAGCGGAGGCATGCGCTCCCCGGGCACCTGTTGCTGGGGCAGGTCTTCGAGCAGCCGGTCGAAGAACGACGAGAAGTCGCCGATGCGATAGCGGATCTCCGGCAAGTACGGAGGATTGAAGATGGGACGCCGACTCATCGTCCCCCCGCGATCTCGAAACGAATCGTCCCGTGGGATGGCATCCGTGGGTTGTTGTCGACGCGGATGATCTGGTTGGGCCCCGGACGAACGACCCCCGCCGCGAGCTCTCCCGCCGCGGCGTGCCCCCAGCGCTGGAACCGAGTGGCCTCCACCTCGAACACCCCCTCGACCTTGGAGGCAGCGCTGATGATCGTACTGAGGTACAGGGGCTGCCCGAATCCGTAGGCATCGGGGCCGAACATCGCCGAGGGCGAGAACTCGCTCTCGAGCGCGGAGACGACGCTGACGCGCAGCGTGTGACGTCGAAGCCGCACGGCGATGACGATGTCGAGCGGCAGCGGTACGGGAGGACACACCTCGAGGTCACTGCCCATCACCAGCCGCGGCGCGACGTGGTCTCGCACGCGCTCGACGAAGGAAGGGGCCAGCGTCCACCGACGCCCTTGCCGTACGTAGAGCATCGCGACGGAGTAGCTGCCCGTGGTCGAGAAGTGCGCCGCCGACGTCGTCACCCCGTCGACGCGTCGCGCCAGCCGAGCGATGTCATCGGCCGTGACCGCCCGTTGTTGCGAGAAGTACGACGTCGGTGCGTCGGTCTTGATCCGGCTGAGGCTCTCCGCGTTCTCCCCTCCCCGGCCGCCAGTGGGATTGGTCACCGCCACGATCGTCCCGGGGTCGCGCTCGAGCACCACGTGCCCCAGCGCCCCGAAGCCCACGTTGCCCCGCACCCCGTTACCGACTCTCATGGATACGGCGAACCGGGCCCCTGGTGCCGGTCGCAGGCCGTTGATGCCATCGCCGAAGCGCAGCTGGGCCAGGGTGTCTTCGGCCATCTCCACCACGAAGTCGGGAGCAAAGGGGCCGCTCTCGAACAGATCCGGGCGGAGGTTCCACGGCCGCGTGCCCAGGTCGAGCTCGTCCTGTTGGATGCTCACCGCAGGCGTGGCCGCGCGGGGGTCCTGCTGCAACGCTCGCTTCGCCGACTCCTGTCGAGCCGTGCGCGGCCGGAAGTCGACCCGGAACGTGGGGTCGAGCAGGGGCAGCGCAGGCTCGTAGTGGCCGCCCTCTGGCACCGCCGGGAGCTCGAGCTGCGACGGGTGGATGTCGGGCGCCGCTCGGCCGGGCACGGTCCGGCCGTGGTCGGCCAACACCACATTGCCGTGAGCCACCACGCCTCCGCGCACCGTGCCGTCGGGATCGGGAGCCACGACCTCGATCGCCCGGGGCAGTGCGTCGCCCTCGAACCACTCGATCTCGGTGATCCAGACGTCGTAGGGCCCGTCCTTCTTCGCAGCGCCCACGCGGGACAGACGAATCACATGGCCCCCGTGCCCCCCAACGACCTCGGCGACGTCGGAGTCCGCTCGATGCAACGCCAGGACATCGCCGGCCACGAGCTCGGGGTGCCGACCGCGGAGCCAGGCCCGGGTCGCTCCGGCGGGTAGCTTCGCCTTGCGGGCGCCCGCGGCATAAAACTGCAGCCGGTTTTTCGCCGCGTCGAGGCGCACCGCCTCCATCGTCTCGAATACGACGGAACCCGCCTGGAGCGCGGCCTGGACCTCCTCGGGCTGGGTCAACACCACGGGCAGGTCGGCGATGCGCGTCAGCAGCGGAGTGCCGGCCTTCAGCTCGAGGTGTTTGCCGTCTTCGACGACGATGCGCGCCCACATCCGGGCGTTGACGCCCTGCGAGGGTCGGTAGTCGACGAGGGTGGCGTGACGTGTGGCCGAGATTCGCCGCCGGGCCGTCCCCAGGAACGCCTCGGTCGCGACCGCGTCCTGGAAGTAGCTGAGGTCGTTGGCCAGGTACGCGAGCGCTTCGACCAGGGCCACGCTCTGCGCCGCGGGGCTTCGCTCTTGCCACTGCGGGATGACCCGGCTGAGGCTGCGGAGCATGGTGTCGCGAAACGACTCGTAGTCCTTCGCTCGATAGTCGATGTTGCCGTCGACATGCGGCTGCGCGGCGTCGCCCTGGGGACTCGGAGACGCGGGAAGGTCGGACGGAGGCTGGTCGATGACGACCTCGGCCGTGGAAAAGTACGGGTCGATCCCCTCGACCCCGAAGACGTCCACGCGGTAGGTCGCGACGAGGCTGGAGGGCAGCGCCGCGCCCCCGACGACCTTCAGGCACAGCACGTGCGGCGCCTTGTCGTCGGGCATCACGGTGACCACCCGCAGCGGCTGCTCCTCCTCGGTCGTGGGCGACACGGAGACATTGGCAGGGGTCACCGCCTCGAGGATCGAACGGCCCGTCGCGCTCAGAGTCCCGTCGACGGCGGTGAGGAACACGACCCGCAGCTCGACGACGTCGTCTTCGACCGAGACGACCTCGATGTGCGACACCCCCATCACCCGTGGGCTCTGGCGCACCGCGGCCCGGCGAGCGGCAAAGGCCGCGTCGTCGAGGACCGCGAGAGGCTGAATTGCGCCGTTCATGGTCCTACCGTACGAAGGTCGCCCGCTGCGACTGCCCGGTCTTCACCAGGGTGTATTCGATGGTGATCTCGAGGCTGCTCTCGATATTCGTCGCCTGCACCGAGGTCACCTGGATGTGCTCGCTCAGCCAGGTCTGGAGCTCGTTTTGGATTAGGAACTGGGTGGCGGTCGCGATTTCCTCGTCGTTGGGGCCGAAGACCAGCTGCAACAGCCCCACCCCGAAGCGCGGCCGATTGAGCCGCTCTCCCGGGTTGGTGAACAGCAGCTCCTCGATCATCTGCAGGACGTGATCGGCGTAGCTGGCACGCGCGGGCAGCCCATCGGGGCCGACTTGCAAGGGGAACTTCAGGTACATCATGCCCGCGTCGTCCCCTCATAGAAGCGGCGGCACGACGACGCCCTCGATGACGCCGAGCACCGCAAAGTTGCCCTCGACCTGGCCGCCGCCCAGGATGTTCTGGTCGCCTTCGATGGTGACCAGGCCGAGGAAGTTGGACTCGCCCTCGACCGCGAGCGCGCCCGCGAGCTCGACCGCGCCTTCGACCGTGCAGGCCCCCGCGATGTTCACGTCGCCCTCGCAGGTCGTCTCCGCCAGCAGGTTGGTCTCGCCTTCGACCTCGAGCGCGCCGCCGATCTCCGTGTTGCCCGTGATCTCCACCGCCCCCGTGATGTCGACGTTGCCCTCGATCTCGACCGGCCCCGTGACGTTGACGTTGGCGGTGATGTTCACGTCCGGGGTCTCGACGCTCATCTCCGCCTCGGTGAGCGTCACTGTGCTCTCCGCCACCAGCAGGTTGGTTCCCGTCTCCGCGTTCATGGTCAGGGTGGTGACCCCGGTGTTGATCTCCACCCCGGCCGAAGTGAAGGTCATCGTGATCGGGACCTCCACCGCGGCATCGATGACCGACAACGTGATGCCGCCTTCGGCGGGTGTGTCGTTGAGCATCAGCGTGCAGAACGGGGTCTTCCACACCTTCACCAGGGCGGGGTCCTCGGGCGAGAGCTCGACCTCGGGGGGCAGCTCGCCCTTCTCCCAGAAACAACCGCTCCAGATGGGAAAGTCGAGGTTGCCGCCCTCGAACTCGACCCACACGTTGGCGCCGATGGGCGGGATGGCGAAAAAGCCCACCTCGGGTCCCGCGTAGGGCACACAGGGCAAAGCCCAAGAAAGCTTCATCCCGGAGAACGCGGGCACGATGCACAACAGCCGCGCCTGCTGCGTCGGATCGATGTTGTCGATGACCGTGCCCCGGTACTTGCCGAAATGCCGCGGCCCCGTGCCCATCGCGTTGGGGGGCTGCGCTCCACATGAATCTCGACTCGATCCGTCCATGTTCAAACTCCCTCCGCGCGGTCAAACGCGCCGGGTGGTGGTGCCCAGGCCTTCGCGGTTGAGGGTGAAATCCTGCAGGTAGCTCCAGTCACCGCTTCGCGTGCTGATCTGGTGCTGTACGGACTTGACGTAGTACTTGCCGTCGTAGTTCGTGCCCGTGCCCCGCACGCCGACCATGCCCGGTGCCGTGAGGACGTTGGCGTAGCGGGAGACATCGAGCCGCCCGGTCGCGGTGACGACCTGGTCGGTGGACAGGTCGGTCATCCCCTGCGCGACGGCGGCCGACTTCACCGGGTTGAAGCCCTGGTCGATCCACAGCTTCTTCTTGACCGACAGCGAGACCAGGGCGCTGGGCTCCAGCACGGGCTTGGTGGCCAGCGCGGGCTCGCGGGTACTGGACAAGGTCGCGACCGGCACGGGCAAGTAAGGGTCGGTGAGCGTCTCGAGGACCGAGCCGACGACGAAGAAGGGCTTGAGTCCGTCGATCCCGAACGAGATTTGTTCGACGTTGGTGAACGGCCCCATGTTGACGTTGAGCGGGTCCTGCAGCGGCTCCGAGAGCTTCGGCGGGCCCCAGTACGCGACGTTGGTCATCGGAGCCGGGCCGGGCGTGACGTAGAAGAGCGCGCCGTTTTGCTGCGCCAGAGAGCTGACCCAAGCGCGATCGCTGCAGTTTTGCAGCGGGGTCCAGCCGAAGGGCACCGCGCCGCTGATGGTGGGGATGACCTCGGGGATGACCCCGAGGAACAGGTACTTGGCCAGCACGACCGCGACGATGGCCGCGTCGCCCAGGGCCGGGTACTCCAGCGAGTACTCGACCGCGTCCATCTTGACGCTGATGTCCTCCCCCGTGACCACGAACATCGAGCCGCCGGGGCGACCGCTCGGCACCAGCTGCTGCCCGGTGATGAAGCCATCCATCAGCGTGGTGGAGACCCCGTTGACGACCACGCTTATCACCACGCGATTGAAGAGCTGGAGCAGGTCGTCCTGCACCACCGCGTAGTCCTGCGACGTGGTGTTGTCGATCTCGGTGTGGAAGGTCAGCTGGAACCCCGAGGGCACCTCGTCGGTCTGTGTCACCTCCACCTTCTGCAGCGCCTGCATCAACGATGCGGGCGCAGGCGTGGGCAGCTCGGAGCCAATCTTCAGGCTCACGACGACGCTACCGATGGAGGGACCGTTGGGCATGACGAGCGCTCAAGCAGTGGGATCGGGGACCCGAAGCGTGCGACCGACGCGAGTCACGAGGTCGAAGGGGTCCATCGCGCCGTTCGCATCGGCGACCCGCCAGGCGAGCAGCGCGTTGCCGAGGGTCTGGAACGACACCAAGTCGAGGCGCTGCGCGGTGGAGTCCTGCACCCGCGTGAAGCCCTGGAGCGGCACCGAGTCGGGCTGCGGCAGGACCCGCGGCTGCACGTACTCGATGCGGCGCCCGTCCGGCGTCACGTAGACGTGGGTCTTGGCGTTGGCGTACGCGCTGCTCTTGCCGAAGAAGTTGGGACCGTTGGCCATGAGACTCCTAGATCTTGTTGAGGTCCACGCCCGTGACCTGGCTGGCGTTGTTGGTGAAGCCCTCGGGAGCCATCGCCTCCAGCCCCTGCTGGTAAGTGAGGAACTCCTGGTAGCCGGGGTTCGACGGCAGCAGGTCGGAGTAGGTCATCACCCGCAAGGTCAGCGACACCGTGGCCTGGATGGGGTTGAGGTTGGAGTCGAAGAACTGCTCGGTGATGTTCATCTGCGCCACGCGAACCGGAAGCACGCGGCGCTTGCCCCAGACGAACAGCACGTTGGGAGCGAGGGCCGGCATCACCTCGATCTGCCCTTGCTGGAGCTTCTGCTGGGCGCTACGAACGTCGGTCGTGGACGGATAGACCAGCAACGCGAGCGCCGACAACGTGGGGTAGATACCCATCGAGACGGTCGTCGGGTCGCCCGCGTCGAGTCCGTCGGTGGCATCGAACTGCGCATCGAGGGTGACCGTCTCGACCGCTGCCCCCACGAAGCGTACGGCTTCCGCCCGATCACCTTCCGCCCCGCCCACCGTGTTGGACTGCAGCGATCGTCGCAGCGTCGTGGGGTTGTACTGAAACGCGATCGTGTTGCGCTGCGTGCCGTTGCCTACGGTGACCAGAGCACCACGCACCAGGTTGATCGTGCCGGGAGGCGGCGGTTGGGGAGGAACGGTGGTCATGGGCGCTGCTCTTCGTGAGGGATGAAGCCGCCGAGGCTGGAGTGGATGAAGCGCGCCATGTGGACGCCGATTTCGGACGGGCTCGCCCCGGAGGGGACCTCCACCACGCCTCCGGGCGTCCATGCCGGCCCCTGGGCGACCCGCCGCGGGAGACCGTGTCGAGTGCTCAGACGCCCCAGCTCTCGCTCGAGCGCGCGATGCATCGCGTCGTGCTCATGCGGCTCGAGCCCGGGCACGCGCAGGCGATCGATGCGGAGCTGGTAGGGCGCGCTCATGCCCAGTCCCCCACGTCGGATTGGCTGAGCGGCTTGTCGAGCTTCTCGTACTCGCTACGCGTCGCGGCCAGCAGGTGTCGCATCTGCACCGGCTCCCCCGCCTCGGCCGCGAGGAACATGCCGTTGAGCGCGATGTTGCGAATGTTGCCGCCCGTCACGTTGAGCCGCGAGAGCTTGTCGAACTGCAGGCCCTCGGTCGGCGTCGCAGCGGGGAAAATCTGCCGCCAGATCTCCGCGCGCTGCGGCTGCGCCGGGAACGGAAACTCGACCACGAACCGCAGGCGACGCTGGAAGGCGGTGTCGATGGCATCGCGTAGGTTGGTGGTGAGGATGGAAATCCCGCGCGCCGTCTCGATGCGCTGCAGCAGGTAGCTGACCTCCATGTTGGCGTAGCGATCGTGGCTGTCCTTGACGTCGCTGCGGCGCCCGAACACGGCATCGGCCTCGTCGAAGAGCAGCAGCACCCCGCCCTCGTCGGCGGCGTCGAAGATCTGGCGCAGGTTCTTCTCCGTCTCGCCGATGTACTTGCTCACGATGCTGGCCAGGTCGACCCGGTACAGGTCGAGCCGCAGACGCGCCGCCAGTCGCTCCGCGGCGTGGGTCTTGCCCGTGCCGCTCTCGCCGTAGAATAGCGCGCTGACGCCCACGCCACGCGCCCCGCCGCGATCGAAGCCCCAGCGATCCCAGACCTGGAAGCTGTAGCGCACGTGGGCCTCGATCTGTTGCAGCTGCGCGAGCTGCTGCGGCGGCAGCACGAGGCCCTCCCAGCCCGAGTCGTCGTCGCTGCGCTCCGCCACCCGGAGTCGCTGGGCGAGGGAGTCCAGGCGCGGCCGGCCATGGCCACGGGATGCACTCCACAATGCATCGGCCAAGGCAGGCCCCTCCAGGGTTCGCTCGGGCTCCTCGGCGTGCAGCTGTCCCAGGGCCGTGCCCACGGCGGCATCGATCTCGCGGGCGTCCATCAGGAACTGCGAGGCGAGCGAGTCGAGGCTGTCTCCCAGGGTCTCCGCCAAGGGTCCGAGCGCACGCTCCCACAGCTGCAGCCGTCGCATGGGGCTGGGAGCCGGGACTTCGGCCGACAGCAAGGGGCGCTCGAGGGCCAGCGGCGGGACGACGCGCCCGGACACGAAGACCGGCACCTGCCGAAGTCGCCCCATGAGCCGTCGCAGCCGCGGATCCCGAGTGCCGTCCGCCTTGCCGTCGTCGTCGAGGGTCACCAGCAAGGCACTGCGCGCCACCAGGGCGTTGCGTTCCCAGCGATCGAGCAAGGCATCGAGGGCAGCATCGGCGGGCCCCAGGTCGGCCAGCGCCACCTCGACCAAGTTGAGCCCGAGACTCTGCGAGACATCGTAGGCCACGACCTTGCGCAGCCCCGCCTCGGGGCCGAACAGCTGCACGGCGGGCACCGCATCGGCGTTGGCGCTCACCCGCTCCAGGCCGGCCTTGAGGCGAGCGGCGATGGCATGGAGCTGCTCGCTCCCCTGTTCTTCGAGGTCGACGTCGACCATCGACAAGGGCCGATCGAGGTGCAGATCGATGCCCATGCCGAGCAGGTAGTGCAGGATCTGTTCGTCGAGCCGAATGGGCTGCTGCACCAACGATGGGCCCGGCTCGAGGCGTAGGACGTGCCACGCCCGTAGCGGAGCGCTGGGAGCCAACGCCGACCACTCCGCGCCGGGGATCGACGACAGCACGAAGCTCCAGGTGGGCCTCGTGACGCTCTGGCCTGCGAAGCGATGGCAGATTTCCACGAAGGGCGCATGCAGTTCGAAGCCCGCACACAACAGGACGACGTCTCGTTCGAATGCATCGAGCCCCAGCGCCTCGACGAACAGGTCGAGCGCCATCGGTGCCCGCGACTCCGCTCGCAGCGCGTCCATGACCGCGGTCTCGACCCATTCCGCCACGACCGCCCGGGTCTCGGACTCCACGCCCAAGTGCACGGCCATGCGCGTGCCCAGATCGGCCAATGCGGCGATCAGCAGCTCGCGGTTGCGCTCCTGCCAGCGATCGACGTCGTTCATGGGATCGTGACCTCCGGTCCCGTGAAGCGGCCGCTGCTGTCGACCCCGAGCTCGGAGTCCACCCCGTCGACACCGAGCCGGGCGAAGAAGGTCCCGGTCACGTTGGCGGGCACGGCGATGGAGAGCACGCCAGGGGTTTCCTGTGTCGCGCCGTCGAGGACCAGCGACTTCGCTCCGGCTCCAGGCGAGGTCGCCGTGGGAAACAGCGAGAGCGTCGCCACTTGCCCCGCACGCAATGGCGGCACCACCTGCACCGTGATCGTGGCCGGAGCCCCCGGCGAGGGAGGAAACACGACCGCAGGCGTGGCCGCGTTGAAACTGATGGTCGCGATGGTGGGACGGACCTTCAGCTCTCGCTCGGTGGACGAGAGCACCGTATGCGGCGTGGGTGGGTTACCCAGCGACACGGTGATGCCCACGCGAACCGGGTGCGGGCCGGGTGAGAGCGTTGCAGGGAGCGTGACCGACAACCCACCGCTCGGCCCCGCGCCGATGGTGAGCAGCGTGCCACCGACCTCGAGCATGTCGCCGCGAACCAGCCCATCGCCCTCGACGTCGATCGTCGGCGGTGCACCACTGGCGGGAAACGAGACCGGAGCCAGAGGTCCCAGCCGGGGCGTGGGCCGTGGGACTCCACGCGAGCCCACCTGGCGTACGGGCAAGGTGGCGACGGGCTCGATGGGGCTGTCCATCAGCACCACCGAGGCCTGGTACGCCACGGAGAGTGAGTACGGGATCTGAAAGAAGCCCGACCAGAACTTCGAGAACTCGTCGAAGGAGAAGGTCAGCGGCGCCACCCGAACCGGTGGCTGTTGCTGATCGAGCCCCGAGCCTTGGAGCGACGGCTTGCTGCTCGTCGCATCCTGGATGTCCTGCGGAGTCAGGAACGCATGCTGGTGTAGCGCGGTGGTGGCCAGCCCGAGCAACAGGTGGCTGTTCTCCGCGTCCCCGAAGAAGGTCAGCAGGTAGTTGAGATTCAGGGCGACGCGAGGGCGACGGGTCAAGCCACCGCCCGGGTTTCGCGTGGGCAGGTCGGAGTTGCGCGCAGTGGGGCTGTCCAGGGTCTGGAACAAAAACAGGTTGATCCGAGGTCGATCGCGGTCGGCTCCTCCTCCGTCCTCCTCTGGACGCTTGAGGGTGACCTGCGCCTCCGGCAGGGCGTTCTTGACCGCCTCGTGCAGGAGGTAGCGCAAGGTGGCGGTGACCACCGCGACGGCCTGATAGTTGCTCATCCGCGACCCCTCCTACGAGCGAGGTAGTCGGCGAGCGACACGGGGGCCTGGCGGGAGGGAGCGCGAAGTCCGGGGGTCGCGGCGCCGTCCATCGTGACGACCTCGATGACCCCGATGTGGACTTGGACCGGGGCGTCCTTGGGCTTCGAGGGATTGGAGCGCTCGCGACGGGTCTGGGTTCGTACCGCGGCGAGGGTTGGTTGGGACGGAGATACGGCGGAGGTTCGCTCCTCGACGGCACGAGGTCGGGGCGCGGTCGTCGTGGGTTCGGACGCGCGGGAGGTGGGGACCGTGGCGCTCACGTCGGGCACGGAGACCCACCGCGAGCGCGGCTCCGTCGGCGGGTGTTTCGTCTTCGCGCGCGGGCTGGGCTCGGGGGGCTGCGGGCGACGTGGGGCATCAGCGAGTTCGGTCGACTCCACCGCAATCGAGGGCAGTCGCTCCGTAGGCCCAGGAGTGCTCGCTCGCTCGCTGCGATCGGTGAGTTCGGGAACGCGGGTCGGTTGTTGCAGCGCGGAAGACCGACGACCCGCTCGGGCGGCCGAGGGTGCACTGGACTCGGTCGCGCGCGGCCGGTCGAAGGCCTCGCCACCGACGTCCGCCTCGCCGTTCCGACGAGCGACGCGTTGCACCACGGGATCGACGGGCAACGGCGAGTCGTGCCGGGGCGCCTGGAGCGTAGGTGTGCTCTGTTCTCGGCGAGGACCCTCCCTGTGGGTCGAGAGGCGTTGTTCGAGCGACTCGGGCGGCTCGGCGTTCTCGAGGCGAGCGTGGTCTGGGGCCTGGGCGCGGGGCCGCGGCGCAGCGGCCCCTTCTCCTCGGGACTCCGGGGTACCGGCCGGCATCCGGGTGCGAGGATCGTCGGCCGACTCGCTCATGGTCGATCGATCCGCGGCACGCCGTGCCCGGGGTGACGGCCGCGCATCCGGCAGCGCCTCGCGGGGATGCGTAGCGGAGGCCTGGTCGGAAGGCTCGACGGTCGCCTGTCCACTCTGAGCCTCCGTCGGAGCAACGACGGGCGCAACCTCCGAGCTGGCGGTTCGATCTGGCGAAGGCCTGGCCCCGTCGCGCTCGAAGGAACGCCGGGGCGACTCCAGCTCGGCCGGCTTCACCCGATCGCGCAGGACCGCTCGAGCCGATTCCGACCGCAGTGGTTCTCGAGCCGCAGTATCGGCGCCCTGCTCCCGCCCGCGCTGTCGATCCCGCAAGGCCGACGGCGAAGCAGCATCGCCCCGCCTCGCCTCGGATTTATCCGCGGGTCGCTCCGCTGCGTGGTCCGGCACTCCCGGAGGAACGGCTTCGGCCCTCGCTGCCTCATGGCCCAGAGCCGCCTCAGCCGCGCCAGGCCGCGAGCGTGAATCGCCAGACGTGGGGTTGTTTGAAGTCGACGTCCGATCGCCCGTGCCCAACTCGACTGCAACGGGAGCATCGAGTGAACTCGAGTCCGCGGCCTTCGCCGGGGCCGACCTTTTCGCCGGCTCCCTGGCGGTCAACGGCTCCCCATCATCGATGCGCTCGATGGCGTCGAGCGACTCGTTGATATCCGCAGGTACCCCAACGCGCTCGACACCGTTGCCCATCGCAGGCAGCCGGGCGTTCGCGGGACGACCGACCCCCTTCGGTGCTTCGACCTTCGCCCGAGCACCCGCCTTCGCGGGCAGTTCGGCTTCGGGAGAATGCGCCCCTCGTCGTGGTGCTTCGACGTTCTCCCGTGTTTCGGTTCTCGCCGTGTCACGGACGCTCCCGAGCGCGTCGGCTCCTTCGCCGCGGGTCGCCTTCTCGGCGGGCACGCGGTCGGCCGATCGCCCTACCCCCTCGTCCGAGGGTCCCCTCGAGGTTTCCCGAGCCGTCCGCCGCGACTTCGACAACCGGCGCTGCCCAACGCCCTCGTCGGCCGCCCTCGATTCGGCACTCGGCTCCTTACCTCGAGGTTCCCGCTTCGACGTCGAGCCCTCTCGCCCGTCACTCTCGACCGGCTCGACCTCGGCATCCGTTCGCCCCCGGGCTCCCCGATCGGCGGTCGGCTCCTCGCGCTCGGCCCTCCGTTCCGTGGTCCGGCGCTCCTCGGCCTCCCGAGCCCTGCCCTCTCCTCGCTCCGCCGCCCTCGATTCGGTCTCCGCGGGCTTCGAGGTCTCCGCAGGCTCCGACGCCTCGACCGAACTCGGCGTGACGGTTTCTTCCGCGGGAGGCTGCCGTTCCGACCGCTCACCATCACTCCCCTGCGACCGCCCGAGTTCCTCGAGCCCCGGCAGGTCCACCCGCCCGGGGTCTGCCGGCCGCCCTAGCTCCGCCGCGTCCGCGACCTGGCGATCCCGCAACGCCGGCAACACGGGCCGCTGCCCCGGCCGTCGCTCCGCCACGCCGCCGAGCAACGACCCCAGCTCCTCCTGCGGGGCCGCGCCCTGCGAGAAGGGAAGCGCCCGCCCCGGCTTGACGACCCCGGAAGTCAGGCCGAGTGCCCGTCGAGCCAACCGCTCGAACAGATCATCCATCGCGGCACCGCTCCATGTAGCGCCGCCGCCGAGTGGGGGTCATGGCCAAGATGTCGACCTCGCGCCACCCGTACTCGCGGGCGAGGACTTCGACCTCCTCCAGGAGCGTCTCGGCCATCTCGTCGAGCTCGCCCCACACGAACGCGGGCGCGTCGAAGAGGCTGTGGACCGCGGCCCCGCAGCGGGCACACGACAAATCGAGATAGACCTCGGCCTGCGGATCCTCGCGCAGGATCGCCTCTCCGATTTCGTGCACGACCTCGTCTGGCAGCTCGCTCGGCTCGACCGCGACGCCCTCGCGGCGAGCCGAGAGCACACATCGCCGCAGCAACAAGCCCCGCGCCGCCTCGACATCGTGCCGACACGAGGCCAGCGCCATGTCCTCGCTATTCGGAGCCCGCGCCTGCACTTCGTAGTCTCGAACCGCCAGCTCCACCGTAGGCGACGAGGGGTGTTCCGGCAGCGCGGCGAACAGCAGCTGGGCCAGATCGACGGAGAACTCGAGCAGCTCGCCGCACGCCGGGCAGCGAAGATGCCCTTGGACCCGCGTGCCGACCAGCTGCTCGCGCAGCTCCAGCACGCATCGATCGCGCTGCCCCAGCGGCACGTGGCGCAAGCGATCGCGATCCCAGTGCGTGCGGGCCTGGGACAACAGCACCAGTGCCCGCTCGATGGGTCCATGCGCCTGCGCTCGCTCCCACGTCTGCAGGAGCTGTTCGGAACCGAGCGCCGTCATGACGCGAGGCTCAGTTCGAAGGCTCGTTGAAGCTGGGCAGCGTGGGTGGCGTGACCGACGTGTCGCGTGACCAGCCCTCGTTTTGCAGCGTGAGACTGGCGAACGCCACCACGTTGGCCTCGGCGCTCAGCTCGGGCAGCGGCGTGTACTCCGACGGCCAGCAGTTGTAGATGTTGTACCGCATGACCAGCTGCCCGGCCTGGTTGTACATCTCGAGCTGCAGGTTCTTGCGGAAGTCCTTGAGCGAGACCTCCTGCCCGAACTTCGAGGTATTGGGGTAGTACCAGACCTTGTTGGCCCACTGCTCGAACGTAGTGTCGAAGGTGACCCCCTGCTCCAGGGTCAGCGCGCCGTAGTCGGTCTGCCCCGGGATCTTGTACATGCTCTGCGGCTGCCCGCCCGAGCGAAACGGAACGACATCGGTCGTGCGGCTGAGGCCGCTGGCCTTGCTCACCGCCGCGACGTAGTTGTTGTCCCACTTGACCTGGAAGTTGTAGGTCAGGAACGGATCGACGCGACTGGTGGAAATGGTTGTGCTTGCCATGGGTCGTGACTCCTAGGGCGAGGTCGCGGTGGTGGGAGAGTTGATCTGGATCTGGAGGACGACGAACTCGGCCGGGAGTACCGGCTGGAACGCCACCACCACGTTGACGATGCCGTTTTCGATGTCGGTCGGCGTCGTCGTGGTCGCGTCGCACAACACTTGATAGGCCTGGGCCGCCGTCGACCCTCCGAACGCCCCGTCGGTGTACAGCGAGGCCATGAACGCGCTGACCTCCGAGGTGATGGTGGCCCACAGCGGCGCGGCGTTGGGCTCGAACACCGCCCACTTGAGGCTCTGGGTGAGGCTCTGCTCGATGAAGTCGGTCAGCCGCCGCACGTCGACGTACTTGAACGAGCTCTGCAGCAGATCGGCCCCCGCCAGGGTTCGCGTGCCCCAGACCACGTTGCCGTAGATCGGGAACGTGCGCAGGGCGTTGATGCCCAGGGTATTGAGCGTGCCGCTGTCGGTGTCGGTCAGCGTGGCATCGGCCAACCCCAGGATGCCGCCGAGCACCGCGTCGACCCCCGCCGGAGCCTTCCACACGCCCCGCGAGGCGTCGGTAGCCGCGTAGATCCCCGCGATCGTGCCGCTGGGTGGCACCAGGCGCGGGTTGTTCTGGTTGAGCGGATCGGGAACGAGCAGCCAGGGATAATAGGTCGCCCCCGCGATGTTCTCGGCGTTGGTCCACGAAGCCGCCCAGTCGACCATCTGACTCACGTCGTCGACGAAGGAGCTGGTGCTGAAGAAGCTGGGGTTGCCGATGGTCTGGGTGATGTTGGTGGGCGGCGACGGATCGACGATGAGGAACGCCTGATTGTCTTGGCAGTACTGCAACGCCGCCGTCAGGGGTGCCTCCTGCGAGTTGGTGCTCAGCAGGCTCACCCCCGGCAAGCACATGATGTTGAAGTGGTTGGGCGCGATGCCGTCGAGCAACGCGGAACCGGTGGTGACCTGCGCCTCGACCGAGGCAGCGTAGGCGGCCGCCGCGTTCGCGGAGCTCGAGCCCCACTGGCCATCGTCGCCGTTCTCCAGCGCCTCGGGGTTCACGGGGGCGCTCGGGGTGCTGAACTTTGCGGCCTGGCTGCGCACGCTGCCCGTGGCCGCCGTGGCGACCACGAAGTTCGACCCCTGGGTGACCACATTCACGATGTAGTTCGGGCTCGTGGGGTCGAGCGTGACGTTGTAGTAGCTCTCGACCACCGCCCAGATCGGCTTGGCGGTGGTGCCCACGTTCTGCTGAATGGTGAGGTTGAACGGGTCCTGAACGCCGGCCGGCGCCATCGAGGCGGGCGTGGGCGTGAACTGAACCCCGTACGAGTTGCCCCACGTGCCTTCGCTATTGGCGGAGAACGTGATGACCGAGGGCGCACCCGGGGGGCTGCTGGTCACGACGGGAGGCGAGGTCTGGCTGAAGTCGAACGAGAGGCTGGCCGCCACGGCTGCTCGCCCGGCGGCGGGAGTCGTGGTCGAACTCGGCACGATGCGGACGACCCAGGCCACCGACCCGCCGTTGAGGAAGAACTGCTGGATGGCGTAGCTGGCCGGCGAGTTCCAGTTCAGGCCCCCGAAGGTGCTGTTGAACTCCTGCAAGCTCGTGATCTGCACCGCCTCATCGGTGGGCCCCTGCGGGAACCAATCGATGAATGCGGCGTCCGAGGTGGATGCCGGGGTCACATTGACGGCGGTATTCGTGACCTCCTGGAGATAGACTCCGGGATAGCTCACCGTGACGGGTGGTGCGGATGCCATACGTTGTCAGCCTGTCCTTGGGGGAAGGGGACCGGGTGGGTGCGTAGAGTGCCCCCTGCTCGACGACCGACCCGACAGTACGCCCAGCCTCGGTCCAGGAGCAATCACCAATCGCACATGAGCTCGGAAACTATTCAAATGCGGGCATCACCGCGGACAAACAACGTATGATCGACGAGTGAAATATTTCGAGCACTTGTGAAATCCATGGCCACTTTCGCAAGCCCGATGGACGACGTCCTATGTTGGGACGATCCGATCACCTCCTCGAGAGCGTTCCTGCATTTCGGCCGACATTGAAATCAGGACGAAACCGCCCGTCTATTAAAACTGCCGAATTCGAGCACCTGAAGCACCATAGAGTCTCGATTTCAAATCGCTCGACTTCGAGCACGACTAAACCCGCAGGCCGGTTTCGATCCCGACCAAGACCTCACCTCTTCCATCGAGGGGAACCCGTGCGATGGCATTGCGATTGAAAGCACAGGTGCAGGCGGTTTCAATTGACCAATTAACGATCATTCAATTCATCAAATAGCCAATATCGACAATTGAACAATTCAACGAACGAGCTCTCACCAGCAAACAAACCACCACCGACAACAAAAAACGACGGCTGCAGCTGGCACCGTGGGCCAAACCGCAGCCGTCGAGAGGCAGCGATGCGCGAGCCGCCCGCGGGGCGGCGATGATCTACCGGGGCGTACGTGCGCAGCGGATGCCGTAGACCGTCGAGCCGTTGACGGGGTTGCTCTCCGCCCGGTCCGCCATGCGCAGCCCGGTATTCGCCGAGTCGTGGGTGTTGATCCACCCTCCCCCGCGCACGATCTTGGCCGTGCCGTTACCCGGGCCCATCGGGTTTTCGGTCGGTGCTCGCGGGTAGTATTCGGGGTCGTACCAGTCCGCGACCCACTCCCACACGTTCCCGGCCGCGTCCTTGAGGCCGTAGGGCGAGTCCCCGTCGGGCGAGCGGCTGCCCACGGGAAGCGAGGGGGTTCCAATACCGCAGCCGAAGCCGCCGTCGTTCATGACCGCGAGGTTGCAGGTGGGCTCATCCTCGCCCCAAGGGTGGGTACGGCCATCGACACCGCGCGCCGCCTTCTCCCACTCGGCCTCGGTCGGGAGGCGCTTGTCCGCCCACGTGCAGTAGTCGTCGGCCTGAAACCAGTCGATGCAGTTGATGGGGTGCTCGTCCAGCCCGGCGCGCATCCAGTTGCAGTCCGAACCGTCGCCGAAGGCATCGCCGGGCTCGGAGCACGCCCCCGCCTCGAAGCAAGCGACGTACTCGGCCACCGTGACCTCGAACTCGTCGATCTCGAACTCGTCGAGGAAAATCGTCGTCTGTGGAACCTCGTCCGAGGGGACCCGCGGGTCGTCGCTGCCGCGAATGAACTCGCCCGCGAACACACACACCATGCCCGGCGTGTCACCGCAGCTGGATGGACTGCCGCTGCTCGAACCGCCGTCGCCCGAAGTGTCGGGATCGGCCTCGGTATCCGTCGGGGCAACGCCCGAAGTGGAGGCGTCGGTGTGCCCTCCCGGGGACTCCGTCGTGCTCGAGCCGGGCATGGGCGAGTCTACGGAGGTGGCTCCGACGGAGGTCGTGGAGGCATTGCTCGTGCTGTCGGAGGACCCCGGATCGGAGTCTTGCGGGTCGAAGCAACCCGCACTCAGCAGCAAGGCACAAAGGGAAGAAAAAGCCTGAGCACGGCACATGGCGGGGGACTGTAGACGTCCCCCCAACCAGTGACTACGAGCGGAATCGTCGGTGGCGGCGCCACGCTCTTCGACCACGTTGCCGTACGCCGAGGGGTGATTCGCGTCAGAGGAAGAGTCATGTCCGCCGACGGCCCGGCACGCGCATGCTCGTTTTCGACACCGCGATGATGCGCGACTTCGCGACACGGAACCGCACCACGAGCAGTCGCTCGCGAAACGAGCTCGACGACGCTTCGATCGTCACGATCACTTCGCGACTCGACGCCGCGACTCGCCCTTGGAAAACCACCGACTCGGTGGGTCACGCCGTCGACGAGCCCGCCGCGATCGCGACGGCTTCGATGGCGTCGCCGTGACGCGATCGGCTCGGCTCGATGGACGGCTCCCCGGCACCGGTCCTTCGTTTGCGCCGGGCCACCGCGGACCCCATCGCGTCGAAGTTCGGCCCGCAGCCGCGGAAAACCTCCGAGAAACCCCGTACACCGGCCCGAAACGCCCCTGTGGCGTCTTTCCCCATTTGCCAGCGGTGCTCGCCATGGCAAGGTGCGGGTCGTCATGGCCTCGACGCCCAACGACCACGACCACGACTCGGCCGAGCAGTCGATCGTCATGCCGATCGACCGGATGCTCGAACCGGTCAAGCTCTTTGCGCAGCACAAGCTCGCAGGCGCCGGCCTGCTGCTGCTGGCCACGCTCATCGCCCTCGTCTGGGCGAACTCACCGTGGGCCGAGGTCTATCACCATGCGCTGCACGCCGACGTCACCGTCTCGATGGGCGGCATCGGGCTGACCAAGTCGGTGCACCACCTCATCAACGACGGTCTGATGGGGGTGTTCTTCTTCCTCGTCGGCCTGGAGATCAAGCGCGAGCTGCTGGTGGGTGAGCTCAGCTCGGCGCGCAAGGCCTCGCTGCCGGCCCTCGCGGCCATCGGCGGCATGATCCTGCCCGCCGCGCTCTACGTGGCCATCAACCCCGAGCCTCCGCTGCGCGACGGCTGGGGCATCCCCATGGCCACCGACATCGCCTTCGCCCTCGGTGTGCTGGCCGTGCTCGGCACCCGAGCCCCGCTGGGCCTCAAGGTCATGCTCACCGCGCTCGCCATCGTCGACGACATCGGAGCCGTCCTCGTCATCGCGGTGTTCTATACGGACCAGATCGCCACCGCGAGCCTGGTGATCGGCTTGGTGGGCGTGGTGCTGTCCCTGCTCATGGCACGAGCCGGCGTACGCAACGGCCTGGCCTACTTCATCGTGGGCTTCATCGTGTGGCTGGCGTTCCTCAAGTCGGGTGTGCACGCCACCATCGCCGCGCTGCTCATGGCCTTCACCATTCCCGCGCGTACCCGGATCTACGGCAACCGCCTCGTGCGGCGCCTCGAGGGCACGCTGCACCACCTCCACGAGATCGGGGCCCCCAGTGACGCGGGCCTCAACTCGCACGATCAGCAGCACGTACTCGACGAGGTCGCCAGCATTCGCAACGCCGCCTCGGCGCCGCTGCTCGACCTCGAGCACGCGCTGGCTCCGGTGGTCACCTTCCTGGTGCTGCCGATCTTCGCCCTCGCCAACGCGGGCGTGAGCCTCGAAGGGGTCGGCTTCGATGCTCTCGCCGGAGGCATCGCGCTCGGCATCATGGTGGGCCTGGTGATCGGCAAGACCGTCGGCATCTTCGCGTTCACCTGGCTGGCGGTGAAGCTCGGCCTCGCCGACCTCCCCGCCGGCGTGCGCTGGGGTCACGTGGTCGGCATCGGCCTGCTCGGCGGCGTGGGCTTCACCATGGCCCTGTTCATCGCGGGCCTGGCCTTCTCGAGCCAAGCCGATCTCGACGCCGCCAAGCTCGGCATCCTCGTGGCCTCGGCCATCGCGGGCATCGTGGGTCTGCTCGTGCTGCGAGCGTCGAGCCCCGCCGACGCCGACTCCGGCTGACGGCAGTCCGCGGCCCTACTGGACGTCGCTGGCCCCCGACGCGGTATTGGCCGGCTCGAGATCGGCCGCGATGACCCCAGCCATCGTCACCAACGCGGCGATGTCCTGAGGCGTCACGTTGTCGGGGGCGGAGAACACCATCTCCCCGCCCTGCCCGCTGGGGTTCGTGGGTCCGTAGGAGAAGCCGGCCGCATACGCGTCGAGCAGCGCCGCGCCGGACAGCGGGCGGTGCATCATGAAGTCCGGCGCGCCGGAGGGGCTGTTGGCGCCCACCCACAGCGAGGCTGTGGCCGAGACGAGCTTCCCGCTCGACAGGTTGCAGCTCGACAGCGACGCCGCGGCTTGCACGGGCGTGGCCGCCGGGTTGAGGCCGCACGCGGCGTGCAGGCTGCTGGCCCCGGGCACCTCGAACACCAGCGACTCGAGGGCAATGGTCTGGTACCAGGTGCCGCTGGGCGCCACCGCCTTGGGCGGAGTCCAGGCCCCGCTGAGCAGCACCGGGCTGTCGAAGTAGTGCATGACGAGCGCCGCGAACACCAGGCCGGTCATCGGGTCGTCGATGTCCCGGCTATGCCAGGACCCCGCCGCGTCGTACTGCCCGCCCATCGTATTGGTGTAGGCATGGGTCTCGTTGACGTTGAGCCCCGACTCCACCCCCGCGCGCGGGGTGTAGGGCAACGAGTGCAGCGCCTGCGAGCCGTGGAGCACGGCGCCCACGTTGGTGTCGTGCAGCGACTTCCACTTGTAGCCGTAGTGATCCCAGTTGCCGACGGCCCCGATGGCGTTGGTGTCGTAGTCGGCCGTGCTGTGGGACATGGCGTAGGTCACCTGCGAGCGAAGATGACCCCGACCCGAGCGCGGAGAGGTCGAGCTCACGTTCGCTCGCGGAGCAAACGCGGTGGACAGGGCGAGGGCGAGGACGGCCGACCGGAGCATGTGGGGCCCTCCACGGTGAGGGGTTTCGATCTGACGCGGGCACGGGGGTTTCGCGGCGAAATCGACGTGCGCGGGGCGAACCCCGTTTCCTCGGCCGTGTCGGGCTCCAGCGCCGCGGGGTACCATCGACGACGGTGGAACGACGCAGCTTCTTGTTCGGCGGACTGACCGGGGTTGGGCTGGGAGCGGGGGTCGCGTTGGCGTCTCAGAAGCTGCGGGCTGCGACCGAAGACCGCGAGGCCCCGAGCGATTCCGACGAGGCTGCCGTGAAGGGGGAAAACCCTGAGGCGTCGAAGAACCAGTCCGCCGAGGTCGCTCCTTCGGGACGGGTCAAGCCCGAGCCACCTCCCCTCGGACCGCAGCCGCCGGACGGGCGCATCGTCTCCTACGCGCAGCAGGGCGAGGACCTGGTCATCGCCAACGTGCTCGAGTCGCTCGGGATCCGGCGCCCCCGCTACCTCGACGTCGGCGCCTTTCATCCGACGATCGGGAGCAACACCTACTTGCTGTACTCGATGGGGGCCCGGGGCGTGCTCGTCGAGCCCAACCCCATGATGACCCAGATGCTCCGCGAGCTGCGACCGCAAGACACCATCCTCGAGGCGGGTGTCGGCATCGATGAGCAGCGCAGCGCCCCCTACTACCTCATCCGCGATCGCCCGCAGCTCAATACCTTTTCGAAGGAGCAGGTCGACCGCTACCGGGCCGAGCAAGGCCGCGAGGTCGTCGAGCAGACGCTCGACATGCCGCTGCGACCGATCATGGAGATCATCGCGGAACACTTCGCCGACGCCCCGCCCGACCTCGTCTCCATCGACGTGGAGGGACTCGACCTCGAGATTCTCCGCACCTTCGATTTCACCCGATCGCGCCCCGCCGTGTTCTGCGTGGAGACCCTACGCTTCGGCACGAAGGGCCTGGTCGGCGGGACTCTCGACTTGATGCGAGAGCACGGCTACGTGGCGCGCGGAGGCAGCTTCGTCAATACCGTGTTCGTGGATGGCAAACGCATCGACTCGGGCGACGAGACCCCGCTACGGCGTGGGCTGTAAAACGGCTCAGCACGCGCTCAGACACACCAAACGGCCGACCTCGCAGTTGGAGGCCCAGGTGTCGTGGGCATTCTTGATGTCGGGACGCCACTGCCCGTCGAGGCAACTCCAGTACAGGTCCAGGCATAGATCGACGTTGAAGGGGACTCCCTCCGGGTCGAAGCAGTCGGGCGCCCCGGAGGTCTGCTCGGCCGCGGAGCGGCAACCACCGTAGAGAATGGCGCGCGCGGTCGGCATACAAATGTCGTGAAAATCATCGTGGCACCCCTGGATGCACTCCTGCTCGTGATCGCCACAGGAGTCGAAGATCGGCACGTAGCGAAACTCGTCGTCCTCCGCGCCGTCCGAGTCCTCTTCGATGTCGTCGAAGGTCGCCGTCTCCTCGACACTGACACATGCGCCGAGCGTCACTGACAGTGCCACGGCAAACAAAGATGGGAGTTTCATCGTCATCGTTCACCAGTCTCGCGCGAGCCATGACATCGACGACAGTGGCCAAACGACCGGCTCGGGGGCGCCCCGTCGCCGTCCCTGTGGTGCTTCGACCCTAGCCGGCAGCAGTGCGCTAGGATCGAACGCGATGGGGCACGGCATCGACGCGTTCATGGTCCGCCGCGATCCGCGGGCGAAGCTCACGGGGTTCGGGTGGTGGCTTTTGCTGTGCCTCGCGGCGTGCTCCGGGCGAACGACCGCGTCTCCCGAAGGCACCGAGGCATCGACGGGGGACTCCACCGCCACGCCCACCGTCGTCGCCGACTCTACGACGACCGGTCTCGACTCCACGACCACCCACGCGATGAGCTCCAGCGGCTCCAGCACCACCACGTCCACGTCCGGCAGCTCGACCGCGACGTCCGACTCCGGTTCAGGCTCAGGATCAAGCTCGACCGATGAAGGCCCACCGCCTCGTTGCCTCGGGAACGACGATTGCCCCAACTTCCGTACCTGCGAAGACGGCGTGTGCGTGTACATCTGCCAGCCCGGCACGTGGGAAGACGGCACCTACGAGCGCTGCATCAGCGACCACGGCGGTTTCGATACGGAGAACATCTGCGGACCCGACCACGGCTGTCTCACGCTCGGCGACCCGCTGCAGGCGGGAGCCTGCGCCCGGCAGTGCACGGACGTCTGCGACTGCCCGTTTCCCGAGATCACGGGGACGGCCAAGCCCCGCTGCCAAGACATCGACGGTGACGGCGGCGGTGACTGCATCCTGGCGTGCGACGACGGCGAAGTCTGCCCCGATGGCATGGCCTGCCTCGACGGCACCGTGTGCATGACTGCCGTGACCAGCCCCGTGCCGATGTACGGAGACTGCGTGCACGTGGACGCCCCGTGCGAGCCGGGGTCGCAGTGCATCATCGAAAACGGCTACAACATGTGCGTGGGCAGCTGCAGCGGAGGTTCCAGCGACTGCTCCGACGACATCCCCGGACCCGACGTGGGCCTGACCTGCCAGGGCGTCATGCACCCTCCGGTCGGCAACGAGTGCCACGTGCCCTGCGGCGACGGGGATCCGCCCTGCCCCGAGTCGATGGAGTGCTACATGACCAACAATGGGTGGCCCATCTGCATGTGGCCACCCACCTGAGCTTCGGCTACAGGGACTCGAGGAACCGCAGCAGGGCCTGGCGTTGGTCCTCGGGCAGCGCCTCGTACCCTTGTGCGGCCGCCTCAGCTTCGCCGCCGTGCCATCGGATGGCCTCGTCGATGGTTCGGGCGCGGCCGTCGTGCAGGTAGCTCTCGTGAGGCGTGCAGACCTGATCCTGGAACGGACCCTCCACTCCGCCCGTGACGCAGGCACCGAGGCCCAGCCCCCATAGCGGCGTGGTCCGCCACTCGGCTCCCGACGCGAGCCCTTCCCAGAGGTCGTCGGCCAGCCCCTCTCCCATGTCGTGCAGCAACAGATCGGTGTAGGGGTGGATCACCTGGCTGCGAAGCTCGGCGAAGGGATGATACGGGCTGGTGATGATGTCGGCGCGATGACAGTCGCCGCAGCCGAGCTCGGAGAACAGCTGCTCGCCCGCGAGCGCTTGGGGGTCATCGATCGAACGACGCGCCCGCACGCCGAGCAACGCCACGTACTTGACCAGCTCGTCGAGGTGCTCGTCGGCGAGCTCGGGCCCTTGGGCGTTGCCGCAGCCCGTCTGCGCCGCGCCACAGTCGGGCGTATCGAAGATCGACGTCATCACGCCCATGTCGGTATTCAGCGCGGCGGCGACCTGATGCGGCAAGCTGCCGGCGCCCGCCTTCCAGCCGAAGCGCCCCATTCGCGGCTCGGCGGTGACCGGATCCGGCACGACCTGCACCCGCCCCGAAATCCCGTCGCCATCCGCATCGTCGGGGTCGGCCCACGCGAGCACGGTGGACTCGGCGATCGCTTCGATGAGCCCCATGCCGACCAGCGGCGGGGCGAGCCGAGCGGAGAACCGCGCCGGTCGATCCTGGGAGAACGCGTAGACCGGAGATCGCAGGCCCTCACCGTCTTCGACCCACTCCGCGAGGGTAACGTCACCCTCGCCCGGGCCCCCGTCCGTCGCGTGAGGCTGCAGCACGGCCCCCACTGCCGGATCGGGGCTCCCGTCCTCGGCCGCGACCTTGAACACCCATCGATCGAGCGGCTCACCCGGCGCAGCCACGGGCGCTCGACCATTGCGGTGATGACAGCCGTCGCACGAGGCATTGACGTAGTTCGGCCCGGCGAGCCCGGCCAGCTCGTCGAAGGTGCCGTTGTCCGGGCTCTCGTCGTGCGCCCCGGTCACCATGTCCGTGTGATGGACTCGACGCCCCCGCATGAACGCCTGGCCGTTGACGCTCGACAGGTTGGTGGCCATCTGCATGAAGTGGTTGTCCGGCTCTTCGGAGTACATATGGGGCAACGTCGTGCGCCCCCCGAGCCACGCCGCCTCGTCGAGCGGATGCGAGTTCTCCCGTTCGGAGCCTGGATCCTCGAACTCGCCCACCGTGTACCAGGGCACCATCCCGCCTCGGCCGACCTCGTACAAGAACGTCGTGCCGTAGTAGTTCGCGCGCCCCTGCGGCGGTGCATCGAGAAACATGCTGTTCTCGAACTCCATGAACTGCCCCTCGGCCAGGGGCACGACCTGTCCATCGAGCGTGATCGCGGAATCGATGGTGTACGTGTACTTGTACTGGGTGCCCTCGTCGCTCACCGGTTGGTGCTCGTTGTCGAAGGTGCCGGGGCCTTCTTCCGTGAACAAGAAGCCATAGTTGCCCCCGTATTGAGCCACCGTATGCAGGCCGCTGTACCAGGCCCGAAACTCGATGGGACCCAGCGGCCACTCGGTCACGAACGAAACGTCGATGGTGGTACCGCCCTTCGCGACCGTGTCCACGAGTTGCATTCGCGCCGTGCGGTGCTCCCAATACAGCGGCAGGTAGTGGTCGTAGCTCTGGAACTGGTCCTCGCGGGCGTGGCGGTCTCGGCCTCGGTCGGACAAGCGGGTCACGATGGCATCGCCTCGATCGAAGTGGACCTCGGGCTCGAGCACCGTGGTCTCGTCGAAGAGCGGGACGACCTCGGTGTCGTCGTCGCCCGTGTCCGATCCGGTTTCGTTGCCGTCGCTACCCGCGTCCCCCGTCTCCCCGCCCCCGGTCTCGTCGTCGCTGCCCTCGTCGAGGCTCGCGCCCGACGAGCCGAACGAGGCTCCTCCGCCCGAAGTGCCCTCCCCCATGCCCGCGGGGCGTTCGACGTCGCCGCCCGTACAGCCCACCCCGGCCAACAACAGGCACGCCCAGTGCCCGGGCCATCGCATCGCCTTCATCCAACCGTCGTGCGCCGTCATGCCGTGTCCCGTTCCCCCAGCCACCGCCAACGGCTCAGGCAATTTTCGCGGTCGCACGCCGAAGCTCGCGGCGTCGACGCGCGCGCACGTTCGCGCCCTGCCCGGCGAAGAACAGGCTCGTAGAGGCCTCTATCGGCTATTTTCGGCCCAGGGCGATTTTGTTGAGCCGTTTTTGGAGGCGTGCGGAACATTGGACCGATGAAGCGGACGCACCAGCGAACGGCAGGAGCCACGCGACTGACGACGTGCATGGGGCTCGCCCTCGCGGTCGCGTGCACGGGCACCGACGACGACCCCACCGAACAAACCAGCACGCCCCAGGCGACCGAGGACGTCGGCGCGGTGCCGACCGAGCCCGAGGCCACGACCAGCGGCGCCGCGACCACCGACGATCCGCCGGGCGAAGACACCTCGGGCAGCACCACCGACGGGCCGGTCGATCCCGACGACGGCAGCTCCAGCGACGAAACCACCGCGGGCGGTACGGAAGAAGGCTGGGTGCTGGTGTGGTCGGACGAGTTCGACGGCGATGCGATCGACCCGACCCGCTGGGCCCACGAGAGCAACTGCTGGGGCGGCGGCAACGGAGAGCAGCAGTGCTACAACGACGACCCGGCCGGCTCGTTCGTGGCGGACGGCATGCTGCATATCGTCGCTCGCAACGAGAGCACGAGCGGGCCCGCGGTCAACGACGACGACCCGGCGTACGATCCCAGCGATACCTCCGTGACCCTGCCCTACGCGTCGGCCCGCCTGCGCACCCGCGACATGGGCGACTGGCGTTTCGGTCGCATCGAGGTGCGCGCACGCCTGCCCTTCGGTCAGGGCACCTGGCCCGCGATCTGGATGCTCCCCACCGCGCGGGTCTACGGTGGTTGGGCGGCCTCGGGAGAAATCGACATCATGGAGGCGGTCAACCTGGGCGTCGACGGTGAGAACCGTGTCCACGGCACGCTGCACTACGGGTCGTACTGGCCGAACAACGTACACAGCGGCATCGAGACCACGCTCCCCGACGGTGCCAACCCGGCCGACGACTTCCACGACTACGCGGTCGAGTGGGAGCAAGGCGAGATTCGCTGGTATCTCGACGACCACCACTTCGCCACACAGCGACAAGACGGTTGGTACACGCAGTACACCAACGACGGCGGTGAGCTGGTCATCGGTGAAGGGGCGGCCCCCTTCGACGAGAGCTTCCATCTCATCCTCAACCTCGCGGTCGGTGGTGCGTGGGCGGCCAACGTCAACGCGGGGGGCATCGATGCGTCGGTGTTCCCCCAAGAGCTGACCGTCGACTACGTGCGCGTCTACAGCTGTAGCGTCGACCCCAAAACCGGTGATGGGTGCGATACCATCGGAGACGATTTCGAAGTCGTCCCGGGTCACCCGCCGCCGGGCTGACCCTTCACCCATTTGTTCGTCGATGGCTCGTCGCTCCTCGTCTCCCGTGGCCCGTGTGGTGCCCCTCCGCCCGGAGGGCTCGCTGCTCGAGGGCTTGCGTGCCGGAGACCCGGCGGCCAAGGGGCGCTTGTTCGACCGCAACGTGTCGGCCGTCGAGCGCGCCGTGGCGGGCGTGCTCGGCCCGGACTCCGAAGCCGAAGACGTCGTCCAGGACGCGTTCGTCGCTGCGCTGCGGGGCCTCGACGGCTTCCGAGGCAACGACGCCACGCTGGGGGCATGGGTCCGCGGGATCGCGGTGCGCCTGGCCCTCAAGAAGATCCGGTGGCGTCGGACTCGACGTTGGCTCGGCCGCCAGGGCACCGACGCCATGGACACCCTGCACGCGGTCACGGAGACCGACACCCAAGCGGCGCTGCGCCGGGCCTACGCCCTGCTCGACCGCCTGCCCGCGGTCGAGCGCGCCGCCTTTGGTCTGCGCTTCATCGAGGGCATGCAGCTCGAAGAAGTGGCGCACGACCTCGGCGTGTCGCTGGCCACCGCCAAACGAAGGATCCGAAGCGCCCGCGAGCGATTCAGCCGACTCGCCGCGGGTGATGCTCTTCTGCGAGACCGATTCGAAACGGAGGACCGCCGATGAGTGAACTGGTCGACACCCTCGCCGACCACATGGCGACGCTGCAGGAGCAGACGCGAGCACGAGGCCGGGAGCAACGGCATCAGCGAATGCGCGAGCAGCTGCTGGCCACGGACGACGGGACCGACTCGCCGCCGCGGTGGCGAGCTGCGGTCTGGCCGGTCACGGGTGCAGTGGCCATGGTCGCGCTCGTCCTCGTGGTGCTGTGGGCCCTGCGTCCGCAGCCGCTGACCTTCGAGGTCGGGCCTACGGCACGGGCGGAGACCGCCGCTGCGTTCTTCAGCGCCACCGACGACGAACCGCTCGCGTTGTCGTTCTCCGATGGCAGCGTGGTGAAGCTGCGGCCGCGGGCGCGCATGCGAGTGGCGGTCTTGGGCAGCGACGCGGCCGGGCTGGTGCTCGAGTCGGGTGCGCTCGACCTGAAGCTTCGCCCCTCTGCCTCCACGTGGTCGATCGAGGCGGGGCCGTTCCGGGTGCGCGCCGAAGGGGCCGACTTGGTGCTGCGCTGGGACCCCGATGCGCAGACCTTCACGCTGGACGTTCGCGAGGGCCGCGCGATGGTCGAGGGCCCGGGGCTCGAGGGGGTTCGCGAGGCGACGGCGGGCGAGGCGATGGTGCTCGGCGCCAGTGAGTCGCCGCGCGCCGTGGTCCCGGCCACGGCCCCCGAATCGGAAGGTCCTGCACCCGCGAAGGCGGAGCCCGTGGCCTCTGCGGCGCAACCGGAGCTTGCCGAGCCCTCTCGTCCACGCCGCTCGGGCCGAGCGAAGGGCGCCTCTCGCAGCCCCGGGAAGGCCGCGGTCGACTGGCGTGCACTCGCGCGCGACGGCAACCACGCCGCCGCGCTCGAAGCAGCAGAAGCGAGTGGTTTCTCGAAGCTGTGCAACGGTCTGAGCGCATCGGCCCTGCTCGAGCTGGCCGACGTCGCCCGCTACGCCGGACGCAAGAGCCGAGCACGGGAGGCCCTCCAGAGCCTACGACGGCGCTTCCCCGGCACGAATGCCGCGGCCACGGCCGCGTTCGATCTCGGGCGTCTGGGCGCCGGATGTACCGGCACCTCGCGGTGGTTTCAGACCTACCTGCAAGAGCGCCCCCACGGCTCGATGGCCAAGGCGGCCCGGCAACGACTGCGGGAGTGCACGACCGAGCCGAACGAGGAGCCCGGCTCGAGTCCGTGAGGCCCGCGGTTGCGAAGGGCTCTGTAGCCCGTCCCTGGCTCGTGGCCGGGGCGTTGGTCACCGCTGCGCTCGTGCCGGGCGAGGCATCGTCGGCCCCCCCAAATGCGCAGCGACCGACGGGTGAACGCATCGCGATCCAGGCGCCGAGTGAGTCCGAGATCACCGCGCGCATCGTCGCGGAGCTCCGCTTTCTCGGCTTTGCCCCGGAGGTCTCGGATCCCAACGGCGAGCCCACCTCGACCGATGCGGTCGCGGCCGTCATCGCCGTCGACAATGCGGGCGGTCAGGTCGAGATCACGATCATCGATCGCGTCACGGGGAAGACGGTCTCGCGAACCCTGGCCCTCGATGACCCCGACGATGTCGATCCTCGGGAGGTCGCGGTGCGGGCGGTCGAGTTGCTGCGCGCCAGCCTGCTCGAGGTCGAACGAGCCCCTCCGCCGCCCGAGGCCGAGGTCGAGGTCAGCGCCCCGGCTCGCCGCGCGCTTCGTCGCCCCGACCCTCGCATCGCCCTCGGAGCGGGCATCGCCGTCGGTGGTGCGCCGGGCGGGGTGCCTGTGGCGACCCACGCTCGGCTGCAGGTGAGGGCCACCCCCCATCCCCTGCTCGGGGTCGTGCTCGTCGGCAACGTGCCGCTCCACGCTCCCACCGTGGAGGCGATCGAAGGCCAGGCGCGTGTCCGGGCGGGTTGGCTGGGCATCGGTCCTCGGCTCGCCCTTCGCAAACCCGACGCCACCGTCGTCCCCGCTCTCTCCCTCACCGCCGGGGTCGCCATCATCGACATGCAGGGCATCCCCGAGCCGGGGTTCCGGGCGGTGTCCACTCGCGTGGCCGATGCCGTGTTCGAGGGGGCATTCGGTCTCGAGTTCGCGGTGTCCCCCCGGGTTCGCCTTCGCCTCGATGCAGCGGCCGCGGCCTGTGCCCGCACCATCCGGGTTCGCTTCGACGGGCGCTCGGTCGCCCAGTGGTGTCGCCCTCATGTGCTCGGGTCGGCGGGGATCGGAGTCATCGCATGGTGAGACCCGCCGCACTGTTGGTCACGATGGCGCTCGGCTGCGGCTTCGTCGACGGCGAGCCCCTCGTGGGAGCGCCGATCGCGGGCTCGACCGGCTCCACCTCCATGGCCTCCACGTCCACCGACGACGGCCTCGACTCCACCTCCATGGGCGTCGTTTCGTCCACGGGTACCGCCGACGCCAGCGACTCGACCGGCACCCCGTCGTCCTGCACCTGCGAGGGCCTCGAGGCGGGCCAACGCTGCGTTCGCCTCGTCAACGCCTGCGACGAGCCCCTCGACGCCGGCCTCACCGGTTCCGACAACGGAGCCGACATCGACCTGTTCATGCCCTTGGCCCCCGGCGAGTGCGTCGCCGTCACCATCAACGAGCTCATTGCCGGTCGGGCTTTCGCCGCCCGCGGCTGCGATGAAGACGCCTGCGACAGCAACGGCAACGACGGGCGCGGCAGCCTCATCCAGCTGACGCTGCGCCCCGAAGCGGACGACGTCTACGACGTCAGCCTGGTGCGCGGGTTCAACGTCCCCATGGCCCTCGTCCCCGTCGGCATCGATCAATCCCCCGTCGCCGACCAGTGCCCCATCGCCAGCTGCGCCGCCGACCTCAACGTGGTGTGCCCCGATGGCCTCGTCCGAACGGGCACCGACGGCGACATCGCCTACTGCGCGAGCCCCTGCGATGCCTGCGACGAGTGCCCCGGGTGCACGAGCTGCGGCGACGTGGGCACCCCCGTCTGCGATCCCTGCGCCCCGATCTCCGACCTGTGTTGCACGGGACAGCAGTGCGAGCCCAACGAGTACACGATGGTGTGGAAGAGCCTGTGCCCCGATGCCATCACCGATCCCGAAGATGGCACCGCGTTCAGCTGCGACCAGAACCCGGACTACGACGTGGTGTTCTGTCCGTGAGTCCGGGTTCGTGGTCGCCGCGCGTCGCCCCTACTCGTCCTTCACGACCGGGTACTTCTTGATGTACCCGAGCGCCTTGAACCCCCGCGCCAGCCACAGCACGGGCAGCATCAAGATCAGCCCCCCGAAGGGCACGATGAGCATGTCGCTGGCCGCAATGTCGCCGCCGTTGCTCAGCTCCACGCTCATGCCGCGGACCGCCATCGACTGCACGACCAGCGCATAGATCACGGGGAACACCATCACCACGAACGCGGCGAGGCTGCCGTAGATGGCGAACGAGCGGTGTCGGCTCAGCGGTTGCCCCCAGTGGAACCGAGCCCGAAGGATCTTGCGGACCGTGCCCAAGAAGAAGGTCATCGCGACGATGTACATGGCCACGCACGCCACCAGCAGCAGGATCGACCCGCCCAGCGTCGCGTAGAGCACGAAGGCCGAGGCCTCCGTCATCAGGATGTACATCACCGTCAGCAACGAGAAGCGCATCAGCACCTCGATGAACGGCTCGACCGCGATCGACAGGAAGATCCCGGTGACGAAGAGCAAGACCACCATCACCCCGAGGAAGGGCACCAGCAGCTTCAGCTCCGCGGCCACCGTGCCCATGGCCCGCCTGAACACCCCGGTGTTCCCCGGGTCTTCCGCGGCCCGGCTCGGGGCGGTCGCGATCGTGATCAACGTGTCCTTGAGCGGCAGCATGTACAGCAACACCGCCAGCAGCGACATCACGATGGGCACGTAGCCCATCAGCCAGTCGACCTTGCGATACAGCTCGAAGACCGTCTTGAACGACTCGACGTGCTTCTTGAGCATCGTGGCGTTCTTGATGAGCGGCTTGAGCTCGGGCTGCTGCAGCTGGTCGACCCAGTGCTCCGACAGATAGGCGGAGAACGCCAGAGCTCGCTCGGACTCCTCCTCGGACACGGTCGCATCGGGCTCGACCAGGTGCCGCAGCGGGGTCTTGATGAAGTCCAGCCGCTGCTTGGACATGTCGCTGAACTGCTGGATGTGTTCATCGCGCTCGAGCACGTCGAACACCCCGTTGGCGATCACCATCTTCGGACTGGTGGATTCGGTCGCGACCCTCCCCTGCACGGTGCGCATCACCAGCAGCGTGCAGCCGAGTAGCGCGATGGTGAGCACGAAGGTTACGGCCGCAATCGCGCTGGCCTTCCATAGCTCGGAGGCCGGCCCGGGGTAGCTCTTGCGGTTGCGCAGCGGGAGCAACAGCACCACGAAGAAACCGACACCCGCGATCACGGCCAGGATCTTCACGATCAGCGCCGAGGTACGACGTTGTGCCTCCCGCTCCTTCTCGTGCAGCGCCCCGCTGACCTTGTGGCGTGCAATCTCCAGCCACGCCCGCAGGCGCTCCTTGGAGATGAACGCGGGGTTCGCCACGGGATCCGTGTCGGAGCCTTCGTCGAGACAGGTGAGGAGCGCATCGATGTCGGAGACCTGACGAATCGTCTCCAGGGCGGGGTTCTTCGACTCGCAGTCTTGCGTCAACGAGTCGAGCGCCTTGGCGGGAAAGGTCAGGAACAGGTCGATGAATGCTTCGGTGTAGTGCTCCTTTTGTTCGGCGGACAGCGGAGCGCCCGCGGCGTTCAGCTCCCCCTCGATCTCGGTGACGACCTCCTCGGCCGATTCCGAGAACTCGCCGATGATCTCATCCACGAGTTCGTCGGCGACCAGGCACTCGAACAAGGAGTCCTGGTCGTCATGCGGGCACGACTTGCGGATCGCGTTGATCTCGTCCATCGACAGCGTGGCCAGCAGGCCACGAAACTCGACGTAGAGGTCGGTACCGAACGCGGCCTTCTTGTCCTTCTGGATGGCCAGGTAGACGTGGGTGACCCGGTCGTCGTCCACGAGGCAGGCCGCGAGCGTGTCTTCGGCGTCGAAGCAGCTCTCGTCGTCGAGGCCCTTGGTGAAGGCGCACTCCGCCCACGTGCCGCCTTCTTTGTCGCAGCCGGCCGCCAACGCATCGAGCTGCTCGGGCGCCATCCGGTTCGGCAGGTCCTGATCCATGTAGGTCAACATCGACGCGACCACGGACCGGGTGTTGAGCGTATCCAGCAGCGCGCTGACCTCGGGGGTCTCGAGGCACGCGATCGTGTCCGCGAGGTCGGGCTGCGGGCAGGCCTCCTTGAGCGCCTGGTAATCCGCCGGCCGCAAAAATGCGGTGATGGCCCGAGGCAGCTCGTCGAGGACCTCGACGGGAAGCAGCGCGAGCGCCTCGGGTGGGTAGGCGAAGCCATCCGCCGCGGGCCCGGGCGGGTCGTCCGCGGGCGGAGGCTCATCGCCCGCAGGCTCGGGCTCGACGTCGTCACCGTCGCTCGAGCCCTCGTCCGGCAGCCCCTCCTCCTGCCCCTCGTCGGGCTCGCCATCGAACCCGTCGTCGGGCTCATCATCGAACCCGTCTTCGGGTTCGTCGTCACGGTCGTCGAAGCCCCCGTCGTCGGGGTCCTCCTCGTCGCCCGCGTCGTCCATCGCGGCATCCGAACCGGGGGGCCCGAATGCCTGCGCGAGCGACCACGGCGTGCAGGCGACGAGAATGAAAACGAGGAGGTGAAGCACGGTGCGTGAGGAGGACAATGGATTGACCCGCTTGTGGTGGTGGAGTGTGTCGAAGTGCTAGCGGCAGTCGTCGTCCTCGGCGTCGACGGGGTCGGTCCGCGACACGCCCCACAGCGTGAAGTCGACGTCATCGATGTCGAGACCGACCTCGGTGTTCACCCAGGTGTGGCACTTGCCGTCCCACGGCCGGAAGTACCGGACCTTGCGATTCGTGATGGTGCCCTTGAGGTACTGCGACGACGTGAGCGTCTTGCGATAGTCCGCGCACCGGTCCCCCTCGCCGCCATAGCCGGAGAAGGTCCGCACGGGCGTCGCAACGAAGCCCAACGCGCCGCCCTGAAGGTTCAACGTGACCCGAGTGCGATTCGAGCGATAGTCCGCGTCGGCCCCCGGAACGCACTTGATGGTGAATTGCTTCACCGGGGCACTCAGCGCGACTTTGTCGACGGATTCCTCCTTGGTCCGCTGGCGCATTTTTCCACCCGCGGCGGCTGCCTTCTTGCCCGACTCGGGCTCTTGTTCTTCTTCGTCGTCGAACTCCTCTTCCTCGTGATCGTCGAATTCTTCGTCCTCGTGGTCGTCGAACTCCTCCTCGCCCTCGTCGTCGAACTCCTCGTCTTCGTCGAAATCACCCCAGCCGAAGTGTTCCGCGTCGTCCCAGTTGGCATCCCCATCGTGGTGCTCGTCGTCGTACCACTCGAGCTCGGTGTCGCAGGGCTCGCCGTTGCCGCCCAGGAACCCCTTCTTCTTCTTGCCACCGTCCGCTTTCGCATTGGCCGAGGGCACCGCCGCGGCCACGAGCGACTTCTTCTTGGCATCCTCCGTCTTGGCGGCGACCGCTGCTTTGGCGTCGCCCTTCTTGGCGTCGGTTTTCTTCGCCTCCACCTTCTTCGTGGTGGCCTCGGTCTTTGCCGTCTCCTTGGCCTTGGCCTTGGAGTCGCAGCCGATTGCGAACAGAGCAGTACTCGCCGCGAGGGCGTGCCATGGTTTGATTGCCGAGAACATCATTTCACCTCCGTCGTACCGAGTGACTTGCGAACGGCCTTGGCCACCGTGGGGTGGAGCTCGCCGCCGTCGAGCTGAGCTTGGAGAGCGACGCGAGCGGGCGTCACGTCGGTCAGGGCCTGTGCCCCCGCGACGGCCACGGATACGTCCGTGCTCTGCACCGCCGCGAGTGCGACCTCCCGGAGGTCCTGCCGCTCGCTCAGGTCCCACCCGGAAAGCGCGGTCACGGCCGCAGCCCGCAGCTTGCGATGCTGCGCCGGGTCGCTGGCCAGCGCGAGCACCACTTGCTCGCTCGACTCGTCGGGATACAGCTGCAGCAGCAAGAGCGCGCGAACCTTGACGATCATCGTGCCGTCGTTGTTGGCCAGCCAGCGCAGGCCCTCGGGCGCACCCGGGTGGGCGTCGAGGGTGGTGCGGCTCGGCAGGTCGTCTTGGTGATGCGCCAGCAACAGGGGCCGAATCTCTTCGGCGGCCGCCTGCGCGTCCGCTACGGTGGCGTCGGCCGGAGCCTTCGCGTCGGGAGACGGGCTCGCCTCCGACGTACGCGGCGCGGTCGCCTCGGGGGGCTGGGGTGCGTTTTGTTTCTCGCAGCCGGTGAGGCACAGACCCATACCGAGAGCGATGATGAAGATGCGTGGTTGCATGAAGCTGGTCCTCACAGAGTGACGGGGCTGAAGAAGATGATGTCGGATTGGATGCTCGACATTTCCTGCTGGGACTGATCACCCGCGGTCCAGAACATGACGTTCAGTCCATCCGGGCACTCCTCGGCGGACAGCTGCCCGTCCCCGTCGGCATCCATGTCGATCGTGCACTGCGGGGTGTCGCCGGCCAGATCGTGATCGCTGCCGTCGGCCTCGCTGGTGTGGGGCAGCCCCATCTGGTGCCCCATCTCGTGGGCCATCGTCTCGCCGAGCAAGGTGGCGTCGAGCGAGCCGCCTTCGTCCAGGTGAGCATCGAGAGCCATGACCACGCCCGATGCGACCGTCCCGTGGACTCCGTTGGGTCCGGGAATGCCCGCGGCGATGCCCAGCGTCCCTGGTTCATCGGTGAAATCGCTGATGAAGAACAGGTTCATGCGGTTGTGGTCAGCACCCGCCATCGAGGCACGCAAGGCCTCGACGTCCTCGCCTTCGGCCTCGATGAAGGGCCCGGCGTCGGTGGTGATGTCGACCCGCACGACGTCGCCAATCGCCGCCGCGTCGTTGTTGGAGTACAGGTCGACCATGACCTGCGTCGCGGCATCGAGATCGGCCTGGTCGATCTGAGCCCCATCGACCACCACGAGGTTGACCCCCAGGGACCCGTCTCCGTCGTAGCGCCGCGACACCAGGTGGACCTGGCTAGTCTCGCCCGAGAGATCGTCGAGCGCGACCGGCAGCAACGCCAGGCATCCCGCCTCGGGGTACGTGTCGTCGCTGCTCGGGAGGACGAAGGTCGAGACGGCGGTGGGGCCGTGCTTGAGGGGGGCCTGATAGAACGAGGTCACGCCGTCCGCGGTCATGTCCACGAACACCCGGTCACCATTGCCGACGTAGCCGAAGGCGGTCTCCGTGGCCCCCGCGTCGATCGCTGCGCTGAGGCTCACCGTATCGGCGGGGACCTCGACATAGACCGGAGTGCCGACGGACGCCTCGCACTCATCGTCCCAGGTCCACTCGGTGCTGAATGCATCGACCCGATACTCACCAGCCGCGCCGAGCTCCGGTCGGTCGTCGGGGCAGGCCATCGCCGGCACCGAGCAGCCCGCCGGGACTCCGTCGTCGGCACCGTCTTCACCCGTCGTGTCGGCCCCTTCGTCACCACCGTCGTCGGTCGTGCCAGCAGCCCCGTCGTCCTGGTCGAATCCCTCGTCGTACCCGCAAGCGAGACTTAGACAAGCGACGAGAGCCAGGTTCCATGTGCGTGTCGCAAGAACCATCGAGCTGAAGACTAGCCAGCGAAAGCTCGTTCGCACGGCCAACAACGGCCGTTGTCGGCCGTCGCGACGTGACGCAAACCGTCCTTATCGTCCGATCCGACCGTGTGGACAGTCCGGACGGTTCGGACGGTTCGGGACACCGAGCCGAGCATCCAAAAGGGCGACGGCTCGTCGAAAATGTCCCCGTCGTAGGTCGACGCGCGACCGCAATGCATTACCTTCTCGTAGAGTCGATTAGGTCGCCATGGTCGAGCCCCCGACGAATCGCCAACCCGAACAACCCCATCGGCATCGCTCCGTCGTGGAGCGGCTGCTCGGGCTCGTCGAGCGACTGCGTGGCCCCGGCTCGAGCGGGGCGCCCCCGTCACCGGCCGGCGGCGCTCCCCTGCAATGGGCCTCCAAAGGCGACACGCTGGAGAGTTCGGCGGGTGACGGCATCCGGGGCGCGATTCGAAGCGAGAATCGGGCCCAGACCCCACCGGTGACCGGCGACGAACCAGACGACGAGGAGACGGGCGAGCTCCCCACCGAGATCGTCGTGGAGCGAAGCGCCGAGCAGGACACCACCGATCAGCTCCCCCCGGGCGCCCACGTCGGGCGCTACGTCACCGTCGACCGCATCGGCGCGGGGGGCATGGGCGTCGTCTACCGCGCCTACGATCCGGAGCTCAATCGCCGGGTGGCCCTCAAGCTCCTGCGCGATGGCAAGGACGAGCCCGGCGGCGTGCACCGATCGCGGCTGCTCCGTGAAGCCCAGGCCCTCGCCCGGCTCTCCCATCCCAACGTGGTGGGTGTGTACGACGTGGGCCTGTTCGGTGACGCGGTGTACCTGGCGATGGAGTTCGTCGAGGGGCAGACGCTGCGCGCGTGGCTGGAACAGCGAGAGCGCACCACCAGCGAAGTGCTGCACGTGCTCATCGACGCGGGCGAAGGGCTCGCGGCCGCACACGACAAAGGCATCGTCCATCGCGATTTCAAGCCCGACAACGTGATGGTCGACGATGAAGGCCGAGTGCGCGTGGTCGACTTCGGCCTCGCTCGTGAGCCGCACTCCCAGGATACCGAGACGCGCATCGACGTCGGCGATCCCTCCGTGGACACCTTCGCGGCGCTGACCCGCGACGGGGCGATCCTGGGGACCCCGGGCTATATGGCGCCGGAGCAGCTCAAGGGCGGCTCCATCGATGCCCGCACCGACGTCTTCAGCTTCTGCGTGACCCTGTGGCAAGGGCTCTACGGCACCCGCCCCTTCGGCGGGGATACGCCCGCCAGCCGCCTGCTCGCGACCATGGAGGGATCGATCGTCGAGCCACCGTCCAATGCCCGGGTCGCGCCGTGGCTTCGCCGCGCCTGCGAACGGGGGCTGGCACTCGATCCCGCGCAGCGCTACGCGGACATGGAGTCGCTGCTCGGCCTGCTGCGCCGCGGCTCGTCGCGAGCGCGACGCATGAAGACGCTGGTCGCCGTCGGGTTCGTCGCCATCGCCGGAGCAGCCGTGCTCGGCGTCCAGTGGCTCGATCGCACCCGCACCGCCGCGGCCTGCGACAGCGACGGCGCGAGCATCGAAGAGGTCTGGGACTCCCAGCGCTCCGCGACGCTGCGAGACAGTTTTCTGGAGGGCGGGCAGGCCAACGCCGAAGAAGCCGCCGACAAGGCGCTGCCGTGGCTGGACACCTACGCCGACAACTGGGCGCAGGTCCGCACGGGCGTGTGCCGCAGCGCCAACGTCGACGAGACCTTGGACTCGGAGACCTACGCTCTTGCCGTCTCGTGCCTCGACGAGCAGCGCATGGGCCTCGATGCGCTGGCGACTGCCCTCGGCCGGGGCGACGCGGGCGCAGTGCAGCGAGCGGTGAGTGCCGCCTCGGGATTGCCCTCGCCGCACAAGTGCGGAGACGCCGATCGACTCGGCCGGCTGCCTCCGCCTCCTTCCGGCAAGACGTCCCAGATCGAAGAGGTTCGCCGCCAGCTCGCCCATGCGAGCGCGCTGCGCCGCGTCGGCGCCTACCAAGACGGGCTCGAGGTCGCCAAACCGGCATTGGCCAGCGCGGAGTCCATCGGGTGGACCCCCCTCGTCGCGCAGAGCCGGGCGGTGGTCGGGGGCCTGATCAACGCCAACGGCGACTACGCCGAAGCCGAGATCGCGCTGGAGCAGACCTACTTCGAGGCGGTCAAGGTCGGCGCGCTCGAGCTGGCCGCAGACACGGCGGAGATCCTCGTCATCACCGTCGGCATTCGTCAGCGCCGTCATGCCGACGCCGAGCGTTGGTCCCAGCATGCCGAGGCGGTGCGGGCGATGATGCCTGACCTCGGAGGCCCGCGCCGAATCGATGGTCTGCGCAACCGCGGCAGCGTGCGTTGGGCGGCGGGCGATCTACAGGAGGCACGGGCGCTCTTCGAACGCGCGCTGGTGATGCGCGAGAAGGAGCTCGGCGCCAACGATCCCGAGTTCGCAATCACCATGGGGGACATGGCGATGGTGCTCACCGACCTCGGGGAATACGAGGAGAGCCGGGCATTGCTCGAGCGGGCCATTCCCATTCTCGAAGAGGCCCTGGGCTCACGGCACCCCAAGGTCGCGGGCAACCTGATCAACCTCGCGGGCGTCCACATCCGCACGGGCGACATGGAGGGCGCGCGCGACCTGCTGAACCGGGCGATCCGCACCCAAGAAGAAGTCCTGGGCCCCGAACATCCCGACCTGGCCGCTTCGCTCCACAACCTCGGCATCGTGTACAGCGAGCTGCCCGATCTCCCCAAAGCCCAGGCCTCACTCGAGCGTGCGCTCGAGATCCGCAAGAAGAAGCTCGGGGCAAAGCATGTGGCCGTGGGCGCCACCATGGGCAGCCTGGCCATGGTGCGCTACCACCTCGAAGACTACGCCGGGGCCCAAGCCCTGCACGAACGCGAGCTGAAGATTCGAGAGGCCGCGCTGGGCCCCGACCACCCCAGCCTCGCCTACCCCCTGGTGGGCGCAGCCGAAGCGGCCATCGTGCAAGAGCACTTCGCCGAGGCGTTGCCGCTCGCCGAGCGTGCGGTCGCCCTTCGCCGCGGGGGCAAGGCATCGCCGGGCGGGCTCGGCCTCGCATGCTTCATCCTGGCCAAGGCGTTGTGGGGCAGCGGCGGTGACCGGGCGCGTGCGCAGAGCCTCGCCGACGAAGCCCGCACCGGATTCGAGAAAGAGAACATGGAGGAGTTCCTCCGCCAGCTCGACGACTGGGAGAAATCACGGAAGTAGGTCGAGCGAGCGCAGCCGCAAGGTCAGCGCCCGCGTGGAGACCTCGAGCTTCTCGGCCGCCGCGACCACGTTGCCCCCCGAGGCCTCCAGCACCGCGGTGGCCTCGTCGGCGGTGATGGTCGTCGCCCGGCGGATCCGATTCGACTGCTCGATGAGCCGATACAGCGAGGTCCGCGACAGGTTCAGCGCCCGCGCGGTCGGGGCCAGGCGCCACTGGTTCGCCCGCATCGCAGCCACGAGTTCGTCCTCGCTGACCTCGGTGGGATGGCGAATCCCTCCCCGGCTCCCCTGGGCATACCCACCGACGTCGATGGGCTCGCCCGAGGGCTCCCCGCGGCTCGGTGCGGCCGTGGACGCCCCGAGCAGGGCATCGAGTTCCTCGCCGCCCCGGATCGTCGGCTGGTCGCGACCGCTCACCACCAGCTGGCGCACCACATTGCCCAGCTCTCGCACGTTCCCCGGCCAGTCGTGCATGGCCAGGCGAGCGACGACGGTAGCCGACAGCCACGCGCGCTCGGGATCAGGCTCGTCGATGTAGCGGGTCAGGCCCAGCTTGGTCAGCTCCGTGCGCGCAAAGTGGAGCACCAGCGAGCCGATGTCGTCCCGCCGCTGTCGGAGCGCGGGCACGCGAATCTGAAACCCCGCCACCCGATGCAGCAACGCCCGGCGAAACGAGCCATCGTCGACCCTCTGCTCGAGGTCGACATCGGTGGACACGATCACCCGGACATCCACCCGACGATCTCCGGGCGCCCCCAGGGGCCGAACGGCGCCCGTCTCGAGCGCGCGAAGGAGCTGCGCCTGGGTCTCCAGCGGGGTCTGTGAGACCTCGTCCACCAGCAGCGTCCCGCCGTCGGCCCGAACGAAACCACCGTCGTGCGCCCGTTCGGCTCCCTCGAAGGCTCCCGATGTGTGGCCGAACAGCTCCGAGGCGGCATGGGTCGCAGACAGCGTCGCCATGTTGATGGTGGCGTAGTGCTTGTCCGACCGCGGCCCCGCCCGGTGGATCGCCCGTGCGACCAGTTGCTTGCCCGCGCCCGACTCTCCGGTGACGAGTACGGGCGAGTCGACGAGGGATGCCGCCGTGATCTGCTCCCGTACGGCCGTCATCTCGGCACTCGTACCGACGAGCCCGAGGTCGTCGATACCCTCGCCCGCCTGACGCGGCGCCACATAGTGCAGCAGCAGCGTCACCCGCCCGCGCAGGCACAGTACCACTCCCCGTCGCAGCTGCTCGACGCCGAAGCGGGTGCGCTGGGTGATGCGCTCGGCGTTCACCTCCACCCACGCCTTGCCCTCGCCGGGGCTGATCGAGACGCCACCGTGAGCATCGCGGACGATGGCGACCGGCTTGCGGCTCAGGTAGCGATCCCCCAGCGGTCGCGGAGCGGCACCCGTCGGAGATTCGAAGTCGGGGGTGGACCTCGACAGCTCCGCGGTGGCTCGCGTCCAGTCTCCCACCCGCTCGGCGCTCGGGTGCGCGAGCACGGTGAGCACGAGCATCGTCCTCGCGGGCGGTACGTGGCCCTCGTTGGGCGGGCTCATCGTGGTGGAGTCACCCGTCGGGAGCGCCTCATCGGTGCTCGTCACGGGCGCTTCCCGGTGCGATGGACCTGCACGACGCAATGATACCCACGAAGCCGAGGCGGGATCGAGCCCTCCCATGGCGTCGTAGAGCGCCTTGGATGGCCGTTACGGGGCTTCAGCACATGAGCACGACGTCGTCGTGATCGTGGTTGGCATCGACGCTCGAGGTCAGCGTCACCGACTTGCCCGCGCGAAGCTGCTCGAAGTGGGCGGCGGTCACGACCACGGTGTGGGGGTGACCGGCGATCCCCTGGATGTCGTAGCTCTGCTCCACCCCGGCTTCGATGTCGGCGGGCGGGATCACCAGCGAGTGCTCCGGGTCGCTGACGATGCTGGCGACGACCTCGTTCGGACAGGCCTGGGCCCCTTCGTCGCTCCCCGCCGTCGTGTCCTCGGCCGAGCCCGTGGACCCGTCCTCACCCGTGGTCGTGCCGGGCGCTCCGCCGCTGCTCGAGCCACCCGCCCCCGCCGTCGTGCCGCTCTCGCCGCCGCCTCCGTTGCCGCTGCTGCCGGGCTCGGTCGTCGTCGTCGTTCCCGTCCCCCCACCGTCCGTGGTGTCGGATCCCTCGTCGTCGCCACAGCCGATCACGGTCGGTGCGACCGATGCCAGTGATGCGAACCCCGCTAGCTGCCGAAGGAACACCCCGCGGCCGATGTCATGCTTACCCATCGTTCATGGGTACCATCCGCGATCGCGAAGCAGCTCGCGATCGGGCGTGGTGTCACTGCTTCGAGTCGTCGTCGACGAGCACACGGATGAAAATTCGGCATCCAGCCTCGCAGGCGGAGCACCCAAACCGCCAAAGACCGCGCCGATCGACCCAATTGTAAAACCAACGCAAAGCATCAACGCCCACCCATGAAGGCAGCCATGGCCCCCTCAGGCCTCGTTTGGGGAGGAACAGTCACTTCCTCCCCTCGCGTATACTGCTCGTTCGAGGAACCACAATCATGACCGAGGCCCGCATCGACGAATCGACGAACATCCTGCTCGTACTGGGTGAGGTTCGCGACTCTCTGCTGGCTCAGGACTTCTGCGGCACCGTGGTCCCCCTCGACGCCGGCATGCCGTGCCCCGACGTCTCCGGCAAGACGGTGTACCTGTGCGGTGACTCGGCGTTGGCTCGCGGGCTCGAACGAGACCTCGCCGTGGCCGATCGCGTTTCGATCATCGAAGACCCCGCGCACCACGACGGTGAGTCTGGCCTCCCTTGGCCGACGATCGACCCTGGCCGCGTACCCATACGCGTGCACGGGATGGGCGTGCTCTATCGCCGCTTCTTCGATCCCCGCCGCAACTACTTTCGACGCATCCAACAGGAGCACGAGTTTCAGTCGCTGACCGAGTCCACCAAGCCGGGCAAGGCTCACCGCACGGGCATCTACCTGACTCCGGTGAAGCCCCGCGGCGATGCGCTCCATTTTCGGCTGCTCCGCTGCTCCAGCAACTTCTCCGGGCCGACGGAGAACTTCCGTGCTCACGACCGACACATCGTCGACGCCCTCAACCAGGAGGCCGCCCGGGTGTTCGCCGAGGCGGCGCCCCTCAATCACGTGCTGGCGCAGATCTACTGCAACACCCCCGCCACGGAGACGACCAAGCAGACCAAGGCGAAGATCAAGGGACACGCGGACAAGACCAAGGACATGCCCCCAGACGCGATCATGGCGTTTTGCACGTTCTACGACGGCCTCGACCACCTCGAGCCCCTGGCGGCCGACCCCTTCGACTACGGGCGCAAGCGCACCAGCGGGCTGACCCGGCTCCAGTTTCGACTCAAGGCCACGGTGGCGCAGCAGTCCGGCTGCACCCTGCCGCCGCAGTTTTCCGTCACCTTGTATCCCGGCTCGGTGTTCCTCATGCCGCTGTCCACCAACCGGCTGTACACCCACGAGGTCCGGCCCTCGCAGCTCGATGCCGCGATGCTCCCCACGCGCCTGGGCTACGTCGTCCGCTGTTCGAACCGCTTCGCAGTGCACGAAGCCGGCACGACGTTCATCGACGACGGCGAGGTTCGCATCGAGCTGGCGCCCCCGACCACCGAAGGGATGGCGGCTCTGCGCACGGTCTACGCCGAGGAAAACCGCACCGACGCCGTCGTGGACTACGGCCAGCGATTTCCCTTCAGCATGAACAAGGGCGACTACGTGCAGCCTCGATATCACGCGAGGGACGAGTTTCGGCGCTACGAGCTCCCGCTGGACGGCAACCCCTTCGATGCCCTGCTCGCCTCGGTTCGCCTCGAGGACGTGACCAAGGGTCGGCAAGGTGCAGTCCTCGTCGAGCCCGACCACCGCAGCGTGCCCATCGTGCGCACCACCACCAAGTACGGCATCGCGGCGCAGTGTTTCTCGCCCGCACACGCCCGTCTCGCCCGCCAGATCGAGGACTTCGCGTCGCTGCGCTCGCGCCTGAACAACGCCCTGTTCGAGCTCTACGGCAACGCCTACGCCAAGATGGGCATGCACTCCGACCAGGCCCAGGACCTCGCTCCGGGCTCGTCGATCGCGGTGTTCTCCTGCTACCGAGACCCGGCGCAGGCGACTCCGCCACGCGCCTTGGTCATCACCTCCAAAGATCCCGAGGATGGCGAGACCTTCCAGGTGCCGCTGCTCCACAACCACGTGGTGGTGTTCTCCCTCGACACCAACCGGAGGTTCAAGCACAAGATCGTGCTCGACCGGTCCCACAACCCGCCCGACAACCAATGGCTGGGTCTCACCTTCCGCACGTCGGCGACGTTCGTGCGCCCGCACGACGACGGCATGGCATTCGACTCGGGTGAGCCGCTGACCCTGGCCACCGAGGACGAGCGCCGCGAATTCCATCGGCTGCGGGGTCGCGAGAACCGGGAGGTGGACTTCGTCTACCCGCGCCTGACCTACACCATCAGCCGCAGCGACCTGCTGCTGCCCTCGGGGACGACCGCATGACCGAGGTCATCCGCTTCTACAGCGTCGCCGACGACTACGGCGAGCTGTCCAACTTCGCGCAGTTTCCCATCAAGGTGGGCAAGAAGACCTGGCCAACCTCGGAGCACTACTTCCAGGCGCAGAAATTCGAGTCGGAGCGCGACCGCGCCGACGTCCGCAAGGCCAAGACCCCGATGGAGGCGGCTCGGCGCGGGCGCGACCGCAAGCGAAAACTCCGACGCGACTGGGAGTCGGTGAAGGTCTCCGTGATGCGAACGGCGGTGGAGGCCAAGTTCCGCCAGCACGCCGACCTGCGGGCGCTTCTGCTGAGCACGGGCGAGGCCAAGCTCGTGGAGCACACCGCCAACGACGACTACTGGGGCGACGGCGGCGACGGGCACGGCAAGAACATGCTGGGGCGCATCCTCATGCAGGTCCGGGACGCGCTCCGCTGAGGCTCGACCCGTGCGTGCTCAGCCCCCGTGGCACGCCGAGGCGATGGCGGCCATGTGCGTCGCATCCGTGCCGCAACATCCGCCGACGATCCGTAGATCGAAGTCCTCGCGCATCTTGGCCACCCGGGCGGCCAGGTCCACGGCATCGCCCGCATCGAGCGTCTCCGACTCGTCGAGTTCCGCGTGACTGAGCCTCGACGCGTTCGCACGAAATGCCTGAATCCGCGACAGCCACCGCGGTCGAACGCCGCTGGCAGCGTGGAGCGTCGGCGCCAAGTGGGTCGGGTGCGCGCAGTTGACCTGGTACATCAACGGCGCCGCATCGGTGGCCTCGTCCACACGCTCGATGAACTCGCCGAGCGTCGATCCGTCGGGCAGCGTGCCGTCGGTCTCCACGGTCGGCGACGCGAATACGGGCATGCCGAGCTCGGCCGCCGTTCGGACGATACCCACCGCCTCTTCCACGCTGGTCATGGTCAGCGCCCCGATGGCATGCACTCCCGCCGACGCCAGCGCTTCGATCTGCGGGCGGTGATACGCCGCCGCCTGCTCGACATCGAGGCGCGCCCCCGGATCGAGGGCATACCCGTCGCCCCGCGGACCGATCTCGCCGATGAGTCGTATCGGCAGGTCGGCGGCGGCTTCGCCCCGATCGGATCGCCATCGCTCGGCGAAGTCACGCATGCGCGCCACGGCGTTGGTGTTGATCGCACCCAGCTCCGCGAGCGCATGACCGCGGCGCACGACCCAGTCCGGACTCGCGCGCCACACCAGGCAGTCGAGCACCAAGCCCATCCCGTGCTCGAGGGCCGCGTCCGCCGTGGGCCGCAGGAACCCCTGCTCGAAGTCGGCGAAGGCCTGTGCATCGTCGAACAACTCGAAGGCACAGAAGTCCTGCAGCGCGAAGCCCTGGAGAAACAACAGGTAGGTCTCACTGCCCCCCAGGGTCAGGAAGCCGCGCTCGTGCACGAAGGGGTCGTCGACGTTGCTCATGGGCTCTGGGGTAGACCGCGTCGCTCGAGTTTCGATCACCGATCGCCACAGACGCTCGAAAAGCGGTCTCCAGGGGCGTTTGCGCCCGTCCTGCATTGTGCGTTTTTTCCGCGCCGTGGCATAGTCTTCACGCAGTGCGAAGTGCATCGGTGGGTCGGCGTCCAGGCCACGGGGAGGATGCCGAGTGTTCCAATCCCTAGTCGGGCGCGACGCCTTCTCGTTCCAGCACCTCGGGCGCCGCTTCGTGCTCGCCCCGCGGCCTTCCACCGTCGATGCTCCTTCCGCCTGGACGCGCATCGACGAGGCGTTCGAGGCCATCGAGATCCTCGAGGCCGCCTTTCGCCACAAGCCTCGCCGGTTCGCGTCACACCTGCGGCAGCTGCTCCCGAAGACCCACCCCTGCCCCGATGCCGACGACGAGCGGGGGTGGATCGCATGGATTCGCGACGAGGCGTTCCGCGGCATCTCGCCGCTGCGCTTGTTCGAGGCGCCGTATGCCCGCCACGCGACCCTCCCGCGGGTGGAGTCGACCGAGCCGATCGACGACACACCCGCCGAGCAACCCCTGGACTGGATCGAGCTCGTGCTCACCCACCGCGACGGCACCCCCCGAAGCGGCGAGACCTACGAGCTGACCCTGTCCGACGGCGAGCGAATTACCGGCACCACCGATTCCGCGGGTCGGGCACGACACGACGACATCACCGCGGGCATCACTCGCATTCGTTTTCCCGATGTGCCGCTGGAAGAGATGCAGGACCCATGGCAGCAGACTGGAGCGTAGACGAGCATGGGAGCTAGTCACCAAGTCCGGGAGGGCGAGACCTTGCAGTCCGTCGCACTTGCCCACGGGCGGGCGGATTGGCGGGCCGTGCGAGAGGAGTCCGGGAATGCGCAGCTGAAGGAGGACCGCCCCAATCCTCTGGTGCTCAACCCCGACGACCAAGTCGAGCTGGCGGAGACCAGCGACGGCGTCGTTCGGCATCGGGGGCAAGAGCATCGGTGCGCGACCGGCAAGGTCCACCACTTCGTACTGGGGACTCCGGCGACCATGCTGCGGCTGAAGCTCCGCGACGACGGACCCATCAGCATCGAAGGCAAGCGCTATCGCCTGCGGGTCGACCCCGCCGAGTACGAAGGCACCATCCCGGAGGGCGGCATGCTCGAGCACTGGGTCCCGGCGGGTGTCGACGCGGGCGAGCTGACGCTGTGGCTACGGGGTGACCCGCAGGGGGATGGCCAGACGATGCGCCTGCGGATCGGACATCTCGACCCCGCCACGAAACCCAAGGGCGCCATGTCGCGACTGCGAAACCTCGGCTACCACCTGCGGCCCTACGACGACATGGAACCCGAGGAGATCAGCGCGGCGCTGCAGCGGTTTCAGAGGGACCGCGAGCTTTCGGAGACCGGCGAGCTCGATGACGAGACGGTGGCCGAACTGGAGAGTGCGCATGGGGTCTGAGGCTCGGGAGAACGTCGATGGTTGACGAAGTTTGCAATGTCGCGCCTTCGGACGACGGTGACGGCACCAGCAACTCGGTGTGTCCCCGCTTCGTCCTCGGCGTGAACTACCCCTGGACGGGGAATGGCACTCGGGCCGTCTCGGGCGGTGGATCTGTGACGAGCAGTCGCTGCGGATGGGACTTCGGCGTCGGGCCGACCCCCTGGTGGTCCGCGACCCGTCATCCCGTGCCGCGCGATTGGTCGTCGGTGCACGCCAAGCTTCAACAACTGCGACAACTCGGGATCTCCGTCATCCGGTTTTGGATCCTCGCCGACGGGATCAACTATCCGCAGGTCGACTGGCATCCCCACGCCACGGCCACGGGCCTCCTGACACGTCGCCTCGTGTTGAAGCCAGGCGTGGCGCCGCCCCCTCTCCACGCCGATTTCATCGAAGACTTCGTCGGCCTGTGCCAAGCGTGCATCAGCGCCGAGATGAAGATCATCCCCTCGCTCATCAGCTTCGAGTGGTTCAAGGAACTCAATGAAAGAGGCGATGGCACCACCAGCCAAGGTCGCGGTGAGTTGATCTTCGGCCCCGACGGCAGCGGGCGCTTCATCAACCCGTTCTTGGACGCAACCCTGACTCCGCTGTTGCATGCCTCTCGAAGAGTCCGCGATGCGATCTTCGCGTGGGAAGTCATCAACGAGCCCGACTGGGCAATCAGGCATGATCACGTCAGCCCCGACGACATGTCTCGCTTCATCCGGGCGGCGCTCTATCGCATTCACGGCCTGAACTTTCGCTCGACCATCGGTTTTTTGAGCCACAACCCGAGCTGGATCAGCGCCCCACTGAGAAGGCTGCTGCAAACTGCGTCGCGACGCGGCCAGTACTGGCACCAGTTTCACCACTACCCCGGGTACTCGTTGCCCTCCCGCCTGCCGGCCTATGACCGCCTGCCCTTCCGCCCGTGCATGATCGGCGAGTTTGCGACGGACGTTCCCGACCCCCGCGAAGCCTGGGGCGACTGCCGGCCCACCGAGGGCAATCGAAACCGTTACCTGTACCATCGGCTCGAGTTCCTCGAACAACGCAGCAACTACCCGATGGCGTTTTTGTGGGCGCTCAACAGTAATGATGGAAAGACGGAGTGGGGTACGAACCAGGTGAACCAGATTCGAGCGTACATGAACGGCGAGCCTCCGCCGTGATCGACGACTCCCCGACTCCGCCACTCGTTCGTTGACCGTTCCTTCATAGCGCCACCGGGGCATACACCCCCCACACGACCGCTCCCGTCCACTCATGCCAATTTCGCATGCTCCAACCTTCGAGCCGTAGTGATGGTGCGGGTAGCTACGCCGCTCGCATCAACCCTGTTGGAACTTCGAAGCAGTCTCGTTTTTTTCATCCATTGTGCCAGCCCATGACCACGCCCCCCGTGGGTGATGGGCATACTGCACGGGTAGCCGAATTCGGTTGTGGGCGGTTCGCCCCGACGGGGGCCCAAAGCCCCATGCGTGCCGTGCTCGTCGGTTGTGGAGATTGGAGTGAACGTGGTGGAGACGATCGAAACGGGTGCAGGGACAATACGGGTTCGCTGGATGGCCGCGCTGGCAATGTCGGGTGCGCTGGGCTGCGGAACCCCGGCGGGTGACGGCAGCGGAGTGGCCGACGGCGGGAGCGGCTCGGCGACGGACGGAGGCTCGTCCCCTACGGCTGGCTCGGCCACCGACGACGGCCCGGGCACGAGTGGCGCCGATGCGTCGGGAGACTCGCCTTCGGGCGGCTCGGTCGACGACGGCGACAGCAGCGGAGGCGCGGACGAGCCGTGGATGCCGGGCATCTCGGTGACGGTGCAAGACGATCTTCCGGGCGGAGGCCCCATCGCGTGCGAGTGGGACTGGACGATCCGACTGCTGGCGCCGTTCCAGAACTACCAAGACGGGCACGCGCCCCGACGCATGTACTTCGCGTCGTGCAAGCCCCCGGGCGAGCCGCGGCGCGTGTTCTCGTCGTACACCGTGGGCGAGGAGGCAGAAGAAGGACCCGACGTCACCACGGGCGGGCTGACGGTCACCACCTTCAATCCCGAGACGGGCGCGCTGGAGGTCGAGCAGAGCCATCACTTCCCCGAGTGCCGCTCGATGCACGGCATCGCGGCGGCGGAGGACTGCTCGACGGTGGCCGTCTTGTGTCGCACGCCCAATACGACGGAAGGCGCGGACTACGATGCCATCGCGGGCCATCCCGCCGAGGACTGGCTCACCAACGAGAACACGTGCGGCACCATGCCGCCGAAGATGAACGAGCACATGTGGCTCTACGAGTGGCCCGACGGCGACCTGTCGCAGCCGCCCGTCGACGTCATCGTGCACAAGTCGATCGGCAGCTGGGAGTTCGGCCAGAACTACCTGCGCTACGGCGAGAACGACGGGACCTACGGTATCGCGCTCAAGGCCACGGTGGGCGAAGGCACGGATTGCCACGAGGCCGACTCGTTCATGATCCTCGATCGCAGCGACTACACCTTCACCAATCGGGGGTGGACGTGGGCGTGCGCGACGGGCCACACGATCCACAACCGGCCGGCCTACGACCCGACCACGCAGCAGTACGCGATGGCCTGCAGCACCGACTTCAGCGACGACGGGCACAGCGACCGGGTCACGATCTCGTTCCGCATGGAGGACGACAACGAGGACACCGAGGTGCACTACGCATCGCGCTACAGCGCGCTGTGGCTCAAGGGCGGCGCCGGGCCCCTGGTGGCGCGACCGGGCGGTGGTTTCTTGTCGCTCATCGTGGGTGAGCCCGATCCGATCGTCGGAGGCTACGACGACACGATTCCCACGCAGCTCGGGTTGTTGCGCTTCGACGCCGACGGACAATCGGAGGGCGACATCACGTGGGTCGCTGGAGACGACGACTCGTTCTTCTCCTGGCCTCAGCTCGCGCCTCTGGGTGGAGACCGCTACCTGCTGGGATGGGGCTCCGGGCTGCGCGTCAGCGATGGGCTCGAGGGGTCCGAGCGCAACAACAGCCTCCGCATTCCGTGGAGCTACTGGCTGATGGAGATCGACGGCGAGGGCAACCCGCTGACCGAAGCCACGGAAGTCCCGGGCGTGGGCTGGGGCGAGGTCAACGAGATGATTCCGATGGGGCCCGGACGCGTGACGTGGTCATACGTGCCCGATGCCGTGCTCGACCCGGAGACCTCCGACGTGCCGCACTGCAATCAGAACTCGCTGGTGCACTACGTGTACACGTCCGAGACCATGCCGTAGCGCAGCCGCGCGGTCGCGTTGCGGATCTTGGGCGAGGCTCCATGCTCCGCAACGCAGATCGACCTACACCAGCAGACACGCGGTCGAACAAAAACGCCGTACAAAGGCCACAAATAACCCAAACATATCGACGTCGGCCCACTCGGATCACCATTGGGCCTGGCACGTGTGGGGCCTGTCCCTGATGACAATTGGTCAATGAACGGGCGACAATTGGCCCCATGATGCTTGGTCCAGTTCGCTTTACGTTTCCGATCACTGCTCTGGGCCTGCTCATCTCCGCGACTGGCTGCCCCGGGTCCGACGACGTCGTCGAGAACCCCTTCGGCAATCCGACGCCGGGCACGACGGGTGCACCCACCAGTCCCGCCACTGGCAGCAGCACCGGCGGCACGGGCGACGACCAAGCCGATGGAACCGGCGTCGGTGACGGCGGCGGCGACTCGGGCTCCACCGGCGCCGACGACGGCTCCGGTGACGCGGGATGCTCGGACGAGCCCGAGGTCTGCAACGGCGAGGACGACAACTGCGACGGGGTGGCGGACGAAGGCCTCGACGAAGAAGTCACGTGTGGCGTCGGCGTCTGCGAGGTCATTACGTCGACGTGCATCGACGGCATGCCCGTCGAGTGCGAGCCGGGTGAACCCAACCCCGAGGGCGAGACCTGCGACGGCACCGACGACGACTGCGACGGCGAGGTCGACGAAGACTGCGACTGCATCAACGACGAAGTCCAGGATTGCTACACGGGCGACCCGCTGCGCGTCGGCGTGGGCCTGTGCGCCCAGGGCACGCAGACCTGCGTGGAAGGACAATGGGGCGAGTGCGTCGGCGACGTAACGCCGGAGGCCGAGCTGTGCGACGGGCTGGACAACAACTGCGACGGGACCGACGACGAGGGGGACCCGGAGGGCGGCGGAGCGTGTGACACCGGCTTGGAGGGCGCGTGCAGTGCCGGCACGGAGGCCTGCATCGGCGGAGCGCTCAGCTGCGAGCAGGACATCGCGGTCGGCGTGGAGTCGTGCAACGACATCGACGACGACTGCAACGGCTTCGTGGACGACGGCAATCCGGGCGGCGGCGCGGCCTGTGACACGGGCCTCGAGGGCGTATGCGGCCCCGGTACCGAGATGTGCACGGGCGGCGCGATCGTGTGCGAGGCCAACTTCGTGCCCGGAGCCGAGATCTGCAACGGAGCCGACGACGACTGCGACGGCGTCCCCGACGACGGCAACCCGGGCGGCGGTGGTGCCTGCGACACCGGTCTTCTCGGCGTGTGCTCGGCCGGCACCGAGGCGTGCGTGGGCGGTGGCATCGTGTGCCAGGGCGACGAGGGGGCGAGCGCAGAGCTGTGCGACGGCCTCGACAACGACTGCGACGGCGTCCCCGACGACGGCGACCCCGAGGGCGGCGGAGCCTGTGCCACCGGCCTGATGGGCGTGTGCGGCACCGGAGTCGAGACCTGCTCCGGCGGCGGACTCACCTGCGATCAGACCGTGTTCCCGAGCGCCGAGACCTGCGACGGCCTCGACAACAACTGCGACGGCGTCCCCGACGAGGGCAACCCGGGCGGCGGGGCCCCGTGCGTGACCGGCCTGCCCGGCGTGTGCAGCCCCGGCACCTTGACCTGCTCCGGCGGCGTCATCGTGTGCGAGCCCAACACCCCCTCGTCGCCCGAGGTCTGCAACGGCCTGGACGACGACTGCGACGGCTTCCCCGACGAGGGCGACCTGGGCTCCGGCGAATGCGACACGGGCCTCGACGGCCCCTGCGGCACGGGCTACGAGTTCTGCACCGGTGGCGTGCTCGTCTGCACGCAGACCACGTTCCCGGAGACCGAGGTCTGTGGCAACGGCATCGACGAGAACTGCGACGGCGTCGTCGACGACAACACCGACGACGACGGTGACGGCTACGGCGTCTGCGACAACGACTGCTGCGACACGGCCGGGCCCAACTGTGCGGACCCGGGCATCGTGAACCCGGGCGCGTTCGAAGACCCCGACAACATGGTCGACGACGACTGCGACGGGCTCATCGACAACTCCGTGCCCCTGTGCGGGGCCGGGCTCGCGAGCAACAGCAACGATCCGCTCGACTACGCCCGCGCGATCGACCTGTGTCAGTTCACCACCGAGGCGCCGCCCATCGACCAGCAGATCTGGGGCGTCATCGATGCCGACCTGTGGCTGGCCGACGACACCGGGGCCCCGAACGTCAACTCCCGTTCCATCCGGCCCCTGTTCGGCCCCTTCAATACGCCGCAGAGGGGCACGAACTTCTCGGTGTTGTCGACCGGATTCGCCGCGGCGCCCGGCCAGGCCAACCCTGCCCACGGTGGCTGGGAGGCGGGCAACGATATGGGCGCGGCTTCGGACGTGGGCGCCCCCGCGGGCTGGCTCGCGGCCAACGGCGGCAATTTCCCCAACGCGCCCGGATGTGCGGTCCCGGCCAACACCACCGCGTTCGACTCGGCGATGCTCCGCATCCGCATCCGCGTGCCGACCAACGCCAACTCGTTCTCCGTGGACATGTACTTCATGTCCGCCGAGTACCCCGAGTACGTGTGCACGCCCTTCAACGACTTCTTCGTCACGTTGGTCGACTCCACGGACCCGGGCAACCCGCCCGACTCGAACATCGCGATCTACGACGACGGCGCGAACCAGTGGCCGGTGGGCGTGAACCTGGTCTCGGCGGCGCCGGGCCTGTTCACCGAGTGCGACAACGGCGAGACCGGCTGTGCCCTGGGCCCCATCGCCAACTATGCGGGGTGCACGGGTGAAACCGGCTTGGTCGGTACCGGCTTCGATGACGCGGCCGCGGCGTGTGCTGGCAACGACGACGTCGGCGGCGGCACGGGCTGGCTGAACATGTCGGGCAACGTGACGCCGGGCGAGGTCATGGAGATTCGCTTTACGATCTGGGACACGGGCGACAGCCTGTGGGACTCGGTGGTCCTGCTCGACAACTGGCAGTGGTCGATCGACGCCTCCGACCCGGGCATCGGCGGCGAAGAATAGGCCAGGCCCCACCACGAGTCGTCTGCGCCGCGGGGACCGGCTCGCACGAGAAGTAGGGTCCCCCGGCCCCCTTTTTCACGGCCCCAGGTGTCCTTTCCTCGCCGAGCGACGAAAATTTCATCGGCTGGAGGCCCTGGGGCCCACCAAGCTCTTGATGCATGAGGGGACGGTTCGAGTAGCAGTTGCGGCATTGGCGCTCTCGGGGTGCACGGTCGGCAGTACCGGCAACGGGTTCGAGCAGATGACCTCCAATGGAGTGACGGTGGGGGGCACCGGGATCTCCGGGGGCACCACGGCCGACTCCGGTGCCGACGACGAGGAAGAGGACGAGACAGGAGCCAAGCTCGACTTCGGCGGCCTGCCCGACACCTGCGACTCGACCCTGCCCGTCACGTTCCGAGATTTCCGAGGCGGCGGTGAAGCCAGCGGCCACACCGACTTCGAGGTCTCGGCCCGCGGCGTGGTGCACGAGGGCGAGGTCTACATGGGCTGGAACGACGTCGGCTGCGGCCTCGTCGAGTCCGCCTTGGGGGCCGACCGCAAGCCGGTGTTCTACGCGGGCGAGCCCGACGTGGCCGAGGGAGGCCCCGCGGTGCGGCAAGGCGTGGGACGACAACAACGGGTGGTCTCGGGCGCCGGATGCTGGCCCGCCAAGAGCGGCATCTGCAACGTCGGTACGTGCCAGCCGTGGACCTTCGACCCGCCCACCTACGAGGTCGAGAGCACCACGTCGTTCAACCAATGGTTCAACACCGTCGACGGCGTGAACATGGAGTTCGAGATCGAGCTCGACTTCGACGAGGACGTGCCCGGCTCCGGCGTCTACGTCTACGACAGCAACGCCTTCTTCCCGCTCGACGACATGGGCTTCGGGAACAGCCCCGGCTTGGACCACAACTTCCACTTCACCACCGAGGTGCACGTCCTGTTCGAGTACGAGGCGGGGCAGGTCTTCACCTTCCGCGGCGACGACGACCTGTGGATCTTCGTCAACGGCGCCCTGGCGCTCGACATGGGCGGCCTGCACGAGGCGCTCGAGGGCACCGTCGACTTCGACGCTCAGGCGGCGGCGCTGGGCATCACGCCGGGGGGCTTCTACGAGATGGACATCTTCCACGCCGAGCGGCAGACGAGCGAGTCGAACTTCCGCATCGAGACCAACATTCGCTGCTTCGTGCCGAACCCGGTCGGCTAGCGGCCGCGCCGACGCGTGACGCGGCGCGCCTTGGCGGGTGCGAGCGTCAGCCCCATGACCAGGCGATCGCCCTGGAGCTGGGCGCTCTGTAGCTCCGTGCGCAGGCTCTGCTGTCCCAGTTCGAACTCGGTGTCGGCCGCGATCGTCTCCACGTGCTCGAAGCTGCGGCGGCTGACCCCGCCGAAGAACAGGCCGGCCTTCACCGCGGCCGAGCCCTCGACGTCTTCGACCTTCGCATCGCTCGTGCCGAGCACCAGCCGGCCTCCCTGCGCGCTCACGGCGGGGGTGGCTCCGAGCCGAACGTGGGCGCAGTCCTTGGCGGGACGCCCGGCGGCCTGAGGATCGAGCAGGAATGCGTGCACCGTCAGGGGCTTGGCCGCGGCGCTGTCCCAGCCCAGGTGGGCCTCCAGCGGGCCCTGGGCATCGGCGGCGCCGTCCAGCCCGAAGCGCTGCGGCACGTCGCCGCGGCTCATCGCGTCGTTGACCAGCTCGACCGCGGCCGCCCCGTGAATGACCAGCTCGACCTGGTGCTTCGGCGTGGAACGGGGGGCGGACGCCGCAATCGCTCCCCGCGAGGGCAGCGGCGTATGCACGCCCACGACGAGGTCTTCGGGGGTCGAGCGCACCCGCAGCGCGTCGACGGGAATGGGCGGCAAGTCCAGCTCGACCCGCGCGACCTTGCCCAGGTCGTCGAGCAGCTCGCGCTCGACCAGGTCGGTGGCCCGGCGCAACAGCTCGTTGGCAGCCGGCTCGGCCAGCTGCGCCACGTCGCCCTTGGAGGTCAGCATGCGGGCGGCGGGCGGCAGACGCCCCCACAGCGCGTCGACCAGCGGTCGCGCCCCACCCCGCCCCAGCTTGGCGTCCATGGCCACCAGCCCCTTTTTGTCGAGCGCCACGACCACCGTGCCCGTGCCCGGGTCGAGCCGCGGGCGCACCCGGGCCGACACTCGCACGGGCAGCAGCGTCTTGTTGCCCGAGCGCACCGAGACGTCGGCCACGAACGAGACCTCGTCCGCCGCTGCGGGCACCACCGACACCGCATCCACGCCCACGCTCGCGGTCCCGAGCGAGACGCCCCCGATGGTCGGCAGCGGCAATCTCGCCCGCGGCACCCCGCGAAGCTCTCGACGAATGACCTGATTGACCAGGGCCAGCGGCACCGACAGCCGCAGGTGATCGCCGGCCGCATTCGGCTCGCGGCGCTGGGTGATGTCGGCATGCGCTTGCTTCACGCGTGCGCACGGTGATGCGCAGCCGACCATCGCGATAGTGCACAGGGCCCCGACGATCACCGACGTTCGCATGCCGCCGAGGCTACACCCACCCGCCCCGGGCCACGAGCGACGAGCCAAGACGGCCAAACCGACCTATGCTCGATCACAACCGTGGACGCCAAGCCGCAGATCAACCTGAACCTCAACGTACGCGGCATGCCGGCCTCGGCGACCGTCGCGATCAACGAGCACTGCAACGATCTCATGGCCGCCGGGCGCGAGGTCTTCAAGCTGGGCCTGGGTCAATCCCCGTTCCCGGTGGCCGAGCCCGTCGTCGAAGCGCTGCGGCAGCACGCCCACGAGAAGGACTATCTGCCGGTCAAGGGCCTCGCCCGGCTGCGCGAGGCGGTGGCCGAGTACCACCAACGCCACGATGGCCTGGTGCGCACGGGCGACGACGTGCTCATCGGGCCCGGCAGCAAGGAGCTGATGTTCCTGTTGCAACTGGTGTTCTACGGCGACCTGGTCATCCCCACCCCGGCGTGGGTCTCGTATGCCCCGCAAGCCAAGATCATCGGTCGTCAGGTCAGGCTGGTGCCCACGCGGCCCGAAAACGGTTGGCGCCTGGGTGCGACCGAGCTGGCACGGCTGTGCGAGCAGGACCCCGGCCGCCCGCGGATCCTCATCCTCAACTATCCGTCGAATCCCACGGGAGCCACGCATCGGCCCGAGGAGCTCGAGGCGCTGGCCAAGGTCGCAGCCGAGCACCGGGTGGTCTTGCTCTCCGATGAGATCTACGGCGAGTTGCACCACGAGGGCCAACACGTCTCGATCGCTCGCTTCTACCCCGAGGGCACGATCATCAGCTCGGGGCTGAGCAAGTGGTGCGGCGCGGGTGGGTGGCGACTGGGCACCTTCCTGTTCCCGCCGTCCATGCGGTGGCTGCTCGATGCGATGGCGGCCGCGGCCAGCGAGACCTACACCTCCACCAGCGCGCCCATCCAGCACGCCGCGGTGACGGCCTTCGAGGGGAGCGACGAGATCGACGAGTACCTCGCCCGATCCCGCCGCATCCTGGGTGCGTTGGGCCGGTGGTGTCACCGACGCATGACGGATGCGGGCCTGAGCCTCAGCGAGCCGGAGGGCGGCTTCTACCTGTTCCCCGACTTCAGTGCGCACACCGAGGCGCTGGCGAGCCGGGGCATCACGAACAGCGCGGCCCTGTGCGAGCAGCTGCTCGAGCACACGGGGGTCGCCATCCTGCCCGGGTCCTTCTTCGGGCGCGAGCCCGCCGAGCTGACCGCCCGCCTCGCCTACGTCGACTTCGACGGCGGCGCGGCCCTCGATGGCCTCGCGGGGATGCCCAAGGACGCGACCGTCGACGAGACATTCCTGCGCCAGCACTGCGCACGGGTCACCACCGCGATCGACCGCCTCTGCGAATGGGTCGCCGGCTGAGGCCCGCGCCGATCCGGCCGGCCTTCAGTCCTCGTCCGGTTCGGCCTCGAAGGTGCGCCTCAGCCGAGGGGCATCATCGTCGTCCACCGCGAACGCCTGCCCGACGCCGCAGTAGGAGCAGTTCAGCTCCACGCCGCGGAGAACAATCGCCGGAAACGCGAACGTGTCGCTGCAGTAGACCGTCGTCATCCGACGGCCTGCGGTGGCTTCCTCGAGTCGATCGTCGGCGACGGACACCGGGCGGAAGCAGCGGGCGCAGACGGCTTTCATGGCGAAACGAGGAACGCGCCCGGCCCTCGACCGAGCGCACCCCCCTACGGTAGCCGAAAACGACTACGGCTCGAACTCCAGCAGCCAGGCCAGGTCGTCCGGCTCGCCGCGGGCACAACCGGCCACGAACACGGTGTCGGAGGCGATCACGAGGCCCTCGTTGATTTCGTGCGAGAGGTCGGCGTGCGCCTGCACGTCGGACCACAGCGGTACTCCGCCGCCGTCGTATGCGACGGTGAAGGCAGAGTCGTCGCGGCCTCCGGTCTGACCGATCGCGACCAGTCCCCCACCCGGCCGCGCATGCAGACCGAACAGGTAGTGCGTGGCCTCTTTCGCCGGGTCTCCGATCTCCAGCGTGCTCACCCACTGCTCGGTGCCCGCATCGTCGTACTTGCGGAACGCGAGGGTGGAGGGTCCTTCCTCGGGGCTCTGCCGAATCGCCACGATGACCCCGCCGTCTTCGTCGACGACCAGTGCGGGCGCAGCGAGCCCGGCCCCCTCCAGCGAAGGGGGCGCGAACTGTTCCCATTCCAGCTGGAGCTCGGCGTCGTACTTGCGCACGAACGACTCCTCCGCGACCGTCTTTCCGTCGACGATCTCCACCGCGTCACCGGCCACATACACGTTGCCGCCGTCGTCGACCGCAATGCTCTGCGTACGGCCCACGCCCCCCTCGAGCTGCTCGAGGATCGAGCCGTCTTCACCCGAGACCACGGTGAGGTCGGCCGTGCCGTGGCCGCTGACCACCAGGATCTCGTCGCCTCGAATGGCGAAGTCGGCCACGCCGAAGGTCGACGGAGAGGTCCATGAGAGCGCACCGTCGGCGGTGTACTTCTGCAGCAGCGGGTCGTAGCTCAGCGAGTCGGGCAAGAAGGTCGAGCCTCCCACCACGAGCCCGCCGTCGGGGGCGATGGCGAGCATCTCGAACGTCTGCTTGACCGCTGCGACGCCGAGCTCGGTTCGCTCGCCACTTTGGGGGTCGACGGCGAGCAACACCCCTTGCGAGGCTCCGTGCTCGCCGCAGTCCGGGCACAGGGCGCTGCGGTTGGCGGTAGCGAGGAGCCCACCGTCGTAGGCCAAGGCGCTCAGGCACTCGTAGCCCTCGACCTCGCAGCCCTCGGTGTCACACCCATCGGTTTCGCCATCGTCGGTGTCACCGTCGTCGGTGTCCGCATCGTCGGTGTCACCGTCCGCGGTCGGGCCCTCGCCGGTCGGATCGGTGTCGGTGTCCTCCTCGGTCGGGACACCCCCCGAGGACGGATCGCTGCCGCCCTCGTCGACCCCCGAATCGGGTGGAGACTCGGTCGCACATCCGACCACCGCCAGACAGAGCAAGAAGGAAAACTGGGGACGCAAGGAAGTAAACATAGTTGTCATCTCTTTGGGGACATTGCGGCCTGCGCCGCTTCACTCTGACGGGTGACCTCATGCCCCGGTTCGATTCCCCCAACGGCACAATTGTCGACGTCGGATGTCCGGGGATTCCGTAGTTCTGATCGGCCGGTCGGACGGTATCGTGGGCGAATGAAGCGCCGCCCGAATTCAGGACGATGGATGGGACTCGCCGTGGTCCTCGGTCTCACCACGTTCGCCTGTGACTCCGACAAAAAAGACGACGCGTCTTCCAAGGACACCGCCAAGAAGGAAGCGAAGGACAAGGACGCGACCAAGAGCGACGCCAAGGGCGGCGAAGCCAAGGGCGGCGAGACCAAGAGCGACGCCGCCACCAAAGACGCCGCCGACAAACCGGCGCCCGCGGGAGATGGCGGAGCGGTCGCGGCAGACGACCCTCCCACGGCAGCCGATCCGATCACGCCGACACCCGCAGCCGAGCCTCCTGCCCTCGCGGCGGGCACCTTCGGCTGCTCGTTCCGCGACAGCACGGGGTCCTATAACCGCCGTTGCAAGGTCACCGCCGATGGTGACGGCAAGTGGAAGGTGAGCGCCCCCGGAACCAAGCTCAACCCCGACAACGGCTTCAACGGCACGCTGTCGGGCGGCCCCGACAGCTTCCAGTTCGAAGGTCGCGTGTCCGGCTTCGACAACTGCCGCGGCAACTTCAGCGCGACCGCCAACCGCGACGGCGAGCGCCTCGTGGCCAAGGCCACGCTGGGCTCGGGCTGCCCGGTCACCGTTCGCATCAAGGTCGGCCCTCGCCCCACGGCCCCGGCGGTCGGTGGAGGGACTCCGGCCGGCTCGGCTGCGGGCGCCCTGCTCACCATTCGCCTGACCCCCGCCCCGGCCGACTCCGGCCGTGCGTACAACGTCGACTCCACGCCCGCTCCGTCGGCCAAGCCCCTCGCGGGCCTCGACGCCTACGACTGCGACCGCACCAGCAGCCTCCCGCCGCCGTGCGGCTGGGCGAGCCAGTGTGCCGACCTCGGCCGCCGCTGGGGCAAGCAAATCGGCGCCGACGAAGCGGGGGAAGTGCTCGGCACCGACGAATACATGGAGGACTGCGGCGACGACGGTGACATCGCCGAAGAGTCGAGCAGCGAGGACTTCGTCGACCACGCCGGCGTCATCAAGCACCGCACGGGGGCATTGGCCGACGACGGGGTCTCGGGGATCATGATCCAGAAGATGTCCGGGTGGCACGGCGTCGCTCGGGTCCGCGAGGTCGCCATCGAAGGCATGAGCGTCAAGCGCGTCCACGAGCCCGTCGCCAGCTGGGCCATGGATCTCGATGGCAAGCCCGGCCACGAGCTCGCCGTGCTGGTCACCGGACTCGAGGACAGCGGCAGCGGCATGCAACGAAGCGCTCGCCTGGTGGTGTGCCGCACCGATCCCGAGGTCGGCTGCCGACGACTCGACCTCGGCAACGCCCGGACGGTCGAGGTTCGCTCCGGCGGGATGTTCGTGGTCGACGGAGGCGCGGCGAAGACCTACGAGTCGCTCGACCGCGCCGATCAGCGGCTCATCGGCAGCGGGGGCTCGGCCGCGCCCGCTCCGACCGGCGGTGGGAATGCCCGCTGCCTGGTCACCTCCGGCAGCGAGTCCTACGACGGACGGTGCACCTTCAAGCCCGACGGTGGCACGGGGAGCTTCAGCATCACCCCCGTCGGTGAGCCCGATTTCTTCGGTGCCAACCCGCTGATGGTGTCCATCGCGGAGCCCGGCGTCGCCGAAGTGCGCGGGCTGACCAAAGACGGCATCTCTTCCCGCTGGGGCGAGGCCAAGCGCTCGGCCACCGACCGTGCCTGCTGGGACGGCGACGACTTCAGCATCTGCGCCTACGGGGGCAAGTAGCCCTTTGTGTTCTCGACGCCGCCATCCCGCGTGGCCGGGATGGCGGCGTTCGTCTTTGTTTCGGCCGCGTCTAGGGCGGGGTACCGCCCACGTCCTCATTGAAGAAGACCGGCGCGGATCCATCGGTCACGATGAGCTTGGCGTTCGGTGAGCTGGCGAGTTCCTGGAGCACCTCGAGGCTCCGCCAGCGGATGATCTCCTCGCTCAAACCGTCGGCCAGCACCTTCTGCGCATCCCGGACGCCTTGGGCCTCGATGGTCTTGCGCTCCGCCTCTCGCTGTTCTCGCTGGAGTACGAACTGCATGCGCTGCGCCTCCTGCTCCGCCTCGAGCTTGTCTTCGATGGCGGTGTACAGCCCCGGGGGCAGCCGGATGCTCTTGAGCAGCACCGCCTCGATCACGAAGCCGCGCTCGGCGAGCTGCTCGCCCATCTGCTTTTGGATCTCCGCCTCAATCTCCGCGCGCTTGCCCGAGTGCATGTCCTTGGCGAAAAAGCGCGCACAGATGTCGGCCGAGGCGGATCGAAACACGCTGAGGATGAGGACCTCTTCATAGTCGAGCCCCACGTCGCGGATGACGTCGGGCGCTCGCTCGGCTTGAATGTGATAGAGGATGGAAATCTCGGCGCTGACGTTCAGCCCCTCCTTCGACGGCAGGTTGAGCTGGACCTCCCGGTTCACCGTCTGCGTAGGGACGCGATAGAGGCGACTGCTGATGCGGTTGAGACCGACCAACCCGGGCGTATGGACCTTCTCGTCCAGCTTGCCCCACTTCGATTTGACGCCGACTTCTCCGGGCTGCACCACCGCACAGCCGCCCGCGACGAGCAGCGCCAGTGATGCACCGAAGAATCGAGTCCACGTTGGGTGAGCAGGCCGGGCGTTGGTTCCACGTTCGAGTCTGATCGATTTCATTCCGTCCAGGATCGGCTGGCGGCAAGGGTGCGCACTAGAGGGAACCGCCGAGATGTTTTCGCGGTGATCCCCTCGGGGGCATCGCCTCGGCGGCCCGCTGGACCAGGGGAGAATGCGGCACGCGAGATTCGAAATAGTAGGAATCTCCTCGTCGGCCTCCGGGAACACGCGTCGGGCTCACTCCGCGAGGCCCAGCGCCAGGTCGCGGAGGTGGTCCCGCTGCGCGTTGATCGTGGCCGCGATGTTGTCGTCGCCCGGCAGCAAGCTCGACGCGTTGAACCACACCACGAAGGTCAGGTCCTGCGCCGGGAAATGGTACGCGAACGTCCGGTAGCCGAACTCGTGGCCGCCGTGCCCGTAGGCCAGGCGCTCGCCCTCCCCCCAGGTCTCGATGCCGAGGCCGTAGGTCGGGAAGTCGGGTTCGCCCGTCGGGGCGAAGGGCAGCATCTGCGACAGGGCTTCGGACGAAAGCAGGTCCTCCTCGCCGAACAGATGATCGAAGAACACCAGCATGTCGTGTGCACTGGAGATCATGCCTCCGTCGGGGCCGATGCAGAGGTTCGCGTATGAGTCGGTCGAGTCCACGAGCGCTTGGTCCCCGAACAGGTCGAAGTACCCGTGCACGACCCCGGACACGTCGAAATCGTCGACCCGATACGAGGTCTGGTACAGCTCCAACGGCTCGAAGAACTCGTCGTGCATGACCTGCTCGTGCGGGAGGCCGGTCACCGCCTCGATGATCCAGCCCAGCAAGATGTAGTTGGTATTCGAGTAGGACCAGCCCGTGCCCGGGGCGAAGTCGGAATCGCGATCAGCCGCCTGCTCGAAGCACTCCTGCACCGTCCAGGTCCGGTCGGGGCGGTTGAAAAGCTCGAGCACCAGCGGGACGTCGAGGAAGTTGTAGACCCCGCTGGTATGGCTCAGCAGCTGCCGCACGGTGATCTGGTCGGCATGGGCCACCCGCTGGCTGCGTTGCGGCAATCGCTCGCCCAGCGTGTCGTCGAGGCCGAGCCGGCCCTGGTCGACCAATCGCAGCACCGTGGCGGCCACGAAGGTCTTGGTCACGCTCGCGATGCGGGTGCGGTGACAAGGCTCCATGGGCGTGCCGCGATCGAGGTCGGCGAAGCCTGCGGCCCCTTCCCACACACCATCGCGGTCCCGGATCGCCATCGACACCCCGGGCAAGCCCGCATCCACGGCCGACTCCAGCGCCTGCTGGAACGCGTCGGCCTGGGGGTGGCCTGTGGAGGGAGGAAGCCGAGGGCTCCCTTCGACGCACAGCGGCGGCTCACCCGATGCGTCTTCCTCGAGCACACAGCCGGAGGCCATGAGCCCCGCGGTCAACAGTCCCCAACGAATCATCGAGAACGACGAGCGCGCATCCATGTTCCAAACTCCACGGCAATTCCACCGGTCAACGAAGCGATGCCCATCGCGGGCAGCCCATTGCCGAGCATGAACGGGGTCCAGGCGAGCTGGCGATAGCGAACGAAGAGCCGTACCGGGGCCGAACAGACCCGGCCGAGATCGAAGCCGAGCCCGAGCCCGAGCCCGACGCGTGCCGCCGGGCGAACGGGAGCACGAGACGGCTGCAGGCGCCCATCGTCTCCCACCCGATGGATCCGCACGGGAATGGCGGTCGCTTGCCCTCCCGCGACGACGTCGAATTCGCCGAACAGACCAAAGGGAGCGGTCCAGCGCTGCCCGATCGTGGCATCGACGAAGCCGCCGCGGGCGAACCGAGCATGGTGAAAACCACCAACGGCGAGCCCGATATGGAGGTCGTAGACCCGGCGTCGAAGCACGCGGACCTCGGTGCCGATGGCGGCGGTCGGGTTGGCAGGCGCGGGCGAAAAGCCGAGGGCCTGGACGCCCGACTCCAGGGTCACGGGCCAGGGCTGAGGCTCTCGCTCCGCGGTCGCGGTTGGAGGTGGAGAAAAACCGAGCAACACGATGGACAGCGATCCAGAAGCAACGAGTGGCATATTCGATCGTGCTTCGTATTGCCCGCGGACGTCGTCATCCGTGGACCAAAGTTCGCGTCAGCGCGAAGGCTCGAGGCACGCGATGCGAACTCGCCGAGCGAAGCGGCTGTCGTGGCTCTTGACGTAGACCCGCGCGCGTGCCGTGACGGCGTCGGTGCGCTCGATGCCGCAGCTCGCCAACAGGTGCAGGACCTCGGCCTCCTCGTCGAAGGACCCGCCGTCGAAGCGATCGAGGTAGCGCTTGGCGGTCTTGCGAGCGGTGGGGAATGCTCGAGCTTCCAGCGCTTTGCGAGCGGCGATGATCAGCTCCAGCTGCGCCGCGAAGGTGTCGGTGGCCGGAGCCTTCGACGCTCGGCGCGACGACGACCGGCCGGGCGTCGACGATTGGATCTTGGGCGAGGGCCCGCTCGGCGGGGCTTCGGGCGTGGCCTCGGACCTCGGAGCACGCGGAGGCTCGGCCGGCACCACGGTCGCGGGAGCGGGCACGGGAGCGGGCTCCTCCGCGACCTCCCGACGTTCGGGTTCGACTGCAACGGACACGGGCGAGGCCTCGACAGCCGCCGCCGTGGCGTCTCCCCCTCCCGTGCGACTCACCGCAACCCCGCCCGCGAGCAGGCCCGCGAGCACCAACGCGCCCGCATACCAAGCCCAGTTGGCCGCCTTCGGAGGCGGTGGAGGAGGCTCGGCCGAGAGCCTCTTTCGAACGCACTCGAGCTGCTCGGTCGACGGAGCGAAACCGGGCTTGGCACGCTCGAGGAGCGCCTGGGCGTTGGTCTTCAGCTCATCCACCCTCACGCCTCCGCACTGCTTCGAGGCGATCGACGCTCGCCTGGAAGGCCTGCCGCGCAGACCTCAGCCGAGAGTAGACCGTGTTGACGTTGTGCCCCACGATGTGGGCGATCTCGGGAGCACTGAGCCCCTCGAGCTCACCGAGTACGAAGGCCTCCCGCTTGTCGGTGGGCAGCCCGGCGATGAACGACTCGAGAAACGCCGCCGCCTCGTTGTGGGAGACCGCCTCGTCGGGAGACGTCGACGTCTGCACCGGGGTCTCCACGCGCGCGATCCTTCGTTCACTTCGCGTGCGGCTGCGGTGGTAGTGCATGACCACTCGACGAGTGATGCCCGCGATCCAGCTGCGCACCGAATAGGCGGGGTCGTAGTCGGCGAGCCGCCGCTGAACCACGATGAACACCTCGTGCACCACGTCCTCCGCGTCCGCTGCGGGCACGCCGAGATAGCGCGCCGTTCGCCAGGCCAGCTCCATCTGGTCGCGATACAGGTCCTCGAGCACCAGTCCGGCGGGCGCAGAGGTCTCGGCGGCGGAGGTCACCGTCCCCTATTTCCCGCCGACGGCTCCGCCCATGAAGGAAAATGAAATTCGAGCCCAAACGCCCCGCGGACGGCAATGGGACCCGTTTGGTAGGTCGACGGCGTGGGCTGGAGGGCAACCGAAGGCCGAGTGAGGGCCAGCGTCATCTCCGGGCCCACATAGAGCCCGACATTCGGACGGAAGCGCCAGACCAGGGCCACCGACGCGGTCGCGCCTGCCCACAAGCGATGGGTCGTCGTGCTCGGGCTCGTGCCGGGGTCGTCCACGCGCACCGCTCCCACGCTCACCCCCGCACACAGCGGGAACTCCAGCGCCCCCGCGCGGGCCACCCCGCACCCGTGGGCGTTCACGGAGCCCATCGTGACCAACGTCTGCGAGCCGTCGGCGCGAGCGTCCGGTGCATCCGACGGAGCCCAGAAGGTCCCGGACAGCTCCACCCGCGCCTGCGGCCAGGCCACCCCCGCCGCGAGACGGGCCGTAGTGAGCGTCGGGGTGATGCCGACCCCGATCGCAGCGTCCGGCCGAATGAAGCCCTGCACTCGCGGAGGCACGGGACGCGGCACCGTGACCGGCGGGTTGGGCGTGGGAGCCGGCGTCGGTACCACCGGCTCCGGCGGGGGCTCGACGGCGAGCTCCGGCTTCGGGGGTGCAACCGGTGGCGCCGGCTCGTCCGCCTCTCGCGGCACGAGAGCCAGCGACAGGATCACCGACGCAGCACGGGCAAGATCATCACAGGCCGCCGCGTCGAGCTGTCGCTGCTGCCCGTCGAAACGCAGGCTCAAGGAGAAGCGCTGCCCATCGGTCTCGACCGAAGCCTCGGCCTCCAGCTTCCGGAGCGGCACGCCCTGCTCGACGTAGTCGGCGACGAATCCCCGCACCGCCGCGGCATCCGGGCACTCGGTCGGCGCACTCCACTGCAACCCGAGCTCCGGGACCACCGCATCCGAGGACGGCGAAGGCCCGAGCCCGAGGCGCAGGGCGATGGCGGTGAGGAGCAGCAGAGACACGGCAGCGAGTTCGTGAGCCTGATGCACCCGATCGACCCCTGCAAGCGACCCCCCTCACCCGGAAGCAGCGTAGCCGCCCAGCCCCGCTCCGTCGGGGAAACCGCCCAAAATCCAATCCCGAAAAAAGTACACAAAACGATGATCCGGCCGCGCCTCGGGGGGAACGGAATCATCGGACACCCACTACGGAGACCCCCAAAATGCTTCGATACTCACGACTCGTACGCTCCTCGACCGCCGCGCTCGGCCTCTCCATCCTGCTGGGAGGCTGTGCCGAGGAGCCCACCGACGACCCCGCCCAGCTGCAGACCGAGCACGAGCCCGAGTACGAGCTACTGGACGGCGACTACCCCTACCTCGAGGGCGACATGACCATCTGCGCCGTGTGGCAGGCCGAGCTGGCCGACGGCGAGATCGATCAGCGCACCGAGCACTACCTCGTCGACCGCATGAACGACGAGCTCGACGAGGATACCGACTGGCGCGAGTTCTCCGGGCTGCAGGCGGTCGAGACCTGCGACGACGCCCGCGAGTACCAGCGGCTGCGGCGAGACTACGAGGCCGAGGTCGCGGCCACCACCCCCGAGCCCGTGCGCGAGCTGTACCCCGAGGAGCCCGGGGCCGATCAGGTCGACAAGATCGGAGAAGCCGATGGCGAGTCGAACAACGACGCCGTCGTGCGCATCAAGTACAACGCCGGCTCGAGCAGTGGCTGCTCCGGCACGATGATCCACCCCCGCGTGGTGCTCACCGCGGCCCACTGCTTCCAGCCGGGCTACCGTTCCTTCGCCCTGCGGCGCGAGGAAAACGGCTCGGTGCAGAACTTCGTGACCAAGAACGCCACCTTCTATCGCCACATCGACTACACCGGCGTGGGCGACCCCGGCGACGACATCGGCCTGATGGTCTTCGACACCGCCGTAGCGGGCGTCGACGCGGGCGCCGATACCCTCCGCGTGCTGACCTCCGGCATCGACGGCGGCGACAACATCATCTTCCTCGGCTGGGGCATCGCGGCCCACGATGGCAGCGGCGCGGGCGTGCTCCGCTACGGCCACGGCACGGTCAACTCCGCCTATACCCGCTACTTCACCGACGACGTGTTGCAGGGTGGCGCTCGCATCTGCAAGCAGGACTCGGGCGGCCCCGCCCGGCTCAACCGCGGCTCCCACAACGTCAGCTACGACCTCGTAGGCGGCATGGCCTCGCAGATCGTGCTGGGCAGCCCCTACTGCGGCTACCCGGGTGACACGATGTGGTGGGCCGCCACCGAGGACAAGATCGAGTGGATCGAGACCCGCTTGATGATCAACGGCATCAACCTGACCCCGCAGGACGGCGGCACCGCCTGCCACCGCTTCTCGCAGTCCGGTCACAACTACATGCGCTGCTGGTAGCGCACGGACACCTGAAATCGCATCTGCCCGGTGCTCGTCGGTCCTCACGGATCCGCGGGCATCGGGCGGCTCGCCGTGTGGTCAGGGTGCCTGTTTGACGCCCGGGCACTGCGGGTCGCCGCTCGAGGACAACCCCGGCTCGTCGCAGCCATCGGGGTCGAGCTGGCAACAGCACGGCAACGACGAGCCCGAGATCGGGCTGCCCGCGCGGATGCAGCACTGGGCCGGCTCCTGCAGCTCGATGAGGCGGCAGCCCGCACACTCGAAGGCACACTCCAAGGTGACACCCGCGGGCGCGGGGCAGACCTGACGACACTGCGCCGACAGCTGAGCCTCATCGAAGGCATCACCGTCGCAGACCTCGGCCGGTACGTTCGTCCCGCTACCCGAGGGGAACTCGGGATCGAGCCGGCCGTTGCCGCACAGCGAGCACTCGCTCAGGTCGTAGCGGCAATCGGCCCGGCAATCGGCGCGCCCGCTGGTGAACGCCACCTGGGTCCCCGGGATCAGCAGGCCGACACAGCTGTCGCCGCCCATGGGGTCGCCTCCGGGGCCCACGAATCCGAGGTCGATGCCGTCGCACTCCTCGGTGCCGTTGACGGCCTGGTCGCCACAGCACTCCTCCTGGCAGGTGTCGGGGTTGCAGCTGCCCCCCTGCCCGCCACACAGGCCGACGAATCCCGCCGGGTCGCCGGGATCACAGTCCTCGCCCGCATCCCGGTCCGTGAAGCCGTCGCCGCACGCGATGCCGTCCTCGAGGTCCACCAGGCACGCCGCGAACCCGAGCAGACCTCCGACGATGCACGCGAGCAGCGGACCCCGCATGGGGCGAGAGGATAGCCGCTTGGCTACCCGAACGCAGCGCCGGCAATACGGAAGGCCCGGGCGGTCTCACTCACGGCTCTCCCGTCTCGTCCAGGACGACCAGGCACAGTCCTCCACACATGACCTCGTCGCCGACGCACAGCGGCTCGGACCAGCCGCGGAGTTCGTCGCCGTTGAGTCGGGTGCCCGACGGGCTGCCGGCATCACGGACGCGCCATCCACCAGCGTCGACGGCAAACTCACTCTGCCGCTTGCCCAGGATCTCGTGCTCGACCGACAAGGGGGCGTGTGGGGCTCGGCCGAGGACGATGCCGTTGGTCGGTGGGATCACGATCGGTTGGAGCTGCCTCGCGCGAACCGAGTGCAAGCAAAGCCCCGCGTCGCTCGGAACCCGCACGCGTTGGGCCGGGCCGAACTGGCCCTGGACCAGCCGCAGACCGTCGACGAAGTGTCCGCGGTTTCTCCACGCAAACGCGAGCCGCTCGCCGACGCCGAGGGGGTGAGCCGCCGACCACGATTCCTCGAACAGCGTGAACCGGCCGCGCACCGCCGACTGCAGGAACAACCGCCCGGGCCGAGCCTCGAGGAAGAACACGTCCGCCGCCTCGTGCTGCTCGACATCGATCTGCCAACGCGCCATGCGGTCGGCAAAGGGCAGCGAGCCGACGGGCTTCGGGCCGAGCCACAGCAAGCCGCCATCCACCCCGAGGCCCTTCGTGCCCCGCAGCTCGCTCGCGACCTCGGGTGCCAGCTCGGCAATCAGCTCCAACGGCTCGACGGAGTGCCGCGCGGGTGGCCCGAGCGTGCGTCCGAGACCGGCCGTCATCGCGGCATAGACCTCACCGAGCTTGGGCGACAGGTGGTCGTAGATCTTGGTGGTCCGCCAGTGCACCTGCTCGTTCCACATCGCATCGATGGCACCGAACCAAGTCTCGGCCGGCGTCACCGCGAAGGTCTCCCGGCCCGCCGCGACATGGGCCACGCGGTGGCCCGCATGCGTCCGTACCTCCACGACCGAGTCCTTCTCGTCTCCGAGCGAAGCCCGTGCCACATCGACCTCCTCGAGCTGCAGTCGCAGCGAGGCCACTCCCCGCGCCAGCTCGAGGGGGCGAAGCCTGAACTCGAAGACGCCGCGCTCCGTCTCGAACTCCACGGCGACGGGAGTCGACGCGTCGTGCTCCAAGCGGCGCAGCAACAACGCGCAGACGTCATCGCGAGCGGGCCGCTCCCACTGCCTCGGCGACGTTGCTCGGGCCTCGACTTCGAGGAACCCACTGCTCTTCACGAACGCGTCGTAACCGTGGTGCCAGAGCCGATCTTCGGGGTTTTGCAGCTTTCGCCAGTGCGCCGGAGGGCTACGTGTGACGTCCTCCCGCGCCCAGCCGCACGCGGGGCAGGACTCACGAAAGTGGTACTCGGTGTGAGCCCCGAGCTCGATGTCGAAGGTGTCGACTTCGGTCACGCCCGTCCAGCTGCGCTCGGCCTCGGAACCACGGCACGCGGGACAAGGAACTCGGCTCGACTCACCGGGCAATGGAGTACTCCGACGGGGGGCAACCGAGTCGGCAACGGGCGGGCGCCTCCGTCCCCACCAGCGTAGCCCAACCGTGACGACGACTCGGCAAGAGCGTGTGCAAGCCCCCGCCGCTGGGGGCTGAGCCCTCGAGAACATGAGCAAAGCTCAGGCCCCACGAACTGCAGCTTCGTATTTGTTGACAAGAACCACCGGGTGGCAGTTTGCGAATGAACACACCCGAGCAGGATGCTCCGAGCTGCGCAGGGGATCCCCTCGCTTGCTCACGGGAACCGCACCCGTGCGATCTCGATAGGCGCCTCAAAATCGCGCCCGTTTTCGGGAATTCGTCGATGAAACATCACAATCTGGCAGCGATACGTGCCCAGATGGCCGCTGGCAGCCGATTGGACGCGCATCGCGCCCAGGACACGCAACACTGCTGCCGGCCTATCCTGAAACAACCGGACCCGAGCTCGGTGATCAACGGCACGGATACACCCACTGCCAACGCTTCCCCAGAGCCGGCTAAGGAGCCGACGCGGCCAGAGGCATGGTCTCGATCCACGTGCCCAGACAGTATCGCAGCCCAGCATCCGGTCGTTTTCTCGGCGGGACCGACCGTGCTTGCGACCAGCTATCGTGCATCGCGATGCAAGGGGCCCTGCGGGTTCACCCCACGCAGGCTGAGGTGTCGTGCCCAGACGAGACGGACTTTGGTATCGTTCCCGTCAGCTGGCGCATCCGACCAGGCGCCCAACGAAAATGAGCAGGATCACGTACAGCTCGTCTGAGCCCCACCAGTGGGAAATCGTAGACAACGTGATGGTGACGGTGACTCGCACTCAGGGCGACAAAATCCCTTTGGAGTCGTGGGACCCGTTCATCGAAGCTTTGCAGTCACAGAAGATCAAGCGGTTGTTTGCTCTGGTCATCGGCGCGGCCACCATCGACGCCACCCAGCGAAAAACCGCTGCCGACACGTTCCGCGGACATGGGATCACCACGGCCGTCGTGTCGGACCACAGGATGACTCGAGGCGTGCTTACAGCACTGTCGTGGCTGGGAGCCGACGTGAAGCCTTTCCCGTGGTCCGAGCTGGAAGCCGCCGTGACGCACATCAGCGATTCTCAGACCACGAGCGAAGCGCTGACGAAGATCGCGGAACAGGTTCAGGGCCTGGAGTGAATCCCGACGCGATTCGTTCACGGGTTAACGAGTTTCAATCCGTTTTGCACACGCCCGAGGTCGATTCGCTTGCAATGCGGACGTCCTCTTGGGCGGTGCAAAAGAAACTGTTCGGGGACTCCACGTTAGATACCCCGCACGTTCGCGCCGTCGTCGTCGCCAGTGTCTACGCGCACTTGTGCTGCCCGACCACCGCAAACGCGCACCAACTAGATGTCGCGGCACGCTTTTGCCTCCTGTTCTTCTGCATCGATGACGCGGAACCGGAAGAGCTACCCGACCTCACCACGGCCGATGAGCTGTGGTCGGTGGGTCCGTTGACCGCACCGCTACGAGCATGGCTCGCCGAAACCGATGAAGTCGCGCAAGCGCCGAGGATTGTTCGCGATTCATTCACTCGCAACTTCCACGACTACCTCGAGTTTCGACGAGCGGAGCCAAGCAGCCGCCAAGAAGCTCTCAACGTGACTGAGCACTGGGACTTCCGGCGACAGACCGTTTTCATCGAGCCGTACATCGACCTGTGGATGATGACGATGGCCCTCGACGCCGACTCGCTCACGGGCGATGACGTCGCTCGATGCCGCCGGCAGGTGGTTGATCTCGTGTGCTTGGCCAACGACCTCGGTTCACTGGTCCGTGACCGAGATGGTGGGGATGCAGAGCACGACCTCAACCTCGTCCACACCTATCAACGCGAGAACGGATGGACGGAGGACCAGGCGGTGGAGCATATGGTCACCGAACACAACGAGCTCGTGATCGAGTTCAGAGCGACGATCGCCGCGGTGTGCCAACGAATCGCAACCTCCGACGCCAGTGGTTTCGCCGACATGTTGTACGGGATCGTGGACGGGAATCGCGATGCGTTGGGAGTCCTGCATTTCCGATACCCGGGCGTCACCTCGATTATCGCTCGTCTGCTGACGTCACGGCCCTAACTCAATGCACCGCCGTCTGGGCGGCGTCCACTGGCTGAAGCTCCTCGATTCCTACAACGGAAAACGGAGGAGCCGAGGCTCGCGCTCGGACTGGCTTACGAAGAGTCGAGTCCAGCGGAAACGTCGGGGTTCACTTCCGACACGCTCATGAACTCAGCGTAGCCCAACCGTGACGACGACTCGGCAAGAGCGTGTGCAAGCCCCCGCCGCTGGGGGCTGAGCCCCACGAAACGACGGCCAGAGCAGCTCGATCACGAACGCTTCAATCGCGAATGTGCCACCTGTACGGTCGTATGCGAGGAGTCGCGAAACTCGGTAGATTTTCGGCAATATTCGCAGACCGGAACTGAGTATGACGACTGGCACATCGTGGTTTTAGTGTTCAGAACAACGCTCTACGCCCCGCGAAAATAAATTCATCAATTCATCGATGCCGCAGCATCTGCATGGCGATGGAAGTTGGGAAGACGGCAATCGCGATGGTGGTGCTCGCGACGATGGGTGGTGGCTGTCGGAAAGGCATCGACGGTTTCGACCCGGCGGCCGAAGGGGGAGATGGCGAAGAAGAGTCGGGCGACGGAGGGACCGCCGGAGAGCTCGCGTGCGAACAAGGAGCACCGGGTCCGCGGATGCTTCGGCTGCTCACGCGCCGAGAGTACGAGGCCACCGTGGCCGATCTGCTGGGCATCGCCCCGCCGCCGATCGACCTCATCCCGCTCGAAGCGACCATCGAGCACTACGACAACGATGCGTCGGCCGTGGTCACGGCGCGGCACGTGGACGCCTACATGGAGCTGGCGAGCGAGGTGGCCGACATCGCCGTCGATCAAGTCGGGGCCACGCTGGTCGGCTGCATGCCCGCCGACCCCGACTGCGCGCGCATGTTCATCGAGACGCTGGGTGCTCGGGCAATGCGGCGGCCGATGGCCGACGAAGAGGTCGATCTCTACCTCGAGCTGTTCGACCCCGCGAGGACCGACGGCGACTTCTACGAGGGCGTCCGATTGGTCCTGCGCTCCATGCTGGTCTCGCCCCAGTTCCTGTATCGCTCCGAAGTCGGTGAGCCGATCGGCGACGACGGGCTCTACCGACTGACGTCCTACGAGACGGCCTCGGCATTGTCGTACGGGCTGTGGGGCACCATGCCGGACAACGAGCTGTTCGACGCCGCGGCCTCGGGAGAGCTCGACTCGGCCGACGGCATCGAAGCCCACGCCCGACGGCTCATCGAGCATCCCCGCGGTCGGGCCCAGCTGAGCGTGTTCTTCACGCAATGGCTCGGGACCGGCCCGCTTCTGCACGTCAACAAGGACGAGCAGCTGTACCCCGACTTCACCCCGGAGATCCGCGAGTCGATGGCGGCCGAACAGCGGGCGTTCGTCGAGCATGTGCTCTACGAGGGTGCCGGGACGGTCGAAGAGCTACTCCTGGCCGACTACGTGTTCGTCGACGACACCCTGGCGGAGTTTTATGGGCTCCCCACCCCTGGCTCGAGCGTCCCGGTGCGCGTGGACGCGGGCCCCGAACGTGGTGGGTTGTTGATGATGGGCAGCGTGCTCGCGAGCCATGCCCACCCCAACGAGTCGTCGCCCGTGCTGCGGGGGCTCTTCGTTCGGGATCACCTGCTCTGTCAGCCACCGCCCCCTCCCCCGCCCGACGTGGATGTCGTCCCGCCCGAGCTCGATCCGGACGCGACCACCCGCGAGCGATTCGGCCAGCACTCGGTCGATCCCGCGTGCAGAGGCTGCCACTTGCTCATCGATCCGGTGGGCTTCGGGCTCGAGTCCTACGACGGCGTGGGTGCGTTCCGGGCCATGGAGAACGACCTCCCCATCGACGCCTCGGGCGAAGTGGCGAGCCTCGAGCCAGGGGCCGATCCCATCCCCTTCGACGGCCCCCACGAGCTCGCACAGGTGCTCGCGGCCTCTCCCACGACGGCGTCGTGCGTGGTCGAGAACTACGTGCGGTTCACGAGCGGTCGCACGGTGACCCCCGAAGACCAATGCACCATCGACGCCCTCAACGAGGGCCTCGCGGCCAATGGCGGCAACCTGCGCGAGATGTTCGTCGAGCGCGTTCTCCTCGATGCCTTCGTGATTCGAACGGAGTAGACCCATGTTGATCAAGACACGACGTTCGTTCCTGAAGATGCTCGGCGCCGCCGGGGTCGCCTCTCCATTCGCACTCTCGCTTGGTCGCAATGCCGTCGCTGCCCCCGGCGACGTCAAGGTGCTGTTCGTCTACACCCCCGACGGTGTGATCAGCGACCTGTGGCACCCCCAAGGAGGCGTGACCGACTTCACCCTCCCCGAGATGAGTGCCCCCCTCGAGCCCATCGTGGACGACCTGGTGTTCGTCCGCGGCCTCACCATGTACGGCGGGGAAGGAACCCACGAAGGCGGCGTCGCGAAGCTCCTGACCGGCAACAACGACGTCTCCCTCGACATCTTCCTCGGCGATCACCTGGGCAAGGGTGTGCCGCACAAGACGGTAGGCCTGGGGGTCGCCGCCAACTTCAAGAACTGGGCGGGGAGCATCTCGTATATCGGCCAAGGCCAGAGCGTGATGCCCGATGACAACCCCCTCAGCGCGTTCGACCGCCTCTTTGGCGATCTCCAGGACGCCGACCTTCCCGACCCGGGCCCCGACTGGGCGCAGATCCGCTCGGAGAGCGTCATCGACCGATCCATCGACGACCTCCTGCGACTGCGCACCACCCTCGGGGGTACCGAGCGCGAGAAGCTCGACATCCACCTCGACTCGCTCCGGGAGGTCGAGGCCCAGATCAAGGGCGACTTCACCAGCTCGTGCGACGAGATCGTGTGGAATACCGAGGGGTTCGTCATCGATGAAAACGACAATTACCCCAAGACTTGGGAACGCAACGATCAGTTCGCCACCGTAGCCAAGCTGCAGATGGACCTGACGGTCTTGGCCCTGTCGTGCGGGCTGACCAATGTCGCCTCGTTGATGTTCTCCAAGCCGGTCAGTCCCATAACGATCCCCGGGGTCGGGGCCTCGGAGGCAACTAATCATCATCAGTCATCGCACTACGGCACCGACCTCGAGGGCCAGCTGGCGCGAGACTTCATCGCCTTCCGCCACTTCTACTGTGAGCAGTTCGTCTACCTCATCCAGCAGCTGGCGGCGATGCCCAGCGGTAGCGGAAGCCTCCTCGACGACACCATCGTCTTTTTCGGTAGCGACATCAACGATGGCAACCGCCACGGCCACTTCGACATGCCGTTCATGCTCGCAGGGCGGGCCGGAGGCCAGCTGGTCACCGGTCGATCGCTGGACTACCGCGAGACCGTCGACGGAGACGACGACGCGCACACCAAGCTGCTGGTCTCCATCGCCAACATGGCCGGAGTCGAGATCGACGAGTTCGGCTATACGGGGCACGGCACGGGCGGCCTTCCCGGGCTCCTCGGGTAGGCCGTCGGTCGCCCTTCGGGCACGCTACCAGTAGTTGACGACCACTCGATGGTTGTCTCGGTCGTGGCCGTACCATCCACAGGCGATGGGCCGCGGCTCCGGCCGCATCATCGCCTGGTAGTGCCCGCCCGACTCTTCGAAGGTGTCGCCCTTCTCCTGGTAGAATAGCCGTGGGACCCACTCCATGGACTTTCGCGCGTCGCCGTTGGGGTTGCGCCCGCCGCCCGCCGCTCCTTGAGCCCGCCAGTCACAATAGTCCCCATTGTGGTGGGTTCCGTCCAACCAAGCCTGGCGAGCTTCGAGGGCTGAGCAACACCGGGCGTCCTCCTGGATCGTAAACGGCTCCAGCCCCTCCATCGCACGATATCGATTGATCTCCTCCAGGCAGAAGTCGGTCACATCGATGAACCCCTGATCCGGGTCTTCGTCCAGAGGCGCCAAGGTCACCTCTTCACAGGACAGCATGGCCCCTGCGTCGGCGCCGGCATCCGCGTCGTCGTCCATGGACCCATCGTCGAGCGTGCCCATGGCCTCCCCGTCACCGCTGCCCTCGTCCGAGGTGCACGAGATCGAAAGAACAGCGGCTATCGTGACGGCGAGAGAACGCATCATGTCACCAATCCTATCTGGACATCCACCCGATGTCGTGGGGGCGGTAGTAGACACGAACACGCAGTCCTGCCCCCATCCACCAGTGCCTCCCCCATGCCGTTTTCGCCGGCAGAATCGGCAGCCGCGAGGTCGTATCCCCCCAATGACGGATCGACGCACGGCGCACCCACTGTCTAATTAATCATCAGTAAATAAATATGACACTGAGGAACGAGTCCTACCGATCGATTCGTACCTGCCGGGCGATCATCAACTATGATAGTGTCACTTCATCGAACTAGGGCAGAACGCAGATTCTGCACACATGGAGTTGCTCATATGATGTCCACGCGGATCGCTTCCACTGCCGTGCTCTTGTCTCTGTCGCTGGCCGCCTCGAGCGGCTGCGGAGACGACGAGGTCACGATGGGCGGCGGCACGACGTCCACCGGAGGCCCAGAAAGCACCGGGGCCGAACCCGAGACCAGCACCACGGGGGACGCCGCCGAAACCACGGGCAGCGCCGACGAGACCGGAGGCACTACCGGCGGCGATCCAGTCGACGCCGACTGCGAGGCGTTGGGCTTCGACATCAAGCCCTTCGACGACTCCGCCACCGAATTCGCCATCGACGGCCTCCTCCCCGATGCCGATTTCGAGACCCTACGAGGTCCCTACTCGCTGTCGCAGGACTGGACCGGCTGCGACGCCACCGCCCTCATTCCCTACCAGGCCGCCTTCGACGGCCAGAGCATCGAAGCCCTCATCGACGATGCCGACCCCAACACCCGCTACATCATCTACTCGATGGCGGGCGACGACGTGGCCCTCGAACAAGTCAATGCAATCGCAGCCCGGGTCGAGAGCTACCTCGAGCAGCTGGGTCCCGAAGCGGTGGAGCAGTGGTCGCTGCGCTTTCGCTATGTCGCGCAGTCGGGGGCCTCGGTGCCTCTGCTCGCCTACCTCGACACCGAAGCTCCGGGGGCCGACTTCTTCGGCATCGATCAGTATCAGCGCCTCAGGAACGGTGGTTCAGGGGCCGTGCTCACCGGCGACGGGACGTGGACGGCTCAGATCACCCACGCCCGATATGCAGCCCGCTACTACAACTACGAAGCGCGCCTCGACCAGCGCTTTGCCTCTCAAGAGGCCGAACTGGGCGATGGCCTCGAGATCGTCACCATCATCGAGTCGAGCTGGGAAAACGAGACCACCACCAACGCGGCCGAGCTCACGGGGGTCGTCACCGTGCCCTTCCCTTCGGCCGAGGAGATGGCACGCTTCGATCACGCCGAGCTGGTGGTGGTCGAGGACTGCGGGGACTTTCCCGGGGACGCGGTGAACTGCTCAGGCGAGCGCGGCATCTTGGTCTCTTTATGCGAAGGCGTGCCCGACTGCCTCACCGAGACCGGCGCCGTCGAGACCTTCTTCAAGATCATCAGCGGCTACGCCACGGGCGGTCGCTGGACGCAAGACATCAGCCACATCCTGCCGCACCTGCGCGTCGGCGGTGACATCCCGATGCGCGTCAATTGGGTGGGTGCCGAAAACGGTGACCTGCAGGCCAACATCCAGGTGCGGCTCTACGACCTCGACGAGGACGAGGCCGAAGACCCCCGCGATGCGGTGCACCTCGCCCTGTTCGCCGGCAGTCGCTTCGACGAGGCGTACTCCGAGCGCCTCCCCCACTACCGCTTCACCCCGCCGCCGGGCACGACCCGGGTCACCATGAAGACCCACGCCACTGGCCATGGTGGAGGTGGCAATGGCACCTGCGCCGAGTTCTGCACCTTGGGTCAGCACGTGCACATCAACGGGCAGACCTTCGACCACGACTGGGTGCAGATGAGCTCCTGGGACTGCGCCGCACGGGTCGATCAGGGCGTCACGCCCAACCAATGGGGAACCTGGTACTTCGATCGCAGCAACTGGTGCCCGGGGTGGACGGCCGAGGTCTGGGAGATCGACATCACCGATGTCGTCGACCTCGACGGCCCCAACGAAATCCAGTGGAGCGGCAGCTACCAGGGCGATTGGCCCCTCAAGGGGTCGCTGCACAACAAGCCCTGGCTGACCTTCCACGGGCCGACGCCCGGTGAGGCGCAGCTGGAAATCGTGCCCAAGCCCGCCTGTTCGAACGTCAACGTTCGCGTCCGCGACTTCGAGGCGAGCTTCCCCGATTTCCAGCCCATGATCGATACCGTGTCCGCCCTCCCCGACGACGACCCCGTGCGCCAGATGGCGTGGGGTCAGCTCGCGGGCGTGCTCGAGCCCGATCTGGTGTTCGACGGCAGTGCCTGGAAACCAGTGCTCGCATGGCCCGAGGACACACCGCCCTTCACCACCAGCACCCGCTTCGACCAGTGGTTCCGCGACACACCCGGGGCCAACCAGGTCGTGCCCAACGACGTGCTTCCCATCGTGCACGAGACTCGCGACGGCACCGCCATGCTCATGACCTTCCCGGTCTCGGGTCATACCGCGCCCGCCGTCCCGACCGAGTTCGGCTACGGGCTCGAGGACTATCCCGACGTCAACCGCGGGTACACCATCGAGGCCGACTCGACGTTCACCTACCAGCCGGGCCAGCGCATCCGCATCGGCAGCGGCGCCGATGCCTGGCTCTTCGTCGATCACCAGATGGTCGAGATCGAGCTGGGCGGCCCCTTCCACGGCGTCTCCCGGACCATCGTCGAGCTCGACGATCTCGGGCTCACCCCGGGGGAGACCTACGACATTCACCTGTTCATCGCCGACCGCGGACGCAACGAGCCCGAGCACTGGTTCGAAGTGCCGGACTGCCTCTAGCGCAGGCGAACGCCATACCGACACGGTTCAGCGCCCCGCGAGGCTGCCGCCGATGCAGCCACTCGCGGGCTCGAGCCCTTCAATCGTCGTCCGGCGGACTCCAACGGCCCGCTCCCTTGCTCCCGCCGTCGCGAGCCAGCAGACTGGCTTCGCGATGACGATGCGCGAATGGTGGCTCGTAGTCCGCTACACGATCGCCGTGCTGCGAGACTCCAGGCGCACGACGAAGATCCACCGCGTCGCGGAGATCACCAGTCGCGGTCGCTTCACCGCTCTGCTGCAGGACCTTCGCGCCCACGGACGCGAGCCGGACATGCTCGCAAAGCGCCCGCAGCTCACCCCGCCCCACGTGGATATCCAGCTCTTGCGCACGCTACCGGCCGAGACCCTCGGTGGTGCGTACGCCCGACACCTCGATGCCCATCGCCTCGAGATGTTCCTCGATGACACGCCGGCCGACCACGTCGACGATCCCGACGTTCGGTACCTCATTCGACGCTACCGGCAGGTCCACGACATCTGGCATGTCCTGCTCGGCCTGGGCACACGAGGCCACGAAGAGGTGCTCGTCCACGCCTTTGTGCTCGGTCACCTCCGCCTCCCCATCTCCGCCCTCGTGGTCTTGTTCGGCTCCGTCAAGCACATGGTGCTCGAGGCGCGCTGGGCCGCCCTCCGCCACGCCCTACGCGAGGCGTACGACAGCGGTCGCCAGGCGGAGCCACTGCTGCTCGTGCAGTGGGAAGACCTCTGGGACGAGCCCATAGACGCCCTGCGGCGACGCTATCGCATCCAGCCCAGCACGCCTGCCTGGGTCGAAGGCTGAGCGAGCCGGAGCGCGACCGACCGCCCGCGCTACTTGGAGATCGGCGCCAGGAAGTCCCAGATCGCGTCCTGGTGCTCGTTCAGCCATGCATGGGGGTCCCCCGGGCTGTCGTAGGTGCACACCCGTGCCGGGCCGTCGGTGCAGTCGGTGTAGTGCAGGCAGTCATTCGCACCAAACATGCTCGCCTCTCCGCCTTCGGCCGAGCAACCCGAGTACAGCAAGATTTCGTCCGCCGCCCCCTGCCAGTCGAAGTTCCCGTCGTTCTCGTTGTAGATGAACATGAACGGGTTGTGGAAGCAGGGCGGGTTGCCGCCCGCGATGAGTTCTTCATCCGTCGGCCAACCATTGAGGTTGGACACTTTCACCCCCGCCGCGAAGTCATCGTAGATACACGCGAGATAGACATTCAGTGCACCTCCCCCGGAGTAGCTGATCGAGTAGATTCGATTCTCGTCGACGCAGTAGTTGTCCCCCATGTACGCCGCGATGTCGGGATACGCCAGGTCCCACTGATTCGCAGGCTCATAGCTCCCGCCCTCCCCCTGCGGATACACCAAGATGGCCTCGCCAGCGGATGCATGGGGCACCCCCAACCACGTCGTCGACTGCTGCGCATCACCACCCAGACCATGCCAGTTGTAGACGATGGGATACGGCTGCTCGGGGTCATAGCCCGGAGGAATCATGACGAAGACCTGGCGATTGGCCCCGCCTGCGTCGATAGTCAGCTCGACCGTCCCGGCATCGCGAGTGGGCGTACCGCACCCGGCAGAGGGGGCCATATCGCCCGGCGGGTCCTCTGTGCTCGCTGATTCTGCGGAGCCCCCCGTAGCGTCTGCTCCCTCGTCATCGGTTCCCGTTGCCGGGGAATCCGAAGACGTCGTCATTCCCGAGTCCGTGGTCGCGGCCCCCGACTCACCATCAGCAATAGGATCGGAACTGGAGGCATCATCGCCACAAGCGGCGACGAGCAAGACAGAAACCGCGAGCACGCTACGTAATGTCATGCCGAGAGCATACGCGCATCGAGACATGCGCCGCCCGAAAACCCAGCGATGACGACTCTCGAATTCTACCGATCGCGGCCGAGCTGCAAGAGCCGCAGGATCGGTTCATTCCGACGCGCCCGCGGCGACTTCAGGGCGACCAATCGACCGCCATCGCATCTCCAGACTCGGAGTAGTCGATACCGAGCGCATCGCGAATGGACTCGTCGAGGAGCACCACCCAGTCAGCATCGTTGCGGGGAAGCCCCTTACTCGCGGTGATGATCAACCCGTACATGCCGTCGCGTACATCGACGCGGACATCGACCCGAGTCTCGTCGCGGACCCGGTGAATCCACATCGTCGTATGCGAAATCCGACCGCCCGTTCGCTCGACCTCGTCCCGCTCGATGACCCAGGTCGCCGACTCGATTCCCTCTCGCACCAGCTCGACGAAGGCCTCGTGCGGTACCGCTTTGCCCTGCCGAAGGACATCCGTCAGCCCGCTCGGAGGCTGGATGGGTCGCACCGACCTCGCGCATCCCGGGGCGGCGAGGGTGGACACGACGAACGAGATCAGGAGCGAGTAGCGTCGAACGAGCATCGGGCTCCAGAGTACGCGCTCGAAGCACCAGAGTCTCGCCACCCAGGCTCTCAACCTTCAGGATTGCGTCGCGATGGACCGGCTGCGCCCCGATGAGCAAGCACCCGTTCGCCAGACCGCTAGTGCTCGTGGTGCTTCGCCAACCATTGTTCGGCCTCAGCCAGGCCCTCTCGTTGCCCCGCTCCAGCTTCGGCGAACCCGCTTCGCGCCTGCTCGGCCAACCTCCTGGCGCGATCGCGCTGTCCGGGTTCACTCCACAACGCGCGAGCGAGCACCAAGCGTGCCTCCGCGAGTTCTTCGGGGCCCACCTCCCCTCGTTCACGAATCGACACGGCACGCTCGCCGTACGCTCGGGCCGCATCGAAGTCGTCCTGCTCCAGCGCGACGGTAGCGAGCCCGACGAGTGTCGCAGCAACCTCGGGATGCTCGGGGCCCAAGGCCTTGTCACGGATCGCGAGCGCCTCTGCAAAGGCCGCCTTCGCCTCCTCGTGCTCCCCTTGCTTCCGCAGGACCGTGCCGAGGTTGTCCCAGCTATTGGACACATCGGGATGATCGGGGCCCAGCGCCTCTTGCCATAGGTCTCGCGCTCGCTGGAGGGCGTCTTTCGCTTCTTCGTACTTTCCCTGGTTCGAGAGCGCGACCCCCAAGTTGTTCCAACTATTGGCGACCTCGGGATGCTCGGCCCCCTGCGCCGTCTCGCGGATCCGCAGCGCTCGCTCGTGAGATTCGCTGGCCTCTTTGTATTGCCCCTGGCTCGTGAGCACGTTGCCCAGGTTGTCCCAGCTCCTGGCCACGACCGGGTGGTCCGGGCCGAGCGCGTTCTCCAAGACCCGCAGTGCACGCTCATACGCACGCTGGGCCTCCCCGTAGCGCCCTTGACTCTCGAGCGCGATGCCCAGGTTGTTCAGCGTCTGAGCGACGACGGGATGATCCCTTCCCAACGCCTTCTCCAATATGCGGAGCGCTCGCTCGAACGTGCTCCTCGCCTCCTCGTATCGCCCTCGGCTCCACAGCACGATCCCCAGGTTGTTGCAGCTGCCGGCCACATCGGGATGAGCGGGCCCCAGCGCGGCTTCGAGGATCCGTAGCGTCCGCTCGTGCGCCGCCTGGGCCTGCTCGAACTCCCCTTTGAAGTCGAACACCGTGCCCATGTTGTTCGAGTGTCTGGCCACCGCGAAATGCTCCGCGCCCAGGGCGTCTTCCATGGTGGCCAGAGCGTTTGCATGAGCCTTCTGTGCCTCGTCGTACTCTCCTTGGCTGGTGAGTAGGAGCCCCAGGTTTCCCCAGCTCGTCGCCACGCCTCGAGGCTCACCGATGCGCACCGCCAATGGCTGCGCGACCCGGGACCACTGCCGCCCCGGTGCAGGGCGCTGCAATCGAGTGCCGACCAAGAACACCAACAGACTCGCCGACGACAGCTGCACCGTCTCGTGGTCGTGCTCCACGGCCAGCGTGTAGGCCTCGGTCAGCTCCTTCTCCGCCTCGACGTACAGCCCATTGGCTTCTCTCAGCTGCCCTCGCTTGCCCCTCGCCTCCGCCAGCAGCGGCCCGTATCCCAAGGCCTCGGCTCGAGTCACGACGCGCTCGACCTCCTCCAACGCGGCTGCAAATAGCCCCGCGACATACATGGCTTCGATCTCGGCGAGCCGCTCGCGCTCCCCTTCCACCTCCTCGGCCACCTGCGGGTCCTCGGGGGGTGGGACGCGTTGTCGTTGCCGTTCCAGGGCGTCCAGGTCGTCGCAGTAATGGAGCTCGGGCAGCCCCGAGGTCAGCTTCACCGCATTGCGCACCGCCGTGTCGTCGGCCTGGACGAGCACCGTCACCGCGGCATCGAGCGCCGTGCGACGGGTCCGAAGGCAGGCCATGCGCAAGCTCATCGCCTCTTCGGTCTGCTCCCCACGAAGCCGGGTCATCTCGCACGCCTCCGTGTGCCTGGCAGCCCACGTCTGGGCGTAGTCGTCGAGCCGCGGCTCCACTCGCTTCCAGGTGTCCGCGGCGTACGGAAGGTTCGTGCCCAAGACGGCGGCCTCGACTTGCTGCCGCCGGGCGTCATCCCAGATGCCGTCCAGCTGCGCTCGCGCCCCCGTGCAGCGCTCGCTCCATTCAGCGTAGCGCGGCAATTCCAGTCCCGCTCCGACCGCGGCCATCCCCACGACGACCGCCAGAGCTGCCCCTCGTCTCCTGCGAGGCGTCGCAAGGTCACGCAGCTGCTCCAGCAACGCCTCCATCGAGGGCCAGCGTTCCTCGGGTGCAATCGCCAGACCCCGCAGCACCACCGTCCGTAGCGAGGCAGGCACGGCGCTCCCTCGCGGCGCCGGGTCGCTCATTCCCCCCTGCAGCGACACCTTCAGCGCCGCCAACGTGTCGCCCGGATACGGCCGCTGCCCGTAGAGCGCCTCGTACAGCGCGACACAAAAGCTGAACTGGTCGCTGCGAGCATCCGTCAGCGCACCGCTCATTTGCTCGGGCGGCATATAGGCGGGCGTCCCGAGTATCGTCCCCGTCCTGGTCAGCGATGCTTCGAGCGGCCCGCCCTCCTGCTCACGCGTTCGCGCCGATTCGACCGTGCCGTCCTCCGTGAGTTCGTCTCTGTGGCGCGCCAAGCCGAAGTCGAGCACGCGCGGCCGACCGTCGTCGTCGATGATGGCATTGCCCGGCTTGAAGTCGCGGTGAACGAGGCCCTGCTCGTGCGCTGCGGCCAACCCGGCCCCCAGAGCCGAGAACACATCGACGCATGCACGCCACTGGGGCCGCGGATGTTGGCGCATCCACTCGTCGAGCCTCTGTCCCGCGACCATCTCCATCGCGACGAAGGTCTGCCCATCCGCCTCGCCGACCTCGTACACCTGCACCACGTTGGGATGCGACAGCTTCGCCATCGCCTGAGCCTCTCGCCGCAAGCGAGATGTATGCATCTCATCGACTTCACGGTGTAGGACCTTGAGCGCGACGAGACGATCGAGGGTCGAATCGAAGGCCTTGAACACCACCCCCATGCCCCCGCGCCCCAAGGTGCCCATCACCACATAGCGCCCCAACTCGAACGAGTGGCTCGATGCCATGACGGACTCGGAACCTCCGTGAGACTCGGCGACCGTCCGTACCTCCGCCCGCCTCGCGGCCACAGCGGCCAATCCGTCGCCAGGATCGTCCCGACTCTCGTCTCGTTCCAAACCGCCCCCCGATGTCCAGAAAAGCAATCTAGACCTCCGATCGGAAGCAAACAACGAGCGCCCACCTCACCCCAAGGAGGCCGGCACTACCCGAGAATCAAAACGAGTCGGAACTTCAGCGGGAACGATGTAAGCCCTGAACGTGAACGACGACCGCGACGGTGAGAAATTCCCGACGCTCGGAGGCCCGAAGCTACGGCGCCCCGTCGACAACCGGAGCGCGGTGGCCGATCATTCCCCGAGCACCATGGCGAAAGACGTTCGTGGAATCGGGCCGATGGCACTGCTGCTGGTGATGGCGTGTGCGCCCAACCAGAGCGGGACCTCCCGTGAGACCCCGTCCGAGAACCCCTCTGGGACCGTTGTCGCGTCGGCCGAGCCTACGCCCGAGCCGGAGCCCGCTCGAACGCTGCGTTGGCGGCTCGAGCCCGGTGACCGCTGGGAGGAGGACGTCACCGAGCACATGTTCATCCTCGAGCACCCCAAGGGCACCTCCGATCCGACGCAGCCTTCGGTCATCACGACAAAGACCGAGCGCTTCGAGGTCGTCGACGTCGCGGCGGAGCAAATCCGGCTGAAGACCACCGTCGTGCACTACCAGTACGAGGTCCGGCGCGAGGGTGGCCATGTCGTGTTTCGCAGCGGCCAAGCACCGACGGCACCGCTCACCCCCGACGCAGCCCGGGAGATGTCGTTCATCGACGTCCCCCTCGAGATGACGATGACGCCGCTCGGCACCGTGGAACGAGTGCACGACACCGAAGCCCGCCACGCGGAGGTCCTCGCGCGCTTCGAAACGCTGGCGCCCACGATGTCGACGGAGGACCTGCAGCGTGCGCGAGATCAACTCGCCTCGGATCTCGAGCTCCAGGCGCCCCGCCTCGTGGCCCGGGGTATTCGTCCGCTGCTGCCCGACGAGCCCGCGACCACAGGCTCACGCTGGATCCACAGCCACGAGTTTCCGTCGCTATTCGACTCCACCGTTCGCTACGAAGTCACCTACGAGGTCAAGTCCAGCGAAGACGGCGAGCTACAGGCTGCGTTTAGCGGTGAGGGGGTTATGGTGCCCACGCTCATGATGAAGACCATCATGGCGGATTCGGATCTGCGGTTGGATGGCACGATGCGCATCGACGTCCGCCGCGGCATCCTGCTCGAGCATCGCGAGACGAACTCCATGCGAGTCGAGCTCCGCGACAACCCGATCACCGGCGACGGGGGCGTCATCGCGAGCCGGTTCGAGCGAATGCGAGTCCGCCGCGAGACCGCGAAACCAACCGACGCCACGCAATGATGCCCCCGGCCGAAGCGACGGCTTCGACGGGGGCATCGCGGTTCGGATCCCGAGGATGGCTCAGGCGCCCGGCGTGGAGACGGTCATGGACCAGCCCTGCAGCGAGCCCTGCGTTCCGGCCACGGTGTCCCAAAGGGTGAGGCTCCAGGTCCCGTTGGCGTCGTCGCCGTACTGGAACTCGGGCGGCAGGTCGATGATGGTCTCGGGCGAGGCCTCGTGCACCCACAGGTACATGTACGAGCCGTTGGGCGCCGTGAGCTTGGCCTTCACCTGCGACAGGTCGTCATGCTCCACATCGATTTCCACGACGAGCACATCGGCCTCGGCCGGCGCGCCCACGACCTCGACCTGAGTCCACAAGCCACCCCAACCGTCGGGGATCTGGAACTGTTGGTCGTGGCTGAACTGCTCGGACCACGAGTTGGCGGGCGGCGTGGGCAGGGCGTACTGCACCATGCGGTTCATCCCGACAGGTCCGACCCAGTACAGCTCGGCCAGCTCCTCCATCGACTCGATCGGACGGGCGTCGAGGATGCTGTCGACCGCGCGACGATCGAGGGGCACGTCGTAGTCGAGCTCGTCCTCGGTCGCCGTGTTGGCGAGCGCCAGGGTGTCGATGGCCTCGCCGTAGGTCAGCTCCACGCCGTCGTAGGTGCCGAGCAGGTCGTCCGCGTGCGGCACCAGGTCGTTGTCGATCACGTAGGACTCGAGCAGCGACATCGCGACCGGGCCGACCCAGTACACCTCGTCGAGCTCTCGAATGTGGTCGAACGTGTTGTCGTCGGCGGTGCCGGGCAGGCCGTCCTCGCCGTTGCGGTGCGCGATGATCTCGAAGGCCGACCGCGCGTCGAGCGGGACCACCAAGTCGAGGAACGCCTCGTCGGTGGTCGGGTCGTTGACCAGGTTCAGGATGCCGTAGTCCACCAGCGCAGAGCTGGCGGAGCGGTCGAAGTCGACGGCATCCGCATCGCGTCCGACGGGCTCGTTCGAGCAAGCGGAAGCGGCGATCGAAAGGGAAAGGGCGGCAACGACGTGAGACACGCGAATCATGGTTTCTTCTCCCCGCGCCGTAGTTTGGAGACCGGCGCGATGCAGTGAACCCGTGATTGTTGTGTTCAGCAGGGAGAGGGACTCGAAGGCCGCACGGACCTCTTCGCTGCTCGCCAGCTACATGAAGGGGTATGTAGGACCTGTCAAGGAGCGCAATCTCTCATGGTCAGCAAATGCCCGGATTCTGCACTCAGTGGTGATTCTGGGCCCAACGGCTTCGCTCGGAGCACGAGCAACCAGCGTTTCCGCCCTGGTCAACACCGGACCGCGTGTTTTCCGCAGACACGCAGCCCCAGTCGATCCAAGACACAGGGACCGCGCGCGACCGCGCGCGGTGACCACGAAGAAACTCCCCGAGGTCGACCCATCGCGCGGCCCTCCTCTTGGCTTCGACTTCCGTCAGCACTCCCCCGGCTGACACTCCACGGCGCCAACATCGAACGGCGTCTCCCGGGGAAAACCCCGTTGATCCTCGTTGCCCCACCAGAACGTCGACGCATCGATGAGCGGACTGCCAGGCATCGGCAAGCGTGACGGACTGAACCCGCCGTATTGATCGAGCGGCTGCAGCATGAGGTCGTTGGTGAGGATGTCCGTCGCGTGGCCAGGACAGGTCGCGTCACCGACGAACGCGTTCGCTCCGTACGAAACGAAAGTACCGCCTCCCGCACAGATATCAGATCCCAGCGAAGGTTCGACCGCGTCGGCTTGCATATTGATCTCGCTACCCGGCTCTGCGTGAAAGGTACCGAAAATCGCGGGATTGTCGGTAACAGTCAAGTCGAAAGCAAAGACTCTTCCCCCGTCGACCGCACTAATTGCGGACCCGGTCATGGCGTTGTTGAACGCGAACGTACTATGAGATATCGACAGCAAGTCATTCTCGACCTTGATGGTGCCAAAGGCCATACTGTTGTGTGTGAACGCCGACTTCTGGAGATAGCCACCCGCGTGGGGATCAATGAAGCGCAATCCTGCATGCGACGAATTATGATGGAAGTAGAGGTTGTAGATTTTCGGTGATTCAAACCCGAGGCCGCCGCCATGGAACTCTACGATGGCCCTCCCCGCATCATTGTGTGCAATCTCGGCCCGATCGAACCACTTCTCGGCGTAGTCCACGTGCACAATCGATCCTCCGTCCGCCCCGTGGTTGTCCGAGATGAACAGATCCTCGGCCCACACGTAGCTATTGGGACCGGGCTCCGCTTCGCCGTAGATCGCCATTGATCCGAAATCATCGGAGACGTTGTCTGTAGCATCGAATTCTTGCAGCAGCAGGCTGCCTCCTTCGATCCCGACGATCATGGACTGATAGTCGAAATCTCGCACCGCGGCGTCGTATAGATACAGATACTGAATATGGTCGCCATACACAGCGCCCGCGTCCGGAGCAGCCCCTTCGAGAGCCATCGATGCGAAGACCAGGTACGTGTTGGCACCCGTGGCTTGGATCCCGACGACCCCCGGGAGGTGAAACTCGACGGTGCTCGCGTTTGGACCATCGCCCTTGAAGTGAATCGGGGCCGAGACATCAATCACCCCCTCAACCGGGTTATCTATCACGTAGGTCCCCGTGGGTAGGACGATTTCATCCCACTCCGGCGTCTGGTTGGCTTGGTGCACAGCAGACCGCAACGAGCAGTTGCCCGGATCCCGGTCGATACAGCCGTCGGGGTCGAAGGTGTCCGCCGTGGTGTCGACCACGATGGACTGATAGGCCGCTTGGGCCGACGAGGCGAAGAGGAAGCCCGTTGCGCCAACGAGCAGAGGAGCAAATCGGAGAGCGTTCATCATTTCCATCCATCCTTGGGGCCCGCCGCTGGGCGCAACGCGTCCGCGGAAAGCTCCGGCGACCCGGCGCAACGGCGACCCACCAACATGGGTCCACAAGGTGTCCGAGCGGATTGCATCGAAGTCACTTTTCTGACGACGACCACTCTTCCAAATTGGCGAGGGCCCAGGACTCGACCAACCACGCGTCGAGTCCGGGGCCCCAACCCCGTTGGCCTGCGTGTCGAGCCGCTCCCCCAAGCGACTCGAAGCCCAAGCGCCCACCCCATCAGAAGCGCGCGTCGCCGACTCGGCGCCAGTGAATCAGCGAGTCCTCTTGGACGGGCGGCATGCCCATGGCGAGCTTCTGCCGCGCGACGTTCAGCGCCTCGTCCCGGTGGCGATGGACGGAATAGCGATTGCAGATCGTCTGCGACATGATCAGCCGGGCGACGACGTTCAGCACGCTGTTGCGGCCGGTGAAGACCGCGGTGTGGAGCAAGCGATCGCGAGAGAAGATGGCCTCCCGAATCGCCTGACGAATGACGGCGGTCGGCATGGTCGCTCGGCGCAGGTCGATGATCATCGTGAACAGCTCCATGTCCTGCGTCTGCCGCTCGAGGCCCTGCGACACGAGGCCGAGGCTGTAGCGAGTGTGCCTCGGGATCTCGGTCCACTGGATGATTCCTGCCTCGATTTTCTGCATGGATCCGCGGATCAACTCCGCTTCCTCGGCGGTGGTCGTGTCTCGGTCGTATTCTCGGTCCTCAATCATGGCGCCCTCCATCTCCCCCGAAGACGGCGTCGGGTTCTCGTGCTCATACTGGGGGGTCCCCGTACATGGGGGGCGGATCACGAAAAACCGAGCGCAGCTCCGATTCGTCGCAATCGGGGCGCAGAAACGACGACTCGTGACTTCTACTGGCGGGCGAAGCGAACCAGCAGCCCCTTCCCGCGCTCGCAAGCGACCCACAGGTCACCGTGCAGGTCGAATGCGATTCCCTCGGCTTTGAGCCTTCGCCTTCGTTCAGCCTCGGGCCTCGGATCCGCGATCTCGGTGACCTCCAGCAACGTCAGAGACCACCCGCCCGCAGCAGTGTCGTCCTTCGTGAGCTCGAACTCGCCGAACGACTCGCCCTGGTCGGAGACGATGAAGACGGTTCCGGTCGGACCCACCGCGCAGTCGGAGAGATCGGATAGGTGCGCCTCCGCGCCGTCGGGGAGATCGGCGAACCCGGATGGCGTGAGCGTCTTCAGCTCGAACAGCGCGACCCGACGGGGCGAGTCCTCGTTGACGGCGATCAGATACGGGGCGCCATCGGGGCTCAGCGACGCCGGCATGGTCGTGATGCCCTCCCACCCCTTGTTCCGCCGCAGCTCCTCGCTCCCCGTGAGCGGTAGCTCGAGGGTTCCCAGCCGCACGGGCTCCGAGACCTTCAGTGCCTCTCCGTCCCGGCTCACCTCGAGTTCCCACAGCTGCCGCGGATCCTCGGTGACGACGCGCAAGGTCCTCGCTTCGGGGTCGTAGGTCGCCCCCTCCAGCCCATCGAGGACGCCCCGCTCCGGGCTCAATCGCTCGACTCGCAGCGCACCGCCAGCGTCCGCAGGCGGCTCGATCGACCACACCGCGTTCGAGTCGTCGGCGATGGTGAACAATACGTTCGCGTGCGGGGCCATCGAAGTCAGGGCCGACTGCTCTTCGATGTTCGTCGAGTAGTGCTCGGCTTGGGTGAATCGAAGCGGAGTGGGAGCCATGGTGATTCCTTAGCAGGTGGTCTGGTGCCGTTCGAGGTCATTGCGGGCCACCGCGGAGGCCCAACGAGCGCGAAATACCGCGACATCGACTTTCGGTGATCGCCCGCGCCGCTTCCCTGACCACCCGGGAGCCATGCAGACTTCACACCTCACCCGCCACGGAGCATTGTGCTTTCTCGTCGCGGTCTCCTCCACGCTACTGGCCTGCACCGATCCTTCCACGCCTCAGAACGACGATGGCAGCAGTACCAGTGGGTCCCCCGGATCCAGCTCGACGGATGACCCCATCCCGACCCCCGGAACCACCGATGCGGCGAGCTCCAGCGGCGAGGTGGATCTGGACACCACGGCATCGACCGTAGACGAAAGCAGCGGCTCCGATGGCGACACCGGGTCGGGAACCACGTCTGGGGACATGACCGACGACACCAGCTCGGACTCCAGCTCGGACTCCAGCTCGGGAGAACCCGAGCCGATGGCCCCGCCGTGGATGGTGGCCCTCGACAACAGCATGGGCAACACCCACGTCGTCCAGTTCGACATCGAAACCGCGGCCGCTCTCGACTTTTGCACGGTCACGAACGCTGCGACCGGGGGCGCGATCGACACCTTCATCTTCTCCTCCACCTTCTCTCGCGACGATCGTCTGTTCTTTTCCACGGGCGACGAGCTATGGGAGCTGGCGCTGCCATCGTGCGAAGCGACGCTGGTCGGAGACTTCGGTTTCGCCGACGTCTACGCGATTGCTCCCGACGAAGGCAACGATCTGTTCGGTATCGATGCCGATACGGATTCGGTCTTGCGCATCGACGCAGACACCGGTGTCGGCACGGTCGTCGGTCCGATCGGCGAAGACTGGAACGCAGTGGGATTGACCTTGAACGAGGATACGTCTCAGCTCCTCGCCCTCGACATCGCCTCCGACTCGCTCTACGAGATCGACACGACGACGGGCGCTCCGTCGCTCGTCCAGGCGCTCGCGTTCGACTTTGCTCAGGTCGCGTTCGAGTACCACGGCTCCACGGGCCGGGTGTACGCGTGCGCCTCGGACAACGAGCTGAGGCGCATCGAGGACGACGGTTCGCTGACGATGCTGGGCCAGCTCCCCCTCGACTTTGGGTGCCTGAACATGGCCGCGCCGTGGTTGGATGCGACGGGCCTGCCTCCTATGCCATAGGCGGCGAACCGACTGGGGCGCCCTGCTTCGTACATCGACACGTCAGTGGGGTTAGCCCGCCGCACGAGCGCACTAGGGCTCTGCCCGCCTCGTGCCCAGCGGGCTCCAGCGCAGCTCCAACACCACGCCGGGCCGGACCCGCCATGGTGCGAAGAGCACGTCGCCCGTGTCGCTCACCCGATATCGGATGCCGACCCATGTGCCGTCCACCCGTGCCGCCGCCCCCAACCACAGCGACGGAGCGACACGCCACGCGAGCCCGAGCTCCACGCCGGACGCTGGCAGGAAATGCCAGTCGTCACGGGCGGCGACGGCATCGGGCCCGACCGCCCGCGACACGGCATGGTTGCTCGTCATACCAACGTCGAGTTCCATCCGAGCGGCGAAGCGAGGCCGCGGTGCCCACCACATTCCTCCGGCCGCCCGTGCGTCGACCGATTGCATCCGCACCTCGAGCGCCTCGTTGCTGGCCCTCAGCGGTGTCGCATAGCTGCCTCGCAACCCCACCAAGCCATCGAGCTTCGGTCGCGACGGAGAACGAATTCGAAGGCGCGCATCGAGGCGTGGACCCGAAGAAGGAGCGAGTCGCATGGACCACAAGGTCACTCCGTACCCCACCGCGAGATCCACACCGAGCGGACGATGTTTCGCCCCAGCGATGGTGGGCTCCTCGAAGACGGCAGGCTCCTCCGGCGGTGTAGCGACCGCCTCGGGTTCCGGGCCCGGTTCCCGTTCGCGGGCCAGCGGTATCCCCAGCGTCGCGGCGGCCCGCTGACGGTGCACGCCGATCTCACCACCCGCCAGTAGAGACTCCACGCTGGCATGCACGATCGTGGCGAGCTGCTCTTGCGCGACTTCGTCGAAGCCGGACTCGAGCGGCACGTGACGAATGAAGATGCGCTGCCAATCGCTATCGACGATGAATACGGAAGCCCGGGCTCGCTCGATCCGAACCCACACCCGGGCCACGGCGTGCTCCGGGTCGGGCGGTGGGTTCACGACCGACTCGAGGGCAAAGCCGTCCTCGGCCCGTAGCTCGACCTCGACGCCGAGGCCATGCAAATATTCGCGCAAGACCACCGACATCGACTCTGGCGAACGACCGGACGCTGCGATCACGATGGGGAGGCGCCGGCGCGCATCCGGTGCCCGCACCTGTTCGGTATCGGACATGGGCGACAAACCAATGGAGGCCGCGACGCTTCCCAACGCGAGCACGGCTGACAGCACGCCAACCACTGCTCACGATCATAACTCATCGATGCTGCAGCGATTCGAGGCGCTGGTTCGCCCGCGACACATGAGCCGAGTCGGGGAACGAATCGATCAGTCGGGTCCACGCTTCGATCTCGCGTTGGGTCTGACCCAAGCGTCGGTACGCACGGGCGCGGCCGACCAACGCCTCTCCCGCCAATGGTCGCGGACCCGCAGACGCGAGATAGGCGTCGTATTGAGCCAACGCAGCGCGTGGCCGCCCGAACTGCTCGAGTTCAAGACGCCCCAAGGTGATGCGAGCCATGGACGCTTGCCGCGAACGCGGAAACCTCTGCACCAACTGTCGATACAGCGACCGTGCACTACGGAACGCTCCCGTTCTCCGGGCGCGATTGCCATCGCGAAACAGCACCTCCGCACTTTTTACGGACCTGCTCGTCAACGGGGTTGGCTTGGGATGCGCGACGACATCAATCGGCTCGGCCACGTCGGCAGTTTCGCGGGTGGGGGCAGCCGTCATCACTTTCGTCGAGTGTGGGGGGACGAAGCCACTCGGAGCGTCGAAGGCGATCTCGACATCGTTCCGTCGCTCGACTTCCACTCCCCGGCTCGGCTCGGCTCGATGGGCAGAATCCGCAGTGCCTTCGCCTACGAAGGCGATCGATGTCGCCGCGAGCACGGCTCCGACCACGGTCGTGCCGACCCACCACGACGTTCGGCCGCCGCCCCCCGGGCCGTCCACACGCCCCCCGGACACCGCCTCCAAGGCTCGTTCCATCGCCCGATCGACGAAGGCTTCGCGCACCATCGCCCGCGTTCCCAGGGCATGGGCCGCGGACCGAGCATCCTCCAACAGAGCATCGAGCGAGTCGTATTCGGCGGTCATGGTGTCTCCTCGCCACGCAACTTCGCCGCGGACAAAAAGCGCTCTAATCGCTGTTTTGCGAGCCTTACGCGGCTATTGACGGTATGCACGGAGACGCCCTCCGCGGCTGCGACCTCGGCCGCCGTGTAGCCCTCGACGAAGCGCATCAAGATGACCTCGGCCTGGGCCGACGGCAGTCGATCGAGCAGCGCCAGGGCTCGTTCGATCTTCTGTCGCAAGACCAGCTCCTCGTCACCCCGCGGCTCGATCGCCGCCAGCTGGACCGCCTTGCCGTCGACGTCGATGGACTCCGTTCGGGTTTCGGTTTGCGCCCGCCGCTGGCGTAGGCGCAAGGCCAAGCGCAGCACGATTCGATCGGCATAGGCCGCCACCGCATCGGGCTGTCGAAGCTCTCCCAAGGTTCTCGCCACCACCACCAACGCCTCCTGCGTGACATCCTCGGCGTCTTCTCGCCGGCCCAGAACGCCATGCGCCGTTCGAAGCATTCGCCGCGTCAGCCGGGGCAACAACCGCTCGAGACTCCTACGGTCGCCACGCATCGCGTCACGCGTGAGCGTGGCCAACCCGCTCGGGTCTCGCGCCTCGAGCGCGACGGCTGCCATGGCGACACTCGAGTTCATCGTGCAACTCGGACCGACGACTAGGAAGGCCCGTGAAGGTAGTGGCACGACTACGCAAAAACTAATCAATGAAATCTCGATCGCGATCGATCGAACATTTCGTGTGACTGGTTTCTCGCCTCGGCTGCCTCTGCCCGAGCATGGACTATCGACCCCAATGGTTGGGCTTCGTCGTCGTGCTTTCGATGAGCTCGTGCGGCAACCTCGACGTCGACGTAGGGCAGGCTACCGAAGCCACCAGTGCCGGGATGCAGTCGACCGACACCGGAGCCAACTCGGATGGCATCGACGAATCAGGTCATAGTGGTACGCAAAAATTAGACATCTCGAACAACCCGCCCAACCTGGATCAGTGCTCGGTCAACGACGGGCTCAATGGCGTCATCGACTGCGAGGACGAGGCGCCAGCGGACAGCTTTGACCCGGTGCTGGAGTGGGCATGGTCCCCCACCGACGCCGCGGACGGTGGCAGCGTGGTCACGCCCCTCGTGGCCAACCTGACCGATGACGACGGCAACGGGGTCATCGACCTGTGCGACACCCCGGACATCGTCGTGGTGAGCCGGGGCACCAACGTCAACCGCTCGCGGGGGCACCTGTTCGTGATCGACGGCGCGAGCGGAGCGGTGCACTGGCGCTCCGAGGACTACGTGGGCTCCGCGTTCACCCCGGCCCTGGGCGACATCGACGGCGACGGGTTCGTGGAGATCGTGGGGTCTCGCGTGCTCCCGGGCGGAGAGGACATGGACACCTGGCAGCTCGTCGCGTGGGAGCACGACGGCAGCATCAAATTCGCCGAGACCTTTCCCGAGGGCACGGAGCTCGGCAACGACCTGCCTCCCGTCGCCATCAAGGCGATTGCGCTGGCCGACCTCGACAACGATGGAGATGTCGAGATCGTCCTCGGACCGATGATCTATGACCATGAAGGGCAGCTCATCAACATCGCCCCCGGCGACGGCTCGTTCGGCAACTGGCACTGGTCCATCGATCTGGCCGTGACTGTCGTGGACCTCGACGGCGACGGCGACCTGGAGATCGTGGGTGGTCGTCGCATCTGGGACCACGAGGGCATCCAGCGAGTGAGCCTCGGGGGCGACAGCAGCGGCTTTCCTTCCGTCGCCGATTTCGACGCCGACGGTGAGCCCGAGATCCTCATCTCTCGCCAGCACGACGGCCTGTCGATGTACGAGGCCGACGGCACGCCGATCTTCGTCGACCAAAAGCCGGTCCCCGACCCCAAGGGATTTTCCCCCAACACGTGGAACCGAGCCTCGGCCGTGCACGACCTCGATGGCGACGGCGTGCCCGAGTTCGTCATCAGCACTGCGGACACCTACGGGGCGTACGAGGCCAACCTCGACATCATGTGGCAGACCCCGGTCTCCGATCTGAGCGGGGTCGCCTCGAGCACCGCCTTCGACTTCCTCGGTGATGGTCGGGCCGAGGCCATGTACGGCGACGAAGACTCGATCTTCGTGTTCGGCGACCAGGGGCAGGAGCTGATGCAGCTGCCCCGTCGCAGCCCGACCTATATCGAGTATCCCGTCGTCGCCGACGTGGACAATGATGGCTCGGCGGAGATCATCTTCACCTCGGAGTCGGACCCGGTCATCGGCCAGGACTACCCCACCCTGCAGGTCTTCGGCGACGCAGACGACCGCTGGATCCCCGCGCGGCGTATCTGGAACCAGCACACGTACCACGTGACCAACGTGCTCGAAGATGGGCGCATCCCTCAGTTCGAGCAGCCGCACTGGCAGACCTTGAACACCTTCCGGACCCAGGCACAGATCGAAGAAAACGGAGGGCTCTGTGTTCCGCCCGTGGGCTGAGGCCGCGTTGTTCGTGCCCTGGCTGTGGGCCTGCAGCCCCTCGGACGAGGCAGGCGACGGGCAAGGTGCCAGCGGAGACACGGGCTCGCCCACGACGGCGAACACCGATGACGCAGAGGCGACCGGTGGCGGGCCCTCGGGCGAGACGGACGGGCTCGACGAAGGCACGACGACCTCCACTTCGAACGACGACGCCGCCGAGGACGACAGCGGGGGGCCGATCGAGTGCGATGGCGACCCAGACCTCACCGCGATGGCCCAGGAAGCTCTCGCGGTGTGGCAAATCGGGCTGGCCACCGACCAGGTGAGCGCCGAGCGAGACCTCCGCAGCTACCCCGCATCGCCGCGAAACTGGATCACCGTGGCCGACTCCGACTGTGAAGCCCTCGGGGTCGGCAATCCGAGCTCGTGCACGGGGTTCGATGGCAGCGTGCTCGGTACCTGCGACGTGACGTTTCGGCCCTCCGACGCCGCCATCGTGCACACCACGGCGGTCATCTCCACGCGGGTCTTCGATGGCACGCGGAGCCACGAACAAGAGCGAGCCGTGTTCATTCACGAGATCGGGCACTGCCTGGGCCTGGCCCACACCGCCACCGTGGGCGAGATCATGTATCCGGTCGAGAACGAGGGCGTGGTGATGCCCGCCGAGCTCGAGCTGGCCGCGGTGGCCGACGCGTACCTCCCCAAGCCCAACCCGGTCGGCCCCGAAAACACCACGGCCTACTTCCAGGAGATCAACGGCATGGCGATCCGGCACTACGTGCCGCCCGAGTTCACCGTCTCGGCGTGCATCGGCAATGAGCCCGTGGCCTACCGGCCCTCCCTAGAACCTCCCCTCGTGGCTCCCGACGGCGAGCCCTTGACCACCGTGCGGCACGTACTGCGAGCCGACGGCGGCTGCGAACTGAACGAAGGCATGAACCAATGAAGATGAACGACTACGGCAACATTCTCGCGACGCTGGCCCTCTCGGCCTTCGTCGCCGTCGCATGTGGCGACGACTCGGGTGAAGACACGACCAGTGACGGCGGAGCGGCGACCAGCGAAGGCGCGGCGACCGACGACGGCAACGACGGGGGCGCGAACGACTCGGCCGTCGGCTCCGGCACGGCGGGCGGCGAAGGGTCCGAGGGCGGCGAAGGGACGACGTCGTCCGCCGGAGAGAGCGACGGTGGCAGCGAAGACGGCGGCTCGACCGAAGGGGTGGACGATGGCGGGACCTCGACCGGAGGCAGCGACGGTCCCGCGGACACCGGGCCTTCGGACACCGGGCTCGATCCCATGCCCGTGAGCCCCGAGGACTGCGAGATGTTCTGCTTGATGCAGGTCGAGTGCGGCGCCACGATCGAGATTCCGCAGTGCAGCGCGGAATGCATGGACTTCGGTGACGTCACCAACGTGTGCAACCCGGCCTACGCGGCCATGGTGGACTGCGTCGTCAGCATCGGTTGGGAGTGCAACCTGGTGGCGGAGTTCGTCAACGGCGATCCGTACGCCCCGGGAATCTTCACCTGCAAGGCGGAGAAGCTCGCGTTCGCGGAGTGTGTCGACGGCTTGTGATGCCCGCGAGCGAGCGCTGAACGCTCGAAGCCCGCAGGAGCGGCGGCTGGGGGGCTCCTAGCCGCCGCGTTCCTTCGATGAGACCGGCCCCGGCCGGAGTTCTCGAACCAGCGCTCGTGCCTCGGCCGCGAAGTGCTGCATGAGACCGGTGTCGAGCCACACGAGCGCCGCATGGGCATGTCCGAGCACCTCGTCGGTGGGTGCACCGAGTTCGCGAAGGCTACGCGCCAAGAGCAGCCGACGGAGCCCTTCGGTCTCCGCGTCATCGGAGCCTTCGATGTCCGCCGCGGCCTCCAGCACGCCGCGAGCCTCGGCTGCACGTCCCATCCCCAGCAATGCCGCGGCCCGAGACACGCGAGCATCCAGCTCGAGACCAGGATCGGGGTGCGTGGCGAGGGTCTTCAGCGCCGCATCGATCACCTCGATGGCTCGTTCTGGATGCTTCGCTCCGACCAACCCTCTGCCCAGCAGCATCCGAGTGATCGTCAGGCGCTTCGGCGCGTGGCCAAACGCCTGACGTCCTTCGAGCGTCCGACGCGAAAGCTCGACCGCTCGCTCGAATTTCCCTGCATACAACGCCACGAACGCGAGGTTGTCGCGGGTGTTCCAGATGTCCGGGTGCTCGGCGGGCAACAGCACCTCACGAATTGCGAGGCTGCTCTCCAGATACTCGCGCGCCTCCTCGAACCGCCCCCGATCCGCCTCCAGCAGCCCCAAGCCGTTGTATGCGGTCGCCACCGAGGGGTGCTGCTCCCCGTACAAATCGATCTTCGCCTGAAGCGACCGGTCGAAGTACGCCGCCGCTTCATCGAGCGCCTTGGCCTTGCGCGCCACGATCCCCATGTTGTTGAGCAGACGAGCCACCGTCGGGTGACCGGGCGGCTTGTGCTTCTCCACCAGCGAGAGCGCCTGCCGCAAGCGATCGAGCGCCTCGTCGTGGTCGCCCCGCTGCATGGCCACGATGCCCGCGATCGCAATCGCGTGACCCGCCTGCTCCGAGTCGGTACCAAACGACTCGACCGCCTCGCCATGGGCTCGTTCGGCGACCTCCGCCGCCTGCACGAGTTCGTCGGCTTCCATCGCCGCCCAGGCGCTGTACTGGGACACCCGAGTCGAATAGCGCTCGAGCCCCGGCGACCGATCGATCGCCATCCGAGCGTGCCGGGCCCACTCGTGGGCCCGCTCGAGCTGCTCCGGCTCGAACATCGACACGAGCTCCGCGGCCGTCTGTGCCGCGACTCGGTCGTACCCCAGCCGCCCCGCGAGAAAGTACGCGTCGAGGTAGAGGTCCCGAGCCCGATCGACATCGCGCACTTGGTCGTAGATATGCGCGCGCAAGAACATTGCATCGGCGAGCAGCGGCTCCCAGTCGAGGGCACGCGCCGCCTCGACCACGTCGTCGGTGAGCTGCGCCGCCTGCTGCTCGTGCCCCGCCCAGAACGCCGCCTGAGCGTCGGCGATGCGGTCTTTCTCTGCACGCACCTGCGCGGCGATGTCGTCGCCCGGCACGGCGACTTCGGCCATGAGCACCTCGGGGTCCAGGCAGCGGTCGACGGGCGGCAGGCCGTCCACCAATGCGGTCGCCCGTCGCACGAGTTTTCCATCGGCCTCGGTCAACCGATCGACGGAGGCCCGAAGCTGCGACGCGGCGTTCTCGAGGCACAAGCCGGCTCGATCGACCATGGTGTCGCTCCACCTCCCCTCACGGCCAATGTGACAGCTGTGTCGTGCTGCGTCCGACCACCGTTCGCGATAGGCGTCGAGCTTGGCGTTCACGTGCTCCGCTGCGCCCGAGGCATAGCCGAGCTTCGTCTGGACGAAGGCGTCGCGCAGCTGTTGCCGCCGAGCGTCGTTCCAGTGAGCAGCGATCGAGGCATCGGCATCCGCGCATGGTTCGGGGCCCGTGGAGACCATTGCCGCGGCAGTCCCAATCGCCGCGATGGTGACGACACCGATCACCAGCGTCCGCGTTCGCCCTCCTCGACGCTCGAGCGCCGTCACCACGGCCTCCATGCTCGGCCATCGCTGCGCGGGCTCGGTCGCCATCGAGCGAACCAGCACCCGCCGAAGCCACGCGGGCAGGCCGGCGCCACCATCATCGTCCAGCACGGGCTCGTGTTTGGATCCCCGCGCAGGCCGACGACCGGTGAGCACCTCCCACGCGGCCACACCAAACGCAAACTGGTCGCTGGCGGCGCTGGCCGAGGCCCCCGTCATCTGCTCGGGCGCCATATAGGCCGGCGTACCGCCGAGCGTGGTGTTCGTGTCCGAGTCGCGGTCCGCCACCGTCTCCAACGAATGCGCCAAGCCAAAGTCGGTCACGAAGGACCGGCCGTGGTCATCGATGAGCACGTTGTCCGGCTTGAAATCCCGATGGACGATCCCGGCCTCGTGCGCAGCCGCCAGGCCTCTCGCCGCACCGCGAAGGGCGTCTACGCGTTGCTCGAGCGTCCGGTCCGCCCCTTCGTTCCATCGACGCAGGCTCGGTCCGGCCACGTACTGCATGACGATGAACACGTCGCCCTCGTGCCGCCCGACTTCGTGGACCGACACCACGTTCGCGTGGGCTAGCTGCGCCATGGCCTGGGCCTCCCCCACCAGTCGAGTTCGGCGTTCTTCGGCGGACTGCGGGTCCCCATCGTCGACGATCAGCTTGAGCGCCACCGTCCGATCGAGCTGAGGATCGAACGCGACGTACACCCGTCCCATCGCTCCGCGGCCCGCCGTCGCGACCACCTCGAAGCGACCGATCATCGTCGGCTCTTCGGGCTCGCCGAACATCGCCCCCAGTACCGCTGTTCGCGTGCGCTGAAGATCGACGGGATCGTCGAGCACCATCCGCGCGTCGAGACGTGGTGTGGACTCGGGAGCGTCAGCCATCGATGCTCCCTACGACGCCGGTTCCCCGATGTAGTCGCGAATCGCAGTGATCCAGCGCTCGAGGTTGTCGCGCGTAGAGGCGAGCGCATCGGGCGAGCGCGCCAGCCGAGCGAGGGCGGCCTCGAGAGACAGCCTCGCCGACCGAAGCCGCGTCCGTGCCGTGCCCTCGGGTACGCCCATCACCTGCCCGACTTCCTTGCCGGTCATCCCCTCCCAGTACACGAGCTCCAGGGCGACCTGCTCTTGCAGTGGAATCGAGCGCAGGCCCGCGAGCAGCAAGCGGTGGCTTTGCTTGCGCGCGAGCACCCCCGTGGGCGAAGTCCCCAGGTCCACCACCGAACGCGACTCGAAATCGATGATCCCGCGGTGCTTGGCCCGCGCCCGGTAGTGTTCCCTGAGCACGTTGCGGGCGATGGCGAACAGGAACCCGCGAAAGGCTCCGGCTTCGATCCGATCCGCGCCGACCGTCATTCGCGTGAACGTAGCCTGAACGAGCTCGTCGAGATCGCCGTCGACTTTGTTCCGAAAGAACCGGTACACGGCCGTGAAGTGCCGCTTGACCAGCCGGTTGCCGGCCACGTCGTCGCCAGCTCGCCATGCCGCCAGCAACTCCGTGTCCGTGTCCACCGCTCGGTGGTACCACGGCCGAACCGCGGCTGACCACGCGTCGATGCCGTCTCATGGGCACGGGAACGGGTACGAATCGGTCATGTCGAAGTGGTAGCTCGGATCCGAGTTCTGCGCGTAGGCGGCCACCGCCCCGAGCGGAGCCCCGGCCAACATCGCCGACTCGGCCGACAGTCGATACTCGAACCGATTCCCGTCCTCGGAGATCTGGCAAACGTCGTCCGGCCCCAGCGGAGCTGCCATCTGCCCCACCACGATGATTTCACACTCGTAGGGCCCCGGCTCGAACTGCGAGGCGCTCGCGAACATTCGAAGCACGTAGTTGTCCGCGTCGTCCCACAGCTCTAGCGCGCGCGTGGTCTGGACACCGGGCTCTGGATCGATCGGTTCAGCGTAGGTCACCGAGACCGTGAGGGCATCCCCGTCACAGCCGACCTCGGTCGCCACGATGTCGATCGCAGGGTTGCACGCCTCGGGCGGCTCGAAGTCTCGCTCGCAGTCCCCCTCTGGATCCGACTCGCCCGGCGGCGTGATGCACTCGCACGCCTGGCAGACCATGCCGTCGCCGCACTCTTCGTTGCTGGTGCACGCGCAGCCGATACCGTCGCAGGTGCACGACACCGGGTGGCAGGTCGTGCCGTCGCAGTCGAAGTTGCTGCGACACTCGTCTTCCTCCGTGCACCCCAAGTCCTCCACGCACTCGCAGCCCGGCGCTCCCGCGCAGATGGTGGTCCCCTCGCAGTCCTCGTGGGACGTGCAGCCCGCCAGGGGGAGCAGGCTGCACTCGTGCACGCACAGGCAGTCGATACAGGCGCTGTCGCTACCGCACTCCGCATCGCTGACGCACTCGGCGTTGTCCCCACAGTCGTCGGGAATCGGCACGCACAGGCAGCCCGAGCACAGCTCGCCCTCGGGACACATCATGTCCTCGCCGCACTCTGGGCTCGGAACCCCGGGGCACTCCCCCTCCGTGTCCAGCACCGCCGAGGTCGTGTCTTCCGCGCCCCCGGTAGTCGAGGACGAAGGCTGCGAATCGCCCCCCGGTGGCTTGCAAGCGGTCAAAGAGCCAAACAACAGGCCGGCGCCGACGAGGATCTCGAGGCTGTGTCGCGTCATGTCCGTTACATGACGCGGCGCGGAGAATCGATTGCAAAAAGTTCGTGACGCCCCGCAATCGCTGGTAGCGCTGGTCCTGCCTATGCTCTCAGCACTCCCCCGGCTGGCACTCGAACGCGCCGATCTCCCAAGAGGGGCCATTCCCCCGCGGCAAGTTTCGTTGGTCCCACGTCGCCCAGAACTGCCACGACCCGTCGATGAGCGGGCTGCCAGGGGCTGGCTTCATGGTCGGAGCGAAGCCACCATTGTCGGCGAGGGGCTGCACCATGAGGTTCGGCACCATGACGTCGGTGGGGTGCATCGGACAGGTTGCGTCACCTGAGAACGCATTGGATCCCCAGGCAGTAAACGCTCCTCCGCCGGCACAGAGGTTGTTGCCGACATCCCCTGCGGCCGCGACGATCTCCAAGTAGACGCTGGCGCCGAGGTCCGCATGGAATGCCCCCAAAATCGCGCTGTTGTCAGTGACCGTCAGCTGAGTAGCAACGGCCTCCGATCCAGCAAGCGCACTGAGCACCGACCCACGCATGGAGTCGTTGAAGGCGAATGTGGCGTTGTTCAAAGCCAGCCAGGACCCGCCTTCGAGTTTGATCGTCCCGAACGCGCAGTTGTTGTGGGAAAACGTCGACCGGCCGAGATACGTCGGAGTGCCACCCCCGCTGAAGCGCATCCCCGCGTGCGCCGTATTGTGGTGGAAGTACGTATCTTGGATGTCGTAGCCGCCGTACATGTGGACGATGGCATCACCAGCAGTATTGCTTGCGAACTCGGCTCGCCGGATCCACGTGTCTTCGTAGTGCAGCTCGATGATCGCTCCACCCCCCGAAGCTTCGTTGTCGTGGATGTGCAAATCCTCCATCCATGGTGAAATCCCAGCACCGGGCGCATGCGTGCCGTAGATAGCAGAGGCTCCGAAATCATCGGATGTGTTGTCGGTCAGTTCGAACTCCTGCAGCAACAGCAGGCCCTCATCCACGCCCACGATCGAGGTCGCGTAGTCGAAATCGCGAACGACCGAGTCGTAGAGATAGACTCGATGGTCGTGAGGTCCGGGCCATCGCCCGTGAAATGAACTCCCGTCGTTACGTCGATCACACCTTCGATGGCGTTGTCGATCACGTAGTTTCCGGCGGGCAGCGAGATCTCGTCCCAAACGGCGTCTTTGTTGGCCTCGTACACCGCCGATCGCAGCGAGCAGTTCCCGACCTCTCGATCGATGCAGCCGTCGGGGTCGAAGGTGTCCGCCGTGGTGTCGACGTGATAGGTGACGAGTGCCGCCTCGGCATTCGACGCGTAGATCAGGCCCGCCGCGCCTGCGATGAGAGGAGCGATTCGTAGTGCGTTCATGAGTCCGTGCCCATCCCGCGCACGAGCACCGAGGCCTCCCGAGGGCGCCACGCCGTCCGTTCGCATCAGATGGGGTCCACGAGCCCGTCGAGCGGATTCCACAATCTCCAGAAAAACGACGACGGGAAGCGACTCCCCGACCCCTAATCGCTTCCCCTCCGCACGCGTCGCTCAGTACCGCCAGCTGTCGAGGTCGGCCCCCTTGGGAGCCGTCTGCTTCATCCGTTCGAGCATCCGGGGGACGTACATCGTGTTGTAGCGCAACCGCGAGATATGGTTGGGCTGCTCGGGGTCTCCGTTCCAGCAGTGCTCGGCCCGGTCGCCGTAACGCACCTCGCCATCGTAGGGCGGATCGGTCGTCTGCTCGAGGAACGCCTCGGTCAGGTACACGGCGTTGTTCAGGTAATAGTTGTCCATGTCGCCGACGTACAGGTGGATCTTTCCCTGCAGCTTGGGACCCAGCGTCTTCCAGTCGCGCTCCATGATGTGGCGCAGGTCGTAGTGCTCTCGCCAGTACGCGGCGACCTCGTGGTCGATGTCGCCGGTCCTCTTGTCCCAGATCCGACGCGGATAGCCATCGTCCCCCATCGGCGAGTACACGGCCTCCCAGATGTCCCACTGCTCTCCAGAGCGGCTGTGGGTACCGAGCACCAGCTCGAGGTGGTTGTACTCCCGCAGGCTGAGATCGACCTGGCCCAGCCAGTTGCGATGCCCCGGACGCGGCGCCCGCTTGAACGGGCCGACCTGATCATAGGCATTGTCGTCCTCGTAGATGTCGACCAGGGTGTACGCGCGGAAATCGATCGGGTCCGGACAGGCCGCGAACGCTCCGTTGTACTCGTCGGGATACAGCACCTGCACCGCCAGCGCCTCCCATCCGCCCGTGGATCCCCCGTAGACGAACCGAGCCCAGCCCTCCCCGATGCCCCGGAACTCCTTTTCGATGTGCGGGATGAGCTCGTAGGTGATGGCGTCGCCGTACGGACCGAGGTTGGCCGAATTCACCGCGTACGAGTCGTCGTAGTACGGGTTAGCGTGCTGGACATCGACGATCAGCATCCGCGGGAAATCGGGGCCGGTCCACTTGCGATAGAAGTCGTGCGCTTCCTGCTGCTGGATCCGATTGTAGCCCTCGACCCCGAAGCGTTCCGCGAAGTCGGGCTTCAGATCGGGATCGGGGGGCTCGGGGCGAAACCCTCGAAAGTCGTGGTTGAAGTGGCCGTGGAAGATTGCCAGCGGGTAGCGTGCCTCGGGGTGCTCGTCGAAGCCCTTCGGGATCAGCACATGCGCGCCCAGGAACATGGGGCGTCCCCAAAACTCGGTGAGCAGCGAAGACTGGAACCGGATGTGCTTGACGTACTCGGTATCCGCCGGAGGCTCGATGGGCGGAATGACCTGGTCGAGGGAGATGGTGATGGGCTCGGGTGCAGCGGGATCGAACGCGACCTCGAACGGAGTGCTGAACAGGTTCCCGGGTGCTCGATTCCAGTGCTGCCCCTCACCCCGATCCATCGGCAGCTTCACCGTCTTGCCGTTCGACAGGTTGAAGGTCTCGTACCGATGCAGGACCGCTTGCACGGTATAGCGACCCGCCGGGACCTCGCCCGCGCGGGCGATGGGGAAGCCGAACACATCGTCTGAGACCGCGATCGACTCACCCGGCGCGACCCCGTCGAGGTCCACGCCGAATACTTGGGCGGCGTCCACCGAAGCGTTGACCTGAAACCGTGGTTCCTCGTCGCCCTCGGCCGCCAGGATCACGAGCAAGCGGCCATCGATGGGGCCTCCCTCGACTGTCGCGGGCAGCTGCACGGTGAACACGGAGCGCACCGACGTCTCGGCGTCCGGTGTCGGCGACGAGCTCGGTTGCTCCGACTCGCGGGGCTTGCAAGCAAGGGCCATGACCAACAGACCGAGGAACGCGGCGGACCAGCGCATGCCCGGACACTAACGCCGGCCGTTCGGAGACGCGACAGCTCGCCCTCATTGCCTCGAGAGCGCACGCTTGTGCCCTTGCGCCCGGCCGTGGCCCGTTGCGGGCCGTGCAGTTCGGCGTCGACTCGTTCTCGGCGCGAAGTCGCGGACGATGTTCGTGTCTTCGCGGTTCGGCTGCGCCGCGGCACCGGCTACCATCGATGCATGGATAGCACCGAGCCGGGCGAGGAGGTCTTCACCGCGGAGGGGGCGGAGCAGCGCAAGCGGATCCGCATCACGCTGCACGAGTCGGCCATCGCCATGCAACGCGATCGGCTCGAGCTCGGAGACGAGGCCAGCGCCACCGACGAGGTGCTCGCGGCCCGGGTCGCCGCGCTGGGCTTCGAGGGCGATGCGACTCAGGTCGTCGATCTACTGCCGCTGGTGCACGTGGCGTGGTCGGACGGCACCATCCAAAAGGGCGAGCGCGCCGCCATCATCGGCTTGCTCCGCGTGCGAGGCATCCCCGTGGGGAAGGCCTACCAGGTGATGCTCGCGCTGCTCGAAGAGCGGCCTTCCGACGAGTACCTCGAGGAATCGCTGAAGGTGCTTCGCGAACTCATCGAGCGCGGCGGTTCGGTCAAGGCGCAGACCATCGTGGGGCTGTGCATCATGGTGGCCGAGGCAGCGGGCGGATTTTTAGGCCTCACCAATCCGATCTCGAAGGATGAGCGCGCGGCGATCGAGCACATCGCGATGCGGCTCGGTGACTCCGCGATGCAAGAGTTTCAACGCCGACTCGGTTGAAACCGAGCACCACAAATAGTGCCAATGGCGATGGCATGATTTGTCTTCATCGACTCGTGCGAACGAGCCACTTCTGCGTCCCGAAACGACCCCGAGACCACTAGGGTTTTCACTGAATACCGTCCAGAGCCTCGCCGTCTGGACGACCCATGCAAATCCAAAGGGTGGTGATGGGAGTGTGCGTATTCGCGCTGATATCGGGATGTGATGAGCAGCGGGACAGTTCGCTCAATGATCGCAATGGCACATCTGGACTCGGCACGAGTACGGGAACGAGCACGACGACGGGCACGAGCACGAGCACGAGCACGAGTACGACGACGGGCACGTACACGGGTACATACACGGGTGATGGAACAGACGAAGAGACCGGCGGGGGCGATGGCGCCGGTCCGGACTTCGGAGGATGGAACTGGGATGCGGGCAGCCCCGACGTAGGCGGAGGCGAAGAGCCCGTCATCGGCTGTCACATCGTGGGCTCCGCCATTCCCGTGCTCGTCAACCCGCCCTTCAAGGCCCCGAACGGATACTGGGGTCAGGGCCAATGGGGTGCCTGCGGCTACATTGCGCTCATCAACGCCAACATCTGGTCCGGCGCCCACGACGTCGGAGGAGCATTCGAAGCTCGGGTTCGAGCATGTCTCGCAGAGGCCGGAGTCGACGACGCGGACATCGCCGACGGCCTGACCGAGGCAGAAATGACCAAGATCGGGGACTGCAAAGAAGAAGAGATGGATGAAGATGGCGTGCCGGTCTCCATCGATGAGTACGACCTCGACGGCACCCCGGCTTCCAACCTCAAAGCCTACTTCACGCTGATCCAAGAGGTCATCGCCAACCACGGGTCGGGTATCATCGTGTTCGACAAGCCCGCCTCCGGGACCACTCCCGCCTCGGCCCATGCCCTGACGATCACGCACGCGGCCTTCGACGAGATGACCAACAACGTGACGCTCGAGCTCCTGGACCCGAACTTCCCCGACGGAGAGACCTACACGGTGGTCATCGATTGCACCGATAATGTCGTCTCGGTCGATCCGGCCCATCTGTGGCTCGACAATACGACCAACGTCCGCTCGATCACGCTCGAGACCGTTCACGACTGAACGCCATCGGTACGACGCCCCGCACGCCCCCCGCGGACGAGTCCAAGGCCTCCCGTAGCCTGGATCGTTGTCGCGGGGGTCGGCCTCCAGGGCAGCGCCTACGTCGATCGAGCGATCAACCCCTGGTCCACCTTCCACCCGCGGAGCTTCAGGTTGCACTTGCCGCAGAACATCGGCGAGTACACGGCAGGCCGCTGGTGAGCGGGATTGTTGGACGAGTAGCTCATCACACAGTTGTGGTCGGCCGTGTCGTGGTCGTTGGGGTTCTGGTCGCCCGCGTTCTCGTAGTGGCGCAAACCGAGGCAATGGGCCATTTCGTGGGCCACGATGTAGTCAAAGTGCTCGGGGCGGTGGTCCCACAAGATCACATGCATGTCTCGGTCTCCCGTACACGAACGAACTTTATCGAGGAGCGACAACTCAATTTCGCTGGCCTGAATCCCGGCATTCTGCAGCGCGTTGCCGAAACCGAGATTCATGATCACGAACCCTCGCGGACGCTGAGCCCGCGCTCTGGTCTCCACCATGCTGATGAACCGCTCGTTGCCATACACCACGCCTGCCTGTCGATCCTCGGGTGAGTCGAACGCTTTTCGCATGAGCACGGCGAGCCGCTTGGCGGGGTTGTTCTGGTACTGAATCCGCGAGAGGTTGCTCATCGCGCCCCACCCACCGTTGGGAGCACCCAAGGTCCCGGGAATCGGTGAGTTGAGCGAGAGGATGCTGTTGTCGTTGACGTTGGGGCTGAACGCGTTGGTCGCGAGCGTGTGGACCTCTTGGATGTTGGAGACACCGACCGAGCCGTTGATCCAAGTGGTGTAGTCGCCCGGGTTCAGCAGCTGAGTCGGGGTCTGGACGAGGGTATTGGTCGTGTCGATCTCCGTATACGCCTCTCGAAACCGCGGCTTGACCAGGTCCCAGAGGTTGTTGTCGATAACCTTGGAGGACCCCCAGTTGAGCACGACCCCTACGGGTGCCCAACGCCAGATCTCGATGTTCCCGCTGACCTTCTTGAGCGTGGGATTCTTGCGCCGCAGAGCGTCGCGACGGTTGTGGCCGCGAAAGAAGGCATGAGCGGTGAGCTTGTAGCGGTCCCCGGCCACGGCGGAGGGACGAAACATGAACACCGCCTTGCCCAGACGATTGGGATGGTTGGTGTCGACACATGCGTGAGTCGCGATGACCTTCTTTGCGTTGTCCGCCTGCGCGTCGTGAGGGCCGATCACGTTGTTGCCCAGCACGGCGGCGGACTTCCACTGGTCGGCCACGGCCGCGCCTCCCAGGGCAGTCTGAGTGCAGTTGATCTTGCGCCGGTTCTTGCCGTTGAGCCCGGCCGTGCCACCGATCGCCTGCTTGGCTTGCTGCACGTACCGTCGTGCATAGCGGGAGGTCCCCCCTCGGTTCCTGCCGATGTTCTCGAGATGCTCCCCGGGACGGTCGATGGTCCAGTCGACTCGCGCCTTGCCCACCGCTTCGCGGACGAACACGCCTTGCCCGTTGGAGCGCCGGACCAGTAGCCGCACTTCGAATGGAACCAGCGGGCGGTTGAGCTGGGCTTCTTCCTGCCCGGCACGCGCTTGGGCATGGCCGACGTTCAGCTGATCTCGTAGGCCGTTGATCATCCCGGCCACCTTGTAGGGCAGCGACTCGACGTACATGCGCAGCTCGGCACCGTGCATGTCGTCGCCCTCGGCGAAGTCGACCCAACCGTTGTTGGTCGAGCGCTCGACCCCCTTGGAAGGCTCCCAGTTCGCGCCCAAGCGAGTGTCGAGGGCCTGACCGGCGAGCAGCGCATTGTAGCGATCGCGAGCCCGGGTGAAGTACTCGCCGCGAAAGCCGTTCATCCCGATCCACGATGGCGGACCAGCGTAGTACCCGAGCGTGTTGAGCTGGACGCACCGCATCGGGTCGGTGTTGGGAACCACGTTGGGCGTCATCATGTCGATCGCCGCGCGCTCGACCACGATGCTGTGGAACTTGACCCGAAAGCTGGTCGACGAGCGGCTCCCCGTGGGTTCGGGCGACACGGGCTCGGCGTACACGAGTTCGTCGTCCTCGATCGGATCGTCATCGGCCGCGTCGTCGTCGTGACACCTCGTCAGAAGCAACGTGGGCGCGTCGTCGTCGGACAGTTCGACCGGCCTCTGGATGGGCTGCTCGTTCTGCCCCTGCATCAGGCCGTGCACCTCCGCCGTGAACGGGGAGCGCATCGGGTTGACGTAGGGCGGCTCCCCGTGGGGCGGGTTCTGGTTGATCCCGCCGTCCCAGGCCAGCTGCGGCAGCCCATTTGCCACGTCATACTCTTGCTCGAACACCACGATTCCGTCGGCATCGGAGATCCGCATTCGCATGCGCTTCACCGTGCCTGTCCTCGGTGTGCGGTAGTTGATGCGGTTGCTCTCCACGCGGGGCGCAAAGCAGTCGTGGGCCCGCGACACGTTGAAGTACTTCCACTCCATCTAAACGGCCTGCCTTTGGGGGCCATGATCCAGCACGTGCTGGTAGTGATACTCGAGGGCGTCGGCCTTTCCCGCGCCCGTGTTCTCTTCATCGCCGAGGATCTTCAAGGCCCACGCGGGCCCTTCGGGGCGCCCCAAGGTCGTGCCCAACTGGAGCTCCAGGATGACGAAGCGACAGAGATCCCACTCCGTCTCGATCCCCCCATCGAGCGCCACCCGAACCGCCCTCGCGATTCGCTCCACCCGCTCGTCCTCTGGCACTTGCGACAGAAGCCAGCCGTGCTCGCGGGAGAAGAACGCAATCAAGCGCTCCGCGAACATCACCAAAGGGGGATCGATGAGGGTATCGAGCTGTGCACTACGCAGTACGAACATGACACCTCTGCCAATCGAGGTCGAAGAGTCGTCGCCGCATGGCGCGGCCCCCCGCCCATGCTCCCGAGCAACCGTCGACGAAAGGACCCGCCAAAGGGGCGACATCCCCTGGGTCGAACGAGCTCGTGGGGGGTGTACCGAACGACCCCCGGCCCTTTCATCGATCGTCGTTTTTTCTCGTAGCGCCGTGCTCGCCGTTGAGGGCTGGTCAGGGACCTCGCTCTAGCCCTCCAATCGCACCGTCAGAACGCGCGTCTTCGACGAAGGAGCGTTGCGACGGTACGAAGCCTGGCCGCGATCGGCGACTCACTGCGCGGGACCGAGCACATCCGCGAGCGCTTCGTACTCCCAGTCGGACTTCGTGACCGCCCGAATGCCCTCGGCCAATTTGGCAGCCCGACTCGTGCTGTTCCTGCACTCGCGAGGTTGCAGGCCCTCGTCGTTCACACGACGACCAAGGGCCTCTGCTCGCCCGAACGCCTCGATGGCAGAGTCATTGACGACGTCCCCACGTCCATCGCAAGAGGGGCGGGGTCGAAGGGCGCCGAGGACTGCTCGAACGACGGACGGCCCCCTCCCCTGCTATGCGATCTTCGTCGATGTAGACTCGGATTCCGGGTCCGCTTCGTCCTCTCCAGCCGCGGACAGTGGAATACCGATGGTGAATGTCGACCCTTCGCCGGGCTCGCTCACCACCCACAGTCGCAGCCCCATGCGCTCGCAGAGGTCGCGAGCGATGGCCAGGCCCAGCCCAGTGCCGCCGTGCTCTCGAGCCGTGGTCGCGTCGGCCTGACGAAACGGCTCGAAGATCAGCGAGTGCTCCTCCCGTGGGATACCGACCCCCGTGTCGATGACCTCGATACGAGCGTCGTCCTCGTCCGCCACCACCCGCACGCGCACCCCGCCTTCGCGGGTGAACTTGATGGCGTTGCTCACCAAGTTGATGAGGACCTGCCGCATGCGCAGCCCGTCGACTCTCACCTCGGGGAGCGTGCCCTGGACTTCGTAGCGCAGCCACAGGCCGCGGCCCTCGGCACGCTCCCGCTGCTCCTCCACCGTCTGCCGGACCATGCGCTCGATGTCCACGTGTTCGAGCTCGAGCTCGAGGTGCCCGGTCTCGATCTTGGAGATGTCGAGGACGTTGTTGATGAGCGCCAGAAGGTGCGTGCCGCTGTCGCGGATCCGCCGGGAGAAATCCTGCTCGCGATCATCGAAGTGCCCCTCGCGGTTGCTCAGCAAGATGTTGGAGAAGCCGATGATCGAGTTGAGCGGAGTCCGGAGCTCGTGGCTCATCCTCGCGAGGAACTCGTTTTTGGTGACGTTGGCCGCCTCCGCTTCCTTGCGCGCCTGCACGAGCGTGGCGTTGGTCGCATGCAGCTCCGCCAGCGCCGTCGCTCGCATCGCGGAGCTACGAGCGTGGGCCCAGTCGTACAGCGCCACCACCCCGGGAATGAGCAGCACCACCACGAACGAGACCACGACGAACATCGTGCGAAACGTGTCCATGTCGCCGCGGGTCGGTGAAGGAAGCACGCCCGAAAGGGCCATCACCAACCCGCACAGCACGGCTCCAAAGAGCACTCCCGCTCGACCCCCGAGCAACAACCCGGCCAGCGCGGGCACGATGGGCAAAGCGAGCACCGCGGGAGCCGGGAAGAAGCCCACCTCCAGCGGGATCACGCCGAGGATGACCGCGATGGACCCGCACAGCAGCAGCGAAGGCCATCGCAACGACTCCACGTTGCGGCCGATCACCACGATCCCCAGCGAGACGAGCGTGAGTACGGCGAGCAGGCCGACCACCATTCCCGAGCCCTCGATGCGTGCGCGGGGAATCGCGGCGAGAAACGACGCCAAGCCCACGAGTGCCGCCGCGCCGATGAGCACCCATCGGCGAATACGGTCGAGTTCCTCGGTATCTCCCGAGCGCGGACCGACCGTGCCGGGCTCTGGGCTCTGGGGGGTCGGGTCCACCAAGACTCAGCGATCGCACAGAACGCTCGGGCTCACAACCGCCGGTCCGGCCATGCCCGTGGTGAAACGGTGTTCGGAAAATTGTGGAACGGATCGATGCGACCGGGCTCCATATCCGTGCAGGCCCCGGCGCCGACCACCACGCTAAGATCACGCCGATGAAGAGCATCGCGGTCGTCGAAGACAACGAGAGCAATCGTGTGCTCCTCGCCGCCCTTCTCGATCGAGAATTCATCGTCGCGCAGTACGAAGACGGGCCGTCCGCACTCGCGGGCATGCGGGCTCGACCACCGGACCTGGTGCTCATGGACATCTCGTTGCCCTCCATGGACGGTCCCGAGGTCCTTCGAGAGCTCCGCCGCGAAGAGTCTCTGTCCTCCGTGCCCGTCATCGCACTGACCGCCCACGCGATGCGAAACGATCGTGAGCGTTTCCTGGCGATGGGCTTCGACTCCTATGTCAGCAAGCCCATCGTCGACGAGACCGTGCTGCTATCGGCGATCCGTGCCCTGTTGAAGCGGCCGCCGCTGCGGAAGCTGAGCCCACGGGCACGGAGTCGGATCCGGGCGAAGTTCGTCGCTGGCCTCCCCGATCGGTTGCAGCGCATGCACGAGGTGAGCGAGCGGATCGAGGCCGGAGCTCCATCCGCGTTGAGCGAGGCGCGGGTACTGGGGCATCAGTTCGCGGGGACCGGCTCGAGCTTCGGCTACCCGGAGACCTCGCGAGTAGGCCGAGAGCTCGCGCAGGCCGTGGACGGCGACGTCCCGAGCCGCCTCCAGGCACTCGTCGATGAAGTGCAGCGAGTCCTCGACGCGGCCGACATGCCCGCCCCCAGCGACTGACACGCCGCGTGGCGCCCTACGTCTGCTGTAGCGCAGGCTCGTGCGCCCGCAGCTGCTGCTGAACGAGGCGAAACAGCTCGTCGGGGTCCGCCGGCTTGCGGAGGAGCATGGTCGCTTCCATGGATGCCAGCACTCGCCACTCGGCCTCGTCCGCCACGCCGGAGTAGATCATGATCGGCGTCGTGCGGGTGGAGGGGTTGCCGCGGACGGAAGCCGTGAGCTCCAGCCCGTTGATATGCGGCATGTCCACGTCCGTAATGATCAGGTCCAGCGGCTGCGTCTCGATCACGGCCAACGCGGCCCTCGGATCGCGGAGCACCATCAGCTGCGCCTCCGGTACCGCCTCGCGCAATATCTCCTCCAAGAAGTCGAGCGCAATGGGGTCGTCGTCCACCATCAAGACGAACGGGCGACGTGCATCGACGACCGCAGAGCCCGACCGCTCTCGAGCCTCGAGCAGGCGGCGGCGAAACTCGGGCGCCGTCGGCCGCTCCGCAGGGTCCATGGCCAGCGCCGCGAGGACCGGGCCATCGAAGATCGACGACAGGCACGGCAGCAGCTCGCTCGGCGGCAGGATCGACCACGGGTAGGACCGAGCCAGCTCCTCGAAGTCGCTCACCGTCGGCCCCTCGCCGCAGAGCAACCAGTACGCCGTCACGCCGAGCGAGTAGATATCGGACCGAGTGATGAGCTCCGGCTCCACCGGTTGGGCCAGGACGAGCTCGGGTGCGAGAAACCCCGGCGTACCGGCCAAGACTCCGTCTTCGACCGTCTCGTCGACGGAGAGGGTGAGCCCCAGATCGACCAACGTCACGTCGAAGTCGTCCGAGATCAAGATGTTGGTCGGCTTGATGTCATGGTGGATCAAGCCCAACGCATGCATCGCTCCCACGCCTAGGCACACCTGCTCGATGATGCCGACGAACGCATCGGTCTCCACCGGCATGCCGCCGTTGGCCTTGCACCACTCGTACAGGTTCTGGCCGCGCAAGTACGGCATCACCAGGAACGGAACGCCCTCGAAGACCCCGAGGTCATAGATCTCCAGCACGTTGGGGTGGCGAAGCTTGGCCATGAGCTCCGCCTCTCGCATGAACGCCGCGCACGACTCGGAATCGTCTGCGAGCTCGGACCGGATCATCTTGACCGCGACGTCTCGCTTGAGCCGAGTGTCGGTCGCGAGGAACACCCGCGCCATGCCTCCGACGCCGACCTCCCCGCGAATCGTGTAGCGCCGGGCGATGACCCTTCCGACCACCGATTGCGTCGCTCCATCCGCCGCCAGCTTCGTACCGGGAGCGCGCAGGTCACCAGGATCGGCCACACCAGACGCTATCGCGGTTATCGGAGCGAAGGAACCGGCAACCGAACGACATTCGATTCCGCCCACAACGGCGCTTCGCGTCCGCGTCGGATTCTGCCCGACGCCCTGCCGCTCGATGACTCGCTCATCGGGCCACGGCGTCGTAGCGCAGGCACCAGAAGTACGGCAGCTCGATGAACTCGACCCGCTGCGCGTGTCCCCGCAACAAGGCAGTGACCTCGTCCCGGGTCGGAAAGTTCTTCAGCACTCGATGCGTGGAGCCGTCGTCGAGGCGGCGTCGCTGGTACGTGTTGCCCGCGTCGTCGCGCTCGGCGATCGTTGTGCTGCTGCCCTCGACGTATCGGTTGTCCAGGAACACCACGCGGGCGCCCGGCTCGAGTCGCCGATGCAGGCCCGCGATGAACTGCGGCAGCCGGGGCCGAGGCACGTGCGACCACCAAAACCCCGCCAGCGTGGCGGTGAAGCGCCCGTCGATCGTATCGAGTTCGTACGCGTCCGCGTGCGTCAGCGTGACTCGGCCGTCGGGGTAGCGCTTGCTCGCCGCGACCTCGAGGACCTCATCGCTGGTGTCGCATGCGACCAGCGACCGCACGACCGACGCCACGCGCTCGGTCCACCATCCCGTGCCGCACGCCAGCTCCAGTACGTCGTGGTCGGCGAGTGACTCGCGGACCAAGGTCGTCAATGCTGCGAGATCCGTCTGGCGCTCCGGCTTGGCGTAGACGCGCTCGTACTCCCTTGCCCGACGCGCATAGTAATGTTGCAGCTCGTCGGTCATCGCCGCGGAGAATAGCGGGCGCGCCCGCTCTCGTGCCGTGAGCGGATCGGGCCGTGCCGACGCGACGAAGACTCCGGCCGGCACCGAGGTGTTCGTCAGTCGAGTCGGCGCGCTTGCGAGCACTTGGATGAGCGGACGTCGCCTGTATTCGAAGAGTGGGGGAATCACTGAGTTGGGAAACACACCCAGCCCATGGGCCGAACCACGTCCGGGATCCGCGGCACGAAGCGCCGTTCGACCATGGTCAGCGTCCGATACTTGGGTCAAACAGCGTTGGCTCCAGTACCCAAGTGTCTCGTTGCGGTCCGGTGGCACGAACTGATACTGGTTTTACTAGGGGGAAATTCTGCAATGAAAAACACAGCTCTGGGTCAACGTAATCGGCGCTTCCAACTTCACACAGCTGGCTTGCTGGCAAGCACGCTCGCGTTGGGTTTCGTCGGCTGCGATCAATCTGGCGACCAGCCGGACACCAGCGACCTGGTGGAAAAAGACTCGGCGCTGCCGTCGCTGGACGAGGCGGCCCTTACTACCCGGCCCGATCCGATGCAGATGGGTTCGTTCGACTTCGAGAACGGCAACGCCGCCATCGAGTTGGTCATCCCCAATGTGGTCCCGGTGCTGTTCTCCAACGTCAACCCTGGCGACGCGACGATCGTCCTGCGCTGGACGACGCTCATCACCAACTCCTGGTTCGATGCCACGGCGCCGTACCACCCGACCGCCGTCGGGGTGTACTCCGACCTCGGGCGCCGACCCGCAGAGGAGTCGCTGACGAACGAGCAGATCAACATCGCGCTGCTCTACGCCTCGCACCGGGTCCTCAACAGTCTCGCGCCACAGAACGCGGCCAACTGGGATGCGATCCTGGCGGACGCCGGCCTCGATCCCACCGACGACCACGAGAGCACGACGGACCCCATCGGCCTCGGCAACAAGGCGGGCAATGCGGTCGTGGCGGCGCGTGAGAACGACGGGTTCAACCAGCTCGGCTACGACGACGGACGTCTGTACAACCCGCAGCCGTACGCCGACTACACCGGCTACAAGCCCAAGAACACCGCCTTCAAGCTCAAGGACAAGCGGAAGTGGCAGCCGCAGCTCGTGCGCAACCGCTACGGCATCACCCGCGTCCAGCAGTTCGTCACGCCGCAGTACGCGTTGACCGAGCCGTATAGCTACGACAACCCGGGGGCGTTCTCTTCGCCCAAGCCGGTCAAGAGCTACCGGCAGGGCCCCGGCGGTCGCCAGGCCTACCGCGACCAAGCCGACGAGGTCCTCGAGATCTCCGCCAACCTCACCGACGAGCAGAAGATGAAGGCGGAGCTGTTCGACGACAAGATCCGCAGCCTCGGTTTCTCGGCCGTGTTCGCGTCGCAGGTGCAGGGCCTGAGCCTGCTCGAGTTCATCCACTACGACTTCCTCACCAACCTCGCCGCCTTCGACACCGGCATCGTGGTCTGGCAGGAGAAGACCCGGTGGAACGCGGTCCGACCCTTCAGCGCGATCGCATGGCTGTACGAGGACGAGGAGATCATGGCCTGGGGCGGTCGCTATCAGGGCACGGTCAACGACATCACGGGCGAAGAGTGGTCCCCGTACATGCAGAGCGCCGACCACCCCGAGTACCCGTCGGCATCGGCCAGCTTCTGCTCCGCGCACGCCGAGGCGTCGCGGTTGTTCCTGGGCTCCGACGCGCTGGGCTACGTCGTCCCCACGCCGGCCGGAAGCTCGCTCATCGAGCCCGGGGCCACGCCAGCGGCTCCGATGGACCTCACCTTTGCCACCTGGTCCGAGTTCGAGGCCGATTGCGGCCAGTCTCGCGTCTGGGCCGGCGTGCACTTCCCCGACGCCGTGCCGGCCGGGCATGACCTGGGCAACCAGATCGCGCAGCTGGCCCACCAGTTCGTCCAAGACCACATCGACGGCAACATCTAGGTCGTCGGCCGATCTTCGGCCTCGGTACTCACGCAGGGCGGCGACGTGCACGTGCACGCGCCGCCCTCGTGCGTCGTGTCGTGGGCGACAGGTGATCGCCGCATGGCGCCCGGCTCAGCGCACGAGCTGCCAGCGACCGTCGATGCGGCAATAGGTCAGCCCGACGTAGTAGGCCACGCCGTCCGCACTCAGCATCAGGATCGGCGAGTCGCCCTCGTCGTCGACGAGCCGAGCGAGCCGACCGTCGCCGAACACCTCGAGCTCCACGTCGGTCTCGAAGGGCTGCAGCGTCAGCTCATCGGCCTGCATGAGGTCGACGACCGGCAGAGCATCCCTCAGCTGGTCGTCGTCCAGGTAGTAGGCCGCTCGATATTCGGTGGCCTTGAGCGAGAACAGCTGCTCGACGGCGGCCACGTTCCGCGCCTGCAGGAGCCCCCAGACCCGCCGGTACTCGGCCAGCAGCGCGATCCGGGTAGCGTCGTCATCGGTGATGCTCTCGCCGCCGAGCCACGCCCACTGGGGAAAGGGTGATGCCATCCCGATGTCGCGGCGCATGAACACGCCGTGCGGAGGCTCGTCGTCGACCTCGAAGTCGACCCCAGAGACGATCACGTCCCACTGGGCATCATCGCGCACGAAGCCCCGGGTCGAGTCCAGACGACCCCCCTCCGCGCTGCTCTCGATCGCCCGTTCCACGTCGTCGCGGCGGGCCACCCCGGTCCGCGCCGCGAACTCGAGGGTCGTCATCGTCTGTCGCTGATCCGCAGGAGCCCCGTTGCGCTTGACCGACAACGTCAGCCGCAAGGCGCTCTGCTTCGGCTCGAAGCGCTCGAGCGCCTCCAGCTCCTCGCCGTCGTCGTCGAACACGGGCGGTGGCTCGACCACGGCCGCCAACCGATTGGGCCCATGGACGATCCACTCGCTCACCGGAAACTCCACGTCGTAGGGTAGCGCCACGTCGCTGGCCAGGATGGGCACGTCGTTCAGACGGACCTCGAAGCGGCAGGACCCAGCATCGATGCCGAGCTTGAACACGGGCTGATCGGCGAGTTCGATGGTCATGATTGCGATCACCCGAAGCCGAAGCGCTTCTTCTTTTTCTTCTTCTTCGGAGTGGGCTTGCGGGCTTGTTCGGCCAGCGCCTCCGCGTCGAGATCGACCTCTTCGCCGCGGGTCCCCGTCCCGCTGAAGATGTCGAAGGGTTGCTTCGGGAAGGACGAAGCGTCGGCCGGCTCCGCGCTCGGCTCGCCCTTGGCCTTCGCCGCCGGGGCCTTGGGCCAGTAGCGAGCCTTGGCCACCACCAACGATTTTTCCGTGGTGTGGTCCTTGTGCTTGGAGAACCACCCGATCTTGAGGCCGGCCTTGTAGTAGTACGTCGAGTAGAGCACCACGCCCTCCCAGCGCGTCTGCCCTTGGACGGTGGGACCGCCCCCCGACGCCGCCTTGAGGCACATGCCCACGGCCGTCTTGGCCCCCACCTTCACCCCAGCGCCCGCGCTGACCACCAGCACGTGGAGTTCTGCCTCGATGCGTCCTTCGATCTTGAAGTCGACGGACGCATCGATCATCCCGCTCGCGGACCACCCATCGGGCTGCTGGTAGGTCCAGCTCAAGTCCAGCCCGATCTCGCCTCCGACGATCAGATAGACCCCGATGTCGGCCTTGACCCGGGCGATGCCCTTGACCCCTACCCCGTACTTGAGCGCACGCAGGATGGCCACCGACGGCGCGGTCGCAGGGAAAGCCAGCAGCAGCATGTTGAGCAGGTTGAGCTCGAACTGAGCGCCGAACAGGGGCTGCGCGTGCAGGCCCAGCGTTCCCTGATAGCCCACCAACCCCACCCCGCCCTGCTCGTAGGGACTGGCCGTGAAGTCGAGGCTCAGCGAGGGCTTGCGGACCCGGCCCTTGACGAACGGGGCGAAGGACAGCGCCGTATTCAGGAAGGAGAAGGCCGAGTCGAGAACGCTGAGGAACCCCAGCGAGTTCTGGAGGTTCTCGAGCAGCCGCGCCTCGAAGCGGTGGGTGTAGTGGTCGTAGCTGACCTGGGCCTTGCCCGTGAGCACCCAGCCCCAGTCGGACCGGATCTGTTCCGGCACCGCCGGGGTCACGAGATCATCCGGGTTGTCGGGGTCGGCCGGCGTCGTCGTCGACTCGACCTGAAACCCTCCTGGATCGATCCCGGGCAACCCCGTCACCTTGGCCCCCTGCCACACCCCGAACGAGCGCGAGAACGTCACCGCGATCACCCACGTGATGTTCGAGCACGCCTCCACCGTCACCCGCAGGGGTTGGCCGTCGCGGCGAACGATGGACCCTCCTTCGTCCACCACCGCCACGTCCCACTGGCTGCGCGGCAACGACCGCCATCGGAACGGGTTGTAGCGCGTCAGCGCCCGCCACTCCCCCTGGAGAGGAGCGTTGGAGAACTCCGCCTCGGCCGTCGCGACCAGCCCATACTCCTCGGCCTCGGTGGGCTTGGACCGAAGCTCCGTCCACGACAGCGTCTCGAGCGACGACGATTGCCCCTTGCGAAGCACACAGACCGAATAGGGCTCACCGTCCACGCAGCCCGACTCGTGCTCGACCGTACACGTGACCGTGTCCGCCTTGTCGCGTGCCCGCCCCGCAAGCACCTGATAGACCGGGTAGCGGGTCTCCTCGCCCACCACGAATTTCTTCAGGTCGTCGGCAGAGCGTGCGCTCGCCCGTTTCTCGTTGGGTACCGCCGTTCCCGTGGGCGGGAACTTCATCGTGTAGCCGCGGGGGCTGCTCTTGATGTTCTCCTGCTCCCCCACGTGGCCGCAGTTCAGCTTCAGCTGGAAGTCGCAGCACTGCAGCTCGGCTTTCTTGGGCCGGGGCCGTCGCTCGGTGGCGCAGCTGGTCACCTCGTCGCGAGGCACGACCGTCACTCGGAAGCTCTCCTCGGCTGTCCCCGTGGGGCCTTTGGCCACGACCTTGAACGTAATCGGAGAGGCAGCGGTGCTCGCCTTCCAGGTGATCCTGCGCTCGGGCAACGCGATGTACGTGCCTCGCGGATGGCCGCTGACCTCGAAGTCGATGGGTCCCGTGCCCTTCGTCAGCGTAATGACCGTGGACAACCGCTCGCCCTCGTGAAGCGTGACATCGGCGATGGGCTGGAGCACGACGGGGCAGACGACGGTGATCGTGAATGCCGTGCGGCTCTGACCGCCGGGCCCTTCCGCCTGGACCTTCGCTTCGACCGGATCTTTGGATGCGGTCGCGACCCACGTGACCTCTCCCGTGCTCGAGTCGACCTTCATGCCGTCGGGGCCGTAGACGAGCGACCAGGTGATCTCGCCCGATCCGCGTCCCAGCCTCGGCGTGACGGACAGCAGCTCCCCCTCGTCGATGGTCGCGGGGCGTAGCGGCACGATGATTGGTCGTGCGGGCCTCGCTGGTGGGGGCGGCTTCGCAGGCCTGGCGCGTTTCGCCGACGGTGAAGGTCTCGGGGGTGGAGGGGGTGGTTTCGTCGGCCTGTGCGTGTTGGCGACTGCCGTCGACTTCGGCTGCTCCGCTGGGGCCGCGGCTCGAGTGGAGGTCGCTCGAGTTGCTGCGACCGCGGACCTCTTTGGGTCCCCTTGCTTCGCAGGCTTGTCTGAACCCGCTGATTTCGCCTGCTTCGCTGGCTCAGCGGGTTTCGCTGAACCCGCTGGCTTCGCTTGCTCCGCCGGTTCCGCCGTCTCCGCTACTCCCGCTGATTTCACCTGCGCCGCGGGTTCCGTGGGCTTGGTCTGTTCCACGCGCTCAGCGGCAGTCGCCGAGTCCAGCGACTTCGCCTGCGCCACCGATCCAGCGGGCTTCGCTGGCTTCGTGGACTTCGTAGAGTCTCCTTGCTTCGCTTGCGTCGAAGCTTCCGCGGACTTTTCCTGCGCCGCAGGCTCAGGTGACTCGACGGACTTCGCTGCGTCCGCAGACTTGCCTTGCGTCGAAGACTCTACCGATTCAGCCGGCTTCGCGGACTCCCCTCGCTTCCCCTGTTTCGAGGGTTCAACTGATTCAGCGGCCTTCCCTGATTCTGCTGGTTTCCCTCTCGTCGAAGATCCTACTGGTTCAGCAGGCTTGGGTGACTCTGCTCGCTTCCCTTGCGTGGAAGCCTCCGTGGGCGTCGCAGGGCTCGCTGCCTCCGCTGGCTTTCCGGTCTCTGCGACCCGTACCGGTCTCGCTGCCTTCGCGGGCCTCACTGCGACTGCGACCGCCGCTGCCGTTCCCGCCGCCACTGCCGCTGTCGCCAGCGTTGCAGCGACCGCGGGCTTCGCCTCTTCTGCTGGCTCCGTTGCCTCCGCAGGCTCGGCTGCCTCTACGGGGTCTGGCGCATCCGCAGGTTCTGTTGCCTCCGCGGACTTCGCTGGCGCAGCCTCGACCTCGGTCGCCTCCTCGACTTTGTTGACCGACGACGACACGGACGGGCTCCAAACAGGCAGGACTATGGACAGGCGAGCTTCGAATCGGCCGCGCATTGCTCGAGCTGCTCGAGCTTCTCGGCGTCCGAGAGCCACGGGTCTTCGAAGATCGGGCCCGACCACACCGCGGCGGGGCCACGACCGAGATCCTCGTCGAAGCGAATCACGAGCGCTGCATAGCGACACAACGCCTCGTGCCCCAGGTCGTAACGATGCGCGGTCTCGATCGCGGCCGCCAACAGCTCGCGCCAGCGTGCGCGGTGCAGGCTGCTCGAGCGCGCCAACTTTCGTTCCCGCAGTTCCTGGGCCAACCGCTCGACTCGCTGCAGGGCCCGATCCTCGGCCTGGATCTGGCGCATGGCCACAAGCTGCGCGGACGAGATTTGGAACGCCGTACTGCCGTCGTTGGCACCGGACGCACCGGGGCAGAATTCCCCAGACGGCTCGAAAGGCGGAACAGCGTTTGGCATAAATCTCGATCTAGATGGGCTACCGCGGGGGCTCGAGCAGTCGCTTCACTTAGGTGGGTAGCTGTATGACACGGATTTCACGCGATGGCATCAAGTTCGAGCCGAGAGCGAACTGCGTTCACTCTCGACTTTAGTCGGGTCCCTGAAACGTCGTGTTGCGGTTGAAGTCGGGGAGTCGGGTGGCCAGCGTCGTGGCACCGCCGTCGACACGCCCACCCTGACCCGAACTCACTCGCCCCCGGATGATCGAGCCAACTTCACGGACAATCACTCGCAGGCCAGCACCCAACAGTTGGACACAATTCGGACGGCGGCGCGGTCATCGACCGCAACAATGTCAACGTCGCTTCGAGGTACCCGCCAGCGTGACCACGACCGGCGAAACCTGAGCGTTCGAGACGGCATACCCCGCGCTCCAACGCCGTGAGAACACGTCGAACGGGGGCTGTGGTGGAATCGTCGGTCATTTCGACGCAGGCGACTCTTGGCGGGACTCGAGAACCGGTGTGCAATTCCTGTCGACATACGATGCGGAGGCGCCCAACATGCACCCACTTTGTGCTTGCGGAACGAGCACATAGGTGGCCCGTTCTCCGCATCCTTTCACTCCGTAGGCTGCTCCCCCAAGTTTCGAACCTCGAGTTCCGAGCACTCGAGATCATACTTGGCTCGTTTCAGTAATTTAACCTCGAGGAGTGCCGCGTTCGCACACCCGTCGAAAGGAACGGGAGCAGTACTAGCGCTCGAATACGTGAAGGGGCCACTGGAACGAGGTAGCGCGAGATCAAAGCGCGGTCAACGAGGTTCCGTAGGATCCTAGATCTTGCTTAGATCCCACCCGAATCCATTCAGCACGATGGCGAGGACCTGCTCACCACCCAGTTCTCCGAAGGCGATGGCCGTGGCGTCGAATTCTCGGTCGAAGTCGGAGCCGCCGTAGCCGAACAGAACAGGCTCGTCGTCGATCAACTCATAGACCCAGAAGCGGCCATGGTCGGTGTCGTTGCACTTGCAGGTGAGCCTCACCACCTGGCGGTTGTCGATGAGGCCGAAGGCAATGTCGGTGGCATCCACGTTGCCGTCCCATTTGGGGGTGCTGTTCCACTCGCCCTGGCTGTCGACGACCTGCTCGAACGCGCCGCCGGCCACGTCGTAGAGGAAGAAGCGGCTACTCACGTCTTTCTTGCTCCCGTGGGCACTGCGACAAACGCCCAGCATCTCCCGGCCATCCAACATGCCGAACGCAATGCCCGTGCCCTCGCGATCATCCCCCCACCCGCGACCGCCCCAGCTGGGCTCATCCGAGGTCACTTGCCGGCCCCGCCACTGCCCCCCTTGAAGACGTAGAAGACCCAGTATTGAATGTCGATCCAGTCCGCGCCCACGCCAGGGGTCGGGTTGGCGCGGCGAACGTGAGCGTAGGTCTCGGCCGAGCTCAGCTCGCCCCCCATCACGTTCCGCTCCTCATACTTCAGGAAGTAGTGCTCCGTGTTGTACCGGGTGAGGTCCGACTCGCCGGGGTTGAAGATGGAGAAGCTCTCGTCTTCGTAGCTCTTCAGGTAGGCGCGTTCCAGGAACCAATGGACCGAGGCCGGTTCGAATTCTTCCTCGTACTCGTTGTGATCGGTGATGTAGACCTTGGGGGCAAGTCCCGGATGAGCTCCCGCCAAAAACTGGTGTCGTGGGGCATCGGTCGTCCTCTCCTGCTGTGCGTTCTCGTTGGAACGCTTTGGACCTAGTGTAAATCTTCGACCAACTGCGGACGGGAAACCTCGACTGCGAAAAGACAGTGTTTCGCATTGGGTCATGCGGCGCGAGCCATCGAGACCCCGAGGTCGACGACGGCCTGGGTTCAGGGGCGCTACCATCGGGTGAGATGGACCGCCCCCGCTTCCTCTCCAGCCGACGCTCGCTCCTGGCCGGACTCGCCTCCGCTTCGGTGCTCTCCCTCGTGCCCGCGACGGCGCGAGCGGAAGACACCGCCGAGCAGATCCTCCAGAAGATCGAGAAACACGAGGCCAACCTCGCCAAGTATGAGAACTACCTCAACTACCTCGGTCGACTCCTGGAGGATACGGCCAACGGCAAGCACTTCGGCTGCATGGTCAAGGAAGGCAAGTACTACAAGAGCGTCTCCTACTACGTAGGGGAGCAGATCGTCCAGGTCTCCGATTGGCGCGCTCTGACGCTCATCATCCTCGGTCGGCTGCGCACGCAGTACAAGTCGCTGACTGGCAACGAGCCCAAGACGAACCCTCCTCGAACGCGACCGGAAGGGGTGAAGCCTGAATGGCTACGCAGGTTCCTACCGCCCGAAGAGCACTCGGCTCCCAATCCCAGGGTGGTCGAGGCCGCGGAGTACAAAGTGCACCTCGCCCAGTCCAGGCTCCACGGGTGGAAAGAGGAACTCGAGCTCGCTCGGAAGGCCGTCGACGATGCGACGACCATGCTCGTCGGAGCCAAGGACGAACGGGCGGCGGCCGGAGCGAAGGAGAACCTTCGAAACCAGCGAAAGCGCGTCAAGGAGGCTCGCCGGAAGATCGAGGAGACCAAGGCAGAGGTGAAGACGGCCAAGGCTGAGCTCAAGGCGCTGACCGAGGCGCCCAAGGGCAAGAAGCTTCCGAAGTGAAGTTGTAGCTCCGTCGACGCCTCAGCGGAGCGCTTCATCGGCTCCGCGTCGCCCGAGGAACACGACCTCCTCTGACGAGCGGAGCGATGCTCGACCGCGACGCGCACCGTCCGCCTAGAGAGATAGAGACCCTGTCATCCACCGCATTGGCCCGCTGGGCGCTCCATTGGCCGCGGTGAAAGAGCCACCAGCAAAGGAGCATTCGGCACCGTAGCGTCTTCGAGCACAGACGAAGCGCCCGGGGTGACTCGATGTTGGCCGCCTTTGGTCCGGGATGGTTCGAGCTTCCTCGTGCCGTACGGAACCGTTTCGGACCGGGGTCGCCCGCTGCGACCCCTGCCATGACTTTCAGAATCGGCCCACTGTCCGAAACTCAATCCGCAGACCGCCCCATCGCCCCTGAAAAAAATCGCCAGCGAGTGTTCAATCTGCGGCGTTCGGGGAAAGGGCCTACGGTCCGACGCTGCTCTGCAGACGATCGCTGCACGGCGTCGCGGCTCGCCCCACCGTCGACCCTCCCGAGGAAACTCGGTCACCGCTTCCGCGTGTGCTGCTGGCCCCCCTTTGCGCGACTGTCAGTCGTCGACCCCGACGAATTTTCGACGTTGGGCGCTGAAGGATCGAGTACGAACGAACAATGAACCCGGGGGCAACGTTACGCCTCTATCGGTGTTGGATACCTGTCTTGATCTGAAAGGACCCCACCTTGACCGACGCTCAAGACTTCGCACGGCACCCTTCCGTGGTGAAGGCTCCCAAAGTGATGAGTACGTCCGTGTACCAGGCGCTACGCTCTGCTGGATACTCGGACGCGGGCATCATCGGGTTCGCAACGTCGCTCATCACCGAGCTGTGCGAGGACACCACGACGAACCCGGCGCACGCTTCGCCGCTCGACGTCCGCACTGGTTTGCCGGAAGGTGGCGCGTTTTTAGAGGTCCTCGAATTCGAGCTGTCGCGGACTCGATCGACCTGTCACCACATCCTGGGGTTGATCCTCGTCACAGTGCGTGCGGACGAGCTCCGGCCGGCACTCGAGCGGTTCGAGGACGAGAAGCTCGTGGTCCAGGCCCTGCGCTCACGCATGCGAACATCCGATGCATTTGGCTGTACGCAGCGACGGGAGTACGTACTGATGTTGCGAGGCGCAGGGGCCCGTACCGCGGCTGCGACGGCGGTCGACCTTCATCGTGCGCTCGCAGCCTCGTCTCACCGAGGCACCCACTTCGAGGTACGCCACGTCTCGCTGGCGTCCGCTCCCGCGAGCGCAGCGGCCATGCTCGACGCGGCGCGTCGGTCGGACCCCGTGGGTGACGACGGTTCGTCCACGCAGTGCACATCCCCGAGGGTCATCGATGAACCGGTGGTGCTGGCCATGTGTGGCGGTGCAGCCAGAGCCGCGGCCCACATTGGAGTGCTCGACGCCCTGGGCACCCTGGGTATCGAAGTCTCGGGTATCGGCGCAACGAGTGCAGGGGCCCTGGTGGCCGCCATGCACGCCGCAGGGCTGGATCGCGACGCGATGCTCGAACGCTTTGCCTCGTTCAGCGAGTCGTCGGTCCACGCTCGGATCCGTCACGCCTACGGGCAGCTGCGGGCCCGCGACCGCTCGCAGGGGCGTCGTCGCGCGGGGGCTCGCCTCGGATTTTGCCACCACGATGCCGTGGCCGTGGCCGACGACGACATGCTGCACGCGCTGGTCGAACATTTTGCTCCGCACGATCAACCAATAGAAGGAATGCGCGTGAAGCTGGCCTTCTGTGTGACCGATCTACGGGCCGGGCGGACGACCTATATCTCCCACGGCTCACTGCACGATGGCTTGCGGGCAGCATGTGCAACACCCGGCCTCTTCCCCCCACAGCCCATCGGCGACGCGCTACTGGTCGATGGCTCACTGGCGGGCGAGCTCCCAGTGGCCGCAGCGTCCTCCATTGCCGACGATGCGCCCGTGATCGGTTGCTGGGTCGAACGCCCCACCGCCAACCCCGAGCACTACCCCAACGGGGTCGCCGTGGCTGCACGAGCGGCTGCGGTCCGTGAGCGGGAGCTCGTCTGCGAGCGAAGCCGCGCGTGCGAGCTCGTGCTCCGCATCCCCGTGGAGGACGTAGGGTGGCTGTCGTTCGCTCGGAGCCACGACGCGGCGGAGATCGGCAGGACGATCGCGTTGCGCTCGCTCGAGGGGCGCCGCATGCCCCCTGGACCGAAGACAGCGCGCTCTGCCCATCACCCGTTGTCGACCCCCTGACGCTCGCGATCTGGATATCGGCCTATTGTGACGACACCGAGACCAACGATGTAGCATTGTAGAACTCGATGACATCGATATAGATCCGCAGAGCGTGAAACTCGACGGTAAAGGGCCGAATTATAGCGACACCGACCCTATGACCTAGTTTCACGGCGCGAGATCTTTGGTTTACTTTGTCACGCAGACGATGAGAATTTAACAATTTTTATTTAATCGATTGTGGTGATTGCAGCACTTGCTGATTGCTGGATCGGTGACATCCTTTGCTCTCAAAGCTAGCTTCCCCCATGAACCCCACGTTTCTCGTATTGACTCAATTGCCCGCGGGGCTCCGTATTGCCTCGAGCGTCATTGCGACGTGTCGTGCCGGGGGTGTCGGGGTCGTGAACGCTGAGCTAGAGCCTGATTCGTCGCCCATCGTGGCCGAGCTGGCCACCGTCGCGGCCCATGTCCGTAGTCCGTTCGGCATCTCGATCGACAGGCTCGATGACCTCTTGTTCGAGGCCTTGATCGAGCACGCAGAGGGTCAGCTCGGCTGGGTCGTCGCCGATGCTCACGTCGTCTCGGGCGAGGCCGATCGCCTGGCCATGCTGCGGAGTCGGGGCGTAGCGGTGCTCGCCCGCACCACGCGGGCTCCGGGGGACGAACCGCTGCCCGTCGAGTTCGTCGATGGTGTGGTGCTCAAGGGGCATGAGGCCGGAGGCTTCGTGGGCGAATCGAGCACGTTCGTGTTGGTGCAGCAATGGCTGGCCCAGCGCGATCCCGACGCTCCTCTTCCGCTCTACGTGCACGGTGGTGTCACTCCCGAGGTTGCGGCTTCCTGTGCCGCGGTGGGTGTCGCCGGCGGTGTGCTCGACAGCCAGCTCCTGCTGCTGCGCGACATCCCGCTCGCAGCCGCCGTTACACGACAGCTCGAGACCCTCTCGGGCAGCGAGACGGTGGCGGTGGGCAATGCACAGCACGGCGAGTACTTCCGCATCCTCGTGCGTCCGGGCCTGACGGCAGCGCGGGCGTTTGCCACCGACGCGCAGTGGCACCGCGACCATGAGCTCCGAGCGGCCGCCGTCGGAGCCGTCGACTGGGACGATCCTTCCGCGGGCCTGCTGCCCGTCGGCCAAGACATCGGCTTCGCAGAGTCGTGGCGTCGACGCTTTCGCTCGCTGTCGGGTGCGTTGCAGGCGATCGAAAAGGCGGTCCTCGAGCACCCGCGCATCGCCGCCGACGCGCGGGCGATCGCGACCGATGCTCCTCTGGCCCAGGCTCTGGGCACGCGCCTGCCCATCGTCCAGGGCCCCATGACGCGGGTCTCCGACCGGGCCGAGTTTGCCGATGCCGTGTCACGGGCCGGAGCACTCCCGATGGTCGCGCTCGCGCTCGTGCGGGGCGAGGCCCTCGAGACGCTGCTGTCCGAGACGGCCGCAGCCCTCGGCGACCGACCGTGGGGCGTCGGCCTCCTGGGATTCGCGCCCAAGGAGCTGCTCGACGAGCAGCTCGCCTGCGCCCTGAGAGCCGACCCCGACTACGCCATCATCGCGGGCGGACGACCAGACCAGGCGGTCGAGCTCGAGGCGGCGGGGATCCCCAGCTTCTTGCACGTGCCCGCCGCACCGCTCGTCGAGCCCTTCGTTCGAGGCGGGGCGCGACGTTTCATTTTCGAGGGCCGGGAGTGCGGCGGGCATGTCGGGCCCCTCAGCAGTTTCGTGCTCTGGAGCGCGATGGTCACCGCGCTATGCGATCAGCTGTCCCGCACGCAGGTGCCGGCCGCCGAGTTCCAAGTGCTGTTCGCGGGCGGCATCCACGATGCGTGGTCGTCGGCCATGGTCCAGGTGCTCGCCGCCCCGTTGCTGGCCCGTGGTGTTCGGGTGGGCATCTTGATGGGCAGCGCCTACCTGTTCACCCGTCAGATCGTCGACAGCGGGGCCATCGTGCCGCGCTTCCAGAGCGAGGTTCTGGAGTGTAGCCGCACCGTCACGCTCACGACCGGCCCCGGTCACGCCAGCCGTTGCGCTCGCTCGCCCTTCACCGACGAGTTCTTCCGTACCCGCCAGTCCCTCGACGACGAGGGGCTCCCCGCGGACGAGAGTCGACGAGTGCTCGACCAGCTCATTCTCGGGCGGCTTCGCGTCGCGTCCAAAGGGACGGAGCGCACGGGCCCCGACCACGCATTGCAGTCGCTCGACGAGGCCGCTCAGCACGACCGAGGGATGTACATGCTGGGGCAGGTCGCGACGCTCCGTAGCCAGCTCACCGACATCGATGCGCTGCACGAGGAGGTCAGTGACGGGGCCTTGGCCCGCCTCGACGATCACCTGCGAGCCCAGGGCGAGACGGCTCGAAGCGAAGATACCGCGCCGCTCGACATCGCCATCGTCGGCATCGGCTGCTCGTTTCCCGGGTCGAACACCACCGAAGAGTACTGGGACAACATCCTGCAAGAGGTCGACGCGATCACCGAGATCCCCCGCCACCGCTGGGACTGGCGCCTGTACTTCAGCGAGGATCGCAAGGCCAAGGACAAGGTCTACTCCAAGTGGGGAGGGTTCTTGGATGACCTGGTCTTCGATCCCACCCGCTACGGCATGCCTCCCCGTTCGGTCTCGGCCGTCGATCCGATGCAGCTCATTGCGCTGGAGGTCGCCAAGCGAACGCTCGCCGACGCGGGCTGCGACCAGTCCGCGTACGATCACTCGCGCACGTCGATCATCATCGGCGCGAGCGGAGGTACCGGGGATGTGGGCACTCAGTACTGCCTGCGCTCGGAACTGCCTCGCTTCGTCGGCGAGCTTCCGCCGGACATCGCCGACCGGCTCCCCGAGTGGACGGAAGACAGCTTCGCCGGGATCCTCTCCAACGTCATCGCGGGACGGATCGCCAACCGGCTGAACTTCGGGGGGATCAACTGCACGGTGGACGCTGCGTGTGCGTCTTCGTTGGCGTCGGTCTACCAGGCAGCGCACGAGCTGGTGGACGGCCGAGCCGACATGGTCATCGCGGGCGGCGTGGACACCGTGCAGGGGCCCTTCGGCTATCTGTGCTTCAGCCAGACGCAGGCACTGTCACCCCGCGGGCGCTGCTCCACCTTCGACGTGGACGGCGATGGCATCGTGATCTCCGAAGGCGTGGCGATGGTTGCCCTCAAGCGCCTGGCCGATGCGGAGCGCGACGGCGACCGCATTTATGCCGTGATCAAGGGCGTCGGGGGCAGCAGCGATGGCCGGGCGCGAGGCATGACCGCCCCTGCGCCCGCCGGGCAGCTGCAGGCCATGCGACGGGCGTACCAAAGAGCCGGCTTCGGTCCACGAACGGTGGGGTTGTTCGAGGCCCATGGCACGGGCACGGTGGCGGGCGACGTCGCCGAGCTCAAGAGCACCACCACCCTCGTTCGGGACAGCGGCGGACAGCCCCGGCAGTCGGCGATCGGCTCGGTGAAGACCCTGATCGGCCACACCAAGTCCACCGCGGGCATGGCTGGCCTCATCAAGGTGGCGATGGCCCTGCACCGACGGGTTCTGCCCTCGCACGCCGGGGTGTCCGAGCCGAACCCGGTGCTGACGCGAGAAGGGTGCCCGCTGCACCTCCTGTCCGAGCCGCGGCCATGGCTGAAGCAGGACACACCGAGGCGGGGCGCGGTGAGTGCCTTCGGGTTCGGCGGCACGAACTTCCACGTGGTGCTTCAAGAGGCCGCCCCGGACTATCGACCGTGGCTGGCGCCCTCCCCCGCGATGCGATGGCCCGCCGAGCTGCTGCTGTGGGGCGCAGCCGATACGGACCGCCTCCGGGCGCAGATCGAAGGGCTGCGCACCGAGCTCGAAGGCGGCGCTCAGTTCGAGCTTCGTGATCTCGCAGCCACGCTGGCGGGCCGTTTCACGCCGGATGACGAGACCCTCGCCCTGGTCGCGCGCGACATCGACACGCTCGCCAGCACGCTCGAGGCCGCGGTCGCCCACCTGGATGGGCGGGTCGAGACCTTGCCCTCGGGTGTGCACCGAGGCTCGCGCGCGGGGCAGCGTGGGCCGGGCGGTGTCGCCGTCTTGTTCGCGGGTCAGGGAGCGCAGCACATCGACATGCTGCGCGAGCTGCTCGTGTACTTCCCGGTCTGCGCCGAGACCCTCGCTGGAGCCGACGAAATCCTGCGCCCTGCGTTCGAGGCGCGTTTCGGCGAAGGTCGAGTGCCCAGCCGGTATGTCTTTCCCCGCGGCTGCTACACGGCCGACGAGCGCCAGCAAGCGGCCCGAGCCCTGACCTCGACCGACGTCGCACAGCCGGCCCTGGGCGCAGTCGATGCCGCGGCGTATCACCTGCTGCGCAGCTTGGGACTGCGCCCCGACTTCTTCGGCGGCCACAGCTTCGGGGAATTCGTGGCTCTTTATGCCGGCGGCGCGATGGACTTTGCGTCCATGCTGACGCTGGCCGCCGCACGAGGCCGGGCCATCGTCGATGCGACGGAGTCCCGTGGGCTCGAGCTGGGCACGATGGCGGCAGTGCACGCGGGGCGCGAACGCGTCCAGGCGCTCATCGACGAGGTCGACGACGTCGTGATCGCCAACCACAACTCGCCTCGGCAAGTGGTCCTGTCGGGCACGAAGCAGGCGCTCGGTGAAGCCACCCAACGACTGGTGACCGACGGGATTCAGGTCACCGCCCTGCCCGTCGCGGCCGCGTTCCACTCGCCACAGATCGAGCCCGCGTCGGGGCCCCTCGCCGAAGCGATCGCAGCCACGCCGTGGCGGCCTACGGAGACCCCCGTGTACTCCAACACCACCGCCGCCCCGCACTCCAGCGATGCCTCGGAGATCGGGGCGGTCATGGCCCGTCACTTGGTCAGCCCGGTCGAGTTCGTCGAGCAGATCAACGCCATGTACGACGATGGCGCGCGCACCTTCATCGAGCTCGGACCCAAGTCGATCCAGTCTCGCTTGGTCGGTCGAATCTTGGCCGATCGGCCCCACACCGCCGTGTCCATCGACGCGAGCCCGGGCGTAGGGGGCTTGTTGGACATGCTCGCGCAGCTCGTGTGCGCGGGCGTCGAACTCGACCTGCAGCCGTTGTTCGCCAACCGAGCTCAGCCCCTCGCCGATCCTCTACGCCTGCCCCGTGCGCCCGCCGTGCCGAAGCATGCGTGGCTCATCAACGGCAGTGGGGCTCGCCCGGCAGGCACGCCCGTCCAGCAAATCGGCGTCACGGTGGAGCAGGCGCAGCAGAGCAAACGCGCGCCCACGACCCAACCAGCGCACGCTGCTCCGACACAGCCTCCCCGTCCTGCAACCACCGCTTCGACCGCGGTTGCACGTGTTCCGTCCGTGGCTTCACGGCCTCGAGCCGACGTCGTGCCCGTGCCCTTGCCACCCCGAGCCCCAGCCATGACACAGCCCAATCAATCGACGATGGATGGATATTTCAGCATGATGCGCCAGTTCCTGGAGACACAGGAACGCGTCATGTCGGCCTACGTGCGCGCGTCCTCGCGTGCACCCGACGAGCCGTTGCACCTGCCCGCGGCTCGAGTGCTGCCCGGCCCTGCTGCCTACGCTGCCATCGCGGGGGCCGCCGAGGCCGCGACCATTCCACCACCTCCCCGAGTTGCGCCCGAACCGGTCCCCGCCCCTACCCCTGCAGCCAACGTCTCCGTGCCCTCTCCGCCCGAGGCCTCGGCGTCTGCGGCCGCCGCCCCCGTGGAGGGCCCGGCCGCCAACGCAGCGCCGAGCTATCTCGATCGCAACACGCTGACGAACCTGCTGCTCGGCGTCGTCGAGGACAAGACGGGCTACCCGCGGGACCTCGTCAGCCTCACGCAGAACCTGGAAGCGGACCTGGGCATCGACTCGATCAAGCGAGTCGAGGTGGCCAGCGCCATCGTCGAGAAACTCCCGCAGGAGCACCGGGTCGCCCTCAAGCCGAACCTCGGCGAGCTGAACACTCAGTCCACGCTCGACGGAATGCTGGGGGTCTTGGAGCGCGTCAACGGGCACGCCAAGGGCGACTCCACCAAGGAGGTCGCGGCCCCTTTTGATTCATCCGAGGCGGGAGCAGCGGTCGAGCTCGACCACCCGCTTCGGTACACCGTGGTCGCCCACGAGCGACCCGTGCCCCACGACGCCGCGCGACGGCTCGAATCGGGGACCTTCATCGTGACCCAAGACCGCCAGGGCGTGGCCCTCGCTCTCATCGAGCGCCTGCAGGGATGTGGGGCCGCCGCGCTCGCGGTGCCGCCCGATGCAATGCTCGACGACAAGGCCCTCAGCCAGTGGTGCCGCTCGCAGTCGTTTGCGGCGGGCTCGGTCGCGGGCATCGTTCACCTGGCACCGATCGGCGCCGACCCCATCGACCCGCAAGGCACCGTCGACCAATGGCGTGCGCAGCTGTGGCAGCAGGAAAAGGTGCTGTTCTCGCTGCTGCGCGACCTGGCCCCTGCGCTCGCTCCACGGGCGCACGTGCTCGGGGCGAGTTCGTTGGGGGGTACCTTCGGTCGCGGAGCGCAACGCTCCGCTGACGCCACGCTCCTGCTTCAGGGCGGAGCCCCGGGCCTGCTCAAGTCCCAACGTGAAGAACGGCCCGACCTTCGGGTGCGCGCCGTCGACGTCGACCCAACCCGGTCCGCCTACGAGATCGGTGAGCAGCTGTTCGGGGAGCTGACCCTGGTCGGCGGTCGCATCGAGGTCGGCTATCCCCAGGGGCGGCGCACCACGATGCACACCGTGGCCATGGCCATGGACTCCAACCGTGAAGCGCCCACGTTCGCGACGACGGGAGTGGTGCTCGCGACCGGGGGCGCGCGCGGGGTCACGGCCGAGGTCCTGCGCGGGCTCGCGGCCCCCGGCACGACGCTGGTGCTGACGGGGCGACGCCCGCGACCGGACGCGGAGGCTCCCGAGGTCGCGGCCGCCGCGTCACAGGCCGAGCTGCAAGCACTGTTCATCGAGCACGCCCGGCGTGACGGCGAACGGCCGGCCCCTGCCGCGATCGGTCGACGGGTCCGGGCCACCCTCGCCGCTCGCGAGCTGCGAGACAACCTTCGCGACTTCGAGCAACGCGGCGCGGTGGTCGAGTACCACGCCGTCGATGTCACCGATGAACGCTCACTGCGTGCCTTGGTCGCCGACATCCAGCAGCGGCACGGGGCCATCAGCGGGGTCTTGCACGGCGCAGGAGTCATCGAAGACAAGCGTATCGTCGACAAGACCGACGAGAGCTGGTCGCGGGTCGTCGAGACCAAAATCATGGGATTGCTGCTGCTGCACAAGCTGGTGCCGCTGGGCTCTCTGAACTTTCTGGCGGTGATGAGCTCGGTGGCGGGGCGCTACGGCAACAGCGGACAGGCCGACTACGCGACCGCCAACGAGCTGATGAACCGGGTGTGCGCGCAGCTCCAGCAACACGCGGGCGCGGGGTTGAACGTCATGGCCCTTTGCTGGGGCCCATGGGGCGCCACGCGATTTGGCCAGGGCATGGTCAACGCGAGCACGGAGGCCAAGTTCGCCGCCAAGGGTGTGGCGTTGGTGTCCGCCGAGTCGGGGCAGCGACTCTTCTTCGAGGAACTCACCCTTGGCTCGTCCGACACCGTCGAAGTGATCTTGGGGGCAGGACCGTGGGAGCAGCAGGAGGCAGAGGTGGGCGCCATCGAGCGCACCTCTCCGACGACGCTCGCCGGACCCCTGCTCGGATCAGGCGCCCGAGCCGTGCCGGGTACGGTAGGACGACGGTACACGGTCGACATCGACCCCGCGGCCCCCTACCTCGACGCGCATCGTATCGATGGCACGGCCGTCCTTCCCGCTGCGGCCGCGGTGGAGCTGCTGGTCGAGGCCTGTGCCGCCCGCTGGCCCGGCCTGCAGGTCACCGAGATGCGTGACTGTCGAATGCTCAAGGGCGTCACGCTGCCCAACCCGAGCACGCTGATCATCGAGCTCGACGCCAGGCCGGCGAGCGAGGACGGACGGCTGCAGGTGCAGGCATCACTGTGCTCGTCCGCGGGCCCAGATGCCGCGCTGCGGGTGCACTATCGCGGGTTCGTTCACATGGCGAGCGAGCGCGAAGAGGGGCCCGTGTTGGTGAGCCCCCTCCACGACGAGCGGCAGCTCGATGTGCGCACGGTGTACGACGACTGGCTGTTCCACGGCCCTTGTCTGCACATGATCGACCACATCGAAGGGGTGTCCTCGTCGGGTGCCAGCGCGACCGTGCGGGCCGGGGCTCCTGGGCAATGGGTCGGCCCCAGCGCGACCGAGCACCCGTGGGTCCTCGACCCGGCGCTGCTCGACGCAGCGCCCCAAATGGCGATCATCTGGTCCCGAGCATTCCGCAACGAGACCGCACTCCCGTCACGCTTCGGCCGCGTGGTCCGCTACCGCGGCGACGTATCAGCACGAACCCGCATGGTGTTCGAGTGCCTGCCCGCCGACGGACCCGCCCAAGTTCGGGCCAACGTGCACTTCGTGGACGACCGCGATCGAGTGGTGTTGTCCATCGAGGATCTGCACAGCGTGTCGAGTGCATCCCTCAATCGCCTGGCGGGCCGCCGCCGCGCCCAGTCCGAACTACGCGTGAGGCCCCAATGAAGTGCGAGCCAGACGGCGACGGCATCGCGATCATCGGCATGGCCTGCGTATTTCCGCAGGCACCCAGCCTCCGCGAGTTTTGGCACAACATCATCGGCGAAGTCGACGCGATCGGTGAGCCGCCGCCAGCGTGGGAGGCGGCCCGCTACCTCGACTCGGGGCGCATCCAGACTTCCGCAGGAGGCTGGCTCGGAGAGTTGTTCCGTTTCTCCCCGCACGAGTTCGGCATCATGCCCAGCTCGATCGACGGCGGCGAACCAGACCAGTTCTTGGCGCTCGAGGTCGCCCGAAATGCTCTGCGAGACGCAGGCTATCTCGGCGCCGACCATGGCCACCGCGACACGGGCATCGTGCTCGGCCACAGCACATACCTGCATCGAGGTCAGGGCACGCTCATCCAAAACCACATCGTGGTCGACCAGACGGTCGAACTCCTCGCTGCCGCCTGTCCCGAGCTGCGGCAGAGCGCTCTGGACGAGCTGCGCTCGATCCTCGCGCGCAAGCTCCCTGCCTGCACGACCGATATCGCCCCCGGCCTCGTGCCCAACGTGATGACCGGCCGCATCGCCAACCGGCTGGATCTACGCGGCCCCAACTATCTGGTCGATGCGGCCTGCTCTTCGTCGTTGCTCGCGGTCGCGGCCGCGATCGACGAGCTTCGAGCGGGGCGGTCGTCGCTGATGTTGGCGGGTGGCGTCAATGCCTCGCTGCCTCCCGAAGTCTCGGCAATCTTCACCCAGCTCGGTGCGCTCAGCGAGCGCGGCAAGGTTCGACCCTTCGAGTCGGGAAGCGACGGAACCCTTCTGGGTGAGGGCCTGGGCATCGTCGCGCTCAAGCGACTCGATGACGCCCTCCGCGACGGCGACCGCGTCTACGCGGTGGTGCGAGGTGTCGGTCAGGCCAGCGACGGCCGTGGCAAGGGATTGCTGGCGCCCACCGAAGAGGGCGAGACCTTGGCCATCGAGCGTGCCTACGCGCAGACGGGCATCGACCCGACCTCCATCGGGCTCATCGAGGCCCACGGCACGGGGATTCCGCTGGGCGACAAGACCGAGATCGCGGCCTTGCGCAACGTGTTCGGAGGCAAGTCGGCGTCCGAGTGCCTCCCGGTGGGGTCCGTGAAGTCGATGATCAGCCACTGCATCCCCGCGGCTGGCATCGCAGGGCTCATCAAGACTGCGCTGGCCCTCCATCACCGGGTGCTGCCGCCCACGCTGTGCGACGAGGTCAACCCCGATCTCGACATTCGTGCGCCGCTGTACGTCAACACTCGCGCCCAGCCGTGGGTCGAGCGCGAGTCGACGCCCCGCCGCGCGGGGATCAATTCCTTCGGCTTCGGGGGGATCAACACCCATGCCGTCGTCGAGCAAGCCCCCTCGTCCGCTCGCGCTCAGCTCGACTACACGCCGTGGTCACACGAGCTATGCGTGGTGTCGGCCGAGGATCGCGAGGGTCTCCTCGCCGAGCTCGAGACCCTCCGCCGTGCGCTGGCCGATCACCCCGAGTGGTCCCTCGATTCGATTGCTGCCGCGCTCGCGGCCCGTGATCGAGGGGCGTCCCATCGACTCGGCTTCGTCGTAGGGAGCCGGCGAGCCCTCGACGACAACCTGTCGCGAGCCGAAAATCGCCTGCGCAAGTCCGACTCGCTACGCTGGTCCACACGCGGTGGCGTCGTGTTCAGCGCGAAGCCGCTGGGCGGCACGCTGGCATTCGTGTTCCCCGGGGAGGGCTCGCAGTACCTCGGCATGCTGGCCGATCTGGCCATGGTGTTCCCCGAGGTGCGTGCCTGGCTCGATTTCTGGGCCGGACTCTACGACGACGAACCGGGCCGACGGCGCACCGATATCGCTCTCCCCCCGCCCTGCTCTGCCACGAAGGATCACGAGCACCAGCTCGATGCGCGACTGCACGAGATGGACGTCGGCTCGGAGGCGGTGTTCGTGGGCGCGCAGGCGCTCCATGCCGCACTCGAGGCGCTCGGCATCGAGCCCGACGTCATGCTGGGTCACAGCTCGGGCGAGTCCTCCGCGCTGGCGGCCTCGCACGCCATCCCCTGGGAGAGTCCCTCCGACCTCGCCGCGCATGTTCTTCGCCTCAACTCGGCCTACCGCGATGTGCTCCGCGACGGCGGAATCCCGACCGGATCCCTCATCGCGGTCGGGGCCTTGCCGCTCGAGGTGGTCGAAGAGCACGCCGGCGAAATCGACCCGGAGATCGTGGTCGCGATGCACAACTGCCGCGAACAGCTGGTGCTGTTCGGGCGGCCGGCGTCCATGGAGGCTCTTTCGCAGCGCCTTGCGGACCAGGGAGGCATCTGCATCCCCCTGCCCTTCGATCGTGGCTACCACACGCCGGGCTTTACCCGGGCCCAGGCTGCGTTTCGCGAGTACTACGACGCCATCGAGCTCGGTCGCCCTCGCGTGCCCCTGTACTCGTGCGCGACCGCCCAGCCCTTTCCTGCCGAGCCCGAAGCCATCCGGGACCTGGCCGCCGCGCAGTGGTCGTCTCGGGTTCGCTTCGCGGACACGGTGCAGCGGCTCCACGCCGACGGCGTCACGACCTTCATCGAGGTGGGTCCGTCCGGGAACCTCACCTCGTTCATCGGCAACATCTTGGCCGAGACCGAACACCTCGCCGTTGCCAGCAACCTCCGGCGTCGCTCCGGCGTGCAGCAGCTGCTCACCGTCGCCGCGCACATGTACACCGAGGCGCGCCCGGTCTCGCTCGCGCGTTTGTTCGAGGGTCGCAGCATCGACGTCATTCGTCTCGAGGGCGACAGCCCGACCCAGCGACCCGCCATGGTGCTCGACAACACCATGCCGAAGATTCGGCTCTCGGCCGAAGACGCCGAGCGCATCCAGGCGCTGGTCCGCCCGTCTCGGCCCACGCCCCCTGCAGCCGCCGCACCCGAGCGCGCCCCGAGTTCCGAGCCCTCCGGGCTGCCCACGCCATCGTTCGGTTTTCTCGACACCATCGTCGAGCACGGCCCCACGTCGCTGGTCGCCCAGTGCAACCTCGACCTGCGGCGCCACGCCTTCCTTCGCCATCACGTCCTGACCGGCCCCGTCTCCCAGCACGACCCAACCCTCAGCGGGTTGTCGTGCGTGCCGCTGATGGCCAGCTTGGAGATCATGGCACAGGCATGCGCGGCCTTGGCGGGTGCGGCCGACTTCGTGCTCATCGAGAACGTACGCGCCACCGGCTGGATCGCGCTCGACGAGGAGCAAGTGGGCTTGCAAGTGCAGGCCACGGTGCTAGACGCGGGTTCTGGGCGCTATTCGGCCCAGCTTCACGGCCCCTCGGGTCGACTCGTCACCGCGGAGTTCGTGCGGGGGCAGCTCGAGCCCCAAGCCCCCGCCCTCGCGCCGCTCACCGAGCACCGCACGTCGATCTGGAACGGCGACGAGCTCTACACCTGTGGCATGTTTCACGGCCCGCTCTTCCAGAGCATTCGCAACCTGGAGGGCTGGGACGGCCACGGTATCGACGCTCGCCTCTCGGAGGTCCGCTTGGAGGGTTTCTTCCAGGACGGCCATGTGCCGCCCCTGGTGCTCAACCCGGTGCTGCTCGACGCCACCGGTCAGCTCGCGGCGTATTGGATCGCCCAATTCTCGGGCGTCGAGTTCAACTGTTTTCCGTCGAGCATCGAGCGAATCGAGCTCTATGCATCGTGCCCGCAGCAGCGCTCGGGCCTGCGCATGCAAGCGCGCCAGCTCCCGGACGATCCGACCGCCACCGACATGACGGCCGCACGCCGCTGGAGTTTCGAGTGCACCGATCGCGACGGGCAGCTGCTGATGCGCATGGTCGGCCTGACCAACGTGTACTTCTCCGTGCCCTACGAGTTCTACGCGGTGCGTCGCGATCCCCGACGAGGCTGGCTCGGCCGACCCACTCGCGTCCAAGGTCGCGACGACGTGCTCCTGTGGGAGCTGCCCATGCTCCCCGAGGCGTTCTGTGCCCAGTCGGAGGGCATCTTCCTGCGCATCCTCGCCTCCGTGTTTCTGAACGCAGCGGAGCGCCAGGCCTGGCAAGCACTCGAGGGCAGCACCCGCTACCGTCGCCAGTGGTTGATGGGTCGCGCCTGCATCAAAGAGGCCGTGCGCTACTGGATCTATCACCGTACGGCGGAGCTTCTGCCGCCCGCCGAGATCGCGGTCGTCCACGATGACCGCGGTGCCCCGCATGCGGATGGCGGGTGGCGGGACACGCTCGTCGCCGCCCCCTCGATCTCGCTGACCCACGACGCGCACGCTTGCCTGGCCGCCCTGGTCGATCCCGTGCAGCGCGTCGGGGTGGACCGCGAGCGCTTGGGTCGGATACGCCGACCCGATCTGCTGCGGGAGGCTCTTGCGCCGCCCGAGAAGGCGTCTCTGCAAGGCCTCGACGCAGCCTCGCAACAGGAGCGTCTGCTTCGCATCTGGTGTGCCAAGGAAGCCGCCGCCAAGTTCCTGGGCGAAGGCCTCGGAGCACGCCCCGCCGAATTCGAAGTCGCGTTCGTCGACACGGCCAACCATCAGGCCCATGTCGCACGCGGAGCAGCCTCGGTCTTGGTCGATCTCATTATGGACGACGACTCGATCATCGCACTCGCCAGTGAACCCCTACCCGAAAGCCATCCATGCGAATGACCCCGTGCGCGATCGAAAATACCGTGATCGAAATCGTCGAAGACCTCACGCAAGACTGGGGGCTCGACATCGAGTCGATCGACGGGTCGACCCTGCTCGTCAAGCAGCTCGACTTCGCCTCCGTAGACATCATCCAGCTCTGTGTCGCGCTCGAGCAGCACCACGGGCGCAAGCTCGGCTTCCAGGAGTTGCTGATGGTCGACGGCAAGTACGTCGATGACCTCTCGATCACCCAGGTCTCCGACTTCATCAACAACCGCCTCCATGGCGGAGCCCAGCCCCGACAATGACCACTCGTACCCTATTCATCGGCATGGACGGTGCCACGTTCACCGTGCTCGACGACCTCACCGCAGGCCCCGAGCCCGTCATGCCCTTCATGGCCTCGCTCTTTGCCAATGGTTCGCGCGCGAAGCTTCGCTCCACCCCGAACCCCCTCACCCCTCCCGCCTGGGTCTCCCTGACCACGGGCCGTAGCCCCGGCAATCACGGGGTCTTCGACTTCATTCGGGCGGAGGAGAGCGGCGACGATGTGTTCTTCACCCTCTACGACTCCCGCGACTGCCGGGTCGAGACCATTTGGTCGATCATCAGTCGCTCGGGACAGCGGGTCGCGGCCCTGAACTTCCCCTTCACGGCGCCGCCGCCCTCCGATCTCGACGGCTTCATGGTGCCGGGCTTCGTGCCCTGGCGACACCTACGGCGCAACTGCGTCCCCAAGGGCCTCTACGATCGGCTCAAGTCGATCCCCGACTTCGACCCCAAGGAGCTCGCGTGGGACTTCGAGCAGGAGAAACAGGCGCTCGACGAGCTCTCCGACGAAGGGCGCGAGGACTGGGTGCGCTACCACCTGCCGCGCGAGATGCAGTGGTTCCGCATCGCGGACTACCTGCTCCGAGAGGAGAGCCCCGAGCTGATGGCGGTGATGTTCGATGGCGTCGACAAGCTCCAACACCAGGCATGGCTCTACGTCGACCCCGCGCAGCAACACAGCGAGTCGAGCGACTACCACCGCCGCATGCGTGCGCTGTGCCTCGACTACTTCCGCCAGCTCGACGGATTCATCGAGCGCCTGGTGACCGCGGCGGGCCCCGACGTGCAGGTCTTCCTCGCCTCTGATCACGGCTTCTGTGCGACGCACGAGATCGTCCGCATCAACACCTTCCTGCACGAGCGTGGCTACCTGCGCTGGCACGACGCCCCCGAGTCCGCCGCCGACAAGCGACGCGAGGACAGCATGTTCGCGTACCTCGACTGGGACGCGACCGTGGCCTACTGCGGCACACCGTCGAGCAACGGCATCACCATTCGCGTGGCCAAGGAGCCGGGGGCCGGGGGGGTCCCACCGCAAGAGTACGAGGCGCTTCGCGATCGACTGATCGCCGACCTCCGTGACTTCCGCGATCCAGACAGCGGCGAGCCAATCATCACCGAGGTCCACAAGCGCGAGGATGTATTCCCCGGCCCGGCAATGAACGACGCGCCCGACCTGCTGCTGGTGCTTCGAGACCACGGCTTCGTGTCCATCAAGAACAAGGCCCCCGCCGTCGAGCCGCGCCCCACGATCGCGGGGACACACCACCCCGATGGTGTGTTCATCGCCCACGGTCCGGGGATTCGCAAAGGGGCCACCGTCGACCGACGCAACATCGTGGACGTCGGCGCGACCTTGCTGCACAGCCTGGGCCTGCCCGTGCCGAAGGACTTCGAGGGAAAGGTGCCCGTCGACATGTTCACCCGCGAGCACCAGCGCGCGTGCCCCGTGAAGGTCGGTGCGCCCACGCGAGGGCAGCGAACCGACGAAGACGCGCAGTCCATGTCCGATCACGAGAAAGACCAGATCATGGCCCAGCTGCAGATGCTGGGCTACGTGGAGTGATCCCGTGCCGAACCAAGTGACCGTAAACGGAGCCTCCCTCAGCTACGTGCAGCTCGGCCCCACGCACGGAGCCGATCACCTGGTGATGGTGCACGGGCTCGCGACCAACCTCGCGTTTTGGTACGCGCCCTACGCCGTTTCGTTCGCGCAGCGCTTTCGCGTCACGCTCTTCGATCTGCGGGGCCATGGCCGCTCTGCGATGACGGAGGGCGGCCACACGCCACAAGAGCAATCGACCGACCTCGCCGCGTTGCTCGATCACCTGGAGATCGACCGCGCCCACTTCGTCGCGCACAGCTTCGGCGGCGTGGTCGCGCTGGGCCTGGCGTGTCGAGCCCCTACCCGCGTGCGGAGCCTTGTGCTCGCGGATTCGCAGGTCTCGTTCATGCGCAAGCTCCCGACCGAGCGCTGGCGAAACCGGAGCCGGGTTGCCCGTGTGCTGTCGCGGCACGCCATCGATCTCGACATCGACTCGCCGACCTTCGGCTACGAGCTGCTCACCCGCATCGCGGAGCGACTACTCGAAGGCAAGTCGCTCCCGGACGATGTAGTCGAGCTGGTCGGACCGGCCCTGGGCCGGCTCCAGCGTCGCACCGCACGGCGCTGGCTCGACCTCGTGGAGCGAGCTCGGCACGCACTGATGTCCGACGACGGACTCACGCCACACAAACTCGGCGCGCTCGACATGCCCATCATGGCGATGTACGGCGAGCACTCGCGCGCCTGCGCAACGAGTTCGGTGCTGCGAGAGCTCTGGCCGCTCGCCCAGTTCGTCACCATTCCCGAGGCCGGTCACTTCTTCCCCACGACCCGATCCGACGAGGTCATGGCGGCATGCGAGTGGTTTTGGGCCCGAGAAGGCCTGGGGCGGCGCCCCTCGAGCGTTGCAATCTGATGCGGACTCGAGGACGAGTTGGCCCCCGGCCCGGCCTGCGCCAGCGGGACTTCAGGCTCATCGCCCGCCACGGCTTCGGGGACGGGCAGAACGCCTATGCCCACTCGATGGCGTGGTTCAAGGACCGGCTCTACGTCGCCACGACGCGCGGCAACTTCCCGCTGATGAAGAAACGCCTGCCCATCGGCATGGACGTATGGCCCGTGGAGTGCCCGGAGAAGCCGCTGGAGCACCTCGACCTGCGCGCGGAGATCTGGCGCTACTCGGTCGACGACGACGCCTGGGAGCGCGTGCACAAGGCCCCGAACATTCGCGGCAGCCACGGCCGGATGATCCCGCGTCAGCTCGGCCACCGCGGCATGGTCGTGTACCAGGCCAAGTCCAGCGACGACCCCGTGCTCTTCGTATCCACCTGGTCGCCCGCCAAGGGACCCGGGCCGCACCTTCTGTGCACCGAAGACGGCGAGCGTTTCGAGCCCAGCTGCGAGCCCGGGCTCATTGGACTCCCGGTGACCAGCATTCGCACCATGGTCGCGTTCAAGGGCCGGATGTTCACCACCCCCGCGGGGTCACGAGGCGGCAACCCCAACGTCTCCGCGCACTCGGTCGTTTACGAGAGCAGCAACCCTCGGGAGGGCGGCTGGGAGCCCGTGAGCGACTTCGGGTTCGGTGACCCCGGCAACCTCACGGTGTTCGAGATGTGTGGCATGGGCGACCACCTGTACGTCGGCACCTTCAACCTCGAAGGCTTCCAAGTGTGGCGAAGCACCGTCGAGGGTTCCAAGCCCTACCACTGGGAGAAGGTCATCGAGCGTGGTGCGTGGCGAGGCCCCACCAACCAGTGCGTCCTGAGTCTGTACGAGTTCAAGGGCGCGCTCTATGTGGGCAGCGCGATTCAGGGCGGCGGCATCGACCGGCAGAACAAGGTCGGCCCCGCCCCCTCGGAGCTGATCCGCATTCATCCCAACAAAGAGTGGGACCTGCTGGTCGGCGATGCTCGCGACACCCCCGATGGCTACAAGGCGCCGCTATCGGGCTACATGCCTGGCTTCAACAACTTGTTCAACGGCTACTTCTGGCGCATGTGCGAACACGAAGGGTGGCTGTACCTGGGGACCTTCGAGTGGAGTGCTCTGCTGGGCTACGCCAATCGCTCGTCGTGGCCGCAGACCTTCGCCAACATCATCAATCACGTGGGAGCGCAGCACATCCTCGACCACCACTCGGGCTTCGACCTATACCGCAGCTACGACGGGGAGAACTGGGTCCCCGTGACCAACAACGGCATGGCCAACCCCTACAACATCGGGCTGCGCACGCTGGCCTCCACGCCCCACGGGCTGTTCATGGGCACGGCCAACCCCTTCGGCCCGAAGATCAAGCCGCTGGGGGCCCGCTACTACGAGACGAACCCTCGGGGGGGATGTGAGGTCTTCTTTGCCCCTACACCGTGAATTCGCCCTCGCGTTGTCGTGGGCCGTCATCGCCGGGTGCGGCCTGCGAGCGCACGAAGGGGGAGCGGAGCCGATGAGCCAGCAGCTCGAACCGACGACCGTCGCCATCGCCCACACAAAGCACGCCGATGTGTCCTATGGAACCACGGCCGCGCACCGGCTCGACGTGTATCGACCCGAGTCGACCGAGACGACGCCGACCGGCGGAGCCCCGATACTGGTCGTGGTCCACGGCGGGGCGTGGCAGTACGGGGACAAGGCGACGCCCGCGGTCGTCGACAACAAGGTCGCGCACTGGGTCCCGCGTGGATATGTCGTGGTGTCGGTGAACTACCGTCTCGACCCGCCCGATCCCATTCAGCAAGCCGAGGATGTCGCGCAGGCCCTGGCGTTCGTCCAGACTCATGCCGCCGACTGGGGAGGCGACGGTGAGCGGGTCGTCTTGCTCGGCCACTCGTCGGGGGCCCACCTCGTGTCACTCCTCGCGGCCGATCGATCCATTGCCGCCGACCACGGGGCGCGCCCATGGCTGGGCACGGTGGCGCTCGACAGCGCCGCCTTCGACGTCGAACGAATCATGAAGCGGCGGCACTTTCGGTTCTACGATCGAGCTTTCCGCGACGACGAGCAGTATTGGCGCCTCGCGTCACCGCTGCATCGCCTCGGCGAGGCCCCCGATCCGATGTTCATCGTGTGCTCGAGCGAGCGTCGCGCCTCGTGTCCGCAAGCCCGTGCCTTCATGGCCAAGGCGCGGACGCTGGGCGGCCGGGTCACGGTGCTTCCCGTCTCCCTGTCTCATCGCGACACCAACATTCAGCTCGGCACGGAAGGCCCGTACACGGCCGCAGTCGACGACTTCTTCCAGTCCCTGGGATTGCCATGAATTCAGTCATCACCATCATTATGGACAGCTGCCGGTACGACTCGTTCGAGGCCGCACGCACGCCCAACATCGACCGACTCGGCGACTGTCGCAAGCGCTACTCGTACGCCTCGTGGACCGCCCCATCCCACTACACCTTCGTCATGGGGATGATGCCGCACGACAGCCCCAAGGGGGTGATGGCGTCCGAGGTCTATCGCGACGAGTTTGCCCACTGGCGCGCACGCACGGGCTTACCCGACGTGGCATTTCGCGACTTCCTGCCCGAGCTGTCGCTCCCCAAGGCACTGGGCAACCTGGGCTACCGCACCGTCGCCAAGGTCTCCATGCCCGTACTCAATCAGTTCACGTTGTTGCGGCAACACTTCGACGAGTACAAGAAAATGCCTCATCACAACGATTTCCAGACGATGATCGACGAGATCGACTGTGACGAGGACGACCCGCACTACTACCTGCTCAACCTCGGGGAGACGCACTATCCGTACATGCTGTCGGGCGAGGAGCTCCCGCGGGTGTCCGGGGTCCACGGCGCGCTCAAGGCCATGGGCTCGGGCAACGACGCACGGCTGGCCACGGCGGGCGCCAAGGACTTCTTCACCCCAGAGCGCTTCGCGTCGCTGCATCGCCAGCAGGTGGCCTGTGTCGAGCATGTCGACCGCCTCCTCGGCGAGCTGATGGAGAAGGTCCCCCGCGACACGCACTTCATCGTCACCTCCGATCATGGCGAGCTGTTCGGGGAGGACGGCTACTTCGGCCACGGCCCCATCATGCACGCCAAGTGCTTCGAGGTTCCGTTCGTGGAGGGGTCGCTCGGCTAGGAACTCGTCATGGCCCAGCCGCTGTTCTTGTTGGCGCCTCCGCGCTCGTACACCTCACTCATCAACGCGATGCTCGGACAACACCCCGAGGCGTTCGGGTTGCCCGAGCTATGCCTGTTCAACGGACGACGGCTCAAAGACCTATGGACCCGGGAGACCGACGAGATCAGCGACAACACGCGCGCCCGTCAGGGCATCTTGCGTGCGGTGGCCGAGATCTACGGAGGCGAGCAGACCAAGGCCACGGTGACCATGGCCAGCCACTGGGCGGCCGCTCGTGAGGACATGCCCGTAGGCGAGGTCTACCGGGAGCTGGTGGCCAAGATCGACCCGCTCATTCCGGTCGAGAAGAGCCCGGCCTACACCATCGCGCTGGAGCGCATGCTGGCCATGGACGAGGCCTTTCCCGAAGCGCGGTACCTGCATCTCACCCGGCACCCCGTGGGGCAGTGCAAGTCGGTCATGAAGATGAACTGGGGAGCGTTCGCGCTCTACGTCAACTCCATGGAGTTCCAGGGCGACCGAGCCGTCATCGAGCCGCAGTACGCCTGGTACGACCTCAACATCAACATCTTGAACTTCCTCGACATCATCCCGGAGCATCGGAAGCTACGCGTACGCGGCGAGGACATCATGTCCGACCCTCCGCGCCAGCTGGCCAAGATCTGTCGATGGCTGGCCATCCGCGACGACGAGCAGGCCGTCGACGACATGATGCACCCCGAGCGCTCGCCGTTCGCCTGCTTTGGCCCGCTGACGGCGATGTTCGGCAACGACCCCAATTTCCTGCGCGGGCCCACGTTTCGTCCGCACAAGGTCAAGGTGCCCCGGCTCGACCAGCCCGTGCCGTGGCGTGATGACGGCGAAGGCCTTCATCCCCGCGTCGTGGAGCTGGCCCAGGAGTTTGGCTACTGATGGTCGGCGATGGCAACAGTCCGCCTCCGTGGCGAGTCCCGGGCAAGCGCCCCAAGCTCGGCCCCATCCAGGGCGACCCGGTCACGACGCATCCAAATCTGGATGCGCTCACCCCTCGGCAGCGCGCGCTTCGGACGGCGGTGATCCAGGAGTTCAAGGCGAAGAAGGTCAAGAAGTTCCTGGAGAAGCAGGTCGAGCACCTCAATACCAATCGACAGGTCGTCGAGGGCATCAAGTTCTTGTTCGACGAGCACGGCCGCCCCCCTCGCAACGCCCCGCTCGAAGACATCGTCGAGCAACGTCGTCACATCGAGTACCAGATCCGATGGTTCGAGGCCCTGTTGCTCGAGCTCAAGAACCGCCTGGTCAAGGTCAAGGAAATCGAAGACTACGCATTCGAGGCTCTGGGGGCCGAGCCGCTGGACGAGCAATGAACGAGTGAGCCATGAGTGACCCACAAAACTCCACGCCGCCGAGTCGGGTAGCCACCCCCGCCCACCTCGTTCAGCGCCTGCAGTCGTTCCGCGTCGGCGAGGACGATCGTCAGACCTTCGTGCTGCGCGACAAGGTCAAGGGCAAGAGCTACGACCTGGAGCCCTGGCAGTTCTTCGTGCTCGAGGTGCTGCCGGGCTGCAAAGACGAGCAGACGCTGCAGGGCGTGTTCGAGGACCGCTTTGGCCGCAAACTGCTGCGAGCCGAGCGAGACGAGCTATTGGCCTCGCTCGCCGACGCCAAGCTGCTGAACGAGGCCGCCACCAAGCACCCCTTGCTCGAGCGATTCTTCCGCAAGACCTACCAGGTCGAGGGCGAGCGCGCGACCGCGGTGTCACAGCGCGCCAAGGTTGCATCGGCCAGCGCCAGCGTGGCCGCAGCAACGGCCGCGACGCCACCGGGGACCGGCAATACCAAGGTCGACGCGGACGAGACCTTGGTCGCGGGCATGCAGGACGCGATCGACTTCGACCCCCGCGCCACGCGGTGGATGCTGGTGTTGTTCGACCCCACCCTCCTGCTGCGCTTGTTCACTCCCCTGCTCGCTCCCCTGCGGCACCTCTTGCTCGTCCTGCCGCTGGTGGCCGTGGGGGCCCTCATGCTCGCCGCCCGCAATGCGCAGCCCCTCTACGCCGAGCTGGTCGTCATGCTCGAGGGCTTCGATCTGGTCGAGCACTGGGTAATAAGCCTCCTCACCGTGAACCTGGCCGTCGTGTGCACCACGGCCATGCTCGCCCATCGCTTCCGAGCCACGGTCAGCGCCTTCGGCATCGTCCTGCTCTTGGGCATCTATCCTCGCTTCGGGACCCGCATCGGCCACCTCGCACAGCTGTCTCGAGTCGAGCGCATGTGGCTGCACGGGGCCCCCATGCTCCTGCGCCTGGCGATCTTCAGCGCCGGGATGTTCGTGTGGTTCGGCTCGAAGGGGTTTTATGGCGAGGTGTCCCGGTTCGCGCTGGCCGTGTCGTTCACGGCCGCGTTCAGCCTGCTGTTCACCGCCAACCCGCTGATCAAGAGCAACGGCTACCACCTCCTCTCCGCGTTCACCGACGAGCCTCACCTGCGCGGCAAGGCGTTCAAGACCCTGCTCAACAAGGCGCGCGGGCGCGGCTTCAAGCAAGCCAACGAGCTGTTGCTGGCCACCTACGCCGCCGCCACGGCCGCGTTCATGTTCCTGCTGGTCGTGGGCGGGGTGGCGTTCGTGCTCAACCGAGTCGAGCTGGGCGGCAGCACGGTGATCATCGGCGTCATCGTGGGCTTCATCATCCTACGACGCGTGCTCAGCTACTTCTCGCGCGTCGAGCAGGCCTACGATCGCGCCCTGCAGTTCGACCGCTGGCGCAGCCGCACGCTAGGCGAAGACCGCGAGGGGATCATCGAAGGCAAGCCGCCGCGAGGCTTCGCCAGCTACGCGTGGAAGGCGGGCCTGTTCACGCTCGCAGTATTGATGTTCCTGCCCTACGAGTACCGTGCGGGCGGTCACTTCGTCGTACACCCACCGCTGCAGCAGGGCATCACGACCGACGTCTCGGGACGCATCGAGACCGTGTACTTCGATGGCGGCGAGACGCTGGCCAAAGGCACCGTGATCGCCCAGCTCGCCACTCACGAGGACGAAGCGCAGGTCGAGATCCTCGACCAGAAGATGGCCGAGCAGCAGGCCGTGATCGATGACTTCGCCCTATACCCAAGGTCCCAAGACATCGAGGTCGCCCAAAGCGCGCTCACCGTGGCCCGCACTCGTGTCAAGTTCAGTCGCCTCTCCTTCAGTCGCGTCAAGAGCCTGCTGGGCGATGAAGTGGTCTCCCAGCAGGAATACGACGAAGCGGAGCGTCAGCTCTCGGTCGACCTCGACCAGGTCAAGCGACGCCGGGCCGAGCTCGAAGTGGCCAAGCTCGGCCCCACCGAGTTCGAGGTCGCCGAGGCCGAAGCGAAGCTTCGAACGCTCGCCGCCCAGCGAGAGGTCCACCTCGATCGCATTCGTCGCTCGCAGCTGACGATGCCCTTCGACGGTCGACTCTTGTCACTGCGCCTGCGGGAGAAGGGCAACAGCTACTATCGCAGCGGCGACGTGTTCGCTCAGGTCGAAGCACTGGGCCGCATGACCGCCGAGATCGAGCTCCCCGAGTCGGAGGCCGGGCACGTCGGCGTGGGCTCGACCGTCCAGCTCAAGGCCGTGGCCTACAGCTCCGAGACCTTCGCGGCCACGGTCGTGCACATCGACTGGGACGTCACCGAAGAAAAGTTCGGCAACGTCCTCAAGGTCATCGCCCTGGTCGACGATGACCACGAAGAGAAACTACGGAATGGCATGACGGGTTTCGCCAAGGTCGACGGTCCGTCGTTGCTCGTGTGGGAGGCGTTCTCGAAGGAACTCGTTCGCTTCTTCGAGGTGCAGGTCTGGTCTTGGATCCCGTGACGGACATGCCCGCAGCCGCGTCGGGATTGGAGCGGGCGTCACCCGTCGCGTGGCGGGACCCAGGGGTTGTCCGGGAGTAGCCGGGCGATGGCCCCAGGGTCGTCGCGAAACTGCGCCTGCAGGGCGGCTCGAGCGGCTTTGGGGATCCGGCGCGGCCGGCTCAACAGGCAGGCCGCCGCCGCGTCGGCATCGAAGTCGATCGAGAGGTCACAGTGCCGCTTCAGGAAGGCCTCGGACAACGCCGTCTGGAGCCGAGCGCGGGCCTTGGCGAGCTCGCTCGCGAACCGGTCGCTGCGACGAGGCGCAGTGGCGGCCGTGGGCCTGACCTCGGCCGGGGCGAAGGTCACCTCATGCTCGTGGCTCGTACGCGTGTCCGCCTCTCGATAGGACTCGAGCACGGCGGGAGCGAGCCCGACGCGCATGGAGACGACCGAGTCGTAGCTGAACACGTGCTCGTTTGCCGGGTAGCTAAACGTCCGTGGCACGGAGCGATACTCCGTGACCAGCCGGGCTTCTTCACGATACTTGGTGACCAGCCTCGACCTGCGAACGTTACGGTACTTGGTGACCGTGCGGTACTTGGTGACCAAGCGATACTCGGTGTGGGGAACGGAACGGGTGCAGGTCTGGGGCGGCGACCAGCCACAGGAGTAGTTCTCCGATCGATACGTCGTATACGACTCACGATCTTGGTAAGGCTCGCTCTCGGTGTAGGACTCCCGGTCCGTGTACCACTCCGTCTCTTGGTACGGGACGCGTTCGTACACGGTCGCTTGGTACGGCTCGCTCTCCTCCCATTGGGCGTGCAGCGTCACCGCTCGGACCGAGTGTGACTCGGCTCGGGTACCGTCGAGGGTCACGCGAATGGTGCATGCCGCACGAGGGTCGTAGTAGGGACCGTGGCGAAAGGCCCACGTGAGTTCCTTGCGCAGGGCATGGGCCTCAGCGGGAGTCTCACCGTCGATGGAGCCCTCGAAGCCGATCGTCGCGCACGCATCGGGTCGGGCCGGCGGAGCGGGGATCGGAGCGTGGAAATGGTGGCAGTAAAACCCGGCGAGCGTCACCACGAAGGGGTCCGTCGAGCCTGCGAGGTCTCGGCAACGCTGCTGACCCGCCGCGAGGATCTCGGCCGCCGTCTCGGCCCGGACCGCGTCGTAGACGGGCTCGCGCAGCAGCGCGCTTCCCTGAGGGAGGGTGGCTTCAGCCGCGAGCGGCCCGTGGTCCTGGAGCACCCGTCGGGCTCGCTCGTGATCCTGGCGGGCGCTCGCCTCGACCTCGGCCGTCAGTCGGCCGCTCAGCTCCGCACGGAGCGTCCACTCCCTCGTGCGCTCGAGCAACTCGTTGACCCGCGCGCTCGCCTCGATATGGCGTCCGCCCCTCAGCCGGCCGACCTCCGCCAGGCGCTCGCGGGTCCACCCTTCGCGGGCCTCCTGGCGTCGCTGCTCCAGCTTTGCGTGGCCCGGGCGTCGACGCAGGGCCTCGTCGTAGGCCTCGAGGGCATCCGCGTAGCGCTCGTGCCGTAGCGCCCGGTCGCCGCGTCCGGTCGCACAGCCGGCGACGAGGGAGGCTCCGAACAACAGGGAGAGGTACGCGGGCTTCATTCGGGGGCTCTATGATGCGGGCGAGGAGTTTCTGACATGGGGGGATCGAGGGACCGCGCCGAAGTGGGCTTTCTTCCCCCAATGGGTGGGGCCGAACCGGGTCGGCACGCAGAAGGGAGAGTCGAGTTCGTTGAGAACGACGAGCGGAGAACTCTCGACGCGGCCATGCATTGGACGAACCTCTGCGCTGCGCTGAGCCTCGCGGACGGATACGAAGCGGAGGTCAGTAAGGGCGGGCCCATGATCAATCTGTCGAAAAATTCCGTCTAACCTGCCGTTGGCGCTGCCTAAGTTTGGGCATGCTAGTCTGCGCGCTCGAGGGACCGCCCGTGATCCGTGCACGCTCCGAATCCCATGGGTCCCCGTCGACAGGAGTTCGAGTCCGATGTCACGCTCGTTCGAGATTCGACACGGCAATGCTCGCTACGCCGTAGTTTCGTCAGCGAACCTACGCGCCGGCCTGAGTCGTGACGCCGCGCAGCGGCTGTTGACCGAGGGGCTGCAAAACAGCGGACGAAGCTTCGAACGGCGCGTGACCGAGCTCGCCGAGAAGCTCGGCGGCAGCCCCAGCCGAAACCCGACCTCCGTGGTCATCGAGGCGCTCGTTTCTGGTCGGCTCGTCGTAGTGCGGATGGAGGACGGTCTCGGGCTCATGGCCGAGCCGGTCATGACCGACCTGCAGGAACTCGGAGACCTAGGCGAACCACTGGCGGCCGACATCCCGCCACCGAGCTCCGAACCCGAACCTGCGACGACCTGGGTGTCCTTCGAGGTCGTCGACGAGAAGGGGCGCCCTGCCGATGGAGAGTTTCGGCTCGGCCTCGATGCCAGGGTGATCAGCGGGGGGCTCGACCAGCAGGTTCACCGCGTTGATGGGCTGAGAGAGGCCGTTCGGGTGGAGTTGTTCGTCGAGCAGCTTCGCTGGACCCACGACGACCCGGCGCAGGCCGCGGATCGGCCCGCTCCTTCTTCGGCGCGACAGCAGGTTGCCCATGCTCCGGGCGGCCGCCTCGAGCCGCTCGAGCTCGACCCCGGGGAACACGCTCAGGTCGTCGTCCGTCGCCCGCACCTACGGCGAATCCAACGCCCGCATCTACGGTTTCGCCCCAACTCGGCGCTGCTGGTTCCGTCGGGGGCGACCGACGATCACCATCCTCTCGCGAGCATCATGGCCGCACTCCACGTGCTCGACGACGAGTTCGACTCGGCCCTCACGGTCGTCGGCCACGCGGATCCACAGGAGGCGAACGCCGATGGCCTCGCCCGCGCTCGAGCCGAAGGCATCATCGCCTTGTTGCGAGACGCGAAGGACGACTGGGTCGCCATCGCGACGAGCCACGGTTCTCTGTCCAACGTCGCGGAGTACGTCAACTACCTCGGTCAAGAGCGTCGATGGTCTTGTCACATGGGTCCGCCCGACCAGGCACCGAGCGATGAGGCGACCGCTGGCCTCACTGCGTTCCAGGGCGAGTACAACCGACGCTTCGACGCCGATATCCTCGAAGACGGAGTGTGTGGTCGCCAAACGCTCGGGGCCATGTTCGCCGTACTTCGATACGAACTCGAGCGCTGGATGGAGAAACACGAAGTCCCCGACGAGGCCGTTCGCCTGCACCCCGACGTGCCGCACCTGGGGGCCTCCGCCCGCGTCGCCACTAACGCACCCGAGGCACTCGGTGAAGCCCCCCTCGGCGTGGGGCGCATGGTCGACCTCGTCTTGAGCACTCCGGAGTCGCTCCTGGACGAGACTCTCTCCGTCGACCTGCTCTACCTCGATGGTCGCACTACGTACGAGACCTTGCCCGTCGAACACGAACCGGGGGCGTGGGAGTTCGGCAGCGTCTTCGTATATCTGCCCGAAGACGATGCCGTCCGCCACGATCTACGTTACGAGCTCAAGTCCCACCAAGGAGACTACGATCGCATCTTGGCCTTGGCCGACGACGCCACCGCCCGTGACGGCTTCTACGAGTTCGAGTTCGAGGACGTTCCCACCGCATCCGACTACCGTCTTCTCGCACACTCCGGCCCGGATACGACCTTGTTGTTCGAGGGCGTCCCCTACGCAGATATAGAGACGATCGATCCGGTCCGTTCCCAGGACGTTCAAGTCCCCTACCTGAAGTCGGTGGACGCATGACCAAGATGGAAGTCAAACCCCTGGCCTCCCTCGGCCACGGCCACGCCCGAACGAAGAGCCGGCTGAAGAAGCGGACGCCAACCGGCAGCGCCAACCGCATTGCAGCCCCGGAGGTCACGATTACCTGCCCGATCGACGCCAACGGTCGGTATCAGAGTACCTTCGACGACGACAAAGAGACGAGAGGCTGGCCACTGAGTGCTCAGATCAGCCAGGCGGGGCGGCACATCGAGTTTCAGATCGCACCCTTGCTCACCGCCGAGCAGTGCCGCGCAGTGATGAAGAGCGCTGGCGTGAATGTCGACGACAACGCCCGAAACTTCAACAAGTTCATCATCTTCGGCGGCGGCGACTTTAGGGGCGCAGACACCTTCGACATCTACTTCTACGAAAACGGTGCCCGTGCCTACGAATGCACCAACGTCAAGGTTCCCGACTCCCATGGCACCCTGACACAAATCGGCAAGGACGAGTGGAAGCTCGAGCTGAAGGGGTCGGGAGGACCGACTCGACAGCTACGAGCGATCAACATCCTGAAGCGCTACTACAGCGGCCCAACGCCCTTCATGCAATCGCTGCCGGGGCTGGTGCAGCGGATCCGGAGCTCGCGAAGAACCAGGACCGAAACCCTGACCGCGACCATGCTCTGGTGGCCCTTGCACCCTTGGCAGAAGAAGCAACTGCGGCTCGAGATCCCGCAGATCCGAGCCAACATTCACGAGCTACTACTGACCACCGAGTACGAGCATTTTCCCGATCGAATGTACAACATCGAGAAACGGCTCGCGCTCGCTCGAAAGCCCTGGATCGAGCTCGATGCAGCAGCCGCTCGGCTGTACCTGAGGACTGAGCTCGGCACCGAGTCCATGGAGATCGACGGTATCACCAAGCCCGTTCTCGCATTCCTCGACGACGCCGTCAGGATGTACCGGACCCGAGTCGCGGGGGGAGAGCACCGCGAATTCCCTCACCCGCTCGACAAGAAGAAGAGAGTGTTTCTTCTACGAAGAGACCCATCCATGAGCTATGTACCGGAGGTCCTCCACTATGTCGGTGGCCACATCGCCAACTTCATATACAAAGCAACTCTCAATGAACTCGAGGTCGGGGCGGAGGCTGGCCCGGTCGGCATTGGTAGTTCCGCGGCAGGGCTCAAGATAGAAAAGTTTAAGGTCGATGATACGGGGGCGGAGGAGCACGTCGACACCTACCATCTCGTACTGACCCTAGTGGGAGTAGGGTTGGGCTTCGGCACCCCCTTCGCGGTGACCACCGGGAAAGACGCCACGACATACGCCACTCCCTATGACTGGCAAGGGCCAGACTTCAACGGACTGGCGACCCTGGGCGAGTTTGGCGTGACTTATACCGAAAACTTCAAGGGCGGGACCATGAGCGAAGAAACCCTGATCATATTCGGGAACAACGACATGATCCCATACCCGCTACAGTTCGATTTCGGAGATATCGGCATCGATATCAAAGGTGAGAAGGGAGTCGAAAAAACTGAACCAAGAATCGACAAAAAATATGGAATTGGGTCGGACGCCGGCTTCATAGGCTTGATCGGATGGGTCGAGAGTTTCGCCCATGAGCGCGACAAGATCATCATCGATATCGAAGATGCTCAGATGGATGCGACGCTCGAGGACGATGAATCCTTGCCGGGGTTCGATTTCGGAAGTGCGCTTCTCAATCGCCGCGGCCTCGCTACGCTGGACGTGCTCGTCGCGCGGGAACGTTACGCTCTGATGCACTCGTTCACGCGGCTCGTAGTGGCCGCGCACGCAGACCTGCCCGATACATCGGCTCGAAACCGCGAACTGACGGACCTCCGGGCGAGGAACACGGTCCAAGCCATCAAAGATCGGTTGCGGGATGATTTTAGGGTCGACTCCTCCCGCGTCTTCGCCCTTGGATTGGGTGACAGCGAACAACTCGCGGCCGAGAACTTTGTTGATACCAACCAGGAGAGCGAGGAATTTCGCCGCGCAGACATCGAAATCGACTCGAGGTACGTGGTTGCTCTGCGGGCCGCGGGAAAGGCCTCGATTCGGCGTGGATAAGACACGGATACTGACGCTCGGGATGGTACTCGCGAGTGGTTGTCGGTCTTCACCGGAGCCGGCTGCGGCCAACGAGTCCACCCCATCTACCGATCCCACCCCAAGCTGGTCATCGGAATGTGACGTTCCGATCCCCGACGCGATCGAGGTCGATCCGCGGACCGAAGACGAGAAACGTCGGTTGGAAGAACTTGCCCGGTGGGCGAGTTCGAAGGAGCTTTCCTGCCCCCCAGGCACTACCGCGAAAGGCCCGCTGTTGCCCGTCTACGAAGTCGACGAAGCGATGCGGACGCTGTTGATGCCGCCCGAAAGCGGCTCTGGAATCCGTTCCTCAGGGAACGTCGAGTGGAAGCCCGAACAGCCCGACAGCCAACGATGCATCGATTCAGCCGGCAACGGGCGCTACCGAGTCGCGGCAGTTCGCGACGGAGAATTCTCCGTCACAGAAGCAGCTGAGCTGCGAGAAGGCAAGCTCCACGGCGCGGCGCTGAAATGGTGGGATGCGGAGCAGGTCAAGGCCCGAGCGTGGTTCGACGAGGGAAAGCCTCACCGACACTGGGAAAGCTTCTACTCCGATGGTTCGCCGGAGGGAGTCCTCACGTACGACTACGGAGAGGATCACGGCATTCATACGTCACTGAATGCCGACGGCACGACGCACTACAAGTGGACCTGGAAGAAAGGGCGGCGACATGGCCCGTGGCTGACCTACGGACCGAGTGGCAAGCTCGAACTCGAGGGCGCATACGTCGACCATCGCCGACACGGGCCGGTGCGAGAATGGTGGCCCAACGGAGAGCCAAAATCGAGTTCGAAGTATTGCGAAGGGACTCGTTTCGGGGAACAAGAGAAGTTCCACGACAACGGCAAGCGTTCCCAATGGACGTACTTTCGCGATGGCGAGCGTGAGGGGGAGAAGCTCGAGTTCAACGAGCAGGGCCACGTCACCAAACGAACCCTCTATCGGCGAGGGCAGATCGTCAGCGAGCTTCAGGAGGGCGCGCCTCGTTTCTCGGACTTCCACGACGAGCCCATTACTCAAGCTGACGGCAAAGCCCCGTAGACCCCCTCGGGACCTCGGTAGAGACCTCGTCGCTCGGGTCGTGTGCGCGTCTCCTGGCCCCGATGTGCGGCGCGGATGAATGTCTGGTCTGACCGGGGCGGCGCCACCATCTTCTCCGTATCCTCTTCAGTGAGGGTCGTGGGGCGCGTACGGGGACACATCGATAGGTCCTCGAGTCGGCAACCGAGACGACGACGCCGCCAGGCGTGAAATCGCGAGTCGAAAGGCGGATGAGACGCCCAGCCCCTCGCCCGGAGCAGGACGCGAAACTAATGGCACCGAGCAGGCTGCCTCATGTGCGTATGGAACATTGGAAACGGAAGTCGACGTGGCACGAAATAACCATTTTGATCGATCAGCATTCCGCCGGCCCCACCCAACTCATGCGCTATGCAGCTTACAGATTGAGCACTATGGGCCAAGCACGGCCTCGGGTGGCAGCCTCTCCATCGATTTGGACGAAGCCAGAGACCGTGTACGAACGCGATGGTCGTATCGTCTCCGAGACGTTGTTTGCATGACTCTCGCGCACTCCGAGTTCCGTTGATCTCGAGGGTCGCAGTTGCACGCTAAACAGTCCAAAACGTCGTCACGTGCAACAGTGCCACTGGTCATCCGCGAGTCACTCATCGGCGGCGTCTGCGAGGCGGCCCGTGGGCCACTCTCCGTCGAGTGGCCGGCGGGCGCGGCGAATGAGACCCGATCGCAGAAAGATGCAACTAGCCCTTTTATGCAATTGTTCCAAAATGGGACTTCACCCACATACAAGAGATTCCGTACTGGGCCGAACACATTATCCGCTTGACCCCTAAACGGCCGGTCGATATGTTACATGTCCGCTGCCGGTAACTAGTGGCAGCTTGTAGCAACAGCCGAATTTCAATCGCCTGAGGGACGGACCTCAAAGAGAGCCCGCAATTGCATTGCGGAGTTGGGGTTGGCCTGATGTAGGGCGAAGTCGGAAGATTCGGGATACTCGAGTGCGGGGGCACTCACCGGGGGGAGTTGACCAATGGCGTCGGAACGGCGTGCGTGGATAGAACACGCACATACGGCAATCACAATCGGGTTGGAGCACACTGGCGTTGGCCCAGAGAGTCCACCTGTATATCTCGTACCCACCGGCGCTGAAGCCGTCCCTGTCAAACTGGCAGATGGGTTCGAGCGCAGCCAGCTACTCAATCTCGAGTCGAACGCGCTCGCAAAGTGGTGCTCGACTCGAGCGTACGGGCTCCGTGAGCGCCACCGCGCATCCCGGGTTGAACGGCTCTCTCGTGAGCTGTCGTCGTCGCTCGAACAGCTGGGCGGTGAGTCCTATCACGGCCTAATCCCCGTGGTAGCGCACTGTGCGACATCGACGTATCAACCGGAGGCGGACTCACAGGAGGAGAAAGTTGGACACTTTTCACACCTGTACTCGCTGTGGCTACTCGCGCTGTGGATCTGGGATGACATGCACGATGTCAGCAAGGCGCACGCGGGCACAGACTTCGTTCCGCAGTCCATTGCGCTGGTCAAGGCGGAATTCTCGAATTCTGGTCTGCGGCACGGCGAAGGGCTCGTGCGCCGGAGCCATCTCGAGGGGCCCGTGGAGCTTCGACAGCAACTCAACGACTGCTGTCATCTGCTCAACCAGGTACGCGCAGAGCTGCTCCAGTGTTTCTCGAGTTCCGAACTCGAGCCCTTGTTCTCCGAGACTCACCAGTTCTTCGACTCATTCGCGACCAAGGTCACCATGACGCAGAAGTCGATGGACCTCGTCGACGACTACGAGCGCAATCGAGCACTGAGCTGTGGAATCTTGCCTTGCTACGAAATGGAGATCTTGTTCAAGGCATACGAACGGAACATTCCCCTCTCCACGGTGCGGGGGTACATCCACCAACATCCGCGGGAGTGCCGTGCGGGCGCACTCATATCCAGCCTGCACTGCGCGGCCGTAAACGACCTGTTTTCCGTCTACAAGGACCGCACCATCGAGGACACGGAGAACTTCCCCTCTGTCTTTGCGCCGGGCAAAACCGTCACAGACTACTTCGAGGGTGCGGTCGCGACTGTCGAGTACGTCAGAGATCGGTATCGGGATTTTCTTGCGCAGTGCAAGAGCCTCCCCGCGGGCCAAGTGCGCGACCTTCTCGTAGAAGTGTGGGACACGAACATGGAGGGGAACCTCGGGTTTCACTACTGCGTTTCGAGGTACCGCGAAGGAGCCACGGTTCTCAATGCCTTGGTCGATGACCAGCAGAGCGCCGATGCCAAAGCCGCGGTGTTCTCGAGCGTCGTAGACTCGCCACGCCCGCTACCGGTCTGAATCCAACGAAATGGGTCAGCGCGGCCAACTCGGTCGCACGGCAGGCCATGCCTTCATGAGCATGGCCCGTCAACGCCGTCGATGAGCACTACATCGCAGCTCGCTGAACGTAGTCTGGGTGACACTGGTCCTTCAGCGTGGTGGCGACCTTCAAAATCTCGCTGGCGGGCAGGTTCGGCAAATCGAACTGTTCGGCTGCGAGCTCGAACTCGGTGACGTTGAAACTCTTGATGTCGAGTCCGAGCCAACCTAGTGCGGTCATGATTCCTCGAGAGATCGCACTATCCGTGATGACGATGATTTTCTTGCCCTTGAGCAACTGAGCGATTCGTTTGCGCTGGACGCTGGTCACACCGATAGCGCCAATCGCGATTCCCAGCACACAGCTGAACTCACGGCTCTCGATGGCCGCTTGGTACTCGTCGAGACGCTCATCTGAGAGCGAACCCTTGTGACCTGCCGTGATGAACAGGTCCCCGGCGAAAGCCCAACCGAGGACAAATCCGGGTGGGGGTAAGTCGAATGTGACCGCTACCGACATGGACGTGTGCTACCGAAGCTATCTTCGCAACGTAGCGCTGTGTGGAGGAAACGACCATACTCCATTGCAGCCCGGAGTTCATCGCTGGAGACCAAAACGGGCCAATCCGGTCGACATCTGAGTCAGTGCGAGACACTGGGCCACCCCCGAAGTGGTTACTTCGTGCCTGTGCAGGCGATCTCAATAGGTTGCACACCGACTTTGCAGGCGGAGAAACTCGAAGCTGGATGGGGCGATACTGACCACCCTCAGAGAAGGGTGTCGCTCCTATGACCAAACGGGCCATCGCCCGTGTTCGCGATGTCGCCTCGGCCACTGCGGTTCCACGTAGGACGACATTGGGGACGAGAAGCAGTGCAAATGAATGCTCCTCTGGGTCGCTCGAACCATCGGAGGTTCCAGCGACCCACGAAACTCGCTCATGATCGCGCCCCGTTCTGGCGACCTCGTTCATCCGCGAGTGATCTTGCGGACTGCTTCCCTCGTTGACGATGGACGACGGCAAGACTCGGAGACCCCGATGTTGGCCCGGCGTCGAGAAGCAGTCCGCGCCGCGGGCAGGCTGAGCGATCGGGCTCGCACGAACGATGACGTGGCCGCGCCGCCGCTCCGGCACGCGTTCAAGGGCGGCGACTTTGCCAACTGGGGGCCAGGCAGCTTGAATCCCCCGCTACAAGCCACCTGGAACATCGGCAACAGCGACGATTGGCCGCTCATCGAGAATCCACAGATCTCCATCGATGGAGAGGTCAACAATCTCTTCCTGCCCGCATCGGAGGATGACTACATCGAGTGCGTCGACAATAGCGGCAGCGATGGCCAAGCGTTCCTCGGCTTGGATCCCTCGCCGGGCTTTACGTTGGTGCTCGCGACGGGTGACGGAGCCCTGAGCGGTGCGCAAACCGAGAACGGAACCGCGACGGCCAATCCGACTTTCGCGTCGGAGTCTCTCGGGTGCAGCGGCGACACGTGCTCGCGTATCGGGTTCACGGACGCCGGCCCGGACTGGAAGCTCAATCGGCTCGAGCTCCGGTCGGCCGGTTCCACGGTAGTGTCGGATGGTGCGGACGAGGTGGAAATCGAGAGGTTCTCTGTCCTGCTCGCGAGTACCGTGGTCGGTGGCGAGGTCGGCAAAGACCAGTTCAAGGTCGCGGCCGGAGCGGCGACCTTCCTCGCGAGCTATGAGCTCGGAGGTGTTCCCGTCATGCTTCCCGTGAGCAACGCGACGCCGATCGTGATCACCAAGCACGGCAGCATTTGGACCACGTCGACGTTCTCACTCCAGTTCGTGGACTCGGAAAACGCGATCTGGAGCTTGGCGGTGGGCGGCGCGAAATGGATGTAGACTTCCGCCGAGGATCCGCACGGTGTGTGGAGTATGCCGACCATAGCTGAACGGACATCACGCCGAGGCGCGGCCCCCCCCCGGGGGGGGGGGGCCCTACCGGGAAACCCCCCGGTCGGGG